>CAYYPK010000046.1:0-49736 GCA_964473525.1 uncultured bacterium
GGCCTTGTGCAACGCGTTGTGCACCGCCTGCGAACCGGCTGCCTCGAATGCCGTCTCGTTCGACAGCGCCTCGTGCGTGGCGGCGCCCGTCAGTGTCACGCGCACGTCCTGGAGTGGGAACCCTCCCAGCACCCCGTTGTTCACTGCCGCGCTGGCCCCGCGGAGGGCCGCTTCGCGCAACGCGCCGGACAGGACGCCGTCTGGGATACGGTCGTCAACGCTGGTGCCGTGTCCATCCTCAGCGGGTTCAACGCGCACGGTTACCTCTCCGAAGAGAGACTCCTCCTCAATCTGCACCGAGTACTGGCCAGTTGCGTCCGCCGGTGTCGTGATGGTCTCTCGGTACGCAACCTGCGGCTGTCCTGAGCGTGCCTCGACCTTGAACTCGCGCTCCAGCCGGTCGATCAGGATCTCGAGATGCAGCTCGCCCATGCCGGACAAAATGCGCTGACCCGTTTCCGCGTCCTCGTGCACCTGGACTGTCGGATCCTCGTCTTGCAGCACGTCCAGCGCCATCTCGAGCGTGTCCTTGTCCCGCTCACTCCGTGGCTCCACCGCCATGGACACGACCGGGTCGGGGAACTGCATGGACCCGAGGACGACGGGCTCGTCTCGCGAACAGAGCGTGTCGCCGGTGCCGGTGTATCTGGGGCCGATGAGCACGACGATGTCGCCCGTCCGCGCCTCCTGCACGACCTCTCGGCGGTTCGCGTGCATCTGCAGAATGCGTGTGATCCGCTCCCGCTGTGACAGCCGGGGATTCCAGAGCACCGACCCGGACTTCAGCACGCCCGAGTAGATCCGCACGAAGACGACACGGTCGACGTTGGGGTCGGCGGCGATCTTGAACGCGAGCGCGGAGAGCGGCTCGTCGTCGCGCGGCGCCCGCTCGAGCGGTTCGCCGGACTTCGGATCCTGCCCCGCCACCGGCGGCACGTCGAGAGGCGACGGCAGGTAGTCGACGACGCCGTCGAGCAGGAGCTGCACGCCACGATTCCGCAGCGAGGCGCCGCAGAACACCGGTATGATCGACCCAGCGAGAGCTGCGGCGCGGAGGCCGGCACGGATCTGCTCCTCACTGAGCTCCCCGGTCTCGAGGTATTCCTCGATGAGCTCCTCGTCTTCGGACGCGGTCGCGACGATGTCTACGAGCTCGGCCCGCGCCGCATCGGCCTGCTCGGCAAGGTCCGACGGTATGGGGCCCGGGTGGATCTCCACTCCCTGGTCGTCCTCGTGCCAGGTCTTCGCCTCGTTCGCTATCAGGTCGATAACCCCGACGAATTCGTCCTCCGCCCCGATGGGTACCTGCACCGGCGCCGGAGTGGCCCCGAGTACCTCGCGCATCATCTCGAGCACCCGGCCGAAGTTGGCGCCACGTCGGTCCATCTTGTTGATGAACGCGATCCGCGGGACGCCGTACCTGTCCGCCTGCTTCCACACGGTCTCGGACTGTGGCTCCACGCCTCCGACGGCGCAGAAGACGACCACGCCTCCGTCGAGCACCCGTAGAGATCGTTCGACCTCGACCGTGAAGTCGACGTGCCCGGGCGTATCGATGATGTTGATCGTGTGGTCTTGCCAGAAGCAGGTGGTCGCGGCGGAGGTGATCGTGATGCCGCGTTCGCGCTCCTGATCCATCCAGTCCATGTCGGCGGTGCCGTCGTCGACGGTCCCGAGCTTGTGCTTCTTGCCGGTGTAAAACAGGACGCGTTCGGTCGTGGTCGTCTTGCCCGCGTCGATATGGGCCATGATGCCGATGTTGCGGACGTGCGTTAGCGGCTGGTCGGGCATCGGCTCACCGTCTCTTTCACCATCGCTGGCGGACGGCGAGGCCGTCTCAGGACTTGCGTCGCAGGCGCGCGGCGTAGAACCCGTCCATGTTATGCCGATGCGGCGTCACGGACAACGCGCCGTCCGGCGTGAAAGCGTCGCCCCCGAGGGTGGCCAGGAAGTCTGACGCCGGCTCCACGGAGAACGCCGGATGCTTGTCGAGGAACGCCAGCAGCGTGCCGGATGTCTCCGCCGGGGTGTCGGTGCACACTCCGTAGACGAGCACGCCGCCCGGTTTGACGTGACCAGCGGCTGCGTCCAGCAGGCGCAACTGTTCGCGCGCGAGACCATCAATGGCGTTCTCCTCCTTGCCCCACCGCGCATCCGCGTGGCGACGCAAGATGCCGAGGGCGGAGCACGGCGCGTCAACGAGCACGCGGTCGGCGGCGCCTCGGAACTCCGTAAGTTGGTGCCGGCCGTTGTGGAGACGTGTGTCGACGCACGTGAGGCCAAGACGCTCGGTGTTCTCGCGGATGCGTCCCAGGCCCGCCTTGGCAATGTCGCACGCGACGACGACACCCTCGTCGTTCATGCGTTCCGCCATGTGCGTTGTCTTGCCTCCCGGGGCGGCGCACAGGTCGAGTACCGTGTGCCCGGGTTGCGGGTCAACGAGGTGGCTGACGAGTTGGGAGCTTTCGTCCTGCACGACGCAGAGACCCTCTTGGAACGCGGCTAGCTGGGTCAGCGGCGGCATGCGTGTGACCCGCAGCCCCTCGGGCGAGTGGTCCGCCGGCGTGGCCTGCGCGCCCGCCTCTGCGAGCCTATCGGCGACTTCCTCCCGCGTCGCGCGCATCGAGTTCACGCGAAGCGTCATGCCTGGCGGCGTGTTGGCGGCCTTACACATCTCGGCAGCGGTGTCCGGCCCGAACGTCTCGACCCACCCGCCCACGATCCAGTTGGGCAACGAGTAGAACAGCGCCAGATGCGCGATAGGGTTCTTACGCGGGTTGGGATACCGTACGGGGTCGCCGTCGCGCTGTATGCGGCGTAGAACCGCGTTGACGAACCCGGGAGCTGCCTTGTGGCGCTTGGCTAGCTCGACCGTCTCGTAGACGGCGGCGTGGGGAGGCACGCGGTCCATGATGAGCAGTTGGTGGATGCCCATGCGCAACAGCTCGCGCGCCGCTGGCTTCACGTTGAACCGGTGGGAGAGGCACTCCTTGATGATCCGATCAAGCCGGCGGCGCCAGCGGACGGTGCCGTAGACGAGCTCGGCTGCTAGACGCCTGTCACCCGACGACAGGTCCGCGGCGCGCAGGGCGTCGTCGAGGAGATCCTTTAGCTCTGGCTCCTCCACCTTGGAGAACTCTCGAAGGACATCGTACGCAAGCGACCGGGCGGACATCATGTGCGGCGCTCCCAGACGCTCCGCGCGTCATGCGGCGTGGTCACGGGAGTCACTCGGCTCCAGTCGCTACGGGCAGATCCTCGTGCGACCACTCGTGGAATCCGCCGTCGTAGTTCGTCACGTTCGGGACGCCCAGGATGTACTTCAGCGTGAAGTACGCGTGCGCCGACATGAGCCCCTGCCCGCACATGACGACTACCGGCGTGTCGCCGGCTACGCCGAGCTTCGCATAGGCTTCACGGAGCTCGTCGACGGGCTTCCATGTGCCGTCGGCGTTCAGGTCGTCGCCCCAGAAGTGCCCCTTGAAGCCAGGAATGTGCCCGTTGCGCTTCCAAAAGCCGCGTTCACCGGTGAAGAGGGCGGGGCTCCTCACGTCGATCATCGCGTATTCGCCGCTGGCTACCATGGCCTCGACGTCCTCAAGCGAGCAGCGCGCGTCTTCGTTGCGCGCGGCGGGAAGCGCGTACTCGCGGCTCTCGACGTCAGGGTACTGCTGCGTCACGAAGCGCCCTTCCCCCTGCCATTTGCCGAACCCACCCTCGAGGGCGGCCGACGCTTCGTGACCCAGGTAATCCAGTATCCACACGAGGTAAGGCGCCTTGTAGTCGCCCGTCTCCGTGTAGACCACCACGGGCGTGTCCGCGGCGATCCCCAACGCCCCCAGCTTGGCCGCGATCATCTCGGCGGGGGCCAGCATCACGGGTGTTCCACCCTCGGTGAGACGTAGTGCCTCGGCGTTCAGGTAGACGGCGCCAGGGATGTGCGACTCCCAATACGCAGTGATGGCGTCCCGTATGTCGATCACGACGACCTCGTCAGCGTGCGCGTCGAGCCACTCGGTGTCGACGACGCGGGACGGCAACACACCCGACGTGGCGCGCATCGCGAACGACGCGAACGCACACAGGCACAGCAGGTAGGCGGCTCGGCGCATAGTCGGATCCTCCGTGGTGGGCATCGTTCATTATAGCGCGGATTCCGCGCGCGCCCATGGCTCGCGCGGCTCTTCGCGGGCAGGCGACGTGGGACAGCGCGAGGCAGCGGATGGCCACTGCCTTCGGCGGCGCCCGGACGCGGCGGCCGTCAAGACGCCGCGATCAGTCGAACCGCAGCCGCAAGCGACTGTACCGGGCTCCACACGCCCCGCACGCGCAGGCGTCCTCGCACAGCGTCACGTCGCAATGCACCGGCGCCGCGTAGTCGTCGAGCCACAGATGTCCGCACGTTGCCGGCCAGCGGCGCCGTTCGGTCGATTCGCCCGTGCGCGTGCCGCGCGCCCGTCCGCACTCCGGGCAGCGCTCGTTGAACGCCCAGACGACAACGGCTACGGAGATGATGAGAAGGGCCACCACGACGGCTGCGGTTACCATGGTCTCCTCCTTGTCACGCGCTTCCCCACCGGAACGGTGGTACCTGGAGGGATAGCGCGGAGGGAGTCGGGACGCAAACCGCAGGGGCTCCGCAGGCGGCTCGCCGTCCACGACGCCTTCCTCGCTCGGATCGGTATCGGCTAGGATTCCACTCGCGTCCGACGCCAGCGGGTAAACTCGCGCCCGCGGCGTGAGGTTCCACGGCGCGAGGCGCTAGCACACACTTCACGGGAGGCCGTCACGCTGATGCAGAGGCTATGGCCATGAGGCTTTCGGCCTCGTTGCGCGCGCGCCTGCTCGCGGGGCTCCTGTTGTTGGTGGTCCTGGTCGCCACGACGCACGCGCAGGAACCGTGGGAGCCGGACCCGTGGGAGCCGGCCGATCCTCCCCTGCCCTTCGCCAGCATCACCCCCATTGGATTCCGGCTCTTCCGCGATGAGTTCATGCGGCTTGTGGCTCCGTTGCCTGGCCAGCCGTACGACCCCGTGCTCCTCCGCAAGGTGCTGGACGCGACCGTCAGGATGTACCGCGACGCGGGGTACCGCTTCGCAACATTGCGGGAGCCTGCGATCACCGAATTCGAGGATGGGTACTACATCCGTGTGCGGATCGACGAAGGTCGGGTGGGCGACATCACCGTGACGGGGTTACGACACACACGGCCCGAGGTGATAACGCAGCAACTTCTCCTCGTCCCGGGCGCCCTCTACGTCGAGGAGGACTTGGTCGAGAGCGAGCGGATCCTCCGTGCGCGACCGTACGTCGGTGATGTGACTGTCACCCCCAAGCCGAACGAGGACACCGGCGAGATCGACATCCTTGTGGAGGTGCGCGATCTGTGGTCGCTCGTGCCGAAAGCGCGGCTTGTGGATGGCGGCAGCCGCACGTTGAAGGACGCGCTCAATGGCGACGTGGGCTTACAGGTAACGCTGGAGGACGCGAACCTGTCGGGCAGCGGCCAGGACTGGTTCTTCAGCTTCCGCAGGGACCAGCCTGACGGCGCGGTCGAGGCGGACGGCGAGCCGCCGTTCAAGAACCGGGCCGGCATCCGCGTCTTCGAGCCCAACCTCTTCCAATCGCGGTGGCAGATGCTGGCCTCGTACCAGCAGCAGGCACGACCGGATGTGGACGCCTGGGCGCTTGTGTTGCGGCGGCCTCTCTACTCACTTCGCTCCCGATGGAGCTTCGAATTCCAGGCGCTCGAGCGCGGCGCGGTCACGGAATTCCAGCGCGATGGCGTCCTCCTGCGCGAGTGGGAGCGTCGTATCAAGAGTCAGTTCGCGTCAACGACGCTCGTGTCGGGGCCGCCGGAGAGGCAGGTGCAGTACACGTTCTGGGCGTCGCACCAGGCGGACGACTACGAACTGTCCTACTCGGAGCCCAGCCTGCCAATCGTGCAGGACCAGAGCTTCTTCAGCACGCACAACACCGACCGACGGTACAACGTGTCGCCCGAGTCGGTCCCGCAACAGACCGAGGCGCTGGCGGGCGTGCGGCTCACGTGGCAGCAGTTGAGGTTCGCCAAGGTACGCAACATCAACCGGCTGGGACGTACCGAGGACGTTCCCCTTGGGAGCACGGTGACTCTATCGCTCGGTGGGGGCGCCCGCGCTGTCGGGAACGACCACGACGAACTCCGTCCCACGACCCGGTACTTCTACGCCCGCGAAGTGGGCTCGCACGGTCTACTCCAATTCGTGCTGGACGCCCGCGCCCCGTACGTTCTGCGGAACGGTCGTGACGGCTCCAGGGGCATGCAGGACGTCATCCTCACCGCGTCGACCCGCACGTTCATCCGGCGAGGCGACTCCACCGCGCTCGTCTGGCGTATCCAGGGCGAGTCACTCAGCAGGTCGACGCGCGACCGCAACCTGCTGCTGGATCGACGGAACGGCGTGCGCGGCTACTCGCGGCGCTCGTTCGACGGCAAGAACCGCGTCGTTCTGAACGTCGAGGGGCGACAGGTCGTGTGGGCGAACTCCTACGTACTGACGCAGGCGGTCGTGTTTGCAGACCGCGGCTACGCGTGGTGGGATGCGTTCGACGCGAGAGCCGCGAAGCGCACCGTAGGCGCGGGCGTTCGTCTCGGGTTGCAGCGTCTCGCCGCCCCGGCCGTGCGCGCCGACATCGCCTACCTCGTAGACGGCGATCCGCCACGGTGGAAGTGGAGCTTCGGCACCGGCCAGTACTTCTAGCCGCCCTTTCAACGCGACGGGCGCCAGACCGGCGCCGCGTCGGCCCGCCCAGACATCGCCAGACCGTCTGCTCCGCGTCTGCCTGGCATGGGGAGTCGGTCCATGCCGCCGCATGGCCCCGCGCCGACCAGTCGCCAACACACGGTGGCCCGCGCGCCGGTGGGCACACGAAGGGGACGGGTCGGACCCCGTCCCCATCGTGCGTTTCGTGTTGCGATCCGAGCCTAACGGCCCTTCAGCGCGCCCCACTGCGTGGCGAGCTTGCCGCGCGCGTCGACGGACACGACCGGCACGCCTGCCGTGGCGGTCACGTCGTCGGCTCCGTCGATGCCGCCCGCGGCGGCGATGGCAGAGACGGCGGCGGGTGTCGCGAGGGGCAACTCCGCAGCGTCCAGGTAGATCTCCTCGACGATGAATTCACCGTCGGTGATCTGGATGTTGTCGAAGTACGCGCGATACAGACCCGCGCGGTGCGCCTCACTGTCGACGGCCACGGCGATCTCGGTGATCGTCTGACCCTCGAGGTCCGTGAGGGCGATCATGCGGTGGTACCACGCGTCGCGCGCGGACGCCTCGAGGTCGGCCATCGGCCCGGCGGCGAGGCCGTTCTGGTCGGCGGCTGCGGTGCCGCTGAGCGCCGTTCCGTCGGCGGCGGTCAGCTCAACGCCTGCGTTGAACGTCGGGTTCCCAGAGGACATGCGGACCTGGTATTCCAGCTGCGCGCCGGCGGCGATGGTTATCTCGCCTTCCCAGACCGTCACATACGCCTTCGCGGCGGTGTCGGCTGTCGGGAGCGCGGCTTCGAGCTGTATCGCCGGGCTGGCGGCGGTGTGCTCGCGGATAGCAGCTGGCAGCGCTGCCCCCTCGACGGTCACGGTCAGCTCGTCTGTGCTGCTCTCGCCGTCTGCATCCGTGACGGTGAGCGTAACGGCGAACGCGCCAGCGGTCTCGAAGACGTGCGTTGCCGCCGCGCCCTCGGCCGTGGACCCGTCACCGAAGTCCCAGGCGTATGTCTCGATGCCCGTGTCATCGGTTGAGGCAGATCCGTCGACCGCGACTTCGTCGCCGGCCGTGACCGTCTGGTCATCGCCAGCGACGGCGACAGGGGCTTCGTTGACTGGTTCGGCGTCGGCAGTCAGGACGGCGCCCTCGGTCGTCACGGCGATCTCCTGCACGCCAGCGTCGAGGAACTTCGGGCCCTCGAGCTTGACCTGCGTCGCGGCGGCGGCCAACACCTCGAAGGTGATGACACCGAGATCGCCCGCGCCCGCAACGCCCGCGCCCGCCAAAAGCGTGGCTGCGACCTTGACGCTCTCGTTGAGACCATCACCGTCGGGGCCAAAGGCTGCTGGCGCGCCGGTCGGCACGTCGAACGTGGCGCCCCCGCCCGCGAGGAAGTCCCCGTGAGCGTATGAGACGAACGCCAGCGCGGCGTTGTCATAGACGAAGTCGAGCTCCCACCCGAACAGGCCGTCTATGTTATCTACCTTGAGCGTCAGTTCGACGCTCTCGCCAACCGCTGGTATGGCGCTATCGGCGGGATCAAGCGACACAACCTGGGCGGCCGCGAGGCCAGCCAGCATCGAGGTAACAACCGCAAACGCGGCTCCTAGCGCCGCTGCCTTTAGTCGCATTCTCTTCTCCTACTCGTATATGACGCGCACACAACTACCGCAACTGCTGAAATCGTGTTAGGGCCCGAACCGAACTGCGTCTCCTGGAACGTGCCTGCGAGCTCTTGGTTCATGTCAGGAACGTCGGCGGCAAGCCGCGAACAGGAGACGGGACAGCCCTTGTGAACAGTGTAGCATGGCGCCCTACCACCATCAAGACAGCCAGGCGTGTTACTGCTACGGACGGCCAGCCTACGGTTGTCCAGACTAGCCCCCGCGCCTTATGCTAGGCGCGTTGCCCGGGGGCAGGTGGCGACAGGGCAGCCGCCCCAACCGGAGGAGAGAACCCGGCCGTATGCCTTCAGACGTTCACGCGCGCACGTTGAGAGTCGGCCTCGTCGGGGTCGGGATGTTTGGTGGCGACGTGCACCTTCGGACGTACGCCGACCTCGTCCGATGCGGCATTGCCCCCTACCTCGGACGCATCGCGATGGACGGCTTCGCGCGCGAGTACGGCGATGTCGCCTTCGAGCTCACCGCCGTCGCCACGCGCTCCCCGGGGAGCGCCACCCGCGCGGCGGACACCTTCGAGGAGTGGACCGGCTGCCGCCCCGCCGAATACCACGGCGCCTCACCATGGGATGATATGCTGGCCGCGCATGCCGACCTGGACGTTCTGGCGGTCGCCACGCCCGACCATCTCCACGCGGCGCCAACGCTCGCGGCCCTGGCGGCCAGTGTGCACGTGGTCCTCGAGAAGCCGATGACGCTGGAGCTAACCGAGGCGGACGCCATCATCGCCGCCGCGGACGCAGCGGGCCTCGTTGTGGGCCTGGACATGCACAAGCGGTACGACCCAGACCATCTCTTCATGTTCAGCAGCCTTATGGACGACATCGGAGCGCCTCTCTACGGGCGCGCGGTGCTTGAAGAGCCGCTCGAGGTGTCGACAGAGACGTTCAAGTGGGCGGCTGAGAGCGATCCGTTCAGCTACGTTGGGGTGCACTGGACGGACCTGTTCATACACTACATGGCGGCTAAGCCACGGTCGGTCTACGCGGTCGGCCAGAAGCGCAAACTCGTCGACGAGTACGGCATCGACGCGTACGACGCCGTACAGGTCACCGTGGGCTTCGAGAACGGCGCGCACATCCAGTTCAACAACCACTGGATCACGCCGCCTGACTTCGAGGCGCCTGTAAACCAGGAGAGCGAGATCGTCGCCACCCGAGGCAAGGTGGAGTCCGACAGCCAATACCGAGGGCTCCGTTACACGGTCGAGGGCGGCGGCACGCGCACGTCTAACACGCACTTCACTCGCCAGGTGGCGCGCGAGGACGGCTCCGAAGTGTTGACGGGCTACGGCAAGGACAGCCTGGTGGCGTGCTTGCTGGCCGCGATGCGACGGACGTTTGGGCGGGAGCCCCTCGATTCGCTGAAGGCCACTTACCCCAATGCCGAGGAGGGGCGCCTGTCCGTTGCCATCGTGCAGGCGGCCCGCGTCGTCCGTGACCTGAACTTCGAGTACTTCGCCAGCGGCCGCGGGACGCCCGTCACGGCTCTGCTGAGCGATGACGGTATCCTCATATACGATCCAATCCTCGGCAATCAGAATCCGTACGGCCAACCGATCTAGGGGAATCACGCGATGAGCCACGCGGCGGCCGTTGGAGCGGCCATACATCGGGACGGCGAGCCGGCCGCCAACAAGGCGCGCGCTGCGACGCATCGGCTTGTGCCGCGCGGCCACAAGACGTACACGCCGACGCAGTTGGTGGTCCGCCGCGCTTCCGGCTGCTACCTGGAAACTGTCGACGGGGCGCGACTGCTGGACTTCAGCTCTGGCGTGCTCGTCGCGAACCTCGGCCACGATCACCCGGAATTCGAGGCCCGTCGCGCTGAGCTCGTGGAGGGAGCGCCGCGCAACTGCTACAACGCGCTGTCGCCCCTGGAGCCGCAGGCGGCCGAACGCCTTGTCGCCAGCCTTGACGGCCCGCAGTTCGAACAGGTGATGTGGGCCGACTCCGGTTCCGCCGGGATCATCAAGGCGATCTGGGCGGCGCAGCACGCGCGACCGGACAAGAACATCATCGTGGCGACCCGCGCGGGCTTCCACGGCAAGAAGGGCCTCGCCGGCGACATCACGGGCGAGGCCAGCAGCAACCCCAACGTGCGTTGGCTGTCCTTCCCGACGGCGGAGGTCGAGGACGTCTCCGTGCTCCCGGACGCCGAGAAGCGGGAGGACGAACTGTCAGCCCCGTACCGTCGCGAGCTCGAGGCGTTGCGCGCCGAGCATGGCGACGACCTGCTGACGTTGGTGACCGAGCCGTACCTCGGCGCCGCGGGCTCGTTCCACCCGCCGAAGTGGTACCTGCGACTGCTGTCCGACTGGTGCGCCGAGAACGACGTCGTCTTCATCCTGGACGAGGTGCAGTCGTGTCACGGCCGCACGGGTGAGATGTACGCGTACCAGCGGTACGGCATCGCCCCGGACATGGTCGTCTTGGGCAAGGGCCTCGGCAACGGCGCCCCCATCGCCGCTACTGTGGGGCCAGCCGAGCTCCTGGACTCGATGGACTACGGTGAGGCGTCGGACACGTACAGCGGGAACCCTCACGGCTGCGCCGCGGTGACGGCGGCGCTCGATGTGTACGAGTCGCAGCCGATAGTCGCGAACTGTCGGGACATGTCGCGCCGGCTGCAGGCGGGCCTGTCCTCCCTGCGGGAGGAGTTCGCCCACGTCGCGAACGTGCGCGGCGAGGGACTCGTCTGGGGCGTCGAGATGGCGCCCACGGACGGCGCCACCGCGGACGAAGTGGCGAACGCGGCAGTGCTCGCGTGCTACCACGAGGGCGTGCACCTGCTCGGCCCCCTGGCGAAGCGTGTGCTCCGAGTGTCTCCTCCGCTTGTCATCAGCGCCGACGAACTTGAGTCGGGTGTGGAAGGCATGCATCGCGCCCTGCGGTCCATCGGCTGACCCGTGGCTTGACCGTCTTTCACGCGGCGTGCCATACTCGCGAGTGTTTCCGCACTGAACATCTGGAGGCCGCCCCGTGACAATGAAGAGAGTCCTGTCCGCCTGCGCGGCCGCTTGCCTCGCGGTGTCTGTCGCCTACGCCGCGACGTCCACCGCCACGGGCTTGTTCGCCGTGGCCGTCGCTGCTGACGAGGAGGCCGCGGAGAGCATCTACGACTTCACGATGGACGACATCGACGGCGAACCCGTGGAGCTGCGCGACTTCGAGGGCGACGTCCTGCTCATCGTGAACACGGCGTCCAAGTGCGGGCTTACGCCACAGTACACGGCCCTCGAGGCGATGTACCAGCAGCACAAGGAGGACGGGTTCGCCGTCCTCGCGTTCCCTGCCAACGAGTTCGGCGGGCAGGAACCCGGCACGAACGCCGAGATAAAGGGATTCTGCACGCTGACGAACTACGCCGTGACGTTCCCGCTATTCTCGAAGATCGTCGTGAAGGGCGAGGGCCAGCATCCGCTGTACGACTACCTGACGCACAAGCTGCCCGACGAGGAACTGCACGGCGAGATCGACTGGAACTTCGCCAAGTTCCTGGTCGCGAGGGACGGCACGGTGCTGGCGAGATACAAGGCGAAGGTGAAGCCAGACGACAAGAAGCTCGTCGCCCAACTGCGCGAAGCATTGGCGGCGCCGCGGCCGGAGAATGCCGACGACGCCACCGAGCCAGACGACGAAAACGCTGGGAGTTAGCAGCTACTGATGCCAGACAACGACTACGGAGAACTCAACCCATCGCGTCGGCTGCTCATGGGTCCCGGCCCTAGCGACGCCCATCCACGCGTGTTGCGCGCGATGTCCACGCCTCTGCTCGGGCACCTGGACCCGGAGTTCCTCGCGCTCATGGAGGAGAGCAAGACGCTTCTACGGTCGGTGTTTGGCACGCAGAACGAGCTGACGATACCCGTGTCGGCGACGGGAAGCGCGGGGATGGAAGCGGCGTTCGTGAACGTCGTCGAGCCGGGCGACGAGGTCGTCGTATGCGTCAACGGCGTGTTCGGCGAGCGCATGAGCGACATCGTCGGCCGCTGCGGCGCCAACCTTACGCGTGTCGACGCGGACTGGGGCGCGATCGTCCCGGCTGAGAAGGTCGAAGCTGCGCTGAAGACCGTCACCAAACCGAAGGTGGTCGCCATAGTCCACGCCGAGACCTCGACGGGCGTGCTACAGCCGCTCGACGAGATCGCGAAGCTGGCACGCGACCACGGCGCGCTATTCCTCGTGGACGCGGTCACGTCGCTCGGTGGCGCGCCGGTCGACGTCGACGCTACCGGCATCGACGTCTGCTACAGCGGCACTCAGAAGTGCCTGAGCTGCCCACCCGGGCTGTCGCCCGTGACGTTCGGGCCGCGCGCGGTCGAAGTCATCCAGGGGCGGACGACCAAGGTGCAGTCGTGGTACCTCGACATGTCCATGATCGCGAAGTATTGGGGCGAGGAGCGGGTGTACCACCACACGGCGCCGATCTCCATGGTGTACGCGTTCCGCGAAGCCCTGCGGCTTGTCGACGAGGAAGGCCTCGAGGCGAGGCACGAGCGGCACCGGTCGCACTCGGCGGCGTTGGCGGCTGGCTTGCTGGCGCTCGGCCTGGGGCTGGGAGCGCAGGAGGGCCATCGCGCGCCGATGCTCATTCTCACGCGGATTCCCGACGGCGTGGACGACGGCGCGGTTCGGCGGCGTCTCCTCGACGAATTCAACCTCGAGATCGGCGGCGGCTTAGGCGTCTTCGCGGGCAAGATGTGGCGCATCGGCCTCATGGGCGAGTCGTGCCAGCGGTCTAGCGTGCTGACGTGTCTGGACGCGCTCGAGGCGTGCCTCAGAGACGAGGGACAGTCCATCGACGCTGGCGCGGGCGTGTCCGCCGCGCTGGCCTGCTACGGGGCGGGCGCGTAGGCCACCAGGCCCAGCGCCCCACCGGAGACGTCATGCCCGAGCGCACGGCCAGCATAGAGACGCAGGTCGAACGCTTCATCGGCTTCCTCCGTGAGAGGAAGCTCAAGGTGACGCAGGAGCGGCTTGCGCTCGTGCGCGAGGTGCTCGGCACGAAGGGCCACTTCGAGGCTGAGGATCTACAGATACGCATGCGCACGCAGGGCAGCCGTGTCTCGAAACCTACCATCTACCGCACGCTTCCGCTCCTCATCGAGAGTGGATTGCTGCGGCCGTCGTTCCTCACCGGAGAGCGGCAAACTTATTACGAGAACACGCTAGGAGCGGATAAGCACGAGCACCTCATCTGCCTCACCTGCGGACGGATCATAGAGTTCACCAGCGACAGCCTCGAGGAGGCGCTCGCCGACGTAAGCCGGACGCATGGTTTCGTGGCGCAGAAGAGGCGCATAGAGCTCTTCGGCCTCTGCGAACACTGCGCCTGATACGCCAGGCTGCCATCCCTAGAAAGACACCCTATGTCCCCTCAGCTAGACGACCGCGCGCAACTTCTGCGCGACCTCACGGAGGCCCCCGGCCTCCCGGGGTACGAAGGCGAGATCAGAACCATCTTCCGCGGCGCCGTGGACGGTCTGGGGCCAGTAGAGCAGGACGGAATCGGGTCGATATCGTGTCGCAAGGAGGGCGACCAGGATGGCCCCAGCATCATGCTGGCTGGCCACATGGACGAGGTGGGCTGGATCGTCCGGCACGTGACCGACGACGGATACATCAAGTTCTCGCCTCTGGGCGGGTGGTGGAATCAGGTCATGCTCGCCCAACGCGTCAACGTCTACACGCGCAAGGGGTGCTTCACGGGCGTCATTGGCAGCAAGCCGCCGCATCTCCTGAGCGGAGACCAGCGGAGCAAGCCGGTCGAAATCAAGGACATGTACATCGACATGGGGACCACCGACTCCGCCTACGCTGTCGAGGAGTTGGGCGTGCAGATCGGTGACCCCATCGTGCCGCAGAGCAGCTTCGTGCCGGTTGGCGACGGCAAGGTGTACCTCGGCAAGGCGTTCGACAACCGCGCGGCCGTCGGGACGGTCATCGAGACGCTGAAGGCACTTGATGGCGTCGATCACCCCAACGTCGTGCACGGCGTTGGCACGGTCATGGAAGAGGTGGGGCTGCGCGGAGCGCGGACCAGCTCCTGGATCGCTGAGCCAGACGTCGCGTTCTCGCTGGACGTCGGCATCGCTGGCGACGTGCCGGGCATTGAGAAGCACGAGGCGAACCAGCGCCTGGGCGAAGGACCGGCCCTCATCATCTACGACCACTCCATCATTCCGCACCTCAAGCTGCGTGACATGGTCGTGGACGTCGCGAAGGAAGAAGACATCCCGTTGCAGCAGGACTTCGTCATGGGCGGGACCGACGGCGGCGCGATCCACCAGCATCGCAGTGGTGTGCCTACCGTGACGATCTGCGTGCCGTCGCGGCACATCCACAGCCACACGAGCATGATCCACCGGGACGACTACGACAACATCATCGCGCTGCTTGTCGCGCTGATCCGTCGGCTGGACACTCAGGCAGTCGCTGATCTGGAACTCTAGGGGCTCGGCGTGGCGGACGTCCTCTCGACGTACCCTCTGACGGCGGACAACGCCGCGCTGGTTGTCGTGGACATGCAGCGAGGGTTCCTGGACGACGGAGCCGCCATGGAGGTTCCCGGTGGACGCGAGATGGCGCCAGCCATCGCCGCGCTCGCCTCTGGATTCCGTGCGCTCTCGGCGCCGGTGGTGTACACGCGGGTGGTGTGGTCGCCGGACGTGCCTAACCTTGTTGGCGAGTTGCACACCGAGCACAAGCCGCCCGTTTCCTGCTGTATGGAGGGCGACCCGAGCGTCGAGATCGTCCAGACGCTTGCGCCGTCCGCAGGGGATCTCGTCGTCGACAAGCACGGCTATGACGCCTTTCACGAGACGCGGCTCGATTACGCGCTGCGGAGCCAGGGCCGGACGCATCTGCTCGTCACGGGCGTGATGACCGACGTCTGCGTGCTCGCCACGGTGACGAGCGCTTTCCACCGTGAGTACCGGGTGAGCGTCGCGTCGGACGCGGTGGCCACGAAGTGGGACGACGTGCAGCGGATGACGCTGGCCCTCGTGTCACGATGCTACGGGCGCGTGGTGACATCGGAGGAAGCGCTTGCCGAACTCGCGATTCGTTAGCTCCCACAACACGTCGCCCGAGGTCGCCGCTTCTGACTTCGACACCGTAGTGATGCCCCTGGGCGCGGTAGAGGGCAAGGGGCCGCACCTGCCCGTCGGCACGGACTACATGCTCGCGGACGCGTTCGCCGGCTCCTACGCGTCCGAAGTGGGTGAGGTATACGTCCTGCCAGCGGCCCCATACGCCACGAGCGACACGCAACGCGGCCTGCGCGGCACGGTGTACCTCGACGCCGAGACGATGTGGCAGTCCGTCGTGGACACGGTTGGCTCGTTGCACGCGGGCGGCTTCAAGCGGTTCATCGTCGTCAACATGTGCTCCACAAACTGGACCGTGAAGCCGGCCGTACGCGAGCTCAACCTGCGTCTGCGACGGGGGCGCACGGTTTGGGTCGAACCCAAACAGTTCGCCCACGACCGTGGACGCGAACAGCACCACGCTCTCGACGATCGCCACGGAGGCGCCGTCGACACGGCGCTGATGATGCACTGCCACCCGGAGAACGTGGGCGACCCGCCGCCGGACCACACGCCGTCGGTCGGGCGCGAGTTCGTCGACTACGCTGGCCTTGCCGCGGTGTGCCCAGGCGGCGTGTGGGGCAAGCCAAGCCTCGCGAGCCCCCAGATGGGGGCAGACCTGTTCGGCCACATGCTGGCGGAAACCGTGGCGTATGTGGACAGGGCCTTCGCGACATGGGAGGGCGCGCACGGATGATGGTGGACTGGCGCTCGTCCTCCGCGGCGATCGAGGCCGCGGCCCCAGAAGTCGCGGTGTTCGCGGTGAGTTCCATCGAGCAGCACGGCGCGCACCTGCCTCTGGGCACGGACCATCTCATCGCCACGGAGCTGTCGCGACTCGTCGCCGAACGCTTAGACGCTTACCTGCTTCCGCCGCTCCCGATCGTCAGCGCGTGGGAGCACAGCGCCTTCCGCGGGACGGCATCGCTCACAGGCCCCACGGCCATGCGTGCCGTGCGGGACGTCGTGCGGAGTCTGTACGACGACGGCTTCCGCAAGGTGGTCCTAGTCAACACGCACGGCGGCAACTGGATGGTGAAGCCCGCGGCGATAGAGTTGAATCGCGCGTACCCCGATCTGATGCTGGTCTACGACGACGGCGACATGCTCTCGTACCGAGGGCAGCGGCCTGTCACTGGCGAGCTGCACGCGGGCGACGGCGAGACGTCGGCGGCGCTGGCCCTCGACGCCTCGCTCGTCAAGCCGCACGCGGTGGACAGCATCACAGCGGACACCCCGGCAAGCCATCTGGACTACGTCGGGACGAGGGGCGTCACGCCCAGCGGCGTCTGGGGGCTCCCAAGCCGAGCGGACGGCGACGCTGGCAGACGCGCGTTCGCGGAACGGGCGGACAGGATCGCGGCGTACGCGCGGGAGACTTTCGAGACGCTAGCGGAGCTCCGCCGGGCGCGCGCGGATCTCTAGACGACCTGGATCATGCCGGACTTTGCGGGGTCGTAGCCGTCTGGGAACCGGGTCGAAGAGTTGTACCGCGTCAGCTTCGTGACCGTGCGCGCGAGATCAGCCTCCGTCAGTTCGGCCCATCTCAGGTCGGCGTCGGTGAGGTCGGCCCATCGGAAGTCGGCGCGGCTGACGTTCGCTTCGGACAGGTTCGCGCCAGTCAGGTGCGCCTCGGTGAACGTCGCGCGGATCAGGAACGCCCCCTCGAGACTCAGCCTGTTTCCGCGGATCTCGGTGAAGTTGCCGCGCATGGCGATGGCTCTCGCCAGGCTGGCTTCGGTGAGGTCGGCGCCCGTGAAGTTCGCCTCGGCCAGGTCGGCCCGCTGTAGCGTGGCGCGGTTGAGCTTCGCGTTCATGAAGTTCGCGCCGCCCAGGTGGGTCTTGATGAGGTTCGCGCCCTGTAGATTAGTGCCTTGCAGGTCCGCGCCGCTGAGGGTAACGCCCTGGAGCGTTGCCCCGCTGAGGTCCACGTCGGGCAGTTGCGCGCGGCTAAGGTCGGCCTCGGTGAGGTTGGCGCGGAAGAGATTCGCTTCGGCGAACGTCCCGCCGCTCAGGTTCGCCCACCGGAAGTCGGTCATCCTTAGGTCGGCGCCTGTCAGGCTCGACCCCACAAGCGTGGCTCGGAGCAGGTTCGACTCGCGCAGGTCGATCCACCGCAAGTCACAGCCGTTCAGGTCGGCCCCGGCGATGTCTGCTTCGCTCACGTTCGCCCATCGCAGGTCCGCGCCGCCGAGCTTGGCCCCGCTTAGGTTGCAGCCGCGTAGGTCGGCCCAGCGTAGGTCGGCGCCCACCATCGTCGTCTCGGCGAGGTCCGCCCATCTCAACTTCGCCCAACGTAGGTCCGCGCCGTTAAGGTTGGACCCGGCCAGGTCGCAGTTCTGCATGTCGGCTTCGAACAGGTCCGCGCCGCGCAGGTAGGCCTTGTGGAGCTGAGCTCCAGGTTCGATGCGGATGCCGCGTACACGGCGGGCCATGGGCGTGTCCTTGCAGAAGGTGCGTCTGCTGTCAGTATATCGGAAAACGGCGGCGCCGGGGATGAGGACCGCTCTCGGCCGACGTGAGCCACGAACACAAACGCGGCTTCCGGCCGCAAGTTCAGCTTAGCTCCGCGCTACGGATCCAGGACGATCCTACGCCGCAAGGACGCGCGGAACTCCAGATTGCGGGCCGTCGCGCCGGCCTGATGCTGGTGGTTGCGGACGCCGCTCGCCGACACCGAGGCAAGGGCAAGCCAGTGGCCGGCGAGTCGACGCCACCCACTCAGCGTCGCCGTGCGCGTCCTGGTCGCGGCGCCGGCAAGAAACGCGGTGTTGTCTTCGCCTCTGTAGCGGTCGTCCACGCCAGAGTCGCCTCGTCGGGTCTGCGCGACGCGCAGGGCGACTCGGGCCGATGGCGCCATCCACCAGGCAGCTTCCGCCACCAACGTGTCGCTGTCGTTCCCAAGCGCGTGCCCAAGCGACCCGCCGAAGTGAGTGTACTGGTTCTCCTGGCGCAGGTGCGTGTACGTGTAGCGGCCAACGCGGGTGTATTCGACGCGCGCCTCGCCGCGATCCCACAGCCCGGCGCGATGGGCGCCGACGGTCCACGCCAGGGCATTCGGGTCGTCGGACTCCGGGTCGTACGCGAAGTCGTCGACGAGGCCCTCGGCGTAGACGGACCAGCCCGGCGACGGCGTCCATCGCACGTCCGCGCCGATCATCGCGTTGTCGTCGAGCCGAGTCGCGTTGCCTTCTGACGTCGCGTTGAACTGGCTCGCGTAGAACGGCAACACCGGGTTGAGGTAATACGGCTCGACCTGCCGCACGTCGCCGCCGTACAGCACAGTGTCCATCACCGCCACCTCGAGACTGTCGGAGACCTGCCAATGTAGCCGGTGGGCGGAGAAGTACCTGCGGGCGAGGTACCGCACGTCGCCTTCGTCGTGCCACATTCGACTGAGCGTGGCGAACACGGCCGTGCCGAGCACCGGCCCGAATTGCCCACCGACCGACACGCCGTCAAGCGCGGGAGACGCGTCCGAGAGTGTGAGGGCGCCGCTCCGCGCCGGACCCCAGCGAAACGCCTGCCGCCCCAACGTGACGTCGATGCCCGCCACCGGTACACGGGCGTATGCGTGTGTGAAGTCGGCGACGTACCCGCCCGACGGCAGCAGGTCGACGGGGTTCCACACACGCGTACGGAACTGCGCGGTTCTCCCACCCGTGACGGGATCGTCTGCCGCCGTCCGCGGTCGAATCGAGAACGCCTGATACAGCGTCACACCCTCCGGCCGGCGGTACCGGAGCGCGGCGCGGGCGTTCGGCAGTACGCGCGGACTGTGATCTGGGCTCAACCCAGCGTCCACCCAGAGCTTCGCGCCGAATCCCCGCGCGTGGTAGAGCGACTCCCACATGGGGCGCGAGAGCTGCGCTGTTAGGCCGTCTCGGTGGACCGTCGCGCGCCGCAGCATACGTTCGATGGCGTCGTAGCGGTGCGGGCGCGTGGACGCGTAGGGCTCGAAGACCGTGCCCCGGGCGAGCAGGAAGTCCATCGAGTCGCGCCACGTGGCGTCCAGTACGTACTCTGGCGCGGCGCTGGATGCGGCGTCGGCGGGCGACGCCACGGTCACGATGAACGCAACAACGCCACAGAGAATCGCACGCGCGCACGCCAGCGGGATATGTCTCGGTTCGCAGTTTGCCATGTGCGGGAAGACGATACTGCATGCCCGCGCTGCCGGGGAAGCCGCCCTTGACGCGGCGTCTCGGCCTCGCCATACTGATAGTTGAACGGTTGCTCAAATGTGCATATATGGGACGGTCTATGGGCTCCGCGACGACAACGACTGCGCGGCTGGAATATGCGATCGGTGGCATGGACTGCCCGGGATGCGCGGCGTCCATCCACAGGGCTGTCAGCGCCTTGCCAGGCGTGCGTGAGACCGAAGTCGACTTCCTGTCCGGCGGAATGTCGGTCGCCGTGGATGCCACCCGCGCGGATAGCGGCGACATCGCCGGGACGGTGCGTCGGCTCGGCTTCACGGTCGGTGTCGCTGGGGGTGTCCCTGGCGCGCCCGAGGGCGACACCCCGCGCGACATCGTCCCCATGGTCGTGCTCGCCGCTGGCGCGACACTGTGGCTGGCGGGCCTGGGCCTCGGTCTACTCGAGCGCGCGGCGCTCGGAGACGTCCTCCTTGTCGCCTCTCTGGTCGTGTGTGGCGTGCCCCTGCTGCGGTCGGCGGCAGGCCACATTTCGCGAGCCAACATCACCATCGACGTGCTGATGACGATCGCTGTCGGTGGGGCTATCGCGCTCGGCGAGTGGGCGGAGGCCGCGACGGTGGTTGTGTTGTTCGCCGTGTCGGAGCTTGTCGAGGGCCGGGCGATCGACAGATCCCGGCGGGCCATCGACCACCTGCTCGCGCTCATCCCAGACGTTGTGACGCTGCTCCGCGACGGGCTGCCGGTCCAGGTAGCGGTGTCCGAGGCGCGCGTCGGCGACACGGCCATGGCGCGGCCTGGCGAGCGCATCGCCCTCGACGGCACGGTCGTGAGCGGCGCGTCGGAAGTGAACGAAGCGGCTATCTCGGGCGAGTCGAAGCTGCTCGTGAAGGAGCCGGGCGACCCCGTGTTTGCCGGGTCGCTGAACGGCTCGGGCGCTCTCGACTACACGGTTTCGCAGACCGCGGACTCGACCGTGGTCGCCCGCATCCTCGCGCACGTCCGGGAGGCGCAGAGATCGCGGGCGCCCGTGCAGCGCCTCGTGGACAGGTTCGCGCGCGTCTACACGCCCGGTATGCTCGCCGTAGCGACTCTCACTGCGGCCGTGCCCATCCTCGTGTTCCGTCAACCGGCGGAGCCGTGGGTGTACCGCGCGCTGGTGCTCCTCGTGGCTGGCTGCCCTTGCGCGTTCGTGCTCGCGACGCCCGTGGCGACCGCTTCCGCCATGGCTCGGCTCGCTCGCGTCGGAGTGCTCGTGAAGGGCGGGGCGCAGCTCGAGGCGCTCGGGTCGATCCGGGCCGTCGCGCTGGACAAGACAGGCACCGTCACCGCGGGGGCGCCGCAGGTGACCGGCATCGAGGCGGCTGACGGCGACGCCGACTCTCTGCTGGCGGCGGCGGCGGCGGTGGAGGCCAGGTCGGAGCACGTGCTCGCGCGGGCGATCTCGGCGGAGGCGTCGCGTCGTGGCCTCGCGAGTCAGAGGACGGGCGTGTTCGCCGCGTATCCGGGCAGGGGCGCGACGCTCACGGGCGCGGATGGCAGCGTGGCCGCCGGGTCGACGCGCCTCCTCGATGCTCTCGACATCCCGTACGACTCACACGCCGAGGACATAGGCGCCACCGAGGCTCGCGGCGAGACCGTCGTCTTGGTTGCCGTCGATGGCGCATTCGCCGGATACATCGCCCTGGACGACGCCGCGCGACCGGAGGCGCGTGACGCCGTCGAATCGCTATCCGCGGCCCGGGTTCGTGACACCGTGATGCTCACCGGCGACAACCCTGCGGTGGCGGCGCGCGTCTCCCAGGACGTTGGCATCGACACGGTACATGCGGCTCTCATGCCCGACGACAAGGTGCGGCTCGTACATGACCTGGTCGCCGACCATGGCTCCGCCGCCATGGTCGGTGACGGCATCAACGACGCGCCCGCGCTCGCGGCCGCCACCGTCGGAGTCGCCATGGGCGCGTCCGGAACGGACGTGGCGATCGACACCGCGGACGTCGCACTCATGGGCGACGACCTACGACGGCTACCGGAGGCGATCCAGGTGGCGCGGCGCGCGCGCCGGACCATCGTCGCGAACATCGCCATCGCCGCGGGACTGAAGGCTGCCGTGATGGTCCTCGTTGCGTTCGGCGCGGCGACGCTGTGGATGGCGGTTGTCGCCGACGTCGGGCTCACGCTCGCCGTAGTGGGCAACAGCCTCCGGCTGCTGCGCGCGCGGCCGTCGACGGGAGGGGTTTCGTGACGAATACCGCCCACGCCCCTACGCCAGCCGCGGTCACGTTGGCTACTGTGGACGCGATGGCGCAGCTGTTTAAGGCGCTGGCCGACCCGACGCGGCTGCGCATACTGCACTTCCTGTCGGACGAGGAGAAGGCTGCGGGCGACATCGCTCGCGCCGTCGGATTGAGCGCGTCTGCGGTGTCGCATCAGCTCTCGTACCTGTACGCATCGCGGATCGTGCGAAGGCGCCGCGAAGGTCGTTCGGTCTACTACGCTCTGGACGACGACCACGTGCGCGAGCTGTTTGCTCAGGCGCTTGAGCACGCCACACACGCCTGACGGGCCGGTCCACCGGCCCTCGGGCTGGAGATCCACCCATGGACCTATCGCCTCTCGACATGCCCGCCGCCGCGCCGCTCACGCGCGCGCAGATGACCAACGCCATTGAGCGCACGGGTGGGGACATTCCTCGCACGCCGCTCGGGTGGGCGAAGTTCTTCAACGGCGGCACGTATCAGAAGTACGGGCAGCAGCTGCACGACCTCAACGCGTCCGTAGTTGACGACTACGTCTCGCTGCACTACACCGCTCCAGGCGACTTGACGGCGCCCGACGGCGCGCCCCGCGACTACCGATGGGCCGTCGAGGACGACAGGGGCGAGCTGCACGCGGAGGGCTTCACATCGCGCCTCGTCGTGAGCTCGACCGACCTGATCGACGACTTCATCGCCGCCATGCCCGACCCGGACGACGGGTCGTACTTCGCCAACGCCGCCAACGTGGCGGCGGCGAACCCCAACCGGTACCTCCTGGCGTGGGACTTCTTCTGTCTGTTCGAGCGCGCGTGGTTCCTCTTCGGCATGGAGGAGGTCATGTGCGAGATGCTCGACAACCCGGAACGCGTCAAACGCCTTCTCCGGGCCTTCACGGACTACCACAAGAAGGTCATCGACGGGTTTGCGGAGGCCGGGGCTGACGGCTACTTCACGTCAGACGACCTGGCAGGACAGACCGACCTGCTCTTCTCGCGCGAGGCGCTGCTGGACATGTACCTGCCGTTCTACGAAGAGTTGGCGGCGCACTGTCACGACCGTGGCATGCACTTCTGGTTCCACACGGACGGAGCCATCGAGTCCATCATGCCGGATCTCGTCGCCATCGGCGTGGACACGCTGCATCCAATGCAGGAGCCGCCGATGAGCCTGCCCGACCTCGCCACGACGTATGGCCGCGACATCACGTTCCACGTGGGCATCGACATCCAGTATCTGCTGCCTGGGGGCACGCCCGAGGAGGTCGTCGCCGGCACGAAGCGGATCATGGACATCTGCGACAGGGAGGAAGGCGGCTGTATGCTGGCCGCGTCGAACGGCATCATGCCCGAAACACCCCTCGAGAACATCGAAGCGTTCTTCCACACGGCCCTCTCGTACGGCGCCGAGCGTCACGCAGGCTAGCGCGAGCGCGGACACGCCCCCGGGGCTCGCACTCGACACGCGCCGGACGCCTGGCTACTAATCGCTCGTGACGGGCCGCGGCAGCGCGCGGGCCCCACGCCGCTTGACATGAGGATCCATCGATGGCGCTACCGCAACCACCGTCCCGCCCGGCGCCCGTGCCCGAATCCGCGCCGCCGGGTGTGCGCAAGCTGCGCGACACGTACGCGATCACGCCGGGCGCGCCGCTGGTGCGGCGGGAATTCGGGTTCTACTGTCTGGAGCGGTGGCGCGAGCAGGGCATGCCCGCCGACGCCAACCACGCGGAGCTGTTCCAATATGACCCCGGCGGCTCGCACGGCCTGGGTCAGCTCGGGTGGTGCGAAGCAGCGTTCGCGCCGGCGTTCGAGACGAAGATCGTCGAGGATCGCGGCGACCACGAGGTCGAGCAGGACTACGCGGGCCGACACGTGCTCTACTTCAAGGGACGCCGGAACGGCTTCATGCCGGAGTACATGCGGCATCCCGTGAGGGACCAGCGGTCCTGGGAGGAGGATGTCCTTTGGCGACTCGACCCCACGTCTGCGGGCCGGTACGCTGATCTCGACGCGCGGATGGATCGGGCAGAGAACGCGGCGCGGCAGGGGTACCTGGTCACTCAGGGCCTCGTGGGCGGCTACATGTACCTACGTAGCCTCATCGGCCCGGCCGACCTGCCGATGATGTTCTACGACGACCCGGACGTCGTGCACGCGTGCATGCGTGCGTGGTTCGAGCTTGCCGACGCGGTCATCGCCAAGCACCAGGAACGCGTGACTCTGGACGAACTGTTCCTCGCCGAGGACATCTGCTACAAGGGCGGAATGCTCCTGAGCCCGGCGATGATGGCTGAGTTCCTGACCCCCTACTACCATCAACTGATCGACAACGTGCGCGCCCGTCAGCTCGACGCGACCCGCCACCTGTACATCCACATCGACACTGATGGCTACGTTGACGATGTCATTCCCATCTACCAGGAACTGGGCATGGACGTCATGAGCCCGTTCGAGGTAGCCGCCGGGTGCGACGTTCTGCGCACCGCGGCGGAGCACCCAGGCCTCGTCATCTTCGGCGGCATCGACAAGCGTGTCCTTGCCGGGACGACGGAGGACATCGACCGCATGGTAGAGCGTATCCTCCCCGCCATGCGGGAGAGAGGTGGGTTCATCCCCACCTGCGACCACGGCGTGCCAGAGGAGGTGCCGTACGAGAACTACCTCCATTACCGCCGCCGCTGCGTGGAGCTTGGTGGATGAGCAAGTCGCGCCCCGCGAACGCGGACGCTCGGTACCTGGCATACATGGGTCTGGCGCCGGAGCGCATTCCGCACTGGGAGCACTGGTCGAACCCGGACGCGGAGACGTACCTGACGGGCATTGACGCCTACGACCACCCACGCGAATGTCGCCTGCGACTACGCGAGCTGTATCCGCAGCTTGGCCTTGGCGTGCCCGCGACGGACGACCCCATCCCGCGGCCACGGCTCGACGGCGACGACCAATCGATGTCGGTTGACGAGGACGGGCGTCGGCACGTGCGCTGGGGCGCCTCGGAGACCAGCCACTGGGACTGGGGCGAGAAGTTCAGTTCCGCCGAAGAGGTGTTCGCCTTCTCGCCGTTGGAGCAGGGAGACTTCACGCACATCCCCGTCGTGGAATCGCGCGACTACTCCGACGAGGAGGCCCTGTACCAGGCGTACCGCGCCGGCTATTCGGCCGACCTGGGCGATCGCGCTCCCGAGGGATCATCGTCGTCGGTCGGCTTCTACAACACCACGTTCATGTGGCCGTTGCTTACGTTCGGCTGGGAGCTGTTCCTGGAGACCTGCCTCGATCCCCGCTTCGAGCGCATTATGGACGAATTCGCGGAGATCAACCGCCGCGTCTTCCGGTCGTTCGCCCGACTGCCCGTGAACTTCGTCGTCTGCCACGACGACATCGTGACCTCGCGCGGCCCCGTCTGCTCGCCGGCCTGGATGCACAAGTACGTCTTCCCCAGGTACGAGGAGTACTGGGGCCTGCTGAAAGACGCGGGTAAGGACGTCATCTTCATGGCGGACGGGTGCATGGACGCGTATGCCGACGACGTCATGGCGTGCGGCGCGCGCGGCATTATCTCCGAGCCCTACACCGACTACAAGGAACTGGCGCGTCGCTACGAGAACTGCTTCATCGCCGGGGAGGGCGACAACCGCGTGCTCATGTCGAACGACCCCGCGCGGATCGACGCGATGGTCGACTCCATGGTCGAAACCGCAGGGATGTCGGGCGGCTACATGATGTGCATCGGCAACCACATCCCGTGGAACGTGCCCGGCGAAGCCATCAAGCGGTACCTGGACCGGTCAGCGGAGCTGGCCCACCGGTAGCGACTGCTCATGCCCCGTCGGCGTATCTGGCTCTGTGTTCGGCGCCGTACGTGACCGCCTCATGCAGGAACGCGTCGATGTTCTCGAAGGGCGTGCCGCTTACGATGCCGTTGCCCGCCCCCAGGCACATGCCGCCGTCCGGGCGGTCGAACGTGTCGATGAGGAAGCGCACCTCCTCGCGCACACCGTCCGTGTCCGCTTCCTGCAGGATGTGCTGCACGTCGAGGCCGGCGAGGAACGTCATGCGGTCGCCGAATTCGCGGGCGACGGCGATCTCATCCATCGTGCCCTTCTGCACTGGGTGGAACACGTCGACGCCGGTCTCGGCCAGGTCGCCCAGCACCTCCGTGTTGTCGCCGCAGCTATGTAGCCACCAGTGCATTGAGCGCGCCGCGAGCGTCTCGCCCACGCGGGCGTAGGAGGGCTTGATAAGGTCGCGGAACGTCTCGGGTCGCATCATGAGCTGCGTCTGGTGCCCCAGGTCGTCGCTCGTCCAGAAGCCGTCGGGTGAGAGCTCCCGCGCGCCCCACTCGATGTAGCGGCAGTATTGACCGGCGAGCGCCTCGTGCAGCCGCGCGACCTCCTCCGGGAAGACGTGGTAGTCGGTCATGATGTTCTCCATGCCCCGCAGACCCCACGGGCGCTCGAAGAACAGACCCCACCAGCCGTAGAGGATGTACCGGTCACGCGACCGGGCCGCTTCGGCCTGCTCGATCAGCCCGCCGATGTCGGGGTCCGACTCAGGCGACGGCATCTTGTCGATGAACTCATCCAACTGCGCCCAGTCGCTGATGACGCAGCGCGAATCGTGCCCACGCCGCGTCGAGTCCATCGACCAGGAAAGACCCATCGCGCCGATGTTCAACGGGTTCGCCCATAGGGTCACGGTGTCCTCTGGATACTTGTCGAATTCGCGCAGGCGTTCGCCGTACTGCTCGCCGAGACCCTCACCCCACCACCGCGCGCGGACGAGTGGTATGCGAGAGGGTCGTCCTCCCTCCAGCGCCTTGACGACGTCC
Source organism: uncultured bacterium (assembly GCA_964473525.1). Classification (GTDB taxonomy): domain Bacteria; phylum Poribacteria; class WGA-4E. Next base: position 26,770 of record CAYYPK010000046.1, read on the forward strand.
TCCCGAGGCAAGGGTTCCCACGTGTCCTGCGCTGCCATCCTCGTCCCATCCACGTTGGGTGCTAACGCGCCGTCGGCGCCGGGCGCGGCTCTCGCTTGCGCGGCAACAGTAGCCTGCGTTGCGCTATCGTGCAGGGCCAGGCGGCGCGCCGTGGACTACAGGCGGGAGAGCGTGCGGCCGACGATCCGGTCCAGCTCTGACGCCTGGGAGGCATCGAGGTGCGACTCGGCCGGCTGTCCCATGAGGCCATCGGCGATCTCCTCCGCACGGCGTTCGAGCGTGGGCGATCCGGCGGCGGCCCACGCAGCGTGGCGGTCGCGCCACAACGCGTGGGGCTCGTGCAGCTCGTCACGGAAGCGCTCGAGCGTGTGGTCGCTGTCGAGGTAGGAGCCGCCGATACCGACGTCCCGTATCAGTCCCACGGCGAGCCCGCTGTCGCTCGCGTCGTACCCACGTCGGTAGCGGAGGGCATGCCCTACGATTTCGTTGTCGATCACCGCCTGCGCCGGCGACACGGTCAGTTCCGACTCCAGCTGACCGACGCCCCAAATAGCGCTCACGCCACTGGCGATGTGCGTCTGGTACGCGAACGCCTTCTCCAGGCCCGCCTGCGCGTCGGGTGTCATCGCTTCCGTGGACGCCCAGGACGCCGACGGCAGGTTGTAGTATCGGCCCATCATGCCCGATATCTCCGCGAACAGAGCGTTCTCCGGCCCGCCGGTTACGGCGATCGCCGTGCGCATATCCATGGTGTGCGCCAGCCCAAAGTTGTAGATGCAGGGCCGGCCGGGCTCCATCAGCTGGTTCACCACCAGCCCGGCCAGAATCTCAGCATTGCCGACCGCCGCCGCTCCGGCGATGGTGACCGGCGCCGAAGCCCCAGCCATGGGTTCGCCGTTGACAGTGACGGGAATGCCGTGACCGGCCGTGCGGTAGAAGATGTCTAACGCCAGGTTCGTCCATCTCAGTGGACCGTGCGCGGTGAACCCGACGCTCAGCCACGGATCCTCGCTCACAGCCTGGCGCATCTCGACGATGGCTTCGGCGCCCTGGGGTGAGAAGCACAGCACGCGGGCGTGCTTGCTCGTGTTGCGGGCGATGATGCTCAACCCGACGACATCGCGCGCGGGCGGCGGGACGTCCTCGAGCGACATTCCGAACACAACGGAGACGTGTTCCAGACGGTCAAGGAGGCGTGTCATGTCGGCCATGTCGGCGGACGTGAACGACCGTCGAACTCCGTCGCGGTACATGTGCATACCGGGCGCGGACCAGAACACGGGGTCCGAGTCGGCGCGGAGCACGCGCGTCGGCGCGCCGCGTGCCGCCAGGGTGACCGAAGGGGGACACAGCGCGACGTACTCCTCGACCATCGCTTGGGGCAGGCGCACGACCGCGGCCTCGCCGCCCGGCGCCGCTCCCGCGTCCAGCGCCAGCGCCAGGACCTCCTCGTGCTCCAGCTTCACGCCGGGGTCGGACAGCAGGCGGATTGACGCCTCGTGGATGGCGCGCGCGTCGTCGGTGTCGTTGAGCGCGCGCATGGCGTCTCCTTGACTTCCCAGACCCACCAAGAGACGACGAGCACTCGCGTCGGCTCCACGCCAACAGTAGCCACGGCGGAGCCCGTTGGGAGCCCAGCAACGGGTGGTGGCCGCGCACGAGCGGGCCCGCCTTGCGGCGGATGTCCGCGCGCACTACCTTGTGGCCGCGACCGAGCGCGAAACCAGGCAGGCGACCGGCACAGCAGAGGAGACATGGATGACGATACGCGATCTGGCGTTCGTGCTGACGATTCTGGTGAGCGTCTGCGGCATCGCCGCCGCTGACATCGCGGAAGAGGACATCGTAGGGTACTGGCCGCTTGACGAAGGCGGCGGCGACGAGGCTGGCGACGTGTCGGGGAACGACCACCACGGGGCGATCACCGACGGCGACTGGGTGGCGGGCCAATTCGGCGGCGGGCTGGAGTTCAACGGCACGTCCACGTTCATCGAGGTCATGCACCACGAGGACTTCAACCTCGGGGCGAACTTCACGCTCGCGGCGTGGGCGATGACGAACGGTCTGCCCGATCAACACATCGGCCTGCCCCGTAAGGAAGCTGAATACGTGCTACACCCCACCGCGGGCGGCGCCGCATTCAACCTGCGGGTATACATCGGGCAGGGCGGCGCCTGGGCCGCGCCGACGATCTCCGCAGCCGCCGTGGACTTCGGCGACTGGGCGCACATCGCTGGCACGTACGACGGGGAAACGCTCACGTCGTGGGTCGATGGTGAGGTCAGCGGCGAAGGCGCCGTGCCCGGCGAGGCGACGCCAACGACGAACAACCTGCGGTGGGCCAACGACTGCTGTGGCGGCCGCATGTACGACGGCATCCTCGACGAGCTCGTCATCTTCAACCGCGCGCTCACAGAGGACGAGATGCAGGCGGTGATGAACGACGGGGTCGAAGGGGCGCTGTCCGTCGAGGCGCGCGGCAAGCTCGCGACGCGTTGGGGCACGCTGAAGCGATAGCCATTTGCGCCCGCGCCCTCACTCGTGCAGGTCCGCATCGCCGCTGCACCAATGGGGGCGCCACCACGCCCGCCCGCTCCTCCCCGCCTGCGTCTGCGGAGTCGATCCTGGCAAGCCCCTTGCGGCTACGCGTGTTGCGTGCGCCCTCGCGCCGCCCCAACTGAAGCAGTGAGGGCGTGCGAGCCCACGGGGCCGTCGCCAACGTTCTCGCGCGGCCAGGAGGAAACCCGTATGACAAGGCGCGGACATGCCAGCTAGCTGTCGTCCCTTTGCTGATAGCGTTCGCATGCGTCGGAGCCCGCGGGGCCATGGCCACGCCTGCGCTGGCGTTCACCCAGAGCAACGTCGGAGCTCCGGGAGTGATCTGCCGCGATGGCGTTGTCCTGCGGGAGAATCCGTTGACCAGGGCTCCGGCGGCCCGCGTCCTGCCCATCGGAGAGATGGTCCACGGCGTGTCGCTGGACGCGGGAGCCATAGCGAGCGACACGGGCGACATGCGCCAAGACCGACCCGTGGCGGTGGTGCTCAAGGACGGCGTTACGGCTGGTTGGGTCCAGCACGCAGATGTGCGGTTCTGCCCGCCCGGCGGCCCGGTTCTGCACTGGCGCGACCGGGAGCCCATGCGCGGAGCCGCGCACACGCTGTATTACGCTGCGCATCAGTTCATGGGCGCGCGCCACGCCACCACCCGAGACGACCCCGCGACGGCCGCCGCGCTGCTCAGGCTGTACATGGACCGACATGCTCGAGAAACGCACCTGCAGGGCGTTCGCGCGCCATACGGGCCGCGTGGGAGGATGGAATCCGCGCCTGCCGTCGCTGCCCTGCTCCTTGGCGAAGCCCTGCTCGTGCTGGGAGACAGCGCGGCCGCGGCGATGGCTCTCCACACGGCCATCGGTTACGCCGACCGGTCCTCTGCGGTCGCCCTACAGGCCAGGCGGCACTCAGTGGGCCTGTACCTGGGACCGTTGGCGGACAGGGCGAAGGCCACGAGGCTGTGTCACGAGATCATCGTCGAGCACGCTGGGCAGGCCGCGAGCGACCCGCTGACGGAACGGCCAGCGGATGCTGAGGCGGCGCAGGCGCTCGTTGAGATGTGGACCCGGGCGCCCATTGACGCGGTCTCTCTCCGCGCCGTGTGCGAGCAGATCATCGACGACTCCGAGGACGCTGCAGTGCGCCTCCTCGCCGTCGCCGGCCTTGTCAGGGCGCTTGTCGCCGAGAGGGATCTGGCGGGCGCCACGGAGCTCGCCGCGCGAACGCTTCGCAAGACACCAAGCGCGGTTCGTCTGACGGACGCCAACGGGCCGCGCCCGTTCACGAACATCAGAACGTCAGCGCACGTCGCCCGAATACTGGAGGAGCGGCTTCGCCACGGCGACGCCGACGTGAGAACGGGTGGTCATTCCCCAGTCGCTGTCGACTACGCGTACTTCGTCCTTGCTGCGCTCGTTGAGGGCAGCCTCGCGCGGATGCGGGACTGCGCCGCGGCCATCGCGGAGTTGGGGCGGCTCCGCAGCTCGCTTCCACGAATGCCGCGCGCGCTTGAGCGGTACGTGCGGTACCTGTGGGTCCAGCTCAACTACGACGGCTCGACGGTAATAGGCCTTCGCCACGGCCGCCATCGGCAGCGGTCGGCAGAGCCCGACCCCTACGACTACGGCGACGTGTTCAGCGATGTTGACCCAACCCAGAACATGGCGTTCTGGGATCCGTGGCGCCGGCGGAAGGTCGATGCGCTGTCGCTGAGCCGCTGGGCGGCGGACCGAGGCCTCTGGGCGTGGCGGTACGGCGACGGCGGATACGAGTGCGTGCCGCGCGGCCCTGATGCCCTGGCCGTGGACGGCTTGGGTGGCAGGCGCGTGTTGGGATGGCCGGGCGAAGCGCGGGCCCCAGTCCGACTGCTGGCGGAGGACGCGACCGTGCAGGGGATCGACGGGCGCGTCGGCCACTGGGTGAAGGTGCAGGACGAAGCGTCGCGCGTGCTGTGGGTATTCAGCCCCGACCTGGAGCTCAGCGGACGCGGCCCGATTTTCGACGCCGCGCCCGGCGCGCCGGCGCCGTGGCCCACAGAACGCTCCCATCCCGGGCGCAACGCCTACGCCATGGAGTGGGTTCCCGGGCCCATGGAGCGCGACGTGCTGCCGTTCCTTGGGCGACAAGAGGCCATCGTGGCGGATGTCACCAAGGATGGCGGGCCGGACATCCTCGCCGGGGCTGCGGAAGGCTTGGTGGCGGTCGACGGGGTCACGTGGCGGCTCGCGTGGCTGCACGCGCGGGACGGCGGGTCCGCGCCCACGGTTCTGGATGGCGCGGTCTTCGTCGAGGACGTCCACGCCGGTCGGCGGCGCGCGTGCGCCCTGGACGCAAGGACCGGCGAGGCGCTCTGGAACCTGGATCTAGGAGTCGAGCCCGTGCGGCCACCGGTGTGTCCGGCGCCCCACGGCGAGCTGATCGTGTACGCGCGAATGGGAGGGTTGGCGGCTCTCAGCGCCGACACCGGGGAGGAGGTGTGGTCGTCCACGGTGCGGACGACCGGCGCTCTCGCGCGTAGCGGCGACACGGTTCTGCTTGTCGACCCGCCCACGTGGGCGCGGGAGGGACGCCTCGTGTCCCTGGCCGCCCGAGACGGCCAGATCGGCGCCGCCGCTCCGTGGGCGCGGCATGCGCTGGTCGTGGATCCCGCGTGGGCGTACCGCCCTGGCCCCAGGTGGGTCGACGGCTCGGAGATGACCGACCCCGTGTCGGCGCTGATAGACGTCGCAAGCTTCGCCCCGATGCGCTCTCTCCCGGTTGCCGGCGGCCTGGATGTCTACGTCATCACGCGTAGACGCCGCCGCGACCAGTGGCACAGGAACGCGCTGCAAGCGTACCGGCGGGCCGGCAACCCTGGCCAACCGGGAGCCCTGGCGCCTTCGTGGACGTATGCCGACGACCAAGACTTCGTTGGCGACCCTGTTCTGACAGACAAGACCGTGTGGGTGATGTCGGAGGATGGGCGCCTGCACGGTGTCTCGCGCGACCACGGGGGTCCCGTCGTCGACGCGGCTATTCCAGGCGACGGTCTGCCGGTGTTGGACGCGGGCGACGCCCGCATCACGGTCGCCCACGGGCGCGTTCTCGTCACCTGGCGAGGCCATCCTTACGTCTTCCGGCCCCGAACGCGCGCCGCCGGTAGGTAGCGGCCGCCGTACGGTTGCGTCGCGTGGCCACGCGAGCGTATCATGCTTTCGGCCCGCAGCGGGCCATCAGGAATCTGACGGTGGAGCATCGCGGCGCTGGTTACTCTCGTGCGGGTCTGTACGCCGACACGCGCGAATCCCTGCCGACCTGACCCATCCGTCTACACAAGCTCGACCCGACGCGCGGCGACCCGCCTGGTCGCGCGATGTCGTGGCGCCTCTTGGCGTGGACTCTGTACATGACCCTTACCGAGGAACTGCGTCGCTTCGCCGACTTCGGGGCGGCGACGGCAGTAACCGCGACGGAAGCCGCGGACGGCCCGCCACCGTCCGAGGTGGACACGTACACGAACTCCTTCTGGTCGCCCAAGCAGCGCGGCGGTCACAGCCTGCACGAGGTGTCGTACCGTGCCTGCTTCAAGCCTGAGCTGCCGCGCTTCTTCATTGACCGCCTCACGCGACCTGACGACGTCGTGTACGACCCGTTTGTCGGGCGCGGCACGACATGCCTCGAAGCCGCCTTGCGCGGAAGGCGGCCCGTCGGCTGCGACGTGAACCCGCTCAGCCGCGCGCTGCTGAATCCCCGACTGCGTCCACCCACTCTCGACCATGTCCGCGATAGACTCGCCACGGTCGACCTTGACTCGGAGGCAGCGGCGCCCCGGGAGCTCCTGGCGTTCTACCACCCGGACACGCTCCAGCAGGTGTGCGCGTTGCGCCAGTACCTGCTCGGTCGGCGCGCGGAAGGGGTCGAGGACGGCGGGGACGCGTGGATCCGCATGGTCGCGCTGAACCGCCTGACCGGGCACTCGACCGGCTTCTTCTCGGTCTACACGATGCCGCCGAACCAGGCAGTGTCCGTGGCGTCGCAGCGAAAGATCAACGACCGTCGGAAGCAGACGCCACCCCGTCGAGACGTGCCCGCGCTCATCCTGCGCAAGACGAAGGCGCTGCTACGTGACTGCGACGCGGAGACCAGGAACTCCCTGGCGCGGGTGGCGCCGTACGCGGACACCCTCACCGCGACCGCCGCGGACACGCCGCAGCTCAGCGACGGCTCGGTCGACCTCGTCGTCACGTCGCCGCCTTTCCTGGATGTGGTGGACTACGCCAGGGACAACTGGCTGCGCAGTTGGTTCTGCGGCATCGACCCAGATTCCGTGGAGCTCACCACGCCGCGAAGCATCGAGCAGTGGCGTGTCGCGATGACGGCGGTGTTCCACGAGGTCGCGCGCGTGCTCCGCCCGGGCGGGCACGTGGCGTTCGAGGTAGGCGAGGTGCGGAAGGGCAGATGCCGACTGGAGGAGCACGTCGTGCCTTGCGGGACGGCGGCCGGTCTGGAGCCGCTGCTCATCCTGGTGAACGAGCACGACTTCACGAAGACCGCCAACTGTTGGGGAGTTGCGAACGGCTCTGGCGGCACGAACACGAACCGCGTGGTGCTGTTCCGCAAGTGACGCGACGACCTGTCGACAACGGAGCGCAGCGATGAAGATCACCGACGTGAAGCCGTTTGTCCTCAAGGACGGACGGAACTTCCTGTTCGTGAAGGTCGAGACGGACGAGGGCATCTACGGTATAGGCGAAGCCGGCCTCACGTGGCAGGAAGCCGCCGTATCCGAGACGATGCTACGCCTGAAGAGCTGGCTCGTGGGAGAGGATCCCTTCCGCACGGAGCACCTGTGGCAGCTCATGTGGCGGGGCGCGTTCTTCCCGGGCGGCAACGTCCTGTCGTCGGCGATCAGCGCCATCGACCTCGCCCTATGGGACATCAAGGGCAAGGCGTTGGAGCAGCCTGTGTACAACCTCATCGGGGGGCTGTGCCGGGACAAGGTCGTGTGCTATCCGCACAACGGCGGAGGCACGATCGACGCCCTCGTCGGAAGCTGCCAGCGGTCGGTCGACGAGGGCTGGAAGTTCGTGAGATGGGGCGTCGAAGCCGACGGCGGGGTACTGGAGCCTTCGCCTGCGGTGCGGCGCACCGTCGCGCAGTTCGATGCGGTCCGCAGCGCGCTGGGCGACGATGTCGAACTCCTCATCGACATCCACACGCGTCTTGACCCGCCGGACACCATCAGGCTCTGCCGTGAACTCGAGCCGTACCGGCCGTTCTTCGTAGAAGACCCGTTGCGAGCGGAGTCGCCAGACGCCTACCGCGCTCTCGTGCCCCACGTGCACGTGCCGCTCGCGGTCGGTGAGCATTGGCCCAGCAAGTGGGAGTTCCGCGCGCTCATCGAAGAGGATCTGATGCACTACGCGCGCATCGACCTGTGCATCGCAGGGGGCATGACCGAAGCGCTCAAGATCGCGCGCTGGTGCGAGACGCACTACATCAACCTGGCTCCGCACAACCCGCTCGGCCCGGTGAGCGGCGCGGCGGGCCTGCACCTGTGCCTCGCGTCCACGAACGTCGGTGTCCTGGAGCTGCCGCGTCGGCCAGGTACCGTGCTAGCGGAGGCGTTCCCGTCCAACATCACGTGGGAGGACGGCTACCTGCTCGCGCCGGACGCGCCGGGGCTGGGTCTCGAGGTCAACGAGGACGCCTTCGAGATGTACGCTCCGTCGCCCACGGATGAGGCGCCCCGTCTGCGCCGCGCGGATGGCGCGTTCACCAACTGGTAGACGCTAGCCCTGGCGTGCGATGACACGCCTGACCCGACCACCGAGCACACCATCGATTGGGACGGCATGCAGCTAGAGGGACGTGTTGCGTTCGTCACGGGAGCGAATTCCGGTATAGGGCGCGCCGCCGCGCTGGCGTTTGCGAAGGAGGGCGCCCACGTCGGCGTCTTTGGCCGACGCGCCGAGAACAACGCCGACACCGTGCAGGAGATCACGGACGCCGGTGGTTCCGCCACTTCGCTCGTAGGAGACGTGTCGAGCCCGGCCGATGTCGAGGCGGCAGTCGACGCGCTCGTAGAGCTGTGGGGCGGACTTGACGTTGTCTTTGCCAACGCCGGCATCAACGGCGTCTGGGCGCCCATTGAGGACATCACGCCCGACGAGTGGGATCAGACGCACGCCATCAACATGAAGGGGACGTTCCTCACCGTGAAGTACGCGATCCCGCACATGAAGGAACGCGGCGGGTCGATCATCATCACGTCGTCCATCAACGGCACTCGGCAGTGGAGCCTCACCGGGGCGACGTGCTATTCGACGACCAAGGCGGGCCAGGTCACCTTCGCGAAGCACGCAGCCGTGGAGCTGGCACGCTACAAGATCCGTGTGAACGTCGTGTGCCCCGGATGGATCAGGACGAACATCGGCGAGAACACGTGGGGGCGGAACCTGGACGGCATCCGCATCCCCACGCACCGTCCCGACGGCGGCATTCCGCTTACGGGCCGCGAGCCCGGACAGCCGGAAGAGGTCGCTGCCGCCGTGCTGTTCCTCGCCTCCGACGCGGCTAGCCACGTCACGGGCACCGAGATGTGGGTCGACGGGGCGGAGTCGCTCCTGCGGACGTAACTCAGAGGACGGCGCCATGGCGCGGCCTTACCGCGTGATAGACACGGACATCCACAACGTCGTCAGCGGGCGTCGCATGATGGACTATCTGCGAGAGCCCTGGCGGTCGCGGTACGCGTCTGGCAGTCGCGGGCCGGGCCACCTGGGGTACTGGAACCCCAACGGCGTCATGCGATCGGACACGAAGCTGCCAGACGGCACGCGCATCGAGAACGGCCCGGAGAACCTGGCCGCTCACTTCCTGGACGTCTACGAGCTGGAATACGGGATACTCGTGCCGGCGGGGTCGCTGCACGTTGGGCTGTCCCCCGACCCAGACTTCGCGGCGGCGGTCGTCGCCGCCAACAACGACGTTATCGTAGAGGACTGGCTGCCCGTGGACTCTCGGTTCCGGGCGTCGCTCGTCGTGTCTCCCGCGGACCCGACGCTGGCGGCCGCGGAGATCCGTCGCCACGGCTCGCATCCTGGCATGGTGCAGGTGGTCATGCCGAGCGGGGCGAGAATGCCGTACGGCCAACGGTTCTTCCACCCCATCTACGAGGCGGCGCACGACATGGGTCTGCCCGTCGCCATCCACCCCGGCTCCGAGGGTGTGGGGGTGTCGGGCCCACCGTCCGCCGCGGGGTACCCGAGCACGTACATCGAATGGCACACCGGCCTCGTTGGGTCGTACATGGCGCACCTCACGAGCCTGGTGACTGAAGGCGTGTTCCAGAAGTACCCGCAGCTCAAGTTCGTGCTCATCGAGGGCGGAGTGTCCTGGGTGCCGCCGGTGCTGTGGCGGCTGGACAAGAACTGGAAAGCGTTGCGCCAGACCGTGCCGTGGCTGGACCGGCCGCCGAGCGAGGTAGTCGCCGACCACGTGCTGCTGACAACGCAACCCATTGAGGAGCCGGGCGATCCCGAGCACCTGCGCCAGCTACTGCGCATGTTCCCCGCGGACGAGATGTTGATGTTCGCGACGGACTTCCCGCACTGGGACGGCGACACGCCTGAGTTCGCCGCGCGCTGGCTACCGGAGGAGCTCCTCCATCCCGTGATGAGCGAGACCTCCCGCAAGCTCTACGGACTGCCGGAGCCAGCCGATGGCTGAGCGCGCGACCAGAGTCGAGGCAGGTCGCGTGGGCGACATCCCGCCAGGAGGCCGTAGGCTGATCGACCACGACGGCCGCTCCATAGGCGTGTTCAACGTCGGGGGAGACTTCGTCGCCGTCCTGAACGTCTGCCCGCACGAGTTGGCCCCGGTCTGCAAGGGCCGTGTCACGGGCACGACGCTTCCGTCCGCGCCTGGCGAGTTCGAGTGGGGCCGCGAAGGCGAGATCCTGTCGTGTCCCTGGCACGGGTGGGAGTTCGACCTGCGCACTGGCGACGCGCTCGCGGACCCGCGGCGCAAGCTGCGCACGTACCCGACCGAGGTTGTGGACGGCGGCGTCTTCGTGCTCGTCTAGTAGTTCTTGTCCGCCGACCTGGCGCCCCGAACGACGCGCCGGCAATAGCCGTTCCCCGTAACGTCGTATGCGATGGTGCACGCGCGCCGGTCCCTATCTGACTTGTTCGCCGCGGAGCCGTGCACCACGAGCGGGCCGAAGAAGACGGCGTCGCCCGCCTTCATGTCGAGGGTGACCGCGCCCTCTTTCTCGCCGAAGAAGCCTGGTAGGAACACCCCGAATGCCGTGTCGGCTCTGTCGTGCTCGACCAGGCCGTCCTTGTGGGTGCCGGGCACGAACTGGATGGCGCCGTTCTCCTCGTTGGCGTCATCGATGTGCAGCATGCAGTTGATCATGTCAGGCTCGTTGTTGTGACGGACCCAGTAGGCGTAATCCTGATGCCACGGCGTGATCGTGCCGTCGCGCGCGGCCTTCATGAGGAGCTTGCAGTGGAATAGCGAGATGTCCGGCCCCATCAGCGGCTCGAGGACATCCAGGACGTTCGCTGAGTCGATGAGGCGGTCGAGGCCTGGGCTGACGAGCTCGCCGTGCATGAGCTGCCGAATGCGCTTGGGCTTCGAGGCGTCGTCGTACTCTTCCCACGAGATGCCCACGCCTTCCGCCGGCGACGCGTCCATGCGGGCGTGGAGGTCGTCGACCTCCTGCTGTATCTGGGCAAGCCACGCATCGTCGATGATCTGCCTGCGTACCAGGTACCCGTTGTCCGCGTAGAACGCGCGCTCTTCGGCTGTCAGGGACATCCGTGTCTCCAGCGTGATGCACGCCAGCACCGGCAGACGACGACGCTCGCGTCGTGACCGCGCGTGCGACGATGATGGATGGAGAGCATAGGGCGCGACGGGTCGTGGGACAACCCGGCGGGGAAGGTCAGACGGAGGCGGGCACGGCGACACGCCAGCACACGCGTAGGATCCCATGGACCGCGCGCGTCGTGCAGGCGGATACGCCCTCGTTCTCGGTACCGCAGTGACGATGCTCTGAGGCTATCGTCATACGGTGACGAGCTGCTCGGTCTCGGCCGTCTCGACCTCGGCCTTCGCGCGCGCGTCGGCGAACGCGTCCGTGATGCGCGACAGGTTGTCGATGAAGGCTGCCCAGCTCGTGTCGTCCAGGTTCGACTGACCCTCTGCCAGGAGGACCGCCATATCGTACATGTTCGCCGTTGCGTCCTGCGTTCCAGCGCTCAACTGAGCCATTGTTCCACTCCGTTCAAACCAGCAACCACGATGTCCAGGAACTAGGCGCCGTTCCTGTCACATGTAACGAAAGCAATACTCGTGCCAGTTACACGCGTAGGACGGCTGAGCGCAGAAACCCACTGGCCAAGCCATATTCAGCGGCACATCGGCGGCCGGGAGACGGCGGGGCGTCCAACTCTGAGCACCATATCGTCGTGATCTGAGCTCATGTGCACGCGTCCGGCCACACCCGCGCGGCGCGGGATACAGGTCTTCGGGGCGGCGCTTCCCACGTTCGACATCTCTAGGGCATCATAGCGACGCGGCCGTCGCAGCCTACCCCATCGAACAAGCGCGGGAGCTACCGTGGAGTCCGTACGCGTCAGATTCGCACCTTCGCCCACCGGCTTCCTGCACCTCGGTGTGGCCCGCACCGCCCTCTTCAACTACCTGTTCGCCCGGGCGAACGGCGGGACGTACATGCTCCGCGTCGACGACACGGACGACCAGCGATCTACCGAGGAGTCCATGCGGTCCATCTTCGGGAGCCTCGAGTGGCTCGGGTTGGAATGGGACGAGGGGCCGGGTGTTGGCGGCGACCACGGGCCGTACTTCCAGGCGCAGCGGATCGAGCGTCACCAGGAGTGCGCGCGACAGCTTCTCGCGCAGGGCAAGGCGTACTACTGCTACTGCACGCGCGAGGAAGTGCAGGCGAAGCGTGAAGCCGCCCAGCGCGAGAAGCGGCCCTATCGCTACGACGGTCGCTGCCGCGACCTATCGGGCGACGAGCGTGAGCGATTCGAGGCGGAGGGGAGAACGAAGACGGTTCGCTTCGCGGTGGACCGCACGCAGCGCATCGTCGTCAACGACCTCATCCTGGGGGATGTCTCCGTCGAGGCGGAGACGCTGGACGACTTCATCTTCATGAAGCCCAACTTCGGGCCGCTGTACAACTTCACGTCGCCGGTGGACGACGCGGACATGGGAATCACCCACGTGATCCGCGGGCAGGATCACATGCCCAACACCCCGCGTCAGATCCTCATCTGCCGGGCATTCGGATGGACGCCGCCAGCGTTCGCGCACATACCCATGGTGCACAACATGCAGGGCCGCAAGCTCAGCAAGAGGGACGGCGCCGTCGGCGTCGAGGACTACCGGGAGTTGGGGTTCACGCCGGAGGCGATGGTGAACTACCTGGCTCGCCTCGCCTGGTCTGCCGAAGGCGAGCAAGAGGTGTTCTCCATCCAGGAGCTGATCGACCAGTTCACGTTGGATCGCGTGGGCAAGAGCCCAAGCCGCTTCGACATGAAGAAGCTCACCTGGCTCAACGGGCACTACATCGGCGAGAAGTCCGTCGCCGAACGGACCGACGGCGCCGTTCCGTTTCTCCGCGCGGCGGGTCACGACGTGGACGAAGCGCCGCGCGAGAAGCTAGAGCGCATCGTCGAGGCGGTCGGCGATCGGCTCCACACGTACGCCGACATCGTCACCTACGCCGGGTACTTCTTCGCCGATGACGACGCGTACGAGTACGACCCCGCGGCCCTCAAGAAGTGGTTCAAGGGGCCAGAGGCGATGGATGTCGTCAGGGACGCCCGCGGCGCGCTTGATGCCATCGAGCCGTTCGCGCTCGAATCCATCGAGGAGACGATGCGAGCGTGGATCGAGGAGCGTGGCGAGAAGGTGATCCGCGTGCTGCAGCCGATCCGCGTGGCCGTCACCGGCAAGATGGTCGGGCCCGGCCTATTCGACGTGCTTGACCTGCTGGGTAAGGACGCGGTCCTGGCGAGGCTAGACCGCGCCGCAGCGGAGCTTCCCACGCTGGTCGGCTGAGCGACGGCTAGTCCGACGCGCTCTGTCAGTCGTAGCTGTTCCGTTCCGCCGGGTCGTCCGAGTAATACTCCACGAACTCGTACTCATTGCCATCCCCGTCCAGGAAGTACACGCGGCGGCGGTGCGGATGCTCGCCGGGTTGGAATCCCTCCTTGTAGCCGGCGGCGGCAAGACGCTGGTACACACCTTCCACGTCGTCAACGACGAAACCAATGTGGTTCACCCCGTATCCCCGATGGCCTGACGCGCGGTCTCCCGGCGGCGCATTGTCAGCGTTCAGGCACACGTACGTCTCGTCGGAGCCGAGGTGCACCCACTCAGACTGCCAGTCGCCGTGGTCGGTCTGGCCGCGGCCTCGCACCTCGAAGGATGGGAACGCGGCGCGGAAGAACCGCACGCCCTCGTCTATGCTGCCGACGGCGATGTTGGCGTGTTCGAGCTGCACGTCCATGTAGTCCTCCTCATCCGACGCGCGGCGTGTTGGTTGCGGCTCGCCGGTGAGCGTGCCATAGTCCAGCCGCCGCGCGGTCACATTGTAGGCTTCCTGGAGCGATCCGGTGCAGAACTTGCTCGCGTGCCGTCCCGCCAGCTACCGCCAGTATGAGAGCCTCGCCTTTGCCCACCTCGCGGAGATCGGGGTGAAGCATGTTGAGCTCGAGATCCCGTCCGCGGACAGGATGGACGAGACAACCGAGATGCTCAAGGGGCACGGCATCAGCGTGTCGAGCACGCAGGCGGGGCTAGACATTAAGAATCCCAGCATCGCGCGCGAATTCGCGTCGGTCGCGCAGGCGACGCGCGCGTTGGGGGCGAAGCTAGTCTTCGTCAGCGTCAAGGCGGACGACATGGACCGCAACGTCGCCTACGGGAGGCTACGCGCGGTCGGCGAGGCGTGCGCGCGTCACGACGTCACCGTCGTCATGGAGACGCACCCGGACCTCATCACGAACGGCGACGTCGCGCGCCGCACCATGGAGGGCGTCAACCACCCGAACATCCGGGTGAACTGGGACACCGCGAACGTCTACTACTACAACCAGGGCATCGACGGTGTCGAGGAGATGCGCAAAGTCATCGACTACATCGGCGCGGTGCACCTGAAGGACACTAGTGGCGGCTTCAAGGAGTGGTACTTCCCGGCTCTCGGCGAAGGCGTTGTCGACTTCCCGAGGGTGTACCGCGAGCTCAACGCGAAGGGTTTCCACGGGCCGTTCACGATGGAGCTGGAGGGCATCGACGGCGAGAACCTGACCGAGGAGGGCGCGAAGGAACGCGTGGCGTCCTCGGTGCGCTACCTACGCGGGATCGGCGTCCTCGGGTAGCGGAGCTTCTACCTCCGAGGCGGCCTCAGCTTCCTGGCCGGCGGCGTCTGGCTCGTCTGCCCGCTCGGGTCCGATGTCCGTGCCGGCCTGCTCCACGTCTGCATCCACGCGCGACGCGGGCGGCGTCAGCGGGGCGCTGAAGTTGGGCGGAGGCAGGTCAGGGAGTGGCGGCTCACCGTCCAGCCTCAACGTCGCGTCGGCTTGGGCCACATCGGTCGGGATGGCCTCCGCGATCGTCTCAACGAGCTTCTGGAGCGCGTCTTCGGTGCGATGCAGTGTAGGCGTCTCGGGGAGGCGCGCGTCGTAGTACGGGAACTCGTCGTCCGCTGGGGTCGGCACCGGCTCCATTGGGTAGAGCAGCGCCTCCTCCACCAGCCGATTGGCGGGATCCTGTATGTCCCGCCATGCCTTGTCACGCTTCCGCCGGCCCAGCAGGTTCGTCTGCTCCGTCGCGTTGCTCTCGTCAACAACGTCCAGCGTGCTTGCATCGGTGGTGATGCCCAGCACGTCCGTGAGCAGCTCGCGGTAGTCCCGTGGATCGCGGACCACCTGCATGGGCCGCGCGTGTCGTTCTGGGCTCGCCGCGGGATCCCCCACGACCGTCTCGTCAGGCCTAGCCTTCTGCATGGCGCTCATTCTGGGTCATATTCAGGAACAGCGTGGCGAGGCGTCGATACTCGGGCGTCTGCCTCAGGCCGTGGGTCTGCGGCAGATCGAGGAATCTGGAGCATCGCGCCAGCAGTTGAGCGTCTGCCGGGTTCGCCGACAGCACTCGGTGCGCGAGCGACAGCGCCTCGCGTTGGGCCTCGCCCTCCGGGTCCATCCACATCTGGCCCGCTTGCTCCATCATGAAGTTTGCGTAAGTCGTCGTGATGATGTGGCTCACGGGGTCGAGTTCGTGCGCGCGTGCGAAGTCGATGAGCGCGTCGTTAGTGCGGCCAGCGTCGGCGGCCACGAGGCCGCGCCGCAACCGAAGCTGCGCCGTCTCCTGCTGTAGCACCACGTTGTCCGGCGCCAAAGCGAGCGTTTCGTGGAGCAGATCCAGAGCCTGCGCGTCGTACTGGTTGAACTCGTTCTCAAAGACGGAGCGCCGAGCGCCGCCGCCAAAGGCGACGAGCGCGCGCGTCTGCGCCATGGCGGTTCGCACGATGGCGGGCGCGATCTCCTCAATCCCGGTGATCTCGTACGCGCGCTTCAACAGGTCGCGCACGACGCCGGCCTGCTCGGCCTGCTGGTCCGGGGTCGTTCCGCGCGCGCGGTCCAATTCGGCGACGGTTGCATCGATCATGGCGGTGAACAGTGGTGTCCAGGCCAGCGACTCGAGCAGGCGCGAGTCCTTCACATCCTCGGCTAGGACACGAGCGTCCAGCGTCGTCGCCAGCCCCTCATACGGCGACGCGCCGAAGGCTGCCGGGTTCTGCGAAGCGAGCACGAAGACGATCCGCGCGTATCGCTGTACCGTCGGGTCGTCATCGTCGAAGTAGGCGCGCGCGGCGTCCCGGGCGTCGGTGTCCGAGCCAGACTCCAGCGCCGCCAGGACGTGCCCGACAGGCGACAGGTAGATGAGGAGGCGCTCGTCCGTGTGGGTCGCGTGGAGGTTCGTCGAGGTCGTGAGGATGTCGCGCATCTCTCCCGACCGTCGTAGGACGTTAAGCAGGTCGTCACCGTACGGCACCACCGAGTCGGCTAAGTGCGGGTGGTCGTTCAGCCACTCCCGCCAGAGAGCGGCGGTCTGCCGCTCCCGCTCGAAGTGGTGTTCGAGGTCGGTGGCTTCCTGCTCCGATGCATCTGCCTGCGCAAGCGAATCAGTCATCTCCGCCACCACGTGCGCGCCCAATCGGCTCAGGAAGGCGCCGACGACCGGCTGGAGCCTGGCCTCATGGTCTCGAACGGGCAGGTCTGCGTCCCATTCGTCTGGGTAGTGTCGCTGTAGCCGCGAGAGTACCCATTCCTCCCAGTAGCCGCGCAGGCTAACGAGCGTGCCCCACAGCGACACGGCGTCGCGCCACCGCTCCTTCGTCGGCAACGCCTGCGCGTCCCAGAACCCGAAGACGGCCCACTGGTGTAGCGGCAGCACCTCGGCCACGTCGGCGAAGAGTCGCGACTGCCACCGCTCGACGAGCGTGTTCCTGTCCATGGCTTCCCAGCGGGAGAGCAGGGAGAAGTCACGCGCTCGCTCGAGCCACGTCCTCACGGATGCGTCGGACTCGTCCATCTCGGCTACCTGCTCGAGCAAGTCGACGACGTCCTCCCAGCCGAGAGACTGGAAGGCTTGGAGCGCCTGCCGCTTGTATCCGACGCGCAGCAGCTCTCGAGAGTCGGCGTGCCACGGGCTGTCGTCCTCGACCTGCTCGAGGTAGTCGAGCCCCTCGGTCTCCTTGTTGGACATTAGCGTGGCGATGCCGAGGCTGTAGTACATCAGGTCGGTGCGATCGGTCTCGGCCGTCTCGTGCACCAGGTCGTGCACCTGCCGCCAGCAGCGCATCGCCAGTAGGATGGCGATGGAGTCCTCGGTCGAGCAGGTCTCGGGGGCCATGGCCCGCAGCATGGCGAGTTCCCGGGCCGCGCCGGCGACATCGCCGGAGTCGAGGAACATCTGCACCCGCAGCGACTGCACGTCCGACTCCCACTCGCCCCAGTCCTTGCCGATGGCCAGCACGTCCGCCGCGCGATCGGGGTAGTTCTGCTCCCAGCGGCACAAGCCGAGGAGGTACCCACCGACGCGCATCCAGTCGCCGTCCTCAACAATGGGCGTCACCACATCGGCTACGAGTGGCCAGTCGCCCATACGCGCGCCGCACAGGGCAGCGAGCACGACGTACGCGTCGTTCTTCGGCGCGGCCCGCAATACGTTCGCCATCAGGTCGTTGGCAATCTGCACGTCACGCTGCGTCGGGGCTGTCTCGCCTGACGCGGACAGCCGCTGCATGGCTTCCCGCGCCCATCGCGCGACAATGGCGTCCTGGACCCTGTAGTCGGCCGCGTACTCCTGGGCGATGTTCCAGTGCTGCGTCATCGTGACCCGACTGTCCGTCTCGGCCGCGTAGTCCGCGAGCCGGAGGTGCAGCCAAGCCAGGTCGTCCCGTAGCGCTTCGTCCTCGCGCTGCCGCAACGTGGTTCGCCAGTGCTGAGCGGCCTCGCGCGGGTCGCCCTCGCGGTAGCAGCAGTACCCAAGGTAGTAGAGGTGGGTTGGGTCGAGGCCGACACGTTCGCGCCGGCTTGCCAGATGTGTCCGCGCGACACCGTAGTGACCCGCGCGCAGCGCGGCGTACGTCCTGCGCTGCTCGACGACTGGGTCGCCCTCTGGGCGAACGGCCATCGCACGCCCATAGGCGTCGGAGGCGGCTTCCCAGTCGTCTGCCTGCTCGTGGACGCGCGCTATCGCGAGCCACGCGCCTTCGTTGGTGGGATCCTGCCCGAGCGACTCGCGCAAGTGCGTGCGCGCTCTGTCCGTGTCGGTGTCCATCACACAGAGCGCGAGGGCGTAGTGCAACTCGGGCTGTCGCGGGCGCTCCGCGAGCACTGCGGCGAGATCATCGGCCGCCTCTTCGAGCCGTCCCAGGCGGTAGTACACCTGTCCCCTGCCGTTCCGCGCGATGTAGATCCCGGGGTCGGCATCAAGGGCGCGCGTGAACGCCTGCGCCGCTTGCTCCACATCGTCGACGCCGAGGTACGCCTGCCCAAGACGCGTCTGCGTGTGCGGGTCGTCCTCGTCCTGACGCATCAGCTCCGCGCACTGTGCCAGCGCGTCGTCGAAGGCTCCATTGGCAAGCGCGCAGTCCACCTTCAGCGAGGCGAGTGCGTAGCGATCCTCGTCGGACAGGTCGCCACCTGTGACGCCGGCGAGCACCACCTCCGCCTGCCGCAACCTCCCCAGCGCCGTCAGGCCCTTGGCGTAGATGAGATCGTGGACGGGCGTGCGACCCTCAACGTCCTGGAGGAGCTCGACAACGCGTTCCGCGTCGCCATCCGCGTCGGCGATTTCCGACGCCATCATCCGCGCGTGCGGGTCGTCAGGCCGCGCCGCGAGGTACCGGGCCAGGAGGCGCGACGCCTCTTCTGTGTCGCCGTGCTCGTGGCTGCGGGTCGCGAGGCGGAGCAGAGCGTCGGCGTGGTCCGGTTGCAGTTCGAGGACGCGGTAGAGCGTGGAGGCGGCGGCGTCGCTGTCGTGTAGTTCCGCCCACTCCGCGTAGCGGAGTAGGATGCCGACGTCGGCGGCGTCGTGGAGGTACGCGTGGAACGCCTGGCGGACGCTCGCGAGTTGCTCCTCTGTGAACGCGATCAGGCCGGCGATGTCCAGGATCCGATCGGCAGCTTCGTGCGACAGGTCGCTGCCCGCGAGCATGGCGACGGAGTAGGCGTCGACGGCCTCAATGGGCTGATCGGCCCGCTGATGCCGACGTCCGGCGATCATGCGCTCGCGACAGCGCACTTCGCTGGCGCCTGGATCCCGTGCGCTCCACTCAAGCAGGCAAGCGTGGGCCGCGTCGAGGTCTCCCACGAGCTCGTGGGAGATCGCGAGATGCGCGAGTGTCCACAGCCATTGCGGCTTCTGCGCGCCCAGGTACTGATTGAGTTGGCGCTTGGTTGCGAATTCCGAGCCTGCTGGGTCGGTCGTCCAGTCGACTGCCACGGCTTCCCGGATCCGCTCCTCGGCGCGCTGCTTGTCCGCCGACCCCTCGTACCACTCGAGGTATAGGGGGAACGCGAACATGGACCGCGGCAGCGTCCGCAGGAGACGTCCGCCAACGAAGGAGATGTCAGCGGGCCGGAGCTCTGTGTGCAGCCGCGCGTGCAGGTATGCGGAGATCGCCTCGGCGTCTCGACTGACGGCGAGCGCTCGAGCTCGCTGCACGAGCGCGTGTCCGTAGGAGGCCCGCATGGCGGTGGGCATCCGCTCCTCGACGGGGTACGCATCCTCGATGATGCCTATGCCTTCGTTGAACGCCGCCAACGCAGCCTCGATCCGCTTCTGTAGGAGCGCTCGCTCGCCCTTCTTGAGCAGAGCGGCGACACGCTTCTCCGGCGCGCGGACGCGCTTACGACTGGCTCTTTCGACTGCGCGGTACAACGGATGTAGCCCTCTGGCATGTCCAACTGGGCCGCGGTCGGCGCGGTCCAAGGAAGTACTCTACCTCTATACGCAACTGGCAGGCAAACCGTATACGCCCGTTGCACGCCAACGGGACGCGGCGGGTCAGAGTTCACTCGCCACGTCCAAACTGATACGGTCCACGGCGGCCGCGGTAACAGTTCGGAGCGGCTGAATGAGCTCGTCCCGCGGTCTCGTCGGCCGCATGCCCAGGGCGTCCGAGGAATAGCGAATACGGGGCGTCCCTTTGTTGACAGTCCGTAGGTCGTTCGTTACTATTGAACTGCCTACCGGTGGGATGGCGGAGTGGCTTAACGCGACGGTCTTGAAAACCGTTGTATCGGCAACGATACCGCAGGTTCGAATCCTGCTCCCACCGCCACGGTAGCGAGTGTGGAGAGATGCTGGAGTGGCTGAACAGGGCAGCCTGCTAAGCTGTTATGGGGCTCATACCCCATCGAGGGTTCGAATCCCTCTCTCTCCGCCATCTTCCTCGCAGGTTCTTCCGCGGCCGCGCGGCAAGGACGACGTCCGGTACGGTGCGCACCCGTAGCTCAGTGGATTAGAGCACGTGACTACGGATCACGCGGTCGGGAGTTCGAATCTCTCCGGGTGCGCCACCCCTACCTCCCGTAGAACCCTATGAATACTGAATGAACCGGAAACGGCCCGCGCAGTGTGTGCCCTGGTCTGGGGCTGCTTCTGTCCGTTCTTTCCTGGCGCTTTCCCACAACTCCCCGCTAGAATGGGAAAGAATCAGGAAAGCCCTTGGACAGGAGTACGGTCATGCGCAAGCCGACGGGGACGCGTCAACACATCCGACTGCTGAACCATCGCCGGACGTCGGGACTGTTCCTGCGCGACGGTGCATACATCGCGGACATCAAGCCCGACGATGGCAAACGCGTCATACGTAAGCTCGGGACGGATCGCGACAGTGCCGAGGAGCGGTTCGACGCGCTGCTGGCGGAACTCGACGCGACGGCGGCGGACGCGGGAAGCCCGCGCGTGACCGACTTCCTGCTCTCGACCTTCCTGCCCACGCAGCGGCGGCTCAAGTCATACGACAGTAGCGCGCGCAGCGTGAAGGGCGTGGTGCGGTTCCTGGAGGCCACAGGATCGGACCTGCGCCTGCGGGAGGTGGGGCCACAGCACGTGGAACGCCTAAGGGCATTCTACGCAGAACAGGGCCACGCGCCGCGCACGATCAACATGTTCACGCAGAAGCTCAAACAGGCGCTTAACCACGCTGTAGACCTGGCCCAACTCGACGCGAACCCCCTCGCCCGTGTGAAGCTGCTGCGCGTAGACAACCGGCGCGTGAAGTTCCTGTCACTCGATGACTTCGTCCGCGTGCTCGAGGCAGCGGCCAGCACGGACGCTCACGACCTTTTCCTGACAATGGGGCTTACCGGGCTAAGGCCATCGAACGTGCGCCTGCTGACCGCAGACGAGGTCGACGCCGATATGCTCCGCATTCCGCCGGACAAGATGAAAGGCGGGCGTTGGGGAGAGGTCCCCGTCTCGACGTTCGCGCGGCGTGTGCTCGCCGGGCATGTACCTGACCCGCTCTACTTCCCGGCGCGTGGCCACGTTGATCGGCCCAAGGGGTTGCGGAACGTCCAACGCGCGTTTGCGTCCTCCGTCCAGCGCGCTGGGTTGGGCTGGGCCACGCTGTACGATCTCCGCCACTTCTACGCGTCCCAGTTGGCAAGGCACGGGGCGACTGAGACGCAGATAGGCCGACTTCTCTGTCACGTTGGGCAGACGGTCACAAGCCGCTATGTCCATCACGACGTTGAGGACCTGCGACCGATGGTGGAGGGCCACGGCGAGCGCGTCCGCCTGGCCCTTGGCGGCGTTCCCGCGCTGACTCCTGACGAGGAGGCGACCGCCATCGGAGTCTGAACGCGGCGGTCGGTCGGCGGGTCGCGCGCGAGCCATCGCGGCAGGGCCGGCGGGTGCCCGCGTAGCAGAAACGCCACTCGGGCTCTCAACGTGATGCTGCCCGCCGACCCAACACCAGTCACGCCCGGGATCCGAATGTGCATACAGGCAACCGGGCTGTCTATCGCAACTACGCGCCCCTGAGCAGGCGCATCTTGAAGGGCTGATGTTGTCGCGCTAGGATACGTATAGGTATCCTTCCTCGCCAGCAAGCTCTCGCCGGAGAGTTCACAGGCGTTGGACTACTCAGGGCGTGGGATGCCCGCAACTAGCTCCGCCAGCGTGACGCGAAGGGCGACAGCCATCGCGGTCATGTTCACGAGCGAGATATTGCGCTCCCCGCGCTCGACGCCACCAACGTAGGTCGGGTGAAAGCCGGTACGAGTCGCTAAGTCCTTCTGTGTGAACCCTCTCTCGCGCCGTATGCGGCGGACGTTGGCTCCGAGCACAGCCTTCGGGTTCATCCGGGCCGCATTCTACACAGGCCCTGCACCGGAGGTCGAGGCCGGGACGGCGCGGGCCATGCGGCACGGCGCGTGACCTCTCAGGGCCGACCAGAACGGCGACATCGACAGCATGGCCTGACGAGCGCGTCAGCGTGCTGCGCAACCCCAACGTGGCGTTAGCCATCCGCGGGAGTTCCAGGGACGGCCCGTCGCCGTCGGTATCGACCGGGGAGCCAGTTCACCACCAGGCGACATCCAGTGCCGGAGACATCGAACAGCGAGGCGTCGTATGTCGTTTGCCGGGATGCTCCTGTATGCGGCGGCAGCTTCTCTACTGGTGTTCGTGGGATGGATGGGCATGCGCCTTCTGACGGCTGTGTGCGGGAAGGGCAGTCTCAAGGACAGGATGCGACAGGCGAATTGGCCCGAGACGAGGTCCTGGGCGTTGATCTGGAGCGGGCTCACCGCTGGGTTCATCTTCGTCTGTTACCTGCTCGGGTACACGTTCATCGGCGACATACTCATCGC
>CAYYPK010000047.1:0-47584 GCA_964473525.1 uncultured bacterium
AGGCAGTACCATAGCGCACAGAACGCCATCGAACCAAATGTCGAATCGCCCTAGTATTGAATGGATGATCGTCGGTCCCACGCTTACCCCGCGATGGTGGGCGGCTGCCGGCGGCCACGCGCGTGCGCCAACTCCACGGAGCTGTTTGCTACCCAGAGGCGCCAACCCTCTAGTCGCATAGGGTGTCCTCGAACTCCATCCTGGCCGCTGCCCGCCACGGGAAGGGACTCACCCACACCGATGGCGCGGCGCGGCAGTGGTCGACCTCGGGGCTGCCTGGCAGTCGCCCACGCATGTGCGTCCAACGGCCGCGCCGCCTGCCGGCTTCTGGGCGATTCCGTCAGGCAGGGGCTTTCTCAGGTAGACTTACCGGTATCGGCCGGCAATCGGAGCGGGCTACGACGCGTGAACACGCACGGGATCTCAATGCACTACGGCGGACACGAACTCGATCCATTTCAAGCAGAAGCCTGCGAGGCGATAGACGCGGGGCACTCCGTGATCGTCGCGGCCCCGACGGGCGCGGGTAAGACAGTCATCGCGGAGTACGCCACGGAAGTCTGCCGCAAGCGCAACCGGCGCATCGTCTACACGGCTCCCATCAAGGCGCTCAGCAACCAGAAGTATCGCGACTTTCGCGCGCTCTACGGCGAGGACGTGGGCATCGTCACGGGCGATGTCGTCATCAACTCGACGGCGCCCATCGTCGTGATGACCACGGAGATCCTGCGGAACACGATCTTCGAGGACATGTCGCAGCTCGCCGACATCGAGTACGTCGTGTTCGACGAGATTCACTATATCAACGACATCGAGCGCGGCACGGTCTGGGAGGAGAGCATCATCTTCGCTCCCCAGGGCATCAAGTTCATCTGCCTCAGCGCCACGATGCCGAACCTGCGCCAGTTCGCCGACTGGATCAGGAGCGTGCGCGACGTGCCCATCCAGGTCATTGAGGAACACGACCGTCCGGTGCCTCTCGAACGCATGGTGTACATGCCGGGGTGGGACATCGGCACGGTGGACGACCTCGAGCGCACGGCAAACACGCTCCAGGAGCGCGCGAAGGATCTGGACGACGACAGGGGCGGACGACGCAGACGCCGGTTCCGACCCAGCGACTACGACCCGACCGAACTCGTCGAGCACCTCGCCGAAGAGGATCGCCTTCCCGCGCTCTACTTCTGCTTCAGCCGGCGCGGATGCGAGGAGCGAGCGAAGCTCTTCCGGCTGCACGGCTCGCTGCTTTCCCCCAACAACTCCGCCGACATTCTCAAAGACTACGACGAGCTCTGCGCCACGTTCGACATCACCGACGACAATCGGGCGATGGAGTTCCGCGAACTCGTGGAAGGTGGAATCGCCTACCACCACGCGGGGATGCTGCCCACCCTTAAGGAAGTCGTCGAGCGGCTGTTTACGCTGGGCAAGATACAGCTTCTCATGACGACGGAGACCTTCGCCGTGGGCATCAACATGCCCGCGCGTACCGTCGTCTTCGAGAGCCTGGAGAAGTACGACGGCGTCTCGGTACGTCACCTCAAGGCGCGCGAGTACCAGCAGATGTCCGGCCGCGCCGGGCGACGAGGCATCGACGCCGAGGGATTCGTCTATGCGACGGTGAACCCCGAATTCGCGCGGATGCCGGAGATACGCCACGTCCTCACGGGCGAGCCGGAGCCCATCCAAAGCCAATTCAACCTGTCGTACTCCAGCATCCTGAACCTCCTCGACGAATACGGCGCGATGATGTTCGAGGTGTGTCGCAAGAGCTTCAGCAACCACCAGAGCACCTACCGCGTGCGGGAGCTGGAGAAGAAGCGAGACGACGCGGAACGCACGCGCGAGAACCTGCCGGAACCCAAGTGCATCCACGGCTACGACGCCATGGAGGCGCTCACGCAGCACCAGAACATGTCCGCGGTGATTACGGAACGCGTCGGAGAGCTTCGGCCGCTCCGCAGCCGCGTGAAGCGCAAATACAGCGGGCGTCGGAAGAAGCGCGAGAGGACGCGCCGTCTGGCGGCGCTTGACCGCCAAGAACACGGCATCAAGGCGCAGATCAGAGAGGCGCAGTGTCACGGGTGCAGCAACCTCAACGAGTGTCAGATGCGCTACGCCGCTTTGAACAAGACGGCGGACTCGGTCACGAAACTCGGCGAGGAAATCGAGCGCGTCCGGCACTATCACGAGGCGCAGATCAGGGCCCGCATGGGGCTCATGGAGCGGCTCGGTTACATCGAGGGACTCAAAGTCCTTCCCCGCGGCCGTATTGCCCAGCAGATATACGGCTACGAGCTCGCCGTCACCGAGCTGATGATGTCGGGCTACTTCGAGCGGCTTGACCCGGACGAGATGAACGTCCTCGCCGTCGCGATGGTGTTCGAGGCGAAGCGCGACGGATGGTTCGCCCGCATGAACGACCGCGGCATCGCCAGCATGGTGAAGTCCGCCGAGGGCGTCATGGAACGTGTGCAGGCCCTCGAGTTGGAGTGCGGTATCGACACGGTGTCCCAAGCCATCGATGGGAAGCTCGCCGCCGCTACGCTCGCGTGGTCCAGAGGGTGTGACTTCGACGAGCTTCAGACGTACACCAGCACGCCCGAGGGAGACATCGTACGCGTCTTCCGCGCCGCTGCGGACCTGCTTCGACAGATGCGCCGATCCCTCCGCGACCACCCGACCTTACCCGAACAACTGCTAGAAGCGATCAAGCGCCTGAACCGCGACATCGTCGACGCCGAGCAGCAGTTGCGCAAGGTGCTGCCTGGCGCCTCCTCCAGCACGGCCGGCGCGGAAAGCGCCACGTCGGATGCGTCATCGGATGCTCCATCGGATGCTCCATCGGATGCGCCAGACATCAGCGACGAGGAAGCGGCGCCACCCGAAGCGACGGCCTCATCCGCCGCGGACGCGGCGGCCTCGTAGCGCGCGTCTTTCCGCCCCGCTCCCGAGCCCTGCTTGTCCCGAAAGACGTTCACCGATAGCCTGTCTACCGGCTTTGGGTGTCCGCTCGGTCCCTTTGCACACACGTAACCGCCCGCCCGATTGGATGCCTACGACGCTCCGTGGGAAGGAACCCGCATGCCGTCTCGTCCGAACATACTGCTGATACAGACGGACCAGCAGCGATTCGACACGATCCACGCGCTGGGCAACCCAATCATCCAGACGCCCGCGCAGGATAGGCTCGTCGCCGAGGGGACAGCGTTCACGTCCGCGTACTGCCCGTCGCCCGTGTGCGTTTCGTCGCGGTGCAGCATGCTGCTAGGGCAGTGGCCACACCGCACGGGTTGCACGTCCAACACGCCCATGCCGCAGGACCGCACGTCGCTCATGGAGTACCTGAACGGCGCGGGCTATCAGACGCACGGTATCGGGAAGATGCACTTCAGTCCCGAGAACCGGAAGATGTGGGGGTTCGAGACGCGCGTGTTCTCCGAGGAGGGTTCCGGCGGAGACGACTTCTCCGAGCACCTCGAGAACGAGGGATACGGCCACATCGTCGCGCCGCAGGGCGAACGCAGCGAGTATTACTACATCCCGCAGCCGTCGCAGCTTCCTGAGCGCCTGCACCACACACAGTGGCTCGGCGACGGAACCATCGACTTCCTGGAGAAGCGCGACCGGCAGCGCCCGTTTTTCTGCTGGACGAGCTTCATCAAGCCGCACCCGCCGTTCGAGAATCCGGTGCCGTGGAACCGACTCTATCGCACCGTCGAGATGCCGCTGCCGTTCCTGCCGACGGACTACGAGGAACTGCTGACTTACTGGAGCCATTTCCAGAACCGCTACAAGTACCGCGACCAGGGCATGGACATGAACCTGGTCAGGACGATGCGGGCTGCGTACTACGCGTGCATCTCGTTCATCGACTACAACGTCGGTCGCATTCTCGCCGCCCTGGAGGCGGAGGGGGTATTGGATGACACGCTCATCCTGTACACGTCCGACCACGGCGAGATGCTGGGCGACTACAACTGCTACGGGAAGCGGTCGTTCCTGGACCCATCGGCGAGGGTGCCTCTGCTGGCTCGTTACCCGGAGCGGTTCCGCGCTGGTCACGAGTGCGAGACGCCCGTCAGCCTCGTCGACGTACTGCCCACGTGCCTCGGGGCGGCTGGCCTCAGTCCAACGGACGATCACGACGGCGCGGATCTCGCGGAGCTCGCCGGCGGGAACACGAACCGGCAGGCGATCATCGGGCAGTTCAGTGAAGGGGCGAGAGGCGTCTATATGCTTGTGATGCGCGAGCATAAGTACGTCTACTCGGCCGCGGATCGGCGCGAGTGGCTGTTCCAGCGCCTCGCAGGTCGCATGGAGGAGCGCAACCTTGCCGGCAACCCGGCGTTCAACCGCGTTCTCGCGGCGCATCGCGAGCGCATGATCTCTTGGCTACGGGACGACGGCTACGACGAGGCGGTCGACGGCGACGGATGGCGCGAGTTCGACGCGCCGGAGCCCATCCCGTCGGACCCGGACGCGTGGCAGTTGTTCCAGGATGGGCGCTCGGTTGCGGATCGGTTCCCCGATGGCTACGGTCCTTCCGTGGACACCTTGCAGCCGCCGCCGATACGCGGCTTCTGAGTCGCGGCCCGTACGACAGTAGGACGCGTGCTGCTCCGACGGGATTTACCTGGAGGGACGCACGATGTCGCCCATCGCCCACGCGGAACTCTTGGAACGTCGTCAGGCGGCGCTGGACTGGATATTCCGCGCGCAACGGGCGACGCCGGACGGTGGCGTTTCCGCCTTCTACCACAAGACGGACGGATACTGCCCAACATCGTATCCAGAAGTGACCGGGTACATCGTCCCGACGCTGTGGGACATGCACGTCGAGACGCAGGACGCGCAATACAGCGACGCCGCGACCGAGATGATCGAGTGGGTCGCCTCCGTGCAGACGCCCAGCGGCGCCGCCACGTCGATGGACTTCGAGACACTCTACGTCTTTGACACCGGCATGGACATCCTCGGCTGGCTTCGCGCCTACGAGCACGCGGGCGACGAGCGGATGTGCCAGGCGGCGCGGAAAGCAGGCGACTGGCTCGTCGAGACGCAACGCCCCGATGGGCACTGGACGACCACACCTACCAGCGGCGTCACGCACACATATCACACCCGCGTCGCCTGGGCTCTGCTGCGCCTGTACGAGGTCACGGAGGACGAACGCTACGAGACGGCGGCGCTACGGAACCTGGACTGGGCCGTCTCGCGCCGCCAACCTAACGACTGGCTTGCCATCGACCCCACGCGAGAGACGACGCACTTCCTCGCCTACGCCGTGCGCGGTCTCCTGGAGGCAGGCGACTTTGTCGACAGCGACGAGTACTTCGATGTTGCGGAGGCGATGGCGCAGGCGGCATTGCGGTCGCTGTCCGACGACGGCTATCTACCGGGCGCGTTCGACGCTGCGTGGGAGCCCGCCGAGGAGTCCTGCTGCCTGACGGGCAGCCTCCAGTTCGCGATCATCTGGGCGAAGCTCGACTGGCTGACGGGCGACAACGCCTACACAGACGCGGCGCGGAGAACCGTCGCGTACGTCTCGCGCTTCCAAGACCTGGAACACGCGGACATGGGTGTCCGAGGAGGTATTGCCGGGTCGGAGCCCGTCGGCGGGTACTACGCGCCGGACTGCTATCTGGCGTGGGCGGCGAAGTTCTACGTGGACGCCGCCAATGAGCTATTGGATTCTGGGGACTAGGCGCGACGCGCATCCACAGGGCGAGGACTGGTCGCCGCACACGCTCTGCTAAGGCGATTGAGGGCAGCGCCAGTCGCCCGGCGACGGGTACAGGGCTCCGGTGCTAGCCGAACAGATCTCCCCACGGAGGACCGTCTACATCAGGCACAGGTAGCGGCAATAGGCGGGATTGTCTCCTCACTTCCTGCGGGTGTACGGATCTGTGCTTTTGAGCACGACGATCGCGAACACTATCCCACAGAGGATCTCTGCGGCGATTCCGGCGTATGTGAGCATAGCGCGCATCCGATCTGGCCGATGATATCAGCCGCACGGTCTGCTTGTGACCGCGTCACACCTGGCAGAGAACGAGACTGCAGGGGACGCCATTGGGCTTGCCATCCCTGTCGCCGGGATTCAGCGCGAACAGCTCGCGGTCGTGTTCCGGCCGCTGTTTACGGTTCCCGCGAGGCTTGCCTACCACCACGGCCCATGTTCTTCACTAACCTCGAGCATGCTCTGACTGCCCTAATGTTGCCCGAAGTGGATTCTGTTGCCTCACAGGGTACCACGAAGCAGATGCGTCGCCAAGAGACCTTCATCCACGGTGCGAGTCCTTTCATGAGCGGGTGGGGATGAAAGGACAGCGAGGATCTAGCTCTCACACGGCACTCTCGCGATGGAGACTCCTCCATCCTGCTCTTCCCAACGGTTGACCGAGCAACCACATGACGCTATCCAACTTCACTACGCGCTCTCGATGACCCCGTGGGTACGCGCTGACAGCGCCACGACCGAAAGGACTAAGGCCAGAGCGCAAAGCACAGAAACTGCCAGTGCCCCCTTCTCCAGCA
This sequence comes from uncultured bacterium, assembly GCA_964473525.1. Lineage (GTDB taxonomy): Bacteria > Poribacteria > WGA-4E. The sequence goes on from CAYYPK010000047.1 coordinate 6,541, forward strand.
GAGAACGCTCGTACACAAGCTCGACATCCCCGCGCCCGTAGACCAGCATCAGATTCGGCGACGTGCGGTATACACGCAACGCGCGGCCGCCTGAGTACGCTTTCCAGTTCGGGAAGTAACTATGCTTGACCAATACAGGGACGTCTTCCTCCGACTCAATGAAGAACGCCATCCGCTCGCCATCGCGGTCGAGGCGATAGTCCCTGATCTTTGCCTCGCGTCGTTCGGTGGGCCGAGGCCATTCCTCATCCGTGCGGACAAGCAGCTGTGTTCGCACGCCTTCCGTAGCCCACCACTCCTGAACCGCCTCATCCCAACCACGGGTTATGCTAGCAATCGGCCTGTCCACAACCTCGACATACGCAGGCGATGCGACGACGTCATAGACCGCATGGCTCTCCGTCCCACCTACCCCGCTGCTGCCCAACGTGATGTCGGACGGCTTGATGTAGGGGAGACGTGGCCGGTGCAGACCGATCACATGTTGGATGTTGAACGTGTCCAGGTAGTGGGGCAGCCACTGCTGACTCGCGCGAATCCGCTTGGGTGTGTACACCATGTCCGCCGGCCCAGACATGACAACGTGGATTGATGCGAGGTAGGAGGCGTTTAGGGCCGATTCCATGAACAGGCCATCACACACAAGATTGTCCCCGCTAAGGGCGGCCTGGTGGGACAACGACCGTACCTGTACCGACAGGTTCTCGTAGCCATTTCCAGTACACAGAAGCCTTCCGGTTTCGAGCGCGCCAACTTCGATAGAAACGTCTAGCGGCCCGTGTGCCGGCAGCTCCAACAACGGCTCGTGCACGTAGGCCTCCCCTTTCTCGCTCGATACCCCGCGCAGAGTCCACCCCACGAAGACAACGGCGAGAACGACAAGCACTACAGGGCTCATCCGCCTGGCGAGTGGCCGCAACACCAATGAATACACCGGTAGAAATACAAGATAGGCCCCGTAGATGAAGAACCGATGTGGGTGGAATGCGAGAGAACTGAACACCCGGATGTACACCAGACCGATCAGGAGGATGAGGCCGATCAGGTACCCGAACACCTTCGTATTTCTGTCTGTCTGTCGCGCAAGGACGAACAGCAATATCAGTCCTATGCTCACGATTGGTAGCCAATACGTCGGCATCCGTGACGTTATCGTCTCTCCGGACATGAACTCGCGGTATACCAACACCGGCACGACCCAGAACGCCGAAACCGCGAGCGTAGCCGCCATGTGCCTCATGACAGGGATAAGCACGCGGCTCCTGTCCGTGGAAACCAACACCCTCCCGATGAGTATCAGAATCGCGGCGAGCCCAGTGTAGGTGTGCGCGAGGATCGTCGCCGCCAAAAGGAGGGACGCTCCGACAGTTCGTCGCGTCGCCAGCATCCTTTCAACGGCCACCAGGTATAGGAAGAAGAGGGGTATGGCCAGCGTGTTGCTGACCTGTCCGAAGTAGATTGCCCCGGAGATGTTCCCTCCCCAAGATGGCGGTGTCAGTCGTGCCATTGCCCAGACCCAGACCAACCACAGCAACAGGCCGCGTTGGCCCAACCCGAGCCGCCGGCCAAGCGCGTAAGCCGCGAGCGGTATCCCGAGAACGGAGACGGAGACCAGCAGCTTGAAGGCGACGGCCGTAGCCAATACCCCGGCGGCAAGCGCCGCAAGGTAGTGAAACAGCGGGGGGTAGAAAACGTACTGGGGAAATCCGGCGAAGTGGTGCGCGTTCCAACCCGTAGGGTACGGGAAGATGTGCTCTCGAAAGTGGACGATTGAAGCGAGATGTCCTACGGCATCCGCCCCCAGCAGGTTGTTGTACTTCACGTAAGGCAAGATGATGGTCGCCGCGATCGCGACCAGCATGGCACCCAGGAACGCCATCGACGCCATGTGCGGCCGCTTACGCAGCCGAACCCACATGCCTTCGGCTGGCGAGCCATTCTGCGGTCCACGACTGCTTACAGTCTCATGATCGCTTGACCTGATGATATCCTGCAATCCACGCTATGTTCGACGTCAGGGAGTACCAGGACCGGAGTCAACCAACGGGCGGGAGCCTACCTCACGAGCGCAAAGACCGGGACGCTAAGCGCTGATGACTCGCTCCGATCGGTCACGATCGTCACCGTCGCCTCCAGCGTCCCCGCCGGTGTATTGGGGTCAAGACGCGCATGCACATTCATGCAGCCTTTCATCCCACTTGGCGCGGTCGAGAGACTTATGTATGGAGAACTGGACGAGAGTTCCGTGATCGTGACCGAATCACTGAGATGGTCGCATAGCTGCACCACACCGTGACCTTCTTCGCCGGCATTCACGATCCCAAAGAAGAACCGGCTTGGAAGGGCGGAAATGGCGCCCACTACCTCGCCCTTGATGGGCACGGCGACCTCCAACGGGTCAAGGGATCTGAGGTTACCGTCGACGATAGAGATCACGATCGACTCGTCGATCACGCCAACCGAGCCGGCGATGTCCACAGAGAGCTCGACGGCGACCCCTGAGTCTCGCGCGGAATACCCAAGGAACTTGACCTGCTCTGTACTCGACGTGACACCCACTATGTCATAGTCGTAGTCCGTGTCGGAGTGGATGAAGACTTCTGTTTCGAATGCGTCCGACCCCTGGACGATGCGTTCGAGGAACAGCACAGCGGGGTCAGACCGGACCATGAAGGTCGCGTCTACCGCTAGCGTCAGTAGCCTCACCGGGTACACAGGATCGTCGGTGTATACCACAGCAGAGAAGTACCGCATTGGGTTCGTACCTGGCGGGATCGCCGCCTCGATATCAAACTGCGCGCTCTCGCCCGGCAAGACGTCGCTATCCGAGGGCGTGACGGCTGTACAGTTGCAACTTGTCTGAGTACGCAGGACGGCCAGCGGCGTGTCGCCGGAGTTCTCGAGTGCAAAGGAGGCGCGGACATGGGTCCCAACCGGACGGCCCCTGATCTCGATGTGTTGCGTTGCGAAGGATGCCGTAGGACGATCGGTCGGAGGGGCGGGCGGGGTGTATAGGAGGCAGTCCCCCTGCCACATGGACGATAGCTCACCCCAACTGTAGAACTCAGGCTTCCCTATCTCGTGGTTTATCACACGGGCAGTGGTGTCGAAAATTTTCTCTATGGCAAAAGAATGGTCACCGTTCACGTGCGCGATGGCGTACTGGTCGACTTCGGCCAGGTCCGGCAGCCCACCCAACCTCGTTGGGCTTAGCGGTATGCCGAGCTCCTGCGAGGCGCTGAAGATATCTAACATGGACACGCCACGCTCTGTTATATCCATTCGTGCCGCTACGTCGTCGATTCCCAAGTCCAAGCCGACGAGTTCCCCCATTGCACGTAGGGACTTCGGGCCACAAAGGGGGTCAATCTCGTGGCCCTCGCCTGCTGGGTGGTCGAGGTGGGGAGGCGTTTGAGCCGCGGCGCATAGCACGGAAACCAACATCAGGACCAGCACGGTGCATTTCGTGCTAAACAGCATTTTCGACCCCTGGGATGAAGGTTAGGATCAGCGTAAGTCAATGACGCGAGTGGCCCGCAGCTCTTCCGGGACATCCGGCGCGACAAATGCCATCGGGGGTATGTCCACATTGATCGCGTAGTCCGAAAACTCCACGATTCGCTCGAACACGGTCACTGCCTTGGTCGGATCATCCGGGCTGGCGGCCGCAAGAGTGAACACCGCCCTCACAGGGACGTGGATCAGTTCTCCGTACCGTTCATGCTCAACGCTGACCTTGATGGTATCGAGGCCGGAACTAGGTTCGGTCTGTATTGAGACATGGACAGGCATGTAACTGCGCGTTGGGTCTATGATTGCCGAGAATGTGGAGCGTTCGTGGTCGGCCCCGCTCGACAACGTGCCGGCAACGCGATAAACGCCACGGCCGACATAGGTGTCCGAATGAACCGTGATATCTCCGTCCGCCAGGAGTTCCGGCCACGACGACTGGACCAGGCATCTCCCTAAGTCCATGTACGTCATCGGATCCATCGAGAAGTAGAACTCGCCGACCCCCTGTCGCATATCGGCTGGGTAAAGCCACAACTGCGGCGGGAACGTGGTGCCTTCGCGAATGTAGGTGAACACTCTCATGTGCGCAGAGCCGTCGAAGATCCACCGATGCGTATCGAGCGACAGCACGGGCGCCGCGCGGCCGGGATAATCCACAGATCGCGTTGTGGAGTAGGTGGCGGCTCTCTTCGGCAGATCCGCATCGAAGTCGCCCCACCGTTCTGTCTCGACGTGCCCGTCTCTAGTCAGAAACCCAGAGCGGATATTCCGCTGTCGGACGGCCGCCGTGTACGTGCGAACAGCGGAGAGGTTGTGGCCGATGGCATCAATGACCACCCGCGATTCGACGGGGTTGAGTTCACGGGCGGGCGCCCCACGCACGGAAGCGAAGGTCAGCGCGAGCGCGATGGCCCCCAACGCTGACCCGACGCGGCGCTCATTCGCACTGGAGTAAGTAGACGCCATGCTACTGTGTCCCCTCCGGCAGTACCCCACCTGTGTGTCCGCGCACGATGTCCCAATTGAGTCTTATCCGCACCCGGCGGCCGGGGAGTTCTGTTCGCGTCACCGCTCCCGGGAATCGTTCGCCCAACTCACGCGCCGATCGCTTAGTCGCCTCAGCCGTGATGCGACTAAGCCTCGAGTACTCGGCCATTGCTACCGAATACGCTGTCCTCTCGTCCGCGGAAGCATCTTCGCCTGGAAATGCCGGGATATCTAAGCTGCGTTGACGAGCCTTTATGTCCTGGGATCGAGACATCCAACCCTCCACGTATTCGTAGGCGGCGATCTCCTCGTCTGTGAACGCCCGAGGGTACTCCCCTTGTGCGGCGGGGTTGCTCTCTCCAACGTGCGATTGAGATGGGACTGGGGCATTCGCTCGTGCGGCCGGGGCTTCCGTAGGATTGTCAACCGGCTTGGACGGTGGTTGGATGGCTCCCTCGATTGCGACAATAGGTCGCAGTTGCTGACTGCTGAAGTAAGTGCGGCGAGGCAAGTCTGGTGAGCCAGAAGGCGATGGTTGGGAGCCCTGTCTGGATAGGACGCCGACTGCCGCTACGATGACGACGATCGCCACGGCTGAGGCTCCGGTGATTCTGCGCGGAGTCACTGGCTCCCTCCTTCGGTCGGGCGGACGCGGTGGCTCAGCGTGTTTTGGTGAGCCACCGCATGCGTTGGTTGCATCGTTAGAGGCAGTAGTAGTCGCCGACCCAATCGTCCCCGAGCTCGTAGCCGTCGTCCAAGCAACCCCAGAGTGTGAAGCACGTCCACCCGAAGCATGTCTCGATCACGCACGTCAGCCGACCCTCGGGGATCGCGGTCATGTCGGGCCAGTTGCCAGGGCTACAGACGACGATTTCCTTCATGTTGTCGTTGGCGCGCTCGTAAATGCTAAGCGAGAAATTGGCGTGTACCAGCCGACATGAGAACGAACACCCTCCGTCCGTCAATGTATCCACCATCCCACACGTGCTGCACGAGACTTGGGCACCCCACATGGAGCCCATCTCCTCAGCACTTAGGACGTCGCCTTGGGCCGACACTTGATCGGACAGAATTCCGGTGGTGATGACGGACAGCGCGATCGCGCTGACCAGCAGTCGCCGCGTGAGGTTGAACTTCATAACCGTTGATCCTTTGCGTTAGAACGGCCCCATACGGGCCGGTCAGTGACGTGCGAGTCGACTTTGCGCGTGTCGCTAGAGGTTCTCCTTTCCGTGTGTGATTTTGGTCCAGTACGAATCGCGATTGAAGGCAGGGCTGGTCGCGCTCGTGTGGCAGGACACGCAGTCCTGTGCGACCGGATACGGAAGCTCTGGATTCGCGTTGTGCACGCCGCCTGGGCCGTGGCACGCCTCGCATCCCACGTCACTCACCTGCTTAGCGGGGCTCGCAACGTCGAACCCAGTCGGTTTGCCGAGGCCTACCACGTGGCATGTCAGGCACTCTGGGTCGCGCGCGCGCCCCTTGGGCACCAACGTCTCGTGCGCGTGCGCATGCCTCGTGTGTTGCCATATTGCGTAATCGTCCATGTGGCAACGACTGCACTCCATGCTCCCCGTAAAAGCCACCCCTTGGGCAGGATCGGATGCCGCAGCGGAATCCGTCAGCAGGCGCGGCCCCAGTTGCTCGACCATTGAGTGGTAGAGCTCGATCAGGCCGCCCGCAGCGGCATCTTCCGCGTACGTATCCGCCATTGGCAACGCACGGACGCCCCCTCCGCCTAGCGGCGCTGTGACGAGATACCGTCCCTTCGTGCCCGGGGTGATGATGCGCGTAGCGCCTTCGGAGACTGCGAATCCAGGTGAAACATCCGTATCTACACGGCTTTGGCCCACAATCACGTCGAACCCGGGCACCTGCCGTGCGAGCGCCGCCGCGTCGTCAACGGACGCGCAGTAGAGAAGCACGAGACTGTCGCTGCCCGGCGCCGCTTCTCTGACAAGCTCTCTCGCACGCGACACGAGGTCTGACCACGTCAGTTCGGGGCGGAATGTTTGCGCCCTGCGCGCGTTTTCCTCGGACATGAGCCCGACAACGCCTAGCACGCTTCCGCGTCCTCGCCAATACTCGATGCCATCAGAGATCTCGACCCCATCCCAGCGCAAATTCCCGGCGAGGAGCGGCAGACCGCTTTTATCCGATTGGCGCCCCAAGTATGAGATTCCCATTGCCGCCTCGCCTACCCCAACGTTCATCGCTACGTATCCGCTCGCCTGCATCGCCGCGAGCGCCGTTTCCAGCTTCAACTCCTGCTGCCACCCCGGACCTTCAATCACGCCGCCGTTGTGCGCGAGCACGACCCCATCTCCTGCCGCCCGCAACTCCGCGATGGCTGTCGCTCGGCGAGCAAGCCCACCCAACTGGGCCATTGAGCATCCGCAGGGCTCGATGAACCCACGCTCATCGCCCGACACGCCCAAGACCAGCCGCTGTGCGGGTGACCCCCTCGCGGACAGCAATACCACGCACGCCAGGGAGGCCGCCACAGCCATATAGGTCGGGATTCTCAGTTGCAGAGCACTCATCCTATGTCGATCACCGCACGGGCATATATGGCGACGTGACTTGGTGGCATGGGTAGACTAATGCATGTACTATTGCGGCGTAAACCCTAATTTAGTAGGATCGACTATAAACCTAATGCGACACGTAGGGTAGGGGCGGGGATATGCTGACGGTTATCATGCCGATGTACAACGAAGGGCAGCGGATCTCAGCAAGCATCGCCCGCGTGGCGGCGTTTCTCGCTTCGGCCGGCATGGAGGCTGAGTTCCTGCTCGTGGACGACGGGAGCAGCGACGATACGTCCGCCGTGGTGCAGAACCACATCGCCCAGTCGTCCCGCATCCGGCTCCTCGAGGTTGGCGTGAACCGGGGCAAGGGGCACGCCGTAAAGGTTGGGGTGCGCGCGGCCAAGGGCGATTACGTGTTGTTTTCCGACGCGGATCTCTCCACGCCGATTGAGGAGGCGGGTAAGCTGATTGCCGCCCTGAATGACGGCTACGACATCGCTATCGGCTCGCGCCACCTGCCCGAGTCCGACATCGTGGATGAACAGCCGGCGCGCCGTAGGGCAATGGGGGCGGCGTTCCGGCTACTCACCAGCCTGGTCGTGCCTGGCATCCGTGACACGCAATGCGGCTTCAAGATGTTCCGGCGCGATGTCGCGCAACGCCTGTTTGCGATGCAGCGCATTGAGCGGTTCGCCTTCGACGTCGAGATCCTGTACCTCGCTCGAAGGCTTGGGTATTCAGTGCGTGAAGTCCCTGTCACATGGCGCGATGCGGCTGGCAGCAAGGTGCGTCTGTTGCGCGACCCGGCCCGCATGGCGCTCGACCTGCTGCGGATATGGCGGTGGCACTCGGTCATGCCTAAAGTGTCTGGCGGCTCTGTGGATAAGCGCGAGGCCCGCTTGGGCCAGCGCGGATGACCACGGGAGGGTGAGCAATGCGACACGCATCTGCCGACCGGATCGCGGTCATCCTTGCGCTCGTTTGCGTGGCGCTTGGCGTTGTCGGTCAGTTGTGCATGAAGCACGGTATGGCGGCCGTAGGAGCCGTGGAGTTCGGGACTGGGGCGCCTCTCACGATCCTCGGACGCGTCGCCCGCAGCATCTCCGTGTGGTCTGGGCTTGCGGCATATGGGCTGAGCGCGATGCTGTGGCTGGTAGTGCTGTCCCGCCTGCCACTGAGCCAGGCATACCCGATCATCGCGCTGGGGTACGTAGCGATCGTCCTGATTTCGCGGGTGGCCTTCAACGAGCCCCTGTCTCTGGCGAAGCTTGGCGGCGTGTTGCTCATCGTTGCCGGCGTCTGGCTCGTCCATCGACCAGCCTGACGCTCACACGGAAGGGATGCGCGACGAGACCAGCGGCATTCCGCTCCGCCCAGGCACCGTCGCTGCGTTGAGAGTGGGTGGCGGGCCGGCACTGCCCGCGCGCGGGGTCTCCGTCCGCGGCGCGATGCAACGACCGCGACGGCGCCGCGCCTCGTCACCCTGTCTCTTCGGACCCCTTCGTAGCGGCGACGCGCAGTATAGCCACCGTCGCGACGATGCTAAGCGCCATCCACACGAGGCCCCAGAAGATCGTCTGGTACGTCGTCGGGAGGAACGGCGGAAAGCTCGTATACTCCGCGAGCATGCGCGCGTCGGAGCCTACTTCCGGCCGCATGAGGACATCGGAGGAGATGTCGTAGATGGCGTACAGGCAACTCGTGAGACCGATCACGCGGAGCATCCAGTTCACGAAGCCTTCGCGTAGAAGCAGGCCGCCAGCGATCATCGCGCCACCGAACGCAGCGCCGAATCCAAAGCCGCTGAGGTTGCGCACGTGAGCCAGAGTGACGAGCGCCACGGCGACGCCAATGCCAACCGCCAGCGCGCGTGTAAGCCGGGTGCGTGACGCGATGATAAGAATGAGGCCGCCCCAGAGCAGGCTGCCCAGATAGCCCGCCATAAGCGTCCAGAAGCGCGAGCCTCCCAGGCTACGAGCGACGCCACCTTCGGTGAGGAATATCTGAATGTCGACGACCTTGCCGCCCGTCGCGACGGTCGCCAGGGCGTGGCTGCCCTCATGCAGGAACACTACGAACAGTTTTAGCGGCTTGATAAACGGCGTGTTCCAGAGCACACCGATCCCAACGGCGATGGCCAGGAAGCCTAGCAGCCGCTTAATATCCAGCTTGCGCTCCCCTTTGGCGCGGGAGCCGTCGTCCGCGAACTCGTCGGCGAAAGTCGGATCCATCTCGTCCTCCGATCCTACACGCCGCACAACAGACCCTTGGGTCCACCTTTGAGAGACGCGTGAACACGGCAATCGGTTTACGCCCGCGCGGCCTGGGCGTCGGCCCGTAGCCAATCACCATCAGCGATTCTCGCCCCGAGGCGTCGCGCGCGCTCGGTGTCCACGTAGACGTACACCTGCGCTTCTACGTCGATCCCCGTATCCACGACCCGGATCGAGATAGCCTCACGAATGTAGAGGTTGGACGGGTCGCCCGCCCCGAAGTATCCCTCGTAAAGATCCAATTGCCGGAGCAACCCCGACGCGCGCGCTTCGCGAAGAGTCACCAGGTCGCCCACGACGGTCCCGCAACCGTGCAGGAACGCCGGGTAGCCCTCCGGCAAAGCGTACAACAGTCCCGCAGCTTCGGCGGTTACGATCTCTCGCGCCGCTCGCCGAACCATATGATGGGCTCGACAACCCCGCCTCAACGTCCCATATACAAAGAGTCGTGTCGTGTCGGGTCTGCCGTCCATCGGCGCCAGCATCCACTGCGAGTATGTAACGTCGGGTTCCGCGGCTGCGTAGCGACCAAGTGGGAATGTTGCGGCCTACAATGGCGGCATCAGCCGCGCAAATCAATGGTCGCCGCGCGGCCACATGGGGGAGAGGACGCCATGCCGGCGAGCGCCGAAGTCCAGCAGCGCTATCAAGACGCGCTCGACCTGTTCACCGAAAAGGTGCAGCGCGACGATCACATCCTCGCGGCGATCCTGTTCGGTAGCCTCTCCTACGACGAGGTGTGGGAGCAGTCCGACATCGACATGTACCTCGTCTCCCGCGACGAGAAACTGAGGCGCAGCGGATTCTCCCTCGTCGAGAACGACGTCAATATCCACGTCGTCATCTACCCCCGCCAGCAATTCAAGAAGATGCTGGAAGGCTCGCTACAGAGCTCGTTCTTTCATGCCTCCTTCGCGAAGAGCACACTGCTGTTCTCGCACGACGAGACCATCAGCGAGTACTACGAAGACAAAGACCGCCTCGGGTCGCGCGACCGCGACTTCCAACTGATGAAGGCCGCCGCGTGGGTCATGCCCACGCTCGCCAAGGCGGAGAAGTTCTACCACGTCAAACGCGACATGCACTACGCGTTCCTGTGGATCATGCACGTCGTCGAGGGCCTGGCGCGGATCGAGACGCTGCACAACGGCGAGGTCGTCCAGCGCGAGGTCATTCACCAGGCGTTGCGGCACAATCCGTCGTTCTTCAACGCGATCTACACGGACCTCATTGAGGGGCCGAAGGACGAGTCGACGCTTGGCAAGGCGTTGGAAGCCATCGACGACTACCTCATGGACCGCGTTGAGGACATATACAAGCCGCTGCTGGACTTCCTGATTGAAGAGCAGGGAGCCCGGACCAACACTGAGATCACGGAGCGCTTCCAGAAGGTGGCGCAGACCAGCGAGATCAGCATGGCGTGCGAGTGGCTCGCCGACCGTGACGCTATCGAGAAAGTGTCGGCGCCCGTCCGACTCACGAAGAACAGCCAGGTCAGCATGGAGGAGGCTGCCTACTACTACGACGAGGAGATGGCCCTTTGAGGACGACGATCGACGTACGCGGAGCCCGTGAGAACAACCTCCAGAACATCGACGTTGAGATCCCACGCGACAAACTCGTCGTCGTCACCGGGCTAAGCGGGTCCGGTAAGTCGTCGCTTGCCTTCGAGACCGTCTACGCGGAAGGGCAGCGCCGGTTCCTCGAGTCGCTGTCGTCGTTCGCTAAGCGCTTCATCTCGCAGCTCAAGAAGCCGGACGTCGACTTCGTCTATGGACTATCGCCCGTAGTCTCGATTGAGCAGAAGACGACAGGGAACAACCCTCGGTCCACCGTCGGCACGATGACGGACATCAGCAACTACCTGCAGTTGCTCTACGCCACGGTGGGGGACGCGCACTGCCCTTACTGCCACGATCCGATCCCGATGCGTTCTGCGCACCGTATTGTCGAGCACATTCTAGCTCTGCCCATCGGTACGGAGATCGAATTGCGCGCGCCCGCGTGGAAGCTCTTCGGCGAGGACTACCCTTACCTCCTGGGTGAAATCCGAAACAACAGCTACCGGCGGCTCTATATCGACGGTGAACTCACCGACATCAGCGAGGACGTCGAACTCGACGAGGACACCGACTACGACATGGAAGTCCTCATCGACAAGTTCGTCGTGCGGCCGGAGATCGACAAGAATCTGCTTGTTTCCGTCGAGGCGGCCCTGACGATGGGCGAGGGGTACTTGCGGGTGCATATCCCCGAGGCGGAAGATGCCGCCGAGGATGGCGCCAGCGACTCGAAGATCGACCTGGACGCTTTCCACGCGGACTTCTCCTGTCCTGAACACCGCGTGACGATGGGCGAGCCGAGCCCCACCTACTTCCAGTTCAACAACCCCACGGCAGCGTGCCGCACCTGCTCGGGGCTTGGCACCTATTTGCAGGTGCATCCCGATCTGCTCGTGCCGGACAAGAGCCGGAGCATTCTCGACGGCGCCTTCGTGCGTCAGGCGTACAAGTACGACCGGGACACGTGGGACGGACACATCATGTACAGCATGTCGAAGCAGTATGGCTTCGGGCTGGATGTGCCGTTCTCAGACCTGCCGAAGAAGGTGGTCGACCTGCTGCTCAACGGGACGAAGGGCAAGAAGATCAAGATGGTGATCCCGCCCGACGCCAAGCGGGGCCACCGGCGCGAGGGTCGCGAGTTCAAGTTCGACGGCATCATCAACCGTATTGACCGGCACTACCGCTGGTATCGCCGCAAGCAGGAGGCCAACACCCACATGGAGGAGTACCTCCGCAAGGTGATGGTCGAGCATGTCTGCCCGGAGTGCGAAGGCACGCGCCTGAAGCCGACGCACACGGAAACGCTCATCCACGGCGAGAACATCCACGAGGCAGGGGAGAAACACCTGTCTGAATTGCGCGACTTCCTCGCCGCCATCGAGCTGCCTGAGCGACACGCCGAAGCGGGCGGTCAGATCCTCAAGGAAGTGGGCGCGCGGCTCGACGTCCTTATAGGGATCGGACTCGACTATCTCAACATGAACCGGCGCTCCGGCACACTGTCGGGCGGAGAGTCGCAGCGGATCAGGCTTTCGACGCAGATCGGCTCTGGGCTTATGGGCATGCTGTACGTGCTGGACGAACCCAGCATTGGACTGCATCCCAAAGACAACGTGAAGATGATCGAGACGCTCCGCCAACTGCGGGACATCGGGAACACCGTCATCGTCGTCGAGCACGATGAGGAGACGATCCGCGCAGCGGACCACATTCTGGAACTAGGCCCAGGGCCGGGGATTCACGGGGGCGAGATCGTCGCCGAGGGCACGCTGGACGACATTCTGGAACACCCCGCGTCGCTGACCGGCCAGTTCCTGAGCGGCCGTAAGCAAATCGACATGCCCGAGACGCGGCGGGAAGCCAACGGCAAGCGGCTCATCATCCGGGGCGCGCGGGCGAACAACCTCAAGGATCTGGACATCGAGTTCCCGCTTGGGGTGTTCATCTGCATCACCGGGGCGTCCGGTTCGGGGAAGAGCTCGCTCATTAACGAGATCCTCTACAAGAAGCTCTACGCGTTGCACTACGACAGTCGGGTGCTGTCGGGCGACCACGATGCTGTCGAGGGTCACGAGTACGTGACGGACGTCATCAACATCGACCAATCGCCCATCGGGCGCACGCCGCGGTCGAACCCAGCGACTTACATCGGCATCTACGACAAGATTCGCCAGATCTACGCCAGCACGGAAGAGTCCGTCGAGCGCGGCTACAAGCCAGGACGGTTCTCCTTCAACGTCAAGGGCGGTCGCTGCGAGGAGTGTGCTGGCGACGGTAGCATCAAGACGGCGATGCACTTCATGCCCGACGTCGAGGGCACGTGCCCGTCTTGCAAGGGGGCGCGGTATAACGAAGACACGCTCGAGGTGCAGTACGAAGGGAAGAACATCAGCGAGGTGCTCGACCTATCGCTGGAGGACGCCGAGCAGTTCTTCGAGGACACGTCCATCATCGCCCGGAAGGTAGGCGTGCTGAACGACCTCGGTCTCGGCTACTTGAAGCTTGGCCAGTCCTCGACCACTCTCTCGGGTGGCGAGGCGCAGCGCGTTAAGCTCGCGACGGAGTTGGGCAAGGTGAAGCGCGGCGCGCACAAGCTGTACATCCTCGACGAACCGACGACGGGACTACATGCAGCGGACATACAACGGCTGCTCGACAGTCTGAACCGACTGGTGAACGCGGGCAATACGGTCATCGTCATTGAGCATCACCTCGATGTCATCAAGACGGCGGGCCACGTCATCGACCTCGGCCCAGAGGGTGGCCACAGCGGCGGCGAGTTGCTGGCCTGCGGCACGCCCGAAGAGATCGCTGCCGAGGAGCGGTCGCACACGGGTCGGTACCTGCGCCCGCATCTCTAGGATGTTGGAGTCAGTCTCAGACCTTCTCCCACTGGCGGGTCTCCGCTGAGCGGTACATGGCAAGCGCCGTCCGCAACTCGCCCAGCGAGTGTTCTGGCGTCGCTGTGAGCGGGGTTCCGTCGAGAACAGCCGCTGCGAAATCAGCGAGTTCCAGCGCGAATGCGTCCTGCCGCGTCTGGCCGTCCGACACGATCGGCTTTCCATCGGGATGCTCGCGGTCGTACAGGAGAGCGCGGCCGCCGCGGCCCATGGCCAACGGTCGCCGGAGTTCCATGCTCATATACCGACCCTACCACCTGTGCGGCGCGGAGACCGCGCTGTCCGTCCTCTGCGCCGGCCTGCTAAGGGCGCCGACCGGGGCCGCCGAAATTCTGCCGTGAGTCGACATCATGGCGACGGCGGCGCGGGACCCCAATCAGGCGAGACGCTTGCCTCGCCAGGTGAACTGGGTTGGGATCGCAGCCTGCGCGCGTCTATCACACCTGCCGCGCCCTTCTTCATGCTCGAGAGCAATCGGCTGTTGACGGATGTGCCCGCCGGCGCCCCTATCACGCTCGACATGGTCGAGGAGCCGCAGGATTCGGCGGTCTGGTCGCTACGGCGGCGACAGGATGGGCATTTCCATGTCATGATGGCCGACTAGGCGGCGCGTGTCGTGCCTCAGCCTTCGTGACGGCGACCATTCCGCCTCCCGCCTGCGCCAACACCGACACATGGGTTCCGGGTTCCGTCACGGACTGCCGGGTGCATTAGCAGCGGCGCGGCCGTAGTATTTACCCCTCCTGATGAAGCGCAGGCGCTCGCCACAGCCTGGCGCCACGTGGTGACATCTCTACACGAGGATGGTGATCCATGGCCGGCTATCGAATCGGCATCGTTGGCACGGGCGGCATCGCGAATGTGCACTTCAGGGGGTACGGCTATGTGTTGGGCGACCTCGGACAGGTCGTCGCCGGATGCGACCCGGACGAAGCGCGGCTAAACGACTTCTGCGACCGCTACGACCTTGCCTTGCGGTTCACGACTACAGACGACCTGATTGGTTCCGGCGAAGTGGACGCCATCGCGCTCCTCACTCCGCCAGCGGTACGGCAGAGCGTCATCGGCCCCGCGGCGGAGCAGGGCATCCACATGCTGGTGGAGAAGCCGTTCGGTGAGTGCCTTGGGGACGCGATCGCCTTCGTGGACGCGTGCGAGGACGGAGGCGCGCGCCTCGCCGTGAACCAGGAGCTGCGGTTCATGCCGGAGGCGATGCGGGCGCATCAAGTGGCGTCGTCCGGCGCTCTGGGCGACATCCGGTTCGTCGCGCACGACCAGTTCCAGGACCGCACGACGGTGCGCGGCTGGCGCGCGACGGAGAAGCGGCTGGAGATCAGCATTTTCAGCATCCACCTGCTCGACAAGGTGCGGTGGATGGCGGGGGAGGCCCCGGTCGCCGTCACATGTCCCACCCGTGCGTGGAATCCCGACGTATCCGGCGAGACGTTCGCCGCGCTCACCGTGCATTTTGAGGGTGGAGCCGTCGGCACGATGGTGTCCAACTGGCACTCACCACGCGTACCCGAGTGTAGACTGCGCATCGACGGCGTGAGCGGTTCCGCGGTCGCGACGAAGCGCGCGATCGTCGACGGAGACGGCACGCTACAGGTCGAGACCGCGGACGGCGGCACGCGAACGTACACCTACCGTCTCGACGATGCCCTGGCATACACGATGGGTCGGAGCATGCGGGAGCTGCTCGAAGCCGCCGACGCCGACCGCGAGCCGCTGCACAGCGGCCTGGACAACCTGCAAACGATGGCTATTGTTGACGCAGCCTACCTGTCAGCCGCCCGGGACGGCGCGCGAGTCGAGATCGCGGAGATCTGGGAAAATCCCTGCGTCGCGCGGAGCCGGTAGCCGGTCACCCGGGACTTGGATCAGCCACGGTACCCGTGTTAGGGTGCGCCAAATATACACAACGGCAGTGTAATGTACCGTCCGTGAAAACTCGCGCGATGTGCAAGACCACGATGGGAGTCGAGACCTCATGGATACGCCGACGTTCCGCATCGGGGAGGCGCTGGGCTTTGGGTGGCGTACGTTCAGGGACAACCTTTGGCTGATGGTCGGCGCGGTTGCGATCGTCATGGTCGCGGGCTACGCGCCGGCAATCTTCACCTGGATCGTTGGCGACGACTCCGCACTTGTCGTCCTGGCAGCCTCGGTCCTTGGATATGTGCTGAGTCTGTTCATAGCGCTGGGGTACACACGCCTCGCGCTGCGGCTTGTCGATGGCCAGCCAGGCGCGATAGGGGATCTCTTCTCCTGTGGCCGGCTGGTGGTCAGGATGGTGCTTGCCAGTCTCCTTTACATGCTCATCGTCATGGGCGGGACCATTCTGCTGATCGTGCCTGGGATGATCTGGGCGATCAAGTTCCAATACTACATGTACGCCATCGTCGACGAAGACGCGGGGGTGATGGAGTCGCTAAGGCGGAGCTCGGCAATCACGCGAGGAGAGAAGTTCCACCTCTTTGGGTTCGGCCTGGTCGCCGGGCTCGTAGGTATGGTGGGTCTGCTCGTGCTCGTCGTCGGCGTCCTGGCGTCCGGCGCTGTCGTCGCGCTTGCTTACGCGCACGTGTACCGTCGGCTGACGACAATGCACGCTGAACGGAGCGCCGCTGCTGACTGATGCGCTACGCGGGGAGCGGAGCCGTAGTGTCTAGCCTCCCTTCGCCAGAGCGCCGCCATCAATGCGCATCGCCTCGGCGTTGATGAACGAGGCGGCGTCGGAGCTGAGCCACACGACCGCCTCGGCGACTTCCTCGGGCTCGCCAATGCGTTCCAGCGGATTCACGGACGCGACTGCTTCCCGCTCCTTGATGCCCTCGATCATGCCGTGGGTCATGTCCGTCTCGACGAGTCCGACGCAGATGGAGTTCACGCGGATGCCCTTGCTCCCGTAGGCCATGGCTCCGCATTTTGACAGCCCGACGACGCCGTGCTTGCTGGCGGCGTACGGCGCCGCGCCCGCGCTACCCGCCAACCCGAGCATGGACGCGTTGTTCACGATGGTGCCGAACCCCTGTTCGAGCATCTGCCGCACCTCGTACTTCATCGAGAGCCAGACGCCCTTGAGGTTGATGTCGAGGACGCGGTCCCACGTGTCCTCTTCGAGTTCGTGGATCGGGCCGCCCGCGGCGACCCCCGCGTTGTTGAAGGCATGGTCCAGGCGTCCGTACGTGTCGACGACTCCCTGCACGAGATGCTCGACCTCGTCGCTGTTCCGCACATCGGCCTTGATGAACGTGGCTTCGCCACCAGCGTCGCGTATGTCCGCGACGGTCTGCTCGCCCTCCGCCTCACGACGCGCGGCGATGACGACCTTGGCTCCCCTCTCCGCGAACAGCTTGGATGTCGCCTTGCCGATGCCCGCGTTGCCGCCTGTCACCAGGGCCACTCGCCCGTCGAAGTCGCTCGCCATGGGTACTCCTGTCGCTGATGCCGCCCGTCCTGCCGCGCCGCCGGACACCATATTGACCGCGCGCGGGATGGTCAAGGCCGACGACGGGTCGGCCGCGCCGTTGAGGCGGAGGCAGGTCGACTCATCCGGCTGATGTCCCGCGCCGTCTGTGGTAGTGTGCATGCGTCGTTCCGTACCCGTTCGCGCTGCTGAGCGGATGTCGGACTGCGTCTGTTCGCGCGCCGAGTCGATGACGGGAAGGTCGGGCTTGTATGAGAACCAGGCGTTCGCTGCTCGCGGTTGGTTGCGTTCTGGGATTGCTGTGCTGCTTGGCCGGCGCGCAGAAGTCGTATGACCCAACGCGCGCGAAGGAATCTGGCGGGAAGACGGTGACGCAACGGAGCGCTTCTACCAAGGCCGCTGCCGCTAGCGCCTCCGCAGACAAGCAGCGCGCCAAGGCCGCCGCCGCGGCGAGCCCCGAGAAGTCGCGCATAGCACGGAAGAACCAAGGCGCGAGGCGACCCGCGAAGACTTCCGCGGCGAAGGCGCCCGGCGCCGGATCGGCCGCGCGGCCGGCAGAGATGGACGCTCCTTCAGCGATGCAGGCGCCACGTCCAAACACGCCCAGCGGTCTGCCTCCGCACTACGCCTCGATCCTCGACGGCAATCTGTTTCGGCGGCTAGGGTGGAGCGGCGAGCCCAAGCGCGATCCGTTCCAACTCGTGGGCGTGATGGTCTCGGACAATACTCGCCGAGCGCTTCTGTCGCACAACGGCTCCGCGGTCTATGTCGACGTGGGCGCGGAAGTAGGCGAGGGATACACGGTCGCGTCCATCGAACGCGGCGCGGTGGAACTTCAGGGCGGCGCGCTCGGCCCGCTGAATCTTGCCCTCGACCGAGACGTCATAGGCATCAAGGGCGCTGGGTCGCACAATGCGGCGGCAGCGAAGGCGCCGGAGAAGCGCGTGAAGAAGGACGGCCGATGGCGACCCCCAAAGGGCACGCCCGGCGATAAGCAGTGGGAGATGATAATGGAGCGCGAAGGCGTGACCTGGGAGGACATCAAGCGCGACCCAGAGCGCGCTGGGGAGATCAAGGAGTCGTACAGCTACATCTGGGAGGACGACAAATAGCTGACTCGCTGGTCGCGGTCTGCACCGTCCACCGAAGGTCCATCATGGCGCGTCTCCTCGCGCTTCCGCTCGTGTTCCTCCTCGCGTGCGCCACAGCCCCTGTTCCCCAACAGGAGGCCGCTGCTCCCGAGCCGCTTGGGTCGCCGCCGGTGGTCGGTCATGTTACTGACTCCACCGCGATGGTGTGGGCGGCTGCCGCAGAACCCGGCGACCTGGTTCTGCACTATCGGGCGAAAGGAAACGCGGAGGCGCCGTCGCTTGCGGTGTCTGCCTCAAGTACTGCCGCAGGCGTGTACATGCCGGTTGTCTTTTCGATGACCGACCTTCACCCGCGCACCAGGTACATCTTCCGCGTCCTGTCCGCGCACCAAGCGGCGGACACCTTCGAGGAAACCCAACTCGATCCGTGGGCAGGGCCGTCAGACGACGCGAACTCCGGCGAGTTCACGACCGCGCCGGTACCCGGGCAGCGCGGGCAGTTCACGATTGCAGTGTCCTCGTGCATGCACTCGGGGAAGGAGCCCGAGCAACTGTCGTGGCGCCTGATGCGATCGCAGCAACCGTCACTGCACTTGCTCCTCGGTGACGTCGTCTACGCCGATACAACCGACCACGACACGCTCTGGCAACACCACCTCCAACAGCGCGCGGTGAAGGACTTCGCGAACGTGTTGCGCACAATGCCCAACTACCCCATGTGGGACGACCAC
This sequence comes from uncultured bacterium, assembly GCA_964473525.1. GTDB lineage: Bacteria > Poribacteria > WGA-4E. The sequence goes on from CAYYPK010000047.1 coordinate 25,559, forward strand.
GACTACGGTCCCAACAACTCCGACGGGACGGAGGCGGGGAAGGAGCACTCGCTCCGCGCGTTCCGAGGGCTGTGGGCGCTGCCCCCCACCGGCACGCAGGACACTCCCGGGGCGTTCTACCGATTCCAGTGGGGCGACGTGGAGTTCTTCATGCTGGACGGCCGCTACCACCGCTCGCCGGACAAGGCGGAGAACGACGGTAGCAAGCGCATGCTCGGAGACGCGCAGTTCGCCTGGCTGATGGACGGCTTGCGGAACTCCACCGCGACGTTCAAGGTTCTGGCGTCCGGCAGCACGTTGCAGGCGAGCGGCGCGGACGGCTGGCGGATCTACGACTTCGCCCGGAACCGGCTCTACAACGCCATCAGCGATAGCGGCATCGACGGCGTCCTCTACCTGAGCGGAGACGTCCACGCCAGCTACATCCAGGTGCACGACGCGCCTGGCTACCCGCTCGTGGAAGTCATCTCGTCGGGCATCGCCAACAGCAGTACGAAGAGCTTCGCCACGCTGGCGTTCGACACCGTCGCGGACGACCCGATGGTGCGAGTCCGCATCATCTACGGCGATGGATCCGTGCAGGAGGACAGGGCGTTCCAACTGTCTGAGATGTCCGTCGGCGATTAGCGGCGCAGGCGCGAACGCCCAATCCCATACGAGATTCCTCTTGACACGGCTCGTTGCGCCGCCCATAATGAACAGTGTTAAGTTAATGACCCACTGAAAGAGACGCCTTGAACACCGACGCACGGGGCATAGCGGCACGGCGGGCCAGAGAGAAGGAAGAACTGCGCCGTAAGATCCTGAACGCGGCGGGGGATCTTTTCACCGAAGAGGGCTTCGACAACGTGTCGATGCGGAAGATCGGCGAGCGAATCGAGTACTCGCCCACGACGATCTACCTGTACTTCCGCGACAAGCTGGATCTCCTCGTGACGATTTCAGACGAGACACTCGATCGGCTGGTCTCGGCGATCGAGGAGAGCGTGAAGGAGGTAACCGACCCGGTCGAGAAGTTCCGCGAATTCGGCCGTGCGTACATCGAGTTTGGCTTGGCTCGTCCGCACGAATACGAGCTGACCTTCGTCATTCGTCCGCGGTACCGAGGGGGCCTGGACCTTCCCGAGGATTCCGCGACGAAACGCGCCTTCGATTCGCTGGCCGTCGTCGTCGAGGAGTGCGTCGCGCAGGGGGTCTTCCGCGACGTAGATCCGATGGCGGCTGCTCAGGCGCTGTGGGCGTCGGTCCATGGCGTGACATCGCTGCTGATCGCGTACCCGGACTTCCCGTGGGCCGAGCGGGAGCTTCTCGTGACGCAAATGCTCGACACGATAACGGATGGACATCGAATTCGCCCGCTGTCGGACTGACGGCGACCCCCTTTTTTTCGCGCGACTACTTACCATCGTTAAGTATATGATCTGAGTTCACCTACGCTGTCTTGGGGACGAAGGAGACGACGTGAGATGGGTTGGCAGATGCTTGTTCTGTGCGTCGGGGCCGCGCTGGTTGCGGGGATCCTCCTCGTGGTATTCGCGGCGTGGGTGACCATGATCCGCATGCCCGGGAGGAGTTACGCGGGGCCGCTCGCCCCGCTGACGCAGAGCGAAGAGGCGCTGCGCGACGCCCTACGGCGAGACGTTCAGACGCTTGCTGGGAACATCGGCGAACGCAACGTACGGCGGTATGCGCAGCTAGTGGAGGCTGCCGCGTTCCTGAAGACGTCGCTCGAGGAGGCCGGCTATGAGGTGCTGTCGCAGCCAATCGAGGTGGACGGTCGAGTCTGCGAGAACCTGGAAGTCGAGATCAGAGGGGCCGAGAGGCCCGACGAGATATGCGTCATCGGCGGGCACTACGATTCTGCCCCGTGGTGTCCCGCGGCGAACGACAACGCCACGGGGGCCGCGGCGGTCGTGGCGCTCGCTCGCGCCTTCGCGGGCAGAAGACTCAGGCGCACGGTGCGCTTCGTGTGCTTCGTGAACGAGGAGCCGCCCTATTACCGCACTGCAGCCATGGGAAGTGTGGTCTACGCGAACCGCTGCAAGGAGCGCGGCGAGGACATCGTGGCGATGTTCAGCCTGGAGACGATGGGCTACTACCTCGACGAGCCGGGGAGCCAGCAGTACCCGCCTCCGCTGGGCCTCCTCTACCCCACAACAGGCAACTTCATCGCGTTCGTAGGGAACGTGTCGTCACGGAAGCTTGTGCGACAAGCCGTGGGGTCGTTCCGTCGCCATGCGCGCGGTGAGGAGAGAAGGCTCACGGTACTCGACTATCTGCGGCGCGTGCGTCGCTACCGCTCGGACCTGCTGCGCGATCGCGTGCAACATGCCTATCGGGACGGCGCAGGGGAGGTCTTCGGCGTGGCGCCCCCATTCCAGGGGCGGATGTTCGAGGCGGATTTCATGGTCTCCTCCCTCGAGGGCGACGAGCAGATCGACGGGACGCGCTACGTCGAGGAACTCATGCGCCGAGCCGCGGCCGGAAACCGGGCGGAGCTCATCGCCACGGCGTCGGCCGATATGGGATAGCCGCGTGAGGCGGCTTCGCCATCGCCACCATCGCATGACCCTACTTCACGAGCGGTGTTTGCTGGGTCGAGTGGGTCACCGTAAACTAAGAGCGCTCAACCCGCGCTTAACCTTGCGCACCCACGGACACGGCGCCGAGGAGTACGTCTTTGAGGATCATCCTGTATACCGGCAAGGGCGGCGTCGGTAAGACGAGCGTCACGGCTTCCACGGGCCTCCGGCTCGCGGACCTCGGCTACCGCACGCTGGTGATGTCCATCGACCCCGCGCACAGCCTGGCGGACGCGTTCGACATGGACCGCACCCTCATGGACCACGGAGGCGGCGCCCCCGTGTCTATCCGCGAGAACCTGGACATCCAGGAAATCCTCATCCACGAAGAGGTGAAGCGGCATTGGGCGGCGGTGTACGACTACGTGACGAAGATCCTGCAGGTGTCCGGCATCGACGACGTAGTCGCGGACGAACTCGCCATTTTCCCGGGCATGGAGGAGATATGCAGCCTCCTCTACATCAACCAGTACGCCCGCGAAGAGACGTACGATGTCGTGCTGTTGGACTGCGCCCCCACCGGTGAATCCCTGCGGTTCATCAGCATACCGACAACGCTCGAGTGGTACATGTCGAAGGTGTTCCACCTCGAACGGCGCGTGCTGAAGGTGGCGCGTCCCCTGCTGAAGCAGATGGCCGGCATGCCCATGCCGGGAGACGAATACTTCGCGAACATCGAGACCCTCTTCGACAACCTGCGCGGCATCGACGGTGTCCTGCGCGACCCCGAAGTCACTACGGTACGCCTCGTCACCAACCCTGAGAAGATGGTCCTCAAGGAAACGCAGCGCGCGTTCATGTACTTCTGCTTGTATGGGCTAACCGTCGACGCGGTCATCATCAACCGCATCCTGCCGGATGACGCGGACGGTGAGTTCATGGCGAAGTGGCGGGAAACGCAGGCGACGTACCTGGCGAATATTGAGGAGTACTTCGCGAGCGTCCCCATATGGCGCGTCCCGCTGTTCCAGGGAGAGGTCCTCGGCACGGAAGGCCTACAGCTCCTCGGCGGTGCGCTCTATGGCGAGGACGACCCGAGCCCGCCCAACACGTCCGAGGCGCCGATGTCGTTCACGAAGAACGGTGACGAGACGCTCCTACGCATGCGACTGCCGTTCGTGCGCGCCGCAGAGATCGACCTGTCCGCCTTCAACGATGAGCTTGTCGTGCAGATCGGCAACTTCAAACGGCACGTGTCGCTTCCGCGCAACCTCATCGGCGTGAAGCCGGGCAAGGCGCGGCGCGACGGTGACGTGTTGGAGATCAGTTTCCAGGCGTGATCGAGCAACGTGGCGTGAATGCCTTCCCCTCGCAGGAACGAAGAGACACGGGGTTGCGCCTCTGAGCGACGATGAGGTCGGAAGGATACGCCGCCAGAGTCGTGCGTGGCGAAGAGCTAGCGCGGCGCGCGGGAAGTCAACGGACCCACGTACTCCGTAGCCACGACGATGTTGTCGAACCAGACCTTGCTGACGTGACCCTCTGCCGCCTTCGTGATGTAGACGTACGTCCACAGGTAGTTGACGGCCATCTCCTCGACCGTGCGCCACTCGAACCCGTCGAACGTCGTGTCCAGCCTGGCGTCGGGTCGCCACCAGCCTCCAGTCCACTCACCGTTGGGGAATCCCGGCCCCGCGTGGCTCACAACGTCGGCGCCAGCGCGCGCGAGCTTGCCGTCTATCCAGAACGCCTGCTCACCGTTGGACGCGCCGACGTCGTTGATCTTGACCATCATCTCAACGCATATCCAGCGGCCCTTCTCTACTGTGGGTCGCTCCACGCCAGTCAGGAACGGCGTGCCCCAGTAGTTCCCGTCGCCGTGGACGCGCATGCCCTGCCAGTAAGTGTAGAAATCCCACGCCCACTCGGCGCCGTGGGGTTCGACACCCGTCGTGAATTGTTTGGACCCGTCTGGCTGGATGCCTGCGCCGCCCTGCGGCCAAGGCGTCGGAGGGTTGAAGCCGCCAAGATGCGTTCCGAAGTGGTGGATGCTCGCGCAGTCGGGATCGAACTTCACGTACGTCCGCGCGAACACCCGATCGAGCCCCTGCGGGAGTCGCGTGTAGAGCTGTCCGCCCGTTCCTTCTCCACCCACGTGGGTCACGAGTAGGGAACTGCCCGCCCCGGTGGGCGTGTCCGGCGACAGCGACATCGTCTCCGGGTTCCCGACGTTGTCCCACCGCTCCTTCAACGCGTCGACCGACTCGACGCGGAAGTCCTCCGTGAGGACCACGCTGCCGTGCGTCGAAATGCCCTCGTCACCGGGGTATGCGGCTGCGATGCCTCCCGCGCCTTCCGGCAAGCGCGCTGGTTCCTCTCCCATTGCCGTGCAACTCCAAGTTGCGATGCACGCCGCGCCGATGACCAAGAGCGCGCGCCTTCGCATCTCTATTCCTGTCCTTCGTTCAGCCAAAGCTCGATAGCTCCGCCGGTAGACGAACGGTCGTTCCAGTTCGCGCCGTAGATGTCGAGCCTGCCATTGCTACCGATGTCGGCAAGGGCGATGTTGTGCGAGCCAGTGGTCGCGACGACGTGTTTCGCCCAACTGCGGCCGTGTCCACCGTTCACGTAGACGGCTACCTCCTGCGGCGCCGTCGCCTGGTGCATGTTCGCGACGACGATGTCCAGATGGCCGGAGCCGCCCATATCGCCCAGGGCGAGACCGTGCGCGTGGTCGTGCTCGGGTTCAAGGATATGTTCCTTCCAACCCGGGGCTTCGTACCACGCCAGCAGTCCCGAGCCCTCCGCGGGAGACAGGACGATGTCGAGCAACCCGTTGCCTGTCAGATCGCCCGCTTCGACGACGACGTCCCCGTCCGTCCAGTTCTCATCGAAATGAGCGGCGGGCATGTAGAGGTGTTCCAACCAACGTCCACCGAGGATGTCCCCAGGATTCTCGTACCAGCGGCCGCCGATGATGACGTCCGGCCGGCCGTCACCGCTCACGTCGGCGACCTTGAGACCCTCGCCGTGCGGGCACGGGAACTTGACCCGCTCCCAGGATGTCGGTGAGTGCTGTTTCCAGATGTGGATGTTATTCCCCATCTGGTGGCCGAACCCCGACTGATGGCGCGTCACGAGGTCCAGCTTGCCGTCGCCGTCGAGATCAATCGCCGTGACGTCGTGCATGCACGTCTCGCCCGCGCTGATGGGAATCTCTCGCCAGGGCTCCTCGGTCGGGTCGCCCCCGTGGCTCATAGGGTTCTGGTACCACATGAGTCCACCGCGCCGAGGGATGATGACGTCCAGGTGACCATCGCCGTCGATGTCGCCGACGTCCATGTCCGTCGTGAACGATCCGTCGGCTATCTTGTGCTTGGTCCAGTCGGGGTAGCGGTACCAGTAGAGGCCGCCATCGTCGGCGCTGGCGGCGAGCAGGTCGGGGTGACCGTCGCCGTCAATGTCGCCCGCGGCCTTGCAGTGCGGGTGGCGTGGGTTGCTGCCGTCGATCAGGGCATGGCGGAACTTCATTCGCGATGGCGCCATCGACCGACCCTCCGGTTTATGTTGGCTAATCTCCTTTCTCGCATGGACGCGCGAGTTCGTCAACAGCTATTGGGCACGCGCGGGCCCTCTCTTGCGTTGCCCATATCCCCGCGTCCACAATCGCCCGCGTACACATGGGGAATCACGGATGAGGATCCGTACGATCAGGCTCTTGTTAGGTCTACTGGCCATCGTTGGCTGTGCGACGGTAACGCCCGGAGGCATCGTAGGTGAACAGCAGGCCGTCTCGGGCTCTGGTCCAGGCGCCGTCGCGCAGGCGGGACGGGAGCCACCGGTCGCGGACGCTCGGCCGGTCCTCGAGGCGGCGCGGCTCGCCGGGCAGGCGCCGCGCATCGACGGCCGGTTGGATGAAGACTCGTGGAACCTTGCCGCCGCCGCGACGGACTTCGTCCAGATCCGCCCAGACGAGGGCGATCCAGCAACCGAGCAGACGGAGGTGCGAGCCGTCTACGACGACGACGCGCTGTATGTTGGCGTTCGCGCCTTCGACTCGGACCCAGACAGTATCGAGGGCCAGCTAACCCGCCGGGATGAGGAGTCGTTCTCGGACTGGGTGCATGTCGCGATCGACTCGTACAACGACCAACGCACCGCCTTCCAGTTTGGGGTGAATCCCAAAGGCGTCAAGCAGGACGTGTACCGCTACGACGATACCCGAGTCGACTCCGACTGGGACTCCGTGTGGGACGTCGAAACGTCCGTCGACGAACTTGGCTGGACGGCCGAGTTCCGCATCCCCTACTCGCAGCTTCGCTTTCCCGCCGCCGACGAACAGACCTGGGGGCTCCAGTTCACCCGGAGCATCGCGCGCAAGAGTGAGACCGCGTATTGGGCGCCTCGCTCCACCCAGGACAGCGGCACGGTGTCTCGCTATGGACAGTTGCAGGGCGTGGATTCCATTGATCCCCACGGGCGGCTGGAGATTGCCCCGTATTCGTTGGGGAGACTGGAACGAGCGCCCGGCGATCCTGCCGACCCGTTCTACAGCGCGAATGACACGTTCGCCACGGGCGGGATGGACCTGAAATACGGTCTCTCAGGCAACTTCACGGTGGACGTGACCGTGAACCCTGACTTCGGACAGGTGGACGCCGACCCAGCGCGGGTGAACCTGAGCGAATTCGAGACCTTCTTTCCCGAGCGGCGCCCCTTCTTCGTCGAAGGGTCCAACATCTTCACGTTCAACATCGGCGACCAGGACGAGCTCTTCCATTCTCGGCGCATTGGACGCGCGCCACGGAGACACCCCGACTCGCAAGGGGGATACGTCGACGCCCCGGACGTCACGACTATTCAGGTGGCGGAGAAGCTGTCGGGCAAGACATCCAGCGGGTGGACGGTGGGGCTGCTGCACGCGTCGACCGCCAAGGAGTCGGCTACCGTCATCCCCGGCGAGGGCGACGAATACCGCGAGGCCGTCGAGCCACCAACGCAGTACAGCTTCGCGCGGCTACAGAAGGACTACCGGAAGGGGCAGAGCGCGGTCGGCGTTGTCGCCACTGGCGTCTTGCGCCCCACGGACGAGGCCGAGGCGTTCGACGCGCACTCGAACGCTGTCTCCGGCGGCTTCGACTTTCGCCATCGGTTTGGCGACGAGAACTACTCGGTGTCCGGCTACGCCCTGGGTTCACGAGTGTCCGGGTCCACGGACGCGATTGCCCAGACGCAGCGCGCGTCCAGCCGGTACATGCACCGCCCAGACGCAGACCACCTTGCGTACGACGAAACGCGGACGTCGCTCGATGGGCTGAGCGCGTCGGCGAACTTCAGCAAGGTGGGTGGCGGGTTCTCGCGGTACTGGGCGGGCTTCCGCACCCGCACTCCGGAGTTCGAGACGAACGACGTGGGATTCATGGGTCGCGCCGACTTCGTCGTAGCGTGGGGCGGCATCGGCTACGAGCACGCGCTCCCCTCGGAGCGCCTCCGCCGGTGGGACATCCGCTGGCACAACTGGACGTGGCGAACCTACGACGGTGTGCGAACTAGCCTCGGGACGCGCCTTAGCGGGAACGTGCAATTCCTCAACTACTGGCGCGCCTCGGTTGGGGCGTCCTATGGCCTCGGCGGGTTCACCACCAATATGCTCCGGGGCGGACCCAAAGTGCGCACCGATGACAGCGTAGACGGCTTCGCCCGCCTATCCAGCGACGGACGCAAAGACGTGCAGCTCACCGTCAACCTGAACGCCCGCCGCACCCCTGAGACAGGGTCGTGGTCCATGAACGCGTCCCCGAACCTGCGGTGGCGCGCCGCCGGTCGGGCGCGGGCAAACGTCGGCGGATCCTTCAGTAAGAGCGTGGGCGCCACGCAGTGGGTGAGGCGCATCAGCACCGATGCGGACTACTACGTATTCGGCCGCATCGCGCGCCAGACGGTAAGCCTGACTGGGCGCTTCGACCTGTCTTTCACCCCGGAGCTGTCCCTACAGGTCTACGCGCAGCCGTTCGTGTCAGCCGGGCGGTATAGCGACTTCAGGCAACTCGCCGACCCCCTCGCGGAGGAGTTCGCCGATCGATTCCAGACGCTGCGGCCTGATGTGGTCGACGGAGCGTACCAGACCGACGTGGATTCTGACGGGGAGCCAGAATCCATAGCGAACCCGGACTTCAACTCCAAGCAGTTCCGATCCAACACCGTGCTACGCTGGGAATACAGCCCTGGTTCGCGGCTGTTCGCCGTGTGGTCGCACGGGCGGGGCCACTTCGTCTCGGACGGCGAATTCAGTCTCGCCGACGACCTCGACACGCTCTTCGAATCGCCAGCGGAGAACGTGTTCATGATCAAGCTCAGCCACTGGTTGGACCCGTACGCTCTGCTTGGCGAATAGCCTCGCGACAAGTTGGTTCTTGCCCTGCGTCGGCCGCGACGCTATGTATGGGATAGACGGTGGCAGTGTACCCCACCAACGTCGGAGGGACGTTTAGAGTAAAGAGATCGCGTGCGGACGCCGATAGTATCGAATGAGGAGCGCCGCGTCAGGGCGCGGTCACCGTGTGCTGGACGGAGGGCACAATGGCACTGAACACGCATCTCATCAATCTTCTCTCGGTTCGAGAGCGCCAGCGCCTTGAAGGCGCCAACAAGGCGGCAACTGCGGACCAGGCGCCCGCCGAGCGTAGCTTTGGACAGATGCTACAGGAGACGATGGCTACTCAAGCCACGGCTGCCACCGAGGGCTCACGCGTCGCCCAGGCCGATGACCCGCCGCGCGTCATAACCAACACGAAGCAACGCGTCGCGGCAGAGCACATCATGAATCCCGAGCATCTCGTAGAGCGGTTCCTCACCGAGCAGGATCTCGTGCTGGCGGCGCAGCGCGTCCCAGGCAGTCGCTACCGCAACACGCCCGACGATGACACCTCCGGCGAGCAGGGCGTCCGCGCCAACTTGCGTCCCATAGACTGACACGCCAACTTAGCGATTCCTTTGCCCCAGGCTCCGTGTGCCCGTGTCGTTGGCCAGACCCAACACGACCGCCCGCTCCGTCGGAGTGAGCCCTGAGGCATTGGCGCGTACTACGGCCACACGCGCCGAATGAACGCCTGCCGTCGCTGAGGTGCGCTGGCCGACGGTTGTGCCTCCGATATGGCGTGTAGGTGACAGTGTCGGGCGGCTGGGATGAGCATCGCGCCAGCAGCATCCTCGCCGCGCCGAGCCGAGGGGGCGGAACACCCGCCCATGGCAATCGCCTCGCGGTCGACGAAGGATCCGCGCGGCGTGCGAGGGGCGGCCACCGTGGAGGCTCTCCCACGCACGAGGCATGGTCTTGCGGCCGCTTGTCTTTGCCCAGTCGGTTCGCTACACTCAAAAGGCCGTAGAATACATGTAATTCCCGTGTTGAAGCGGCTTTCAGCCGTCGGCGCGTAGCAGGAAGGTGATCGATTGGCACACGACGAATCCGCGCGGATTGGTCTCCAGGACGTCGCCGAAGCGCAGCAGCTCTTCGGGCAGCAGGACAGCTTCCTCCGCCTCATCGAGGATCGCTTCGACGCGCGTGTCCTGCTGCGGAGCGACCATCTCGAGGTCGTAGGCGACAAGACGGACGTTGACGCGGTAAGCGGCGTCATCGCGACTCTCCTGAATGTCATTCGGGATGGGCGTAGGATACAGCTACCCGACGTGCAGGCGGCTATACGCGAAGCTCGGTCTGCGTCGCGGGGACGTAGACCGGCAGCGGCTCCTACGCACGAGGCGCGGCCCCGGACGGTGTCGTCGGCGTCGGGTGACCGTGGGCTAAGCGTGCTTGCGGTGCATTCCAAGGACGGGCCGATACGGCCGAAGAGCCCCGCTCAGGCCGCCTACATAGAGGCTATGCGCACCCACGACCTTTCGTTCGGAGTAGGACCCGCTGGCACTGGCAAGACGTATCTGGCGATGGCGATGGCGGCCTCGGCCCTTAAGACAGGCGTCGTGGACCGTATACTGCTCACGCGGCCGGCCGTGGAAGCTGGCGAACGCCTCGGATTCCTGCCGGGAGACATCCAGGCAAAGGTGGACCCGTACCTGCGGCCGCTCTACGACGCGTTATACGACATGTTCCCCCATCGCACGATTGAGCAGTACATGGAGCGCGGGATCATCGAAATCGCGCCGCTGGCGTTCATGCGAGGGCGGACGCTAAACCGCGCATTCGTGGTGTTGGACGAAGCGCAGAACGCCACGATACCGCAGATGAAGATGTTCCTGACGCGTCTGGGATTCGACTCGCGCGCTGTCGTGACGGGAGACGCCACGCAGAGCGATCTGCCTGACAGGGGTCAGTCAGGGCTGGTGGATGCGCTCCGGGTGCTGCGGAACGTCGAAGGGATCGCCTCCGTTGAGTTCTCCTCCGACGATGTCGTGCGGCACGAGCTTGTGCAACGAATCGTCGAGGCATACGAGGCGCACGGTTCAGCCGCCACGGAAGAGGATCCTCTATCCGACAGAACGGCTGATGCACGACCGGACACGGGAGCAGACGCGGACCCGGACGCCGGGCCGCGCGACGCGTAAGCACACCTACCGAGGAGGCGTGGCGAGCGCCCCGAGGAGGCATGAATGCGGGCGCTACTACGCTGGGGACGCGGGAGCAAACGACGGGAACGCGTCGCGCGCGTCGTCGCGCCTTCCTCCGGCCTGCGCATCGCTCAGTTCCTGCCTAACCGCGACAACCGGCACTGGTGGATCGGCGGCATCGTCGTCGCGATTCTCCTCGCGCGGGTCAGCCTTCCCTACCATCAGCGCGTCGTCGATGTCGCTGAGACGGAGCGGCAGAGACGCGTCGCGCGCAACAACACGGCTCCCATCTACGCTTTGGACGCGCGCGGGCTTTCGTACGCGGATTCCGTCTTCGACCGCATTGAGGATGTCCTTGCGACGCCCGGGCTGACCCTCGACGAACGCATGCGCGCCATCGACAGTTTCCCGCTCGCCCGGCACTACCTCCGTGGCGTCGAACTCTCTGCCCTGTTCCAGTACGAACGCATCCTCCCACCGGTTCGCGAGCACACGCTAGCGATCCTCGAGCAGGTGCTTAGGCGCGGCGTCGTGTTGGGTGGATACGGCGAAGGGACGCTCCGCGGGGAACTCGCCGGCTACTTCGATCCCAAATACACGACGGCGTGGGAAAACGTCGACGAGATGCGCATCTATGTGCAGACCCACGAGCGGCACATGAGCATCGACGAGACCCTGACGATGGAGGCGGCGGTCCTCGAGATCGAGCGATACGTGCGAACTCTCCCGCCGAACGTGAACCTAACCGCTCGTCAGGAGCAGATCGTCGCGCAACTCGTTCTGGTGCTGGCGAACCCGTTCGTCACGCCGAACCTCGTTTACAACGAAGAGGCAACCACGGACGCGAGGGAGGCGAATGCCGCCACCGTCCGCACGATGTATCGTGAGCGCAAGGGAACGCACCCCGCCGTTTACATGGGCACGTTCTGCATCGTCGCGCTGATGATGGTGCTGGCGGGCATGTTCCTGTGGTCGCAGACCGCCTCTGACCGGCGTTCGCCCCGGCAGTTGGCCGCGTTTGCGCTTATGATCACCGTCGCCCTCACGCTGCTACGCGTTGTCACGTGGGCGATGCGGCACCCGAACCTGGCGTGGTCCTCCTGGGTCGACTTCCCGATCCTCCTCATTCCCGTCGCCACCACGGCGGCGCTGTCGAGCATTCTACTCGGCGTGCAGTTCGGGATCGTGTCGACGGTGTTCCTCACCGTCGTCGCGGGGCTCATGGCCGGAGCATCCTCCGCGGCGGGGGTTCCCCAATTCCTAACGCTGCTCGCGGCGGGGTTCCTCACGACGCACGTGATGATGGGCGTGCACCGTCGCCGCGACCTCGCGTTCGCCGGCCTCTATACGAGCGTTGTGGCGACGCTCATCGTGTTCGGCGCGACGCTGACGCAGTCGGGCGTGTCGAACTGGGAGATGTTGCGAGTTGTCGCATGGGCGTTCGGGTCGGGTCTGCTCGTCACCGCGATCGTGCCTGGAGTGCTACCACCCTTCGAGTATGTGGCCGGCACGGCGTCGGACTTGGAGCTGCTTGACCTTTCCGATCTGAACCACCCGCTGCTGCAGCAGATGCAGAAGGTTGCGCCCGGCACGTTCAACCACAGCCTCAACGTCAGCCGACTTGCGGAGTCAGCTTCCGAAGTGGTGGGCGCGAACGCGCTGCTGGCGCGTGTGGGAGCGTACTACCACGACATTGGCAAGATGTCGTCGCCGCAGTATTTCATCGAGAATCAGGAAGGCGGCCCCAACCCGCACGACCGCCTGACGCCTACAATGAGCGTGCGCGTCCTCGTCGCACACGTGAAGGACGGCGTGGAGCTCGCGCGCGAGCATTCGCTGCCAGGCGCCATCATCGACCTGATAGAGCAACATCACGGGGCGTCTCTCATTCGCCCGTTCTATAGCAAGGCTGTCGATCAGGGCGACCCGGCGTCCGAGCCCGACTTCCGGTACCCAGGGCCGAAGCCTCAGACGAAGGTTGCCGCCATCATGATGCTGGCGGACTCCATTGAGGCGGCCGCCAACGCGCGGTTCAAGAAGACATCCGGCCTCGGCAGGCGAGAGTGTGACCAACTCGTCATAGACATCGTGAGCAACTACGTCCTCGACAATCAGTTGGATGAGTGCGACCTGACGCTCAACGACCTGCGCCTCGTGTCGGAGAGGTTCGAACGGTCACTGCTGGCGATGTACCACTCGCGTATCGACTACCCGGAGCCAAAGGCGGCGACCGCGACCGACGAGACGGAACTGGACAGCGCCCTCGAGGCGGCCGACGAGCCCGACGAGCCCGTCGCGGTGAAGAACGGGTCGCATGTCTGACCCGGACGGCCGTGTGGAGGCCCTCGTGCGATGCGGGATTGAGGCCGCCCTACGACATGAGGGCGCGATGGCTACGGGCGTGGAGGTAGGCGTTCTCGTAACCGACGACGCAGGTATCCGTAACCTCAACAGAGACTACCGCGGCATCGACATCGCAACGGACGTCCTGGCGTTCGCCATGCGAGAGGGTGTCGACGGGGGTCTCAACCCGGACGTGCTCGGTGATGTGGTGATCTCCTTGGAGACGGCGCGGCGCCAGGCCGAAGAACGCGGCCACGGGCTAGCCGACGAGATAGGGCTTCTCGCTGTGCATGCTGCGTTGCACCTGCTGGGATACGACCACCAGGAGGACGACGAAGGCGACGCCATGGAAGCGCGGCAGGTGGAGATTCTGAGCACGCTGTTGATTTCCGCCGACTGGATCGAACTCGCTATAGGCGTCGGAGCCGCAAGCGGGACGTAGTGGCGGAGGACACGCCGCGCGATGTACTAGGTAGGAAAGCCAGCTTTCCCCAAGAACGACCGAACCTAAGCCGCGTAGAGCAGTTGTAGTTATCACGGCACATAGATGGAACTCGGACGCCAGATGGACACGCCACGGTTGAGGACCACGCTAAGACGGTATTTCACGACGGGACTGATCTCTCTGCTCCCGACGGTGGCCGTTGTGTACATCCTGCTCTTCGTCGTCGGGAAGCTGAAGCGCGCCACGGACTGGCTCATCGACCACCTCGAGATGGACCTCGGGCCGTGGACTGACTTCGCGTTCCCCGTGGTGTTCTTCTTCCTCAGCCTGTCGATGGTCATCGTCGTTGGCGTTATCTCCACGACCCTCGTCGGCCGAGGCGCGTCGAGGGTGTGGCAGCAGATAATCCGGCGCATTCCGATTCTGCGTGGCGTGTATGGCGCCGTGCATCAGATCAGCACGGCTCTGACGCTACGCAAGAAGCATGTGTTCAAGGGTGTGGTGCTCGTGCAATACCCGCAGACGGGACTGCGGCAGATCGGATTCGTGACGGACACGGGCATCAAGGATCTCGAGAAGGACGAGGAGTTGATCTCCATCTTCCTGCCGTCGACTCCGAACCCCACGACGGGCTTCCTGTTCCTGACGACGCCGGACCACGTCACGTATCTGGACATCAGCGCGGAGGAAGCGCTCAAGATGATCCTGTCCGGCGGGTTCCTGAACCCGACGCACACGCGCTATCCGAACACCGCGCGCGTGCCTAGTGGACGCCGCGCGACGGACACCGAGCCGACGGAACTCGCCCCAAAGGGTGAGCCTTCGACGGACACGCCCTGACCCGACCCTATACGGACGCCATGCGCTTCCTCGACCTATCGCCTGTTGGCGACCCCAAGTTCTACGTCGTCGTGCTGCTTGCCCTGGGGCTGTTCGCGACGCTATCCGCGCGTAGCTCCGCGCCGACCATCCGGCCCAAGGTGATCCGAGGCTGGATCGCGTGGATCGGTTGCGCAGCAGCGCTGTTCGGAGCGGACTACGCCGCCTTCCGTCTGGACGCGCCAGACACCCTGTACGCGGCGACAGTCGCGCCTGGGATACTCGCTCTGTGCGTCTCGGCGATGTACATGACGCGGAAGTGGAGGACAGAGCCGCAGCAGGAGTCATCCGCGGGATCGCCGCAAGAGCCGGACGAATAGGGGAGTCACACCCGTTGCTGGCGTGCGCCACGGTACGTCCACAGTTCGTGATACCTGGGCGACCGGAATAGCTCGATTCGACAGGATGCCTTCCCCCTTACCAGGGGGAAGGTGAGGATGGGGGTTCTGGGCATTCACGCATCAGAAGGGCGAGGCAGCATCAGTCCGCGAGCTGAATGGTCCCCTCACCCACGACCTGGTCGAAGTGGGTCAGCGTCCAGGACCACTCTCGTTGCGGGACGGCCTCGTCAGGCACGCGCAGGGACACGCCAAACGCATTGCCTCCGTCCGCGCTCCTCATGACACCCTTGAGCGTCACCCCTTGCGACTCGATAGTTCCTGTCACATTGCCCGCCTCAACGGGGACGCTCGCAAGGGCGACCAACTCAATGTAGTCGCGCTGGAGTGGGTTGCGGAAGCCGAAGACCTGGAACGTCACCGGCGCGCCAAGCCTCACCGAGTATTCGTAGTCCGCCTGTTCGCTACCCCCGCTGGGGTTGAACGCCACGGACAGCAGGACGCGCGTGGCGTCCGCTCCAAACTCCTCGAATGCGTCCGTGAAGCGCGCCTGTAGCGGGGCCTGCGAGACGTCCTGCACGTCGATCAGTTGGGTGCTGCGGAACAGGAGCGCCCGCACGTCGAAGGCGTCCCGCCATCGGTCGGGCGCCGTAAGGTCCACCTGCAACGCAAGAGGATCGCCAGGGGGCGACCGGAACTCCAGGGTTTGCGCGGCCCAACTGCTGAGCGTGGATCTGCGCTGCGACACGGGGTACGCAAGGTGCGGACGGGGTACAACCGTGACTCGCGCGTTCCGTATGCCGTAGCGGCCGCCGTCGAGCGTATCGTCATCAGCCGCGACGGCGACACGCCAGTCCGAGAAGACATGCTCGATGGGATCGCTGAACCCCGCGACGTTGAGGGCGGTCTCCACGCCAGTCACGCCGTGCTGAGGGCTCTGCACGATCCTCCTCAGCGTGTCCAGACCCCCATACTGCTCGTAGAGATAGAGCATCCAGAGGTACGCCGAGCCGTAGTACGGTAGCGCGCTGCCGACGCCGTTCGGCCAGTCTACCAGCGACACGGACGATTCCAGTTCGAACTGTCGGACGTGGGAAGTTGGAGAGTACCCGCAGAGGAACATCGCGAATTCCGCGGCGCCCTCGTTCACCCACGTCTCCTCCCCGGGGTCGAAGCCGAAGTGGATGAGGTGCTGGAACTCGTGCGCCAGGATGCCCATACCCGCGCTCGTCGACACGTCCAGCGGGTCGACGTCCACGTAGACCATCTCCGTCTCGTTGCTCTGGAAGGTCACGCCCCAACGTGGATCGCGGACGTTGCCCACCTGCTGGTTCACGGACGTGAAGTAGCCCGCCACGAACGAGC
Source organism: uncultured bacterium (assembly GCA_964473525.1). GTDB lineage: Bacteria > Poribacteria > WGA-4E. Next base: position 42,013 of record CAYYPK010000047.1, read on the forward strand.
CCTGCGGCGGCTGGAAGTTGTCGCGGATATCGAGCAAGAGAAGAAACACGCGCGGGTCGTTATCGATGTCCGGAGGCGGCCCGAAGGCATCGACCTCAATCTGATAGATGCCACGCGATGGGTCACCCGGGGTGTCGCTCTCGAAGGCGCGCAACACGCGATCCACCTTGTTCTGGTTCACGCGGTCGTTCCACGCGTCGTCTTCGACGTAGACGTAGCAGAAATCGCCGACGCCGCGTAGCGTAGCGGCGGATACATACTGCTTGCTGGTCGTGAAATCGAAGGCGAAGAAGTTGCGCCTGTGACCTACGTTGAATTTGGGAGCCACGTTCTGCGCGGGGGCTCTCGGCGCGCGGGTCATCGTCCCCGTGTAGGGGAACAGTCGCGCGAGCGTCGGTGTGCCATCGACCCAGCGGGGCGTGCCTGGCTCCTCCGGGACGACGGTCAGCGGTTGCGCGATTGCGTACGTCGCGGCCAGCAGACACACGAGGACGGTCAGTGACGCGGTCCCTACGGTATACCGGCGGGCGGGTGGTTGTGGTCGGGCTGGGGTAATCACTCGGCGCCAGCGCTGGCCGCGGCTACTTCACGGACCTTCCTCTGGATACCGTCGTTTTCCGGTTCCAGTTCGAGAGCCTGACGCCACGACGCGATTGCTTCGTCCTCGTGCCCGGCCTCCACGTAGGCGTCGCCCAGATGGTCCAGGATTTCGACGTTTGCCGGGTCGTGTGTTGCGGCGCGCACTAAGAGTGTGATCGCCTCTGCGTATCGTCCCTGCTTGAAGCGCACCCACCCGAGGCTGTCCAGGTAGGCCGGGTTTGAGGGTTCCGCCTCCAGGGCGGCCATCACGAGCTGTTCCGCTTCGTCGAGCCGTTCGCCGTTCTGTGCGTAGAGGTACCCGAGCGTGTTTTGCGCGCGGTGGTCCGACGGGTCCATCGTGAGGATGCGGTTAAGCGTGTTCGCCGCGAGGCTGGAGTCGCCCATCTGGTCGTATGTCATGGAGAGCCAGTAGAGCGCGTCGCGGTGATCCTCTCGGATCGCGAGCGCGGCCGTCAGCGCCTGCAAGGCGTCCTCATGTTGCTCCCGGACGAGATATAGGCTGCCGAGGATGCTGTACGCCTCGACCTTGGCTCCGTTGTCCTTCGACGTCGTGAGCACCTTGTGGCTTTCCGCGATAGCTTCGTCGTACCGATCCGCATTCGCGTGCAGCCTCGCCAGAAGGATGCGGATGCTGTCCTGGTCGTCGTCGGAGGTCTCCAGCATGCGGTTGTACGCTACGATCGCGTCGTCAAACCTCTCGAGCTCGACATAGAGGCTACCCAACTCGCCCAGGAACCCGGGCGTGGGCCGCAGCTTGACGAGCACTTCGTACTCGTGCGCCGCCTTGTCGAGGGCTCCGAGCTGCTTGTGCAGGTCCGCCAGCGATTGCCGCGCCTGCACGTAGTTGGCGTCGATCTGGGCGGCTCGCTCGTACTGCTCAATGGCCTGCGCGACCTCGCCGTTCAGTTGGTATGCCTGGCCCAACCGCAGCCGGTTCGATGGGTCCAGAGGTCGTAGGCTCACGAGCGCGTTGTACGCCTCAATGGCGCTGCTGAAGTCCCGCATCTCGCGCGAAAGGTTGCCGAGGTAGTAGTGCGCGTTGATGTGCGTCGGGTCGGCTTCTATCGCGTCTCGGAAGTGGCCGGCGGCTTTGCGGAGTTGGAGGTTGGACCGATTCGAGCGGCCGATCAGGTATTCCCGCTTGCCGAGGGTAAGGTGGGCATCGGCGTGCGTGGGGTCGAGATCGATCGCCTTGCGGCTGTCTTTCTCCGACCGCGCGGGGTCTTGCATGGACAGGGCGAGCTCGCCCGACCGCGCGTAAATCGCGGGCGACTCCAACGACCCGATCGCCTTGTCGAGTTCTTCACGCGCTTCTGGGAGGCGGCCGCTGTGCTGCTCGTACGCGGACATGAGCAGATGCGTGTAGGCGACCTTCTCTCGGGCAAGGTCCGGGAGCAGGGGCTCGTACACGATGGCGGCGGCGTCCAAGTCGTGGGGCGCGACCACTTCGCCCAGCGCGCCGTGCGACCCGGCGGCCCCGACCGCCATCGCCCCGGATAGAGCAACGGCAGCAATGCCATGTGCGGCGCAACGTGCGACGGTGCGAGCAGTGCTAGGGGCGCGCCGGCAGATACCCAGGCTAGGACGCTTCCTACGATTCCTCGGCTTCAATGGCCTTTTCCTGCCGGTTAACCTCATCGTCCTCGTCCTTCGGCAAACGTGCGATGCCCTGGATCCGCTCGTTCTCCTGTAGCGACATGATCCGCACACCCTGCGTATTGCGGCCGATGGCGCGGATGTCGCTGACGGCCATGCGCGTCATGTAGCCGTTCGAGCTGATAACGAGAAGATCGTCCGATTCGCTTACCAGGCGTGCGCCAACGACCTCGCCGTTCCGATCGTTGGTCTTAATCGTGATAATACCGACCCCGTCACGGCTTTGCAAACGGTACGCCGACATGGGCGTGCGCTTGCCGTAGCCGTTCTCCGTGACTACCAGGAGGTAGGAGTCCGCGGCGTCGATCGTGGCTTCGTCCCCGATCGTCTCATCTATCTCCTCGTCGCCTGCCGCCTCGGCTCCGGGCTCCACGGCGGCGATGCGGACGACCTCGTCACCATCGCGGAGGCGCACGCCTCGGACGCCCTGGGCCGTGCGGCCCATGACGCGGACGTCGCTCTGCGCGAAGCGGATGGACATGCCGTTCCGCGTCACCATGGCGATGTCCTGGCTTGGATCGGTGAGCAGAACGTCCATGAGGTAGTCGGATTCGGTGCGGAAGCCCATGGCGATGATGCCGCTGGACAGCGGACGGGAGAAGTCGCTCACGGAGCAGCGCTTCACGATGCCCTGCCGGGTCGCGAAGAAGAGCGTGCGCTCGTCGTCCTCCGCGAACTCTCGTAGCGGCACGACCTTGGCGATGGACTCGTCACGGCTGAGGTTCAGCAGGTTGACGAGCGCGCGGCCGCGCGACTGTCGACTAGCCTCGGGTATTTCAAACACGCGCAGCCAATAGCACCGCCCGCTGCTGGTGAAGCAGAGCAGGTACTGGTGGTTCGAGGCCACGAGGAGGGACTCGACGTAGTCGTCCTCCTTGGTCGCCATGCCTCGCACGCCGACGCCGCCACGCCGCTGGCTCTTGTAAGTCGATACTGGCAGGCGTTTGATGTAGCCCGTGTCGGAGAGGGTGATGACCACCTTCTCGTCGACGATGAGGTCTTCCATCGAGAACTCGCCCGGATCGTCGATGATCTGCGTGCGTCGCTCGTCTCCGAACTCCTCTTTCAGCGTCAGCAACTCCTCCTTGATGATGTTGCGGACGAGGAGGTCGCTTTCGAGGATCGCGCGGTATTCCTCGACCTGGACGAGGAGTTCCGTGTATTCGTCGTTGATCTTCTGTCGCTCGAGGCCGGTCAGGCGTCCCAGCGTCAGCCCGAGGATTTCGCTGGCCTGGGTCTCGGTCAGTTCGAACCGTTCGACGAGGGCCTCGCGGGCCTCGGCGGGCGCGCTAGACGACTGGACGATCTCGATGATCTCGTCGATGTGCGTGAGGGCGATACGGTAGCCCTCGAGGATGTGCAGCCTCGCCTCGCCGCGGCGCAACTCGTAGGCGGTGCGCCGGCGCACGACCTCGCGTCGATGCTCTATGTAGAAGTAGAGCATCTCCTGCAGGTTCAGTTGCTTGGGTCTGCCGTCCACGAGGCAGAGCATTAGCACGCTGAACGTCGTTTGCATGGGCGTGTGCTTGAAGAGCTGGTTCAGGATGACCTGAGCGATCTCGCCACGCTTCAGCTCAATGACGACGCGTATGAGCTGGTCCGACTCGTCGCGCACGTCGGAGATGCCCTCGACGATCTTCTCGTTGACGACGTGGGCGATGGCTTCGAGGAGCTTGTTCTTCTTGGTGTGGTACGGGATCTCGGTGATGATGATCGAGTCGCGGTCCTTGCCGCGTTCGATGATCGTCTTGGCGCGTAGCGTGATCCCGCCCTGCCCGGTGGTGTAGGCGTCGTGTATCCCCTGCTTCCCGAGGATGATCCCACCCGTCGGGAAGTCCGGTCCCTTGATGTGCTCGCGCAGGTCATCCAGCGTCGCGTCGGGATGGTCGAGGTAGTGCGTAAGCGCGTCGACGACTTCGCCCAGGTTCTGCGGCGGGATCCGCGTCATGTATCCCACGCCGATGCCCGTCGTGCCGTTCACGAGGAGGTTCGGCAGGCGTGCGGGCAGCACGCTCGGCTCGTTCGTGGACTCTTTGTAGTTCGGGCGGAAGTCGACGGTGTCGCGGCCGATGTCTGCGAGCATTTCGGCGGCGAGCTTCTGCATGCGGACTTCGGTGTACCGCATCGCGCCTGGAGGGTCGCCGTCGATGGAGCCGAAGTTGCCCTGATGCTCGAGCAGCGGGTAGCGCATCGTCCATTCTTGCGCTAGCCCTACGAGGGTTTCGTAGATCGGCTCGTTGCCGTGGGGGTGATAGTTCTTCATCACCTCGCCGACGACGCCGGCGCACTTGTCGGTCGGCCGGTCGTGTGTCAGACCCTCGTCGTGCATCGCGTACAGGATGCGACGCGAACTCGGCTTGAGGCCGTCTCGCACGTCGGGAATGGCGCGGTTGGTGTTTACGTTCACCGCGTAGGTCAGGTAGGCGTCACGCAGCTCTTCTTCGATCTGCCGCGTGATTACGTGACCACCGCGGTCGTCCATTTCCGGCGGCGGGGAGATCGCCATCGCTGTATCAGTCCTCTCACGGTGCTTCCTGTCGAGATGCCAGCCCTAATGATAGCCTAAAGTGGCTCTATAGGCGGGGTTGGCGGCGACGGACGGGAATCCGCAGACGCGCTACGGCCGGTACTACTTACTGGTAACGAATGGGTACGGAGGGAGATTTCAGCAAGCCGTCACTGCGCGCGCCGGGTGAGGGCGCCGCTGGGCGGTTGGCCGCGATCTCTCGTGGCTCGGCCAACGCCTCGCCTGTCGCCCTGAGGAGCCGAAGGAAACGAGGGTTCCGGGGCGCCACGGACGCCGTGTTGCGCACCGGGAGATGCTTCGCTGCCGCTCAGCATGACAGTGCTGGCGGCTACCCGCGCATGGCGGCAAGGACGATGTCCACATTGCGCTGCGTCCGCGCGGTGAGTGGGTGGTCGACGCCCAGGAACTTCACGCGTATGCGTAGGGCGCGTTGGAGGCACTCCAGTGCGGCGTTCGTGTCGCCTTGCTGGAACAGGACGCTCCCCAGGTTGCTGACGTCCGTGGCGACCTCCGGGTGGTCGGACCCGAATACCGCTTCGTCGATGGTCAGCGCGCGTCGATAGGACTCCTTAGCGCCGTCCAGATCGCCCTGGTCCTCGAGGACGCTCCCCAGGTTGTTGACGCGTGTCGCGACTTTCGGGTGGTCTGGTCCGAATGCGGCTTTGTCGATGTCTAGCGCGCGTTGGCAGCGCTCTTTCGCTCCGTCCAGATCGCCCTGGGCTTTGAGGACGCTTCCCAGGTTGTTGACGCGTGTCGCGACTTTCGGGTGGTCTGGTCCGAATGCGGCTT
>CAYYPK010000047.1:47684-48784 GCA_964473525.1 uncultured bacterium
CCCAGGTTGTTGACGCGTGTCGCGACTTTCGGGTGGTCTGGTCCGAATGCGGCTTCGTCGATGTCGAGAGCGCGCTGATAGCGCTCTTTCGCGCCGTCCAGATCGCCCTGGGATTCCAGGACGCTCCCCAGGTTGTTGACGCCGGTTGCCACGTCGGGATGGTCGGGTCCGTAGGTGTCTTCGTGGATGCGTACTGCTCGCTCGTAGTACTCCTTCGCTCCGTCCAGGTCGCCTTGGGCTTCCAGGACGCTCCCCAGGTTGCCGACGCAGATGGCCACGTCTGGGTGGTCGTGTCCATAGGCGTCCTCCTCGACCTGAACCGCTCTCCTGAGCATCCTGGCGGCCTCGTCGAATCGCGCGCGGATCTGAAGGTAGATGCCAGCCTGGTTGAGGATGTGCCCGAGCGCGCCCGCGGCCGAACCCGGTTCCGCCTCCGTCTCGGTCACGGCGCGGGCGTGGGGTAGCAGGCGGTCGACCGTTGGCCAGACGTCTAGGTTGGTGTGGGTGCCCGACGGCATCGCCTCGGCCACCAGACGCGCGGCGCATTGCCACCATCGCTGGCGGTCGTCGTCGGACAGGCCGTCCTTCACGACCTGTTGCACAAGCCGGTGCACGGACAGCGCGTCGGAGTCCACCGCCATCAGCGAATAGCGCCGCAGCGCGGATGTCGCGCGTGCCATGGCGCCCGGCCTGCCCGCCGCGGACGCCAACGGCACGGGCAGATGCTCCACGCCCTCCGCGATCATGTCGCGTGGGATGTCGTCCGGCGCGAGGAAGGCGCACAGACACAGAAGGTCCGCCGCTTCGGGCGACTCCTCGCGCAGGCGTTCCATGGAGACCGCCCACGTCCTCGCCACTGGGTCGGGGTGCGCGCGTGGGGCAGACGTCGCGAGTGCCTCGACGGGATCCTCGCGGTAGCACGCCAGGTACTCGTCGTACGACATCCCCGCAGCGTCCATGTACGCCGCCGCCGCCTGCTCCAGCGCCAACGGCAGGTCACCCAACACGGCGGCGAGCGCGCCCGCCGCGTCGCCCTCGTCGCCCGTGCGGGCGCGCAGGAACTCTACGGACTCCTCGCGCGGCCACGTGGCAACTTCTAC
>CAYYPK010000048.1:0-44752 GCA_964473525.1 uncultured bacterium
TGGACGAAGGCGTCGTCGCGGCTGTGACCGCGTGGTTGACCGACGAGGACCGGTCTTTGCGCTTGGGCGCCGCCGATTTGCTGGCGCGCGTGGATCGTCTTGACGAAGGCGTCGTCGCGGTCGTGACCGCGCTGTTGGCCGACGAGAACCGGTATTTGCGCGTTCAGGCCGCCGATGTGCTGGCGCGGATGGATCGTGTGAACGAAGGCGTCGTCGCGGCTGTGACCGCGTTGCTGACCGACGAGGACCGGTATCTGCGCTTGCGCGCCGCCGATTTCCTGGCGCGCGTGGATCGTGTGGACGAAGGCGTCGTCGCGGCTGTGACCGCGTTGCTGACCGACCTGGATGGGTTGGCGCGCGTTGCAGCCGCCGATCTGCTCGCGCGCCTGGGGCCTGTGGACGAAGGCGCGCTCGAAGCGCTCGTACGGAGCGTGGACGATGACCCGTGGGCGGCGCTAGCGGCGATGTCTAAGGCGCGAAGTGGGAGACCCCTCGACTCTGAGGATGGCATCGCCCTAGCGCGTCTGGTCTCCACCGGAGACGACGACACGGACGACACGCGCGCGATACGCAGATCCCTTTACGATCTGCTCAGTCGAACCTTCGAGACCGCAACTGCCGACGATGGCTGACGTCAACCACGCTTGGTCCGGCGCGGGAGCCGCATCCACAATCCCAAGCAAGCCTGGCTGGCGGCGATGACGTTGGGCGCCTGGCGCGTCCGCTCCCGGCCGATGTTGTGCTGCGCCAATGCCGCCGGACAGCGGTCATCCTGAGCGACCGGAGGGAGTCGAGGGATCTCGATTGCCCACACGCCGACCGAACGCAGCATGGGACGAGTGGTTCTGCGCTAGCTAGCACCCCGCAACTTGCGTCTGCCTCGTTGATCGGGGTACAGGCGTTCGATCCCCGCGTCCGGCGAGCGCGATGTCCGCAACATCCCGCCACTGTCAGAAGGGCGCCGCAGGAGGCGTGCTCACGGAGCGATGGTAGGGGAGCGTCCCTGCGCACCCACCAGGGAGTCATGCTGAGGAGCCGAAGGCGACGAACTATCTCGCGGTACGCGGGGGGCGTACTCCGCGTAGCACGGACGAGACCCCAGAACGCGGCGTCCTTCCCGCGGAGGAGATGCTTCGCCTCCGGCTCAGCATGACATCGCTGGGGAGGGCGTCTGTGCGACGTCGGTGAGCGCCAACCGTCGGAGAGCACACCCTGAAGCTGGCGCGCGGCCACACCGTCGAGATGGCGACCCGGATGCGCTAGCGCGGCAGGCGGGGAATACTGCACAAGTATGCCCTTGTATGCGTTAGGCCCACAGGCTATCGATCCCGTACCGCGCCTCCATCGGTGAGGGAGCCTGACATGAGCCTACTTGGGACTGCCGTCACTGCCGCGCGCGTCGTGTGCGCTGATACGCCTGCCCTGGGACAAGAGGTCACCTTTTCAACAGATGGACCAACTCCGCACGGCTTCCAGTGGTGGACCTTCCACTGGACCATGCCTCGCCTGGACGAAGGAGCCGTCATCGCGTCTTACGTGGTGTTGGAGCCGGATGGATCGGAGCACTTCACCTACGGAGTCATCGACCACGAGCCGGGTACACAGATCCGGTCGGACTTTATGCTCGGGTTCGCAGGCGGCGATCCCAGCGTGTTCTACGGCGAGCGCATCCGACTCGTGCTGAAGGCTTCCACAGGCGAGATGCGGTTCGACCCAGGAACGAAGTTCCAGTTCGAATTCAGGCAGACCACGGGAGCCACCGTGAGCGTGCCCGAAGACGACCTGTATTGGGAACCCGAGACGCGCGCGCCTATCAGGCTCGCGGAGACTGACGATGAGCGCTTCCGCACGGTCGATCTCTCCGACGCCTTCACGCGACCGCACGGGGACACGCAGATAGGCGGCGATGGCGCGAGCTACGCGACGTGGTTCGACGCGCCAGACGTCGAACACGCGGGCGTTCCGTTCGCCGTTGGGGTAGACGGTCTCGACATCCTGGCATCACCAACCGACGGAGCCAATACGTTCCTGCTCGACGGCCCAGGCGCCTCCGCACAGGCGTTGCATCTGTTGCTCATGGGTTTCAACAACCCACGCCATCCCGCAGACCTCGTCCTCAGGTATGACGACGGTTCGAAGGACGCTGTCAGCGTGCCGTTGCACGAGTGGACGCGAGCCGAGGGCGATGTCGCGGGAGCGTTTGAGAACACGCGCCCCGACCACCCCAACGCAGCGGTGAACTACGAACGCATTGATGTGCCGAGCCCAGAAAAGACCATCGCGGGGATCGAAAGCCGTGGGAGTCAGTTCGTGCTGGTCGCGATGACGCTCGAAGCGTAGCCAGCGCGACGGGACAGGCTTTCAGTGACGGCCAGGGCAGACAGTTCTGAGTCGCGGCCCCTACAGCCAGCGCTCGAACCAGTCGTACGCCACTGCTCCGCTGAACTGGTGTCCGCCCTCGAACACGTCCTTCGCGAGCCGGTCCTCCTCGCCGATAGCGGCGTAGAGACGCTCTATCTGCGCGTACCCGGCGCGCGCGTCGTCTATCACGAAGCAGTTGTCCTGCGTGCCCATCTCGCAGACGAGAGGCCGCGGGGCGATCAGGCACGCGACGTCAGGAATGTCGCCGATGTCGAGCAGGCCGGGGGAGTATTGCGCGCCGCAGAAGTTCCCGTTGCCGCGTGTGGTGATGGCGTCGCCAGCGACGGTGCTGACGTAGCCGCTGATGCAGGCAACCTTGATGCGCGGGTCCAGCGCGGCAAGGTACGTCGTCATCGTCCCGCCGAACGACAGGCCGAGGCATCCCATGCGCTCCTCGTCCACCTCGGGACGCGACGCCAGGTAGTCCAGCGCGCGCATGCCGTCCCATATCTGCAACGTCAGCAGGTGGTAGCCGAAGTAGCCGTACGCCATGTAGTTCACGTTGCAGCCATCGCGCCCTGAACGGACCCACTCGGCGGGGCTGGATCGCTCGCCGAAACCACGCCAGTCGGGAGCGATGACAACGTAGCCACGCTGCGCCATGCCGCGAGCGTAGTCGTAGTTCAGCGCGCGAACGGACTCCTCGTCTTCGGGAACGGACCCCACGATGTCCGACTTTCCTCGTCCGTGACCGTGCGCCGCGAGGACCGCAGGGCGTTGCTCGCCCTCGGCGATGTCCTTGGGTATCAGCACGTAGGCTGGCACGCTGTCCCACGCTGTCGTGTCAAAGACGACCCGCTCGCGCCAGTGGTCTCCGCAGTCGACGCGTTCCGTGACCTCTGGCTCCAGCGGCACGGGGCCGGGCAGCTTGCCGAGATTGTGACGGAGCGCCGAGTCGAACGCGGTTCTCCATGCGCTCCATTCTTCACGCGTGGTCGCCGTGCATTTCAGGCGGGGCTGACGCCCCGCCACCATCGCCATCGCCGCGGAGAACGGGTCTAGATTCCGTACGCGCGCCGCCATGCTGGATCCTCCCGGTTGGTTCACGCGGGCGCCTACGCGTCCTGGCGGAGTTCGTCGAGCAGACGGACGGCCGCTGCCACAATCTGTTCCCCCACGCCCGGCTCGAACGCCGACGCCTCTGGTTCGTATCCACCCTCGTCGAACGCGCGCGTATCGGGCAGGTAGCCGACGCTGTCGTTCGCCAGCTCCAGCACCATCGTCTGACCGAACGGCGATCTGCGCTTGATCTCCAAACCGAGCCGCACGAGCAACTCGCCGGGCACGCCGACGAGGGCAAGATCGCCGACTCGCAACACCTGGACCCACGTCGCCACAACGTCAGCGGCTTCGTTGGCGCTGCGTAGGGTGCGGCGCGCGGAGGCCCGCTGCCCCATCGTGGCGCCGGGTTGCTCCGCCAGCTCCTGCGCCTGTCGTACCTCGTCCGGCGTCGGACGCGCCCGGCGTTTCAGGGACACCTCCTCCATCCGGCCCGCCACCGGCGCGTCGTCGATATACTCCATCTCGTTCGCCGCCCAGTATGCCGCCGATGCCACGAGCGCGGCGACACGCTTCGTGTGCTGGTATCGGTCGTTCTTCGCGCGCGACCCTCCGAGCACGTCGTTGTTGTTGATGTCGCCGCACGCGCCGTTGGAGAGAGCCGCCACGAACGTCTCGCCATGCAGAGCCTGCACAAACTGCGAGAACCACCCGAAATAGTCTGCGGATACGGCGCGTTCGTGGTCTCCACCGCCGACGTAGTGAAGCGCGTAGTTCCCGAGAAGTCCGATCGTCGCGCCGGTGTCGTCCCTCAGCGAGAGGACGCCCACGTCGGGATCTATCGGACCGGCAGCCTCGACGACATCAGTGTTCCCAGACCCGGGGTTCGTCCGCACGGATCCGTCCCGCATGCGAAAGCGGCGGTTGACCACGACGCGGTCTTCGTGTCCAACTCCCCACGCGATCTCGCCCGGCTTCCGCGCCTCCCACGCCAGCCGAACGGCATCCGCGATTCGCTGGACGACGAACGCTGTGTACGGGTCGTCCCCGGTCTGCGCCCCCGAGTGCGTGTGCGTGCAACACACGAGCACGCGATCCGGCGGCAATGGGATGCTCGCGGCGATGAGCGCCTTAGCCTGGTCGATGTGCTCGCGTTTCACGCCGATGAGGTCGCAGACGACGACGCCGATCGCGGAGCCTTCGCCTTCGACGATGAACGCCCGGACGTGTAGCGGGTCGTGGATGACCTGCGCCCGTCTCTCGTGGAACAGGCCAGGAATGGGTGTCCCGAGCGGAGGGGTGATGTCTACGCGCGCGGCGCCAGTTGCCAGCATCGCTTGGCCTCCCTAGTTCGCAACAGGTTCGTCCACATGCCCGGTCCCACCTACCTCCATGGGCTCAGCCGAACTCCGCCACCTGCACGGGAGCCATGCGCTCGGCGCTGACTTGCGCCGCTTCGATGGCCGCCATGGAGTGCCGCACGGATCGACCGCTGGCATCCGGCGTGTCCCCTGTGTGGCAGCAGCGCGCGAACTCCGCGATCTGCAGACGCATGCCGTCGCCTGCGGAACCCTCTACCTCAACGGTCTCGCCGTTCACGGTCAATTCGCCGTTCGTGAAGCGCATGGAGCCTTCGCTGCCCATGATGAACTGGTCGCCGGCGCCCGCGTGGCACACGACAGACTGCGACAACACGCTCACCGCGCCGTTCTCGTGCGTCATCATCGCCGTGTACGTGTCCTTCTGCCCTTCGTAGAGCTTCGTGCTCTCCGTGCCACGAGCGTAGACCTCAACGACGGGGGAGTCCATGTACCACGGCAGGATGTCGTACTCGTGGGGGCCGAAGCAGTAGAGGACGCAGATGCCGCCGACCTCTATATCGCGGTACCAGCCTGGGTACCCAGAGCTCGGCTCGCCAGCGTCGAAGTAGCTGTACCGGCGGCGTATCAGGTGACCTACCTCCCCGATGCGGCCCTCCGCGATCATGGCTTTCACGGCGAGATTGATGGGGTAGTGGCGCAGCACCTGCCCGACCATGAGCGTCTTACCGGCTGCCTCGCACGCGGCGATCATACGGTCACAGTCGGCGACGTTGAGCGCCATCGGCTTCTCGACGAGGACGTGCTTGCCCGCCTCCGCCGCGGCGACGACCTGCCCTACGTGCAGGCTATGAGGCGTGCACACATGCACCGCCTCGATCTCGTCGTCCGCGAGGATGTCTTCGAGCGAGGTGTGAGCTCGCCCGCCGTACTCGTCCGCGGCGGATTGCGCCCGGCCTGCGTCGACGTCCATCACGCCCGCGAGTCGCACCTCATCAAGCTGACCGATGGAGCGCATGTGAGAGCGCGCGATGCCTCCGGCGCCGATCATCCCGACGGCTAGGGAATCCGCCATGTCCGTGTCCCTTCCGAATCGCCTCTAAGGCAGTAGGTTGCCAGCGTCAGCCGCATACCGGCTCACGGCGTCCATGTCGAGTTCTATGCCAAGCCCGGGCGTGTCCGGTATGTCGAGCATGCCGTCCTCGTCGAGGGACCAGCCGCCGCTCTTGATCTCGTCGACGTAGGGCGACCCGGTGATGTACTCGACTAGGTCGGTGTTCGAGAACGCGGAGGCGAGTTGCAGATCCGCCGCGAGCCCTACTGCCGTGTTCCACCCATGCGGGATCATCTGGATGCCGTGGTCCTGCGCCATCCACGCGATGCGCCGCGACTCCGTGATGCCGCCCACCTTCGTGACGTCCGGCTGCACGATGTCCAGCGCGCCGGCTTCAATCCACGGCTTGAACGCCTGACGTCTCGTGAGCACTTCGCCACCGGAGATCGGCAGCGGAGCGTGTTCCCTCAGCAGCCGGTGGTTCTCGATGTCGTCGGGGATGAGCGCCTCCTCGAACCACGCGACGTCGTACTCCGCGAGCATGTGGGACGCCCGAAGCGCCCACTTGTATCCCTGCGACCAGAAGGCGTCGCTGCCTCCCGCGTCCACCATGAGCAGCGAGGCGTCACCAATGGCTTCGCGTGATGCGGCGACGATGGCTTCGTCGGTGGCGTTGCTCTCCCGTCCGAACGGACCCCAGCCGATCTTGAAGGCGCGGAAGCCGTGGTCGTAGAGAGGGGCAAGGCGCCCCGCCATCCTCGACGGTTCGTCCATGAGCAGCGAGGCGTACGGCTTCACGCGCTCGCGGTAGCGTCCGCCGAGAAGACGTCCCACCGGCTGGCCCGTCGCCTTGCCGAGGATGTCCCACAGAGCGATGTCGATGCCGCTGATGGCGTGCTCGATGCTGCCCCCACGGCCCAGCCAGAACATGTTCTGCCGCAGCTTCTCCGTCACGCGCTCCGGTTCCAGCGCCGTCTCGCCTTCGTAGAACGGGCGCAGTACGTCGAGGGCGGCGCGCACGAGACCGGCGTTGGTAAACACGCTTCCGAGGCCCGTGACGCCCTCGTCCGTGAAGACGGCGACGAGCGTGTGCACGCAATCGTCGGGCTGCAGTTCGTCGGACCAGCCGCCCTCCGGGGTGGCGCCTTCCAGCCCGGCGGCGCGTATCTCCGTGATGTTCATGGCGTCTCCGGCGCGGGTTCAGTCGGCTTGCGGGCAGAGGAGTGGCAAGTGTGGCAGGCCCGGGCAGCGTCGACAACCTCGGTCCGCGGATGCCGCGCGGCTCGCGCCCTCGTCCACTATAGCGTACACTTCGTGTGTCCTTCAGGAGTTCGTCTGTGGCGGAGCATCGCGGGCGACGGACGCTCACCATCTACGCGGAAGCGAGCGGCAAGCGGCCGTTCACGGACTGGATCCAGTCCCTCCGTGACGCTGGGGTCCGCAATCGGATTCGCGCGCGTCTCGACCGCGTGGAGGAAGGCAACCTGGGTGACTGCAGATCGGTTGGTGACGGAGTACGCGAACTGCGGATGTTCTTCGGCCCTGGCTACCGAGTCTACTTCGGAGAGGATGGAGCCGACATCGTGGTGTGCTCTGTGGTGGTGACAAGGGAAGCCAGCACAGGGATGTGGAGACTGCCAAGCGCAACTGGCTCGACTACAGGAGGCGGAGGTCATGAAGCCTTCGGTTGACTACCGGTCTGTTCTCATTCAGGAACTGCGGGACGATCCTGACGAGCGCCACGCTTACCTAGATGCTGCGTTCGCGGAATACGATGTGGACGGAGATGTCGCTGCCTTGCTCTTGGCATTGCGGGCCGCCGCCGAGGCCCAAGGCGGCATCGGGCATCTAGCTCGTGCGGTTGACATTCGGCGGCAAACGGTTCACAAGGCGCTATCGGCGCAGGGCAATCCGCGACTCAACACCTTTGGGGCGATCCTGCGCGGCCTCGGCTACCGAATCGCCATCGAGCCCGTGAGTAGTGACCAGCCCAACCTAGAATAGCGATCCCTCGGCGTCGCCACCGTCCGGCTGAATGCACTTCGCGTCATCGTTCCGCGGGCTGTTCACGTAGCGGCTGACCGGGTACGCCTCGAGCTTCGCAGGCGCGCACGGGACGAGGAACGGAATCACGTCGCTGGGTCGTTCCATCGCCGGGTCGAGCCAGATGTCCCATATGTCGGGGTCGAGGATGACCGGCATGCGGTGATGCACCGGGGCGACCGTCTCGTTGGCATCTGTCGTCAGTAGGGCGCAGGTCTCCATGTAGACCTCCTCGCCCTGCGTCCAAGCTTCCCAGATGCCGGCGACGCCGAGCGGTTCATCGTCCACGGCGTGGATGAAGTGCGGCTGCTTGCCGCTGGGCGTCTTCTGCCACTCGTAGAACCCAGTGATCGGGACGATGCACCGCCGTCGCTTGAACGCCGCCTTGAACGACGGCTTCTCGTGCACGGTCTCCGACCGCGCGTTGATCATGCCTGTCGTCTTGCTCGTGTCCTTCGCCCAGCTTGGGATGAGTCCCCAACGCAGGTACGCGCTCTCGCGGTCTCCGCGCTCGTCCGCGCGCACGGCGTAAATGGGCTGTGTGGGCGCGACGTTGAACCGCGTCGGCATCTCCGGCGCGTCCGGCAGGTCGAACAGCCGCTGAATCATCTCACTATCGAACGTCGTCACGAAGCGCCCACACATGGCATCAATCCTCCGTAGCGGAATTCAGTCCTATCTGGACGTTCCCCGCGCCCGCGTCCGATATGCGCGCGGAGCCGTTGAACAGGTTCCCCGTGATGACCGCACGCCGCACGTCCGCCGTCAGCGACACTTGCGGCGCGTCCGTCTGGAACTCGCAGCCTCGCACGACCAGGCTGCCACCCGTCGCCTGGATCGCGTGCCGACCCTCCTTCTCGCGGCCCCACTGCATGAACGTGCAGTCGGAGAAGCCGACCGTGCCACCGCCGACCTTAGCTATCTGGTTGTTCGGCCCCCAGTAAGCGCAGTTCACGAACCGCACGCTCCCGCGGTTCTCCTCAGAGACGGCAATCATCGTCGGGTCTGGTCCGTGGAACGACACGAACTCGCCGTTGGTGATGAGTAACCCCATTCGCGCCGACTGGTCCACCTGAAGCGCGACCCAGCAGTCGTCTGCCCCGATGCCCAGGAAGTTGCCGTTGCACGCGCCGGCGTCCGTCTCGACGAAGCGATACCCGATCCGATAGCCGAAGCAGAACGTGTTCAGGACGTACTGCCAGTCGGTGCGACCGAAGATGAACGCCTCGCCGTGCTCCATCTGCCATTGAAAGAGCTTCTCTTTCATCGAGAACCACGGGTTCCAGTGCACGTTCTCAATGCGGCCGATGTCGTAGATGGAGTCGACGTAGATACCACGTCGTAGAGGCTGTCCCTGCACGTTGCGCACCAGATGCCGCTGGTTCTTCGTGCAGTCGATGCCGTTGTACGGGTTCAACAACTCAACGTCGATGATGGACGGGTTGTTACTCCGCATGACGACGGTCCACGGGTAGGGCGTGGGAATGTCGTCCGTCACCTGCTCCGGGTAGAACACGACAACGCCGCGCAATGTGGCGTTGCCATTGATGGTGATGAACGGGTCGCCCTCCTCGCTACCAGCGCCCGCGTAGGCGAGTAGCACCGTGCCGCTGTCGGGCTTGGGCTGACCTCTATCGCGTATCCCCGCGTGCGACGGCACGGCGCGGAACACGCCCTCCAGCGTCACGGACGCGGGTATGGACAACGTTCCGTCGATTCGATACGTGCCGCGCGGCGCCTCAACGATGCCGCCGCCCGCGTCTCCGACGGCGTCCAGCGCCGACTGGAACGCCTGCGTATCATCCGCTACACCATCGCCGACGGCTCCATAGTCTCGCACGCTTACAGTGGAATCGGACACGGATGCTCCTTCCGAGCCGTGAAGGACGCCCACGAACGTGAGCGTCAACGCAACCACAATAGCCGTTCTCGCACGCCTCCGGGTTGCGCCCTCGTGCCTGGTCATTGATCTGTACCTTGGTGGTCGTTAGTCAAGAGGAGCGACGGTCGATGCGGTTCACGCGCGGTCGTCGCGGAAGACACGTAGGACATCGCGGGAGCCATGGATCACGCGTGCGATGTCTACGCCATCGGCGGATGGGCGATACAAGACGAGATACGAGCCGACAGCGAAGCTACGCACGGTCGGGCCGATGTCGATCCGAGCGCGTCCGAGGTGAGGGTGGATTGAGAGGCGTTGGAAGATATCGTCGAAGCGCGTGGCGAGCGCTTCTGCGGCGTCCACGTTGTCGGCGGCGATGTACGCGTAGATCGCGTAAAGGTCGGCTCTCGCCCTCGGGGAGACGGTGGCGTCAGCCATCCGAGGCCTTGGCTTGCCGCGCGCGCGCTTCCGCCAGGAACTCGCCCAGATCCCACCGCTGACCCTCGCCACGATCTATCTGCGCGAATCCCTCATGCACGCTCTTGCGTATCGCGTCGATGCCCTCTCGCTGGACGACCGCGTTGAACAGCTCGTCGTGGATCAGTCCCTCGAAAGCCGCTTCGAGCACGTCGTCGATCGAGGCGTTCACGCCCTCGTCTACGCGTCGTTGGGCGAATGCCGCCTGCTCGGCGGTGAGTTTTACGTCCATCACTATACTCCTCGCGAACTCTCCTCTGAGCATGGCGGCCCAAGAAGTCAGTGTCAACCTGGGCAAAGGCGGGCCAGCCGGTCAAGCAGACCGATGACCTGCGCGCAGATGGTCGACGCGGTTCACGTACGCGACGCGCGTTTGGCTGTTCTCAATGTCCACCCGGGAGATGGAGCCGTTGTCGTGCATCAGGCGGATGTACTCAGAGTGCGGCTCATAGCCAAGCGCCTCGCAGATGATGACGTCGAGGATGCCTCCGTGACCCACAAGCGCGGCGCGGTCCTCGTCGCCCCCGAGCGTTTCCGCCATTTCGGCCAAGAGCGCGCGCGTCGACTCGCGGGCGTGCCTGAGCGAGTCGTCGCACGGCGGCGTGAACCTGTGAAACCACCAACCGTCGTCCGTGATCGAGTCCGGCAGGACAGCGTTCGGGCAGCTACGCAGGAGCTTCTCGCGGGTCAACCCCGCGTGATATTGGAGCCCCTCATCCGTCCGCAGCGGCCAGATGCCGCCGTACTCGCACAGCTCCGGGCGGACGTAAGGAGGCATCCCCAGCGCACCCGAGATACGCGACGCCGTCTGAACCGCACGGCGCATCGGGCTACAGTAGAGCCGGTGAATCCCCTCGTAACGCAGGGCTTCCGCCGCCCACTCCGCCTGCCGGAATCCCAACCGCGTTAGCGGCGCGTCCTGGGCGTCCAGGTCGCCTCGGTTCTGTGTCGACTGCCCGTGTCTGACGAGATATAGCCTCATGCGTCCGACACCGACGCGAGTTCCAGATACCCGACGATCTCGACGCCGTCGGGGGCGGCTAGACCATCTCGCCACTGGCGGTACAACCCTTCCGAGTACCAGACCTGCCATATGGCGTGCGTGGCGTCCGCCAGGTCGGCGGAGGGCGCTGACCCCGCGATGTCGAACGCGGACGACTCGGCACAACCGCAGGTCAACGCGGAGTCACGGAACGCGGCTACCGCGTTCGGCGCCGCGTCGTCCTGTGAGCGCAAATGCACCATGATGTGCGTTGGTTCCATGCTTCTCCTCGCTTGACCGCCAGTTCTCCGTCAGGCGGCGTAACATATCACACGGCGCGTCCGTTGCGAACCGATGACGGTCATCCCACGCGTCTAACGGTAACACGCCCAGCGGAGCGACTATGCCGACATCGAAAGCCGATATCGCCGAAGCCCTCGTTAAGGCCGAAGTACTGCGCCACGGCGTCTTCACGCTGAAATCGGGCGCGCGCAGTCCCATATACGTGGACTTACGCGTCGTGCCGTCGTCGCCGGAGTCGATGGACGTCATCACGAGCGGCCTCGCGGAAGCGTGCGCGGAGCTAGGCGTGGATGTCGTCGCGGGCGCCGAGACCGCTGGCATTCCCCTCGCCGCAGTTGTCGGGCACAAGCTCTCGATGCCAATGCTCTACGTGCGCAAGGAACCGAAAGGGTACGGCACAGGCTCGCAGATTGAGGGCGTTTGGCGACCCGGTCAGCGTGTGGCGTTGCTGGACGACCTCATCACGCAAGGCACGAGCAAGTTCTCGTTCCTCGAGGGACTTGCCCGCGCTGAGATAGATGCCGCGTGCATCCTCGTCGTGTTGGACCGGCAGCAGGGCGGCACGGAGGCGGTTGCGGCGCGCGGCTCGGAGCTGCGTTCGCTCATCACGCTCGACGAGATGCTGGACGAGTATCTGCGGTTGGGCGCGCTGGACCGGGCTCAGTTCGACGACATTCGCGCGTATCTGGCCGACCCCGAAGCTTGGGAGCACGCGCTCGCAACCTAGATGCCGCCCATGTCATCGGCTGCCGGAAGGCTCCATCATTGTCTGCGCAGACTCATGCTCAGGGTGTGTCCAGTCTCCGTTAGCTCGACTGTCCGGGTTGCCGTCCCGAACCCCGCACGGCTGACGGTCACTTCGTATGTTCCTAGCGGCAGGTGATAGCGCCGCTTGGTCGCGCCGATCGCCTCGACCTGCAACGTCTTCATCAGAGTCTCAGCGGCGGGAGGCCCGCCAGCTATCGCGACTTCCGCGTCGGGCGGAGTCACTTCCACGACAAGTGGCGCGAACTTAGCCGCCGACTCCTCGTCCAAGGCGCGGGCGACAAGGACGAAGCTGCTGCCCGGCTCGTTGCCGAACAGCTCGCCAGTGCGCGGCTGAGGGTCGACGCGTTCCAGATAGAGCGTCAACTCCTCCAGCGTGAGAATGCCGTCGCTGCCGCCGTAGCTTCTCAGCCCCTCTAGCAGTTGCCGCACGAACGGGCTGTGCTGCCCTGGTCGTCCGTCCGGGACGTACTCCTTGCCGCCAGCGGTGATGTAGCGTCGCGTTCTGAACCGCAGCTTACGCTGGATGAACTCCTTGGCGGGGATAAGGCCGGAGGGGTTGTCTACGGGTCGCGCTCCTGGGGCCATCGCGATCAGTGGATCCAGCGTGCCGGCGAAGCACGAGTCCACGACGAGCAGAACGTGCTCGCAGTCCAGCCGCTCCAGTATCTCGCGCACTTCGCTGTGCGAGATGTACGACTCGAAGTACGGGTCGTCCTCTAGCGGCTTGCTGTCCCGGAACGCCAAGTAGCCGCGCTTGATGCGGTCGTCGAAGTAGCCGTGTCCTGAGAACATCACGAGCAGTTGGTCCCGCTCGCCGTACGACCTGTCTGCGAGGGCGTGTAGCGCCTGTTGGAACTCGCGGCGGGTGGGGCTCGCGAGCGTCTGCGTGTCGCTGCTGTACGCGTCGCGCAACTCGGCCTGAATCGTCTGCACGTCGTTCACGGGGTTCACTAGGTTAGCGTGGTGGTCGTAATCGTCGACACCCACGAGCAGCGCATGTGTCGCGACGATGCCGCCTGGAGCGGGGGCAGTGGCTTCCTGCTCTGTGCGTTCTGTGCGCTCCGAAGGCACCGGTTCTGGCGCGGTCGCATTTGGAGGTGCGGGCGTAACCTGCTGGGGTCCTGAGGCTGGCACATGCGGACTCGCGACAGCGACGGTCATAACGATGTCAGCGGGATCGAGTCGCTCGATTGGGACGTCTGCCAGGTTGACGCCAACGCGCCAGAGCATATGCACCGGCCCTCCGACAGCGAGGGGTCTTGTCAACGCTAACGAGGTGCCATCCAACGCATAGGCAAACGCGCCGCTGACGTTGCCATTCTCCCCGAACGAAGGTACGGGAAGCGGGGCTAGCACTTGCCACTCAACGTGTTCCGTCGCGTCGATGAAGTGCACGCGACGGCTGGCGTCGAGAACAACGGACGTAAGCCCGTCTGGAGAGATCGTCGCAGGCCCGCCAACTTGCTGCCGTCCGAACTCGGACCAGTCGACGGTGGACCAATAACTAGTCTGAGCACCCCAGCCGCCCAGGGCTACGACAGACGCGGCCGGGCGGTACGCCCCGATGTAGGCCGCGGCAGGCCCACCTTCTGGGTACGGCACATTCTGTAGCAGCGTCCGCACTCTCTGTCCCGACGCCATGTCCCACACATGGACGCGACCGTCTAAGTTGTGGCCGCTCGTTACCAGCTGGAGCCCATCGTTGACGTACTGAACGCCTAGTATGCGTCGTTCATGCGCAATGAATTCGTCGACGACCTTCTGAGCCGACATGCTCCAGATCCGCACAGTACCGTTGGTGGCGTCTCCCGAGTACATCCCCACAGCCACGTGGTCACCGTCTGGGTGAAACGACACGTCAGAGAACCCCGGATCAACTGGCAAGTGGTGATCGAACGCCCCGTCCGTAGCGTTCCAGACTCGGGCCCACTTCGCGGAACCTTCGACGATACGTGAGTCATCTGGACTGAACTCCATGATGGCTCCGTGCTGAACGTACGTTGCGGGTTGGGCCGGCTGAACGTCCCCGGGACGCAGCCATCGGATGATCTCTCCGCTCGCCGCCGTGCGGAGGGCGACGCCGTCTTGGGATGCCACCGCGAGCGTGGAGCCATCTGAGGACATCACAATCCCGCCGTTCGCGGCATAGTCGATGGTGTAACCCCGGACCCACGCGCTTGGGAAGTCGACCGGCCACATCTTGTCCTGATAGCGAACGCTGATGTCTGTGGGGTACGGGATCGCCTCGCGCGTCGGTGGCACTACGCGGACCTGCACGCTTGCCCAGGCCTTCCTCAACTGCGCCTTCGCGCTCCGCGCCTTCGCGCGCGGCATGGGGAGCGATCCCTTGGCGGCTGCGAGCAGGCCCTCCTTCGAGATGGTCACCGGGAACGCCTCGGCGTCCGCGTCGTAGCGCCCGACCTCCTCAACGGTCATCGGGACATCGAATCTCATCGCGGCGATGGCGCGAAGTTCGTCGATGAGCGCGTTGTATGCGTCGATGCGCGCTTCGTATTCGGCCGTGTTCTCGAACTCGTCCTTCGGTCGCGCCAGACCGAGGATTTCCTCCGCGCGAGCGATTGCGGATTGCATGCCCGCTTCGGTCGTGGAGTAGGCTGAGGGTCGCTGTTGCGGTTCGACTTGCTCCGAGGCGGGTTCCGGTGGAGCGACATCCGCTGCAGCGACGGCCTCGACGGGAGCCGTAGTGTCCATGATAGTCACGGGTTCCAGTGGGATACTAGGCAGGTCGGCTCCCACGGCCCACCACATCTGAACAGGCCCTACGCCCTCACTCATCATGTCGCTGGTGCGCGCGAGTGACAGATGGCTCGCCGATTTCACATGGCTCTGCAATGGCTTGCCAGACGACAGACTATACGACCCCAAGCCCGGTGGTGCCGTGTAGGTGAACCCGACGTAGGGCGCTGACTCGCCTATCACAGGGCTGCCAACGTGACCAGCGTGCTCATGGTACGCGCGTCTCTCCGTCAGGGTCGGCACGTCCCACACATGTAGGAATGCACCAAGACCGGAGTCCACGTTTTGAGTGCCTGCAACGAGCACGCCATGGGTGTCGGAGCTCTCCAGGCTGGTGATCGGGCCAATGCGGGTACCCGCGAAGTGAGTAATGGTTGTATGCCGTTGCCCTGTATCCGCTCGCCAAATGCGGATGGTGCCGTTGCCATAGCTGACCGAGTGCTGAGGTGCTGTCGCGATGTATTCGTCATTGGCGAACAGAGCCGTCGCTCTGATGGGGTCCCCATGCGCTCGGATTGTCCATCTTTGCCGGCCCTCACGAACGTCCCACAGTGTCAGATCACCTCCGGTGACGACGACATGTAATCGACCGTCCGAGGAGAACCTCCCCCAGTGCGTCGAAGCTGGACCTGGCAGCGCCTCAATTACATCCCACGTCGATGGATCAACGACATGGATCTCAGCGGAGACGCACAGCTGCGCTCGTCCGCCCTCCAGCCACGCCACATCTGTGCCATCGGTTTCATGCAACGAATTCCCAGTATCAGTGTCAATGAACCGCGTACGTTCGCCCGAGACCATGGCCAGCGCCTTGCCCGACGGGGAAAGGCGCACGCGAGTGCTTCTGGTGAGGGGTACTGCGAATCCCCGAGTCCATGCGCCCGCGAGCGTTACCGGCCATCGTCGGTTTGCGGCTGAGACCCAGACTGACGCGAGATGTGGTTGTGCCTGTGCGAGGGTCGGTGACACCCGGACGAGGACGTCTCCCCACGCGCGTCTGAGTTGGGGCTTCGCCCGTCGTGCGGCACCCGCAGGCATCTCGATGTACGCGGAAGAGGCATTGAGCAGCTCACCGTATGCCACACTCACGGGAAAGTAGCCTTCATCCGGCTTGTAGCGCTCTACGGCAACTTCAATGGGGACTGTGTGTCTGCGCTCTGATAGGGCCCGCAGCTCAGGCAGATGGCTGTTGTACTGCACCAGTCGTTCTAGGTAGTCGACGGTCGGCTCATACTCGCCCTGCGGTTCGAGGAGCGTCAGTATCTCACGCGCGCGGGCAAGGTCGTCGTCGAGGTCGGGAGCCGCGACGCCTGTGCGCGCCAATACAGCTAGCGCCAGCACGCCAAGGATGAGCCATCGAGGCGGGAGGGTGCGACGTAAGAGCATGGGCCGTCCTCGTCTTCTCGCCGTGTGGACTGCCGGTGTCTGCGCCCAGGGCGGGTGCAGGACGCCTCGCATTGTCTACTTATATAGCCGACGGAGCATCGCACAGCCAGCGTGCAGCGGCAACCGTCCGCTGTCGGTGGGAACGACCGCGTCTGACCTGCCCGCGCGCCTAGACGAACGCGAACACGCGCGTCGGAGCTGCGGACGAATTCGCCAGCTTCATCGGCGCCACAACCACCTGGCAGGTGGCGGGGAGCTCATCAAGCGCGCGCAGGTTCTCGATGATCGGGACCTGGTTCTCGAGGAAGATGTGGTGGGACGGGAAGCCGTCGCGCGGCCCCCAGATACTCTCGATGGCGCACGCGTCCGTGCCGATGAGCTTCACGCCACGATCTACAAGCCACTGCGTGCCGGGACCATCCAGCCCGATCCAGTTCTGGTTGAAGATGCTCTCACCGAAGAGCGCCTCCATGCCGGTCTTCAGGAAGACGATAGCGTCTTTAGGGAAGGAGCCGCCCGCGTCCTCCCAAGCCTGCAAGACGTCGTCGGTGATGCTGTCGCCCGGCTTCAGATGGCTCACGTCCACGAGATGCGCCTCGCCCGTGAGGCGCCACAGCTCGACCTCGCCGACGTTGTACCCGTCGGCGTACATTAAGCACGGCGTGTCCATGTGCGTGGCGGTGTGGCCGGACACGTCGATGCGGGACTCGAAGTAGCCGTCCTGCGCCATCGTCGCGGTGTGGTACAGCTTCGCCGGGCCGATGGCAGGCTCGCGGGGCGAGTCGGCGTCCACGGTGTACGTCAGGTCGATCATCCGCTCGAACGCTATCTGAGCCATGCGTGGCATCCCCTCACGACGTTGCGTTGCTACTGATCTCGACCCTGTATCCGCACTCACCGCGCGCTCCGTAGCCGCGCCTTCCACGCCGACTTGAGCCGCCGCCCAAGCCGCCGCTCGTGCACATGATAGAGGCACAACTGCGCCCCGTCCATCTCCACGACGGGGATCATGAGCTTGTACTCCTCACGCCACGCCTCGTCCGACTCGATGTCCCGGTACTCGACATCCACGGGGATGTCCGAGAGCTTCGCCAGGACGCGCGCGACCGCTTCCCTCGCCTTGTCGCAGAGCGGGCAGTCCTGCTTCGTGTAGAACTGCAAGCGGAGGGGTTCGGTGTGCATGGCGCGGCTGTCAGGCAGGTTCGGTCGGTTTGGGCAGGGCGATAACGTCCGACGCGTCGAAGGCGACGTGGACACGATCCCCGGGTTGGTGTTCGACATGTCCCGGGTTGTAGATCGACGCCCGCATCGCGACGTCGCCATGCAGCGACACCTCGTACTCCTCAATAGCCCCGAGATACGTGGCGCCGACGACGGTGGCTTCGCAGCAGTTCGTGTTCTCCTCCGCCGTCTCCGAGATACGTAGCGACTCCGGGCGGATGGACAGCACGGTCTGGTCGCCGCTCGACAGCCCAAGCCGGGCGTTGCACTGCACATCGCCCACGGGGGTCTCAACACACATGGACCCTCCGCCGTTCGTCTCTACCCGCCCGTCAAGGAAGTTCGTGTCGCCGATGAAATGGGCGACGAAGGCGTTGTCCGGCTCTGCGTATATCTCCCGCGGGCCGCCTATCTGTATGATCTGTCCGTCCCGCATGACGGCGACGCGGTTCGCCAGCGACAAGGCCTCTCTCTGGTCGTGCGTAACGTAGATCGTCGTGAGGCCGACCTCGCCGTGGATGCGCTTAATCTCCTGCCGCATCTCGTCGCGGAGCTTCGCGTCGAGGTTGCTGAGGGGTTCGTCCAGTAAGAGCACGTCCGGCTCGATGACGAGCGCGCGCGCCAACGCGACGCGCTGCTGCTGCCCGCCCGACAGCTGGTTGGACGACCTGTCCGCGTAGTCGTTCATCTGCACGATGTCGAGCGCCCTATCGACGCGCTGCTTCTTCTGTGGCTCCGCGACCTTCCTCACGTTCAGCCCGTATTCGACGTTCTCGTAGACGGACATGTGCGGCCACAGGGCGTAGTTCTGAAAGACCATGCCTGTGTTGCGCTGATGCGGCGGCACGTTGCGCATGGCGCGGTCGCCGAAGCGAATCTCGCCTTCGTCAGGCTGGTAGAATCCCGCGACGGTACGCAGAGCCGTGCTCTTCCCACAGCCCGATGGGCCGAGAAGGAAGAACAGCTCGCCTTCGTGTATCTCGAAAGTCACGCCGTCGACGGCGGCGACGTCCCCGAAGCGCTTCGTCACCGACTCGAACGTAACAGGCTTCGCCATTGGAGCGATTCCCAGACCACAAGGAACGCGAAGCTGCGCGAGGACGGGATGAAGTGTAGCACGCCGCCGGTCGACGCCGAACGCGGCGCGTCCTACTTCCTCCCTACACTACGCGTGCGCGCTCTCACTAGTTCCCGGAAGCAGCGCGACCGTGCTATGTCAACAGGCGCTCGTACCCAATGGACCGCAGATGGTCGGGATACTGCTTAATAGCGGGCTTCAGAAGTGGCAGGAGGCGTGACAGCTTGCTGAGAGGGCCGCGACACGAAACTCGCCCTGACATCACCTCGGCGATGATGTTGACCTTGCCCATCCAGAACCGATGGGCCACGTCGGCGTGCATGGACATCTCGATGTCCGCCGGGACGTCGGACTCCCCAAAGCTAATCTCGTTGACGCCCTTCCGAGCGTCAATGGTGACGATCGCGTCGGGTTCCAGGTAGCGGAAGCGCGCGACCATGCCGGAGTCAGCGACGCGGTTGAACAGCGTCTCATCGTCCTTCATGCGCTCCAACAGGCCACCGACGCAGTTGTAGAAGTCCGTCTCGGTCTCGAACACACCCATGTAGCGCCCTCGCGTCAACGACGATTCCCGCGCCACGAATTATAGCAGGCGCGAGCGTTCGGCCGCATTGACGACGAGCAGTGACCCCGTCAGTTCAACCCGGTCGGCGAGGCGGGTAGCTCATTTCACGACTACGAGCCTGCGTGTCTGCGAATGAGCGCCAGCGGTGAATCGGTACAGGTAGACGCCACTTGATACCGGGGAGCCGTCTTCGTCCCTGCCATCCCAATGCGCTGCGCCCACCCGCGTTGTGTGGTACCCGGCTGGCCGCATGCCCAGGGACAACGTGCGCACGAGGCGCGCGCGCAGGTCGTATATCCGCACGGTCACCTCGCTGGGTTCCGCGAGGCGATAGGGAATCCAGGTCTCCGGGTTGAAAGGGTTCGGGTAGTTCTGGCCTACCGCTGAGAGTGTCGACGCTGGCGCCGAGGAGAGCATCCTGAGCACCTGTATACCCCGTCGGAACGTATCCGACCCATCGTCCGCGACCAGGGCCTCAGCCAACCAGTCGCCGACCCCCGCCGGCCGTGAGACCGGCGCCACGCGCGGAGCCGCCAGCGCGTCGGCCTCGCCGAAGTGACTCGCCACGGTTACGAGATCGACGATGTTGACGACTCCATCGCCGTTGACGTCCGCGGCAAGTCCTTCCCCAACCGCACCGAACTGCTGCGCCACGGTGACGAGGTCGACGATATCCACTGCGCCGCTGTCGTTCGTGTCCCACGGCGTCAGCGCGACAACCGTGACGCTCACGGTCGCCGGGTCGCTCCGTGCTGTTCCGTCGTCGACGATGTACGTAAAGGCGTCATCGCCCGTGTAACCAGGCTCTGGCGAGTAGCGCGCCTCTCCGTCAGAGACGGTCGCTGTCCCATGCGACGGCTGTCGATCTATCAGGTAGGCGAGGGCGTCACCATCCACGTCCGCGCCGGGCAGCGTGACCGTCACGGTGCGACCACGGTTGGTCTCCGCGGCAACCGCATCCGCCGTCGGTGGTTCGTTGACGGGTTCAGGAGTGGATGCCGCGTTCCCCGGATGCTTGCCATCCGCGAGTTCCGCGGCGTTCGTCACTCCGTCGCCGTCGGAGTCGAGGTCGGCGACGGCGGCAAACGCTGCCGCAGCGGTGAGACCGCGATCCTGAGCGTTCGGATATGCCGCTTCCCAGTCGAGTCCGAAGTCGTTGCGAGGGGTGCCGCCACCGGTAGTGTGGCAGGTATTGCACCTGTTCCCATTCATCCCGGGCTCGCCGAGATCCGGGAGCGAAGGTAGCCGATCGGGGCGCCACTGGTAGCCGTGGGCGACCGAGGCAAAGACAATGAGAGCCGCTGCAACAGCGGCTGACCCATCGCGCGGCCCGCGCCGTGACGCTCGGGTAGTGGTTCGCATAGTGTCTATCCCGTACCAACTGGTGAGAGCGCGCGGACACGTCGCACGTTTCCACTGGCTGGCCGCACGTCCAGCCTCGCGCGTGTCAGCCGCGGAGGAGCAGCCGAGATACGGCGTCGCCAGGCGGAGCCACCAGAATCCTGCGCATTCTCACGAGGCGTCATTGGCTGTCTGGCGTGGACCGCAGCGGGTCGCCGAGCATCCAGGCCCAGTATACGGCATGGGGCGGACATCGTGCCCGTGGCGGGCCGCTCGCGCGGAGGCGGTTCTACGGCGCGACGCCCTGCAGCGCCTCGACCTTGATCATGTTCGTCGTGGTTTCCGTGTCGAGCGGGGCGCTGGCGACGATGACGACGACCCCCGAGCGCCACGGCAGGCCGGCGCCGCGCGCGGCGGTCTCGGCTCTGTGAAGAAGGTCGTCCGTGTCGGTAGGCGTGTCAATGCGGAGCGGGTAGACGCCACGCGACAACTGCAGCTGCCGCAGAACGGCCTCGTTCGAGCTGATGCCGAGGATCGGGACGCTGGGTCGGAACCTCGCCACCGCGCGGGCGACGGAACCCGACCTCGTGCAGCAGACGATGTAGTCCGCGTCCACGTGCTCGGCCAGACGGCACGCGGAACGGCTGATGGCGTTCTTGATGTTCGCCATCGGATCGCGCGACGGGTTGCGAGGCACGTCCGAACCCAGCGCTCCGGGAGCTGTCGCGACCTCGCGCATGATGCGCACCGCGCCGATCGGATGCTTACCAACCGCCGTTTCGCCGGACAGCAT
This sequence comes from uncultured bacterium, assembly GCA_964473525.1. Classification (GTDB taxonomy): domain Bacteria; phylum Poribacteria; class WGA-4E. The sequence goes on from CAYYPK010000048.1 coordinate 21,390, forward strand.
TACGGCGTCCGTGCCGTCCAGGATGGCGTTTGCGATGTCCGTCAACTCGGCGCGTGTCGGACGCGGGTTCTCGATCATGGACTCCAGCATCTGCGTCGCCGTGACGACCGGGATGCCCCGCTCGTTCGCGCCACGGATGATGTCCTTCTGCGCCCACGGTATCTCGTGCATGGGAATCTCGACGCCAAGGTCACCCCTCGCGACCATGGCGCCGTCGGCGACATCCAGGATGTCGTCCAGGTTGTCGAGGGCGGCACGCTTCTCGATCTTCGCGATGAGCGGCGTCGTGTGCCCCGCCTCGGAGATCATGCGTTTCGCGGCGAGGATGTCCTCGCGAGTACGCACGAAGGAGAGCGCGACCCAGTCCACCCCCTGGTCGAGGCCGAAGCGCAGGTCGGTGACGTCCTTGTCGGTCAGAGACGGTAGAGTGAGCGCCTTCGCCGGGACGTTGATGCCCTTGTGCTCGCCGAGTTCGCCACCGACTACCACCTCGCAGACGATGTCGTCGCCGCCGACATCAGCGACACGCAGCTCCAGGGCGCCGTCCGCCATGAGTATCTGGTCGCCCACGTCGACTTCGGCGACGAGCCCGGCGTAGTTCATCGTGACGCGCGCCGCGTCGCCGGGGGCGTCGCCGGACGTGAGGACAAAACGCTCACCGGCCACGAGGCGCGCCGGGCCGTCCGCCAACGTGCCTGTGCGGATCTTAGGTCCCGAAAGGTCGAGCAGTATCGCTAACGGGAGCCCGACGTCCTCGGCGATCTTCCGCGTCAGGGCGATCCGCGCCGCGTGCTCGGCGTGCGAGCCGTGGGAGAAGTTCATACGGGCAACGTCCATGCCCGCTTCGGCCAGCGCGCGCGCGGTAGACTCGTCCGAGGACGCGGGTCCGAGCGTGCAGACGATCTTCGCGCGCCTACCTGTCATCGGGACCATACTCGGAGTTGCCCTTCAGTTCCTATTCATGTACGAGCGTTGACAACCGTCAGCGAGACCGATGGGTGACCGTCTCGGACGCGGCCGTCCGGGCGAGTGGGCGCCATCGGCGCGCGTGTTGGGAGCGCTACGCATTAGTCCGCGACTGAGATGAGCTGTAGGTTGCTGATGCGCCCGAAGTGACGGCGGTCTTCCGTGCACAGCGGCAGGTCATGGTGCAACGCGGTCGCGGCGATCAGGAGGTCGAGGTCTGGGATCATGGCGCCACGGCGACGCAGATCGCCTCGAAGGACACCGAACCGCTGGGCGATCGCATCGGTGAGCTCGAGGGTGGTAATTCCCTCGCTAAGTGCCCTCTGCAGCGTCGCCTGTGATCGACCCGGATCACGCGAATGCACGACCCCTTCGTACAGTTCCGCTATCGTGATAACACTCACCGCAAGGCTACCGAGACCAAGCTCCTCGAACCTGTCTCGGTACGCCTCAACTCCTGACAGGTAATCCACCATCCAGTTGGTATCTATCAGGTAGCCGGGCGGCAGTCGCCTCAAAGCTGAGGCACGGGCCGAGACGCTATCTCTCGGCTCTCCCGCAGGTGTCGCTTGAATTCGTCAGCGTCTATCAGGCCCTTCCAGGCCCCAAAAGCCGCCCGCACGGCCTCCTCGCGGCCCCCTTCCTCCGGGCCCGATTCGCCATCGTGGATCGTGACTTTCACCCGGTCGCCATCTCGTAGCGCAACTGCCTCTGGCAGCTGCAGTGCTCCGTCCCTGTAGACGGCGATTAGCGTCCGTGAAGGCATGGTTCAGGCTCCTCTGCTACATACCGAACTGTAACACAGGACGACGCGGGCTGATGTCACTGCCACGCGAGTTGGGAGCCATCACGGGTCGCCCCTCTCCGGCCCACCGATACCCAGTTCCTCGATGCGCCGCCGTAGCGTCGTGCGGCTGATGCCCAGCCACTGCGCTGCCTTCACCTGGTTGCCACCAGAACGTGCGAGCGCGATACCGAGCGTGGCCCGGTCCATGTGTCCTTGTAGTTCGTAGTAGACGTTCCCATCCTCGGCGGGGCCGGACAGCGCCGACAGCGCGCGCTCCAATAGCGCGGTAGGCGACCCGCCCGACGCGGGCGGCCGGACGTGCGGATCCAGGATGTCCGGCGGCAGATGATCGGCGAGGATGACGCCGTCCCGCGCGAACACGGCGGCGCGACGGATAGCGTTCTCCAACTCGCGCACGTTGCCGTACCAAGGGCAGTTCGCGAGCGTCTCCATCGCCTTGGGGTCAGCGCCACGCAACGTGTGGCCCAGTTCGTCAGAGACGCGACCGAGGAAGTGCTCGATGAGCAGAGGGATGTCGTCGCGTCGTTCTCGCAAGGGCGGAAGCTGCATCGACACAACCTTGAGGCGGTAGTACAGATCCTCGCGGAAGTTTCCCTGCGCCAGGGCGTCCTCCAGCGGGATGTTCGTCGCCGCGATGATGCGCGCGCGCACGGGCAGCGTCTGCGTGCCTCCCACGCGCTGGAACTCACGCTCCTGCAAGGCGCGCAAGAGTCGCACTTGCAGCGCGGGCGTCGTGCTCGCGATCTCGTCGAGGAAGAGCGTCCCGTCCTCCGCCGCCTCTATCTTGCCGATGGACCGCTGGTCCGCGCTCGTGAACGCGCCGCGCTCGTGCCCGAATAGCTCGCTTTCGAGTAGCGTCTCGGCGAGAGCGCCGCAGTTCACCGCGATAAACGGGCGGTCGCGCTCCGGGCTGTTGTGGTGGATCATCCGCGCCACGCCCTCTTTGCCCGTCCCGCTCTCGCCTTCAATGAGCACCGTGACGCGGTTCATCGTCAGCATTCCGATGAGCTTGTAGACTTCCTGCATCGCCGGGCTTTCTCCGACGAGTCGTACCGGCGCGGCGTCGGGATCGAGCGCGGAATCGTCGGACGCGGCGGGAGTCAGTTCCTCCCGTAGGGAGTGCGCCTGCTCAATGCGGTCGAGTAGCGCGCGGAGACGCGCGAGGTCCAAAGGCTTCGTGAGGTAGTCGTAAGCGCCGCGCTGTATGGCTTCGATGGCGGTCTGCGCGGTGCCATAGGCGGTCATGACGATCACGTACGCGTCGGGATGCATCTCGCGGATACGGGGGAGGGCATCAAGGCCGCTGAGTCCGGGCAACTTGATGTCGCAGATAACGATGGCGGGACGTTCGTCGCGCACCTTGTCGAGTCCGTCCTCGGCGGTGTGCGCCACGAGCGCCCGGTACCCCGCCCCTTCGAGGAACTGCTCGAACGCCCAGGTCGCCTTCTCCTCGTCGTCGATGACGAGAACCGCCTTCACGTCCTCCGTGTTGTCTGGGGCGATCATGCCGTGCCCGCCTCCGCGCATTGAGGCAGCCGAATGCTCACGCGCGCGCCGCCCGTGGGTGCGTTCTCCACGATGAGTTCCCCTCCATGCCTCTCGACAAGGCCCTTCGTCGTCGCTAGACCCAGGCCGCTGCCTCGCGTCTTGGTTGTGTGGAACGGGCGGAAGAGAGACGCCATCGCCTCGTCGCTGAAACCCGGTCCTCCGTCCTCCACCACGATGGATACAACGGCGTCGGGCGACTCGATGGAGACACCGACCTTACCGCCTTCGGGCTGCGCCTGCGCCGCGTTGAGCAAGATATTGAGGAACGCGCGCTTGAGGGCTTCGGGGTCCGCCTGCGCCACGGGCGACGCGTCAGAACTGAACGCAACCTCGATACCGTGCCGGACGAGGTTCGCGGACATGAGTTCCAGTACATCGCGCATCGTCTCGTCGACGCGCGTCGGCTCCAAGCTCAGCGGGGCGGGTCGAGCGAAGTCGAGCATCTCCTCGACGATTCCGTTCAGGCGGTCGATCTCCTCGAGCGTGTTCTCGACGTATCGCGCCGTCTTCTCCTCCGTCGTCTGCTCGCCCGCTAGCTGTAGCATCATCTTGATGGACGACAGGGGATTGCGTATTTCGTGAGCGAAGGTGGCCGCCATCTGACCAGCGGTCGCCAGGCGCTCATGTTCCAGCAGTTCCTCCTGAGAGCGCCGGAGCTGTGTCGTCATGTCGTTGAATGCTCTCCCAAGCTGCCCGACCTCGTCGTCGGTTCTCACGACCACGGACTGCGTTAGGTCGCCGTCAGCAACCTTGCCTGCTACGCGCGACAGTTCGCGGATGGGCGTGGTGATGGCCCTGCCCAGACCGTGGCCGAGCAGCAGGACGAAGGCGATGCCCGCTACGGCGACGCCCGCGATGGCGACCGCCATCCGTCGTTGCGCCAGCCGCACCTCGTCTAGCGAGGCGATGAACGTGACCAGCACCGTCCTCCGGTCGTACGAGATGGGTGTGTGGACCAGTCGGTACGAAGACCCAGCAGCCGTGAAGGTCCGCGCTACATCAGGGGTCGTCACCGCCTCGCGCAGCATCGCACGTAGGCGCGCGTGGTCGTCTGGGGAGAACGCCGCCGTGTCGAAGAGGCCGCCGACCACGTCGCCGTTCTCGGCGGATCCGATCAGGTCCACGCCGAACGCCGCCTTGATGTTCTTGAACGTGGAGGCGTCGGTCAGGTCGAGGTACGACGTCGCCATGGAGACGTCCACCCAGTGCCTGAGTTGGCGGTTGATCTCGTTCTCGGTGTAGCGGTTGAAAAGGTAAAGCGACGCTCCCGCAGTCAGGCCGATGACAGCGATCACGAGGACGGAATACGGCGCGGAAATCTTGCGCTGGATGGGCCAATGGCGCACGCCGCGGATGGGCATTCTCGCTCCTCACCGACGGGCAGACGCTAACACGCGCTGTTGTGAGGCAGCAAGACGCGTGCCTGGTAGGCGCGTTTTGGGCGAAATGCCACTGACGGTTACGCGACAGACGTTGTCTCCTTCCGACTGCCCGCGGCAGCGAGAGCCGGGGTCGCACCTCACGCACCCCCTACACTATCGTAGAGGGCATTATTGCATACTGGCACCCATGCCGTCATTGCCTGTCGGCTGCAGCCAGATGAGGATAGTGAATACATGCCGCGACTCCTACCAACGCTCGTGGAGAATCACCTAACGAAGTCCCGCAACGCGGCTCTTCAGGCCGTGGGCACCTACAACGACCCGCTTGCCAGCTTCCGCTCAGGGACGTTCATTGTGCTTATGGTCATTGCGTGGACATCTCTGCTTCTAGCGGCATTCATCAGGCGTGGCGACAAGCCCTACTACCGAGCGAGGAAGAAGGACTCGAATGAGGAATCGATCCGCTTCGAAAGGATCGATGGCGAGAGGAAGCCGTGGGATCTTGGCCGATGCGCCAAAGAATACTGGGATCGCAACACGAACGCCGTGACGAAGAACCTAGATTTCATCCTCGGCCTCCGGCATCGGATAGAGCACAGAGACATGCCAGAGCTGGACTTGGCGATCTTCGGCGAGTGCCAGGCGATGCTGCACAACTACGAGGACGTTCTCGTCGATGAGTTCGGGGACGAATACGCTCTCAATGAAAGTCTGGCGATGTCGCTGCAGTTCTCGCGCCTGCGGGACACCCACCGTGAGGGAGCCGCCCGGGAGCTCACCCGTCCGTTGGCTGAGAACGTGAGGGACTACATCGACACCTTCAGGAGTGGTCTGACGGCCGAAGTGGCAGGGGACATGGCCTTCAGCTACAAGGTCTTTCTGCTCCCCAACGTCGGTAACCACAGGACGTCAGATGCCTTGGCCGTAGAGTGGGTGACGTTCGATCCAGACGACGACGCGCAACGTGAAGCTCTGGAGAAGGTCGTTGCCATCGTCAAGCATAAGCATGTCGCTGCATTGAACACAGACGTGCTGAGCCCGACGGAGGTGAAGGACGAGGTCGCGCGGCGCATTGCTCCGAAAGTGTTCGAAATGCACCACCACGTGTCAGCGTGGAGACACTTCCGGGTACGGCCTGCCGGGAATTCGAGCAGTCCTGAGGTCACCAAGACCGACTACTGCTTGTACGATGTGCTGCACGGAGACTATGGCTACACCCAGGCATGGGTAGACTTCTTATGCGATAAGCTGTCCGACGCGGCCGTGTATCGGGCCATCACGGGCGATAGCGGCTAGGACGAGAGATGCGCCCACAACGCTGGGCCCAATCAGATCATACAGCGACCGCGCTCACAAGCCGCGAATTGCTTGTGCTGTCCCCGGCCCGCCGCGTGCCACGCACATGTACGCGATGGGACCGCACCTTGGGTCCACATCTGACGCTGCCGGCGTTGCTTCATCGGGGTCGGGTGTCTGGATACCGTCGGGCAAGCCGCACGGCCGCCTCACGATCCTCGACCCTCCCATCAAGCTGGGCGTCGAATACCAACCGCAGAATGGCCCCTAGGCCCGGCCCAGGCTCGTACCCGAGATCGCGCAGATCGTCGCCGGTCACGAAGGGGCGAAGGCTCGCGAACCGGTGATAGTGCGCCACCAGCTCTGCGTGTGCCGACGCCCCGTACCGCGCGCCCAGGGCGGGAAGAATGTCCGGGCAGGCTCCAGCTAGGAGCGGATGCCACTCGCTGGGTTTCAGAGCAGCCGGGGCGCGGTCTGCGAGGGCTTCCGCGACGGCCGAGACGGAGCCGACATCTCGCGCGAACTCGCCGGGTAGCATGAGCCACGCCATCAACGCGGCCGCGTCAGACTCCATCCAGTCGAGCCAGGCGATGAGCAGAGAGCGCTGCCTGTCGGCGTCCGATGGAGCGACGAACGTCGCCGCGCGAGCCACGAAAGCGCGGGTGTCTTCATCAAACGGGAAGGGAATCGTGAGCGCGGTCAGCGCGCCCAAGTCGTGCAGGCCTGCCAGGACGGACACCGGCTCTTCTTCGCGCAGAGCCGCCGCAAGTTCGTTGCGGACGCGAGCGCCAGTAAGCAGGGCGACCACCCCACTCGATGCCGCTCTTCGCGCGGCGCCAGCCGTGCCCTCGTCCAGCGCGAAGTCGAACCGGCGCGCGAACTTCACCGCCCGGAAGATGCGCGTCGGGTCGTCCACAAAGCTGTCTGGGTGCAGAATGCGGATGCGTCGCGCCGTGATGTCGGCGACGCCGCCACATGGATCGACGATCTCCCCGAACCCGTCAGGAGCGAGAGGCGCCGCCATTGCGTTGATCGTGAAGTCGCGGCGCAGCAGATCCTGGTGTATGCCCGCAGGAACAACGGCAGGCAGCGCGGCAGGCTGCTCGTACGTTTCGGAGCGCGACGTGGCGAGATCGACCTGCGACCCGTTGGCAAGCGTGACCGTCGCTGTGCCGAACGCCTCGTGCGTCTTGTCGACGACAGCCCCGTGACGCGCCGCGAGGCTACCCGCGAGCGCGATGGCGTCGCCCTCAACGGACACGTCTAAGTCAACGATGTCGCGCCCTAGCAGGGCATCCCGCACCGGTCCGCCTACCAGATAGGCGGTGAAGCCGCTATCCCGCGCGACGGCGCCAACGACGTGCAAAGCAGCTTGCGCCGACGACGATAGCGCGCGTTGTAGATGGGCTTTCGCGTCCACTAGGGCTCCGCGTCGCAGGGCGTGTTGGTGTTTCGCCCGACCCCATCCTAACCTTCCCCTGTCAGGGGAAGGAACTCTTGCGACGCCGTTAACCGCGTGGGTGGAAGTTCCGGTGCGCCTGCTTGAGGTGCTCCGTCTCCACCTTCGTGTAGAGCTGCGTCGTGACGATCTCGGCGTGGCCGAGCATCTCCTGGAGCGCTCGCAGGTCCATGCCCCGCTGGAGGAGGTGCGTCGCGAAGGAGTGCCGCAACGTGTGTGGCGATACCGCGCGCTCGATCCCCGCCTTCGCCGCGCACTGCTTGATGAGCTTCCACAACTGCTGCCGGGACATCTTGCCGCCACCGCGGTTCAGGTAGAGCCAATGCTCGCCGCTGACCCCGACGAGAGCGGGTCGTCCCTTGTCGATCCACTTGGCGAGGGGTTCGAGCGCCCATTCGCCGATGGGGGCGAGTCGTTGCTTGTTGCCCTTGCCGATGCACCGCAGATAGCCGACATCCATGTGCGCGTCCTGCACCGTCAGGTCCGCTAGCTCGGAGACGCGCAAACCGGTCGCGTAGAACGTCTCGAGGATGGAGTGCGTGCGCAACTCGTAGGGGTTGTCCGTCGTGGGCTTGTTGGCGGCTAGGAGGCGATCCACCTCTTGCGGCGTGAGCACCTCGGGAAGCGTGGCCCACGTCTTGATGGGCTGTATCTTCGCGGAGGGGTTCTCCGTCAGCAAACCCTCACCCTCGAGGAACTTGAAGAACGACCGCAACGCGTACAGCCGCCGACTAATCGTCTTGGTCGAGAGACCGCGCACCCGCATGCGGTTCAGATGGTCGGCTACCTCGGGGTAGATGACCGTCGTGAACGACGCGCGACCGTGGTCCAGGAACGTCGCCGCCGCCTGGCGAAGGTCGCGGGCGTAGTTCGACAGCGTGTTCTCGGACAGCCCGCGCTCAATGCGCAGGTAGTCCATGAACATCTCAATCTCAACCTGGAAGGTGGGTTCGGAGCTCATGCATCCCTATCGGTTCGATGGTCGGTAGCGTCAACGTCAGAAGAGGCGCGTTGAGTCGAGCAGGATAGTCACCGGGCCGTCGTTCACGAGCTGCACGTCCATCATCGCGCGGAAGACGCCTGTCTCGACCGGTACGCCGCGCTCCGACAGCGCCGCGACGAACTCCTCGTAGAGAGCGTCCGCGCGCTCGGGAGGGGCCGCCTCCGTGAAGCTCGGACGTCGGCCGCGTCGACAGTCCCCATACAGTGTAAACTGCGAGACAACGAGCGCGGTTCCGGCGATGTCGAGCAGGGATAGGTTCATCTTCCCCTCGTGGTCGGAGAAGACCCGCAAGTTGGCGACCTTGTCCGCCAGGTAGACGATGTCCTTGGCGTCGTCCTCGGCTGCGACACCCAAGAGGACGACGAACCCCCGCGCAATCGATCCGACGACCTCGCCATCGACGGCGACGGACGCGCTCGACACACGCTGCACGACCGCCCTCATGCCGTCTGTCGCGGAGAGGTAGACAGCGGCCAGCCTAGAATAGATCCTGCTCCAACGACGGGGCCGATGGCGCCACGCCGGCCGACTTCTCACCAATCTGCGCGAGGCTCACCAGCAGGTGGCCCGACGTGTTCGTCATGAGCTGCACGCTTGTTGACGGGGAGAGGAAGTAGCGGAATCCGAAGGTGAGCTTCTCGGCGGTCGTGCGGTATTCCACGCCAGCGATGTCGCGCCGCGAGGAGAAATCAGCCGACACCGATAGCTGCTCCGGGATGAGCGCGAATACCGCGCCTCCCCCAAACGACGTCTGCGCGCCGAGCTTCCGAGCAGAACTCAGAGCGACCCGTCCGTGCGCCTGCACGAGATCCCCGGCGGATATCGTGACGGCTGTGTACCCCTCGACGCCGAAATCCGTGAAGCCGTCCGCAGGGGTCTTGTCCTTGAACACCTCGAAGTCGTCGGAGGCGTAGCCAAACCGGCCGCGGAATCCGACCGCGACCGCGGGAAGACCGTCGCCATAGTCGGGCTTCAATTGGTGCTTCACCCCGACGCCGAAGTCGAATATAGGCTGGTCGTAGACTCTGTCGAACCGCAGGTCTCCCTCGTCCGCGAACGCGCCGTAGATGTCGGCAGGCACGCCGTAGAAGTTCTGTACACGCTTCTGACTCGTGCCGCTACCCACCGTGCCGTCCAGGTAAAGGTCGGTGGTTTCCGTGAGGCCGAATCCGAGCGTCAGAGGGATGAGTCCGCCGTCCGACTCGTACAGCACGGCGCGAGGCAACTCGACGCCCCCGATGTTGAGATCCTCCTCAATCGGAACGCCGTTCAGTCTCGGCAGCCGTGTTTCCAGAGGGATGAACCCGCCGGAGACCATGAACCCGCCATCGCCGAGAGTGTGCGCCGTCTCCAAGCGTCCCGCCGTCGGGAGGGTGCTGACCTGCGCGCCTGCGGCAGACGCGAGCGCCCAGCACAGGCCCGCAACCGCGACGACGACCGCGCACGTCCAGTTTCTATCCACCATGTCGACCATCCTGCCGCCCGCCGTGCTACCTGCATTTTCAGCCGTGAGAAAGCCCATCGCCGTGCTCCTTCGCGACACCATCAGAAGACGTATCCGGGCGGATACACTTGGTCGAAGTTGCCGTCTTCGCGCGGCGTGTTGTCGAACGCCGTGATGAAGTACGGCGGCACGAACACAAGGCGCTCTGACAGTGAGAACTTCCTCGTCGAGGGATTGTTGATGGTCTTGCGGATACGCCACCCGTGTGGATCCGCCGGATCCTGGCGGTAGATGTTGTATCCAGAGACATCCCCCTCCGGCGCCCGGGTCCAGGAGAAGTCGACCTGGAAATTGCCGATCACGCCCGTTATGTCGTCGATGCGCCAGTCGAGCGGCTTTGGCGGGAGATTCGGCACCGTCGCCTGAAACCTGCGGTCCAGACCCTGGTCGCTCTCGACCCCAAACCTGTCGACGGCGGTCACGAGGTATTCCTTGGTTGTCTCGTCACGCATGAACGCCGTGTCTGTATACTGCTGCGCAGCTTCCGAGGCTACGGCGCCGCCTATGTCTGCCGCGACGACACCTTGGATGGCGATCTCAGTGAGCAACCCCAGCTCCGGCCGTTTCCCAGGAACCACGGGGGAACCGTAGACGCGATACAGCGCCGCGTCGCCGGGGGGCTCGTAGTCCGGCCACGCGAGCAACACCCACAGATCGTCGACGAACACGTCGGGGTGGGGTGGCTCGGGGGCCTCGCTAGGAGTGACGCGCTCGAAAGGCCAGTAGACGGTCGACTCCTCCGTCAGCACCGGCGGCTCGTTGGGATCGGGCGTTTCCACACCCTTCGCGTCCACAACGGTGAGACGGTACCGGTATGGAACGGGCTGATTCGTGAACGGGTCGACCTGGTCGTTCTCCAGTCCAGCGCCGTCGTTGTTGTCGACGAAGACGTAGCGATGCCCTCGGGCCTCTCGGCTTGTCGCGTCGTCCACGACAGCTGGCTCTTCGCCAGCGAGTGTGAACTCGGAACCGGGGTCACCCTCGAACCTGCGGTACACGCGGTAGGACTCTATCCCAACGAGACCCATGGAGAACCACGTCACGGTCGCTTCCTGGTCGCCCGGTAGCACCTTTACGTTGGGCGGCGACCCTCCCGTCAGGGGATTCAGCGGGTCGTATGGGTTCCCGTAGTCCTCTGCGTCGGAACATGCCGTCATCAGGACGGCGAGAGCCGTCCCAACGCACGCGGCGCCGATGAGCAGAGCGGCGCGACTGGATGTCGGTGTCACGGTCACGCTCTCCCTAGAATCCATGTCGCCAGAGGAAGCCAAGTTCGCGACGCGCTACGTTGTGGGTTAGCGCGATGGGAGGGGCTTGCGCGACGCCGCCGCCTGCGTCGGACCCACCGCGAAGCAGGGAGAGCGCTCCGAAGAGCACGCCTGCGGCAAGGAGGCCGTTTCCGGCGGCCGACAGGCCCTGGCCGAGGCGACGCTCGCTCTCGTAGTCGTCGCGCAACGCGGTCAGCTCTGCTTGGTCCGCGGTCAGCAAGTAGGCGTCGTAAGTCTCCGCCGCCCCGCCTCCGACGACTGTCCCTCCGAGCTTCAAGCCGACCCCCAGCGCGAAGAAGCTCGCGCCCAGGACGCGCGTGCGACTTGCCGCCTGCGCGGCGCCACACGTCGCCAAGAGCAGCGCCACGGTCAGCAACGCTGCCAAACGCCTAATGCGATGTTGCGTTCGATGAACCACGGATGATCCTCCCGACGAGTATCCAGCAAGCCGCGGCGACACACGCCCCAACGGCATCAGCGACCCAGTCCAGCAGATCCGGTTGGCGTCCCGGAGTGAAGCTCTGATGCCACTCGTCCGTGGCGCCGTATAGCAACGTCAAGCCAACGGCGATGGCAGTCGCCAGCAGCGCGCGCGTCGTCACGGTTCCCACCGCCAGCCGCACGACCACACAAAGACCGAAGTATGCGACCGCATGCACCAGCTTGTCCGACACGGGTAACGGCTTGCCGCCCGTCGACGTCTGCGAGGACAGCCAGTAGAGCAGACCCATGTACGACAGCGCGAGGGTCCACGCGACCACTGCCTTGGCGACTTTCAGGCGGCTTCCTTCCGCGCGACCGACTACTTGGACCAGCAGTCCTCAATGGCGCTCTCGACATCCACCGGAACGGCCTTGACGTAGTATTCCCCAGCCGCGCGCATGACCTTCTCGACGATGTCCTGGATCTCCGCTGCAATAGTAGCATCACACTCTACAACGACCTCGTCGTGCACGGTGTTGACGAGCGTGGCATCTACGTTGAGCGCGTGCAACTCCTCGCGCAGCCGGATGAGCGCCAGCTTGATCATATCCGCGTTGGTGCCCTGGATCGGGGAGTTCTTGCCCTTGCGCTCAATGGAGCCCTTCTTGCGTCGGTCCTGGTCAATGTCGGTCATGTCGAAGTAACGGCGGCGTCCGCCAATCGTAGTGGCGTACCCACGCGATATGGCGATTCGGCCCGCCCTTTCGAGGAACGACGCAATCTTCGGGAACCCTTCGAAGTACTTGCGTAGCAGGTCTTCCGCTTCTTCGTCGGGGCAGCCTATCTGTGCCGCGAGGCCCTTCGACGACATGCCATACGCCAGACCGAAGTTGATCGCCTTGGCCGCCTGGCGAAGTTCCTTGTTCTCGTCCTTGCTCACCGGAACCTTGAACATCATCGTCGCCACGAGCGAGTGTAGGTCCTCGTTGTTCCGGAACGCGCGCAGGAACTCTGGATCCTGGCTCAGGTCCGCCAGGATGCGCAGTTCGCAGCCGCTGTAGTCCGCCGTGATGACTTTCCGCCCGGGGCCCGCGACGAAGCACGACCGGAACTCCGAATCGGACGGGATGTTCTGTAGGTTCGGCTTCGTGCAGGAGAGGCGTCCGCTCTCGGCGCCCAACTGCCGGAAGTCGCAGTGAATGCGCCCCGTCTTCGGGTGGATGTGCTCGAGGAATGTAGCGCCGTAGGTGGACACGATCTTCTGATGCTGACGGTACTCGAGGATCAGCTTGGCGACGGGGTATTCGTCGGGATCCAGCGAGGACAGTACAGCCTTCGACGTGCTCTCCACCTCAATGCCGAGGAAAGAGAGCGCCTCTTTCAGCTGCTTGTCGCTGTCGTAGTTAATGGCGCGTCGCGCTTCGAACAGCACCAGTTCCCCGCGCTGCTCAATGTAAGGTTCGAACTCCTGATCCAACAGCTTCTGGTATCTGGCTGCCTCTTCCTCGGCCTCCCGTGCGATCTTCATCCACCGTTCCTGGTCGACCGCGACTCCGTTGAGTTCGATATCCGCGATCGCCGTGACGGCGAGGCACTCTAGCTTCACGGTGTGGTCGAGCTTCGCCTTCCGCACGAGCGGCATCTGCTTGTGCAGCACCTCGAGCGGGTAGATGACGTCGCGCCGCGCGTATTCCAACTGCGCCTGCGTGAAGTCCCCGGAGTGGTCGATGAACGACGTCTGCTCTTCCTTGGATATCTTCTTGCGCGTGTACCGCTCGACGACGGCGGCGAGGCCGTTGCCACCCTCCGCGCGTCGCCCGTTGCGCAGCACCTGCTCAATGAGCATGGTGTCGACGACGTTTTCCATGCGGATGCCCGCAATCGCCTTGAGCATCTTGTAGTCGAACTTGGCGTTGTGAAGTACCTTGACCTTGCGGCTTTCCAGGACCGGGCGCAGAGGGTCGAGGGAGCACTTACGCGCGTCGATGACGTACTGCTTGTCGAGGTTCCCGACCTGGAGCAGCAGGAGTTCCGACTCGAAGGGGTCGAGACCCGTTGTCTCCGTGTCGACGCCTATGATCGGCATCGCTTCGATCTCGGGTACGATTTTCTCAACAGCCGCCGTCGATGTCAGATACATGGCGTCGTTTCACCCTATCGTCGTGACGAACTCAGTCTCTCGGCGGGGCTCCGGTAGGACTCAATGAAACGTCACCTCGGCGCGCGTGGATTCATGGATTCGCGCGACTGCCCGCGCCCTCACGTTGTACCGTAAGTGGCACGGCAGCGTCATCTGCCACGTTGAGATTCGCGGTATTCCTCGACCTGCGCGAGGTGGCGCAGCCTTCGCATGACGTCGAGCTCGATCTGTCGCACGCGCTCCCGCGTGACGTCGAACTGTAGACCGATTTCCCTCAGCGTATGCTCCTCGTGCCCGTCCAGGCCAAACCGGAGGAGCATCATGTGGCGCTCCTTCTCCGGGAGGGCGTCGAGCATCCGGCGCACCTGCTCGGACTGAATGATGCCGTCGAGAGGGTGACGTGACCAGTCGTCGAGATCCTGGATGAAGTCGCGTAGTGCCGGCGCCGTGGGCGAGTCGTCCAGCGGCAGTTCCAGGGACAGCAACTCCGACGGGATCGCCATCAGTTCCTGCACTTCCTCGGTGGATATCTCCAGCGCTTCAGCCACCTCGGCGGGTGTGGGCTCGCGCTGCAGCTCCTGATGTAGGCGCGCGCTGGCTCGTTCGAGCTTCGACACCTTGGCGACCACATACGTCGGAAGGCGGATGACGCGGGCGTAGTTGTCCAGCGCGCGCAGCACCGCTTGACGTATCCACCAGATGGCGTACGTGCTGAACTTAAAGCCTCGCGTGTGGTCGAACTTCTCGACCGCGCGGAGCAGGCCGATGTTGCCTTCCTGCACGAGATCCGCCAGCGGGACATTGTAGCCCGAGTACTTCACCGCCACGCTGATTACGAGTCGGAGGTTGCAGCGAATGAGGCGCTCGCGCGCCACCTCGTCGCCGTCCTGGATTCTCTTGGCGAGATCGACCTCTTCCTCGCGCGTCAGCAGACGCGTCTTCGTGACCGTCGCCATCCACATGCGCAGAGCGTCTACGCTGCTGACGGGCGCGCGCGCCGGGGCCGCCTTGGGAGGGCTCGGCTGGGCGGTTGCGTCTGTCCCCTTCGGGGCGGCGCCAGCTTCTTCTTCGGCAGGATGGACGTCTTGCTTCTTCGACATGTGATCTAGCTGGGGCTCGTCCACGCGCGTCGACACCGGCTGTTACACGCTCGGACGTGGCGACTTCCTACCCGCAGATTACGGGCAGAAGTGTGACTTGGCAAGACACGGCGGATGAGCGGTGCAGCGCGCGGGCGGTTTTGGGCGACGTTGAGGAGCCCTGGCGGCTCTGGCTCGGCGTCGCCGGTCGTCGGTGTTGGGCGTGGGCGCAGAACCTCACCCGAGTGGCCTATAGCTCCGCGACTACTCTTTGGCTACTCCGCGACTACTCTTCGGCGAGCGTCAGGACGTAGTCTCGTAGCGCGTGCATCTGAGTCGGCACGTCGCCATCGGCATACTGCGCATAGAGGGCCTGACCACCGATTTCCCAGGGGAACAGAGGCATGCCGTTGCCCGGCCAGAAGTACTCGGGATCGGTTACCCACTCGGCGATCCACTCCGGCTTGAGGCGTTCCGAGTGCGCCAGCCACGGGGCCAGGTTCGCCGGTCCCGGTTCGGTGGCGGGGTGGCAAGCGCCAGCGGCGCATCCCGCGTCGTTGCGGAACATGTTCTCGCCGATCTGTACGAGCGCTTCATCCGCCTCGTGGGTGATCTCTTCGTAGGGGTACGTCTCGCCAGCCAATGCCATGAAGTAGGCGACCAGATCGCCCGCCTCGGTGTCCGTCAGCTGGAAGTACGGCATGCGTCCCTGGTCGCGATCGAACAGGTACTGGCGTACCGGATAGGGGCGTTTAAGGAACTCGAACAGCCACTCTGGGCGGAACCGTTCGCCGGCGAATGTCAGCACGGGGCCGTGCTGCACGCGCGTGCTTCTGCCACGACCCGTATCCACGGGATAGCCCGCCCGCATGAAGGAGAACGTGTTGCCCACGCTGTCGTATCCAGCGCGCCCGGCGCCGTCCGTCGTCACGATCTCCTCAGGGTTGAGCGTCACCTGCTCGCCGTGGACGCCAGCGTCCGGGACGCTGCCGTCGTACGACCGCTGTACCATCATCGCCCGACCGTATGCGGGATCGGAGACGCCCCAGCCGTTGTTCTTGATGTCGTCCGCGGAGCCATCAACGCCATCGTCGCCCGGGTAGGTCGGCAGCGCGCCTTCCTCACGCGAGTGTCTGCCGAACGCCCAGCCCTTGATGAGGCGTCCGTCGTGGGTCGCAAACGACTCCTCGATAGCGTGGCAGCCCGCGCAGTTATAACGGATCGCGAGGCCTCGGCCCCGCTCGATCTGCTGCTCGCGCTTTGTCAGATGGTCGCGGTATTCCTCGGCGACCTCGTTCTCGCCGCGGAAGCTCTTCAGGAGCGTCATCAGCGACGCGGCTTCGTCCTCGCTCAGGTAGAAGTTGGGCATGTTCTGCGCCACGGCGTTCGCTTCGGTGGCGTAGACGTTCGGCTCCATGATCTTGTTGAACACCCAGTCGTGCCAGGTGTGGTGCACCTCGGTGACGGCTTGCTCGTCGTGCGCGTCTACGGTGACCTCGGTAAGCTCTTCCGGCTGCTTGTAGAACATGCCAAGCCAGTCAGCCGGGTCCGCCTCGGCGTTGTTCGAAGGAGCGCGTACGGTGATCGCGCCGTCGGCGTGTTCGCCGACGACTTCGCCCCACTTGAGGTCGTTGCGGTCGCCGTAGTAGGCGATCTTGCGGTGCCCGGTGAACCCGTAGTCCAGGAACTCGGGCGTCTTCGTCGCGAGGTCCGTCAGTTCAGGCCCGATCTGCTGTCCGACCCACTGCTGGCCGCCTACGAGGCGTGTGCCGCCAGAGCCGTCGGGCATATGGGCTTCGAGGAAGTGGCAGCCAACACATCCCTTGCCGGAGGGGCCGAAGAGCCGCTCGCCCTCGGCGACGAGTTGTGGCGTGATCTCGAAGTCGCCGTCGAACCGGTTCCACGAGTCGTCCTTCAGTGACAGGAGGTAGTCGGTCACCGCGGTGATCTGACGACGTCGCTCACTCCCCTGCACGTTGTCGAACATCGCGGGCATGATCGTCTTCGGGTCGTACCCGCGCGGGTTCTCCAACCACTGCTCGAGGAACTTGCGGCTGACCTTGGAACCGACCGCGCTCAGGTCGGGGCCAAACGTGTTGCCGCGCGTCTCCGTCCCGTCGGGAACAGTGTGGCAGGCGAGGCACCCGATGTTCTTCACGAGGAGCTCGCCTTCGCGCACGCTCTCGGGATCAAGTGTCTCGTCCGCGATGGTGCGGAAGCCGCTGTCCTCGCCTTGCACGACGCTCGGGCCGGTCCACCCGCTAGCGGCGAGCACGAACGCCGAGATGGCTTGCGCCTCTTCGTCCGATAGCCGGTAGTTCGGCATGCGGGTCTGAGCGAGATAGGATCTCGGGCTTTTGAGCCAGTTGACGAGCCACGCCTTGCCCGTATCCTCGCTGAGTTTCCAGCCGAACCCACGCCCACGCTCGCCACCTTCGGCGGCCACGAGGCTACCCAGCTTCTCGTCGTAGGAGAGCGACGGGCCGACCTGCCAGCGGCGATGCTCCACGTAGTCCTCCGCCGGGTCGTATGTCACGCGGCCGTAGTCCGCTGCGAAGTGACACCCGTGGCACCCAAGTCGCTCGAACAGGCGCTTGCCCTTCGACAGCGACGGAGCATAGTCGAGTTCCAGCGTCTCGCTGTGGCACATCTGGCACTTCGTTTCGCCGAAGTCTCCTACCGGTTCCCCGTTGACGTTCGGGTGGAAGTGCGAGTGCTGGCGATACTTGTGGTCCGTTCCTTTCGTCGCCTCGTACGTGATCAGGTCGGCGGCGGAGCGGTTCACGTCCTCCGCTAGCGCGGCGAGTTCGAAGTTGCTCTCGGAAGCCAGCTTAGCGCGCGCTTCGTCGATCATGTGGCTGTCGTTGCTGAGGCTCGTCAGCACGCCCTCTTTCCACCAGTGCGTGGGGGAAGCGGGGTTGTGCGGATCCTCGCGGAAGTCGCAGCCTGCGTCTTCCCACGTGAGCGCGCGCCCCTGCCCATCGTGGCACGTCGTGCAGCCGTAGCTCTCGACGGGGTGCGAAGCGAAGATGGCTTCGCGGTTTGGGTGCGTGCGGTAGAGCTTCGGGTAAGCCTGGAACACCTCAATGAGCGCTCCCTCGACCAGTTGGCTCTCCGCGAACGCGGCGTCCCAGTAGATGCCGCGCTCGTAGAACTGGTAGCCGTGCTCGGGATAGAACTGCACGCCGTTCACGTAGACCACCGGGTCGTTCCAGATCAAGCCGTCCTGCGTGGGGCGGCTGATCCGCACATTGATCGTGTCGCCCATGGGCAACTCGGTGACGGTGTTCCAACGGCCGGCGCGCCTCGGGTGCGGCTCCGCTTTGTAGACGACACCGCTCTCGACCTTGAACGTGTCGTGAATCCACCACTCGTACCCCGGCTTCGTAGCAGCGATGTGACACGACTGGCAGCGGTCCATGTCGTTCAGGACCGGCCCGAGCCCGGTCAACTGCACCTGCTTGATCTGGACGCGTCGCACGGTTCCGAAGTTCGCGAGCATCTCGATCATGTTGTAGTCGACGAGATCGAGTTCATCTCGCGCGCCTGCAAGTGACGTGGCAGTGTCCTTAACGCGGTCGGAATAGCCCGCGATAGCGGCAACGCCGCGCCGCGTCTCCTCGGCTCCCTTGACCTTCTGGAAGTCGGCGAGCCAAGTTCGCATTTCAGATGTCGTGACGTCGAGCGCGCTGATGACGGCGTCCCGGGGGTCGAGTATCTCACCCTTGAATTCGACGGCGTTTCCGAACTGGCGCTTCTCGCTCTCGATGGCGTGGCGCTCCACCGAGTATTGGTAGTACTCGGCGTCCTTGAGGCTCTTCTGGACGCGGATCTTGCCGCCCTCTTCGTTATAGAGCCGCTCAAGATCCACGAGGGTGAGCGTGTCAGCAAACTGAGAGGCGGAGAACGCGCGAGGCGCGGGGTCAGCGGCGAGTAGCTCGACGGAGCCGTCGGCGTTCTTGCGGAAGTCGACCCGGCCCCACTTGCGGTTGAAGGTGGCTACATCGCCGTAGGTGTCGGCGAGGAAACCGCGCGCGATCCCGTCGATATCCGCCGTGGTCAGCGTCGTGTCAACGTCCACAACGTCGCCGGTGTCGCCGGGGTCGAAGCCTAGCGCCCGCAACTCCGATTCGAGGTCCGCAACCGTGGAGCGCACCCGTGTCCGCTCGAGGGCGTAGAAATCGCGCTGATACTTCTTGTAGGGGCGTCGGGTCTCGAACTCGTTAAAGATGACCCACCACGCGACAACGAGGGAGAGGATTCCGAGGATGAAGAACAGACCCGAGAACGACTTCTTCTCAACCGGAACTTCGTCCGGGCGGTAGCGAAACAAAACTCGACCCCCAGCGATGCCTATCTCTTGCTAGCCACACGACGCATATCGGCCACCCGCGCAAAACGGCGGCGAGGCCCATAATGAGCCGATCTAACCTTACAGGGTATCGGAGTACCAGGCAATCCCGGCGGCGCGGAAAAGCGAGTGAGTGTCGGCCGTCAGCCCGTCGTCAGGCAGACAGGCCGACCGCCTCGTCGAGGCGTTCCACGCCGGTAGGCGCCTCAATGGCGTCTCGCGACGCGCCCGCGCGCACGAGCGCAGCTGCGGCAGGGGCATAGTCGACGCCAGGCGTCGGCCATCCAGTCGCCTTCCTGACAAGAGCGCCCAGCGGCGTGAGCTTGGGGCTGTTGACGGCTTCCAGCGGCGCCCCACGCGTGGTCAGTAGTTCCACCACGGGAGCGTGGCCGTATTCGGCGGCGAAGTGTAGTGCCGTGTTGTTCTGCCAGCCGGCGGCGAGCATGTCGGCGCCGTTGTCGAGGAGTACGCGCACGCATTGCTCACGCCCGTGCTTGCTCGCGCAGTGAAGCGCGTTTACGAGCGTCTTAGCATCGTGGTCACCGTCGCGGAGAACGTCGGCGAGTGGATCAGGCCGCCCGACGCCAGCGTAGGCGTGCAAGCCGCTCACGGTGGCTCTGCATCGCACGAGCGCCTCTGCGGAGTCCGTGTAGCCGAAGTCGAGAGCGAACCTGAGCGGCAGGCCGTCGCCGTCGAGCCCGTCCACGGAGGCGCCGCCCCGCACGAACGCCTCGACGAGCGCGCCACCGAGACCGGCTTCGTGAGGATGTCCGCTAGTCACGAGCATCACGAGCGGGGTGGAGGCAGGCTTGCCATCGTGGAACGTGGCGTCCGCGTCTGCCCCGGCGTCCAGTAGAATGCCCGCGATTCCCACGGCGTTCGGTGGCGTCTTTTGCAGACCGTCCTCGACGGCGTTTGCGGAGACGTAGTGCAGCAGCGTCGCGCGATGCTTGGCCGACGCGCGGGCGGTCGCAAGCGCTGGGTCGTCGGCAAGCATCGCGCGCAACGCTGCCGCGTCACCGTTAACGACGGCGCTGATCGCGGCGGCGAACCTGCCCTCCTCGTCGCGCCTCGGCGCGGAGGAGTCCACGCAGACGCGCAGGCGACGCCAGCTCTCGAACCCGTACTCGCGCGCGACCACAGTCTGCGCGTCCGCCAGCGTCATCGGAGCGACCTTCGCCGGCGCCGCGCGAGGCAGGAACTCCTCGACGCGCGCTCGCGCATCCCCGTCGCCGCTACCCATCGCGGAGACCAGTTGCTTCGCCTGCTTCTTCAGATGCTCGACGCTCGGACGGTCGGGTAGGCGCTTCGTAGGCATGATAACCCTCTCTCGAATCGCCCGGGACCCGCATCCACAGGCTGAAAGAAGGTTGCTCTGTCGTCGTCGACTCGAGGTGGGCTAAGCCCTTTTCGCGGGTCTGACGGCTCCCTCGGAGCTCCGTCACCTTATGTACGCTCAGGCCCATGGACTGTCAAGTCACGCTGCCGCGAAGACGCGCTGGATGGACTTAACACCCGACGGGGCGCGGGCTAAGGTGTGAGCGCACTCCGCAGGCCCCGCAAGAGGACGTAGCGGCGCTGGCGCTCAGGCGACTCTAGCAGTGGGCGATGGCCTGGCAGGTATATCGAGCAGCGATGGGCGTAGAGTGACGCATGGGAACCGGCGACGCCACCTTGAATGTCCTATCCGACCGTTGCGTCGTGGATCGCCTGGATCAGGGACTCGCGCGGCTCACCGACCTCTATGCAGGGAGGCGTCCGGCGACGCCGTTCACCCTGTACGGCGCGTGCTTCCCCGTGCACCCGACTGATGGTGATGCCCCGTGTGACTGGGTCGCGCGCGCGTTGGCCGAGGCCGCCGATCACGCAACCACGGCCGTAGACGACGGAGTGTTCCGGCCGCTGACGGTGGAGTTCGGCCCGCGCGGCGTGCACTTCGTCGACGCGCTCTTCGGCGCGCCGACCTTCCAGCGACTCGGCCAGTGGTGGTCCCGGAGTCTCGCCACGCCAGTGGGAGGTCTGACGTTCCCGCAGTTAGAAAGCGACGAGATGTGGCGGACGACCCGGGAGGCGGCGCTGGCCTTCGTTCGTCACGGCGCGGCCGGAGTTCTGTTCGGCTCCGCGACGCTGTCGAGCGCGCTGAACGTGGCGGTCAACCTCTACGGGGAGCGCTTCCTGGTGGCGCTCGCGACCGACCCAGTAGCCGCGTGTCGGGATCTGGCCACCATCAACGCGCTGCTACGAAAGCTACACCGGTGGTATCGGGATCACGTCCCTCTCGCGCAGATGCAGGGCGTCGTGGCGGCGCACAGATGTCAGCCGTCGGGGTTCGGACAGCTCTGCGGGTGTTCGACACAGCTTCTGTCCGCAGAGATGTACCGCGACTTCATCGCTCCGCTGGACGCGGGTCTGCTCGGCGATTACCCGGGCGGCGGGATGGTTCATCTGTGTGGCGGCCACAGGCAGCACATCTCCACCTGGCGGGAGATGCCAGCGCTCCGAGCAGTACAGCTCAACGACCAGGCTGCCAACGACTTCGAGCAGTATTACCACGGCCTCCGCGAGGACCAGCTTGTGTATCTGAATCCTACGTCAGCGATGACCGCAGCGCGAGCGGCACGCATTTCCGACGGACGTCGCCTCGTCATCGTGGCCGACTCGGCACACGCGAGTGACTGAGCATCGCTTGGTATGCCCAGTGACCTCGGATGGGATGCGCTCCCGCATCCAGGCGATGGACCGCGAGCAGATGCCGGTTGCATGTGACCATGCCCTGGGCGCCTTGCAACACTGTCCGTACCCGGCTAGATATACCCAGAGTCGCTTGCCACGAGGAGGTCAGAGCCGAGCGCGTGACTCCGCCCGGACCTAACGGCCTACCAGCCGTACTCGTCACCGGTCGAGTGATCGCTTCCCCGTGTGGTCTCCGCGGCAGCTAGAACGCATTCTGGCCGCGCGGGAACCCTCGCCGCGGACGCGCCCCGCCAAAGCACCGACGCTCCTCGAACTGAAAGCGCTTACCACTGGGAGGTGTGAGATGCGCAACTTCGACAGGCGTGCCAGTGTCTTCATCCTATCCATCGCGCTGACGCTTCCGCTATGCGCCGCCGCCGATTCGCAGTTCGACATGGACGCGTACACGCGGATGCTCAGCAATACTGCTGGGCTCACCGCGGACGGACTGCTCTCTCAGTATCCTGCCGACACGTTCACGGAGTACGCAGCCGGACTGACGCTGGATGACACGGAATTCGGTCCGCAGATAGACGCCCATTATTCTTTGACGCCAGGCGAGAAGAGCCTGCTGCTGGACCACGGCTTCGTGGTGACGGAGCGGCACTCACGCCGCTCGTTCGCGAACGCCCTGTTGGAGATATTCCACGCGGACCTGCCCGTCTTCGTGTCGACCGACTCCATTCTCCACGCGGTGCACATGTCGTACGAGGACATTCTGGAGACGGTCGAGGTCTCCGTGCTGACGCCTATGCTCGCCTCGGCGCTCAGTTCTCTCCATGGACAGCTTCCAATCCTTGCTGACCAATATGCGGCGGAGCCACGGTTGACCCCGATGCTGATGGACGTGGACGTGTACCTCACCGTCGCCAGGACGCTGCTGGGCGAGCCCGTCCAGCCGCAGTACGACGAGGTGGTTCCCGCAGTCGACGCCATGCTGGCCGGCGTCGCATCGCAAGGGCTCAGGCGCTATCCCCTGTTCTCCAGTACCCCGCGGGACATCGACTTCAGCCAGTTCACGCCCAGGTCGCACTACACGAAGTCCGTGGCTCTGACCCGGTACTTCCAGGCGATGATGTGGCTTGGCCGCACGGAGCTGTACCTCTCGGCGCCGAAGCAACACGACCCAGACCTTCAGCAGAAACCAGAGGACATTCAGCGTCAGACCATCGCCTCGATGCTGATCGTGGAGGCAGCGGAGGCGGGCGACGCCATTCCTGCCCTACGAGACATCGACGATACGCTGCGCGCGTTGGTCGGCGAACAGGACAATGTCACCTTGGCGCATCTGCGCGCGCTGGCCGACGAGACAGGTATAGAGACCGCCGCCGACCTGCTGGACGTGCCTCGCGAGGGTGTCAAGGATTCGGTGTAAACGGCCTTCTCACGTCACTGGCATCCTG
>CAYYPK010000049.1:0-44448 GCA_964473525.1 uncultured bacterium
CCTTGACACCCTCGTGACGTGAGAAGGCCGTTTACACCGAATCCTTGACACCCTCTGACCACACGCACCGTGTAGCCGTGTTCATGCAGGAACTGCGCTACCTGCTTCCAGTAGGGCCCGGTGGCCTCCATGATCGCGTCCACTTCCCCGACATCCTGAGATTCGAGCCAACGTCTCAGGACACCAAACCCGTGCAGGTCGTTGACGACCTGGTGGCGTTCTGCGCGCTCCTGTCCCGGCTCCTTCGCCAGGTGAAGGTGCAAGCTCGTCTTGCCCACGTCGATGCCCAGCACCGCGCCCGAGGGCAGGGACAGCTCACACATCCGAGGATGGGTCGTCTGCGCCCAGGGCTGTTTAGTTCTCCATGGTGAGGCCGATGAGTTCTAGCGCCTCTCGTGGTCTTGCAGCGTAGCGTCGTCTTGCGGCGGCGTTGGTCTGTTGACCGTTGAAGCGAAGCATGGCAAGGACACAGTTCCTAACCGCAGCCATGACTTGGGGCGTGTTCCCCTTGCGCGCCTGGGACCGATCTTCATCGAAGACGACGTCGCGCACCCAGTGCAGGCTGTTCTCGATCGACCAATGACCACGGATCAGTTCCATCAGTCGCGTGGGATTCGCCCGCGTGGCGGGAAGGCTTGTGATGCCGTAAACCGTCTCCTCGTGTAGCTTTCCCGTGGTGCGCTCGAAGCGCGTGCGGTGTATCTCGAACACCTGCTGATGACCAGGCCAGTCCAAGGTGTCGTTCAGGACCGTGCTTGTCCGAATGCTCCTGTGTTCGAGCCGACCGTTTTCCTTGTTCGGCTCCGAAGTGTCGTCGAACCACTCCTTCGGCGCTGTCTTCTCCTGGAACAGGCACTGGATGTCTTCCCGCAACGTGGGCTGGTTGTCTCTCACTAGCATCACGTAGTCACCTTGA
Organism: uncultured bacterium; assembly: GCA_964473525.1. Taxonomy (GTDB): domain Bacteria; phylum Poribacteria; class WGA-4E. Next base: position 917 of record CAYYPK010000049.1, read on the forward strand.
CCTTCAACGATGGTCTCCGCGTTCTCTCGCTGGGTGTGGAGCGCGTCCATCGTCCATATCCGACCTTCCAGACGACCGTCGATCAGTAGCGCCTTCAACATCTCCTTGGCGATGCGAAGCTCGTTGGTACGATAGACCGCATCCTCGTCCTCAGACGCTACGTCGACAGGGCGCCCTCCCTCGGGAATGCCACGCTGGCACAGGACAACGCCCACCTCATGTCCGAACGCCGCCAACACAGCCGGGAAAGTAGCTCCTTGCTTCCGACTACCGCGTAACCACTTCCCGTCCAGCGCGAACGCCAACTCCCCTAAGTCCAAAGCGGACAGAACCGCCTCTATCCACTCGCACAGCAACTCCTCCAGTGCCTCCACATCGATCCGCGCAAGCAGAATACAGAGCGTCGCCTTGCAGGGGGAGCGCAGCGACGGGAATCCCAACGCCAGCGCGTATTCCTGCCCGTAGTTGCGACACCATTCCGCCATCGCTCCGTAGGTCTGATAGCCGCACAACGAGGCTGCGCACATCATCGCGAGGATCGACGAGAGCTTGTAGACGCGTCCCTTCCGGTGGCGGGGGTCAGGGATTGCCGATAGCATGTCCATGAGGGGAGGGATTCTGGTCGCCATGATTCCTGTTCCTGTGTGAAGGCATGAACAGGATCATAGACCAGCCTCCCCTCGTTCCCATCACAAAACAGCCCTGCGTCTGCGCCATGGGATGTTCTCTCCCCTGCGTGATTCCTGTAAGATCCTCATCGAGACCACTCTTGTCTATACGGACTCTCCGACCCTTGGGTCGGGGTCCAAGATACCGTCCGGTCTCACTGATGAGGGTGGGGAAGGGGAGCTGATCTTCGCTCCGGGTTCCGCTTCGGGTAACCGCAATCGCCCGAAGCTGACTAATGAATCTCCACAGCTTCCCATTCCCCGTCCTCTCCTGAGCGTCCTCAGGAAAGACACGAATACCCCAAAAACGCTACATCCACACCCCGCGACCAAAGATACAAGAATCTCCAGAGCGAGTGACGATGCAGAGATCCTTCGTCGCGATGCTCCTCAGAATGACGGGCTGGGAACCGAGCCCGGTTGGGAAGACCATCGCGTGTTGACAACACCCGGGCGTGCGCGCGGTGGGCATCGCTCCCTGCAACTCGCGAACCAACGCAGCCGATGCCGCGACGGGCAAAACGGTCGGCATTCAGAACACGTGGTACGCCTTCTCGTCCCAGGAACGGATTAGGTCGGGGTCGTCGGCGCGGCGCCGAAGGTCGTAGTAACTGTATGGGTACTTGAACACGTGCCCGATGTCCACGGAGCCATCTCCGCGATTCTGCCAGTACTCTGAGTCTGTCGGCCGTAGGTCGCTCTGAGGGTGATCTGGGATGGGTTTCGCGTCACCATCCGGCCCGCGCCGCGTGACGGTGACGTACTTGCGGAAGGCGGTGCGGCAACTCTCGGCCAGTTCGACGTCACCCATAGCGGCAAGCTCTACGAGCGCCTGGCCGAACGTCAGCATGTGCCCGGCGTACCCCTGACCGAACCCGACAAACCGATCCACGGCTGCGCTCGCTTCACGCAGAATGAACTGAGCGGCGACGGGAGTGTCTGCGAACGGAGGCGGGTCGACTTCCGCATCTGGTTCTACGTCGCGCCAGGGCGTGAACGCCCGGATCATGGCGCACACGCCATCAATGCGTTGCGGCGTGGCGGCTTCGGGCATCGCGCGGAACGCCTTGATCGCCAGCATCGCGAAGATCGCATTGTGTCCCACCTGCCGAAGCGCGTCCGCGCCCTCGGTCAAGGCGATGCCGATGTCCTCGATTCGGTCTGGCGTTGCTGACGCGTCGGGGAAAGGCTCGCAAAGAGGCGAGGACGCCCAGTTGAGCTCGATCAGTTCCGCGATGCGAGACGCGGCGGTCTCGTCTAGATCGTTGTCCACGCACAGGAGGTACGCCGCGACCATGCCGGCGCCGCGATGCCCATCGGCGAAGTAGTCCAGCTCGTGGGCTCTGGACATCGCGTCGATTCCGAGCAGCAGTGACCGTTCCGCGATGGGATGCATACGGTACTCCGTCCAGAACCCGGTCAATGGATGCGCGCGCCGGCGCCGTAGGCTTAGACCGTAACGCTCGGTGTTCTCTATACGCGATACCAGCGACCTTTGCCATCGCCTGTAGACAATACCATTGACCGGGATCTGCTCCGCGTGGGAACCTCAGCAGTCAAGCTCACTGATTCAGCATCCTTGGCGAGAAGCGCTTTGACCAACGCACGACAGTCCATCCCTTCGCTCGAGCGTGTAGCAGCGTGGCTTGCGTCCCACCTCGATGCTGAGGTCCAGGACTTCACGCCGCTTAAGGGCGGCTTCTGGTCGTCAGCTTACTCCTATCACGTCGGCGCGGACGAGTTCGTGCTTAGGCTCAGCGACATGGCGGAGGGATTTGCCATTGACGCCGCGGCGATGCGCTTTGCGGGGCCGAATCTGCCGGTTCCTAGGGTCGTCGACGTAGGCGAGGCGCTGGGTCTTAACTACGCCATCTCCACACGCCATCACGGACGCTTCATAGAGACTACCTCCGTGGAAGAAGGCAGCAACGTCGGCGCCGCTCTGAGCGCGCTACTGGCTGCCATGCGCGCCGTGCCCACTGCGCAAAACGACGGTGTGAACTGGTACGCGCCAGCAGGATCATCGAACGCGACTTGGCGCTCCTGGCTTAGCAACGGCCTGGTAGACAACCCTGAGAATCGGGTGAGCGGCTGGCGAGAGAAGCTCGCGCAAGACTCCCGCATCGACGACTTATTCGGGACGTGCGAATCGCGCATCCATGAGCTGCTACCATCCTGCCCGGAGCGGCGAGACCTGGTCCATGGAGACTTGCTCCACCAGAACGTCCTGGTCTCGGACGACGCCTCCCGGGCGACCGCCATATTCTCGTGGAAGTGCTCGGCTCTTGGCGATTTCCTGTACGATGTCGCATGGTGCACGTTCTGGAGCGGATGGCATCCGGGCATTGCGGCCGCCAATATCTGGAACCGAACGCTTGCGGCCTCAGACCTGACTGAGGCAGACCTGCTGGACGCTTCGGTTCGCCATCACTGCTATGAGCTCCAAATCGGAGCGTCGCATCTTGGCTGGCACGCCTGGACCGGCGAGCAGAAGGAGCTTGAGGCTGTAGCGGCTGCGCTCGCGCGAACGCTCGAAAACGGGCCGATTGCAGCGCAGTAGGTCGGACCGTCAGTCGCTGCTGGGCGGGGCCTGTCGCTCCGCCAAGCTTCCTGCACATCCGTGGCTCGTGAGCCACGCTAGTCCTCGGGCCGTAGTAGCAGCAGCGCATCCGACCCGGCCTCGGAGGCATCCAACCGGGCCACGCCCGAACCCCTGTGGACACCAAGGCCGCGCCGCTCGCCCGTCGTTGGGTCGATGTGCGTGACGCTAACGTGTTGCGCTCCCAGGCTGCCAGGATTCACGTACGCCGCGCCACCTTCGGCGAGGTAGATCAGCCCCCACGACCCATCCGCAGCGCGCGCTGCGCAGTCCAGTGGATGTGACCTACCGTCGGCGAGAAGGTCCATGTCGGGTAGCAGGTCGGGCCATGACAGGTCACACAGCGCATCCCGCAGAATCCGCATCTGCCGGGCTCCGGGAGCGTCCAGGGCCGCCTCCCAATTCGCCGGACGCTTCCACATGTCCGTGTGCCCGTACGTGTGGAATCCGCCCGCGAGATACGACGCGTACGCCTGCTGCCGAACCATGAGTGGCGTGATTGCGATCCCATACTCGTCCGTTAGCGGATCCTCGTACGCGCCCTCAGCCATGACGACAGGCTTCGTGGGCTGCAGCGCGTAGTCCGCCGCCACCATGTCGACGAGCTTATCCAGGTATCGCCAGCTCTGGATCATGTTGCACGCCATCCAGTCTTCATCGTGCAAGAAACTCGAGGACGCGGGCGATGGGTCGGGGTGTACGGTGATCACTCGATCTTCGTTGACTGCCCGCAGACCGGCGACGAGTTCCTGCGTCACGGGGATGAACTCATCGGTCGCGCGTGGGTACATGCTCCACACGATGTTCGGCGAATCGCCGTACCTTTCGGCGACCCATGTCGCATAGTCGCGCGCGTTCCGTGGCGTGATGCGATTCACATGGAGCTGATGGTAGACGCCAAGGACGACGACCATGCCCGCGCGTTCCGCAATGCGGAGCGCGCTATCCGCGTGCTCGAAATACGCCTCGTTCGGCGTTGCTGGGTTGTGGTCTGTCCACGGGACGTCCCCGTTCACGTTGGGTCGCGTGCCATCGCCGACGCCCGTCAACATCACGAGCAGGACGTTGAATCCCTGCTGCCGCCTTCGTCCGGCGATCGCATCGACTTCGTCGAGGGTGAAGTCCCGAACGAGTTGCCATTGGGTGTCTCCCAGCCAGAAGAACGGCTCCGAGCTGGCCGAGCAGAAGTAGCGGCCGTTCGCGCTTACGTGTATGGACGGCACGGCACGCATTAGGCACCCTCCGTGTGTCAGGGGTTACGTCGGCCACCTCAACCTATGCCACGGAGCGAGCAGAGGACGCGCGCAGTCTAGCGCCGCAAGGGCATGAGGAGCCAGGCGGAAATGGCGCTGGGGTCGCGGACCGCGAATGCTCGAGTATGGGCTGCTTGCGACGCAGCAGGTCGACCACTCCGTAGCGGACCAGCGTTGCGTGTCGCTCGGTCAGGCTCCTCGCTCGTGCTGTGCAATCAGTCAGTCGGCGGGTGTCCGGTGTTGACCACGGTGCAGTCAGATCCCGCTCCACAACCGGCTCCTCTGGGACGAAAAGCAGCGACACAAAGTCGCTGTCGGGAGGTCGCCACCGCGCTGTTTTCCACGCGTGGTGGCACGCGCACTCACTTCTGGAGGATCATCCCCTCAGCGTCTGGATCCAACCCTTCGGGGAGTCGCGTGTCCGCATCGTAGTGAGCTCCGGTCAGGTCCGGGATGCAGGAATCCGGCCGGTAGGTTGCCGTCAGCCCTGCCCACCGCAGATCGGCCCGCCGCAGATCCGCGCTAGTCAGCTTCGCGCGTGCCAGCTTTGCCCCCTGTAGCTCCGCTTCGCGGAGAACGGCCCCACCCAGATCCGCCCCCTGCAGATCCGCTTCGCGGAGAACGGCCCCACTCAGATCCGCTCCCCGGAGATCCGCCCACGCCAAATACCTCTTGCTAAGGTCTGCCGACCTCAGATCCGCTCCTCGAAGGTCCGCCTCGAAGAGCCACCCTCCCAGTCGCGACTTGTTCAGGTCCGCTCCGCGGAGATCCACACTGCCCATCTCCGCGCCGGCAAAACTCGCCCCGGTCAGCTTGGCGCCGCGCAGATCCGCCTTGCCCAGATGCGCGTCGCCCAGATCCGCCCCTGTCAGATCCGCCCCTGTCAGATCCGCGCGCGCCAAATTGGCCTCGATCAGAGATGCGCCCCTGAGGTCGGCCCCCTCAAGATGAGCGCTGGCCAGACCCGCCGCGTCAAGAATCGCCTCGACCAGACATGCGCCCCTTAGGTCCACGCGTGACAGATTCGCCCTGCCCAGGTTCGCCTTCGCTAGATTCGCTCTGGCAAGGCGCGCCTCGAAGAGATACGCGCGGCGCAAGTCGGCCTCAGTGAGATTCGCCCCTGTCAGATTCGCCTTGGCCAGGGGCGTCTTGCGAAGATGCGTATGGGCCAGTTCCGGCTGGGTGTGCGGGTTCGCTTTACGCCAAGCGTTCCACTCGTCCACGCCCTGTGAGAGGATGTCGAGGTGTTCCTGATCCGCCATGTGAATGCTCCTCGAGGACATGCCACCCCGTGGCCCGATACGTGCAGCAGCGTATCGCCTAGTAGCCTCGGTCTCCAGCCGGGCGTTTTCCGGTAAGGCTTACTCTGTCACACTTCCCAGCCCAATTCGCCGGCTGACCTACCACATCTTGCGACCGACCACCCCGCAGAACCCGTATTCAGGCCAATTCCTCGACTGTTCCGCTGGCGGGCGCGGAATCAGCATGTGGGCACTTTCAAGCCCCGGCTGGCTCACGGTGGCTGCCGCCAGAGACGTAGTCCGCGAAGCCCCGTGGGAAGAACCGGATCTTGTTCTGGGCACTTGCGGGCAGTAGGCGGATCACACGTCTCTCGAGCTCACCCCTTCGCGTGGGATCGGTTTCCATATGCACGAAGTCCGTTGTCCCTTCGTACACCCCCCACGTCACGGCTGCATTGAGACCGTATTGCATCAACCACGCCAGCCGCACATCGCTTGGGGCAAACGACACGCCGACGATGATCAGGCGATTGGCCTCCTGTAGCATGCGCACCGCGAGTCGCCATTGCAGAGAAATGCCTGGCCAGCGATCCAGATCCTTTACCAAGGACGGGGGCACAAGGAGCAGCCGTACATCCGTGCCACACCTCCTACATACGCGGAGCCCATGGCGGTGACTTCCGGGCGGGTATTCGACCAGTACACCGCGAGCAGACGGGCAGTTCTCATTCGGGCAGTAGAGCCAATGCAATGAGCCGTGCAATTTCAGGTAGGGCCCTACTCCGAGATCCTCTGGACGCACCATCGGCCCCGGTCTCCCGAGCCTATGCGAATCCGAGTCGAGCAGGTTGCTCGCAAGCTCCGTGCGCCACGGGATCTCTCCCAAGGCCCACGCAGTTTCCTCGAGATGTCGCAGCGAGTAGTCAGCCACGAGATCGTAGTTCACGGTGATGATGGAATTGGCAGCGGTGCTGGGGTCAGTCAGACCAAGGACATCCTTGAAAAGGGTGTCGTGGTGCGGGTCCGTCTTGCCCTCCAACGTGTCGGCCCATCCGTCGCTCTCGGCACCAGCCGGCGGGGAGATCGACTGAATCCTCAGAACATCCTGGATAACGTCCACAAGCCGCTGGCGCGCGTGCGTATAGTGGTTCGTTAGAAGCTTTTCGCCGGAGGACACCTTGCTCCTGTAGTCCGCGGACATGTCGAGATAGGCTAGCACTTCCTCGAGATTCGCAGGCCCGTTGGCGCAATGCTCGCCGTACAGCTCCCACAGTACACGCACGAGTTCATCCCGGTCGGGACCGTCCGTGAACCCTTCGAAGAAGCTGTCCATCGTGGGCAAGCTGAAGCGAGACGCTTTCGACGCTCCTGCGCCCAAAACGATGACCGTGCGGCTCCGGCTCGGCAACGTGGTCAGCATGTGCACCCTCTCAACATCTGCCCCTCTCCATTCCTGCCCTGCGGGATCTGCGGCAGCGGTGCTGGGCGGTATTACACAACGCTGACTATCGGCTGCGCCCGTAACTCGCGGCGCGGGGCCAGTACGTGTTAGCCGGGAAATAACACACTTGTAGGACGGATGTCTCCTCTTTGGAGGGTACAGCCGTGCCGGTCTGCTAGAGCGGGAGTTCGGCGAGGCTGCGCCAGTCGCCGCCTTCCCACAACGCCAGAGCGTTGAAGCTCCGGCAACGCATCCACCATCCAGGGCAACCTACCTGCCTCGCCCCTCCGAGCCGCGACCCCATGCAACCACCGAGGGGCGTTTCGCCGTTCTCCTGGCAGAGCCGGCTGTGCGCCGCGCGTCTGTCCTATCCGCGCCAACGGCCATAGGTCGGCATGCACGCTTCTGAGCCGGAGGCCCGGGCAATGATCGAGCTACCTGAGGCGCTTAACCTCGCTCGCCAGATGGGCGCCACGCTGATCGGGAAACGGATCGAGTCGGCCGTTCGCGGGAACTCGCCCCACAAGTTCGCCTTCTACACGCGCTCCGCCGAGGAGTACGCGACGGTCCTCGCGGGCAAGATGATAGGCGAGGCACGGGAACACGGCAGCAACGTGTTCGTCGCCATCGAGCCTGGCTGGACGCTGGTTCTCGGCGGCGGCGGCGAACGCATCCGGCTGCATCCCGACGAGACGACGCTGCCGAAGAAGCATCAGCTCCTGCTGCACTTCGAGGACGGCTCGCTTCTGTCCGTGACCGTGCGGGGCTGGGGGTCGGTCCAGCTGTACGACACGCAGGAGTTGGCGGCGCACAAGCACTTCGGAGAACCGGGCGTGGCGCCGTTGAGCGACGCCTTCACGCAGCACTACCTTCAGGAACTGCTCGCCGGACTGGAAGCCGACGACAGCCGAAGCCTGAAACATCTGCTCATCAGCAAGCCAGGCATACTGGGAGTCGGCAACGGCTACCTCCAGGACATCCTTTTCCGAGCGAGACTCCACCCCCGCAGGAAGGCTGCCACGCTCTCAGAAGAGGAGCAGAAGGCGCTCTACGACGCCATGGTCGAGACTATGGACCGCGCCACAGGCCTGGGCGGCCGCGACACGGAGTTCGACCTTCACAACCAGCGCGGCAGCTACACGAAGCTCATGGACAGCCGGACGGCTGGCTCCCCTTGCCCGGAGTGCGACACGCTGATCGAGAAGATTCAGTACCTCGGCGGGGCGTGCTACGTATGTCCGGTCTGTCAGGTGTGAGCGCGCTGTGGCGCCGCGACCCCGGCCGCGCTCAATGAGCCGACTCGAGGTAACGGAGCTGCGCCGGATGCGACGCCGGCTCTTCGGGTGGGCAGCGGCGTGCTATCTACGCCGGCCCTCGACTACCGATCGCGTTTGAGGACACCCCACGTCACGGCGGACTTCCCGAGAGGATGGACGGCGAGGAAGTCGGGCCCGCTCACCAGGATGTCGTCGAACCACGACGGGTTCGACTCGTGGAACAGGCTGACGTAGCCTGCTGCATGCGTGCTGTCTTGTACCTCGACAGTCGGCGGGACGCCCAGGTCGCGAGCCATCCTGTTCGGGACATCGGCTAGCTGTAGTTGCCACGCGCGGATCGTGTCCCCAACCGCCTCGACGCGACAGAACACGGCTTTGCCGCCTGTTTCATCGACCGTCAGCATATGAGGCTTCATCGCGAGGACATCCTCCGGGCTTTCGCACCCGCCTCCCGCCTGAGCCAGGCATGCCGGCATACCGTCGCTGCATATATCCCACAGGGCGATCATGGCGCTTGGAACCTCGCTGGCCTGGAACGCCACGAGATACCCGGTCTCGCTGTCCTGCTGCCTCAACACCACGCCGACGGCGTCGTTGTCCTTCCAACCGGCAGTGAACTGGATGATCCCGTCGCTGAACTCGACGTCTCCCGGGAAGCGAGCCGTGCCGGATTGGTCACACCCGTCAGACCTGTTCTCAAGGGCATCGGTACCGGTCGCTGGGAAGTGGCTGACCGTGAGGTCCATCTTCCCGATGTCAGGCTTCCATTTGGCGGGATCGTTGACGGATGCGTCGGGCTTCGCCGACGCGTCGGAGTCGAAGTCCGCGTAGAACAGCGCCTGTCCGCTAGCCGCGCGTGACAGCAGAAGCAGAGAGCAACCGATGGGCACCGACAGAATCAACCGCGACATGTTCCCCCTCCATCCGTAGCGCCACGACGGATGTCTCGGCGCCTCCCGGCCTCGTAGCGCCGACGGGACGGCCCGGACACCCGGCCTTCGCGAGCGTAGAGCGGCTGACCGCCGGACACAAGGGCGAGAGGGGATCGCTCGTCGTATCCGAGGACGCGTCAGCCACCGCAGCTCCGGCGCCAATCTGACCACGGCGCCGGCGCTAGCTGTCGATGCACCCTAGGACGCGGGAATCCCGTCCACAGTACATCTGTAGTCACCGAGACCGCAGGACGATGTCTCGGCGCGCTCATTGAGCGTCAGTCCCAAGGCGCTTAACCCAACCCCACGTAGTTGCGCGCCGGCCGACCGGAGAGACGCTACGCGGGACGTCAGGATCGAACCAACTCGCGCCGTCAACATCAGTAAACTGAGCGCCGTTATCTGTCAGCCTGCGAACGACGCGACCGTCCAGATCCATGATGTACAGTTGGCCGGTCCCGTCACGTAGCGATTCGAGCAGGATCTGTGTCCCGTCCGGCGACCAGACCGGTCTCCTATCTGCGGAAGCGTGCTCCGTCAGCCGCCGCTCGCCGGTCCCATCAGCGTTCATGGCGTAGATGTCGGAGTTATTGCCGCTTTCATCGTACCGGATGAAGGCGATTGCCGTCCCGCGAGGATGCCAGCTAGGCGTCGCCTGGTACCGTGGAACGTCAGTGAGCTGCCGCAGGGGACGTCCCTGACTGTCCATGGTGTGTATGTTCGTTCCCCCGACGCCGCGCTCCGCATATGCGATTACGTCTCCCGCAGGTCTCCAGGCAGGATGTCTGGAATGCGTCTGTCGGTCCGTGATCTGCACCTCGGGGGCGCCGCCGAGGCCGGCCACGCGAATCCCCCAGGGCTCCTCGTCCAAGGTAAGTCGTGTGAAGGCTATCGCGTCGTCTCGCGGCGACCAGGTGGGGTCAAGGTCGCCGCCGCCTCCCCCATCCGATATCTGTCGCAGATTACGCGCGTCGGCGTCCATCAGCCATATGCCGCGCGCGCTCCCGTCGGGGCTGTAACCCATAGCGATGGTTCGACCGTCGTTCGACCATGCGGGGTGGACGCCATTCCCCTGCATGTTCAGCTTCTCGAAGTCGGCGCCCGCCGGGGTGGTGATGTAGATGTCGCTGGCCTGTAAGTCGGTGCGGGCGGCGAAGACAATGCGCGCTCTGTCCAGTGGTCACGCGCGCGGAACAGCGCACACGGACAGAAGGGCGAGCGCGACAGCGGCGACAACAGTCGGGCACGCGCGTCCTGATATCGATTTGCCTGCGGCTGCCATCGCTCGTTCTCCTCACGGTCTGGGCCGTCCCACGCACACTGTCTAGCAGTATAATGCTACGATAGTGTCTACTCGCGGGCAAGCTTGATTCAGCGCGGGCTGTCTCCGTGGCGGATGACCCCGGGTAGCAAGGCATCCTCATATCCAGAAGATGAGGTTGCCCTTGGCCCCCGTGATAGCGTCCACGACCAGCCACGCTCCGTTGCACGTGAACTGCCCTAAGATAAGCCCGAGGAAGAACGGCCGTGCCGTGCGATACATCCGCACGCCGCCCCACCGCAGGATGGACAGCTTCAGCGCCCACGCCAGGAACACAGTGACCCAGATGTGGTCCATGATCCAGATGGGTCCGATGGCGAACCCGATGGGGTGGAACGGGAACCACAGGAACCGCGTGCGCAGGACCATGAGGGCGCCCATCACCAGCGCGCCGGCGCCCTTGAAGATCCACCCCATGAGGTTGGGTCCCTCGGGGTTCAGCATCTTCGTCACCGCGTAGTCGAACGGGGCCTTCGCGCCACCGCCAAAGAACCACGTGTTCCCGTTGATCCCACCGTAGCGGTAAGACAGGTAGAGCGTCGTCACGATGGAAGCCACGAAGCACGCGATAATCGCTCCTACGATGGACCACAGAACACGCCGCCGCCGTCCCGTCGGCCCATCGACGATCTTCAGCCCGTTCGCCACGGACGCCATGACGAACGTGCGGATGTCCGCCGACCACACGTACGTCAGACTGAGCGCCGCAAGCCCGGGCGGGCCCAGCGATCCCGCGCCGAAGCTCGACACCACGAACGACGACCCCGTCGTGGACGCCACCGCCTCCGCCATGCCACTCTCCGCGACGACCCGCGTCAGCCCATAGAACAGGACGAGCGCCGCGAGCAGGAAGACGATCGTCGCCCACAGCGGGATTCCCGTGGCGTGCAGCCACACGACCATGATCGGCAAGCATACGCAGAGGATCAGAACCGCGGCGCGATATGACATGACTTCCCGAAAATCGTCCAAAGCATCGTCCACCGCGTCGGCGTCTTCACGCCGGAAGGCGCGTCGGAACACCCCGCGAACGTGATGACGTCCCGTCCAGAAGCCCGCGAACACAAGCACCACCATCGCCCCCATGCCCAGGTGCGCGAAGATGGGCGACCGCGCTCCGTAGATGCCCAAGTTCTCGACGACGTGGACGCTGTATATCTTCAGGATTCCGCGCACGGCGAGGCTGAACAGGTTGAAGAACCACACGCTGAACGCCACGTCCAGATGCACCAGGAAGAAGAATCCGAGCATCGGGAACGACAGCCGGAACTGCAACCACTCGGAGTTGCGGAACACGGGGATGGACGCGAAATTGGGACGCAGGAACGGCACTGTCGGGAAGTAGTGGTGCAGACCCGTCAGCAAGCCGTTGCCGAACGCGATGGAGAATCCGACCCACATCGCGGCGTTGCGGAAGAACGGCCCCACGGCAGAACCGGGCGCCCGCTGCGACATCTCCATCGGCAGTTGCGCCAACGGATAGACGAGCCGCTCGTGGTCCATCCACTGCCGGCGCACGATCACCATGGCGGCGATGGACACGGCGTAGAGCGCCGCCAGGAAAACGCTCCACATGAACAGCGGGCCAACCCACACGCGCCAGGGCAACGACCCCGCGCCCGTGGACGACCCCTCGTAGAAGTCGCGTATCGCCTTCGGGTCTTGCGGCACGAGCCACGTCGGCAGATGCGGCTGCACCACCTCCGCCCACGAGTTCTCGGGCGTCGCGAAGTAGTACGCCGACGTGATAATGGGCAGCAGTTGCGCCGTCAGGCCCATCGTGGGGATCGCGCAGGCGACGAGCATCATCACGTAGATGAGTCGGAGTTCGCTGCCGGTTAGGGCGAGGCGTGGACTGATGCGCGCGGCGACGCCGTTCAGTGGAAACGCGCACAGGAACAGCAGGAACGCCGCCGCCGCCGCGCTGAAGTCGATAGCCGTGTACGACCCGTGGATGACCATCAGGTTGTAGATGGTCGCGAAGCCGATGAACGCCGACAGAGCCAGGCCGATGGCGTGGGCGCGCCATGTCCAGGGCTGCTCTTGACGTCGCTGGTCGCGCTTTCTCACCGGGGTCTTCACGGCTCGGCCGCCACCGAGCGCGGCTAGGACTTCGCCCCACCCACGTATCCGAGGTCGCGCGCTACTCCCATGAACCGCGCGTCGAAGTCGGCGTCCGATAGCGCCTCGCCCGTCGCGTCCCGTGGGGAAACGAACGTCGGCATCCCGCCCTCGAAGCACGGCAGCAGGTCCACGAGATCCAGGCGCGTGAGAAGACCGTACGCCATCGTATCCAGCGCGTACAGGTCGCGGTTGTAGTAGCGGGTGTCCGTCAGGTGTCGGAACGAGTAGAGCATGTCCACGAATTCCGCGCGAGCCAGATCACCAACGAAGGCGGCGGCGAAGTACCCGTCGATCGCAGCGCGGCCGCTGGCGTAGAGTCCGATGTTCGCCACGTCGTCGCGGGTCGAGAGGTAGTCGTACGCGCGCACAACATCGGACACGCGTCCGCCCAACGTGGACCTCCCGAGCATCATCGCGTCGCACGCAAGCCTGTAGGCGTCGGCGTGCACGCCGCGACGGTTGTTGAACGTCCGCGTCTTGACCGCCCCGATGCCACGGGGGTCGAAGACGCACAGTCTCACGCCTTCCGCGAGACGCGCTTCCATCCACTCGCGCTGGTCGGGTATCTCGGTCGTGCCGTTCTCGAACAAGACGATGTCCGTGCGCACGGCGTCCACCGTTGGATGTACGACAACCGCCGTGACGGTGATGTCCGGCTCGCTGAAGAAGAACAGCTTCTCGCAGGCGTAGCCGTCGACTTCGGACTCGTTGATGATGCGCGCGTAGATCGGCAGGTCGGAGTGATCCGCCACGCCGAGGATCTGTCGAGCGTCAGCGCGGAGCTTGGCGACGTGGGCGTCACGCTCGACCGGGCTGCCAATGGGCTTGCGCGATGGACACACGGCTTCGAGCCGCTCGACGTTCAAGTCGAAGACGGTTCGGCTGTCGGGATACAGGTCGAGCACCTGCCCGTTGGGAGTCGCCCAGAGGTCTTCGGGCGGCAGGATGTCCGGGGCGTCCGTGACGAAGTCGCCCGGCAGACCGCGAAGGTGGACGCGCAGCCAATTCACACACGACTGCCGTAGGTGGTCGGAATAGAGGTGTCGCGTCGGAGCGACGCTGATGTCGACGTTGTCCTCGGCGTCGTAGAGGGCGTAGACCTCCTTCGCGCGGCGCACCGCTTCATGCGCCCCTTCGATGGGGAAGAAGTCGTACGCGGCGGCTCCCACGAGTACCGGCTTGGGCGCCAGCATCGTGAGGTAGTCGTCATGGTCGGGTCCGTGCGCAAAGCATCCTGGGACGATCTGCTCGCTGTCCTGCGGCTGCCCGGTGTTCATGTAGGAATCGAGCGTCATGATGAACGTGCATGGCACTGCGGCCGCCAGGCGTGGCTCGCTCATCAGCAGCAGGCTGGTTTGCGTGCCGCCGCCTGAGTTGCCGGTAATCGCGATCTTCGAGGCGTCCACCTCGTCGCGTGTTTCGAGGTAGTCGATGCCGCGCATGACGTCCCAGATGAAGTGTCTACCGACGCTCGCGCCGCCCAGGTTGAACTGCGTGCCGGCGTGCGTGTGTTCCGTCGTGCAGCCGCCGATGATGCGTTTGCCGGACTCGGGATCGAAGTATTGGAAGCGTTCGCCCTGTCCTGGCGGGTCGATCGCCATGACGACAAAGCCGTTCTCGACGAGATCCACGCACACCTTCTGATACTCTCGGTACGACTTCCCCTCGTCGCTGTGGCCGTGGACGAATATGACCGCCGGGCGTGGCTCGGCGATGCCCTTCGGGATGTACAGCGCCGCCGTGACGTAGAAGTCCGGCAGGCTTTCGTAGATGAGCTTCTCGATCTCGTACGTGCCGCGGTTAAGACCGCCTGTGCACTGCGAATTCAGGGGCGTGCGTTCCGTCGGCAGGCCGCCCATCGCGTCGATGAACCGTTCTCGTAGACGCTCGCGGCGCGCTTCGAAGTCACCGACGGTGGTGATCGCAGCCTTCTCCGCCGCCTGCCGCGCGAAGCCCTCGCGAGCGCGACTTCGGATGTCGTGGATGACCTGATTCTCGACGTCGTGATAGCCGTCCACGTGGGGTCCGAATGTCAGCATGGGCCTCTCCCGGCGGTCGGATGGATTTCAGCGACGCGCGCGAGGATTGTCGCAAGGCGCCTAGAGAGGCGCAAGGGAGCCCCAACGTCAAATCGCTCGCAACTACCGACAGCGGTTGTGGCGCGCCTACGCCCCGGGCTATCAGTTGGCAGGACACCTCTCGCCAACCTCACACGAGTGGACGCCCGCGCGCCCTGGCGGACGCCAACTGCTGGCGCTCCGTGGCCGGGCCTGCCCCGGCCGTCGATCTGGTCTCCACATACCCCTCATCTGACAGGACCGCGTGTCGCGCTACTCGTAGCGCGGAGGAGGGGAACGATGCGTCATGCCCGCCCGGGCGCCGGAATAGCTCTGGTCACTCTCATACTGTCTCTGTCCATAGGCGGCGCAACCGCCACAACGGCAGCGGAGCCGCCCAAATTCACACTGGCGGCGTCCATCTACGTAGGATGGATGCCGTGGTATTACGCTAACGACAGCGGACTCCTCGCAAAGTGGGCGGAACGCCACGGCGTCGAGATCGAGTTCGTCCCTATGGAGTACATGGCGTCCGTAGACGCCTACGCCGACGGGCAAGCTGACGCGTGCGTCATGACGAACATGGACGCGCTCAGCGTCTCCTCGAAGGCGGGGGTCGATTCCACCGCGCTCATCGTTGGAGACTACTCGAACGGTAACGACGCCATCCTCACCCGACACGGCGTCGGGCTGTCGGAATTGGCGTCTCGCAGCATCTATCTGTCCCAGCACTCCGTGTCGCACTACCTCTTACACCGCGCGTTGAGCATGCACGGGCTCCGCGAGTCGGAGTTTCAGACGGTCGACATATCCGACGGCGTCATCGCCGATGGCTACATGGGCGAACCCTCCGCCGGAGCGGTCGTCGCCTGGAATCCCGTCGTGCGGCATATCCTGAACCAGGCGCCCGACAACGAGATCATCTTCGATTCGTCGCAGATCCCTGGCGAAATACTTGACCTTCTGGTGGTTCGCACGGACGTCCTAAGCGAGGACGGAGGCAAGGGCCTCGCCGCAGCGCTCGCCGGCGCCTGGTATGAGGCGGTGCGCCGGATGCGACGCCGCGGGCCCAACCCCAACGTCGCGATAGCCGCGATGGCGAAGGGCGCGGACGTCAGCGTGGATGAATTCAACGCTCAGTTGCGCACCACGGCGATGTTCGCGACGCCCGACGAGGCGGTCGCCTACATCCTCGGCCGCGAGCTGAGGCAGAAAATGGACTACGTGAGGCACTTCTGCTACGACCACGGTCTGTTGGGTGTCGACGCCGTGTCCGCCGACGCGGTGGGCATACTCCTCGCCGATGGCGCCACACTAGGCGATCCTGCGAACATTCTCTTGCGGTTCGACATCGAGTACGCCCGCGGCGTGGACGCCGTCGCGGCTCCGTGACGGTGCTCGGCACAGCACACACGAAGGAGGCAAGAAATGGCGTGGTCACTCAGAGCGCCCGTGCGCGGCGCCTCCGTCCCGGGCGTCGTTGTCGTCATTCTGGGCATGCTGGCCCTGTCTGCCTGCCGGGTGGATCGCGTGCCGTTCAACCGTCTCGAGGAGGGCCGGAAATTCCTCGACGCAGGGCGGCCGGCGCAGGCGGCCAGGTATTTCGTGGAGTCGTTGGAACGGGAGGAAGCGACCAGGTCGGTTGCCCAGGCGCTCGTGTTGGTGGCCTACCACCTGGCGTTGGAGGAACGCGAGGCCATCGAGTCCGAAAGGGCGAAATACGCCCAGTTGCGCACAGACGCTTTGCGCGCCGTGCGCAGCGACCCGTCGGCATTGGACGTGCTCGCCGGGACGCTAGGGCGCCACAACGAAGCAGCGTACGCCGCTGCTCAACTGCTCGTGGAGATAGGTGAGGACGCCGCGGGTGTTGTCGTCAGGGCGTACGAAACCCGCGCCATGGATCGGCCGCGGTTGTTGGACGTGTTGACGCGTATGGGGCCCGACGCCGCGCCAGCCATGCAGCGAGCAATCGAGGAACACGACCTCGTCGCTGCGGAAAGGGTGGCGCTCGTCCGTCTGCTCGGGCCCGTGGGTACTCAGGACGCGCATGGGTGTCTCCTGGCCCTGCGCGACGGAGACTACGCCCCGGGCGTACGCGCCGAGGCCTCGGCGGCGCTCTACCGTGCCGGAAAGGATGACGAGCGGGAGTACCTTGTCGGAGCGCTCGATTCAGCGTTCGTCCTCGAGCGCACGGCGGCAGCGTACGCGATGTCGCACGGAACCCCGCCAGACGCAGCCGTGCTGATTTCCCACATCGCCGACCCGAGCCGGGACGTCCGCCGGTACATCGCGGAGGCCCTTGGGGGGACAAACGGCGATCCCGAAGCCATCGGGGCGCTCGTGCGAACGGTGCGCGAAGACGAGCAGGACACCGTAGCGGAAGCCGCCATCAAGGCGTTACGCCGCCACGGCCCTGCCGTGATAGACCCAGTGCTGGATGCGGTCGACTCGGAACCCGAATGGACCCGACGACAGCGGCTCATCACCGTACTCACGCACGAGGACGTGCGCGCCGGGTTCAGCCAGGACCAGGAATTCCGCCTGTACGAGCGGTATCAGGCTCCCGGCGAACACCCAGAGGTGCAGTGGATCATCGGGCGCGTGCTCAAGGACTTGGAGGCGAGCTAGCGGTCATCTCTTCGTCTTGAGGTCTGCCCACGCCGTCGGCAGCTTGCCATCAGCGTCGACCGCCAGAGCTTGCGTGATGCCCTTCTCGGCGAACTCCGCGATCTCGGCTGCGGTCATCGTGTGGTTCGCCATGACGAATTCGTCCACGACGCCCTCCATGAACCGGCCGCCGCAGCAACTGTTCGACACGCGCATCACCGCGTCGGTCTTGTTCATCGCTCCAGCGACGGCCGTTTCGCCAGCGTGTTCGCCGTCCAGATACAGCGTGACAGCGGCGCCATCGTAGGTAGCGGCGTAATGATGCCACTCGCCGTACGGGTGCGCGGGGAACACGCCCGCTGCCGGAATCTGCCCAATCCACCCACCGTCTATGTGCACCCAAAGCGTCATCTCCATGCTCGCCCCGAGCGCGTGCGCGGCCATGGTGTATTCGTTCTCCTTGCGCGGCATCCCCGCCCACTCCTGGGGCGTCACGGCATCAATGCGCGCGCTGTACATGAACGTGAGGTTCTCGTCGAAGCTGAAGTCCTCGTGGTGCTCCCATTCGATGTAGCCGGTGTCATCGAATTCGGCCGCCTTGCCGAAAGCTCCGTCGGTCCAGCCGACGCCGTCGATGAAGGCGCCATCGTGCCCACGCCCTGACGAGTCGACCGCGACATCACCGGCTCCTTCGTCGAAGAGCCACATCCCCACGATGTCCGCTCGCGCGTGCAGCGCGAGAACCAACGCGAGGAGAATCACCCCATATCGGATGGCCATTTCCAGTCTCCCTCTTCCGCCGCGCTTACGTGATCTCGCCGAGATCCTCCAGTATCCGCGTCACAACATCCTTGCGATGCAGGAAGCTCGCGGTGGTCTGGAGTTCGGCCACCTCGGGCCACAACTTCTCCCGGTGCTCCTGCATGGGCTGAAGCCCGGGTGACCACGAAGCGTACGACGTGCTGTACCGGACGAAGACCGTACGGCGAGGTGTCGGCTCCGTCCACTTTCGCGCTCCGTGACACAGTAGCTCAGTGAAGAGCACAACGTCGCCGGCCTTGGCGGGCACGTTCACGACCTCCGGCGGGTCGGAGTATATGTCCACGTCCGACGGCTTCGCGAAGTTCGACTTGTGGCTCCCCGGCACGCACACGAAGCCCGTGCCCGCTGGCACGTCCACGAGTGAGACAGCGGCGTTGATGAACGTCGTAAACACGCGCCCGTCGGCAGCCTGGTAGTCGTTGGCGGGATTGCGAATGCCGCCCGTGAATCCGCCGTGGAACGGGATGTCGTCCGACTCGGTCGTGTTCCGCGTGAGGGAGACTGCGAGCAGCTGCGGGCAGTTGTCCGTCAGCGCCAGGACGACACGCATGATCTCCATGTTGAGAGCCAGGCGCTGAAACACATCGTCCGCGTAGTGCACGTTGTTGAGCGAGCGAGGGGTCGTCGGCTCGGTTGACGGGTCGCGATAGCTGCGGATCGGCTCGGGTAGCTCGGAGTCGGGCTTCGAGTGCCAATCGTCGCTCAGTTCGACCATCCGCCGCACGTCTTCCTGCGATACCGCCCCACGCAGGTGCAGGTAGCCGTGCAGGTCGAATCGCCACTTCTCTTCCGCCGTGAGCATCGTCGCGCCTCCTCGTCGGCCTCGTCGTCTGTTCGCCGGGTCGGCAGACTATTCCACACGCCCAAGCGGCGAGCAATGGCAGGGAAGCGGCCCTATCGTTAACGGGATACGTGTAACGCGCGGCGCCTCCGAACGGTAGAACTCAGTGCCACTACTGCGACGAGGACTATCGATGATTCCGCGTATTGCCGCCGGTACCCTGGCTGGGGTGTGCCTTCAGCCTCTGTATTCCCGATACGTGTTCGTGCCCTTCCCCATCACGCGCTATGCGTGGCTGGGTCTGATTCCGCCCTTGCTCCTCGCCGTCTGCATCGCACTGCTCTGTGAGCTGATCGCGCGCGCGTTTCCGGGTGAGCGACGGGCAAGACCGTTCTATCAGAACAGCTTTGCGCTCAGCGTCGGCGTTAGCTTCTTCATGCATGCATGGGCTATCAAGGTCGTCTGGGAAGCGCACCCCGTGGTTGCCGCAGGCGTCGTCGCGACGACCACGCTGGTGTCGTTTACGTTGTCGGGGATGTGGTTGCGCTGGCGCCAGCTTGAGCAGATGGCGCAGGCTGCCGCGCCCGCGGCGGCATCCGCAGGTCGGCCCAAGCAGCGTCGCAGAGCGCTACCGATAGTTGGGGCGGAACATCCTCAGCGTAGGCATGACCCAGCGACACACGCGCTACCCCCGGGGCGGGGCGGGAGTCACGCTGCCAAGAATCACCGGCCGCCGCGCGCCCGTGACGCTGGGAAGGTTCGCCGGAACGCCCCGCAGCGTCTCGCGCGCAAGGATGGCAAACGCGACCGCTTCCTTGGACTCCGCGCCGATTCCCCAATCTTCCAGAGCGCGGAACGGTGCGCGAATGCCGCCGGCGTCCAGCGCTCCCCGAAGCATCCGCGTTAGCGTCGGGTTCAGCCTTCCGCCGCCGCTGATGATGATTTCGTCCGGGGCACAGGGGAAGAACGCTACGTACGCCTGCGCGATGGATTCTGCTGTTAGGGCGGTGATGGTCGCCAGGGCTTCGGCGTCGGAACAGCCTTCCGATTGAGCTTCTGCCAGGCGTCGCGCTGCGTATTCGCGCCCGAAGTGTTCTCGTCCGGTGCTCTTGGGTGGTCTGCGTTCGAAGTATGGGTCGTGCATCCATTTGGCGAGCAGCGCTGCGTGCGGTGTTCCCTGCCTCGCCATCGCCCCACCCTCATCCATTCTGGTAGCGCCGCCGCTGAGTGTCTCGACCGCGAGGTCGATGAGCGCGTTACCCGGTCCTGTGTCGAAGGCAATGACAGAGTCTGGCGGGGCGCCTGCGGCGAGGTACGTGACGTTCCCGATGCCGCCGATGTTTTGCAGGGCACGGCTCCGCGCTGGGTCCGTGAACAGAAGCCAATCCACATACGGAACCAGCGGGGCGCCCTCGCCCCCATGCGCCATGTCCGCGGACCTGAAATCACTAACGACCGCCACGCCGCTCCGGGCGCCAATGACCGACGGGCTGCCGACCTGCAAGGTAGCCCCGGTGGGTTCGGCCTCAGTCGGCGGTCTGTGCCACAAGGTCTGGCCGTGCGAACCGATCGCGACCACATCGGCAGGTCGAATGCCCGCGTCGGCGATAGCCGTTGCCGCGGCTGTCCCGAACGCCTCGCCGATCTCCGCGTGCAGGTCGTTCATGTGCGCGGGCGAGGCGACCCCAGCGAACGCATCGAGTACCCGCGCGCGCAGATCGTCGGTGTAGGCGGTCGAGAGGAATGCCAACTGTCGTGCGGCTGCGCCGTCTGTCAATTCGACAACGGCAGCGTCGATGCCGTCGGCGGAGGTACCGGACATGAGGCCGACGTACACGCCCGTCTCACGAGCGGCGGCTTTCGCCAACGGCGTTAGCCAATCAGCCATGTGGATAGAGCCAGTGCGCCTTGCCGTCCTCGACAAAGGAGGACTCTCGCGCTGCCCAGTCCGCGCAGATATCCTCGGCGGATGCGCCTTCTTCGAGCGCCTCGCGCACCGCCTTTGTGCCTAGCAGCAGGTCTGTCATCCGGCGATCAGCGCTGCCAAGGAACTCGAACTTGGGCGAGGCGTCCATGAGGGCGCGCAGGATCTCGACGCCGCATCTCACCGACACGAAGTCGTCGTAGTCCGTGAGATGCAGTTGCACGCCTTCGCACGCCTCGTTCGCGTGCTTCGAGAACGTGGGGGTGAAGCTCGTCGCGCGGAACTTGACGCCGGCGAGTCGGCGGGCGTTGAGGCTGTCCGCGAGGGCGTACGCGTCCAGCCAAGGCGCGCCGAATACCTCGAACGGCAGCGTCGTGCCGCGTCCCTCGCTGCAGTTCGTGCCTTCCAGCAGGCAGGTCGCCGGGTAGACGCGCGCGGTCGTCGTCGTCGGCATGTTTGGGGAGGGCGCTACCCACGGCAGACCCGTGTCCTCGAACGACATGTCGCGCTGCCATCCGCGCATTGGCGCGACTTCTAGCGCCACGCCAAGTTCCTCGGTCGCAGCGATCCAGCGGGCAAACTCGCCCACAGTCAGGCCGTGGCGAATCGGCATCGGCGCGCACGACACAAACGAACGGCATTCCTCGTCGAACGCGGGAAATCCCTCCGCCTTCACGCCCCCCAACGGGTTGGGTCGATCCAACACAAGGACGGGCTTACCCGCCTCGGACGCGGCGTGCAGGACCAGGCGCAGCGTGGACAGATACGTGTAGTACCGCGCTCCGACCGTCTGCATGTCGAAGACGAGCGCGTCGATGTCCGTTAGTTGGGCCGGGTTCGGCTTGCGGTTCGCGCCGTAGAGCGAGTGGACCGGCAACCCCGTGCGTCGCTCCGTGGCGCTGTCCACGTGGGCGCTCGCCTGCTCGACGCCAAGGAGACCGTGTTCCGGCGCGAACAACGCGGCGAGCGTGACGTCCGCAGCCTCGGAGAATACCGCGACGTTGTCGCGCAGGTAGCGCGTGACGCCCGTGTGGTTCGTCACGAGCCCAACACGACGACCAGCGATAGGGTGGAAGTGTTGCTCGATGAGGATGTCGAGCCCGGTCATGACGTTCGACACGAAGTCGCCTCGCAACTGCGCTTAGCTCCGTGCGCCTGACAGGCCATCTAGTGTTGTGCTTGGGCTTCAGCCTGCTGGCCGCCGTGGAGCAGGTCACTCAGAGCCAGTTGGCGAGCCGCCGCCGTCGACTTACCCAGCATGTCCCACAGCGCTTTGGGAGCTTGCCCCCAGTAGGAGGTCGCCACCTCTACTGCAACAACGTGAGCCTGAGGGTGTCGGTATTGCTCGCGAACCACCGAGACAAGCTCGTCAGCCGTCAGGTAGGTCTGCACAAACAGCACGTTGACGAGGCCAATATCGACCCAATCAGTCACTGACGATGTCGCAGTGAGATGGGTCTTCAACGCGTCTGGCGATACGAACGCGCAGTTGTAGATGAGGACGTGCGCTCGCTCATGCCTTGCCTCATTCGCCATCATGTTCCCCCTCGTCAACGATCAACGCGTCGGGCGGATCCCCGGACACCGAGAGCTCGTCTGAAGGCGCAACCGGTGTTTCGATAATCGCGCGCTGCTCGGGATCCCTCACCTCACCTTCGTGCATCGTCGCCACAGAGACCTCTGCCATGCGTTCGATGTGTTCCTCGTTCTGGAGCCGTTCGGGGTCCGTGATGGCGAAATACCAAAACGCCGCGAAGAGATTCAGGACGCAGGCTACCGGTAGGCCGACTACGATATATGCCAGCACGCCCTTCAGAAACGGCAGCGCGCACAGCGCAAGCACCCCGACGATGATCGTCACGAGGACTAGGGCACTCAGGACGTTCTGAACACGGATGTATCGGATGGCAGTGGAACCATAACGCTGCAGCGCGTCCCACTTGCTGCCGCTCTGTCCGTTCTCAGCCACGACGTCTGCCCTAGACAAAGGATACCACGTCCACGCAACGTGCGAGCACGCTGCATGCGTCCCAGTACGCGCGCTGCGAAGGGGAGCCGCCGACGGTGGGCAACCCGAGCCGAGGATAGCACGCTACGTAGACGGCACGCCACACGAGAAGACATCCCTGGATCGGGCTATCTTCCCAATCCCCGACGGCTTCGAGTATAGTGAGGGCGGCGCATTTCGCCCCGACCGCAACTCCCAGACGGCGCTCAAGCACTGACGACGACGCGCCTCGAAATGGACGCATGGCGTACCGCAACCTCCGCGAATTCGTCGACGACCTCGACGCCGCTGGTTCCTTGAAGCGCATCACCGCGCCCGTCTCCACGTATCTCGAAATCACCGAGATCACCGACCGCGTGACGAAGGCGGAAGGACCTGCGCTCCTCTTCGAGAACGTCGAGGGGTCGGACGTCCCGTTGCTCATCAACGCGTACGGCACGTACGACCGCATGGCGAAGGCGCTGGGCGTCGAGGATATTGAGGAGGTCGCCGACGAGATCGAGGAGATGATCCAGATCGCGCCTCCGCAAACCTTCATGGAGAAGATGAAGACTGCGGCAACGCTTGCGAAGGTCGCGCGATTCCCCCCGAAGACGGTCCGCAGCGGCCCCTGCCAGGATGTCGTCTTACAGGGCGACGATGTGGACATCTTTCAGTTCCCCGTCATTACATGCTGGCCGGAAGACGGTGGCCCTTACATCACCTTCGGGCAGGTAATGACAAAGAGCCTCGAATCGGGCGCCCGCAACGTGGGTCTCTACCGCGTGCAGGTGTTCGACAAGAACGAGGCCGCGATGCACTGGCACATGCATCACGACGGCGCTCGCCACTATCGCGAATACTGTGACGCGGGCGAACGCATGCCCATTGCCGTAGCGATTGGCGGCGATCCGATCCTTCCCTACGCCGCGACTGCCCCACTGCCGCCGTCCATCGACGAACTCCTCTTCGCGGGATTCCTGCGCAAGGATCACGTCCCGCTCGTGAAGGCCGCCACGCTCACGAAGGAGAACGGCTACCCCGTGGACATCGAAGTCCCGGCGGAAGCGGACATCGTTCTAGAGGGCTATCTGGAACCGAACGAGCTCGTTACAGAGGGACCGTTTGGCGACCACACGGGCTTCTACTCGCTCGCCGACAAGTACCCGAAGTTCCACGTCACGGCGATCACGCACCGCAAAGACCCCATCTACCACACGATCATCGTCGGCAAGCCGCCGCAGGAGGACTACTACCTCGGCAAGGCGACGGAGCGCATCTTCCTGCCGCTTCTGAAGACGCAGTTGCCCGAGGTCGTGGACATGAACCTCCCCATATTCGGGGTCTTCCACAATTTCGTCTTCGTCTCCATCGACAAGCAGTATCCCTGGCACGCGAAGAAGGTGATGAGCGCCATCTGGGGCACGGGACAGATGATGTTCTCCAAGATCATCGTCGTCGTGGATTCCCACGTGGACGTGCAGAACACGGACGAGGTGTGGTTCCACGTGGGCAGCAACGCCGATCCACAACGCGACATCTCCTTCACACAGGGGCCTGTCGACATCCTCGACCACGCGTCGCCCATGCTCGGTATCGGTTCGAAGATGGGGATCGACGCGACGAAGAAGTGGGCCACCGAGGGCTTCGACCGTGAGTGGCCGACCGAGATCGAGATGACTGAAGAGATGACGGCGCAGGTCGACAAGCGGTGGAGGGAGTACGGCCTTGGCTGATTCCTCACTGCCCGACGAGGACCGCAAGCGCGAATTCGTCCACGCGATGTTCGCCGGAATCGCACACCGCTACGACCTGCTGAACACCCTCCTCAGCGCCCGCTTCGACAGGCGGTGGCGCAAGTTCACGGCGAAGGTGTGCGGCCTTGAAGCTGGGATGCGCGCCCTCGACATATGCAGCGGTACCGGTGACCTGGCGTTCGCACTTTCGGACCACTGCCCCGGCGCCAAGGTGGTCGCGTCCGACTTCGTCCACGAGATGCTCACGATCGGCGCGGAGAAGTCGCGTAGGCGAGGTCGCGGCTCTTACGCTCCCGTTCTGGGAGACGCGCTCGTCCTGCCGTTCGCGAACGACACGTTCGATGTCGTGACCGTCGCATTCGGCATCCGCAACGTGGCGAACGTCAAGGAAGGCATCACCGAGATGGCGCGCGTGACGCGTCCCGGTGGCCGCTCCGTCATTTTGGAATTCACGGAACCTAGGTCGCCTGTTCTCCGGTGGGCGTACATGTTCTACTTCACGCGTGTGCTGCCCAGGCTCGGCAACGCCATCTCTGGCTCCCAACACGACGCGTATTCGTATCTCCCGGCGTCCGTGTTGCACTTCCCCGGTCCCGACGAACTTGCCGACATGATGCGCGCGTGCGGCTTGGTGAACGTGCGCTACCATCTCAGAACCGCGGGCATCGCGGCCGTGCATGTCGGTGAGCGGCCCGGCGAGAGAGAGACCGCGTGATGGACACGAAGCGCCTCGTAGTCGCTGTTACCGGAGCTAGCGGAGCCGTTTACGCGGAACGCACGCTGCAGCTCCTCGCCCAGACGGACATTGAGGTGCATCTCGTCTTGTCGAATGCTGCGGTCCTGACGTTCCTCAAGGAGCGGAACCGCAAGATAGACCTCGACGACTTCGAGCTCGCCGACCTCATCGGCGCCGAAGCGGATAACGTCGTCTACCACCCGAACACGAACATCGGCGCGTCCATCGCGAGCGGGTCGTTCCGCACGATGGGCATGATGATAGTTCCGTGCAGCATGGGCACTCTCGGCGCCCTCGCGGCGGGGCTCTCCATGAACCTGGTCCACCGAGCGGCGGACGTGTGCCTGAAGGAGCGGCGCAAGCTTGTCATCGTGCCGCGCGAGACGCCTCTGGCGACGACGCACCTGGAGAACATGCACAAGCTGTCCACACTCGGCGCCGTGGTGCTACCGGCGATGCCCGGGTTCTACCACGATCCCCACACCATCGAGGACCAGATCGACTTCGTCGTCTCGAAGCTCTTCGACCAGTTCGACCTGGACTTCAACCTCATGCGAAGGTGGGAGGGCTAATGGCTAGCGTGATACGCCAGACGCGCATCATCCTCGAGATGATCAAGTTCGAGCACACCATCTTCGCCCTGCCGTTTGCGGTCATGAGCGCGTTCTTCGCCGCAGGAGAGATCCCGCCGTGGGGCGTTCTCGGCTGGATACTCGTCGCGATGGTGGGCGCGCGGAGCTGCGCGATGGCGTTCAACCGCCTCGCGGACGCGGCGATCGACGCTGACAACCCGCGTACTGCCATGCGCGCCATTCCCGCAGGACTCATCACGGGCAGGGCAGTTGGTGTGTTCACCCTCGTATCGGCGGCATTGCTCGTCGTCGCGGCGTGGCGACTCAACCCTCTAGCATTTGCACTATCACCCGTGGCGCTCGTGACGATCATGGGATACTCCTACGCAAAGCGGTTCACGTCGTTCGCGCACGTGTGGTTGGGGCTGTCTCTCGCCATCGCACCCGTTGGGGCGTGGATAGCCGTCGTCGGCAAGTTAGACCTGCTGCCGCTGTTGCTCGGGCTTGTCGTGCTGCTATGGGTGTCGGGCTTCGACATCATCTACGCCTGCCAGGACATCGACTTCGACAAGGGCAAAGGACTGCACTCGATCCCCACGCGCCTGGGTATACGCGGCTCGTTGATACTGTCCGCCGTGCTGCATGTGCTCATGGTGGGCGTGCTCATCGCCATCCCGAGTCTCGCTACCCGATCAGGGGTGGAGTTGGGCATCCCCTACTGGGTGGGACTCAACGCGGTTACCGCGCTGCTGACCTACGAACACGTCATCGTCCGCCCCAGCGACCTGTCACGCGTGAACGCCGCGTTCTTCACAATGAACGGCGTCATCAGCCTCGTCCTCATGGCGGCTTGCGTCGTCGACGTCCTCATTTGGTGATCCATGCCGCTCCGCGTTTACTACGGCGACATACATAACCACTGCGGCATCAGCTACGGCCACGGGCCGCTGGAAGACGCCCTCGCGAACGCACGGCAGCAGCTTGACTTCTGCTCTGTCACGGGTCACGCGCACTGGCCGGATATGCCGAACGAGCCAGGACGGCTAGACGGTCTCGTCCACTATCACCTCGACGGCTTCGCGAAGCTCGCCGCGAACTGGCCGAGCGTGCTGGACACGATGAACGACGCGAACGAACCCGGCAGCTTTGTGACGTTCCCCAGCTTCGAGTGGCACTGCAACCGCTCGGGCGACCACGCCATCTACTACCGCGACGGCGCTGGCGGTCTCCTTCGACCCGATTCCATCGAAGACCTGCACGCGCAGCTTGCCGCGCTTCACGACGCTGGCGTCGCCGTGATGGCGAACCCACACCACATCGGTTACCACCGAGGCTCGCGCGGCATTAACTGGGATCACTACGACCCACGCTTCGCGCCCGTCGTCGAGATGATGAGCATGCACGGCTGCGCGGAATCCGACGTGTCCCCGAAGCCGTACCTGCACACGATGGGCCCGTGCGATGTCACCAGCACGATGCAGTACGGCCTCGCGCAGGGCCACGTCTTCGGTGTCGTGGGATCGACGGATCACCACAGCGCGCATCCCGGCAGCTACGGTCACGGTCGCATGGGCGTGTGGGCAGAGGACCTGGCCCGCGAGGCGATCTGGGACGCCATCTTCGCCCGCCGCACGTACGCGCTCACGGGCGACCGCATCGAGCTCGAGTTCAGACTGAACGGCCACCCTATGGGGTCCGTCGTCGAGGATGGCGACCCGTCGCGGCACATAGCCGTAGCAGTGAAAGGCGGGGCAGCTATCGACGTGGTCGAGGTGCTGCGCAATAACCGCGTCATCCGTCGGCACTCTCCCTTGCCGTTGCCTGATGCGCCTCGCAACGACCCCATCCGAGCCAAGATCCTCCTGGAACTGGGATGGGGCGAGCGGGGTTCGACGACGCATTGGGACGCCCGCTTCGGCATTGAGGACGGCCGCGTGCTGAGCGTCGAGCCGCGATTCCGAGGTACTGAGGTCGTCGCCCCGCAGGACGAGGAGCCGGACGCGTACGCCTACTCGACATGCGAGCGCACGTCGCCGACAGAGGCGCGCATACGCACGCGCACGGACGCGAATCCCACGACGTCGACGCCCGGCATGCAGGGCGTGTCGATGGAGGTCGAGATGCCGCGAGCGTCGCGCGTGTACGCGGATCTTGGCATGAAGCGCGTTTCGCACACCCTGGTAGACCTGATCGAGGGTTCGCGATCCGGCTATATCGGCGGCTTCGTCACGCCAGCGTATCGGTTTGCGCGGGCCGCTCTGGTCGACGAATACAGAACGCAGTTCGAGTTCACCGACGTACGCGATGGCGCGATGACGCGCGACTGGTACACCGTTCGCGTTTGTCAGACGAACAGGCAGTGGGCGTGGTCGTCGCCGATATGGATATAGCGGGAGCGGGCATGCCGTTTAAGATCGGGACGGTGTCTTACCTGAACTCCGTCCCGCTGAACGAGGGTCTTTACGATCACCCCGACGTGGACCTTCGCCAATACGTCCCGAGTCGCCTGGCCAGGGAGCTTGCCGACGGCTCCGTCGGTATAGGCCTCGTGCCGATGGTCGAGGCGCTTCGGCACGGTGGCTATCGCATCTTCCCGGACGCCGCCATCGGGTGC
This sequence comes from uncultured bacterium, assembly GCA_964473525.1. Lineage (GTDB taxonomy): Bacteria > Poribacteria > WGA-4E. The sequence goes on from CAYYPK010000049.1 coordinate 29,630, forward strand.
GTCGGCGCCGTGCTGAGCGTGAAGGTGTTCTCCGACGTGCCGCTGGAGGACATTCGCAGCGTGCGGCTCGACCCGAGCTCTCGCACGTCGAACGCGCTGACGCAGGTGATTCTGGAGGGTGCATATTCGCTGTCGCCGCGTTACGTCGACGCCAGCAGCCCTGGCGAGCCGACCGACGCCACGCTCATCATCGGTGACCCCGTTCTTCGTCGCGCGGAGGCTTCCCACGCGGAGATCGACCTGGGCCAGGCGTGGTACGACATGACGGGCCTGCCGTTCGTCTTCGCCGTGTGGGCGGGTCGTCCTAACGTCGCCACGGAGCGCGCTGCCGAGATCCTCGCCGAGTCCAAGCGCGTCGGCGTCGGGAACATCGACCCCATCGCCGCGCGCGAGGCAGCTTCCCGCGACCTGGATCCCGACCTGTGTCGTCGTTACCTGCGCGACTACATCTGCTTCGACCTGGGGGAGGCGCAACAGGCGGGCATCAAGTGGTTCGCGACGCTCGCCGCCGAACGCGGTCTGCTGCCCAGCGCCGCGCCCGATGTGGATGGCATGTTCCTCTGACTGCCCAGTGACGTCCCGTATTGACATCCGTTCCCTTGGGCATCATCCTGAATGGCACGGGCAGGAGGCATCCGAAATGGACGTGAAGCTCTCTGAACGTCAGGCCGCCATCGTCATCAGCCGCTTGGAGCGTGGGATGAACAACTCCGCTCACGACGTTCTGGAAGAGGCCTTCGACCGACTCGTGGAAGACGAGATCATCGCGGAGCACGACCTCGACGAGTTGCGCGCCTCCATCGAGCGGACAGACGGGCAGTTCGCCCGAGGCGAAGGCATCCAGATAGACGACCCCGACGCATTGGCTGACCGGATCATGCTACGCGCCGTTGCCCGCGCCCAACGCCACGGCGTCAGCAAGGACGCGTGATGGCGCACGCCGTTATCTCGCCAGAAGGCTGGCGGGATCTCGAAGACATCGCCGCCAGAATCGCAGCACACGACGTCGACACAGCCGACCGGCTCACGCGGGAGTTGCTGCGCCGGTGCGACATGTTGGCGCAACTCCCACACCTTGGCCGTCGCCGACCCGACATCCGAGAGGATATGCGTAGCTTCGCCGTCGGCGCCTACGTGATCCTCTACACGATTGACGAGGTGGACGTCCTGATACGGCGCGTGCTGCGCGGCAGCCGGGACATCGCGGCACCGCTGGCGAAGGGCAGCGACGATTAGCCCATCAGTCGACCGGCAGCAGGCACCCTACCTCACTCCTACCGGTTCGCGCTGCCACACGTACGCTCCTTGTAAAATACGCGCCTGGCGCTCCGTCAGTCCTTCGACGTCCGGTGACATTGGCCGCTGACCCCACTGCATGTAGTGTGGGCAGTACTTCAGGAGGACACTACGCCGCTCGTTGGCGCCCGTCGTCCAGGGCATAGTCCCGTGGGTGAGCGCCTCGGTGAAGACCACGACATCCCCCGCCTTCTGCGGAACCTGCCGCGCGATAGGGTTGTCCTCGACACTGTAGTATTTGCCAGGCATGTCGTACTGCGCCTTGTGCGACCCAGGGATGCAGCAGAAGCCGCCGCCTCCCTCGGGGATGTCGTTGAGCGCCCAGCTCACGACGACGAGGCCGTTATGCATATTCGGGCCGTGGTTCACGTAGTAGCACCCGTGGTGGAACATGCCCGCGTGGTGGTGCATGCCCTGCCCAGTAGCGTCGACATCAGAGCGCGCCGCCATGCCGTAGGCGTGATCCAGCCGGAAGCGGTCGCCCAGCAGCTCGCCGAGCACGGGCAGGATGGCGGCATGGTCGATGAGGTCGCGCCAGTCCGACCCCCATCCGAGGAAGCCACCGAAGCGCGACTGACCAGGGTCGTTGCGGGGGTTCTCGATCCCCTGCTCATCCATCGCCGTGCGCATGCGTTGGAGCCGCGATTCGTCCAACACGCCCTCCAGGGCGATGTACCCCTGGAGGTCGAACAGGAAGCGTTGTTCGTCGGTCACGCGGTGGCCCCCTCGTCTTCCTGGATCACCGTTGGACGTCCGCCCATGGACGGCGGCGCGAGGATGCGCTTCTGTTGCTCAGTCAGCGAGCTGAAGCTGTTAAGGTCGTAGTAGTTGGACGACCAGGAGGAGTGTCCCGGGCTGTATTTGTACAGCAGCGCGCGGCGCTCGTGATCCGCGACCCACGGCATCGTCCCGTGTATGAGCGCCTCCGTGAAGAACAGCACGTCGCCCGCTTCCACGGCGGGTTGCCTGACGTAGTGTGCGTCGCGCTCCCAGCGCCGCACATCGCCGGGCAGATGCGTCAGGTAGTTGGACTTGTGGCTGCCGGGAACGCAGGCGAATCCCCCGTCGCCCTCGTCAGCGTGGGTCAGGAAGAAGGTGAATACGCAGAGGCCGTTGCGCATCTCACCATCGCGGAAGCGGTACCAGTGGTCGCCTTCGTAGCCGCGTCCGGGACCGTTCTCGCCACCGTGCAGGTTTCCGCCCGTGGCGCCCTTCGTCATGAAGATGTTGTAGTCGTGGTCCAATCGAAAGCGCGGGCCGATGAGGTCGACGAAGTACGGCAGGAGCTTCGGATGGTCCATGAGATCCCTGAACGCGTCGCCCCACTCCGTCACGCGGCTTGTGCGACGTAAACCCTCCTCGCCAGGCTCCATCGGAAACGCCACGTCCGCGAGGGCGTTCAGGTTTGCCACCTCGTCCGGCGTCAGGACGTTCTTGATGAGCAGGTAGCCGTCCAGGTCCGCCATGAAGCGTTCTTCGTTTGTCATGTCGTCTCCCCCTTCTCCGTAGGTCGGCCGCACAGGTTCACGGCCTGCGAACATAGGCGCGAGGGCGGGGTGTGTCAACAGTGCGGGACAGAGGAATCGGCAGGTGCACGCCGCAGGTTACGAGACGAGAAGGCGCGCGGCGCGCGCAGGAACGAGCTGGCATGGCAGGCAGTACGCGGCCCTCTCGCGGCCTGGTGGGAACGTCACCTGCTCGTACGCGGTCAGATGCCCTTCCGCCTGGTGGTAGGTGACGTGACCGTAGAGGCTGAGCAGGAAGTCGTCCTTCCGACCGAGAGACCAGAGGCCGTACAGGTAATCGGCGAGAGGCCAGTCGTCGAGGTGGCCCATGAAGCGCGTCTGTCCGCAGAATTGCCCTCCTGCGGACAGACGCGCATCCACTACGCGGTTTGCCATGCCATCCGGCAGGAGCCCGCTGGACAGAAGTTCCGGCCAGTAGCGATAGTTGGTGTACGAAGCGTCGCGCGTGTCCGTCAGATGCTCGGGACGGTCGAGCGGCTCGATGCGCGGCGTAAGCCACCAGTCGGCCTCGTCCGCCGGCCAGGCGCGGTCTATCGCGGCAAGCGTGCTGTCGGCAAGCGCATATGCGACCTCCTGCGCCTCCGACTCGGGCTCGCCATGGCGTTCGCACAGAGCTGCCCATCGCGCCAACCCCTTCGACGCCCACGCGTTGTTGTGGAAGTACACGGCGACCTTCGCACGCTCGTCTGCCTCAGGCGCGCCAGCGATGAGGCCGCCACCGGGCGCCGCCTCGCGATGCAGGCGCGTGAGATAGCCCGCCAGACGGCCGAGCGCCGCCTTGCCGTCGTCCCACCATGCGCTCGGGCCGGCGCGCTCATCTAATAGCGCGGCGGTGTGGAGCAGTTGACCGTACTCGCTGATGGACGGGCCGTAGTAGTCGATGGAGCCGTCGTCGCGGACGAACCGCTCCAGCCAGTAGCGGAAGAGCTCCGCCGCGCGTGTGTGGATGCCCCACGCGGAGAGCGCGTCCACCGCTGCGATGATGGTCGGCGGGAATCCGTCGTGCATGTCCTCGCCGTACTGCTTGATGCCGTACTTGGGGTGGTCGCCTTGGAACGTCGCGTCGATGTGCGCGAGCCCCGTCTCGACGGACAGGTCGAGGAACGGATGACCAGTGTCGATCTTGAGGTGCGGCTCCAGCCTGCTGATGCTCGCCTGGATCTCCGCGGGGTCGAACGCTGGATCGCCGGTCGTACGCGGGAACATCGTGAGGATGGCATCGAGGTCGGGTCGTTCGTTCGAAGCCAATAACCGTTCGCGAACGGGGTCGTCCGTGCGGTCTCCCCAGTCCATTCCTCCGCTCCCTCCTGTCGCGTAGGCGTCGGACGCTGCTGACGTCGGGCGCACTCGATACCCGCTACGTGACTCGGCGGTATCCGCGCGCTGGGGAGAGTCACCGGGCCGCGTCTTGCGTGTCATGAGAGCCGCGCTTGGTGGGACACCAAGGCGGCGTGGTGGTCAAGCGTACCCCTCCTGGTTTCCCCTGTCGGTGTGTGTTTGGCGACGCCATGCTGGCACAGAGGCGGGGCGTCGGCAAGCGCTGGGACCATGCGCTCGGTCCAACGCCGTGCGCAGACGCCACGCAGATTTGTGTCGTACTTTCCCGCCGCTAGCGCTCTATGTATTGGGGCAGCCTGGGTCGCCACCGTGGCGTCTGCCAGGGCGGACGTGCAGAGCCCCCGAAGGCGTCCTTGGCCCGTTCCCAGGCTTGGTGGCGTCCCCTTGGGTGTCAAGCCGAAGCTTGCCGGATGGGCGGGCATGAATCGGCAGTCAACACTTCTCGATAGCTAAGGAGCCCGGGATGTTGCCCCTCGCTAACCGCCTTCGCCACGCCGCATACGCGACGGCTTTGACGTGTCTTGTGATGGCGACGCCCAGCAGCTCGCTGGCCCTCCCTGATGGCGCCATCGCCCGGCTGGGGTACGGCAGTCCTCAAGCGGTGCAGTATTCCCCGGGCGGAGCATTCCTCGCCGTGGGGACGAGCCTGGGTGTGGAGCTGTGGGATGCGCAGACACACCAGCGCACCACAGCGTATGATACGAACGCGTGGATTACGTCAGTCGCCTTTTCGCCAGATGGCTTAACAATCGCGGGCGGCGGCATAGACAATACGGTGAGACTGTGGGACGTCGTGACCCGGGCGAGCGTCAGCACGCTGTATGGACACTCCAGAAATGTTGCGTCTGTGGCATTCTCACCCGACGGCGCGACACTCGCCAGCGGCAGCCTGGATCGGACAGTGAAGCTGTGGGACATCGACGCAGGTCAGGAGATCGCCACGCTACCAGGCCACGCAGGTTTCGTCAGGTGCATCGCCTTCTCGCCTGACGGCACGATTCTCGCCAGCGCCAGCAATGACGGCACGGTGAAGCTGTGGGATGTGGCGGCACGCCAGGAGGCCGCCAGTCTGGAAGGACACTCGTCTTACGTCTGGTCCGTCGCGTTCTCGCCTGATGGAGCGACACTCGCGAGCTCCAGCAACGACGGGACAGTGAAGCTGTGGGACATCGCGGCTCGCCAGGAGATATCCACGCTACCCGCCCACTCGCTCTCGGTCGAGTCCGTGGCGTTCTCGCCCGACGGCGCGACACTCGCCACTGGCAGCTGGGGCGAGGTGAAACTGTGGGACATCGCGGCACGACGGGAAATCGCCACGTTGTACGGACACTCGCGCTGGGCCGAATCCGTGGTGTTCTCCCCAGACGGGGCGACACTTGCCAGCGCCGGGAGTGACGACGCGGTGAAGCTGTGGGACGTCGCGACGCACCAAGAGCTCGTCACGTTGGGAGGTCACACGTCTCAGGTCAGGTCCGCGGGCGCCGGCTGGCGCGAGGTGAACCTATGGGACATCGCGGCACGCCAGGAGATCGCGGCCCTACCGGGCGCGTCGTACGTCGGCTCGGTCGCATATTCGTCCGACGGCGCTACACTGGCAAGCGGGGCCTGGGCTGAAGTGAAACTGTGGGATGTCGTAGCGCGCCAAGAGCTCGCCACGCTACTTGGTCACTCGTCTGCCGTCGGATCTGTCGCCTTCTCGCCGGACGACACAACACTCGCGAGTGGAGGCGGCTGGACGAACCACACAGTGAGGTTGTGGGATGTCGCTGCGCAGGAAGAGATCGTCGTATTAGGCGCCCATGCAGGGGTCGTGAACGGAGTCGCGTTCTCTCCAGACGGCGCCACCCTGGCAAGTGCCAGTGACGATGGTACGATGAAGCTGTGGGACGTGGCGTCACGCCGGGAGATCGCCACGCTACAGGGTCATTCGTCGGCGATTGAGTCTGTCGCGTTCTCACCAGACGGGAACATCCTCGCGAGCGGCAGCACAGATCGTACGGTGAAGCTGTGGGACGTGGGGTCACGCCAGGAGATCGCTACGCTAACAGGCCACATCAACTGGGTCTTCACCATCGCGTTTTCCCCCGATGGCGGAACGCTCGCCAGCGGCAGTTACCAACGGATAAAGCTGTGGGATATAGCAACACGCAGCGAGATCGCCACGCTTCGCGGACACACATCTCATGTCAACGCGACCGCGTTCTCACCAGACGGCGTTACACTCGCCAGCGCGGGGCAAGACGCCACTCTCGTCCTATGGGACATGTCGCCGTACGTCGCCTCGCCAGCCCTGGCACAAAGGAGTGGCTGGGTCTTCGAGCCAGGAGGCGACGGAACGGCGCGCCCCGGCGAACGGGTCCAGTTCAGGACGCGCATGCAGAACCAGGGGGACGGCGGCGCCTCGCGCGTCAACGCCACGTTGACGGTCAACGACAGTGATGTTGCCGTCGTCCGTGGCGAAGTCGCACATGCATTCTGGCCAGCGGGGGAAGCCCGCAACAACGTAGGCTTCGTCCTCGACATCGCGCCGGACGCGACTCCCCACGACGTCACGGTCCTCGTCGACGTGACGGCAGACAACGGCGGCCCCTGGCAGTTCACATACACCTTCCCGATCGCCGCGCCACCACCCGGTCTTGCTGCCCGCAGCTTCTGGGCGCGCGACAAGGTCACCGGCAACGCGGACGGCGACACCAACCCAGGCGAACGCGTCGAGATCAAGGCGCGGGTCAAGAACGAGTCGGAGACCGAGTTCCAGAACGTCGTCGTCACGCTCAGCAGCGACGATGACGTCACCATCGTAAACGGCACGGTGAACCACGCGGCGTGGCCCGCAGGCGTCGCGCGCAACAACGGCGGGCTCGTGGGCGACATCGGCGCGGAAGCCACGGACTCGGTAGCGTTCACGTTGGACATCACCGCGGACAATGGTGGCCCTTGGCGGTTGTCGTACACGTTGCCCATCGTGCCACTCCCGGTGACCTTCACCGCGCGGAGCCTGTGGGCGCGCGACAAAGCGACGGGCAACGCCGACGGCGACGCCAACCCGGGCGAACGCGTCGAGATCAGGGCGCGCTTGAGGAACGACAGCGCCGTAGACGCGCAGAACGTCGTCGTCACGCTCAGCAGCGCGGACGACGTTACGATCGTGAACGGCACGGTGAACCACGCGACGTGGCCCGGAGGGGTCGCGCGGAACAACAATGGGCTGCTCGTAGACATCGGCTCGGGCGCCTCCGGGTCGGTGGCGTTCACAGTGGATGTCACGTCGGATAGCGGCGGCCCCTGGCAGTTCACCTACACGTTACCAATCGTCGCGCTGCCGGCGGGTCTCGTCGCTCGTAGCTTCTGGGCGCGTGACAAAGTCACTGGCAACGCGGACGGCGATGCCAACGCAGGGGAGCGCGTCGAGATCAAGGCGCGCGTCAAGAACGAAAGCGCTACCGACCTCGTCAACGTGGTCGCCACGCTCAGCAGCGACGACCCAGACGTTACGGTCGTGAACGGCCAGGTCACGCACGAGACGTGGCCAGCGGGCGTAGCCAGGAACAACGACGGGCCGCGCATCGACATAGGGTCCAGCGCCACCGACTCCGTCGCGCTGACGCTGGATATCACGGCGGACAACGGCGGGCCGTGGCAGTTCACCTACACGCTGCCGGTCGTGGCCGCTCCCGTCGTGATGAGCGCGCGAAGCTTCTGGATGCGTGACAAGTCCACGGGCAACGCCGACGGCGACGCCAACCCCGGAGAGCGGGTGGAGCTGAAGGCGCGTATGAAGAACGCGAGTTCGGTGGATGCCGAGAACGTCGTCGTCACCCTTAGCAGCACCGATGATGTCACCATCGTGAATCGGCAGATCACCCACGCGACGTGGCCTGCGGGAGTCGCGCGGAACAACAACGGTCTCGTCGTCGAGATCGGCGCGGGCGCCACGGAATCAGTCACGTTCACGATAGACGTCACGGCCGACAACGGCGGCCCGTGGCAGTTCACCTACACGCTGCCGGTCGTCGCGACGCCTGCGGAATTCGCGATGCGTAGCACGTGGGCGCGGGGCAAGACCACCGGCGACGCCGACGGTCAGGTCGAACCGGGCGAGCGTGTTGAGCTGCGCGTACGCCTCAAGAACAACGGTCAGACCACGGCGGAGAACGTCGTCGTCCTTCTTGGCACGGCGGACGCGAACGTGACTGTCGCCGCTGACACCGTGACGCACGCGACGTGGCCAGGTGGCGTGGCGCGGAACAACGCTGGGTTCCTCATCGACCTTGGCGCCGAAGCCAGCAGCCCCATCACCTTCGTCGTGGACGTCACTGCGGACAACGCGGGTCCGTGGCAGTTCACGTTTGAGCTCGCCGTTGATCTGCCCACGGCTCCCACGGCTCTCGCCGCGCCAGAGGACGTCAACCTGGACGGCGTGGTCGGCATCCGGGACATCCTGACGGTGGCTCCGTTGCACGGTCAGCGGTCGTCGGCGCTGCCCTCGGCTGACATCAACGGCGATCGCGTTCTGGACCTGTCCGACATGATCGCCATCGAATCGGCGCGGACGGATGTCCTCGTCGGCGCGCCATCCGCGCGGCGTAGCTCCGTCGGCCTTGTCGAACGATGGCTCGCCGAGAGCCGGCAGGCGGACGATGGTTCGCAGGTGTTCCGTCGTGGCATGGCAGCGCTCGAGGATCTCCTCGCGACATTGAGACCGTCCGACACGGCGCTCCTGCCGAACTACCCGAACCCGTTTAACCCCGAGACGTGGATACCCTTCGACCTGTCGGCGGACGCGGACGTCACCATACGCGTCTACGACGCACAGGGGCGCGAGGTCCGGCGCATGGCGTTGGGACGCCTCGACGTTGGCGCCTATCGCGGCAGAACGCACGCCGCGTATTGGGACGGACGGAACGAGCTCGGCGAACCCGCCGCTAGCGGCGTGTACTTCTACGAGCTGCGCGCAGGCGACATCGTGCAACGCCGGCGGATGGTGATTCGGAAGTAGGTCCAATCCCACGCCGCCGCGCTGGATCGGGCTCCCTCCACGAGGAGGCGGCTCCTACTTGGGCGGCAGCGTGCGGGCAAAGGCGAGACCGCGTTCGAGCCAGTTGGAGAGGTCGTCGTCCGTGCCGTAGCCTTCGGGCCCGACGAACACCATCCCGCGCATCGGTCGCCCCGTGAAGTCCATCTCACGCGCATGGGGTTGTGCGAGGCACTCCTCGTAGGCGTCCTTGCCGACGCGCACCATGAGCGACCCGTCGCCGGTCACGCCGCAGACCATGTTCCCGCTAAGCAGGAAGCAGTGCCCGCCAAACATCTTCTTCTCGGCGATGTCCGCGCGCGCCTGCAAGATGGCGCGCGACCTCGTGAGTAGGGCTGGCGCCTCCGCGTCCCGCGACTTCGTATCCCCCAACGTCCGTCCCTCCTCGTGTGACTCGACTACTATATGCCCCCGCGCGGCCACCTCGTCAATCGGTAGCGCACGATACTCCCCGCTTGTATAATCAAATGCAGTCTCTGCACTTCTGTCGCACTGCCGTCGCCGGGGATCACGCCATGCCGCGTCGCCGCGCGTCTCTCGCGCTTCTCGTAGTAGGTACCTTGACCTGGTGCGGCTTCGCCGCCAGCGCTCGCGCCGAGGGTGAGGCGAGCGTGGCGTCCTCCGAGGACGCCACGGCGCTCATCGAACACGCGTATGCCCTGCACTTCGAACACGAGCAGTTCCAAGCCGCCATTGACGCGTACGAACAGGTGGCGGCGCTCCACCCTACGTCGCCGCAGGCCGCCGAGGCTCTCTTCCGTATCGCGAACATCCACCACTGGGAATTCGTCGAGACCACGCCTGCCATGCAAGCGTACGAGCGCGTCATCGCGGCGTATCCAGACACGGAATACGCCGTCGAGTCCATCCTCCGCATCGGCGAGTGCCACAGTCTGCGAAACGATCAAGAGACGGCGTTGGCGCGGTACGACGAGGTCGTTCGGGAGCATCCAGACTCCAAGCACGTGCCGTTCGCCCTTATCACGAAGGCGAAGGCTATCCGGTACCGAGCGGACGGGCGGGATGTCGCGCAGAGCATCTACGAGCGGTTGCGCGACGAATACCCAGACTCGAAGTACGGGCGCGAGGCGCGAATGTGGCTGGTCGAGCTACGCCCCATGTCCTCACAGCGCGGCAAGCGGCGGATCGAGGAGAAGGACAAATCCAGGGAATACCGCGTCATCCAGCAGGAGGCGTCGGACTACCAACTGAGAGCCACAGCTCAGTACATGATCGCGTACAGCAAGTCACTCCAGGGCGACCCCGTCGGAACGCTCCGTGAAGCGCAGGCGCTGCTTGTCGACTACGCGGAGACGTACGACGACCAGCTGGCCATGACGCACCGCCTCATTGCCGCCGCGTATGAGCGCCTCTCCCGACCGGACCTGGCCGCCGAATGGTACGAGAAGGGCGCGACTGCCTATCCCAAGAGCCTCTGGGCGAGTGGGTTACAGGATGCTGCGGTTCGGACACGGGCCGGCATCGCGCGGTCCAAGCTCTATACAGGACCGGCCGATACGGAGCCCGCGGTGATCACGGACGCCGACGCGTTCCTCGACGAGCACCTGAATCACAGGCCTCCCGCGCCCGGTTACTACGGCTGGGGGCCTCTCGAGGATCATCTCAAAGCTGGCGGCGGACGGCGCGCGCTGCTAGAAGCGGCGCTGGCAATCGTCGCTGAAGAAGACCATGGCGACACAGTCGCCGCTCTCGGGATCGTGTCCCACCTGCTCGGCGATTCACGAACAGGATCGCCCGAGGCGCTGAGGCACACTGCGTTCCCGGTACTCGCAGCCAAGGTTGACGCCTCCGATGACGCTCGGGTGCGTCGGGCGCTCGTGACGCCGCTTCGGAAGACGGATATCCCGGGCGCGGCGACCCCCTTGATTGCGCTGGCGGAAGAACGCGAGTGGCGTATCTCGCAACGGGCGTTGGACCAACTGGCCGCGCTCACGTCACGCCATCCAGATCAGTTGGACACGATCACGCCGTATCTCATCGGGCGGATGGAGACGGAGCTCGTCAAGATGGCCTGGACACATGACAGGACGGCTGCGATCCTCGTGCGCGCCCTCGGCGGACTGCGCGACCGACGCGCGCTGCCCGTGCTCGAAAAGGCCCTCGAGCGTTACCCAAGAGCGCTCGCGGATGAATGCGTCGTCGCTGCCAAGACGATTGCCCAGCCACGCCCGCGGCTGACAGCCCGCAACGCACACGCGATGGTGGAGGAGGACGTCGCGCGCGCAAAGAGGCTTCGCCGGCGGGCCTTGGCGGCACAGAAAGCCAACGGCCCTCGAGTCACGTCTAGCCACTATCGGCCGCGAAGCAAGGAGATGTCTACGGACGACATTGCCAAGATGTTCGCCCCCTCGGGCGCTCCACAAGCCGCCGAAAGCGCAGGACGTCCCGCCGCCCCGTTGCGTCCAGATCGCGAACTGACGCCCACGGAGACAGCCCAACGGGACATTCTGCTGAGCCTCGTTCGCGATGCCCATGGTCGCAACATCCCAATAGACGACCAGGACGACGAGGACCGGACGGATAGGGCAGCTCGCGTCGAAGCCCGGCGGATGCTTGCCGCGAACTATCTCGCGACGCACATCGCGCACGACTCCATGGTCCAACCGGTCGTGCGGTTCCTCCGCCGCACCAGGGACGAGGCAGGCCGTGAGGAGCCTGAGAGCCTGCCCGAGAACCCGCGCGAGGCGGCTTACGCGCTACGGTCTCTGGCAGCGACAAAGCGGGTGCGCACACGCGTCGTAGAGGTACTCGCGGAGTACGCCAGCAAGGGGGCCGTCTCGGCGCTGTTTGAGTTGCTCGACGATCCACAGGTTGCAGGCACTGCGTACGCCTCGCTCCGCCAGCTGCTCGAGCCGCACATGGGCGCCGACAAACATCTGCTGGGTGAGCCCGGCGCTACGGCCGGTGGAGGTCGCGCGCCGAATCGCGGCGAGCTCGCTGCCGCCGAAGTCTGGTGGATGGCGAACGGCCGCCGCATAGCGCCAACACGCAGAGCGGCTCACAACAGCGACTGAGCCCGCCACGCACGGTAACGTCCTGGCGCGCGCGACGACGTTGCGCCGGCGCTGTCGCTAGGCGCGCTGCCAGGCAGCTGTCCCTGGCGCCTGGCAGACATTAGGGACGGCGCGCGCAAGCAGGCTCGGTAGACTCGCACCTTCCCCCGCCGTGGATTCCTCCCTGCCCAGGCCCAGAGCCAACCCCTTGACCGAGCACCGGCAAGGGCGTAGCTTGAATACTCAGGCCTACAAATTCTTGGCGGATAGTGTAGGCCACTTACGTCTATATGTTAGTAGAAGGGCTCGTGTCGGCCGCGCCGAGGTACACGAGCGCGATGTCAACAGTACGCGGCGCGACTACGAGGAGACTGCCTATGCGCTATCTAGTATCCGCTCTATTGCTGATCTGCCTCGCACTCACGCAGGCGGCGTGCTCGTCCGCTGCCAAGCGCGCAGGTCTCGACCCGTGGCCGGTCATGACGTTCGCGGAACAGACCACGGACGGAGCCGACAGCGCCGGGGGCCGGCGCCGCATTGAGCCCGGAGGGGCCCAGCCCACGGTGGATCACAAGAGCATCATCCACATCGGTCTCAACGAAGGCAGGCGGAACGACTACACGCGCGAGTTCGACCCCGCCGCGGACGCGCGCGACACCCAAGCGGCCGCCCTGACCGAGCTGCTAACGGAAGCACGGCAGGCCGCAGCTCCTGCACAGGATCCGTCGGCGGAGGCCAAAGCCCATGCCGCACTCAAGGAGGCGGTAGACAAGTACCTCAAGGCAAGAAAGGCCTCCCGCGCGGAGATGCCAAGTGAGACGTGGGCAGATGTTCTCGCCATGGCAAGCGTCGATATTGAGAAGCTGGCCGACGCCTCCGTCCCGGTCCTGGAAATAGGCATCCGGGCTCGCTTCCTGGGTGGCGATCGCGATCAAGCAGCCAGGACGATTCATCTACCGGGTTACGATGACTTCGCCAGCCAGGCAGCTCTGGGCCTGACGCGCCACGCTCCCACCAGCAACGCCGTTACCGATGCCGCCGCAGCGCTGCTAGCGCTAGCACAAGAGATGGAGTCGCCCCCCGCTGCACAGAGCCAAGGCGGCGAGAGAGAAGGCAAGGACGAAGGCGAGGGCAAGGACGAAGGCGGCGAGGGCGCCGAAGATGAAGGCGACGCTAACGGCGAGCAGGGAGGCAAGGACGAAGGCGGCGAGGGCGCCGAAGATGCAGGCGACGCTAACGGCGAGCAGGGAGGCAAGGACGAAGGCGGCGAGGGCGCCGAAGATGAAGGCGACGCTAACGGCGAGGGCGAAGGCAAGGAGGAAGGTGACGAGGGCGTCGAAGGCGACGATAGCGGCGAGCAGAGCGCGGTGGACGCCGTCCCAGAGAACGCAGGTCCAACCGACCCCACGCAGCCCGCGAACGTACCCTCGGAGGCAGACATAGAAGCTGCTGAGGCGACGGCAAGGGAGGTGATGGCGAACGTCGCGAAGGCGGAGGAGGCACCCACGCCCGCCGTGAGGACAGGTGAGTTCCTGACGATTCCTATATCACGAGCCCGTTCGACGAGGCTGGACCTCAGAGAGGCGGGGGCGGAGCACGGGGATCGTGTCGAGGTGTCATTCCATCTGACGAAGGGCGGGGTCGAGTATGCCTCTGAGGTGGAGACGTTTCGGATTCACGACTACCGATTCCATGCCACCACGGACGTTGGTGTGGCGTTCACGGAGCCGCGCTCCTACAGGCTGCCCGCTGCCATGGTCGACGACGGTCTGGTAGATGCCGTGGGGGTTCTCGTGGAGAAAACCGAAGCCCTCGCGGAGAAGACGGAGGCCCTCGCCAAGACGACGGAGGCCCTTGGCGAGAAGACCGAGGGAGTTTCCGAGGGACTGGAGGAGGCCAAAGTGGATATCGCCGGCCTGCTGGAATCCGTTCACGAACTGACGGGCGTGGCGAAACACCTCGCCCCAACGCCCGACGATGAGGATGCGGGTGAGAACAAGGACGAGGAGCTTGGCCCTCACCCTGGGTTCTCCCAACGACCCGTCGCCAGTACGCAATGGGGATACCGATTCCGGCCCAACGACAATTGGTTCTGCGGCCCGGCTGCTGCTCTCTCGAACCTCGTGGATTGGAAGGTAGGGGTCCACGCAGCGTGGCTAGACTTCGACCCCGACAAGGACGCTGAGGCGGGGTTGGGGTTCTCGGCATCCGTCTTGGGGAACCTGCTCCACGGTGGATACGGCTGGAACCTCGCTGTGGATTCGGATCGCAGCTACTGGTACATCGGGGTCGGCCTGTTGTCCGCATACCAGCAAGCGGAGAAGAGGAAGCAGCAGAAGTGACCCTCACTTGGCGTATCCAGCGGGCGCGTTCTCGCCGCCGCGATGGCGCGTCCCGCTTCGCCTTCGCCTCGTCGTGCCGCGATGTCCGGAACCCGTATCCACGTGCGAGGCGACTGCTGATATGATCAGGCTCCCGCCCTGCAACCGCAACTCGTGGCTGTTGCAGGGCAAGCGTGGAATCAACAAGCTTCGGCGCGATGGGTGGTTGTGTCTTCGAGGGTGTCAAGGATTCGGTGTAAACGGCCTTCTCACGTCACTGGCATCCTGT
>CAYYPK010000050.1:0-15172 GCA_964473525.1 uncultured bacterium
GCCGTCGTAGTCTCCGACGGCGCATCCCATGCCGTAGCGCCCGGTAGCCGCGACGCCAGCGGCGACCGTGACATCGATGAAGGCCCCGGAGCCGGTGTTACGGTAGAGCGCGCTGGATGCCATGGACTCGCCCGTGAGGTCGCCGCTGTTGACGAGGTACAGGTCGAGGTTCCCGTCGCCGTCGAAGTCGAGGAATCCGCCGCCGCTGCCCATGGTTTCGGGCATGTGTAGGTCGCCGCGCGCGCCGGTGGCGTGCACGAACGAGATGCCAGCGTCCGCGGTGATATCCGTGAAACGGATGCCCCCAGCCGCGTGAGACGGCGGCCAGCATAGGCACAGAATCAGCAGCCCACACGCCGCGCGCCTGCGGGCGAGTCGAGATGGCGGCTGGCTGGTAGCGACGGGTGGCATCGACGTCGATTCTACGCGAACCTTCCTACCAACCCAAACCGCCCGCAGACGCGCCCTCACCAACAGTTGGTGGCATCCGACGGGCACGGGCGCCCGGCCTGGCAATGTCATGCTGAGCGAAGCGAAGCATCTCTTCCGCGGCGGGGAACCCACGGTCAGGATGCGCGTCCGCGATTCTACGGAGCGCGGCAGCCGTTTGCTCCGAAATGCTTCGACGCCGTCGGCTCCTCAGCATGACATCGTAGCGGCCACGCCAACACTCCGTGAACACGGCCCGTGGACGGGCCCACCTTCCTCCTCGGCGCCGCGACGCGCTACGCTAGGCCGTAGGAGCGTCGTGTCCGCGACTGGATCACCGCCGAGGCGCCACTCATGCTTCCCTTCCTCTTCTGCATCACGTCCGTCCTGAGTCAAACGCCGACGCCCATTGTGGCGCCCGATCTGCCGCCCGACGTGCCGCCTGGGCATCCGCGCGTCTACGTGCGGCAGGAGGCGCTGCCCACCATCCGCGCGAAGATCCAGACCGAGGAATTCGCAGACGACTGGCAGGCAGTCACGGACTCCGACGAGGCGATGCCTCTGGCGTTCGTCTACCTCATCACGGGCGATGAGGACGCGGGCGCCCGCGCCATACGGAAGTGGCGGGACGACCACGAGCGCAACCGCGACAACGAGGACCGGCTAGGGCGCCACTTCTACAACGACCTGCACGTCGGCGCCTGCGTCTACGACTGGTGCTACGATCTGCTATCGGACGACGACCGGCGCGAGATGATCGACGCGCTCAAGTGGACAGCCGCCAGCCACGCCCCCGGCTATCCGGCGGAGTTCGACACGCACGTCGTCGTCGGGCACGGCACGGAAGGATGGGTGCTCACGGGTCAATTGCCCGCGGGAATCGCCATCTACGACGAAGCCCCCGAGATGTACGAGGCCGCCGCCCGCCTCGTGGTTGGCAACTTCGCACCAGCCCGCGACTTCCTGTACGACGCCCACATGCACCACCAGGGCGACTCCTACTACGCGACGCGCTTCCAACACGACATCGCCGCCAGTTGGCTCATGCGCGTCATAGGAGCGGGCGACATCTTCTCGCGCGAGCAGCAGTACGTCGCCTACCAGCCGCTCTACCACCTACGCCCGGACGGACAGCAACTCCGCACGGGCGACAGCTTCGACGAGCGGGGCCGCGACGCGCGCAAGCGTCTCATAGCCCTCCTGACAGCAACCTACTACGACGACCCATATCTCATGCAGGCGGCGACTGAGAACATCTGGAGCGACGCGGGAGGCATCGGCGCGATATTCTCCATTCTCTACCGCCAGCCGGACGCCCCTCTCCTTCCCATCTCCGATCTGCCGCTGACGAAGTACTTCGCGGAGCCAATGGGCGAGATGATCGCTCGCACCGGATGGGACATGGGATTGGACAGCCGGTCGGCGGTTGTCCAGATGCGTATCGGCGGGACGTTCTTCGGCAACCACCAGTGCAAGGACTTCGGCACGTTCCAGATGTACTACCGGGGCGCGCTGGCGATAGCGACAGGCGTCTACGAGGGTGGGACGGCGCCCTACGGCTCGCCGCATTGGAAGAGCTGGCTGCACCAGACGGTGTCCAAGAACGGCCTCCTCATCTACGACCCGTCCGAGGAGATGGGCCGCGGCTCCGTCAACGATGGCGGGCAGCGGTGGCCCGCGCGCGGCGACCACCCGAAGAACCTGAGCGTGCTGACGTCCGACGAATACACCTACGGCCGCGTAACGGGACATGCCTTCGGCCCAGACGAGCGGCGACCAACGTACAGCTACATCGCTGGCGACATCACGAACGCCTACTCTGACGCGAAAGCTTCGGGCGTCACGCGGTCCATGGTGACGCTGAACACAGGCGACCCTACCTATCCAGCCACCCTCGTTGTGTACGATCGCGTCGTCTCGACCGACCCCGCCTTCCGTAAGACGTGGCTCCTGCACTCCATCGAGGAGCCAAGCGTGGACGGGCGCACGATCTCTGTGTCCCGGACGGGCGAGGCGTATCGCGGCGGCTCGTACGGCGGCAAGCTCGTGGTGGAATCTCTCATGCCCTCGCAGAGGGACATCCATGTCATCGGTGGGTCTGGACGTGAGTTCTGGATCGGAAGCGCGGGTGAGAACTTCGCGGCAGCGAAGGACTCCCCCGCGGAGCCGGGAGCATGGCGCGTGGAGGTGTCAGCGGCGGGGCAGAACGCGCACGAGTTCCTGCACGTCCTCACCGCGATGGACGAAACGACCGTGAACGGGCCCGAGGCCCGTCGCATGGAGGGGGCAGCGTCCGTCGGCGTGAGCGTCCTGGGTCACAGCGTGGTGTTCGCCAGAGGCGCCGCCGCCTTCTCGATCACCGTAGACGCCGCCGGCCACATGCTCGTCTGCGGCATCGCGCCAGGCGCATGGAGTGTCGTGAGGAACGGCGCGGCTGCGGAGACGTTCGAGGTCGCCGCCGACGCTGGATGCCTTTACTGCGCGGCGGAGCCTGGCGTTTACGCCTTCGCGCCGCGATAGACCTCCGCGAGGTGGCGCGCCCATGTCCTGCCGGGCGCCCGACGACGCTCAATCCCGTGGCGATTCGCTGTCACGGCGCCGCCCTCAGGGCCGTAAATCCACTCGTTAGGACGGCGACGTGAGGACGGTCGAGCAACCGAGTTCAGGAGACATCGCGGCAGCGTCTCCGCAACCGTGCCCGGGGAGCAGGACGATCGTACACGGACTCACCCATCACGAGCGTTTGCAGGTGGCGCCAAACGCGTGCATTGAGGTCGTCCAGGCGGCGGCGCGAGCGCTGCTCAAACGGTGCCACCCGGACAAGAACCCCGACCGCCAGGAGTGGGCAGAGGAACAGACGCGCATGATCGCGGAGAGTCTCGACGCGCTGACGTCTGCCGAGACAAAGGCCTCCCTTGCGTCAGCCGCCGACGCGACCGACCGTGAGTTCAGCGACGACTTCGAGTGGCCGCTCGTGTCCCGCGCCGATCGGCTTTTCCAGCAAGCCTACGTGGACCATCTCCACGGACGATACCGCGAAGCGATCCACGCCTACGAGCAGTGCCTCATCGGCGCCCCCAGGAACGCGGCGGCCCACTACAACCTCGGCTGCATCTACGAGGCGCAGGGGCAGTTTCGCAAGGCGCAGCGCGCGTACCACGCCGCGACCGTCGTGAGCCCGGGCTACCGCGACGCTGCTTCCCGTAGCGCGGCGCTGGCGGGTCCGCAGTTCACGGCGCGCGAACTGCCTGCCGGTCTCACAACGGCGCCCGCCTGAGCCGCCGACTGCGACCCGGACTGCCAACTCCACCGAGCGCCGCCTTCCGCGCGTGCATACGCCCAATACGTAGGGTAATATCGAGAAGAGGATGTGCCCGCATACGGCGTCGCCGGATCCCGCCCGCGAAGGCCACCTGCATGCGTCATTGTCGCCCTTCCGTCTCTCGCGTAGCCGCGCGCGCTGCTCCTGGCCACGCCCATCGCTGGGCGGCGCTACTCGTCACATGGCTGATCGCCCTCCACCCCACACCGACGTTCGCGGTCGGGTCAGCGGCGGAGAGCCGCCTCGTGTTCTCGCAGTTCATGGGGCCCGGGAACGAGATCATGCGTGTGTCGGCGGAGGGTCGCGACCTGCGGAACCTCACCGAGCACCCCGCGCGGGATGTGCAGCCGGAGTGGTCGCCAGACGGCCGCCGGATAGCGTTCGTGTCTGGCCGCGACGGCGAGACCGAGGTCTACTCGATGGACGCCCAGGGAGGCGACGTGCGCAGGCTGACCGAGAGCCTCGGGGAGGAACGGTCGCCAACCTGGTCGCCGGACGGAAGGCGCGTGGCGTTCGCGTCGGATCGCGACGGCGTGCGCGCATTGTTCACAGCCGATGTCGCCGACGGCGCCATCACGAAGATCTCGGAGGAGCCTCGGTTCATGCTTGGACATACCGCGCCAAGATGGTCGCCGGACGGGGCGAGTATCGCGCTGGATGTCGTGGCTCCCGTGGATGAGGGCAGTCATAGGCGCATATGGACCCTCCGCCTGGCAGACCGATCCGCGAGGGTGCTCGTGGACACCGACGACCCTATCCACAGTGTCTGGGGCCCTGAGTGGTCGCCCGATGGCGGCGCCCTGGCATACGCGAACCGTAGCGACTTGGACACGCCCTGGCGCGTTGATGCGGTCGATGCAGACGGCGGAGGTCACCGCACGCTGATTGAGGGGGAGAGATACTGCTCCTCGCCGGTGTGGTCGCCCGATGGGGAGTGGCTCGCATACGTGGCCTACCTGCCTCCCGGGCCGCCTGGCCAGCAGTCTATCCGCGTCGCTCGCATCGACGGAACGAAGGACCACGAGATTGTGCCACCGGCAGCGTGGGCCATGGATCCCGACTGGTGGGGGCCGGAGCTCCTCGACGTCAGCGCGCGCGCGAAGAGACCGTTCACGTGGGGTTGGCTGAAGAGCATGGCTCCAGCACACGCGACGCCTCGATGACGGGCGTTGAGGAGTAGGTCGTATGGCAGCGCGCTGGACACTCATCGCAGCAACCGTGGCGATGCTGTCGACCCCGACGCGCGCTGCCCTTGGCGGCTCCGAGGGCGGTGTCCTCTTGTACACGCACTGGGCGGGATTCAACTCCGACATCATGCGTGCGACCCCCGGAGGCGGCGACGTCACGAATCTCACGGCACATCCATTGGTCGACCAGCGGCCGGCGTGGTCACCCGATGGGCAACGGATCGCGTTCAGCTCGCGACGCGACGGCGAATCGCGACTGTACGTAATGGACGCGGACGGCGGCGGCGTACGTCGCCTCAATGACCGAGACCACCACTTCGGCAAGGCGACGTGGTCTCGGGACGGCCAGAGGATTGCGGTCGTCCTGGAGCGCGAAGGGCCAGCGGCCCTGTATACGGTGCGAGTCGCGGACGGGGCTGTCGAGCTAATCACCGAGGAACCACGGTTGCTCTCGTCCCGCGGGCCAGATTGGTCTCCTGAAGGCAGACACATTGCGCTCACAACGATGATCAACGCGAACGAGGGGCGTCGCAGCACGATATGGGTGATGAACATGCGGGACGGGAGCGCGCACGTCGTCCGCGACAATCGCGACAATCCCTCGCGCCATAGCGCCGAGCCAGCGTGGTCGCCCGACGGCCAACGCATCGCGTTCGCCTCATTCGATGACGACCATCCCGTGACGCGAATCCACACCATGGCTCGAGACGGAAGCGACGTCCGCGTGCTGACCGAGGGGAACGACCAAGCACTCCAGCCCGTATGGTCTCCTGACGGTGGGTCCATCGCGTACCTGAAGTGGACCGACGACGGCGAGCAATCCGCGCAGGTCATGGACGCCGACGGCGGGCCCCCGCGTGCCTTGCTGCCGCCTGCGCTCACGATCCTCGACATGGACTGGTGGGGTCCAGAGCTCCTCGACGTCAGCGCGCGTGGGAAGAGACCGTTCACGTGGGGTTGGCTGAAGCGCATGGGAACAGGACAACCGGCGCCTCGTGACGGGCACCCAGGAGGGATGCATCAATGACACGCTGTGCGCGCTTGGCTGCCTTCGCTGCCGCACTTCTGGTGGCGCAACCCCTGGCGTCTGGTCGCGACGCTGGTAGCCTCCTGGCGTTCACGCTGGCCCGCGGCATGCAGAGCGACATCATGAGGTCGACCGGCGAGGGCCGTGACGTCACGAACCTGACCGACCATCCGTCGTTCGACTCCGCGCCGGCGTGGTCACGCGACGGGCAATGGATTGCGTTCACTTCGCGGCGCGACGGACAGGCGCATATATACGTGATGGACGCGGACGGCGGCGGCGTCCGACGCATCACGTCTGGCGCGAGCTACCACACGGGCGCAACGTGGTCGCCCGGCGGGCTCCGGGTTGCGTTTGTCTCCGACCGCGAGGGGCCACCTGCGCTCTATACGGCTGGGATCGACGACGGGCGCATCGAGAAGATCAGCGAGGAGCCGCGCTTCCTACGGCGAGGCGGCGTCGCGTGGGCGCCGAACGGCAGCTTCATGGCTCTCACCGTGACGCCGCCCGTGAACGAGAACAGGCACCGTCAGGAGACGATCTGGGCGATGGACATGCGGAGCAAGCGCGCCGAGGTCGTCCGCGACAATCGCGACGACCCGTCGCGCAGCAGCATGGACCCGGCGTGGTCGCCCGACAGCCAGCGCATCGCTTTCACTACCAAGCATGGGGCGGCCCCGGTGTGGACGATCCACACGATCGCGCGCGACGGAAGCGAGGACCGTGCGGTGACCGCAGGCGGGGACAACGCGCTGGACCCCGTGTGGTCTCCCGACGGCAGATCCATCGCGTACGTGACGCGGAACGCGGCGGACGAGTCCAGCGTGCAGGTCGTGCCGGCGGACGGCGGCCCCACGCGCGAGACACTCGCTCCCGGGGCGACGGTCCTCGACCTCGACTGGTGGGGCCCAGAGCTCCTCGACGTCAGCGCGCGCGCGAAGAAGCCGTTCACGTGGGGTTGGCTCAAGCAGCTTCGGGCGCCCGCAACACGGGGCCGATGACTGTGCGATGCGGAGGAAGACGCGGCGGCGACGGGGCGTGCTGGCGTCGTCGGCGCTGTCTGTACCCCAGCGGCAAGCGCGTCTCGTTCTCTCGCTCAGGCCGAGGACGCCCGCACGAGCAGGACGCTGCCGTCGTCTTGCTGCCATAGCTTCCCCTTCAGGAACTTCCGCCTCCTGCCCGATTCCGGTTGCTACAGGGACTGCCGGACGTCCGCCCACGTGGTGGCCAACTTGCTCTGCGGCTCCACGGGCATCCCGCGCAGCCACGGGCGGACATCAGCGTCGCTGGGTCCAGCGCCTAACCCCAAGGCGCCGAAGTTCCGCAAGCACACGACATCAAACCGCGGTGATCCGGCGGTGGTCGCGGCTGTCTCTCGCGGCCCGATGCGCACCCAGTTCTGGCCGACCTCGATCAGCGGCGATAGTCCTCCGTCGTTGCCGGTGAGTTGGTCCTGCCAATACCACACGTTGGTGTGGTTCTGGGCGTCGTTGTTGACTCGGACGCCGTTGTCGATGACATCCGGCCACCAAGAAGAACCATCCTGAGACGTGTCGAAGTAGAACGAGTTCTGGTCGGTGATGACGCGCATGCGGACCCATATCTGCCAGGTCTTGCCGTTGGCCGTGCCCTCACCCGCCCTGACGGGCCTCGGAAGCTGGTACACCAGCCAGGGGCGGTCGGGGCCGCCAGCCGTGTCAGCCTCGCCCGGCGCGGTGAACGCCGTGCCGGTGTAGCTGTCCGCATCGTCAACCACCGTCCACGTGTTGCCGGCGTCGCTGACGGTGCTGGCGCGCTTGTCGAACGCGGAGTAGTGCATGCAGATCATCTGGTCGGCATACGCAGCTGTGACCAGGGCGAACCCCACCGAGAGAGCGAACGCGAACACACATCTCGCTCTTGACATGCTCGACCTCCTCGCTTCATGTGTGCGTTTGGGGAGGCGAGTCCCCGCACGATTGGGACAAGCATAGCGGAAACACGGCTCCACGCCACCCCGTGTATTGCATGGCCGTCCCGTCGATCACTGGTCAACCCCGATGCTGGGCGCACGAGCCGCCTGCGGTGATTCCCGCTGCTGTCACACTATGGGTAGCGTCTCCTCATCTTTCGATAGAGGCTGCGCCGAGCAGGCGGGAATTGGCCCGTCGGCTAACTGAATCCTGATGCCGTGCCGTCCAATGCGTCACGTCCCAATGGACGCAGCCCTGAGGAAGACCGGCCAAGATCGGCTCTTTCCGGATGCATGTAGAACTCTGTGGACGCTTGGTCGTGGCACGTGGGTTGCTACGCTGCCCTTCTGAGTTTGCAGTGTTGTTCCCAGCGGTCGTTTTCGACGATCGCGCGTAGGAGGGTGATGGCATCGGCTCCGTCTCTGCTCCGCGACATTCCTTGATGCTTGCATCGCCGGGATACGAGTAGATCAACCGTCTTCTCGACGATGCTAGAACTGATGGTGCGACCCATCTCCTGCCACGCTTGGTAGTCGACGATTCCCTCGGCATTCCCGGTCAGATACACCGTGAGGGTTCTCAGCGCTTCTTTTGCAGCGGCGTGGACAGGGACGATCTCGGCAAGTTCCGCCACCGCGCCTGACTGGTCGCCATGCCATAGTCGCGATAGCAGCGACTCGTTCAGCTTCCTCCGCTGATGCCACTGGTGGCGTCGTGGATAGATTTCGCGCAGCCCGTCGTACACACGCTCTTTCAGATGCCACCAGTCCAGAAGATACGCCGCCTTCGGGAAGTAGAGGTTGCGGATCGCGCGAATCCATCGAGCGCCGTCTCCCAATACCACCAGATGCTCGCGAGGAAGATCCAGGTTCCAGACCGGCGAATAGACCATCTCGGCAATGCTCTGGTAAGGACCGAAGGACCCCGCATACTCCTTCCGCAGCAGCAAGGTGCGGTTCTTACTGATCTCCACACGATCTTCCGGATCATCTGTGAAGACGATCTCGACTTTCCCTTCCATCCCACGCGGTGACGCGCGACCAGGGACAAAGACACCATCGAAGCCCAGATAAGTCCGATGTCGAGGCGGAGAGGAAGGTGTCGACGGTTTCTTCTGACTCGCTCCACTGAGTCCAGACGACGCTGGTTGGATTTCGGCCAGCGCAGTCTTGATGGCTTTGCGCTTCGCCGTCTCGTATTCCTTGACTGCGTTGGCTTTCACCGGCGTCGCGGACTTCTGCACAAGTAACTGGATCGTCTTCGCGCAGAGCGACGCGTCGGTCAGTCGACGCAACACGGTGGAGGCGGTCTCATACGACCAGCTTGTGCCACACAGAACCGCGGTTTCCTCGAGCGCGGGCGTGACGTTGTGGGCAGGAAGCCACGCCCTCAGACGAAAAAAGTGTGACCGCACTCCTTGCACCGCTGACGCGGATGCGGCAGCTCTACGTCTCCAAAGCTCGTCTTCATCTTGCGAGTGGCGCACCCATGACCCACCGTCTTAGGCGACGTGCACGTCGGACAGAGCGCCGTCGATGAGCCTTCTGCGACCTCGGAACCTAGCTGACCGCAAAGATCCCTCTTCACCTGCTGTCCCGCTACTTGGACGAACCGTTCCAGGTCATCGAACGACTCGAAGTCGTCGGGCGCTTCAATCGTCACCGTGATGCGCTTGGGCATGAGAGCATCCTTCTCGCGGATCCTGTGTGAACCACACGCGTACCAATGCCCTACATGTGCCCCTAAGAAACCAACACGACAAGAACCGAGCCAGGTCTCAGTGCCCACAGGGTTTTACATGCATCCGTCGGCGCCCTGTCGAGGTGATATGTAATGGCCTTCGCCGACTATCTTCGGCGCGCGACCGTGTGGCAAACGGATACCAGAATCGGTATGAAATTGGACGCTCTGACCCTTGGGCGTCTTGGTAGGGAGACGCCATCGTGACGCATGACAACTCGAGTCAGGTCATCGCCAACGAGCTGCGTCGAGTATCTATCCGCCATCGCGCAGGTCTGATCACCGACGAGCGGGCGCGCCAGCAGACGGCGATCCTGATGGCGAGACTGAAAGCAGTGGAGCAGACGGACATCGCTCGCACGTTGGACGCGATCCAAGCGGCGATGGAGAAGCGCTGATGGTGACGAGAAGCCAGATAGGCAGAACGCTTGGGAAAGCGAAACTCAACGGCAAGGAGGTCGCTCGCCTGCTCATTGAGGAGACGCGTCGCGAAGCCCGGGGCGAGGACAACACGCTCACCGACGCGGAGATGTCTCGACTCATCAAAGACCTCGATGGCCGAGAGGGCCCACGATACAACCGCTATCTGAAGCTCGAGCGGAAGATGGACGACCTGCTGGCCGTTTCACAGATACACGCCTTGAAGACGGAGCGCGACCTGCGTCAGATCATGGGGACGCTGCAGCTGTATCACACGGAGGCCCGAATGCGGTGGCTCGCGATGGTGTCCGCGCCGATGGTCGTCACGCCGGCGCAGCAGGAGGAACTGGCCGAGCAGCAGCGCCGATGCCGCGTCAAGGAGCGAATACCGCTGCGTAGTGTGGTCGAGGGCCGCGCGCATGGGTTGGCGTCCGACGAGGTCCGAGACGGTTGGGAGTGGGAAGACGCCGAGAATGTCGCTGAGCACCTCGACCTCTATATATCGAAGCCGCGGAGGAGATCGCGGAGCTGGTCGACAGTGGCGCGCTGACGCTCCGAGGCAGGAAAAGGGATGTCGAACGGGCAAGCAGGCGGATTCGTGACGACGGCGGGTCGCCAGCGCAGTATACGTCCGGCGCCTTCCCTCGCGTAGGCGTTCTCGTCAGCGAGCTATACGGCGCCGACCTGCCTGAGTGGGTGGAGCGCGTCGCCCGCCGTATGATCCGAGCGAGGGCGAAGACGGGTCACGGAGTCATGTCGGCGTCGCAGTCATCCCTCTGGAGTATCTGGGTCGATTGCCTCTCTCACGAAGTTTGGACCGTCGCGGTCATTACTCCGACGACTGGATGGACGACACGACGCATTTGAGAGCCGTCGAGAAGCTGTGCCTGGACGAGTATGGATGCTCGCTGGTAGACCGACTCTCTCAGCGCATCGAGGACGTGAGGGACGACCTGAGACTGTTCCTGACCCTGTGGGTGGGAGCCGAGGCCGTGTCACGTGCGGCAGGCATAGGCTGGGTCGACGACATGAACGCTTTTCGCAGGGAACTGGAAGTGAGCATCGGGCATTACAACGTCCTCGCGAAGCCGCGGTTGGACACGTTCTATCCAGACGGGTACTGCGAGGCGTTTCCTCTACTCGGTATCCAGGAGGCGGAGCCTGACTGGCAGTTCCTGGACAGATTCCGGCAGGTATTCGATGGGATCATCGGAGGCGAATGGGGAGACGCCTGGCTCGTCACGACGGAGGATGTCGGCATGAGTTCCGCGTGCCAAGTCAAGCAACCTTGCGCATAAGTTGACACGGTCCTGTTTCGGTATTAGTATCTTGCAGTCGTCCCTTTCCGTAGATGTGCTAATAACCGAGTTGGTGGCGCGAGGCATGAGAGCCAGAACTGGCTCGGACAAGGCTCGCGCGGCCTAGGGATCTCGTGGCACGGTAGACGCGTGCCCATAGGTCTCCCGTCATACACGCCTCTCCACTACGTTGCACAGAAGAGGCCTTCCTCCTCCCGACCTCGGCGAGAGGTCGATTGCTCTGCATCTGTAACACTTGATCGTCTAGTGAACCTGTCTGTCACATGGGAGTATCCGTGGGTTATTCTGAATTCGCGATCATCCCTGTCCAGCTTGCGTTCGCAGGCTATGCGGCGGTTACGGACATCACGACACGGCGGATCCATAATCTGTGCAGCTACGGGCTGCTCTTTATTGGCCTGTGTGCGCAACTGCTGTGGTTATGGACGGGAACAACGTCACTTGCCGCGTTGCTCATGCAGGTTGGCGGCGGGGCCGCGCTGGCGGTCGTGCTGTTCTGGGCGGGCATCTTCGCTGCGGGCGACGCTAAGCTCTTGTGGGCGTTAGGCGTCTCGTTGCCGCAGTCGCTGCTGAGCGAGGGCGTTGGGATAGGCGTGTACGTCGTGGGGGTCAACAGCTTCCTGCCGTATGGGGCGATGCTGTTCGTCTACCTTGTACTGAAGCACCGTAGCCGGCTTTCGACACTCCGAAACCTCTCGTCCTCGATGCTGGGGTTGGTGTCGGACCTGGCGGTGTTCTACATGTTCTACTCGGTGGTTTACGCTACGATCATCGCGGTGGATCGTGTGGCCGACGTATCGTTGGACGCGCTCACCCTTATCATCGTGTCCTTCGCAGTGTACCTGCCGGCGCGGCGGTTCGCCCTTCGCCGCATCCGGGCGCCTCATCTGTGTCTCCTGCTGATTCCGGTGTTCTTGACCACGCTGGTGGTGTTTCGTGTGCCCGCGGACATCTTCATCCGACGCGGGCTGTTTCTCCTGCTGCTGTGGCCGTTCGTCGCGTTCCTACGGGTTCTGATGCGGGCCGCGTCGACACAGGTTCTGGTAGCAGACCTGACCACGAACGCGCAGCCTCAGGAGCGCATCCTGAAGGTGACCACGGGCAGCGGCGCGGCGCTCTACATCAAGACGCCGGTGTCCGAGCCGCTACCAGCGACCGGCGACGAGGCGGACCCTACGGTGTACCCACGTGGCGACCGCTTCACGGCTGACGAATTGGCAGACCTACGCCGGCTGTCGGATGAGGGGGCCTTCGATGCGTTCGGCGGACTCGTGACCATACAGCAGCCGATCGTGTTCGCGCCGGCGTTGCTCATCGGTCTCGTGCTGACGCTTCTGGCTCGTGGTCCATTCTATCTACTCTGGTGATTGTCCGGCCTATGAAGAAACCTGCCCTCAAGCACCTGGTTATCGCGGTCATCTTCGTCGTCATCCCGGCCGTCCTGGCCACTCCCACGATCTACCGGAAACTCACCGAGCGAAGCCGACTGCGTCGACTGGAGACACTTCGACACGACGTGGCCGAAGAGGCTACGCAGCGGGGAGCCGCGCTCACGCAGGTGCTGTCGATGGACCTCCCTAACGACGCCGTGGTCCTCCTCTACACCGGGGCCACGCGCGCTCAGCTCGAGCCGTGCGGTTGCTATGTCGGGCAGTCCGGTGGAGTGGAACAGCGCGCCGCGGCCGTGGAGCATATGAGGGACGCCGGGTGGGAGCCCGTCGTCGTGGACGCGGGCGCCTTTAGCGGCGGCAGCGCAGCGCCGGATCGTCTGCGAGCCGAGGCGTACACGTCTGCCATGAAGGCGATCGGGTACTCTGGGGTCGCCGTCACTCGGGACGATGCGGACGGCTTCGCTCAGGGCCTGCCGACTGTAGACGCGGGTGGAGGGCATGGCGCAGGCGCGCTCCTAGTCGAGTCTCGAGGCCAGCGTGTGGCCATCGTGGGTGGGTCGTCGGTCGAGGACGCCGGACGCATCCGCGGCGAACTCGCGGCTAGCCAAGATCCCGACATGGTCGTGCTGCTAACCGACGCCACGGCAGCCGGAGTGGAGCCGCTGGTCGAGCAGGTCGATGGTGTGGATGTCGTTATCAGCTCCACGGCCGCGGCGGATTCGACCGCGGGCGGCGTCATGGTCCTGAGCTGCGTCCCAGATGGAGAGTTGCTAGGTTTCGCCGCGGTGCGTCCTGGCGCCTCGCTGGAGGTGGTCGCCCGCCATGACGTGCTGCTCACCGACGCGGCCGGAGGACACGCCGGCGTCGCGGAGATCGTGGCCGCCTTCTACGCCACTATGGAAAGCGACGTGTCTGGGGCCGTCGGGTCAGTGGTCTCCCCGCTCGCGGGATACGCGTCTGAGGTGAGCGAGGGCGCCTACGTAGGATCGGACGCGTGTCAGTCCTGCCATGTGGCCGAACACGAACAGTGGAAGGCCACGGCACACGGTCGGGCGTTCCACACGTTGCGCGCCGCCAAGCGCGACTACGTCCCGGAGTGCGTCTCCTGCCACGTCGCCGGCTACGGCCTCGACACCGGTTACCGTATCGCTAAGCCGGTTGAGGCGCTTCAGGGCGTCGGCTGCGAAACCTGCCACGGCCCCGGCAAACAGCATGTCCTGGATCCTGCGCCGGAGAACATCCGCGGGGAGGTCGGCGCCGACGTGTGCATGAGCTGCCACGATCCGCAGCACTCACCGGGATTCGACCGTCTGGTACACGACGCCATGGCCGACGTCGACCACAGCCGACCGCCGGTGGACCTACGCCGCCTGTTGGACGACCGGGTCGCCGAGGGCGCGCGCCCGGATGTAGACCTATTCGTCATGAGTTTCTGCCCGTGGGGAACCCGCGCAGAGAAGAAGGTGCTTCCGCTGCTGCGGGACTATGCAGACGACGTGGACTTCAACATCCACTTCATCGTCAGCGACAAGCCGGAAGAGGCCGGGAACGCGCCAGACGTCGAGCTGTTAGAGCAGCCATCAGAGGAGACGCCAGAAGATCCCTTCGCCCTATACACCGCCCTGCACGGTGAGCGGGAACTGGTCGAGAACTTCCGGCAGGTGTTGATCCAGCAGATGTACGCCGACGTGTTCTTCGATTACGTGCTCTGGCGCGCGGATCATCAGGAGGATCCATGGCGCAAAGGAGCAGAGCGGTTTGGCATAGACCCGAACCGCGTGACCGCGCGCATGCAGACAGATGAGGGACGAAGGTCGTTCCTGACGAACGTCGCGCGGTCGAGGGCCCTGAACGCGCGAGCGTCGCCCACGCTCGCAGTGGATGGATACATCTACACTGCGAGCGTATACACGCCGGGCAACGACGTGTGCGGCGCGCGCTGATTGTCCCGTCGTGGGCATTGAAGTCCACAGAGCGGCGGAGGCAGACATCGTCGCGAAAGCATCGCACAGTCACGACGAACGAACGGTCTCTTCGGAAAGGGAGAGAGGATGGAAGCGATTCGGAACGCAGCGCGGAAAACACACGAGTTCATCGTGTCCGACGCTGGACACACCAAGGCGGAGGGAGTGATGTCGGTCGCGGCGCTCGTTGGCGTCGCGGCGGTGGCGGATGCCCTGCTGCCGGATGTCGCCTACGCGTCCTGCACGGGACACTTGGGCGGGCCGTGTGGAG
This sequence comes from uncultured bacterium, assembly GCA_964473525.1. Taxonomy (GTDB): domain Bacteria; phylum Poribacteria; class WGA-4E. The sequence continues at coordinate 15,023 of CAYYPK010000050.1, forward strand.
GGCCGTGCGGCGGCGAGACGTGGTACGGCACGGTGCCGGCTGGACAAGGCGTGGGCGGCTGCCGGCTTGACGTCTGTGCTGCGACAAGTCACTTCGATAACTGTGGCATCGACGACTACTGCTGCGCCTAACTCGCCCGGTGGCCCGCTT
>CAYYPK010000050.1:15182-17894 GCA_964473525.1 uncultured bacterium
GGGGGCCCACCGCTCTCGCTAGCGAAGGGCGTTGCTCCGGCAGCATGGCTGATTGGTTAGGTGCAACTCTGCGGATGGTTGAATGGACACGGACACTCACGGTCGTCGCATCGCTGGCACTGTGCGTGTCCGTGTGCGCGCACGCGGGTGACATCGCCTTTGTCTCGGTCCGGGACGGACTGCCCAACCTGTACCTCATGGACGAGGACGGCTCGAACATCCGCCGGATACTGGACGCGCCCGATGGGATACTCGCCCCGGCATGGTCTCCGGATGGCGAGACGATCGCGGTAGGTATTGGTCGTTCCCTGTCTCTTTTCCGCTTGCGTGATCGAAGACGGACAGACCTCGACCTCCCCGGCGCCACGAACGACCTTCCATCGTGGTCGTCGGATGGGAAGCGCATCGCCTTCAACGCTGCCTTCGGCGGCATAGTGAGGGGTGTGTACACTGCGGACAGCGACGGTGGGCGCGCGGAGCTCCTCTCCCCGAGTCAACAGACGCGCACCGCGTGGTTTCCCGACGGGAACCGGCTCATCATGTCGGATCGTCCCGTCGCAGGCGCGCTTGCAAGTGTGATCTTCGCAGTCGAGGTTCCGGGTGGTAAGCGCAAACGGCTCACCGATGTCAACAACTGGAATTACGCTCCTGCCCTCTCACCGGACGGACAGACCGTAGCGTTCGCTGCCAAACCCGCCCTTCAGGACGATACGCAGATATACGTCATGGACCCGGAGGGTAGACGAGAGCGGCAGTTGATAGAGACGGACGGTAAGGTCTATGTGACCGGCTGGACATACCCGCACCAGGGAATCCTGTATTACGAGTGGCAGGGAGGCAATCAGGACATCTGGGCGGTTACGGGCGACGGCTCGCAAACGCGACGACTGACCCGTCACCCGGCGCAGGATCTGGATGCGGTGATGAGGCCGGGGCCGCTTGCCGCGAACCCGCTACGCCTCAAAGCCTCGGTTTGGGGTTTCATGAAGCGCTTGACCGCGTACAGATAACGCGTATCCCACGACGGGAGCGTGGAGGACGGAAGTGCGCAGCCAGCAGCGAACAAGATGGCTCGTAGGCGCCCTGACGCTGTGTGCGTGCCTTTGCGCCCAGGCCGGAGAGATCGCGTTCATCTCCTCACGGGATGGCCCGCAGCAGCTCTATCTTATGGATGAAGGCGGGTCCAACATCCGTCGCATTCTGGAGTCCCAGCATGGGGTGGTCGGCGCCGGAGGGCCTGCCTGGTCGCCAGACGGTGACACGATCGCACTTGGGTTCGCAGGCGTCGTCACACTCCTAGGAGTGCGTGACGGCAAGCTGACGCCGCTTGATCTGGGCTTTCCCAGAAGCAAGCTCCCGTCGTGGTCCTGGGACGGGAGCCGTATCGCTTTCTTCGCCGTAGGCGGCGGCATCGTGCGTGGGATTTACGTCGCCGACAGTGATGGTGGCGCTGCGGAGTTGGTCTCCCCGAGCGACGAGACGCGTACTTCGTGGCTCCCCGATGGGTCGGGTCTCCTCATGGCGGATCGCGCAGCCTTCGGCGGCGTTACCTCAGACGTCTTCAAGGTGGACATCGAAACCGGCAAGCGCACGAACATGACCGATCTCAACGCCTGGGACTACGCGCCCACGGTGTCGCCTGACGGCGCGTCGATCGCGTTCGAGTCGAATAGGGACAACGTCGCCGATCCTCTACGCATCCACGTGTACGCCATGGATATCGGCGGCGCCGGACAACATAGGATCCTCGAGGCTCAGGACCGAGCTGCGGTGACCGGGTGGACGTATCCGCATCAGGGAATCCTCTACTCCGCGGTGCGCCAGGACAATTGGGACATCTGGACGGTGACTCGCGACGGTCGATCTGCACGGCGGCTCACCACGCATCCGGCGTTGGATATGGACGCGGTAATGAAGCCAGGGCCGCTGCCCGTGAATCCGCTGAACCTGAAGGCTTCGGTTTGGGGCTTCATGAAGCGCGCGGTCGTTGACAGGTAACGCGGCGCAGAGGGCGCCAATGCAGGGGTGTTCCCTGGTGTGGTTTTCGATTACGCGCTCTGGCGCGCGGATCATCAGGAGGATCCATGGCGCAAAGGAGCAGAGCGGTTTGGCATAGACCCGAACCGCGTGACCGCGCGCATGCAGACAGATGAGGGACGAAGGTCGTTCCTGACGAACGTCGCGCGGTCGAGGGCCCTGAACGCGCGAGCGTCGCCCACGCTCGCAGTGGATGGATACATCTACACTGCGAGCGTATACACGCCGGGCAACGACGTGTGCGGCGCGCGCTGATTGTCCCGTCGTGGGCATTGAAGTCCACAGAGCGGCGGAGGCAGACATCGTCGCGAAAGCATCGCACAGTCACGACGAACGAACGGTCTCTTCGGAAAGGGAGAGAGGATGGAAGCGATTCGGAACGCAGCGCGGAAAACACACGAGTTCATCGTGTCCGACGCTGGACACACCAAGGCGCAGGGAGTGATGTCGGTCGCGGCGCTTGTGGGCATCGGCGTGGTGGCGGATGCCCTGCTGCCGGAGGTCGCGTACGCCGCGTGCACTGGTCACACGGGTGGCCCGTGCAACTCCTGCGGTGGGGAGACGTGGCTCACCACCGTGGTTGGCGGAATCTGGGCTTGCCGGGCGATCTGCCCGGCAACCAGCACCACCGACTTCTGCGGTGTCGATGGGTACACATACTGCTGTGCCTGACGG
>CAYYPK010000050.1:17916-42638 GCA_964473525.1 uncultured bacterium
CGCCCCACCACTCTCGCTCGCCCGGGACGTTACTCCTGCCGCGTGAACGACTGGCTAGCTATGAGACGCTGGATGGCGATGGGAACACGGGAAATCGCGGCCGTCGCATCGTTGACGCTGTGCGTGTGCTTTGGCGCGCGGGCTGGTGAGATCGCGTTCATCTCCTTTCGGGATGGTTTGCCGAATCTGTATCTGATGAACGAGGACGGCTCGAACATCCATCGGGTGCTGGACTCTCCTGACGGGATCTTCGGCCCCGCGTGGTCTCCCGACGGCGAGACCATCGCAGTGGCGGTCTCGGACACGCTGTCCCTCTTCCGCGTACACGAAGGGATGCGAACGGACCTGGCGCTGCCCGGCACGATCAACAAGCTGCCCTCTTGGTCCCGGGATGGCCAGCACATTGCCTTCTACGCGTTTGCCGGCGGCATCGTCAACGGCGTGTACCTCGCCGACAACGATGGAGGCGGCGCCAAACTGCTGTCACCAGGCTTCCAGACGCGCACGTCATGGCTCGCGGGGGGAGAGAGTCTCGCGATGGCCAGGGACAGGGGCCTTGGCGGGCTCGCCGCTGACATCTTCCGTGTGGACGTGCGCGGCGGCCGCACGAATCTCACCGAAGACGACGCGTGGAACTACGCCCCGAGCGTTTCACCCGACGGAACGAGAATCGCCTTCGAGTCCAACCGCGACGCGGGCGACGATCCGCTGCATACACAGGTGTACGTTATGGATGTCGACGGAGGGCGGCGCCGACTGTTGGGAGAGACCGAGGGCGAAGCCTGGGTGACCGGATGGACGTACCCAGAGCAAGGCGTTCTCTACTCAGAGTTGCGTGCTGGGGACCGGGACATCTGGACCGTGAGCCGGGACGGTGTGTCCACGAGACGATTGACGCAGCACCCAGCCTGGGACATAGACGCGGTGATGAAGCCGGGCCCGTTGGTGGTGAACCCGTTGAACCTGAAGGCGTCGGTTTGGGGCTTCATGAAGCGCGCGGCCGTTGACAGGTAGCAGGAACCGGCCGAGGCAGCACGCTGATGAGCAGGTGTATGTGACCAGCCGTTCAGGGAAAGCTAGGCGTATGGAGTCGGCATGGGATGGGTTGCGGTTCTTCCGCGCAGGCGCGCGCTATGTGGCCGCGGATATGGGAGCCCGCCGCTGCTTTGAACTGTCCGAGGCAGCATGGGAGGCGGCTGACCTCGGACCCCACGCCACCGAGGAGAGCACGGTGAGCGGGTTGGCGGAGCGCTTCGGCGCGGACGAAGCCCAAGCAGCGTGGGACGAACTGCGCGAACTCGTGCAGCGCGCGGAAGAGGGGAGCCGCAGACGGGAGGGAGGTCGGCGCCGCATCCTCGTGCCGGGTGGGGAGGACGTTCTCGCCGACATGACGTACCAAACAGGCGGGGCCCGTATCGCCACTGCGCGGCATGTGCGCGCCCTGGCGGAACACGTCGACATCATCATTCCGGGCGCCTCTCACCGGGAGGTAGAACGCGGTATCCGCGAGATCCCTCTGAACCATGACGACCCTGGTGAGCTTCGCCGACACTTCGCACGAGAACAGTACGAAGGCGTCTTCCTGTCGTACTTCTCCGGTCGCTTCTCGGCGTATCGCCGCGCGTGCCCCTATCCAGTCGTCTGCCGGCTCGACTCCTTCCGTGGGCACAACCGTCGCATGGACAACGCCGTGTTGGAGATGTACGCCCAGATGCGCGACTGCGATGCGTTCGTGTCTGTCAGCGACGCCGGGGCGCGGTACTACTCCGAGCGCGTCGCCGACCCGGAGAGGTTCGCAGTCATACCCAACGCCGCGGACACCGAGCAGTTCTACCCGACCCCCAAGCCGGAGGCGCGTTGCGCGGTCGCCGAGTCGCTGGGGGAACCCCGAATAGCCGGTGACCGACCCATCGTAGGATTCTTCTCCCGCTTCCAGCCCGAGAAAGGGTCGGAGGTGTTCTTGAACGTCGCCAGGCTCGTGCCGGAGTGTCTGTTTCTCATCGTCGCGCCGCTCCACGCCCGCTACGCGCCGACCACGTTTCCCCCGAACGTTATCCACGCCGGCCATCAGCCGCGGCACGAGCTCAGTCGGTTCATCAACTGCTTCGACCTGCACTGCTTCCCCTCCATGATCGACGAAGAGTCGTACAGTCTGGCGGTTCTGGAGGCGATGGCGTGCGGCATACCGCCGGTCGTCACGGCTATGAGCGGCCTCCCAGAGGCGGTAGGTGATGCCGGGTTCGTCGTGCCTGTCCGAGAGAGCGCCTCGCTGATCGGGAGCTTCGCGTGCCAGGTGTCGGCAGGCGATTTCGCGAACGTGGTGCGGGCCGCGCTCGCCGACCGCATGGACTTGGATCGACGGTCTGGTCGGTGTGTGGAGCTGGCGAGGCGCTACACGTGGGAAGACGCTGCGGCTTGCCAGCTCGCGCTCTTCGAGAGGCTCAACGCCCTGCGGGGCAGGCGCCGGGAAGAGACACGGCGCGCGCGCTTTGTCCTCAGCCGACGCCCGTCCGATGGCTGCCTCGGCCCGTCCAGCATCCTCTTGGCACGAGACTCCATGGACTTCACCGGGCTGTCCATGCCGGCGTATCAACAGTCCATGATCGAGGGCTTGGCGCTCCGGCTGCTGCGCAAGCACGGCGTGCGGGAGATCGAGAACGTGCTACTCAGCTTGTGCGGGTCGAAGGATGAGGCCGGCGACGTTCTCCGGCGAGTAGCCGGCTTTCACTCCGCAGCGTAACGTGACCTCTGGTTGGAACGGAGAACTCCCGTGCAGATACCGGTGACACTTCGGGACATAGAGAAGATCCACGACGGTGATGGTTACTTCGTGTCCGACCTTGCAACCGGGGACATCCTCGAGGTGGGGCAGGTATTGTGGGAGGTCATTGAGGACTGTGGGCGCCTCACGATGGGTGAGCTGCTGAGGGAGTACGCGTCGCGAATCCCGCCGCAGTCCCTCTACGTGGCCGTAGAAGCGCTGGCCGGATACGCCGAAGCAGGGCTGCTTGTAGCAGGTCCAGGGCCAAGCGGCGATCTGGCCACGCCGGATCGTCCACGGGCGCTGGTGCTCCACGACCTGCTCGGGTTCACGCGGCCGGAGGACGCCGGGGCTGTTGCACGTGTAGTTCATCGATTGGCGTCGCTGGTTCCACAAGCCGCAGGGCTGAACCTAGTCGTTCCGATCCCCGCGGGGCACTCGGAGCATTTCGGGTCTGTTCTCGACGCGTTGACTGTTGTGGAATGGGATCCTGCTCAGCCCTTCATAGCCTTCCGCCGGTGCGACGGGCTGTACGACGTCATACTCGACCTCGGAGCTTCACCGGCGTTGACGCTTCCCCTCTTCGAAGAGGGGGAGGCGCCCATCATGGCGATCCATCAAGGCGTAGCTCCACCATCGCAGCAAGACGCCCTTGCGAAGGCGAGCGTCCTGCGATCGTACGACACGCTTATCCTCGAGGACTCGGTCCAAGTGGGTACCGTGCTGGAGCAACTTCCGGTGCCTGTTTCGTGCTTCGCCATGCCATCCCACGTCTCCACTCCAGAGGACCCGGACGAGGTCCGGCGTCAGTCCAGGCAATGGCTGCACGATCACACCACGCTTGCGCACCCTCCCAGCGGCCTACGTGTAGCGGTCTATGTCGACGGCGCACGCCCCTCCACCGTCCGTGAAATCGCCGCGGTCGCGGAGGACCACACGGAAGTGTCTTTCGTGTTGCTGGGCGCCGTGGCGCCGGAGAGGGGCGCCACGACGCCACCCAACCTACTGTGCGTCGCCGCGGACGCCGTCGCGACGTCGGCAGCCTGGTGGCAATGCATGGACCTGGTCATCACCTTCGGAGGATGGGGCATATCGTGGCCGCTTATACGCATCGCCATGGCGGTGGGCACGCCCATCCTGCCCTTGGGCGCGGTTCCTCAGGAGCTGTCCTCTTGCGCGCCCGAGGCTGCTGAATCTCTGGGGGCCGCCGGCGATGGCGGCCCGGCGTCGGCCCTTGGCGCCGCGATCCCGGACCTGATGAACAACAGACAGACCTGGACAGACAGAGGCGAGGCCGCGCGGGAACAGGCGTTACGTCTCTCCTCAACTCCGACCGGCGATAGCCTTCGCCAAGTCGCAGACCGGTCGCTACGCGGGTGTCTCGACCGGCGCAGTCCATGGGAGGCCGACATCCTCTTCACGCGCGTCTATGACCCCACGGACGGACGCGTGCGTACCGAAGCGGTGTGCCGCGACAACGGAGTGCGCATGACGGCGGCCGAAGGGATCATGGAATCACTTGCATCGGAGTGCTCCCCGGTGGAGTTGGCGATCCTACGACGCTGGTTGGATTCCGAAGCTAATGAGGAGACCTCCAATGGTCGAGCTTGACTCAGGCTGCGTCACCCAGCTCAAGGGCATCTACGCCGCGCTACTGTCCCACCAAGGTCGTACCGGTCGACTGCCTCACCATCTAGGCGACATGTTTCCCTCGGCTCTGGGCGATCCTGGCGTGTTGGGGTGCCCATGTGACCCCGGGAAGGGCGAGTCCGGCTCCGACGAAGAACGGCTAGACCCACGACTGCCATGCAGTTACGACTACCAGTTCGCCGACGCCCCCGCTCAGAGCGCAGGACTTACCAAGCGCACCTGGAAGATGGAGCAACTGCGCACGATCGGCCCACGGGTGCCAATACTTCGGTGCTGGAACCACACGCAATCGGATGGCGTCATCATCAACCTGTCATACGGAGGCATCATCTACCCGACGCCGCCCATATGGGAGGATGAACTCGAGCGGATGGGAGACGGCTTGCCGGTGCGTCGCCCGGGAAAGTCGTTGACCGTCCCGTGGCGGCTGCACATAGCATGGTGGCTGGCCGGGACATGCTAGAAGACACGACCGAGCCCGCCCGCCCGTGCATCCTCGTGCCAGGGGGCGTGGAGCTATTCGAGAGCGTCCAACGCTCCGCGAGCGGGGCGCGGAACGCGGCGCATCAGTTACTGCGAGCGGCGAGCGAGTTCGTGGACATCATCGTCCCGGGCTCGGAGGAGCGGGCGCTTGCGGACGGCGTTCGGGAAGTCCGTCTCGACCTACGCAATGGTCGCGCCGTGCGTCGTCATCTCGCAACTCATCGCTACGACTGCGTCTTCATCTGGGACTTCCGGAGCTGCCCTCGAAGCCTCTCACGACCTGTCGGTGTGCCCCGCATATACCGCGTCTACTCTCCTCGCGGGCACAACGGCGCCCTTATCAACGACCTCCTGCGAACCCATGCCGGGTTGTCGCAGTACGACGCGCTCATCGCCCCGTGTGCATCGGTACCTCGCTTCTACGCGAGACACGTCTCCACGGACAAGGCGTTTCATGTGGTGCCAAATGGAGTGGACGCGGCGCTGTTCCGGCCCATGGACAAGGCCCAGGCTCGAACACATGTGGCGGATCTGCTACAGGACGACAGGGTAAGGACGGCGCCGGGGATCGTGGGGTTCTTCTCTAGGTTCCAGGTGGAGAAGGGTTCGCACACACTCCTGCAAGTCGCGAAGCTACTCCCCGACCTGCTTTTTCTGGTGGTCGCTCCAATCCACCCAAGTCACCGTACACATGGCGTTCCGCGCAACGTACTACTCGCCGGCCATCATAGCCGTGAGGTCATTCCAACGCTGCTGGCCGCATTCGACCTACACTGCTTCCCATCCATGATTGGCGAGGAGGCGTTCGGTAATGTGCTTCTCGAGGCCATGGCGTGCGGAGTACCGTCTGTGATCCCTAGATTCGCCGGACTCCCAGAAACGGTCGGAGAGACCGGTGTCGTCGTGAAGAGCCTCGAGTTCCAACACGACGTTGGGAGCTTTGCGGGGTCGGTGTCAGCGGTCGAGCTGGCCACCGCAATCCAGGAGCTGCTCGCCAACCCGGCCCGCCTACTCGCCCTAGCACAAGCCGCCCGCCGCCGCGCCAAGGCCTACACGTGGTCGGCCTCGGCTCAACGGTTCCTCTCCCTCATCCAACGACTGAACGCGCTGCGCGCTATCACGAGCCCGCCCGGACACCGCGCACGGTTTACCGCGCGCCCACACGACCACCTCAAACAGGAAGCGCCCGGTGGGCTATGGCTCAACCGCAACCGTCGAGACGAGTCGCAGCTGGTACTTGGGACGTACGCCACGCCGATCGTGGACGCGGTGGCATGTCGACTACTGCTGTCGCACACGCTGCACGAGGTCGAGGCGGCGCTCACAGAAGTGTTGGGACGTAGAGCGAGAGCCAGGAAAGTACTAGACCGCGTCGTAGGGATAGCACAGGCAACATGACTGGCCCCGCACCTTCCTGTATCCTGACGGACTCCCAACCTTGCATGGGTTTCCCTAGTCAGGGACGCTTGACCAGGGAAAGGGGAGGGTGAATCTGATCAGCTTTCCTGGGCTCCGAGCCCGTTTATCCGAAGAGATCCCCTCCCCAGCTCTGGGACACAGAGACCGGACGGTATCGTAGATCGCCCGCGGCGAGGGCATGACGCTACTACGGCCGTCGCGCCGTCACCGACACGAACTCATCCTCGCCGCCGACAAGACCATGACCCGCGTCTGCGAAGGCTACGCCCGCGAACCCACACTCGGCCAGCAACTCACCGAACGCCTCCTCGTCATACGCCTGGTTGCTGAGGGCGTGGCACGCTACGTCGCCCGTCGCGAGGTCCACGACATCCATCCGCCTCGTGCCGACCTGCGCCTCCGCGTCCCAGAACGAGCTCTCCAGATACAGGTAGGGATCGTCCGAGAACAGCCCGCCGTCTGGATGCAGGCGCCAAGAACGCGGCGCGCGCGCATGCCGCTCGATCGCGTCCGCCCGCTGTGGTTCCAGGAGCAGCGTCCCGCCTGGACGTAGCGCTGCCCACGCCTTCGTGAGAATCAGCCGCGCGTCCTCCGGCCGGAAGACGTTGATCTCCCCGTATATCTGCATCGCCAGGTCGAAGCCCGACCCGAAGTCCGCCTCGCGCAGGTCGCCCTCAATGTACTCGCACGCGAGCGACCCGTCGGCCGCGACCGTCCGCGCGTGCGCAAGCGATGTGGGTGAGAAGTCGACGCCGACGACGCCATGCCCCAGACGCGCCAACCGGGACGCGTACAGCCCAGGCCCACACCCAAGGTCCAGGACGCGAGAGGGACGCTCACCAAGGAGCGCGGTGTGGATCCACGCGACGGAGGCGTCGATCAGCTCCGCGCGACGGCTCGCCGCGTCGTGTTCCTGCGACAGATGCTCGCGCAACATGCGACGCCCGAACGCCGGGTCGTCCCACGGAATCTGCTCGCCCTCGTCCCAGGGAACTGGCTGCGGTCGTCGCCCTCGCAGATCAGTGAGTCTCACGCGTGTCTCCTCGGGCCTCTCGCGGTCGGTGGAACCTTAAGGCACAATACGGGTCGGTGCCGTCGCCCTGTAGATCCACGGACGGAGTGACCCCTGTATGGTCGTGATGGATGTCATCCTAGCGGTCGCCGCACTCAGCGGTGTGAGTGTCCTCGTCGTAACGGCGGCGACGTACAGCTACCACATCAAGAAGCTCAGGACGAGGCGGGTGTCTAGCGACGATCTCGACGCGCTGCGCGATGAGCTCACCGCCATACGCGAACGCCTGGACACCATCGACGAACGCCTTGCCGACGACCTTCTGCGCGGCCACGACGCTCAGACGAGCCTACCTTCCGACACTGACTCCTAGATGTGGATGCACAGGCCCGCTGAGATGTTCAGGTTAGACGCCGTTACGGCGACGGACTCATCGCTGGCCAGGAACAGGCAGCCGTACGCGTTGTCGCGCTCCGTGTTGTAACGCCCCATGGGCAGATTCTCCGCCCGCGAGTGGAGCGACTCCTCGTCTCGCCCCTCGCCCTCCTGAATCTCGTACTCCTTCTCCGTGAGAACCCAACCGACCGTCACCCAGTTCACGCGAATCTTGTCGGCGACGAGCATCCCCGCGAGCTTCATCGTCATTCCGTAGAGCGCCGACTTGCTGCACCCGTAGATGAACAGCCGTCCACCCGCGCGGTTGAACGCGTTGCCGGAACCCATGTTGATGATGGACCCGCCGCCGCGCTCTCGCATGGACCGAGCCGCCGCGCGGCAAAGCAGCCACACGCTGCGGACGTTCACGTCGAACATCGTGTCCCAGAACTCGGGCGTGCTCTCCTCGAATTCGCTGCGTGGGAAGATCCCCGCGTTGTTGACGAGCACGTCGACGCCTCCGAACGCGTCGCAGGCGTGAGCTACTATCGCCTCGCAGTCGTCGGGCTCGCCCAGGTCAGCCCGACAGAACGTCGCCTCGCCACCAGTGTCATGAATCTCCGCCACGAGCGCCGCGCCTCGGTCCTCACGCCTGCCTGTGACGACCACCCTCGCGCCTTCCGCGGCGAACACCCGCGCGATCTCCGCGCCAATCCCGCTCGTGGACCCGGTGACAATCGCGACCTTGCCCGCCAGTCTGTCGGCCATGCTCGGTAACTCCCCCCTGTGGACCTCATCTGGATCTCCCTGCACACTGCCACATGAGCCTATGTGGGCTACCGACGACACGCAACAGACGGCGGCCCCTGGCGCCACCGATGTCGTCGGTGTAGTATAAGTCATACAGTATGTCACACAGTGCAGGGCATCCTCTCTCACGACTTGGGGCGCAGCCATGGCTGAGGAACGAGTCCGAACGACGATAACGCTTCCCGCCGATCTGGCGCGGCGGCTGAAGGAGTCCGTGCCGCAGCGAAAGCGAAGCGCGCTCATCGCCGAAGCCGTCGAGGAGTTGCTGCGGCAGGTCGAACTGCGCGACGCGATGACCGATGCCTTCGGCATATGCAAGGCCGAGGACTACCCACACTGGCGCACCCCAGCGGACGTCGAGAGATACATCGACGAGCGCCGCGACCCAGCCAACTGGCGACGACCCGCAACCCGTGATTGAGAGCTCCCAGGCGCGGTTCCTGCTGGACTCGGATGTGGTCATCTGGATGCTGCGCGGGCACGCGCCGACTCGTGACCTTCTGAACCAGCTTGCCAGAGGCGGCTTGGCGTGCTCAGCGCTCACGGTGTACGAGGTCTGGGTAGGCGCTCGCGATGGCGAACGTGACCGGACGCGCCGCGTTCTCAATGCGCTACGGACGGCGCCAGCGACCGCGGAGATGTGTTACGCCGCTGCGGACTACGTCCAGACGTTCCGACGCGAAGGCATCACGCTCGGAGACATGGACTCCATCATCGCAGCGACCGCGAAGGTCGGCGGATACACGCTCCTCACCTACAACCGTCGTCACTTCCCGATGGACGACATCGCGCTTTACGACCCCATGCCCGAGCTGGGCTAGCGTCGCGCGGCCTTTGTGGCTTACCCGCTGGCGCCATAGAATCCGTCGTCGTTCGGCAAAGCTGGTGGCGTGACGCCGCGGCTCGTGACAACGATGGAAGGTCAAGGATGCGCCACGACGTGGCTGAGTGGATACGCGGCGCGAGAGAGAAGGCCGAGGCGGGTGAGTTTGCGGCGTCCGACTGCGACGCCCTGAGCGAACTCCTCGCGGAGCCCCGGCAATCAATCCTCTACCTGTATTCAAAGTCCACGAACATGCGGTCGGGCGTCGCGAGTTGGGCGTTCTACGACGCCACGGAACCCCACGAGCCCAAGCTACCGTCGGACGACGCGCCGTACGACTCCGTGATCGCCGCCGTCCGTGATGGATGGCGGGTCGTCCAGTTCCCAGTGCCGACACTCTACGAATACACCGAGCTCGACAACCGCTACTTGGGTTACGAGTTCATCCTCGAAAAGTGGATGTAGGAGCCGTCCATGGCAGACGCGCGACCGACGATGACCGACGCTGACGTGATGGACTTCATCCGCGAGGGCTATGTTGCGCTCGAGGGCGTCGTGTCCGACGCGTTCAACCGCTCGTGCGACGACCTGCCCGGGGGAGGATCGAACGACTTTATCCAGTCCGACGCCTTCGTCGCCGAGGTGCTCATGCTCCCGCAGGTGGCTGGCGTCGCCCGCTCGCTGCTGGGGGAGGGCTTTGAGCTGCCGACGATCGGCCACCACCACCTGTACGAGGCGTCCCACGTCGGGCAGACGTGGCACACTGACGGCTTGTCGGGAGACGGCTACGACGTCACGACGCTCCAGTGCTTCTACTACCCGCAGCGCGTGGAACGGGAGGACGGGCCGACGATGGTCCTGCCCGGGTCGCACCATCGCGTCGTGGATCGCGAGGCCATCGCGCACTACGACGACATCCGGGGTCAACTGGCGCTCACCGTTCCCGCCGGCACGGTCGTCCTTACGCGCTTCGGGCTGTGGCACAAGGCGGGAGCGAAGGTCAACGACCGCAGACGCGGCATGGTGAAGTGGAGCTATCGCAGGACGGCGAAGCCGCGACGCGACTGGCTGACGGACTCGGATGAGACGCCGAAGTACGTCAACCGTGGGCGTCAGGCGTACCACACCGAGGTGGAGGCATATCGCGAGTGGCGGCGATGCGCGCACACGTGGGAGTGGATGTGCGGGCTCGACCCGGTGGTGACTCCGCCGGTCGCGGGATCCAGACCACGCCATCTGCGCCTGTGCTAGGGCGCCGACGCCGCCTAGCGCCCCGTCCACGGCGCCAGTCCTGGGTAGAGCTGCGCTACGGGTGGCTCACCGACCGTTGGTGGCGCCTGACGTGGGGTAGACGCCCGCCCCAAGCCGCGTCATGCTGAGCCGGAGGCGAAGCATCTCCCCCGGGGTAGGGCGCCGCAGCCAGGCCAGACGCCTGCGGCTCCACGGAGTACGGCGGCCCGCGTACCCCAAGACGCTCCGTCGCCGTCGGCTCCTCAACATGACAGTCTGCGGGCAACCCCGGCCGCGCTGGCGTCAACGCTCCGCGAGCACGCCCTGCGCTACTTGCGCCTTGCGTGGCAGGCGGCGAGCCGCCACGCGACGAGCGGCCTGGTACGAGAAGCTCCTCACTAGCAGCCGCAGCGTAGCGGCGCCGACATTCGCTGCCCGTAGGCATCCTCCGCGCGCGTTAATGCTGCGCGCAGCCCTACGGCGCCGCACGGGCGCCACTGTACGGTCCGCTGTGACGACCCTCGCGCCTTGACCGGCGCCCGCTTATATGGTAGTGTCCTGTACCTCCTGAGTTGTACAACTCGGTTGGAATTGAGATCGGTCAGGCGAGCCACGAGCAAGACAGAGCTGTGATCGGCGGGTACAGGCCCGAGGCGCATCACACGCGGGTGGGCGCTCTCAGTGGGATACCCGCCGGTTGAGCACAGGCCTCGGTCGCGCGTGGGCGCGCGAAGAGACCATCGCTCGGCCGTGGTCGACGCCCGCGGTAGCCGGAACCGTCTAGCCGAGGTGTAGCCGAAGGCAAAGTTCCCAGACCACGTTAGCTCGAAGACGCGCCAGGCTTGGGTTCCGTCACGCACAGGAGTTCCCGCTATATGCAGGGACTAGCAATAATGGTCACTACGCTTTGTTGCCTGTACGCGGCCGTCACGGATGTCCGCAGCCGGCGCATCAAGAACACCGTGAGTTGGGGGCTCCTTTACTTTGGCGTTGTCGTTCAGACCGCCTTCTGGATGCAAGGCGTCGTCCCGATCTCATACGTGCTTGTGGCGGTGATGGGCGGTGGGGCGTTTGCCTACCTTGCCCATCTGACCCACATGGCGGCGGCTGGCGACGGCAAGCTGTTCTGGGCGGCGAGCGTTGCGCTGCCGCCGGTGCTGTTCGAGTCATCGCAGGGCTACCTGTTCTCCCCGCTAGTGCTCGGCATCAACACCTTCACATCGTATGTCCTGCTGCTGCTGGTTACAGCTCTGTGGAAGACATCGGCTCGCGCCAAGCTGACTGCGCTGGGGTCGGCGCTTGCTCCCAAGGCCGTGGCGAGCACCGTGTTCGGCCTCTTGGGGTTCGTCGGAGTCGGGATGCTCGCCTCAGCGGGCGTTGAGGCGGCCGCGTCCGCGGTGTCGTTCTCCGTTGGCCCCGTCATGCGGTTCCTCGTCGCCCTCACCGTCTACCTCTCGATAAGCGCGTGGGCGGAGCGGAGGAACCTGGCGCCTCTCGTCCCCATCCTCGGCGCCTCGGTCTTCGGTTCAGCGATGATCTACACGGGGTTCACCCTCCCAGGGGCCCTCATGGCGTCGCTCCCCAGCTTCGCCATCATCTACGTCGGCGTGTACGCGATCCTTCGCCCACTGGTCCTGTTCCTCGCAGAGCCGCTTACGACCCGCACCGTCGCGGTCGCCGATCTCGCTGAGGGGGACATCCCCGCGGAGACGATTGTCCGGGAGACCGGCGTAGACGGGACGTGGTACTTCAAGGGGCCCTCGGGAACGTCGTGGAGCGAGGAGACTGTCGTCGCGGCAGCAGGTAGGCCGCTCACCGACGAAGAGACCGACCAGCTCCGCGAGCTGGATCGGGACGGTGACTTCGACAGCTTCGCGGGGCAGTTGCTGACGCAGCGGACGATCCCCTTTGCCCCGTTCATCGCGCTGGGCGTGGTTCTCACTGTGCTGGCCAGAGGCACGTTCTACGAACTGCTCCGGTAAGGGAGAGTCGATGCGTCGGTACATCCTGTACATCGCCGTAGCTATTGCGATTCCCTCTATAGTATTCGGGTCGATGGTGTACGAGCGGTGGGCCGTCGGGCGACGCGACCGACACGTGCGCGCGACGCTCGCGACGGCGCGCCAGTTGGATGGGATCGACATCGAGTCGGCTATCGCGCGCCTGACGCTGGAGGATGGGGCGCCCACTCTCCTCTTCACGGGCGCCACACGCGCGGATCTCGAGCCGTGCGGATGCTTCACCGGGCAGTCCGGTGGCGTCGCGCGACGAGGCGCGGCAATCGAACGGCTGCGCGAGGCGGGGATAGACCCGGTTCTCGTGGATCTAGGTGGGTGGTTCAGCGACGGCGACGCCCTGGACAGGCTAAAGGTGTCGACCTATCTCTCCGCGCTCGGATCCATGGGCTACACGTCAGCCATGCCTTCCGCGTCGGACACGCAGGCCGGGGGCGCCCTCCTCGCGGACCTCCTGCGCGAAAACGGCCTGCACGACCCCTCAGTGACGGCGCAGTTCGTGACGGCCGGCTCCAGCACCGTTGCGATCCTCGGCGCGACGCGCTCTGGTCGCGCCATTGAGGACACGGTCGAACAGTTGCAAGCAACCGTGGGCGACGCGAACGCGAAGGCGGACATCACAGTGCTACTGAGTTCGCTAGCCCCTTCGGACGAGAGCTTCATCGCTCGCACTGTGCGGGGGATTGACCTCCTGATCGGGAGCGCCCGGTCGGAGTCCGAGACGGTGGGCGCGACACTCCTCGTCGGCGCGACGCCGCTTGGCGCCATGCTCGATTTCGCGCAGTGGCGACCCGATGACGGGTGGGCGACAGGCAGCATCACCATGACCGAGGAGATGCCCGACCACCCCGACCAAGCGGCGCTGGTAGCCGCGTTCTATCAGCAGGTCGAGGACGACCCGACAACGCACGGCGCCACTAAGCGACTCTTCGCCTCCGAGCCATTAGAGAACGACCCAAACAACGGATACGTGGGGAACGCCGCCTGCCAGGCATGCCATGCCGACGAATACAGCCAGTGGAGCCTCACCGCGCATGCTGTCGCCTACGAGACGCTCGTGCGGAAGCGGCGCCACTTCTACGCGGAATGCGTAAGCTGTCACGTCACGGGGTTCGGGTACGAGTCTGGATTCCGCATCGGCGACGAGACGCGCAAGCCGATGGCGGGAGTTGGGTGCGAAAGCTGCCACGGGCCGGGCAGGGAGCACGTGTCCAACCCGCGTCCAGATACGATCCGCCGCGAAACCACGGATGCGGCGTGCCGCCAATGCCATACCCCCGAACACCATCCCGGGTTCGAACTTGTGGCGGACCATCTGCGGAAGACGGTGGACCACTCGCGGGCTATCTCAGACGTCCGCGAGCTGATCGCCGAACGAAGCCAACTGCCGGGCAAGGTGGAGGTGGAGCTGTTCGTGATGAGTATGTGCCCCTGGGGAACCAAAGCCGAGGAGTCGCTCATACCGATCCTGCGCGAATTCCCTGAACAGGTGGATTTCCGGCTGCACTTCATAGCGACCGAGGTCGGCGAGGGTGTGGACACGTTGAGCTCGCTGCACGGTCTCGCGGAACTCGAGGACATCCGCCAGGTCGTCATCGCGGAGCATCAGCCCGAGGCGCTCTACGACTACCTGCTCTGCCGCGCCAAGGACTACCAGGGCAGCTGGGAGGCGTGCGCGCGCGAGGTCGGCATCGACACGGCGAAGATCGCCCGCATCGCCCGCAGCGAGGAGGCGAAGGCGCTCTTCCGCCAGAACATCCAGAGAACCAAGGCCGCAGGCGCCTCCGCGTCGCCAACGCTCTTTGTGGACGGCCGAAAGGTGGAGCTGGGGCTGGTGAGTCAGGGAGCCGCAACCGGCGTGTGCGCGCCGTAGATGGAGGTAGACCCAACATGGCAGGCTGGAAGGACACGCTCGGAAAGGCGCTCGGCCAGGGCGGCGCCCCGACGCCAACCGAGTATACGCCGTACGCCAACCCGGAGTGGAACGGCCATCGCGAAGCCGAGTGCCGTGTCCTCTATGGACTGCGGCCGAAGGAAAATGTAGAGCACGCCGCCGTACGCGACATCCTCGTTCAGCAGTGGATTCCCGCCCTTATAGACGCCCCAGGGTGCATATCGGTCGAGTTGGCGGACGATTTCGGGTCGGAACGGACGCTCCTCGTCCACGAACTATGGGAATCGAGGGACACCCACGTCACCAGTGGGCGTGAGCTGGTGCAGAACACACATCCGCGGGTGTTTGAGAACCTGAACCAGCTCGCCTCGTTTGCCTTCTTCTGGGAAGGAATTGTCCTCCAACGCAGCTATGCGGGATGATCGATGGCTGGGCTGTACCACGGAAGGGAGACCACGATGACGACGCGTATGCGCACGCTGTCACAGCGTTCGCGGCTATGGGAATTCGTCACATCAGAGTCCGGCGCGATGGGCGCGCGGAAGGCCGCCAACATCGGAGCCGTACTGGGGGCTTAGGGGGTCGCGGGCCTGTTCATGGGCGCCGCCAACACGGCGCACGCCATCGCCTGCATCGACCCCATATTTGCAGTGGCCCTGCCGACCCGTTCTGCGCGAACAACAACCTTGGGAACTGCATCAAGGCAGTCTGCGACACGAGCTGCCAGTACCGCTGTGACCACGGTCCCGACGAGTGCTGAAGGTCCGTGTGGAGCGGATCCCGAGGGTGCTCCGCGCCCGCGACTACTTCCAGGAGCGGCTGAATGCGAGGGAATGGAGGGAGGTCGTCGCCATGAACACCGCCCGCGCTCCGCCGCAGTGCAGCGCGTCTCCAGGAGCATCTTGAATACACTACTGTGTAAGGAGTGCCACGATGACGACACGAATCCGCGGACTGTCACAGCGCGCGCGGCTGTGGGACTTCGTCGCATCGGAGTCCGGCGCCATGGGCGCGCAGAAGGCAGCCAACATCGGCGCCATCATGGGCGCCTCCGCCGTTGCAGGACTGTTCATGAGCGTCGCCGACACGGCGCACGCCATCGCCTGCAGCGCCACCATCCCGTGCAGTGGCCCCACATCCACGTGGTGCCAGGACAACAACCTCGGCTCCTGTATCAAGGCCATATGCGACACGAGCTGCCAATACAGGTGCGATCACATCATGCCCGACTGCTGACGAGGGCGGCCACGCATCTCCGGTGGCATCGCGAGGAACTGGGGGTCCGATCCCCAGTTCCTCGTGCCAGCCTTGTCGAGGATTCCTGCATGCTGCGCTATCAACGGCTAGGACGCCTCGCCCTACTCGCGGCCCTGTGCGCGATACTTGGAGCCATCCTGAATGAAGCCAGTGCGAGCATCGCGTTCCGTTCGGCACGGACGGGCGTGTCGCAGATATTCGTGATGGAAGACGACGGGAGCGGCCTCCGGCAGCTCACGCGCAACGATCGGCGCACCGACTTGGCAGCATGGTCCCGAACGGGCAGTCGATCGCGTTCACTATGACTCCGTCCCGGCTCCGCGGCCTCGTCTTCTCCTGAGAGGAGGCGGAACGCGGGGCAATGGAAGGAGGCCATCGCCATGGGCACCGCGCGCGCTCCGCCGCAGTGCATTGCGTCTCCTGGATCATCTTGAATACACTACTGTGTAGGGAGTGCTACGATGACGACACGAATTCGCGGACTGTCACAGCGCGCGCGGCTGTGGGACTTCGTCGCGTCGGAGTCCGGCGCCATGGGCGCGCAGAAGGCAGCCAACATCGGCGCCATCATGGGCGCCTCCGCCGTTGCAGGACTGTTCATGAGCGTCGCCGACACGGCGCACGCCATCGCCTGCAGCGCCACCATCCCGTGCAGTGGCCCCGCATCTACGTGGTGCCAGTCGCAGAATCTGGGCCGCTGCCTGCCGATGGAGTGCGATACGACGTGCCAATATCGGTGTACCGAGGCCCAGATGTCCGACTGCGACTAAGGCGGTCCACGCGGTCTCGGCGGCAGCGGGAGGGACTGGGAGACCCGTTTCCCTGTTCCTCCGCCCTACCGAGTGGAGGATCCCGTATGCAGCGCCATCGACGCCCTGGACGTCTCGTCCTACTCGCGGCCCTGTGTTCCACGGTCGGAGCCATCCCGACTGACGCCAATGCGAGCATCGCGTTCAGTTCGCCGCGAACGGGCGTGTCGCAGATATTCGTCATGGAAGACGACGGGAGCGGCCTCCGACAGCTCACGCGCAACGATCGCCGCACCAACTTCGCGGCATGGTCCCCGGACGGGCAGTCGATCGCATTCACCATGACTCGTCCAGACGACGGGAACGAAATCTACGAGATGCGCCTCGACGACAGGCGTATCACCCAACTTACTGACAATCCGACGTACGACAGTCGTCCCAGGTACTCTCCTGATGGAACGACGCTGGTCTTGCAGTCGAACCGAGGGTTCAACTGGGATCTCCGGCTCATGGGCGCGGAAGGCGAGCTCGCGGGCGCACGCCCTACGAAGCTGACGGACCATCCGGCGACGGACTCAGGAGGCGACTGGTCGCCGGACGGTACGAAGGTCGTGTTTTCGTCCGAGCGCGATGGAGGAAACAAGCACGTCTACACGATAGATGTGCACACGAGGGTAGTGAAGAGGCTTACCGCGCTGCCAGGCTTCGACACGTGGGCGGCGTGGTCCCCTGACGGCCGCAGTATCGCTTTCACCTCGGAACGAGGAGGCCACTACGGACTCTACGTGATGGACAGCGACGGGCGGAACGTGCGAGTCCTGGCGCAGGCCGAAGGGCCGAAGAGTCGCTATGACGGTGGGCCAAGCTGGTCACCCGACGGATCGCGGATCGCTTTCGTCTCGGACAGGGATGACCCGAAGTTCCTGGACGGGGACATCTACACGATGGACGCCAGCGGCGCCGATGTCAGAAGGCTGACCCATCATCCCGACTCCGACACCACGCCGGCGTGGTCGCCCCACTCGCTTGCGGTTAGCCCTCGGGGTCGGCAGGCAACCATGTGGGGGTGGCTCAGAGCGCTGGATCGAGGGCGCCACTAACACGGCAATCGCGGAGCAACCCGTGCGAATCCTCCTGGTTCTCGCCGTTGGCATGGCCGTCGCAGTCCCGGATGCCGACGCCACCATCGCGTTCAGTTCGCCACGGACGGGCGTGTCGCAGATATTCGTGATGGAAGACGACGGGAGCGGCCTGCGGCAGCTCACGCGCGAAGATCGCCGGGCGAATGCTGCGGCATGGTCTCCAGACGGGCGGTCTATCGCATTCACCGTGACTCGCCCAGATGACGGGAACGACATCTACGAGATGCGCCTCCACGACGGACGTATCACCCAACTCACTGACAATCCGACGTACGACAGCCGTCCTAGATACTCTCCTGATGGAACGACGTTGGTTTTGCAGTCGAACCGAGGGTTCAACTGGGATCTCCGGCTCATGGGCGCGGAAGGGGAAGGCGCGGGCGCGCGTCCTACCAAGCTGACGGACCATCCGGCGACGGACTCAGGAGGCGACTGGTCGCCGGACGGTACGAAGGTCGTGTTTTCGTCCGAGCGCGATGGAGGAAACAAGCACATCTACACGATTGATGTGCGTACGAAGGTCGTGAAGAGGCTTACCGAACTCCCGGGCTTCGACACACGGGCGGCGTGGTCACCTGACGGCCGTAGTATCGCGTTCACATCGCAACGAGGGCGCCCTTACCGACTCTATGTAATGGACAGCGATGGGCGGAACGTGCGGGCCCTGGCGCACCCCGAAGGGCCAAACAGTGTCTATGACGGGGGACCACGTTGGTCGCCTACCGGCGCGCGGATTGCCTTCGTCTCAGACAGGGATGACCCGAACGTGTCCTCAGACATCTACACGATCGACGCGGGCGGCGGCGACATCCGAAGGCTGACGCGCCATCCAGCGTCCGATACTGCGGTGGCGTGGTCCCGCGGCTCGCTTCGGGTTACTCCCCGTGGGCGGCAGGCAACCATGTGGGGCTGGCTCAGAACGCTGGATCGAGGGCGCCACTAACACGGCAATCGCGGAGCAACACGTGCTAATTCTCCTGGTTCTCGCCGTTGGCATGGCCGTCGCCGTTCCGGACGCCGACGCCAGCATCGCGTTCATCTCACGGCGCACGCCCGCGCCCCAGGTGTTCGTGATGCAGGATGACGGCAGCGGCCTGCGGCAATTCACCGATGTGCCGATCAGCGCGGCGCTCCCTGGGTGGTCCGCGGATGGGCAGTCGATCGGTTACAGCTCAGCGCGCGCGGACGACGGGAGCGATATCTATGTCACGACGCTTGACGGGAAGCGTACCGACCGACTGACGAACAGACCTACGTCCGACAGTCGCCCCCGATGGTCGCCGGACGGCGCGAGCATCCTGTTCCAGTCGAACAGGGGGTTCAACTGGGAGGTCCAACTCATGACACCAGAAGGTGAAGATGCGCGCGAGGGAGTCACCAATCTGACACAGCACCCAGCCGCCGACGGCGGAGGGAGCTGGTCTCCCGACGGAGCGAAGGTCGTCTTCGCCTCCGAGCGCGACGGCGGAGACTCGGACGTCTACACGATGGATGTCGGAACGAGAGTCGTGCAGCGGCTCACGGAAACGCCCGGCTTCGATGGGCACGCCGCGTGGTCGCCCGACGGTCGTCACATCGCGTTCACATCGCAGCGAGGCGAGCACTACGGGCTGTACGTGATGGACGCCGATGGGCAGAACGTCCGGGCGTTGGCGAAGGCCGTGGGACCGGAAACACGCTACGACGGGCAGCCAAGCTGGTCGCCAGATGGCGCCAGAATCGCGTTCATCTCCAATAGGGATCACCTCAAGTGGACTTCCTACGAGATATACACGATGGATGCGGACGGCACGGACACGCGCCGACTGACAGGCGATCCTGCCCTCAGCTTCCAACCCGCGTGGTCGCCCCACGCGGCCCGGCGTGTCGACGCGCGCAGGCGACACGTGAGCATGTGGGGCTGGCTCAAGGCGCTGGATCAAGGGAGACGCTAACACGGCGATGGCAGGGCGATATATGAGAGGCCTCCTGTTTCTGGTCGCTGGCATGGCCGTCGCGGTGGCGGATGTCGACGCCAGGATCGCGTTCATCTCACGGCGCACGCCCGTCCCGCAGGTGTTCGTCATGGCGGACGACGGGGGCGGCGCACGGCGCCTCACCGACGTGTCCGTCGGCGCGGGGTTCCCATCGTGGTCGCCTGACGGCCAGACGATCGCGTTCAGCTCGGATCGCAGGGACGAGGGAAGTGACATCTACGTCATGCGCGCCGACGGCGGGCCCGCCACGCAGCTGACCGACCAGCCTACGTCGGACAGTCGGCAGAAGTGGTCGCCGGACGGCGCCACCATGCTGTTCCAGTCGAACCGTGGCTTCGGTTGGGATCTACGCCTCATGAGCGCCGAAGGCGAGAAGCGCCAGGGCGAGGCGGTGAAACTCACCGACCATCCAGCTCGCGACTCAGAAGGAGACTGGTCGCCCGATGGAACGCGCATCGTCTTCTCGTCCGACCGTGATGACGGTGACATGGACATTTACACGATGGACTTGGACACAGGCGTCGTAAGCAGGCTGACCGAATTCCCCGGCGACGACACGTGGCCCGCATGGTCACCTGACGGCCGCCACATCGCCTTCACATCAGAGCGTGGACCTCATTTCGGGCTCTACGTCATGGACCCCGACGGTCAGGATGTGCGGGCGCTGTCGCAGCCCGTCGGGCCAGGACACCGCTATGACGGGGGCCCCAGTTGGTCGCCGGACAGTCGGCGAATCGCGTTCAGCTCCGACAGGGATGACCCCAATTCCAGTTCGTTCGATGTCTACAGCATGGACAGGAACGGGGCCGACACGCGCCGCCTGACACGCCATCCGGCCATCGACTGGACAGCCCAATGGTCACCCGACCCCACGCGCCACGTCCGCGCCCAGGGGCGACACGCGACCATGTGGGGCTGGCTCAAGGCGCCGGCGCAAAGCCACCGGTAGCGCGTCGACCATGTAGTCACAGGAGTGCAGCGGCATGGCTCATCATCCGTCGGAACCGCCCGCGCCCCCGGTGTACTTCGAGTCAGGAGGCGCAACCTACGCGGTCGACATGAATCAGCACGTTGTGGTTGAGGTCGATGATGTCGTCAAGGCGGTTCTCGAACGCCGCGCGATCCAGAGCGACGAAGAGATTGCCAGGAGTCTTCAGGAACGCCACTCGCTCGGCGACATCCTCGAGGCGCTGGACTACGTCCGCAGCCTTGCCGAATCCAACGTGTTCGCGGACATCGGCCATGAGATTGACGCGCGGGAGCTCCGCGAAGACAGCGCACGGCCGTGGGTTCTGTGCCCGACCCCCGACACGTTCGTAACCGACACCCGGGATCTGTCCGGCGGCAGCCCCATCGCTCTGCACCACCTCCTTGCGGCGCTCGGCAGACAGTTTGCCTACGTTGACGTGTGTGCCTCACGGCGTTCACAGCTATCCCCCGGCATCCACGCGATCCCCTTCAACTACGGGACGAATCGCGCCTCACATGCTAGGCACGCTCAGTACGACGCGATGTTTCTCGAGTCTTTCCGCGACGCGTCGGTCATTCCGGCGCTCTCGCGGCAGGCGCCCCCGGTCGTGGTTCCCGCGTACGTCGCGCGCGGCTCGCTCATGGAGACCGGTGGAAGCGTCCCGAACCTGATATTCCTGTGGTATGCCGCCTTCCGGGGATACGACGCGTTCCTCGTGCCGTCACGGTTCGCCCGCGACTACTACACGCGCTATCTCACGGACGTTGAGTGCTTCCACGTCTCTCCGTACGGCGTAGAACACGAGCGCTTCTTCCCTATCGACAAGCGAGAGGCGAGGCGCCGAGTCGCCGAGATCACAGCGGACGAACGCGTATTGACGATGCCAATCGTGGGTTTCCTCTCCCGTCTGCAGCCGGAGAAGGGAGGCGGAGTCTACATCCAACTCGCGCGGAGGATCCCGGACGCCCTCTTCCTTGCCGTAGCGCCGACGCTCACGTTCTACGAGGGTCGCTCGACCCCGGACAATTTCCTGTACGCCGGCGAACAGCCTCGTGAGCTGCTGCCCTTGTTCTTCAATGCGTTTGATATGCACGTGTTTCCGTCGGTCGTCGATCAGGAGACGTTCGGCATGGTCGCCCTCGAAGCGATGGCGTGCGGCACGCCCGTGGTTGCCTCCGACTTTGACGGGATTCCAGAGGTCGTCGGCGATACAGGCATCCTCGTTTCCACCGTAACCCACGACAGGGAAATAGGGAGTATCGTGGGCCACGTGGACATTGAGGCCCTGGAGACCGCCGTTCGCGACCTCTTGGATCACCCCGACAAACGGCGGAATCTCGGCCACATGGCGCACGAGCGATCTCGCGGATCCACCTGGGATCGATCGGCGCGGGATCTCGCGGAGCTATTCGAGGAGCTGAAGCGGCGGCAGAGCCGCGCGGCTACGGAGGCCCCCTACCTCGATGTCCGCTTCACGCCCACGCTAGACGCTGATAGCGGACGGCCCTCCGTTCAGGCCGTGCTGGCGGGAGTCGCGAGCGACAAGCGCAAGCTGCTGATGTTTGAGAGCTACATCCAGAGCCCCGAGGAAGGCTTGGCCTTGGCGCTGCTCAAGAGCCACACGTGGCATGAAGTCGAGGCGATCCTGCGCGAATTCTGTGGACGCGAGGGCGCCCAGGACGTGGTGAGGCGCGTTCGTCAGTTTCTCCAGACTCTCTCGATCTGAAGTGGGAGGGCGCAAGTGGACCCCCTAGCGCTGCCTCGCAAGCTCCATACGCTCCATGAGTTCCAACAGGACGGCCAACGGCACGTGGCCGATCTGGACGAGGGAATCGCTGTCCCAATCACCGAGTCGATGGGCGAGATCCTAAGGCTGTGCGAGTCACGTACGCGCCGTGAGATCCACGGCGAACTGTCTGCGCGTATCAGCCATGCGGAGATCCTGGATGCGTTCGGCCAGCTCGAGCTGTTGGAGCAGCAGGGCCTGCTCTTCGGGCGTGTCCTCGACGAGACCACCCGGCCCGGCGCAGCGACTCCCCGCATCTGTATCAGCCCGCGATTCCTCCTGCACAAAGGCGGCACGAGCGCGCTCGCGCGGTGGGCGCACTACCAACTCGTCTTCGCGCTCATGGCGCGCGCGGAAGTCGTGCTGCTCCTGCCGGAGCTGGAAGGTGAAGACGAGGACGACATCCCGTTCCTGACGGGCGAGGACATCGAGCGGATACGGCCTGCGAGTTGGGAGATGGGCGATCTGCTCCGTAGCGTGCCTACGAACTGCGACGCCGTGCTCCTCCTATCGCCGCTGACCTTGGCCGACCTGATGTGGTACACGCACCAGGAGGTACCGGTTGTCTCCTACGTTCAGGGCGAAACGCTCCAGTCTCATCGCGCCAAGGGCATCCTCCTACAGCACGCTACGGTCGCCCGAGAGTGCGATACGCTTGTGCTCGATGCGCCGTGGCTCGCCGCGTTTATGCAGCCGGCGCTCGCCCAGATGCCGCGCACGGTGTGGATTCCACCAGGCGTGGAAGATCTCCGGCTAGACATCGGCCTCGACAGGGAGGCGTTTCTCACATCGCTGCGGCAGAGCATGCCCGGCAGCGTGATCGGCGGCGGGCCGCTCATAGGGGTTGGGCTTGCCGCCTCCACGGCGCGGCGAGAAGGGCTGTTGGCGGACCTCTGCGTCGAGCATCCTGACCGAACGTTCGTGACGTGCCACGACCTCGCGACACCCGTCTACGGGAACCGTATTCCCAACCTTATCAGTCTCGACCTTCGCACCCACGAGGACGCCCTTGTCCTTGCGACGTTCCTACCCTATATGGACGTCTTTCTCGCGGACGAAGAGGCCGGCACGCCAATGTTGCCCATCTGGATGGCGCTTGACGCCGGCTGTCCTATCGTATTCTGCGGCGCTACCCGCGCGCTTCTGGACACGCCCTTCGAGGACAACGCCCACTATGCCCGGCCCGAATTCGGCGATGTGTCGAGCGCCACTGAACGGGCTCTCGCGTCCTCCACTTCTAGGCGCGCCCGGCGGCACTCATTCACATGGGACAGCGCCGCGGACAGGCTGCTGGAAGTCGCCCAAGGCGCGCGCGGCGGGTCGGACAAGGTGGCCAACGCGCGACTCACGCGCCCATCAAGACCGCTCTTCCACTACCGACAGAGCAAGGGCGATGGCGCGGTGGCGAACGCCGCGTCGCTGCTTCCTCACTTGCGCCTGACGTCTAAGGAAGAGGCAATCCGCCTCGCGCTACAAGGGCGGCACTCGGCGAACGAAGTCGAGCTCGTGTTGTCCTATCTCAGGTCACGACAATCACGCGATTGAGGATACCCGTGCGTAGCAGGGATGTCGCCGCCGAACCCATCAGACCGCTGTCGGGGCTCTCGACTCGCGATGAGCTGCCGGCTGTCCTCAACGAGCGAGCGCTCCTTGGCGTCGCCGTCGAAGTCGGCGTACAGGAAGGCCGATTCTCCGCGCATTTCCTGAGCCGATGGAGAGGGCAGAGACTCACCTCCATCGACCCCTGGCGCCAACAGGACGAGACGTATGAGGACGTAGCGAACGTGCCACAACACGTGCACGACCTGTTCCATCGACGCGCGACCGCGCGGCTCGCGCCGTTCGGCGGCAGAAGCTGCATATGGAGGATGACCTCCGAGGAAGCAGCCGCGAACATCGCCGCGGGTTCACTGGACTTCGCGTATCTGGACGCGCGCCACGACTACGAGTCCGTCACGCTAGATCTGCAGTCGTGGTTCGGCAAGATCCGTCCCGGCGGCATCCTCGCTGGGCACGACTACCTCGACGGCCGGTTGCCACAAGGCGTGTTCGGCGTAAAGACGGCGGTAGATGAGTTCTGCGGCGCACGAGAGCTGCGCGTGGACACGACACAAGACGACTTCCCGTTTGTCTCGTGGATTGTCGAGATACCAAGCCAAGATGACGCGCGGAAGAAGGCGTCTTGCCGGCCTACCGACTGAAGCGCCGGGCCCAGAAGCGGAGACTTGGCATGGACAGACAAGGCCATGCGGCCGGGCAAATCGCGCGTAGACTGCCGCTGCTTGATCTCTAGACAGAGCAGGCGCGGCGCTGGACCACTAGGGCGATTCGACATTTAGGCAGACCAGGTAACTGCTGCTGCGAGTTGCA
>CAYYPK010000051.1:0-41920 GCA_964473525.1 uncultured bacterium
TAGCACAAACAACATACGCCGACAGGGCGAACCGGTCATTCCATGGTGTCTGAGCCGGAGGCGAAGCATCTCTTCCGCAGGGGGTCACGGTCAGGGAGCTGGTCGGCAGGGACGCCAGGCGCGTGGCGGGCGCGCTGCCAAGCGACGCACACGTCCTCGGGAAGAGCGTCGCGTCGGCCTACAGCCCATCAATGACAGCCTTCAACCGGGCGCGAACGCCACCAGCGATCTGCGCGAGCGCCGGGTTGTCCACCGCAGACATCGCGGCAGCGGGATCGACGGCAGCCACGCGCGCCGACCCGTCCTCGACCTGCTGTACGACGACGTTGCACGGCAGAAGGAGGCCTATGTATTCCTCAGCCTGGAGCGCCTGGTAGGCGAGTGGCGGATTGCACGCGCCGAGGATCACGTACGGTCGGAAGTCGACGTCCAGCTTGCTCTTGAGCGTGGCCTTCACGTCTATCGTCGTCAGCACCCCGAAGCCGTCCGCCTTGAGCGCCTGCGTTACATGCGGCACCGCATCGTCGTAGGGCATCCGCAACCCGGTTTCGAAGTAGTAGGACACGATCCGCGGCCCTCCTCTGGCGCCCGCGTGGCCCTCCCCGATGGGGTCCGATCGGCGCCGTGCATGCGAAGTACATCAGTATTCAATGTACTAACGGAATAGCCTGTCCTTAACGCGACGTCAAGTCGGCGCGTGTGCTCACCAGCCGATGGTGATGCCTTCCCCGACCACGGCCTGCTCCGACATGCCTGTGTCCTCAGAATGGCAGGCGGTGGGAGCTGACGGTGGTCGGCGCCATCGCGTGTCGAGCACACGCGCGTGCGTTCGCGCTTCACAGGTCTCGCGGGAGGTGGTATGTCTATCGTCGCGTCGCCGTCCGCGTCGGCTACCATAGGCGGGGCGTCCATTCCTAAGGACTACACAGGCACACGGAGCGCGCGACAGACATGAGAGCCGGACTCCAAAGTGAGATGATCCGCAGCGAGCTGGAGGATGTCGTAGGAGAGCACTTCATCTCCACGCGCGACACCGACCGCGCCGTGTACGCCACGGACTGGTCCTGGATGGCGCAGATGTGGCTGGACCGCGGCGAGGAGCTGCGACTGCCGGACTACATCGTGCACCCAGGCACGGTCGAGGAAGTATCGGCGCTGCTCCAGATCGCCAACAGCTACCGCATCCCCGTTATCCCGTTTGGTGGCGGGTCGGGAACGCAGGGATCCGCGCTGCCCCTGCACGGCGGCATCATGCTGGACACGAAGCGCCTCAACAAGATCCTCGACATCGACGCGAAGTCGCTGAAGGTGACGACGCAGGCGGGGATTATCAACACCCAGCTGGAGTGGGCGCTCAACGAGCACGACCTGACGTACCCGCACTACCCGGCGTCGGGGAACTGCGCCACGATGGCCGGATTCCTCGCGGCGCGCGGGACAGGCACCATCAGCACGAAATACGGCAAGGCCGAGGATATGGTCCTCTCCATGCAGGTCGTGCTGCCCAACGGCGACGTCATCCGCACGCCCGCGGTTCCGAGTCACTCGTCTGGGCCGGAGTTCGGGAAGATATTCCTGGGCGCCGAAGGCACGCTGGGCGTCATTACCGAAGCGACGATGCAGATCGACCACATGCCCGAGACGCGGCTCCTGCGGGCGGTCCTCTTCGACGACCTGTCGAAGGCGCTGGAAGCCGGCAGGCGCATGATGGTCAACCGCCTCGATCCACTCGTGATACGCCTCTACGACGAGCACTCGACGCGCACGCGTGTGCGGGCCATACTCGGCTACGAGATGGACGGCGCGTACATGGTCATCGGCTTCGACGGCTTCGAGGAGATCGCGACGGCGCAGGAGAAGCGCGCGCTCGCCATCTGCGACGAACTCGGCGCACAGGATCTGGGTCGCGAGCCGGGCGAGGCGTGGTGGAACCACCGCTACGACTTCTACTTCCCGCCGAAGAACCTGAAGCTGCCCTGGATGTACGGCACCACCGAGACGGTCACGACATTCGACAAGCTCGAAGCCCTCTACCACGCGAAGAAGGCGGCAGTCGAGGACAACTACAAGGAGTGGGGCCTGAGCTACATCGGCCACTTCTCGCACTGGTACCACTGGGGCGCGTCGCTGTACGACCGCTTCGTGATCGAGAACCCGCCCGAGGACGCGCAGGAGTGCATACGCCTGCACAACCGTGTGTGGTCCAGCGCCGTCAAGGCGTCGATCGCCAACGGTGGCATGATCAACGACCACCATGGCGTGGGCATCAAGCTCGGCCGCTTCACGCGCGAGCAGTACGGGTCGGCGTGGCCGCTGCTACAGGATCTCAAGCGGACGATCGACCCCAAGGGCATCATGAACCCCGGCAAGCTTGGTTTCGGCTACTAGGCCGTAGCGACAGATTGGACACCATGCGGGACATTACGCTCGCGAACGAGACCGCCGATAACTGTCGGTACTGCCTCATGTGCCGGCACGTGTGCCCCGTCGGGCACGTCACGAAGGTCGAGACGCTCACACCCCACGGGTGGGGTCTCATCATCGCGTCCGAGAGACGCGGGATGCTCGAGTGGAACGACGAGAACACGGACATCATGTATCAGTGCGCGGACTGCGGAACGTGCCGCGCCAACTGCGTGACCGACCAGCCGTTCCCCGACACCGTCGCGCGCATCCGCGAGGAGATCGTCGGGCTGGGACTGGCTCCAGCCGCCGCGCAGGAGACAGCCGAACGCCTCCGCAAGTGGGGCAACCCGTACGAGGAGAAGGCGCCGACATCCGAAGGCGGGACCGGCGAGACAGCCCTGTTCGTCGGCGATGAAGCCGCGTACCTCGGCGCTGATGGGCTGGCCGCAGCGCGGAGCCTGTTGAAGGCAGCGCGCGTCGACACGGTGGACGTGGGTCACGGCAGGAGCAACGGCTACATCGCCAGCTCCCTCGGGTACGCGGACATCGCGACGGACATCGCCCGCGCAAACGTCGCGGACATACAGGCGACGGGCGCGAAGCGCGTCGTCGTGCTGTCGCCCGGCGACTACTACGCGTTCACGACGCTCTACGCAGATCGCCTGGACGTGGCGTGGCCTGAGGACATCGAGGTCGTCGAGCTCGTGTCGCTCCTCGCCGCCGCCGACTCGCTGGCGTTCGACGCTGGTGACGGGGACGCTGTCTACGCCTACGTGGACCCCACGCACGCCGTCCGCATGCCGGACCGGCACGACGCTCCGCGCTCGCTGGCCGCGCAGGCCATGGCGGGCGAGGCGAAGGAGCTGTTCTGGCGGAAGGAACGCGCGCACCCGGTCGGCAGCTCGGCGCTTCAGTTCACGCAGCCGGACCTCGCGAACCATCTGACGTGGGCGAGGCTCGGTGACGCGAAGGAGGTCGGTGTCGATGTCGTCGTCACCGAGGACGCTGGCACATTGGCTCAACTGAACGCTCACGCCGGCCGCTTCGGCGTCAAGCCGCGCGGACTATACGAACTGCTCGCGGAACGCTTACAGCAGTAGCATGGCGCTCCGTTTCGCCAGCCGCCGTGGTCGGGAGCGTGTCCGTCTCCCTGACAGGTCATCTGTATCGCCACGGCGTCCGTCTGCCCAGACGCTTTGGGTCGCCACCTGGGCGTGGTAGCCTGAGTCTGTCGACCGCGTCCGGCGCGGTGGCGTGAGGGATTCCAGGGGCCTGAGGCGGTGCACCACGAACATGCGTCTGACTGACCGGGGAGGCGTCTGCGCGCGCTTGGCTGTACGCACGCAGGCGGGGCGGGCCCTGCTTGCGAGTGTGGTCGTGCTGTGGTTGGCGGCGGCCGCTGAGGGACGGGCGCTCCCGCCCGCCGCCATCACCGTGCCGAGTGGGCGCATCTCCGCCGTGCAGTTCGCCGGCGACGGTCACGTCCTCGCGCTGGGAACCCACTACTTCGGCGGCCTGTGGGCGGCAGACTCCCGCGACGGGACGCTCCAGACGCGTGGGCCCGGCGACTTCGTCTTCCCTGTACGCGACCTGCGCTGGGAAGCTGGCGCGGTCTCTCCCGACGGGACGGTCCTCGCTACGTTCGAGGATCGCGGATTCCTGTTCGAGGCTGACGTGAAGCTGTGGGACATCGCAACCGGTGAAGAGATCGCGGTGTTGCCGGATGGCGGCGGCCCCGTCGTTTTCTCGCCCGACGGCAGCATGCTGGCAACCGGCCGCGCGAGCGCGAGGCTGGGCGCCACCGTGGTGCTCTGGGACGTGGCGTCCCGGCAAGAGGCAGGGACGCTGACCGGGGCGGGAGGCCCCATGGCATTCCTCCCAGGTGGCGACGCGCTGGCAACAGGTGGGCTGCGCGGAAACGTCACGCTGTGGAGCGTTCCCGACGGCCGTGAGATCGCCAGCCTGGACGCTGGCTACACCGCCCAAGCCATTACGGTTTCACCCGACGGCTTGAGACTCGCGGTCGGCGGCCCCCACGGCGAGGTCCAGCTATGGGACATCGCGACCCGACAGGAAGTCGCGACGCAGCGCGAACACACTGACTACGTCGCGTCTGTCGCATTCTCGCCGGACGGCAGGACGCTGGCGAGCGGCAGCGCAGATCGCGCCGTAAGCGTGTGGGATGGCCGCTCGGGCGAGCGACTCACGACCCTATACGGTCATACCAACGGGGTGCAGGTCGTCGCGTTCTCGCCCGACGGCGCGACGCTCGTGAGCGGCGGATGGGACGGCAGGATTCAGCGATGGGTCGGCCCGCCGTGGCGCGGCGCCGAGGAAGCCGTGACCGCGCCCCGTGACCCGGCGCCTGCGATCGACCCCGGCGTCAACGGTGTGGTCTACAACTGCGCCTTCCCGAACACACCGCAGGTCGACGGCCTCCTCATCGAGCCCGTGTGGGACAACGCGCCCTGGCATTCGGTCGATCACACCCGCACCGCCGACGCCTACGCCCGCCCTGGCGAAGACGCGCCGGGCCCAACGGACGACCGCGACGCATCGTACGAGTTCGCAATGGTCGCGGACGCGGAGTTCCTCTACGTCGCGCTGAGAGTGACCGACGACTACCTCGTCCCTCGGCCCGTCGGGTTCGCACGCCACCGGACCGGTGAATGCGCGGACTACAGTGTCCCGGCCCAGGACGGAGCGACGTTCACCGACGGCTCTCCCCCTGCCCCTCACCACGACAGCGTCTGGATCGAACCACTCCCGGCGGTGGACAGGCCGTCGCTGTGGTCGGGCGTCTGCGCAGGCCCGGTGTGGCTGGACCTAGTGCGCGACGATACCGGTGCATGGTCCGTGATCGAGGACGCGCCTGCCGAGATCGTCGCCAACAGACGGCTGCGCTCCAAGGCCGCGCTAACGCGCGCCACCTGGGGCTACCGGATAGAGGCGGCGATACCGCTGACAGACGCATGGCCATGGAATGTCACGCCGGCGGACGGCGGCGCCATCCCAATCAGCATCGGCCTCGTGGACGCCGACGCGGTCTCGTCCGCGGACGCCAGCGATGCCGTGGGCTACGCGGGCGCCCTGTATCTCTGGGATGGCTTGCATGGTGGGCGCGTAGGAATGGGTCCCACGCCGATCCAACTTGCCAGCGAATACAGGGCGGCCATGCCATGGGGGTGGATGGGCGGAGATTGGGGATTCGACGCGCTCGTGGGGGATCTGCGCTTCGTACGCGCCCATCTGTCAGAGGAGATGCCACTCCCCGCGCCCGGAGCGACCCTCGCGCTTGCTGCGGGCATGAACCTGCTGCACGTGCCCGCGGTCGTCGACGGTCTTGGTTCGGCGGCAGACCTGTACGAGGCGCTAGGAGGCGATGACGACGTTAGCGTCCTACTCGCCCCAGACGCCGCTGGGACGTACCTCGCGTATACGGCCGGCGTGGCGGACGATAGCCCCGCCAACTTCGCGATCTCCCCGTCCTTGGGCGTCATCGCGGTCTTGAAGCGTGCCAAGACCGTCTCGTTTGTCGGATCTGCGCTGCCACCCACCGTCCGCCTGCATCGTGGGGTCAACCAGGTTGGGATCCCGCGTCGGACGGCGGTCGCGCGCGTTGGTGAACTGTACGACCTTTCGGCGGACATCAAGCAGATCGTGCGGTACGTACACGGCGGGTTCGTGGCGGTGGTCTCGGACGCCACGGACGCGTACGTGGCCCCCGGAGTCGCCTACCTGGTCGTGGCGAGCGCTGACATCGATCTCACGCTTGACGGGGAACCGTGGCGTGGAAGGCGGACGCCGCTCGCGGCTCCACCGGCGGGAGGGTACGCCCGCGCGCGCAGCGGGGCCGTAATGGTTGTGATAGGTACCGGGCCGCAGGACGGGCAGCGCGTCCGCGTCACGGACGTCGATACCGGCGTGTCCGTGGTAGACGTGGTTGGCGCGACGTCGGGTAGTGGCAACCTCCAGGCGGCGTTCGTTCGTTTGGGCGCTCCGTTCGCGGCAGGGGATGCGTTCAGGATGGAGCTCCTCGTGGAGGACGGAATCGGGCGCGAGCTCGGCGGGCGCCGCCTGACGTTGACTGAGGAGGACGTACGGCTAGGCGCAGTCTCCGTAGCCCTCACCGGTCGCCAGACGCTTGTGGCTCCCTTTCCGGCCAGTACGCGGATGTTGGCGAACTACCCCAACCCCTTCAACCCCGAGACCTGGATCCCCTTCGACATGTCCGAGGCGTCTCGCGTCACGGTGGCGATCCACGAGGCCACTGGGCGGGTCGTCCGTCGGTTGGATATCGGGCGCCGAGGTGCGGGCTCGTACCGCTCGCGCGCCGAGGCGATCCACTGGGACGGGCGCAACGACCGCGGAGAGACAGTCGCCGCTGGCGTCTACTACGCCGAAATGACAACGTCCGCGACACGGCATGTACGCCGCCTGGTGGTCGTGAAGTAGCGACGACTCCTCGCCCGTGGCCGCGAGTCAACCCGCACGTTCCTCCTCCCGTTCCCTACGTTTACTGTCGAGCCATACAGATTCCGTATGCTCGGAGTGGGCGAGCGCGCTGGCCGAAACCGACCCGACGAGTGGAGGAGGCATATGGCAGGCAGACCCAAAGGGAACTCCGGGCGCCGCTGGCATCTCGTCCTCTCGGCGGCCGTGGTGATCGCTGGCGCGGCGTGGCTCGCCGTGGATCCCGCCCTCGCCGTTGTCGAGGAGGTCGTACTACCACCACCCCCGCCCCGCGTCCGCGCGCCGGTGATCCGTAGGGTTCCGCGCGCGGCAGCGCCGCCCAAGTGGGTCGTGAACCCGGCCACCGGCGGGTCGTACGCCGTCATCGACGCAGGTACGTGGCGTCAGTGCCAAGTGGTGGCGGCTGATCTGGCGGCGCGTCTGGTAACCATCGACGACGACGCGGAGCAGGAATGGCTGGTGGCCACGTTTGGTGGCGACACTCGGTTCTGGATCGGGCTGACGGACGCGCACGCCGAAGGCGACTGGCGGTGGGCAGGCGGAGAGCGCCTGTCGTACATCAACTGGGCGATGTGGGAGTCGAACAACCTCGGCAGAGGCGGCGAGCACTTCGCGCACATGAACGGCCTCGGCCCAGGTCTGTGGAACGACCTCAGCTCTACTGATCCGGGCTGGTCGAGGTCGATGAAGGCGATCATCGAGCGACCGGCGAGCGTAGCGTCCACGGACATGCGCTGGAAGACGGACTCCCCCTGGCGCTACGACATCACCGGGAAGCCCATCGCCGCGAGCGGTACGGCGGCCTCGGTCGTCCCTGGCGTTACGACGTTCGACGCCGACCTCGGCGAGTGGAGCCGTTGGTTCGGCGAGGACCGTATGGGCAGTCACAGAGCCGCGGAGATCGTGTGGGATCCCGTCGGCGAGTCGAACGTAGTTCAATTCACGCGGGTTGGCGGCGGGGCCGACGGGTCACACGTGGGGATCGTGCGCGACGTGAACATCGACCTGACCCAGCACCGCGAGTTACGGCTCCAGCTTGATGTGAATCCGGTCCTTACGAGTCTGCGAGGCGGCGGCCATGCGGGGGGCTCCGAGTACCCGGTGTGCGTCGAGCTTGCCTACATCGATGAGACAGGCGTGCCGCATCGGTGGCACCACGGGTTCTATTACCAAGGAGACGACAGGTACGCCTCGTCGTCGAAGCTGCTGCAGGGGGTGTGGCACACGTACACGTCTCCGCCGCTGGAGGATCTGACACCCCTGTGCGCCGACCTCGCGCTTGCTGCGGACCATCGTCGCTGGTTCCGCGCCCGTTACCACAAGCACGCGCCCGCGTCGCGGCCGGCGCGGATCACTCACGTCGCCGTATTCGCTGGCGGCTGGGATTTCTCGGGGCGGGTAGACAACGTTCGCTTCCTAGAGGTCGCCGCGGAACCCGCGCCCGCTCCCGAGCCACCCTCGGGTGACGACAGGTAGTAAGCGAAGGGTGCTGATGTGCGCATCGCCTCACGGACGAGTTGCCCAGCCCCTCTAGCGGCCCCACGCGGTCGCGGTGCAGGATGCCGCGCGCTGACGATGGCGCGGCGCCCATGCCCGTAGGCAGGCGCGCTGCTGTCCTCAACGTGCCTCGCGTGGTGCTTCGCCATCGGGCTCGCTCGGCCTCGGCCCTTCCCGAGCCCAGAATCCCGTCGTGGGTATCGACAGCCCACGTCGGTGTTCCTGATCCAGCCCCATCATGCCCGGTCGCCGCACGCCGGGCAGCGCGGCGAGGTCGTAGATCTCCTCGCAACTGGCCAGGTACTTGAGATGACCGACGATGTGTCCGCCGGGCAGGTACACCACATAGACGCCTGAGAACACGGACTCCTTCGCGATGGGCAAGTCGCCGAACGTGCGGCTCGAAGTGCGCAGGCGCGATAGCCCTATGAACAGGTAGTCGCCTACCCGCGCCATCCCGCGCACGAACCCGGGCATCTTGGCGACGACCTCGTATGTTCCCGCCTCGGAATCGACGCACACCAGTTCGCCAGTCGCCGACAGTAGCAGGTACAGGCGGTCGTCATACACCCTTGGGGAATGGGGCATCGGCAACCCCTCGAGGATGATTTCCCTACTCGCCACGTCCATCAGGATGCCGCCGTTCACCTTCCCGGGGCTCCAGGCCCGCGGCGCGTCCGTGGCGCCCAGCGCGGAGACGTACCGCGGGCGGCCGTCGAGCATAGCCATGCCGTTCAGGTGGCAGCGGTCCTCCGACGCCAGTTCCGTGATGAAGCGCGGCTGCCACTGCGGTCGGAAGCTGTACTCATCGTCGACGAGCGCCAGGCACGAGAAAAGCGTGTTGACCGCCCACAGGCCGTCGACGCCCCACGCCAGGTCGTGGGTGTTCACCGCGCCGGTGAAGTAGACCGCCCTCGGCATGTAGAGGGCGTCGTACGTGTCAGGCTGCCGAGGGTACTTCGCCGCCAGGTCCGGCGCGTTCGCGAGCACCACGACCTCGTTCCTGGTGGCGACCGCCATGCGGGGTCCATCGACCGCGAGGCCCATGGGCGTCTGGAAGTTGCGCGGCAGTTGCACCAGGCGTTCCTCGTCCCGCGCGCTAATGAAGATGACCTTTCCGGCCTGGTACGTGCTGATGACAAGCGTGCATCCGAGCTGCCAGAGCAACTCAGGAAGGTTCGGGGAATGCGTGAGGCTGAATGGTGGTGGTGGGTTCTTCATGGCCTGGTCGTCTTGGACGGGCTCGCCCGGATCCCGCCTTGGGGGCGGGGCAGTCGGCCGGTCAGTTGCGTGGGCAAGTCCCCGTGCATTGTGGACCGGGTCTTGCGGTGAACGGAGCGCGTGGACTGTCACTACAGCTCCTGCGCTGACCCAGGATACCGCCACGACACAAGTGGGGGAACTCCCGGCGGCCCCGGTCGGCGGTGTGCTGTGTATGCCCACGCGCTATAGAGGGCAACGCCGCCCGCTGTCGCGCGCGCGCCGTCCCAGCCACCCTTACGGCCCGTGTCACAGGCGGCTATCGCTTGTTAGCTTTCCGCTCTCGTCGGACCGTGGGCTGAAGCCACGAGCCATGTGTACGGAGGGTCGTCCCGCACATGAACTCCCACCAAGCGAGTGCAGACGTCAGCGATACGTTGTCACGGGAGCACATCCCGGT
Source organism: uncultured bacterium (assembly GCA_964473525.1). GTDB lineage: Bacteria > Poribacteria > WGA-4E. Next base: position 10,037 of record CAYYPK010000051.1, read on the forward strand.
GACCGACGTTGCTGGCCGCCTGCGCCGGCGCCACGGTGGCGCGACTCGCAGGCGCGTTGATCTGGACTCCGTGGCGACGTGGGCCCAAGTCGTAGGCCTGCCTCGTCGCGGCAGGTCCAGCACCGCCGCTGAGCGCGACTTCCTAGCCACGCGCCGAAGGCTGAGGAAGTGCTTCTCACGCTTCGTCCGCCGCGCAAGGGCTGGCACGCTCTCCCACCTCACGCTGGAGACACGACGTCGTCTGGTCCACCGCATGGGGAGGCTCAGTCGCCGTCTGGACCGCCTTGCGTCTCGGCTCGGGTGGTCGCTGGCAACTGGCGTCCTGGCTATGTCCGTGGCGGCGGGGCCGACGCACGCGGTCACCTTCGAGGAGAGGGTCGGCGTCGACAACCCCCTAGACGCCGTCGCTGTGACCGGGAGCTCCTACCCGGCGTTCGTCGACATCGATGACGACGGGGACTTCGACTTGTTCGTTGGCGAGTACGGCTCGGGGGCGATAGACGGGACGGTTCGGTTCTACGAGAACACTGGATCTGCAACGAACCCTGTCTTCCAAGAGCAAACCGGGGCCGCGAACCCCCTGGGCGACCTCATTGGGCTCCACGATCTGCACATCTACGGCCGGGGTGGCCCGAGCTTCGTGGACATCGACAACGACGGAGACTTCGACGCGTTTGTTGGCGCGACCTACTACGAATACGTGGAACTGGGTGAATACGAGGGTGGCGTCTACACCGACGACGCGTTCGGCTCTGTGCTCTACTACGAGAACACGGGGACGCGCTCCAGCCCTACGTTCACAAGGCGAAGTGCGCTGCACGGGCCCGTCAACCCACTAGGCTTCGTGGACGCGGGCTCTTACTACACTACGCTGCCAACGTTTGCTGATGTTGATGGCGACGGTGACCTCGACGCCTTCGTCGGCGCGTACGAGGAGTATTACTTCGGCGATCTGTTCTATTACGAGAACACCGGCAGCTCCTCTATCCCCAGCTTCGTCGCGCGCACTGGCGCCGCAAACCCATTGTCGGCTGCGTATTCGTACACCGGCCCGGCCGCCGCCAGTTTTGCCGACATCGACGGCGATGGTGATTTGGACGCCTTTGTCGCTGGCTACGACTACGGCAGCTACACGTACGAGGCGGTGCACTACTTCGAGAACACCGGCGGGCCGACGAACCCAGTGTTTGAGCGGCAGGCGGTCGCGAGCAATCCTCTGGCAAGCGTGCCGTACTACGCGGTGGTGGCCCCCAGCCTCGTGGACCTGGACGGTGACGGCGACTCGGATGCCGTGCTGGGGAACAGGTACGGCGGACTCTACTACTACGAGAACACCACGCCGAGCTCCGAGCCCCTCGCTCTGGACGTTGTCATTCAGGCTGATGCCGACGGGGACGGCGTCGCTGACACGACGATGGCGCCGTATGGCGTTAGTGAACACAGGGAACCAGCATCCGTCATCTCTGTTGACGTCTGGGGCGGCGTGGGGCCGACATACACGGTGAATGTCGTCAGCACGCCATCTCTCGGCGCGCTAGTCGATCCGGCGACCGGGGTAGAGCTGTCCGCTGGCGACACGTTAAGCGTGTCGCAGGGGGCCTCCCTTGAGGTGCAGTTTGCCGGCACGCCGCAGAGCTCAGCCGGTTTCGAGCCTTCCGACGCCTTCGTCATCGACGTGACGGACGACAGCGACCCGACGGCGTCGACCGGCTCCATTGTCGTGGAGCTGGACATCGCAGACGTGAACCAGTCCGTCGTCGTGGACCGCGAGGGCTCCGCCTTCGTTGCGTCTGGCAGCGTCGTGAACGTCCCGCTGGTCGATCTGACGGATGTCGACGCCGACGGCGTCCCCGACCCCAGCATCTACGACACGGACGGCGACTCCCTTCTGTTCAGCGACGCTGTGTCGGAGCAGGGGGCGACGGTGTCTATCGTGGGTTCATCGCTACAGTACACCGCCTCCGCGTACACCGACGTGGCATTCGGCGATGGCTTGACCGATGTCGTCACATTCACGGTGGCGGACAGCAGCGACCTGGGTGGCGACCCCGTTACCGCGACGACGCTCGTGAACATCCACCCAGTAGCCGAGGTGGCGCTGAGGATTGAGGCAGGCGACGGGAGCTTCTCGAGGGAGCTGGCGTTCGGCGTGGGTCCAGAGGGCTCCATCGACATCTCGCCGACGGCCACGGGCACGATTTGGGACCTAACAGCCGAGGCAGCGCCGCCCGAAGCCCCAGGTACGTCGGCGCGCGCTTGGATCAGCGGTGACGGAGCGTACGCGCGCCTCATTGAGCCGATAGCGTCCGCGGCTTCCACCTATACGTGGCCGGTCCACACGCGTACCGGCGCCAGTGGGTCGGGATCGACGATCGCATGGTACGCGCCAGATGTCGTTGCGTTGCTAGAGCAGTTTGAGGCTCGTACCGGCGTCTCTCACTCGGCGGCCATCACGGACTCAGCCACCGGTGAGACGTGGGACATGTCCGGCGCGAGCTGGTCGACAATTCAGCTCGCGGACAGCACTTCCTACAACTTCGACGTCACGGTGTCGCCTGCGGCGGGCGAGACGCTCGTCAGTGGCTCCCTGTCTCCGGGCTGGAACCTCGTGTCCGTTCCCGGATTCGGCGACCTGAGCCCGCTGGACGCGTACACGAATTCCGCCTTCGTCTGGGAGGGCGGATATAGGGGCGTGGGATTCCTGACGCAGGACGACATTCCCGCGGTCGGTGGCGGCGTCTTTATCAACTCCAACGGCGGAACCTACGAGCTGTCCCTGGATGTGGATAGCTCCGACGCGCGGGATGTCGCGGTAGTGCTTGACGCCGGCTGGAATCTCATAGGCGCGCCGGCAAGCGTGGGGTCGGTCAACAACTACCCGGCGACCAACATCACGGGTCTCTTCGGCAACCAAGCGGCGGTGTTCGGGTATGACGCGGATGCGGGCAGTTACTCGATCGCGAGTGAACTGGTTCCCGGAGCCGGGTACTGGGCATACAACGACACCGGTGAGCCGGTCGAAGCGCGGCTGACACAACCGCGTCATCTCGACGCCGACGGCGCCTCGCTGTACCACCCGGCGCAGGCCCGCGGTCGGGCGCCGTCGCTGGCGAGCCCCGACTGGGCTCTGCCTCTGAGCCTCGAACTCGCCGACGGCGCGCGTCGCGCCGTGGAGATCGGCCTGAGCCCACACACGTCGGCAGGCTACGACCGACTCGACATCGCCACGCCCCCGCAGCCACCAACGCCAGACTACTCGCACCTCTACGTGCTCGTCGACGACCCGGTCGGACGTCTGTCCCGCAGCGTGCAGTCCATGGACCGGCGCGGCGTCGAGTGGGCGGTACGCGCGCGCGTTGGCGGCGCCCACGGGATGCTCCGGTGGGAGCGGCCGAACGTGCCAGATCACTGGCGGCTCAGCATGGCGGCTGGCGACGCCGTCATCGACATGGCTGAACGGCAGTCGGTTCGTCTCGACGCCGGCTCCCACGACCTCACGATAGCGATGGCGTGGACGGCGCCGACCGCCACGCGGCTGATGCCCAACTACCCGAACCCGTTCAACCCCGAGACGTGGATTCCGTTCGAGCTCACCGACGCGGCGGATGTGACCGTCCGCATCTACGGTCAAGACGGCTCCGTCGTGCGCGCGCTCGACCTAGGTCATCGCGCCGAAGGCTATTACACCAGCTCCGGCTCGGCCGCGTACTGGGATGGCCGGAACGACCACGGTGAGCATGTCGCCAGCGGCGTGTATCTTTACGAGCTCCAGGCGGGCGCGTACCGGGCGCTGCGCCGCATGGTCGTCGTGAAGTAGCCGCCACGCCTTCCAGCCGGCCGGTCCTCGTCCAACGCCATGCTTCGCCCGTTGCCCAGCCGACGGCGCACGGTTACGATTGCGCGTCGGCCACGCGCCGTCTTCACGGACATATACCCGCGTACCTTCGCCAGGCAGGGAATCGACCGCAAATGGGCAAGCACGTAGCCATCATAGGCACGCTGGATACCAAGGGCCCGGAGATCGCGTACCTCCGCGACAAGCTCCAGGCGCTCGGGCTCGAAACCGCCGTCATAGACTCGGGCATCCTCGGCGAGCCGCTGGACATCGTGCCGGACTACGACCACGGCGAGGTCGCAAAGTACGCTGGCACAACCATCGAGGCGGTGCAGAATGCCGGCAGCCGCGGCAAGGCAGTGGCACAGATGAAGCCGGCGCTACAGAACCTGGTGCTGGACCTCTACAAGCGTGGCAAGCTGCACGCCATCGTGAGCATGGGCGGCGCGGAGGGCGCCGTGATGGGCGCGGGCGCCATGATGGGACTGCCCACGGGCGTTCCCAAGGTTGTCGTGTCTCCCATCGCGTCGGGCAAGCACTACTTCGACCCCTTCGTAGGGACGCGCGACATCATGTGCGTCCACTCGATTGTGGACATCCTCGGCCTGAACCCCATCGCCTGCACCATCTTCGACAACGTGGCGGCGGCCATCGCTGGCATGCTCGAACATGGACACGAACTACCGGAGCCGGATGGCTCGGAGAAGTTCGTCGCCATTACCATGCTGGGGAACACGACTACGTCGGTCATGGCGACGAAGGAGAGACTCGCGGAGGAGGGCTACGAGTCCGTCATCTTCCACGCGAACGGCGTCGGCGGGCCGGCGATGGAAGAGCTGGCGGAAGCAGGGCAGTTCGTCGGCGCCATCGACTTCACGACGGACGAGGTGTACGACCCCATGGTGGGCGGCATCCACGACGGCGGGCCGAATCGCCTGAGACGCATCGGTCTCGCGGGAGTTCCCCAGGTCGTAGTGCCGGGCTGCATCGACTTCGCGGTGTTCGCGACGGGCACGGTCCCAGAACCACTCCAGGGTCGCCCCGTGTACGACCACAACCCGGAGTACACGTTGGTGCGCACGTCGCACGACGAGATGGTGCAACTAGGGGACATCTTCGCTGAGCGGCTCAACGACGCCACCGCGCGCGTCGTGATGGCCGTGCCGACGGAGGGACTGTCCATCCCCAGCACGCCGGACGGGCCGTTCTGGGACCAGGACGCCGACGCGGCGTTCCTGGCGCGGCTCCGCGACGGTCTGCGGGACGACATCCACGTGCACACGTACGCGAGGCATGTGAACTCGCCCGAGTTCGGTCTCGATGTCGCCGAACTGTTCTTGGAGATGATGGCGACGCTGTGACGGCATTCGACGTGTCGCTCCCCAAGCAGGTTCGCTGACCGTGCACATCGTCGTGCTCAACGCCGGCTCCAGCAGCCTGAAGTTCAGCGTCTACGCCGAGGCGTCCGAAGTCGCCCTCGCGACCGGGATGGTAGACTGGGCGGGTTCGTCCGGCAGCCCAGCGTGCCATGTGAGCTTCGGCGGCCGCGACCGCGTCGAGGCCATCCAGGCGGAAGGCCATCTCGGAGCGACGCGAGCGGCGCTCGCCGCCCTGGACGACCTGGGAGCGCTGGACCCCGACGCCGAAGTCGCCGTCGGACACCGCGTCGTGCACGGCGGAGCTGCGCTACGGGACGCGATGCTCGTAGACGGCGACGTGAGACGCCAGATCGATGCGCTCTCCGCCATCGCCCCGCTGCACAACCCGCCCGCGCTTCGCGCCATCGACGCCGCGCGCGAGTTGCTGCCGGGCGCGTCGCACGTAGCCGTGTTCGACACGGCGTACTACCGCGACTTGCCTCGGGAACGCTACGTGTACGCCACGCCGTACGCGTGGTACGAGGACTGGGGCGTCCGCCGGTTTGGGTTCCACGGCATCAGCCACGCGTACTGCGCTGCGAGAGCAGCGGAAATGACCGGGCGCGGCGCCGAGGACGTCAGTCTCATCACATGCCACCTGGGAGCGGGATCTTCCGCTACCGCGGCCGTCGGTGGCGTCGCGGTTGCCACGTCCATGGGGTTTACGCCCATGGAGGGGCTCATGATGGGCGCCAGATCGGGCACGATCGACCCCGGCATCCTGCTACACGTGCAGCGGGAGCATGGCGTCGATGCGGACGCGTTGGATCGCGCGCTCAACCGAGAGTCCGGTCTGCTCGGAGTCTCGGGGGTGTCGTCCGACTACCGAGCGGTCGAGACGGCCGCCGAGACAGGGCACGGCCGGGCGCGTCTCGCGCTCGACATGTACGCCGAGGCCGTGCGCAACGCCGTCGGGGCGCTTGCGACGACGACGGAGCAACTGGACGCCCTCGCGTTCACGGCGGGCATCGGCGAGAACTCCGCCGCGCTGCGCGAGACGGTTTGCGCGGGGCTCCGAATACTCGGAGTGCGCATCGACACCGGTCTCAATGCCGCGGCTCGCGCCGACGCTGAAATCACCGCCGATGGCTCGGCGACGCGCGTCTTCGTCATCCGCGCGCGCGAGGATCTCATGATCGCGCGAGAGACGCGCCGCGTGGTCGAGGAATCGACGCGATGACACCCTTGCGCATCGCCTGCGTGTGCGCGTTGCCGATGCTACTGGGATGGGGCGTCTCGCGCGCCGTCGCACGGGAGGAAGCTATGGTCGTCCACGCGACGTACGACATTGAGCCGGTCTGGTCGGGCCATCCCGTAGGGTTCCTCCTGGACACGCGGGGCAGCCGACAGTACGTGGCGTACTACGACGCCGAGCGTCAGATGAGCGTGGCGCAACGAGAACTGGGGTCGGACGCGTGGACGATGCAGAAGCTCCCCGAACGCGTTGGGTGGGACAGCCACAACCGCATTGAGGCGGCGTTCGACGACACGGGTCGCATGCACCTGTCGGGGAACATGCACGTCGTACCGATGGTCTACTTCCGCATGGAGGAACCGCACGACGTCACGACGCTGACACGCCTGCCGCACATGGTCGGGCCGGAACGCGAGCTGCGAGCGACCTACCCGGAATTCCTGCGCGGCCCTACTGGCGAGCTCATCTTCACCTACCGAGACGGATCATCGGGCAGCGGCGACCAGATCTACAACGTGTACGATCCTGAGTCGCGGACATGGGCGAGGCTGCTCGACACGCCCATCGTCTCGGGCGAGGGCAAGATGAACGCGTACTTCCGTGGCCCACAGCTTGGCCCAGACGGTTACTTCCATCTGGCCTGGGTCTGGCGAGACACACCGGATGCCGCGACGAACCACGAGGTCTCGTACGCCCGCAGCCGCGATCTCGTGCGATGGGAGCACAGCGACGGCGAGCCGTTCGACCTGCCGATCACTCTGTCCGCGGCGGAGGTCGTCGACCCCGTGCCGGCCGGCGCGGGGCTGCTCAACGGTGGCCTGGCGATTGGGTTCGACCACGAGGACCGTGTCATTCTCACGTACCACCGACACGACGACGTTGGCGATATGCAGGTGTACGCCGCCCGCAGGGACGCAAGTGGGTGGCTCGTGCGCCAGGTCAGCGGCTGGACCGGATACCGGTGGTCATTCGGCGGCGGGGGGTCGTTGCCGTCCGTGGAGGTGCGCGTGGGCGCCGTCGAGCCCCGGGCCGATGGTAGACTCAGTCTCAGCTACCGCTACAAGCACGGCGCTGGCGTGTGGAGCCTGGACCCAAAGACGCTGGCGCCGACGGGTGAGATACCGAGACCCTCCGACCCCGTGCCTCGTGTAGTCCGAGAGATCGAGTCGTCCTATCCCGGCATGCGGAAGCACGTGATGGCCGGTCGAGCGTACGCGGTGGATGGCGCCAGCCGCTACTTTCTCACGTGGGAGACCCTGGGAAGGAACCGCGACCGACCACGCGACGAGGCGCCGCCACCGTCCATGCTACGCGTCGTGGAATTGCGGCGCGAATCACCGTAACGATCGACCCACGAGACTCGTAGTCTCGGTCAGATGCGAGCGAGACTCGCGCGAGAATCGGTCTGACGATTGGGCGGAATGCTCGCCGCGAATTCGCAGGAATACTCGCAGGAGACGCAGGAATGACCATCGCGACGGACCCGCAAGCCGCGACCCTCGAATCCGCCGCTGCCGAGGAAGCCTCCCCGGACGGCGAGGCGCTCGTCTGGCTCCCCATCGAAGGCGCCATCGCGCACTTGAAGCAGATGGGGTTGCCGTACTCGCGCGCGACGATCTACCGGAACTACGCTCGCGACGAGTTGGACGGCATCACGCACTTCGGCGTGCCCATCGCGGACGAGGAGCTCACGACTCCCGACCGCGAGATCGCCGACTCCGAGGTCGTTGACGACGGTGAGTCGCACGTGACGATGCTACCTCACCCCCCGTCCATAGCCACGCAGGATCTCGCCACCGAATTCGCCGAGGACCGCTCGCGACTCCTGAGAATGCTCGAGTCGCAGGAGCGCGTCATCGAATCGCAGGCGAGGACCATCGAGATACAGCAGCGCCGGCTGGGCGAGAGCAGTGACGAGCGCGCCGCGCTGACCGAGCAGATGCTCGCTCTCCAAGCCGCTCCGAAGGAGCCGGAGACCCGCTCCGAGACGGCAGCGCCCGTCGCGGAGGCGCCAGCAACCGAGACGCCTGTGGCGGACGCGGAAGCGGCAGAGACAGCCGCGCCCACGCAGACGACCACGACAGAGGGCTCCGGCGTGACGATCCGGGGTCAGGCGAAGCGCTGGTACGAGTTCTGGCGGTAGCGTACTTCTGGGCGGCGGACGACGCGCCGTTCGCCGCCCTTGACGGCCGTCCTTGCTGGACGCATTTGGTCTGAGAACCCGACACAAGGAGCAGTCCGGCATGGACATCAAGGCAGTCGATTTCTTTGCGTACACGGTCGAGGACATGACGCGCTCGCTCGAGTTCTATCGCGAGACGTTCGGCCTGCAGCCCGAATTCGTGATGGAGCACGAGGGCGCCGCGATGTGGGCCGAGATCAACGTCAACGGCGTCACCATTGCCCTGAACGCGTCGGGCAACGGCGCGCCTGGCGGCGCGGTGGCGCTCGCCGTGGATGACGTGCAGGCAGCCGTCGAGGAGGTGAAGGGCAAGGGCGGCGAGGTCGCCTTCGGCCCCTTCGAGTCGCCTGTCTGCTGGGTTGCTGCCGTGACGGACCCCGACGGGAACTCAGTCTTCCTTCACCGCCGCCACGACGGAACCTGCGGCTAGACGACCATGCCGCGCGTGTTCCGAGCGTAGGGCAAGCCCATCCGGGTTGTGCCCTGCGGCCTACGTCGCTGTCAGTCCATGGGGCGCCAGCCCCTGTCGCTCTGAGCGCAACGGCCCGCGTTGTGTGACGATGCCTATACTATGCCTCTCGCCTGCTGATGCCTCCCGGCATCGGCCCTCTTCGCCGCCCGCTGTGACACATTGGTGACGGGCGCCGCGCGCTACGCCATCGCGCGCTGATACCACCGGCTCCCTTGCGCGCCAGGCAGAAACTGTGCATCTTTGCCAACGGTCGCGGACGCGAGAAGTGGCTCCACAGGCGGGTCGGCGTCGCTCCGGCCACGGAACGTCTGGGTTGCGTAGCGACCTTCGTCGCGCTCGGCCTGTCGAGAGCGACAATACAAGCGCGGTGGTTAACACGGGGAGATGCGCGGTGCCCGAGGTGAGGCCTGTCGCCATGCGGGCGTGTCGCGCCGACCTCTTGGCCGGGGTTCGCGCGTTGGCCTCTCTGACCATCGTTGTATTCGTGCTCGTCGGCTCCTCGGCTCGGGCCGTCGAGGCCGTCGAGGCCGTCGCCGTCGATGTCGTGGCGCCCCAGTTCGCATCGGTCGGCGACACGTTCGTGGTCGACCTGACGCTAAGCGCCGTCGAAGGGCTCGACACGGCCCAATTCTCAGTCAGCTACGACGCCGCTGCCGTCGCGCCAGTGGCGTCAGCGGCGGTTCTCGGGTCGGGCTTCCCAGAGAACGGCGGAGTGGCCTTCACCGCCGTGCCCGGCGGCGACGGCTTGGTCGTTGTCAACTTCCTCGGGATTGCCGGCGTCGCAGGAGTTGGCCCGTTGGTCCGTCTGCCGTTCCGCGGGTTGACCCGCGGTTCTACTGTGCTCGGCCTGTCCGCCGTACTGCTCGGTGACGGCGGCGGGAGGACCATACCCACCGCCATTGGCCAGCCGATCGTAGTGGATATCGACGTCGCGCCAGCCTTCGAGCAGCGGGCGCATTGGGTGTTCGACCCCGCCCCGGGCGGCAACGGCGACGGCATCGCCAGCCCGGGCGAACGCGTATACCCGCGCATCCGCCTCAAGAACGTCGGCGGGGCCTCCGCCCGCGGCGTTCGCGTCCGGTACACAGCGCGACACCCCGCCGTGCGCGCGTCGGGTCTGGAGTCCGACACCGACACGTGGCCCTCCGGCTCGGCGCGCAATGGCGACACACTCGTCATGGACGTCGCGCCAGACGCGGCGCCAGACGACGTCACTATCGTCGTCGACATCAGTGCGGACAACGGCGGGCCATGGCAATACACGGTGGTGCTGCCGATCGCCTATCCACACGTGTTCTTTCAGCTTCGCAACGACTGGATCTTCGACCCCGCGCCCGGCGGCAACAAGGACGGAGTGGCCAACCCCGGCGAACGGCTCGAGCCACGCGTGCGCCTAAAGAACGTCGGGGACCAGGCCGCCCGGAACGTCCGTGTTACCCTCTCCGTCGAGACCTCGGCGATCGCGTTGCTGGCAGACACGGTGAGCCACGACTCGTGGCCCGCTGGCGAGGCCCGGAACAACGATGGTCTCCTCCTGGAGGTCTCGCCGGACGCGGCGCCAACCAGTGTGCACGCGCGCGTCCGCGTCGAGGCGGACAACGGCGGCCCGTGGGTGTTCGACATCCCTATCGCGGTAGTCGACCTGCCTCCCGACTTCTCGTTCCGCAGCAGTTGGGAGTTCGACCCGGACGGCAACCGCGATGGCGTCGCCAACCCGGGCGAGAGGGTAAGGCCGCGCATACGCCTCCGGAACGACGGCCCAGGCGTCGGGCGCAACGTCCGCGTGTCGCTCACCGTGGCCGATCCTGTTGCGACCGTCGTGGCCTCGTGGGTACACCACGCGACTTGGCGGAGCGGGGTAGCGCGCAACAACGACGGGTTCGTCATGGACGTTGCGTCGGGAGCCGTGTCGGGGGTCGTTACCGCCATCGTCGAGGTGTCGGCAGACACTGGCGGCCCCTGGGTGTTCACGACCGACATACCCATCGTGGCCCCAATCGTCGAGTTTGCGTTGCGATCCACCTGGGTGTTCGACCCCGCGCCTGGTGGCAACAAGAATGGAATCGCCGACGCCGGCGAGGACGTCTTCCCTAGGGTGCGCCTCCGCAACCACGGCTCTCACGCCGCAGAGGAGGTGCGCGTAAGCCTGTCGTCGTCGGATCGGGACATCATCGTCGTCGTCGACGGCGTGTCGCACACGTCGTGGGCAGCGGGGGCTGCGGGTAACAACGAGGGGTTCGTCGTCGCTGTCGCCCCCGGGGCGACGTCCCACGACGCCCACCTTACGGTCCATGTCGAGGCCAGGAGCGGCGGCCCGTGGGATTTCCCGATCACGCTGCCTGTCGCCGCAGCCCCGGTCTTGGAGCGCCGTAGCTTCTGGGTCCGGGACAAGACGACGGGAGATGGCGACGGCGACGTGAATCCCGGCGAAACCGTCGAGCTGCGCGCCCGGCTGAGGAATACGGGCGGTGTGCCCGCCCGCAACGTCGTCGTGACCCTGGCCGCGGCGGATCCCACCGTCGTCATCACGGAGAACGCCGTGGCGCACGCGACCTGGCCTGCGGGAGACGCCCGCAACAATGCCGGATTGGCAATCCAGGTAGGGGTGAACGCGTCGGGTGACGTCGCGTTGACGCTAATCGTGACCGCCGACAACGGCGGCCCATGGCGCTTTACGCACACTATCGCGGTCGTGCCCAAACCGCGCTTCGTGTTTCGGCAGGCGTGGCCGCGAGACAAGGCCACCGGCGATGGTGACGGGCTAGCGGAGCCCGGCGAGCGCGTCCAGATCCGCGCGCGGATCAAGAACGAGGGGGACATCCCCGCCGAAGCGGTCATGGTCACGCTGCGGGCGATCGGTCCAGGGGCCACAGTGGTTGTGGGCGCAGTTGCCCACGGGGTCTGGCCGGCCGGCGAGGGACGGAACAACGTTGGGCTGCTCGTGGACCTCGCCGACGACGTGGGGTCGAGCGTCGAATTCGCGCTAGACGTAACGGCCGCCAACGCCGGCCCTTGGCGGTTCCCTTTCACCGTGAACACGGCGGGCGCCGGCGCCCCAGCGGCGCCCACGGCCGCTCCCACATCCTCGGCGCGGGTGGGACCCACCGGGAGTAGCGTCGTGGATGCCACCGGTAGCGCCTCCATCGAGGGCCCCGACCGCGTGCGTCCCGCGTTGGCGCCAGACGCGTCGGCGCTGCTCCCCAACTACCCGAACCCGTTCAACCCGGAGACGTGGATACCGTTCGACTTGGCGCGGCCTTCGCGGGTAACGGTCGCCATATACGGCATGGATGGGCGGCGAGTGCGCCTCCTCGACCTGGGATGGCGTGATGCAGGGCGCTACCGGACGCGCGCGGACGCAGCCTACTGGGACGGCGCCACCCATACGGGCGACCTCGCGGCGAGTGGCGTGTACATCTGTGAACTCCGCGCGGGGGATCAACGCGACATGCGAAGGATGGTCATCCGCAAGTGACCGGCGGCGCTGGACCCGGCGAATGGCCCATGCGCAACAGACGCCGTCGGGCTAACATACGCACATGACTGACAGGATGCATCCCGCACGCCTCCAGCCGGGACACTGGCGGCGACTAGACCATCAGGACGGGCTGACGCACGACTGTCGTTGCGTGCTCGTGGATCGCCAGAACCGGCTGTGGATCGGCTCTCGGCGCATGGGGCTCACCTGCTACGACGGCACGGACTTCCACAACTACACGACCGCGGACGGCCTCGCGGGCGCCTACGTCAGGCGTCTGTGCGAAGACGCCGACGGCGTTCTCTGGATCGGCTCCGACGACGGTCTGACCAGTTTCGACGGTGACCGATTCGTCACCCACCGCTTCCCAGCCGATGACCCCAGTTCGGTTCGCGCTTTGCTCGCCACCACGGACGGCCGCCTACTCGTGGGAGGAAGGCGTGGGCTGTACGAATGCCGTGGCGGAGCGCTCAGCGCGGTACCGGGCCCCGGGCGCGTGGGCGCGAGCGTGCGCGCGCTGGCGGAAGACCACGACGGCGCGCTGTGGGTGGGTCTCGACACCGGAGTGCAGAAGATCAATGGCGAGGGGGTCGAGACGTTCGACGCCGCGTCGGGTGCGCCGCGCGACCTTGTCACTTGCCTTGCGGTCGACAGCAACGGCGATGTCTGGACCGGCGCGCACGGGGGCGGCGCGAGTCGTTACGACGGATCTTCATGGCATACGTACTCGGGCGCCGACGGGCTCCCCGACGACCGAGTCGCGTGTATCGGAGTCGCCCCCGACGGCGCGGTCTGGGTGGGTACAGCGTTCGACGGCGCCGCCCGTTTCGATGGTGACCGGTTCACGGCGTACACCACGCAAGACGGCCTCGCGCACAACTACGTCCATGACATCGCGACCGACCTCGAGGGCGGCCTCTGGTTCGCCTGCTGGCATGGCGGGCCGTCGCGGCTACATCAGGGGGTGACGGTACTCACGGAGCTCCCGGTGCAGGAGGCCATGACGCGCGACCCCGAGGGGCGCATCTGGTGGGGCTCCGGCGCGGAGCTGCACAGCAGCGGCGAGGACGGCGACCGCGCGTACACCATGCCCGATCGCGTACAGTGCATCCTAGCCGACAGTCAGGGCGGCCTGTGGGTGGGCACGTACCTCGGCGGCGTGCACCGGTTCCCTGACCGCGCGCGGCTCGATGCGCCGGAGGCGGTGTACCCCTCCGTCGACGAGGACGGCCCTGCGAGCATGGCGCTGTGCGAGGATCAGTCTGGCGCCGTCTGGCTGGGCTGCGACCAGGGCCTGTGGCGGAACGATGGCACCGACGTGAGGAAGTACACCGTCGACGACGGCTTGCCGACCAACCATGTCACAAGCGTGTGCGCCACGAAGGACGGCGCCATCTGGTGCGGCGGATACAACGGCGGCGGCATTGCGCGCTACGACGGTGAATCGTGGCGCGCGTACAGCGAGGAAGATGGCCTGCCGGACGAGTCGGTGCTGGACATCACCGAGGGCGCCGGGGGGCGCCTGTGGGTCGGCACGCGCAACGGACTTGCCTGCCTTCACGACGGCTCGCTTTGCGCCGCCACGGCGGACGATGGGCTGCCAGCGGCGGCCGTCAAGCGCGTAGTCGTAGGTGACGACGCTCAGGTCTGGGTCGCGACGTTGGGCGGCGGGGTCGCCAGATACGACGGCGTTAACGTCACAGTCCTGACCGAGGACGATGGGCTCCCCTCCAATCACGTGTGTGACATGGTCGCCGAGCCCGACGGCAGCATGGTCCTGGCCACGTACCGAGGCATCTGTCGCTACACGCGTACCCACGCGCGTGCGCCTGGCATCAGGATCACCGCGGCGGAATCCCGCGAGCGCGTTGCTACGCCGACCACGATAGAGGTACCGGAGGGGTCCGGGCTCCGCGTGACCTTCGCGGGCGCGAGCCTCCTCACGACGCAGATGCGCTACGCGTACCGCCTGCGCGGGCGTGACGATGCGTGGTCCGCCACTTGGGACCAGAGCGTTCACTATAGCGATCTTGATGTCGGCGAATACACGTTCGAGGTCGTGGCCGTCAGCCGCGACCTGGTCGTCTCCGAGAGCCCGGCGTCGCTGGCGGTGACGGTGCTGCCTGACCCGAGGGACGAGCAGATCGCCGCGCTTGAGGCAGCCGTTCACGACAGCGAGCAAGTCCGCCTAGCCTTGGTCGACGCAATCCCAGACCTGATGTTCAGGCTCGACCGCACTGGGCGGTTTACTCACTTCGAGAGCAGCTCGCAGGTCGATCTGTTCATGCGACCCGACGAGTTCATGCGGCGCTGCGTCCAGGACCTCTTCCCCCGCGACCACGCCACGGCGACCCTCCGCCACATCCACGCCGCCCTTGCGACAGGCTCTATCCAGACGCACGAGTACGCGCATGAGCATGATGGACAGCTCCGGCACTATGAGTGCCGCTATACACGGTGCGGGACTGGCGAGGTGTTGGCGATCGTCCGCGACGTAACAGAGCGAGTCGTGTCCGACGGGGCCCTCCGCGGCGCCGAGCGTGAGCGCGAAATGCTGCTGCAGCAGCTGCTGACCCTACAGGAAGAGGAGCGCGGCGCCATCGCAACGGCGCTTCACGAGGGCATCGGGCAGGAACT
Source organism: uncultured bacterium (assembly GCA_964473525.1). Lineage (GTDB taxonomy): Bacteria > Poribacteria > WGA-4E. Next base: position 25,254 of record CAYYPK010000051.1, read on the forward strand.
TGTGGCGCTCCAAATGGCGATGGGTGGCCTGGAGGCGGCGGAGACGGTCGAAGACGTACGGGGAATGCTCACCGATCTGCGTCGCGACATGGGATTGGCGTCCGAAGCGTTGCGGCAGCTCTCCATGGACCTGCGCCCGAGCGCGTTGGACGACATCGGGCTGACCGCCGCCCTACGCTACGAGGCCACCGCCATGGAGCTTAAGACGGGTATGGAGATCGGTGTCTGGGCGGACACGCGCACCGTGCCGCGGCTATCTCCCACGGCGGAAAGCCGCGTCTACCGAGTCGCCCGCGCGGCGTTGCGCAACGCCGCGGGGCCAGGCCGCGCCAGTCGCGTGCACATCACGGTGGCAGGCGTGGACGACGGTCTACACGTCGTCGTCGAGGATGACGGTGTCGGTTTCGACTACCAGGCCGTGATGGCCGGCCCGATCGAGGGTCGATATGGACTCACGGCGATGCGAGAGCAACTGGCCCCGCTTGCAGGGACGCTCGAGATAACGTCCTCACCCGACGCGGGCACGGTCGTGGGCATCCATGTGCCTGAGGCTGACGCCGAGGCGGCGCGCGATGTCGGCGAGTAGTTGAGAGGCGCGCGGTCGACGCGTACCCGCGCGGCGCTGAGGCGGCCGTGGTAGGATGATGTCCGCCGCACGCGCCGTCCGTCCCGAGTTCCTTCCGGAGCCTAGCCATGCCCGCGGAAGTCGCCTTCGATGAGCCGTACCGCCCACGCGTCCTCGTCCTCACTGACATCACGAACGAGCCGGACGACGAGCAGTCGTTGGTGCGGTTCCTGTGCTACGCCAACGAGTTCGACATCGAAGGACTCGTCGCGACGACTTCCTGTTGGCTGCGCGACCGGGTCGCCCCTGAGCAGATTGCAGAGCGCGTAGAGGCATACGGGCAGGTGCGCGACAACCTGCTCGCCCACGCGGATGGCTACCCCGAGGCGGAGCGACTGCACGAGCTCACGATGACCGGCGTGCGTCGCTACGGCATGACAGGCGTTGGCGAGGGGATGGACTCGGACGGCTCCCGACGGATCATCGACGCTGTGGACGACGGGGATCCGAGGCCACTGTGGATATGCGTCTGGGGCGGCGTGAACTGCCTGGCGCAGGCGCTCTGGTCCGTGCGCGAGACGAGGTCGCCAGAGGAGGTGGCGGAGTTCGTCGCCCAGCTGCGCGTCTACACCATCTCCGACCAGGACGACTCGGCGCCATGGATACGCCGTGAGTTCCCCACGCTGTTTTACATTGTCAGCCCGGGCTACGAAGAACGAGGCGGCGGCGCGTACCACCACGCCACATGGGTCGGTATCTCCGGCGACAAGTTCCATGGGCGGTTCGAGGGGCCGGACTTCGCGCTCGTCGACAATCCATGGCTGGACGAGCATGTGCGTGTGGGGCACGGCCCCCTAGGCGCGCTGCACCCCCAGACCAAATACCTCCTCGAGGGCGACACGCCGACGTTTCTCTATCTCATACCCAACGGACTCGGAAGCCCGGAGCACCCGAACTACGGGAGCTGGGGCGGCCGGTACGAGCTCGACGTGCCGCACGAGAAGCCGTGGCACTACGAACAAGAGACGCGTCCCATCTGGACGAACGCAGCGGACCAGGTCGTGGGCGCGGACGGCGCGACATACGCTACCGACCAGGCGACCATATGGCGCTGGCGCGAGGCGTACCAGCACGACTTCGCCGCCCGCATGGACTGGTCGACAACGAGCGATGTCGCTGCGGTCAACCATCCCCCGGTCGCCGTGGCGTTCGGCGACACGAGCAAGGCGGTCGCCAGACTCCGCGTAACGGCTGGTGACGTCGTGGAGCTGGACGCCGACGGCACGCACGACCCCGACGGCGGGCCGGTGACGGTGAGGTGGTTCGTCTACCCAGAGGCGGGAACGTACGACGGAAGCCCGGCCATCGAGGGCGCGGACTCGCTTCACGCGCGGTTGCGGGCGCCGATGGTGGGCAAGCCGGAGACGCTGCACGTGGTCCTTGAGGCGCGGGACGAAGGCGCGCCTTGCCTGCGCGCGTACCGTCGCGTCGTGATCCGGGTCGACCCCGAGGAGACTACGTAGCGAACTCCTCCCACGAGCCGTCAAGGTAGAGCCAGAAGGCGCGGACATGGCGCTGTGCGTAAGCGCCGCGCGCGAGCGTCAGCGCGCGTATCAGATCGTCCTGTGTCGTTCCCGCGCCGCAATCCTCGTGTGCCGTCAGCACGATGGACGCCGCGTTGTGCAGGCGTATGGACAGGTCGATGTGGCGCCGCGTCTGCTCCGCGTTACCGGCGCCCCCGGCGATGGCAACGCGGTCGAACCGCCCGACGTCAGACCCGAGCGCCCGCATGAGCCTGTCCGCCGTCGCCTGGATGCGGTAGTCCATGCACTGCACCAGGCACGCGCGTCCAACATCAATGGGCCGTAGCGCGCTCGCATCCTTCGCTGGTGGGTGTGGTTCGGTCACCTAACGCTCCGTGCGTGTCATCTAGGGTCTGGGTCCACGAGTGTGAGCGGCCCGGCTGGGTCCGGGTCCACATGCAAATGTACGACCCGTCCGTCTGGTAGGTCCACGCGGATCGCGTCGAGATCGCGCGCGACCGTTGGCACGGCTTCCGCCCCCGGCGGCAGTGGGTACAGGACCGTGAGGAACGCCTGGAGACCGGCGCCGTCACGTGTGTGCAGGACCGTCGTCGTTGGCTTGTGCTTCCCGTCGCGGGCGACCCACCATCCGAGCAGCTCAGGCTCGGTCTGGGCGGAATGGCTCGTGACATGCAAGCCGTCCTCGTCCACGGCGACGATCGCGAGGTTGGGGCTCCCGCCGTCGTCTGTGCGACGCGTGCTAACGCCATTCTCGGCGGCCGTTACCCACGACGTGCTGTCGGTATGCCACCGGACCTGATAGGTGTGAGACTCAGCGTCGCGGGGCGTGAACGCATCCGCGATAACGAACAGGTCCGGCTTCACGAACAGCACACGTCGCACGTGCGTGGCAGGTCGGTTGTCCACGTCGCCGTAGCCCTCGTCGTATACTCCTGCCGCGAAGTCGTACTCGGCAGCGCTTTCCCAGCGCGCGTCGAGTGGCTCGCGGGACACGTTCGCCCACCGGTCGTTTGTGGGACGGCGCTGCGGGAGCCCGTCGACGAGCCCCGTGTTGTGCGCGAACGTGTCGATGTCGTAACGGCGGTACGGGCTGCTCTCGTAGTTTCCGCCTCCGCCGTCGAACAGCATCTGACGACCGTATGCCCAGAGGACCACGTTGAGCTTGTCCTGATGCACGTGGCCGTAGCCCAGCGTGCCGAAGTCGAACGCCAGGTAGTTGGCGTCGCGCTCCCAGCCGGACCGCATTGCCGCATACCCCGCATACGGCAACACGTGCGATGTCGTCTCAGGCGCGTCGGTAGCATCGCCGTCTCGCGCCGCCCACGCGAAGTCCCCGCGCTCCGGGAACAACCGCGCCGCTTGCTCCATCGTGCGCGGGACGTTCACGTCCCACGAGTCGTTGAATCGTGGTAGGTCGCGGTCAGGCGTCATGAGACGCAGCTTGAAGTCGAACGCACGCTCCGTCATGGCGACGAAGTCCGCTGGCAGATCGTCCGCGCGACCGACCATCCGCGCGAACTCCGCGATCTTCAGGATGTTCGACAGCGCCACCTGGTGGTAGCCAGGCGTCAGCTCCACCTGCGCGCCGTCCGGGAGGAACTGCGTCGCCAGCTCGTCGTGGATGCGGCGTATGGCGTACGCTCGGAACTCCTCCGCCTCGTCCAGTTCCGGGAACAGCGCGCCAACGGCGTACAGCCCCGACATCTCCATCGTCAGCCAGTTGCCGGACGTGGGATTCCCGCGGAGATGGCGCGCCTGTTCGAGGCACGACTTGAGATAGAGGACGATGTCGTCGTCGGTAAAGGATGGCGACGTGAGGAACCTGTGGTAGGCCTCCGGCCACGAGCCGCCCATGCGGATGCCGCACTCGATCGTCCGCCACGCGCTGCCCGCGTAGTTGCCGCTGTCGTGCGTTCGTGGGCACTGCCGCGTCCAGCCGCGCAACTGGTCCACGAACGCCCAGGCGTACTTCTCGTCGCCCGTGGCCCAGTACGCGCGCCCGAGGTCGTTCCAGAACCCCATGCGACCCAGTTGCCAGAGCCACTCGTGGTTGCGCGGCAGGTCGTCGCGTTCGATGGTGGGGTTGTAGAACCAGTCGATCTTGGCGTCGGGGAACTCGTGCCAGATGTAGCTGACGCGCACCCGTCCTCGCGCGGCGTCGTCGGCGCGCTCGGCGTTGTGCGAGATGCTGCGGTCGATCTCGTGAGGGTTGTACCGCCACGGCACGGAACGCCGCGCGCGCAGGTGTGTGGCGAGCGCGGTCTTCGCCGCGTCGGTGTCGGACGCCTCTAACGCGTGCTGCACGGTCTCCAGCCCTGTGCGGTCGGTATCCAGAGCGGCGAAGAGCTCCGCGTCCGTCATCCTTGGTCCGTGTTCCTCGGGCATGTCGACAAGCTCCATGCGTTCCATGTGCACGACGGCGTCCGGGTTCGGCGTGTTGCTCCAGCCCGTCGCGGTGAGATACACGTCCGTGATGCGGTCCCATCCCAGTGGCTCGCGGGCGGGCCCCATCGTACGTCTAGGACGGACGATCTCGCGGCGGCCCGCCTTGTCGAGCCGGATGCGGGACATCCAGTAGTCCATCCCCTCGGTGGCGGGGTTCTCGCTCGCCACAATCAGCATCATAGCCGCGTCCACCGCGACGACGTTGTGCAGGACGACGCGGATCGCGCTGTGTGTGGACCAGTCGGCGGGGGCCTCTGCCAGACGCAGTGTAGCCGAATCGCCGTGGGACCAGCGGATTGTCGGCTGACCGAGGGCTACGCTCGGTTGGCCGCCTACCCAAGCGGACGCACCGGCGTCAGCGACGAGGCGGACGTCGAGCGGGGTAGCGGTGGTCAGCGCGGCCGTCGCGAAGATCGCGGCAAGCATGGGTCACGTCCAAGTGTAGGCTGGGCACAGTATGCCGCTGGCGCCCATGCCACGCATGCTCGCGCGCCTGGCGTCTACCGCACGACCGGCTCCGTGTCGGTTGCCTCCAGCAAGACTATTCGCGCCTCGGCACGGTCGATGACCCACAAGCCCTCGTCGTTGTGCCCGATGCCGCGCGTCACGCCTCCGTATGGCTTGGGAGCGAACGGCTCGCGGAAGGGCTTCTCGACGCACTCGACGAATTGGCCATCCTCCGCGAGACCGCTGCGAATGAAGAACGGCGCCCACAGGTCGTCGTGCCAGAGCGTGTCGTCGTGAGGAGCCAGACCGACGGGCAACGGCCCTCCAAGGCTGACGTGGTCGCGCACGACAGTTCCCCCATCGTCGAAGGCGTACAGCCAGCCGAAGAACGAGTCCGCCACCCACGTGTGGTCGCCAACGCGCGCCACGCCACCCGCGTGGTTTAGGCAATCGAGCGAAAGCTCGTTCAGACAGTCGCCGCTGACGGGATCCACGCGCACGAGTCGCTTCGGATCCTTCTCCCACGGAGAGCCCTGGGCCAGCGTAGGCGCGCCGTCCCAGCAGCCCAGACCTCTCCCCGCGCCTTCTGGGAAGCTGACACGGTGCAGGACGGATCCGTCCTCTCCCGAGAACCGGACGCCAGTGTTCGTCTCCTCATCGCACGTCCACCAGGCATCGCCGTCCCACGCGAGGCCCCACAGATCGCCTGCGGGCATCGCGACGGATCGGCTCAGCGAGTAGCCTGGCGGAAGCGGCGGCGCCGCCTGGAGCGCCTCTAGGAGCCCGTGTCGGTGGAGCGCCCGCAACGCCGTCCTGCTGCTCTGGCGCGTGGGCCACCATGGTGGCATGGTCCATCCGCCGTTCGTGTCCTGCGTGCGCAGAATCAGCGTCAGTTGCTTGCGTACCAGCTCGCCTGCGAGCGGATGGTCTGTGGAGGCGGCGAGTTCTACGAAGGACCACGGGTCGAAGTAGCTAACACACCCGGCGCCGTTGACGGCATCGGCCGCCCACGCGAGCGCCTCGCTGGCCCCCTCCTCAATGTCCGCAACGCCTCGGGCGGCCGCCAGCTGAGGCAAGGTCGTGTCGCCGGCGGCGCAGAGCGCGCGCGCGTCTTCCACGCTCATGCCCAACTCCGCGACGCTGTCCCCGTCGACGTTCGGTTTGGCGCGCGTGGAGCCAGCCACCACGCGCCGTTCCAGCGCGGTAGCGGCGGCGCGCATCGGCTCCGCGTCCCTGTCGACGCCCAGGTCGGCCAGCTTCAGGATTGCCGCTGCGGTACCCTCGCCGTCGTCTCCGAAGCCGCCATCTGGGCGCTGCTGCCTGACGATCTCGGCCACAGCGTCCTCAATCACACCGGCATCGCCTCCCGTCGGGCGCCCAAGGATCTGCGTCCGCACCAGGGCCGCTTCGAGGGTGTCATCGCCCATCGCCCATGCCATGGGGTCGTGCCGGAAGCCGTACGTGACCGTCGCTTGGGGCGCAGACATGTGTTTCTCCCTGCCGGGCCGTTTCGCGCCGGAGCCATGCGCGGGCAGCAACGTGATCCAGAGCATCGTCCGCTACTACGGGGCTAGGTACGCCTGGGTTCCGACGTCAAGCCGTTGTGACCTTGGCGCGGCGCCTCGTCGCGGCGTGCGCCATCGGCTATGAATGCGGCGACACCCCGTGCAGGATGGAGGCGTTTGGATGCCCCACACGCGCATGACAGCGAAGCAACGGGTGCTGGCCGCGTTCCGACGTGAGCCAACCGACCGTGTGCCCGTGCACCACATCACCTTCTCGTCGCGGGTCGCGTCCGAGTTGCTGGGTCGCGACGCGCACGTGGGCGGCGGAATGCAGCAGTGGCGCGAGGCGCGCGCGCTGTGGCAAGGACCGGACGCGCACGCGGAGTTCGTCGAGCGGTCTTACCGCGACGCCGTCGATGTCGCCAGGGCGGTGGGGAACGACATCGTACGCGTGACGTATTGGCGCATGCCAACGAAGCCGACCGAGCGGATCGACCAGCACACGTTCCGATACGGCGAGAGCCGTGTCATGCGGTTCGACCCGGCAACGGAGCTGTATCAGGACGTTGGCTCCGGTGAATCGGTACCGCCGCCCTCCCTGGCCGACCTTGAGCGTTCGGTAGACCGCGGCGCCCACGCCGCCAGCGCCTACACCCCCACGAAGGGCGAGTTCGCGACTGAGACGCGAGCTCAACGGGAGATCGGCGAGGAGTACGTCGTGCGCGTAGGAGGGGTAGGCGTCAGCATCCCGTACGACGAGGCGTGGCTCCACGCCGTCGCGGCACGACCTGAGTTGGTGGAGCGCCATCTGGACGCGCAGACGGAACGCGCTCTCCGACGACTCGACCTGCTGAGCGAGCTTGGCTTCACATGCCTGTGGGGCGGTGGAGATCTCGCATGGAACGACGGCCCGTTCTACTCGCCCGCCGTCTTCCGCGACCTGATGGCGCCCCGCCTGCGTCGCATCTCCGACGCCTGCCACGACCGCGGGTTGCTGCATCTCTTCGGCAGCGATGGCGATCTATGGCCCATCGCCCCGGAGCTGTGCGCAGCCAGCGCGGTAGACGGGCTATACGAAGTGGACAGAGCGGCCGGTATGGACCTGCGGCGTCTTCGTCGCGAATACCCTGACGTCACGCCCATCGGGAACATCTCCTCGCACACGCTGCACCGTGGATCGGTGGAAGACGTGGTCGCCGAGACCCGTGACTGCATCGATGTCGCGCGGGAGTACGGCGGGGTGATCGTTGGGTGCTCGAACCTCATCATGCCGGAGACGCCCATGGCCAACGTCGACGCGATGATTTCGGCGCTCCAGATCCACGGCGCGTGTTGACAGTCGACACTTTGGGGCCTACGGTATGGGCGGTCGCCGTCGCACGACGACGACACGAACAACATAGACACACGGTTGGCGGTGCCCGCGCGCTTACGGCGCGGGAGAATAGGGAACACGGTGTAAATCCGTGACTGCCCCGCAACGGTAAGTCGGCGCTAGCTCCTAGCGCCCGCGTCAAATGCCACGCGGCTCACCAAAGAGTCGTGGAAGGCGGCGCGGATGTCCCGCATGGGATGGCGACAAGTCCGGAGACCTGCCCCGACCGGTTTTCACGTCTTCGCGGGAAGACGCGGGAAACAGGCTCCGGAAGGACGCGCGCGAAACCCACTCGCCGCAGTTCTCGGGCGTTTGTGACCCGGCGGCCCCCGCGACGAACGCGGGAGGAACGCCATGACGCCACGCAGTGCGCGGGTACTACGTGGACCCTCTCCGAACGCCAAGCTCCCATGCCCTCGGCGCGTCGCGTTGCGCCGCGCTCTCCGACGTCTGAGCCGTCGCCGAGGGCGGGCCGAGTACCTGGCGTGCGCGGCCGCAGAGAGAGTCCCTTCCCCTCGAAGGGGAAGGCCAGGATGGGGTCGCCGTGGCGCGCCCTGCGCCCTGCGTCGCGGAGCGCTCGTCGCCCTTGTGCTACTCGCGCTGGCGTACGCGCTGCCCACATTCGCCGCAGCCGATCCTGTCCCGGCCGACGGCGAGATCACACTCGATCCAGCCGTCGTACGGGCGCTCCGCATAGACGTTGACCCGGCAGCCGCATCCTCGTCTGTCGAGCGCCTCGACGCCGTCGAGCTTGCTGCCCGAGGTTCAAATACCCTCGGTGACGCGCTCGACGGCCTGACGGGGTTGCGCGTGCGCCGTTACGGCCCCCTCGGAGCTTTGCAGTCCGTCTCGTTGCGCGGCTCGTCAAGCGGTCACACAACCGTGATTGCGGATGGGGTCCGGCTAGACTCCATGCAGGGCAGCATGACGGACGTCGGGCGGTGGCGCGCGGACGACCTACAAAGCGTCGAGGTCGCCAAGGGAGGCCACTCCGCGCAGTACGGCACGGGCGCCGGCGCGGGAGTGATCCTACTCGAAGGCCTGCCGGTCGATGCACTACCCGCAGCGAAGCTCACGATGCAGGCCGGGCCGTTCGGCCTGCGCGGGGCGGACATCGCCTTCACGGCGCCCGCGCCTCTGGGGAGCCTGCGTCTCTCCGTCGGCAGGCGCGAGGCCACGAACGACTACGCGTACGAGTGGCTGGGCGAGCAACGAAGCCGGGACAACGCCGACGTGGAGCAGGACCACGCCCGACTGCGCTGGGATCTACCCGTGGACCGGGGCGAGTGGACGGTGACAGCCATGGCGTCGCGCCGCGCCACCGGGGCGCCGGGCGCCGAGACGGGCGCCGCGCCTCGGGCTGTCGAGGATCGCGCCAGACAGTCGGACGACGAGCAACTCGTCGGACTGCGTGGTCGCATCTACGCGGGCGAGTGGCGCATCGAGCCCACGCTGAACGCGCGCCGCTCGGAGCAGCGATACGCCGACCCTCTCATCAGCGTGGACAGCCTGCACCGCCCCAACATGGCGTACGGTGGGGTCGTCGCCTCGCGCGCGCTGGCGGGAACCCACGTCGCGGGAGGCTTCGACGGCGAGCGCCAGGCGATCACGAGCACCGACATTCTCGACACGAACCGTACCCGCGCGGGCGCGTTCCTCATGGCGCTCCGCAAGTTCGATCTGCCCGCTGGCGCGCCACTCGACTCGGCGCAGCTGGACGTGAGCGCGCGCGGCGATTCGTACAGCGACTTCGGGTCGGTCGGCAGCCCGCGCGCGGGCATCGTTCTGCGACGCTCGTCAGCCCGCCTGTTCGCGAACATCGGCCGCAGCTTCCGCGCCCCTACATTCAACGACCTCTACTGGACGCCGGGCGGCAACCCCGACCTCGATCCCGAACGCGGCACACACCGGGCGTTGGGAGTCGGTTGGGCCGATGGGCGGCTCGCGGTCGAGGTATCGCGGTACCACACGCGGTTCACCAACGAGATAAGGTGGACGCCGGGCGCGAGCGGCGTGTGGTCGCCCATGAACGTGTCCCGATCGCGCAAGTCCGGCTGGGACGGTAGCGTCTCCGTGCGGCACGGCGCGTGGCGGGCCGCGCTGCGAGGCTCTCGCACGGCGGCTGTCGACGTCAGTGGCACGCCCGAGACGAACGACACCTACGGCAAGCAGCTCCGGCTAACGCCCAAGAACATGACGTCTGGCGAGGTGATGTACGCCGACGACGGGTGGGGCGCCCGCGCGCAACATCGCTGGGTGGGCGGCAGCTTCACGCGCGCGGACAACAAGGGCGAACTCGCAGCATACGGCGTCTTGGGCATCAGCGCGTGGCGAGAGTTCCGCGTCGCCGGCGTGGAATACCAGGCGAGAGTCGACGTAAGCAACGCCATGGACACGACGTACGTCATCATCCCGGGCTACCCAATGCCCGGCCGCGCGCTCGGCATCACACTGAGCGCCAGCCTCTAGCCACGCCGCCACTGGAGAATACTAGGGCATGGACAGCGCACTGCTACGCGACACGATACAGAGCATAGATCCGCCCGACCACGCGTTAGCTTCCGATACGCAGCGGCGGCTGGACAACCTGACGAAGCCCATCGGCAGCCTCGGCGCCCTCGAGGACATCGCGTGCAGGCTCGTGACCGCGACCGGGCGCGAGAAGCCGCGTTTCCACGAACGCCGCGTGCTCGTCTTCGCCGCCGACCACGGCGTGACCGTCGAGGGCGTCAGCGCGTATCCGTCCGAGGTGACCGCGCAGATGGTGCTGAACTTCCTCGCGGGCGGGGCGGCGATCAACGTGCTGGCAGCCCATGCCCGCGCGAAGGTGGTCGTCGTCGATGTGGGTGTCGCCGCCGACCTGGGAACGCCCGATGGCCTCATTGACCGCAAGGTCGACCGTGGCACGCGCAACATGCGGGCAGAGCCGGCCATGGAACGCACGCAGGCTCTCGCCGCGCTGGAGGTCGGCATCGATATCGCCACGCGCGAGATGGACGCTGGCGCGGACATGCTGGCAATGGGTGAGATGGGCATTGGCAACACGACGGCCGCGACGGCAATCACCTCGGTTGTGACGGGTCTGCCCGTGGCGGGTCTCACGGGCTCGGGCACGGGCATCGACGCCGTGAGGCGCGCTCACAAGGCTCAGGTCATCGACGACGCGCTCCGCCTCCACGCCCCGGATGTGGGCGATCCCGTGGGGCTCCTGGCCGCTGTCGGCGGGTTCGAGATCGCCGCCATTGCCGGGGCAACGCTCGCCGCGGCGGCCCGACGTGTTCCCGTCGTCGTGGACGGCTTCATCTCGACGGCGGGCGCCCTCGTGGCGTCCCTGCTATGTCCCAACGCGACCGCGACTATGTTCGCGTCCCACGGCTCCGCCGAGCCGGGCCACGCCGCGGCGCTGAAGTGCCTCGGAATCGAACCCCTACTGCATCTCGGTATGCGCCTGGGCGAGGGCACGGGCGCGGCTCTCGCCATGCCCATCATCGAGGCAGCGGGACTGCTTCTCAGCGACATGGCGTCGTTCGCGGACGCTGGTGTCTCTCAGGCGGAGGAGGAGGGCGAGGGGTGAGCTTCACGTTCATCACCGGCGGAGCAAGGAGCGGCAAGAGCTCGCTGGCCCTCGCATTGGCAGCCACGCGCGTCGCCGATACGGCATCCGTCGCGTTCATCGCCACCGCCACGCGGGGCGACGACGAGATGACGGAGCGCATCCGCCGACACCGCGACGAGCGCCCGCCCTCGTGGACTACGTACGAGGAGCCGTTCGAGGCGGCCTCCGCCGTGCGTCGAGCCGTGATGGAGCGACACGACCTCGTCATCCTCGACTGCGTGACGCTGCTCGTCAGCAACTGGCTGTGTCGCGAGCCGTCGGACGCGATGCTGACCGAAGCGCGGGCCGAGGACACGCTGGTCGAGACGCGCGCGCTTGCCGAGGCGTGCGCAAAGGCGGACGCCCATACAATCGTCGTGTCCAACGAGGTGGGCATGGGCATTGTCCCGCTGAACGAGCTGGCAAGGCGGTACCGCGATGTCGCGGGGTCCGCCAACCAGATACTCGCGGCGGCGGCCGACGAAGTGTACCTGTGCGCCTCCGGCATCCCAATGCGCATTAAGGGCGACGACCTATGATCCGCGCCACATGGCGTCGCTTCTGCATGGCGCTCGCGCTGTTGACGCGTATCCCCGTGGCGTACCCGGAGGACGCGCGCGACGCCGACATTGGCGCGTCCGCGGGGATGTACCCTGTCGTGGGATTGCTGGTAGGAGGGGCCGTGCTCGCCGCCTACCGGGCGACCGACTGGCTCTGGGACGGCGCGGCCATGTCGGTCGTCGTGTCCGTCGCGGCGTGGGTTGCCGTCACGGGCGGGCTGCATCTGGACGGTGTGATGGACGCCGCCGATGGCCTGCTCAGCCATCGCGCGCGCTCGGAGAAGCTGCGCATCATGAGAGACCCGCAGGTGGGAGCCTTCGGCGCGTTGGCGCTTGCCGTCCTTCTCATGCTCAAGGCGGCGGCGTTGAGCGCGGTTCCGCCCCATCGCCTGTGGAAGGCCGTCCTGATCGCGCCGATGCTGGGGCGGTTGGGCATGGTCTATGCTGGGGCGGCGTACCCGTACGCGCGCGCCGAGGGCGGCATGGGCGGCGCCTTCGCGGCCCATACGCGATGGCTGCACGTCGGTCTGGCGGCGCTCGCCACGCTCCTCGTGGCTGCGGCCATGCGGGACGTGCGCGTGTGGGTGGCCCTGCCGGTCGTCGGACTGTGCGTCTGGTGGCTCGCGCGCCGCATGGCGCGATCTCTCGGCGGGCACACCGGCGACACGTACGGCGCGTTGTGCGAGTCGACGGAAGTCGTCGCGCTCATGGCGCTGGGGGTGGCGATCCCATGACACAGCACGGCTGCCCACGCATTGAGTTGATACGCGCGCGCCTGGGTTACGACGGCGCCCCGGTCCTGGACGGCGTCGACGTTGCCGTCGGCGACCGCGAGTTCGTCGGCGTCATCGGCCCCAACGGCTGCGGGAAGTCCACGACGCTCCGCGCCATGAGCGGGATACTGCGGCCGTCCAAAGGGCGAGCCCTCGTCGATGGCCGCGACGTTCACGCCTACTCGGCGAAGCAGCTAGCGCGGAAGGTCGCGGTCGTAAGTCAGGAGGCGTCGACGCCGTTCGGGTTCACGGTCGAGGAAACCGTCCGCATGGGGCGTCTGCCGCACGAACGGTCGCTGACGCCGGGTAGGAGCGAGGCGAACAACATCGTCCGCAGGGCGATTGAGGAGACAGACCTTGCATCCCTCGCCCACCGACCGATCACCCGTCTCAGCGGCGGCGAACGCCAACGCGTCGCGCTCGCGCGAGCTCTGGCGCAGTCGCCGTCGATCCTGCTGCTGGACGAGGCAACCGCGCACCTGGACATGGGCTATCAGATGCGCCTGCTTGATCTCGTCGCGCGCCGCAACCTCGAGGAGGGTTTGACCGTGGTCGCGGTCATGCACGACCTCAACCTGGCGGCGCAATACTGCCATCGCCTCGTCCTGCTGAGTGGCGGACGCGTGCGGGCCGCGGGGAAGCCCAAGGACGTCCTCACGGATGACATCCTTGGCGAAGCGTACGCCGCCCCGGTGATGGTGACGCGGCATCCGCTCGCGGACGTTCCCCACGTCTTCGTGCGCGCCGGAAGCGTGGCCAGCGGGCGGGATCCTATCGCACACGAGAGGACCGTTGAGTGAGATTTGCCGCACCTGCTGCACTTGCCGCGCTGTGCTTGCTACTGTCGCCCGCGCTCGCGGGGGAGACCGTCGCCGACGCCGTCGCATACCCGCTGACGGTCGAGGACGACATCGGGCGGACGGTGTCGATTGCGTCCAGACCGACGCGCGTCGTCGCCGTCGGGCCGTCCACGACGGAGACTCTGTTCGCAATGGCCGCGGAAGACCTGCTCGTGGGCGTGGATCGATTCAGCAACTATCCGCCCGAGGCAGCCGACATCGAGCGAGTGGGCGGCCTCGTCGATCCCTCGATAGAGCGAATCGTCGCTCTGAGACCCGACGTGGTCTTTATGCGCGATCTCTCGATGCCCCACGTCGCACGCCTCGAGGCTCTGGGCGTGCCGGTCGTTGTCGTCGCCTCCGAGGACATTGAGGGCGTCTTCTCGTCCCTCAAGCTGTTTGGTTGGGTTCTGGACGCGCGAGCCCGAGCGGCGGAAGTGGCGGCCGATCTCCGCGCGAGGCTGGCGACGGTCGCTGGCGCGTTAGAGGGGCTTACCCCCGAAGACCGACCGACCGTGTTCTACGAACTGGGACATGACCCCCTTTACACAGCGGGACCTGGCAGCTTCGTGCACGAGGTTCTCACGCTTGCGGGCGGCGTCAACGTCGCCGCTGACGCCCACACCGCCTGGACATCGTACAGCGTCGAGAGGCTGCTACAGCGTGACCCTGAAATCGTGCTGGTGACGGTAGACGAAAGCCTGGACGCGATACGTGAAGGACGGCGAGCGCAGTGGCGTTCGTTGCGCGCCGTGGGGTCGGGGCGCCTGCATCTCATCGACGGCGATGCGATGAACCGACCCGGGCCTCGTCTCGCGGACGCCGTGGAGTCCGTCGCGCGGCTGCTCCATCCCGATCGATTCCCAGAGGACGACGCCAGTGAGCGTGAGTGAGACCCACATGGGCGACTCGGCAGATTCTGCCGCCGCTACCAGGCGCGGCGCGTCGGTGACGGCCGTCTGCTGCATCGCGCTGGCTGTCGTGGGCGTAGCGTCGCTCTGCTTCGGCGCAGCGCATATCCCGCTGCGGGACGTGTGTGGCGCGCTCTACGCATCCGTTACCGGCGGCGTAGCCGACGCCTCCAGTTCCATCGTCATGGATGTCCGACTGCCCCGCGTCGTGCTCACCGCGCTTGTAGGCGCGGCGCTCGCGACCTCCGGCGTCGTGACGCAAGCGGTCTTTCGGAACCCCATGGCGGACCCGTTCATCTTGGGCATCGCTTCAGGCGCAGCCCTGGGCGCCACCTGCGCGTTGCTCGTGCGCGCGCAGTGGCAGTGGATGGGCATCGGGGCCGTGTCGATCTTCGCGTTTGCCGGCGCGGCCGGGGCCATGGCGCTTCTCGGCCTGCTCGCCACAGGCCGCCGCTCTGGACCAGCTACGCTACTGCTGACCGGCGTCGCGCTCAGCTCGCTGCTGACGTCGCTAACGTCGCTGGTGATCGTGTTTCGCGAGCGAGACATCGGCCGTGTGCTGTTTTGGCTCATGGGCAGCTTCTCGCATGCGGACTGGCGGCGCGTCGCGGTGGTTGCGTTGGCGTCGGTTGTCCCGACCGGCGTCGTGCTATGGCACGGGCCGGAGCTGAACGCGTTGGTGTTTGGGGATGAGCCGGCGCGTCATCTGGGCGTGGATGTCCGTCGGGTGCGCCTGCGCCTGCTCGCGTCCGTGTCGCTGCTAACGGCGGCGGCGGTGTCGGCGTGCGGCATCGTGGGCTTCGTGGGTCTCATGGCGCCGCACATAGTGCGTCTCATCACCGGGCCGGATCACAGGACGCTGACTCCCGTGGCCGCCGTCGTCGGCGCGGTGCTGGTCATGGGGGTGGATACACTCGCCCGCACGGCCGCCGCGCCCATGGAACTGCCGGTTGGCGCTGTTCTGGCGCTCCTGGGCGGCCCGTTCTTGCTGGTGCTGCTGCGCTCCCGCAGGGCGTGGATGGTGTGATCCACGGCCGTCCTGGCGCGGGGCCGGCCGATCGCGATCCCCGCCGACCGACCCTCCCAGCGCGCGTGGTGGCCGGCGGTCGCCCGATCTAGTCGCGCGTGACCTTCCTCGCGGCCCGAGCGCATCGGCGGGTGTCGGTGATGAGCGCGACCGCAAAGACGACGGTTACCAACCCCGCTGCTGCAAAGGCGATCAACTCGTGCACGCTGAACATGTGCTAGGCATTCCCTGATTCCGCGGTGATGACGATCGATACGCGCTTTGCAGGTGGCGTGCCAAAATACGCGCGCTGACCGGCGTCCGCTCATACCCGCTTAAACAGTGGAATACCGCGCCTGTCACGCGCGGTCACACGCCGCGGCCGACGGCCGCAAAGTGCGACGGCGCCGCAGCGGGAGGCGCCCGAGGCCATCTGAGCTACCATCAGGGGGTCGCCACCCCACGCACGGACCTGCCACCGGAGTCGATCCATGCCCATTGTCGCGCTGCTCGAAGACGCTCAGGCCACCGGCAAGGCCCGCGAAGTGTTCGACGACATCAAGGCGACGAAGGGCATCGACTTCGTCCCCAATATCTGGCGCGCGCTGGCAGTCGACCCCGACCACCTTGAGAGCTGTTGGCTACGCGTCAAGAAGATCATGGCGGATGGGGCGCTGGACCGCCGCACCAAGGAGATCATCGCAGTTGCGGTGTCGATCACTAACGGCTGCGAATACTGCGTGAACTCCCACTCCGCGGCGTTACAGAAGCTGGGGCTGAGTCAGCAGGGCCTGGCGGAAGCCATCGCGGTCACGGAGCTCTTCAACGCCATGAACCGAGTCGCCGAAGCCCATCAGATCGAGCCCGACGTGCGGCCGACGCCGGACGGCTGGCAGACGTAGGCGCGGCGGCCAGTTGCAGCGGTGTTCTGTACAGGCGATGGCGCATGGCGCGGCGTTCAACCGTCTATCACTCTGAGAGACGAGGGATGCCGTACGGCATTAAGAAGCGAGAGGAAGATACCGTCTTGCCTGTCAAGCCGCTTTGGTGAGGGTGTACATAGATCGGTGTAAACGACCATGGCTGATATAGCATGGGGGTC
>CAYYPK010000052.1:0-41597 GCA_964473525.1 uncultured bacterium
CACGCGCACTCCGCCGGAGCCGTCACGGTGATGGTCACCGTCCCCGCGTCGCTGTATTGCGCGCCGTCGTCGGCCACGTAGTTGAAGAAGTCCACGCCGTTGTAGTCCAGGGATGGCGTGTACGTCGCCGTGGACCCGCTGAGGCTGACGGTACCTCCGCCGGACGTCTCCAGGTCGCCTTCGGTGACGGACACCCCGTCGTGAAGCAGGAACGACAGCGCCGCGCCTTCCGTGTCGAGCCCGGTCAAGGTGATGTCAACGGACGCGTCTTCCTCGGTCGTCGCGCTCAGCGAGTCGGCCGTCGGGGCGTCGTCGACGCCGGTCACCGTTACCGTGAACGTCTGGGTCGTCGAGGCGCCCCCATCGTCCGTGGCCGTGACGGAGATGATCGCGGAGCCGCTCGCATCCGCGACGGGGGCGAAAGTAAGCGTCATCGAGGGAGCCGAGCCGGACACGACCGGGTCGTCCACGATCCCTACGTCGCTGCTGCTGGCGACGAGGGCAACAGCCTGGCTCGCCTCGTCGTCCCCGCCGCCGGGGCCAATGCCGGTGATCGTCACGGTTGTCTCTGCCGCGTCCTCAGCGACCACCTGATCCGCCACAGCGTCGAAGACCGGGTTGTCATTCACTGCGGTCACGGTGACGGTGACCTGCGCCGTTGTACTGTCCTCCGTGCCGTCGCCCACGATGAATTCGAACGTGTCCGTGCCGTTGACGTCTGCTGACGGTGTGTACGTCGCGGTCGCGGCAGCGTCAGTACCGTCCGCGTCCGTGAGCGTCACCGTGGCCCCAAGCGCGGTTGTTAGACCCTCCGCGACCGCGGCGCCGTCCCACAGCGAGAACAGCAACGCATCGCCGTCGGCGTCCGTTCCCGTGAGGGTGATGTCGAGTGACACGTCCTCGTCCGTTGTCACTTCCGCGGCGTCAGCGACCGGCGCGGAGTTGGCCGATTCGACGGTGATTAGGAAGCTAGATGACGTCGTCTCCGGAATCCCGGTCGAGCCGCCGTCGTCTGTCGCGTCGAGAGTGATCGTCGCGGACCCGAGAGCCCCGAGAGTGACGTCGTACGACAGCGTGTAGATGCCACCAGATTCCGTCACCGTCGGGTCGGGCACGACCGCTACATCGCTACTGGTTGCGACGAACGTGACCGCCTGCCCCGCCTCGTCTGCCCCGCCGCCAGGTGAAACACCCGTGATGTCGAGCGTGACGGTTCCCGCGTCGTCTAGCGCGATCTCGTCGGCCACGGTGTCGAAGGACGGCGCGTCGTTCTCGGCGTCCACCGTGATCGTGAACGTGTCGGAGTACGTGTCCACGTCGGGGCTGACGCTGCCGCCGTCGTCCGTTGCCGTGACGGTGATTGTCGCGACGCCGTTCCCATCGGCTTCGGGTTGGAACGTGAGTGTGTAGATGCCACCAGACTCTGTCACCGTCGGATCTAGCAGCAGCGTCGTGTCGTCGCTCGTGGCGACGACGGCAACCACCTGAGACGCCTCGTCCGCGCCGCCTCCGGGCGCCACTCCCGTGAGGGTGATGGACGTTGCGCCGGCGTCCTCCACCACGTTCTGAGACGCGACGGCATCGAAGACCGGGGCGTCGTTCACGGCCGTGACAGTCACCGCGAACGATGTCGTGGTGTAGTCGACATCCGGCGAGAGCGATCCGCCATCGTCCTGCACGGTCACGGTCACCGTTGCCGTCCCGGTGGCGTCGGCGACTGGCTGATACGTGAGGAGGTAGCCCGCCTCGGAGACCTCCACCGACGGTGAGTCCAGGATCGATGTGTCACTGCTGTCGGCTGTCACCGTGAGGGTTTGTCCTACCTCGTCCGTGCCGCCTCCTCTCCCGATGCCGGTCAGCGTCAGCGATGCTGCGGGGTCGTCCTCATACACCGTCTCGTCCGCCACGACGTCGATAGTTGGCGCGTCGTTGATCGCGTCGACGGTCACGACGACCGTTGCCGTCGCGCTCTCCGACAGACCGTCGTCCACGACGAACTCGAACGTGTCGTCGCCAGCGTAGTCGGCGGCTGGCGTATACGTCACCGTCGCGAGATCGGACGCCGTTGCGCCGATGCTGACGGTTCCACCGTTGGCGGATGAGATGTCCGTCGTCACGCCGGTCGCGCCGTCCCACAGCAACACCGTGACCGCGTCTCCGTCGGCGTCGGAGCCGCCGATGACGATGTCCACGGAGGCGTCCTCCGACGTCGTCGCTGTTGACGCATCGGCAACCGGCGTGTCCTCCAGCGCGGCGACGGTCACCGTCACGGTGGCGGTTGCGCTATCGGCCGTGCCGTCGTTCACGATGAACTGGAACGTGTCCGTGCCGTTGAAGTCCGCCGCTGGCGTGTACACCGCTGTGGCCAGGTTGTCCGTCCCATCGGCGTCCGTGATCGAGACCGTGCCGCCGTACAGCGAGGACACGTCGGAGACGGAGCCGACCGACCCGTCCCACAGCAGGAACGACAGCAGGTCTCCATCGGGGTCGCTCCCGGTGAGGGCTATGCTCACCGGGACGTCTTCATCGGTGGAGGCTGTCCCGTCGTCGGCTGTCGACGTGTCGTTAACCGCAGCCACGGTGACGATGAAGTCCTGCGTGTACGTGTTGGCGTTGGGACTGACGGCGCTACCGTCGTCGGTCGCCGTGACGGAGATCGTCGCGGACCCGTTCGCCGCCGCTACGGGCTGGAGCGAGAGCGTCCACGTGTCGCCGCTGCCCGTGACGGTCGGATCGGGAATGACAGACGTGTCGGAACTGAACGCCTCCAGAGAGACCGTCTGCGCCGCTTCGTCCGTCGGACCAACGCTGACGTTGGTAATGAGCAGGGACACCGCGTCGGAGTCCTCGCTCACCGTGACATCGCTGATGCCGTCGAAGCTGGGGGCGTCGTCGACCGCGTTCACGGTGACCGTGAACGTGCTCTGGTCCTGGTTCACGTTGGGGGAGATGGACGAGCCGTCGTCCAGCACGTTCACGAGGATCGTCACTACGCCGTTCGCGTCTGCTACCGGCGTAACGTTGAGGTCGTAGCCGGCCTCCGACGCTGTGATGGTCGCCGACGAGATGACGGTCGGATTAAGGCTTGCGGTCGACAGCGACACGGTCTGGCTGACCTCGTCCGCGCCGCCACCGGGACCCACCTGCGTCAGCGTGATGGTGGTCGTCGCGGCGTCCTCGTCTATCGTGAAGTCCGCGATCGTGTCCAGTGTCGGCGCGTCGTTGATGGCGTCCACCGTGATCGTGAACGTCTGCGTGACGGTCGCGGCGTCGGTTTCGCCTTCGGTCGGCCCGCCATCGTCGCCCACGACGGTCACCGTCACCACGCCGGCCGCGTCTGCCACCGGCGTGTACGTGAGCGTCCGCGTCTCGCCGCTGCCGGTCACCGTTGGGTCGGGAACAATCGAGCTGTCGCTGCTTGTCGCCGTGATCGTCACCGCCTGCGTCGACGCCTCATCGTCGCCACCCCCGACCGCGACGGCGGTGATGGACACGTCCACCGAGGCCGAGTCCTCGTCTACGGTCTGGTCCACCAGAGTGTCGAACGACGGCGCGTCGTTGACAGAGTTCACGGTGATGTCGAAGGTCTTCGTGAGCGAATTCGCGTTGGGCTCCGTGCCCGAGCCCGTGTCGGTGCCGGTCAGAGTGATCGTGACCGTCCCGTTGGCTTCCGCCGCTGGCGTGTACACGACCGTTGCCGTCGCCCCGCTCGTGGAAACCGCCGGATCGGGGATGATCGAGGCATCGCTACTCGTGGCCGTGAAGATGACCGACTGAGAGGACGACTCGTCGTCTCCGCCGCCCGCGTCGACACCGGTAACACTGACGGTAGACAGACCCGCGTCCTCGTCGACCGCGACCGCGGCGACATCGTCGAACAGGGGAGCGTCGTTGACTGCCGAGATGATGACTACGAACGTCTGCGAGTACGTGTCGACGTCCGACACATCCGCCGTGCCCCCGTCGTCCGCCAGGGTCACCGTGACGGTGGCCGTACCGTTCTGGTCGGCGACCGGCGCCAGGGACAGCGTCCGTGTCGCGCCCGTGCCGGTGATCGTCGGATCAGCGAGGATCGACGTGTCGGAGCTTGTCGCGGTGAACGTGAGCGCCTGCCCGGCCTCATCGTCGCCGCCGCCCGTCGCGACGTTCGTGATGGTAATGTCCTGAGTGCTGTCCTCGTCAAACGTCTGCGTGTCGATGGCGTCGAACGACGGGGAGTCGTTGATGGCGTTCACAGTGATGGTGAACGTGTCCGTGGCGCTGTTGAACTCGGTCTCTCCGTCGTCGGCCCCGTCGTCGGTCGCGGTAACGGTGATCGTGACCGTGCCATTGGCTTCCGCGACGGGCGCGTAGGTGAGCGTGCGCGTGGCGCCAGAGCCGCTGAAGGTCGGATCCGGGACGATCGTCGGGTCGCTGCTCGTGGCTGTGAACGTCACGGTCTGCGTAGCTTCGTCGCTGCCCCCGCCCGTGCTGACGCTGGTGATAGTGATGGGCGACGCCGTGGCGTCTTCGTCCAGCACAACGTCGGAAATCGGGTCGAACGACGGCGCATCGTTGAGCGCCGTGAGGTTGATGGTGAACGTCTCCGAACCCGTGTTCTGGTGGAACGCGCCGCTCGGCCCGCCGGACGCGCCCGACTGCCCGTCGTCCGTGACGCCGACGAGTATCTGTACCGCGCCGGTGGCGTCCGCGACCGGCGTATACGTCAGAGTCGCGGTGTCACCTGACTGGACGACGGTGGGTGATGGGATCGACGCTGGGGCGAAGCTCGTGGCCTGTATCGTCACCGTCTGCGAGTCTTCATCGCCCATCCCAGCGGGGCCGATGCCTGTGAGCGTCACCGTAGCAGTGCCGCTGTCCTCATCGACGGTCACGTCTGGAATGGCGTCCAGAATTGGCGCGCTGTCCAGCGGGTCAATGAGGATAGAGATCGTGGCTTCCGACGTGGTCGTCGTCGCGTCGCTCACGGTGTAGCCGAGGGTGTCCGTGCCGTTGTAGTACGTCGTCGGCGTGTACGTGGCCACGGCTCCCGCGACGCTGATGGTCCCGTTCGTTGGCTGCGTGGTAATCGCGTAGGTGAGAGCCTCGCCGGCGGCGTCGCTGCCCGGCAACGTAAAGGACGTGACGACATCTTCCTCGATGTTGAGGTGTTGCGTCGTGACGACGACGTTGTCGAGACCCCAGCTCTCGTTCGAGACATCCTCGAGGCCGCTCGCCGAGAAGTCGAACTGCAACGTGCTCGCGGTGTGCGCGAAGGTGTACGTGAAGTTGTAGACCGAGTCGCCGTAGAACGTGCCGCCCAGGGTGTTCGCCTCCGACGCCCCCTGCCGGGCGGTGTAGTACGCGCCCAGATAGCTAGCGGGATACGACTGCTGCGAGTTGTCCGACCCGTTCGTCACGTTGGAAAACGTAGTGTCGAGCAGCGTCGTGGCGTCGGCCGTAATCGTGACACGGTCGTGGCCAGCTCCGCCGTTGCCGTCCCAGGAGTTCAGCAGATACAGATCGAACGATATGGTGACTTCCGTGTGCGACGGAATCCCCGTGATGGGGAGTGACACTGTCCCGTTGCCGAACTGCCCCAGGAAACCGCGCGTTCCGTCCGCGGGAGCCGTCGCCGTCGTCGTGTCCGTCCAACTACCGGTGACGCCGTTCTGGAAGTCGTCGCTCACCAGCGTGACGAGCCCGCCCACCACGGGGGCGTAGTCGTGCGCGGTGACGCTGACCGTTACTGTCACCGGTGTGCTGGTCGCTACGCCGTCGTTTGCCACGAGAGCGAAGCTGTCCGTCCCGGACGTGCCCAGAACGGGTGTGTACGTTGCCGTGCCCGCCGTGTTGTCAATCGTGACGGTGCCGCCAGTGGGTTCGGTGGAGACGTCAACCGTGAGCGAGTCGCCGTCGGAGTCCGACGCGGAGAGGGCGATCGTGATGCCTACGCCCGCATCTGTCGACTGCGAGGCAATAGACGACAACGTAGGAGCGGCGTTGGAGATGAAGCCCAGCGGATAGCCGATGCTCGCTCCCGCTCCATTCGACACGCCGTCGTTGGCGTTCGCGGTGTAATCCGTGAGCACGGCGCCGTCGAACGGCCAGTAGCCCGCCAGCCCTGACTCGTCGCCGTCGTGCTGTCGCTGATACGAATTCGCCAGGTGTTCTGCCGGGCGTTCGATTGTCCAGACGCGGGGCTCGTCGATCTGACCTTCGAACGCCTCCGCTCCTCCGGGCCTGCCACCGATGTACACGGAATTCGCGGACGGGATGTGATCGCCGATGACCCCTGAGCCACTTGACGTGGCCACAGCCGAACCGTTTGCATAGAAGGTGACCACGCCATACACGGCCTCATAGCTCGCGGCGACGTGCGTCCACTGGTCCGTCGGAATCGTGTACCCCGACGAGACGACTGACCACCCTGGGGACGTGTTCCCGAAGTTGGCCCACAGGTCGCCCGTGGGGCCGCGACCCAACTGGTATTCACCGTCCTTGCTGATGATAACGCCGCCGTACGTGGGATCGGAGCCCGCGCCGGTGGGGTAGACCCACGCTTCCATCGTGACCTCGTTCGTAACGGTCAGCGATGCGCTGTCGGCGACCTCTATGTAGTCGTCTATGCCATCGAACGTCGCTACCTCGGCGATGCCATCGGCGAACAGCTCGACGTTATCGAAGAAGGCGTCCATGTTCGTGCCGGAACGATCCGCTAGCAGGCGTACGGCGATGAACTCCGTGCCTGTTGGCGGCGTCGTGACGTCCGTCACCTGACGCCACGAGCCGGTGTTCTTGAACCACCCGGTGTCGTACGAGTACAGGACCGTGGAGTTGTCAGAGGCGCGGTGTTCGACGATGACGCGCGCGCTGTCAGGCTTCAGCTCTGATTTCGACCTCGCGTACGCGCTCAGCCCTATCGTCATGGTGCCGGCGCTGATCTGAGACGTGTACCCGCTCACGTCGACGACCTGCTCGAGTTCGGACGAGACGGTGCCGGCGTCGATGAAATACGACCCCTCTATCGGCGAGACGCCACCCTCACCCGTGTTGCCGAGCCAACTGTCGTCGACGACCGTCCAGCCGGCAGTGCCACCGGTCTCGAATCCTCCGTTCACCATCAGATCCACGCCGGAGAGCACCACGGGGTCGACCGTTGTCACATCAATGCTGGTTACAGCGCTGGTGGTGTACGCGTCGGATGCCGTGAACGTGAGAGACTCGAAGCCGACGCCGGCGGGCGTGAACGTGAAGTTCGGTGAAGTTCCCGACAGTGTCCCGGTGGCCGGGGTCGACATGACGGTGTACGTGATCGCATCGCCTTCGGGGTCCTCTGCCGACAGCACGATGTCGGTAGTCGCGCCCGTGAGCATCGTCATGTCTTGCGCCGTTGGGACAGGTGTGCCGTTCACGGTGACGGACACGGTCGCTGTCGAGCTCGTGGCGGTTCCGTCGCTGACGTAGAAGGTGAACGAGTCGGCGCCATAGAAGTCAAGGTCGGGGCTATACGTCACCGTCGGGAGCGTGCCAGTCAGCACGCCGCTCGTGGGGCTGGACGCAAGCGTGTACGTCAGCGCATCGCCGTCCGCGTCGGTCGCTGTTACTACGATCGTCGCAGTGGTGTCCTCGCCAACTGTCACGGACTGCGAATAGGCGACGGGCGCGCTGTTGCTGACATAGACGCCGCCCGCAAGGTAATCGAGCATGTTCGCGCGCACATTATCACCGTCCGGCGACGGGCTGTGGAAGCTGGTCATCGTCATGCCGCCGAACAGCGCCACGCCGGACCCCCACGCCAACTCACCGAGCACGGTTCCGCCCGTGTCCCCCGTGAGCAACGGCGTAAGCCCTCCGGACACGGTGGCGTGTCCGTAGTAGCTTCCAGACAGCGTGCTCGCGACCGGGGTGAAGGGCCCGGCGAAGATGGCATGGCCTGGGCTCGCCTGTGTCACCGAGCCACTGAAGGCTGAGTAGGTCAGCGTGACGCCGAAGCCCATGCTCATCCCACTGCCCTCGTTCGGCCCTGAGTTGATGAGCATGGCGCCACCGTTGCTGACGTAGGTCTCCATGTTCGACTGGTACGCCGCGATGTACGACTCCATCTCGAGGGCGTTCAATTGGCTGCCCTCGAGGAAGATAACGGTGTGCCCCGCCGTGAACGGCGTCGAGCCCGCCGTCGACATGTAATAGGTGGTGTACGAGCCGAAGACGTTCGACATGATCGTCGTGTTGCTCGCGCTACCCCACGGCTCTCCGGTCGAGCTTGTGATGTACGCCGCCGTGCCGAAGGCGTTGCCTACGAGCACACTGAGGCTGGCCGCTAGAGCGAGGAACCACACACGCGTGCGACGCCAACCGGTCGGACCGCTGCTGACACGCGCGACACGCCGCTCCGGGAACTCGCTGGACACGCTTACTTTCTCCGTCTTACCTACCCGTCTGGCGCCCTGCCTGCCACCGGGAGGACGGCATGCCGGGCCTTCGACACCGTAGGCATTATAACGGACTTGGGGTCAGGAAGTTCACCTAACGCAGCCGCGCCTTCGTGGTCGCAGGCGCCGGGCCAGCACCCCTTCACGCGGCCGCGCGCGCCGACTAACATAGGCGCGCGTTGCGAGCGCGTATGGGAGCAGGGCGACCACTCGGAGGCGGCGTAAGATGGCTAAGAAGCGGTGTCTGATGATCGGCGGCGGCGGCATGGCTGGTGGATGGATTCACAACCTCACCCAGCATTTCTCGGATCGCGTCGAGGTAGTGGCCGTAGCCGACGTCAG
This sequence comes from uncultured bacterium, assembly GCA_964473525.1. GTDB lineage: Bacteria > Poribacteria > WGA-4E. The sequence goes on from CAYYPK010000052.1 coordinate 8,757, forward strand.
TGAGGACACGCTCGCCCGCCAGAAGGAGAACCTGGGCCTGGGCGATGACGCGCTGTACCAGGACTACCAGCAAGCCGTTGATGAAGTAGATGCTGACTTTTGCGGGATTGCCGTGCCCCCGCAGTTCCACAGCCCTGCTGCCATTGCCGCAATGCGCGCTGGCCTGCCGGTGCTGTCAGAGAAGCCTATCGCCGACACGCTCGAGGCGGCCAAGGCGATGCTGAACGTCGCCAACGAAACGGGGCTCCCCTGCGGCATCATCCAGAACTATCGGTACGCGCCCAACAAGCAAGAACTTGTGCGCATCCGCGAGGAGGGACGGCTAGGGCGCCTGCAGCATATCGTGGGTCGGTATGCCTGCGACTATCGCAAGGACGGCGCCTGGGGCGCGGCGTGGCGCCACACGATGGACTTCGGGCTGCTCTTCGAGGGGTCCGTCCACCACTTTGACATGCTGCGGTTCCTCTCGGGTGGCGACTGCGAAACTCTGATCGGATTCGGGTGGAACCCTGAGTGGTCTAGCTTCGACCACTTCTCATCCGGCATCTACGCGATGCGCATGGACAACGGGGTCCACGCCGTCTACGAGGGGAACAGTTCCGCCGCCGGCATCACCAATTGCTGGCACGCCGAGTACTACAGAGCGGAATTCGAGGACGGGTGCGTCGAAATCGCTGGCGGCGACGACGTCACGATACACCGCGCTGGTCAAGACTCTGAGACCTACACGGCGCCGGGCGTGGACTGGAACGGACACCTACATCTCTTCAACGAGTATCTGGACTGGCTCGACGGCGGGCCTCCGTCGGAAACGCGCATCCAGGACAACATCAAGAGCTTCGCCCTTGTCATCGCCGCGATGGAGACGACGACCGACGGACAGCCAAAGAACATCGCCGACTACCTGGCGGATGTCGGCTAGGCAACGCCTGCAGCGCGATCTTGGCGCCCACGTGAGGAGACAGCGATTTGGGAGCGTTCACGGCTAGCGACGAACAGGTGGAGGCGTTCGCGCGCGACGGCTACCTCATGGCGCGTGGTCTCTTTGACGCCGAGGAGACGCGACTGCTGTACGACATCGGCAAGTCGGACACCGAGAAGCGCGACCGTGTGGGAGTCGCGCGCGACGTGGACGGCCGTGAGAGCAAGCTCTGGCTCAGCAGCGATCGCAACGAGGACATCTACAACGCGTACGTGCGCTCGCATCGGCTCGCCGGGACGATGGAGAAGCTCCTCGGGGATGAGGTGTACCTCTATCACTACAAGATGATGGTGAAGGAGGCGCGCGTCGGCGGCGCATGGGAGTGGCATCAGGACTACGGCTATTGGTACAACAACGGCTGCGTCTACCCGGACATGGCGAGCGTGATGATCGCCGTGGACGGCGCCACGCGGGCCAACGGCTGCCTGGAAGTGCTGAAGGGCTCGCACCTCTGTGGGCGCATCGAGCACGCGCGGTCGGCGGAGCAGATCGGCGCCGACCTAGACCGCGTCGAGCTGATAAAGGACACGTGCGAGCACGTCTACTGCGAGATGGAACCAGGCGACGCGCTGTTCTTCCACTCCAACCTGCTACACGCCTCAGCCGCCAACGAGAGCCCGGACCCGCGCTGGGTGTTCATCTGCTGCTATAACACCAAGCACAACCCATGTCGCGACCTCGGCGGCCACCCGAGCTACACGCCCATGGAGCAGTGGGACGACGCGAGAATTCGTGAGATCGGCGCGAGCCAGTGGGCGGCAATGCAGTAAGACCGCGCTCTACCCTTGCCGATTGCGGGTTCGACGACCCGTGTGACATACTGCCCGCCCGGAGTGGGCAGGGGCGCGTGACGCCCTTATCAACAGGACGAACAGCCAGGAGCACGACCAATGGCCACAGTTGCCGTTACGCACAAGTTCAGCGCGACCGCCGACGCGGTGTGGGGTCTCATAGGTGGCTTCCACACGCTACCCGAGTGGCACCCCGCGGTCGTCAAGAGCACCGATTCGTTGGATGGCAACGGTATCATCCGTGACCTCGAGCTCCCCGATGGTGGGCACGTCATAGAGCGCCTTGAGGAATTCAGCAACGGCGGCCGCTCGTACACCTACTCGATCGTCGGCGGGGTCATGCCCGTTGAGGGCTACGTCGCCACACTGTCGGTTATCGAGGACGACAACGGAGCCAGCGCGATCGCTCATTGGTGCGCGGACTTCACCGTCGTGGGCGCCGACGAGCAGGAAATCGTTGGGTTCGTGGCGAATGATGTCTTCCGGGGCGGGCTCGCCGCAGCCGCTGAGAAGCTGTAGGTCAGCCGCGACGAGTGAAGCACAGCGAGACGTTCCACTCCATCCAGGGCGAAGGGAAGCTCGTCGGCACGCCCAGCGTGTTCTTCCGCACGAGCTTCTGCAACCTGCGGTGCGTGTGGTGCGACACCCCCTACACGAGTTGGGAGCCCGAGGATCGCGACATGTCCGTGGCCGCCGCGGCGGAGGCGATCCTCGGCTACGACTGCCGCCATGTCGTGATAACGGGCGGCGAGCCGTTCATCCAGGGCCGTGAACTCGTGGACTTGTGCGAGCGACTCGCCAACGCCGGGAAACACGTGACCATCGAAACGAACGCAACCGTGTATGAACCGGCGCCCGCCGCCCTCATTTCCATGAGTCCGAAGCTAAGCAACTCGACGCCGCTCGGTGACCCCTGGGAGGCGCGACACGACGAACGGCGACTGGACGTCGGTGTGATCCGGGCGTTTCTCGACGGCTACGCGTGTCAGGTGAAGTTCGTTGTCGACACGCCCGGAGACATAGCCGAGGTATTGGGTGTCCAGGCGGCCGCCGACATACCTTCCGAGGACGTCGTGCTGATGCCCCAAGGACTGACTTCGGAAGAGACACGGCCGCGCATGGAATGGCTCGCTGGCGAATGCGTGAAGCACGGATTCCGCCTCTCGCCGCGGATGCACGTCGACATCTGGGGATCGAGGCGGGGAGTGTAGATGGACCGCGTTCCCGCAGTCGTGCTGCTGAGCGGTGGGCTGGACTCCGCAACCGTCGCCGCCGTCGCGCGGTCGGAAGGACGGGCGATGTACGCCCTGAGCTTCGACTACGGGCAGCGGCATCGGCATGAACTGGAGGCTGCGGCCCAGGTAGCTGCTGCGCTCGGAGCGGTCGAACATCGCACGGCAGTCATTGACCTGCGTGTCTTCGGAGGATCGGCGCTAACGGCGGACCTCGACGTGCCTAAGCACGCGTCCGCCGAGCAGATTCCCGATGGAATCCCCGTCACTTACGTGCCAGCGCGCAACACGATCTTCCTGTCGTTCGCTTTGGGATACGCCGAAGTCGTTGACGCGACCGACATCTACATCGGCGTCAATGCGCTCGACTACTCCGGCTACCCCGACTGCCGGCCGGAATTCATCGAGGCGTTTGAGCGCTTGGCGAACGTCGCTACGAAGGCCGCCGTCGAGGGCCGCGGTCGCGTCCGCATCCGGGCGCCCCTCATCGACATGACGAAAGCCCAGATCATCCGGCGGGGCGACGAGCTAGGAGTAGACTTCGCGATGACTCGATCGTGCTACGATCCCGACGAAATCGGGGCGGCGTGCGGGTCCTGTGACTCCTGCCTGCTCCGGGCGAAGGGGTTCGCGGACGCGGGTCTGCCCGACCCGACACAGTACGCTCGGCGGGAAGGACCGGCCCAGTGACAGCGATACCCATGGAACGTTCGGGGCGAGATACGCCGCCGTGCGCGTTCGTCATCTTCGGCGCCGCGGGCGATTTGGCGCGTCGCAAGCTACTGCCGTCGCTGTTCGAGCTGTGGTCGAAGGGGCGGCTGCACCCCGAGACCGCCGTCGTCGGGGTTGCCCGGCGGGACTACGACGACGCGCAGTTCCGCAACGAGGTCGCGGCGGCGCTCGAGGAGTTCCATCGACCGGGATGTACCTCGACGCCCGAATGGGAGGCGTTCGCAGGGACGCTGCACTTCTGCGGATTCGACCTGAACGACACAGGCGGCTACCGCGCTCTGTATCAGCGCCTTGCCGGGTTCAGCGAGGACGCGCGCCTGGAACGCCAGGCGGTTTTCTACCTTTCCATCCCGCCCGAGGTGTTTCCTGGCGTGATCGACCACCTTGACGAGGCGGGCCTGACACGCTCTCACGAGACGAAGGACGGCTCCTGGCCTCGCATCGTCGTGGAGAAGCCTTTCGGGCAGGACCTCGCCTCGTCGAAGTCGCTCAACGACCGGCTTCTGGCGTCGTTCGACGAGGAGAGCATCTACCGAATTGACCACTACCTCGGTAAGGAAACCGTCCAGAATCTCCTTGTCTTCCGGTTCGGAAACACGATCTTCGAGTCCGTCTGGCGGCGGGGCTCCATCGACCACGTGCAGATCACTGTGGCGGAAACGCTGGGCGTCGAGAACCGAGGGCGCACGTACGAGCAGATGGGCGCTCTACGCGACATCTTGCAGAACCACATTATGCAGCTCATTGCGACGGTCGCGATGGAGCCGCCGAGCGCGTTCGACGCGCATCACGTCCGCAACGAACGCATCAAGGTGATCGAGGCGCTGCGGCCCATCACGGCGACACAAGCGAGTGAGGACTTCGTAAGGGCGCAGTACATCGAGAACGTCGTGGACGGCGAAGCGGTGAAGGGGTATCGCCAGGAGGAGAACGTGGCGCCGAATTCCGCGACGGAGACGTTCGTCGCGGGGAAGTTCCACGTAGACACTTGGCGATGGAGCGGGGTGCCGTTCTACATCCGCACCGGCAAGCGTCTCGCCAGCCGCGTGACGGAGGTGTCCATCCATTTCACCGAGCCGCCGATGCAGCTCTTCCGCGCTGACAACGAGCAGGCGCCGCACAACGTCTTGGCGATGCGTATTCAGCCGGACGAAGGAATCTCGCTGAGCATCGACGCGAAAAAACCCGGCGTAACGATGGCGCTGGAGTCCGTTCAGATGGACTTCAGTTACGAGGACGCCTTCGGAGGGGGATCGCTCGCGGACGCGTACGAAGCCCTGCTGCTGGACGTCATCCACGGCGACCCGATGTTGTTCGCGCGGTCGGACATGCACGACGCCGCGTGGGGCGCCCTCGCCCCTATCCTGGACGCATGGCGCGATCCCGGCTCGGACCAACTCGACTACTACCCCGCCGGCACTTGGGGGCCCCGCGCGGCGACCGACCTGATGAAGCGCGACGGGCGCGCTTGGCGGGCGCTGTGATCGGTTGACGCCTTGCGCTCCGACTCGCCCTGGCACACGGAGAGAACCCATGAAGCTAACGGTATGCAACGAGATGTTCGAGGATTGGAAGATCGACGACGTGCTCGCCTTCTCGAAGGAGGTCGGTTACGACGCCGTCGAGATCGCGCCGTTCACGCTTGCCGAGACGGCGTACGACATCTCGCAGGCCGAGCGCGAACGTATCCGCGGCGTCGCCGAGGGGCTGGACATCGAGATCGCCGGGCTGCACTGGCTGTTCGTGTCGCCCAAGGGCTTGCACGTGAACGGGCCAAACGCCGTGCTGCGGCGTCAGACGCTGGACCACCTGTGCGAGCTCATCCACCTGTGCGCGGACCTGGGTGGCAGCAACATGATCATCGGCTCGCCGCAGCAGAGGCACGTCGAGGACGAGGTCGGCTTCGACCAGGCGTTCGCTTGGACGGTCGAGAGCTACAAAGTCGCCGCGCAACTGGCTGGCGAGAAAGACGTCATGCTCTGCTTCGAGCCCCTGAACTCGAACATCACGAACTTCATTCGCAACCCCACCGAGGCGATGGAGTTGGTGCGCGCCGTGGACCATCCGAACTTCCACATGATGGTGGACGTGTACAGCTCCTCGCTCGAGAACCTGGACATCCCTGCGGAGATTCGCGCCCACTCGGAGTACATCCACCACGTCCACACAAACGACGACAACGGCTATAGCCCCGGCTCCGGCGGCGCCGACTATCCGGCGATCATCGAAGCGCTCAGGGAGGTCAGCTTCGACAGCTATCTGTCCGTCGAGGTGTTCAACTTCGAGCCCGACCCGAAGACGATCGCCCAGGAGAGCTACGACTTCCTGAGGACGCTCGTTCCGGCCTAGGGAGCGTGCGGACAGGTGACTACGGCGCTCCGGTAGGCCTCGTGTACGCGAGTGCGCCGCAATGGGGCGTCTCACCTTGAGGGCCGCCGGCCGGCGTGGTATATTTCCGGCGCGTTCACGGCCCGCGCGGCTCCCTAACGCCGGACGATTCCATGCCCGACAATGAGCTGGTGCGATTGATCGCGGCGCGCGTGCTTGGCGAGCTTCAGGCCCCGTCTGTGAACGCCTCCGACCCTGATCGCTCACACTTCCGATCGTACCAAGACGAGACGGTCGCCTGTCGCACCACTGCGGGGATGCGGCTGATCCCCATCGGCATATCCGCGCGGCATGCGCACGTGACGCAGGCGGATCTCGAAGTGCTCTACGGTTCAGGTCACACGCTCGACACCCACGCGGAGCTGTATCAGCCAGGGGAGTTCGCGGCGAAGGAAACCATCACGGCTGTCGGCCCGCGGATGCGCGCCATTGAGGGCGTGCGGATTCTCGGCCCTGTGCGCCCGTATACGCAGGTCGAGTTCTCTCGCACCGATTGCGTGTACCTGGGGCTGGACGCGCCGATACGCACCTCTGGCGACCTCGACGACGCGGAGGACGTAACGCTTGTCGGCCCGCGCGGATCGGTACGTGTGAAGGCGGGCATCTGCCCAACGCGGCACATCCATCTCAACCCCTCCGAGGCGACGTACTACGGTGTCGACGACCAACAAGAGGTGAGCGTCCACGTTGGCGGCGAACGCGCGCTGACGCTGGAGCGCGTGCGGATTCGGGTACACCCGAGAGTGCTGGCCCAGATGCATCTCGACACCGACGACGCAAACGCCGCCGGGCTACGGGGTGGTGAAGGCGTTGAACTCACGATCTGCTAACCCTGGTAGCGGGTGCGGAAGGACAGCATGGCGGAGACGGACACGACGCCCCTCATCGACGAGGTAGTACGCGAGGTAGTGGCGCGCGTCCGAGACGCGGTCGGCACGCCGCCGGCGTCCTCGCCAGAGTCTCCCATCGCGCTTGTACTGTCCGCAGGGGCCGGCGACGCGGCGATCCGCGCGGCGCGGGAAATTGTCGAACGTGGGCATACGGTTGTTGGCGTTGGCGTCAGCAGCCGGGCAGACGCGCAACTACGCGCCGCCGCGTCGGGAATCGCGGGCGCTGTGACGTGCGGCTCGGTTGGTGGCACTCGGCCTCCTGCCGGCGTCTGCGCGGTGGTTGCGCCCTGCCTTTCGGTCGGGGACGCCGCGAAGCTGCAAGGCGGGACGCTCGACGATGTCGCTCCCGAATGGCTATGGGCGGGCCTCGCCAGCGGCGTCCGGGTTCTCGCCAGCCCAGGCGAGGGCTTCGCCGTGCCGGACGGCTCACCGCTTGCTCGGGTTGTGGAGGGGCTGCGTGGTGGGTGCGAGCGTCTTGGTGTACAATGGTGTGACGACGAGGGCCTTCCCATCGCACTCTCGGCGCGCGTGGCGACCGCGCCGGAGTCGGGGCCAGTGCATCTCCCCAGCGGAGGGACGAGGGCGCTCGTCACGGAGACCATGGTCGCGAACCTCGGGGAAGGCACGACGGAAATCGTGGCGCCCATGGGAGCCGTCGTAACGCCGCTCGCCCGCGATCTGGCGAAGCGGCGAGGAATCGTCGTCCGGTTCAGGACGTAGTCCGGCGCCGCTCTCTCTCGGAGTGCCACGATGAGCAACGTCGCGCCAGCGGAACCCCAACCTCCCAGGCCCTCGGGGCGTTCTGCCCCGACCGCAGAGGGTCTCATCCGCAGATACAGGGCTGACAGCGACCGCGCGGCGCAGGTGGGCCGCTTGGCTGCGCGCGTCTTCGAAGCCGGCGCCGAGGCGCATGGTCTGCCGGCGCACTTCGCCGATCTGGCGACGACCGTCGCCCGACTGCACGGCCTCGCGGACGGCGCCGCAGGCGCTCCTGGCGCGCACGTGCTGCTCCAGACCGGCGTAGACGGCCTGGACGCGGCTGACGTCGCGCTCGTCGCCGCTGCGGTCGGCCTGCATGACTCCGGCCCGGGCGCCGAAGTTCCGGTAGGAGTGCGATCCGAACGCGCCGTCGTCGCCCGGCAGCTAGCGGGTGTCACCGCGATAGCCGCCGCCCTGGCCGATGCCGGGGCAAGCGACGCACCCATCAAGTACGTCGACGACACGCGCCGCGCGTCCCGGCTCCATGTCGCGCCTGAGCCCGACGGGGTCGACCTCGCCCCGGCGAACGCTGCCGCTGACAAGTGGCGGGCGGCGTGGGCAAGTCCGTTGCGGTTCGTGCCGGACGCCGGCGAGCGGTACCACTTGAGACCGGGCGACACGATGCAAGCCGCCGGGCACAAGGTGTTCCAGCGCCTGTACGCCGATGCGCGATCCCGCGAGGACGGCGTGCGCCGCGACACGGACATCGAGGATCTCCACAAATTCCGCGTGGCGACCCGCAGGCTACGCGCCGCGCTGCGAGCGTTCCGGCCCGTGTTCGGGCGCGATATGCTGCAACAGACTGCGGACGCCGCCCGCGCCGTTGCGCGCTCGACGAACGCCGCCCGCGACCTCGACGTGTTCCTCGAGGCGCTGGAGGACGCTGACTTCACCGACCGGGTACCCACCCTTGTTCAGGAGGTGCGGCGCGCGCGCGCCGAAGCCATCAAGCAGACTCTGGAGGTGCTGGACGGTGACGTCTACGCGGACTTCCGTAGCGCCGCCGAGGCGCTGCTTGCCGCCACCCACCCGCGCGCCGGCGCGATCGGCCGCGGCAAGGCGCGCAGGAAGGCCCGTGGAGCCGCCGCAGCAATGGTCCGGCAGCGTCTGGCGCGGGTTATGGGTTACGTCGGCGTCGTTTCGGCCGAGGACGACGCCGGGCTCCACGACCTGCGTATCGCGACGAAGCAGCTGCGGTACGTGCTGGAGTTCTTCGCGGACGTGTTACCCGCAGACGCACGCGACGTCATTGTGGACATGAAGGCGCTTCAGGACAGCCTCGGCGACGTGAACGACGGCGCCGTGCAGCGCGACTACGTGGCCGACGCTGCGGCGCGGTGTGAGTCCGATGGCGAGGTGTCTGAAGTCGAGAGCGTCGCTACGGAGCTGCTCATCGCCCGAACCGAACTGCGGCGGGAGCGGGCCTTGCACACGTTCCGCGCCGAGTGGAGCCGGTTCACGGCCCCGGAGCGTCAACGTCTCGTCGCTGACCGCCTGAACCTGTAGACTGCACCACCGAGGATACGCCGTGCGCCTGGCCGCTATCGACACCGGCACGAACTCGATCCACACCGTCATCGTCGAGGTCGGAGACGACCTCAGCCTTACGATCGTGGACAGCACGAAGGACACCGCGCAGCTCGGACGCGGGCGTGACATGCACGGCAACCTGTCCGCCCGCGGGATGACGGACGCGTTGGCGGCGTTCCGCAAAGCCTTCGCGCTCTGCAAGCGGCACGGTGTGGAGCGCGTGCTCGCCGTCGCCACCAGCGCCATTCGTGAAGCCCCAAACGGAGTCGAGTTCCTGCGCGTGGCGGCGAAGCAGACCGGCATCGACGTGCGCGTCATCTCTGGCCCGGAGGAGGCGCGGCTGATCTACCTGGCCGTCCGAGAGAGCGTGCACCTCGACGGCAAGGCGTTCCTCTGCGTCGACATCGGTGGCGGCAGCGTCGAGTTCATCTGGGGCACCCGGCAGGAGTTGCTGTACGCCGACAGCCTCAAGATAGGCTCGTTGCGTCTCGCGGGCGATTTCAAGCTGTCGGATCCGGCCACGAAATCCGAGGTAAGGCAGGTGCGGCGCTACGCGTCCGAGCAGATGAAGGAATTGGATGCCGCTGCGGCGGAACACCCAGCCGAGATAATGGTAGGCACATCCGGCACGATCCATCAGTTGTGCAGACTGGCGCTTGCCGACGAACCCGCGCTGCTCTCGACCAACTCCCTGCACCAACACACCGTCTCGGCTGACGCTCTGAAGCGCGTCTGTCGCACGCTGGCGCGCTCCACGGTGAAGGAGCGCATGGCCCTCAGCGGACTGGATAGACCACGGCTCTATAGCATCGTGCCGGGCGCCATGCTATACCAGACGATCCTCGAACGGTTTGAGGTCGAGGAGGTGATCGTCTGTGAATACGCCCTGAGAGAGGGCGTGCTCTACGACTACGTCGAGCAGAACCGTGTGGGACTGAGGCAGGAGCAGACGCTGCCGGATGTGCGCAGGCGCAGCGTTCTCGCCCTCGCGCGCCGGTGCCAATGGCAGGAGGCGCACGGACGCCACGTTGCCCTGCTGTCTCTCATGCTGTTTGACCAACTCGCGCCACACTTCGGCTGGGACGCGTCCGAGCGCGATCTTCTAGAGTACGCCGCCTATCTCCACGATGTGGGCATGCACATCAGCGTGCAGCGTCACCACCGCCACTCTCAGTACCTCATTGAGCACGGCGAGCTGCTCGGATTTCGCCCGCGCGAGATCGCTATCATGGGCAACGCGGCGCGGTACCATCGCGCGCAAGCGCCAAAGAAGAGCCACGCGAGCTACGCCGCCCTCGCGAAGGCGGATCGACGGGTCGTGCAACGGCTGGCCGGCATCCTCCAGTTGGCTGAGTCTTTCGACAGGACGCAGTTCCAGCTCATTCGGTCCCTCCACTGCGAGGTCGACGACTCCGGCGTTTCCATCCTCGCCATGGCGTCGGGTGACGCCGCGGTCGAGGTGTCGGTGGCTGCGGAGCGAACGGGCCTGCTGGCGCGCGCGACGGGACGACCCGTACGCGTGCAGCTGGCCGCCACGGAGCTCTACGGAGAGGGCCTGCTGCCGACCGACGGGACTGTGGACGACGACTCAGAGGCGGACGAACCTACCGCGAACAGGGCAGGCTAGACAGCATGGCTCGCACGTCGCGTCTCCCGTGGATGCGCTCGCAGCGGTACGCGGTCATCGACATCGGCACGAATTCCTGCCTCGTGCTCATCGCCGAAGCGCGTCCGTCCTCGAACGAATACGCGATACTGGCGGACATCCCCGAGATCACGCAGTTGGGGAAGGGCTTCTACGCCACGGCGCGCCTCCAGCAGGACGCCATGGATCGCACCCTCGCCACCGTGCGCAGGTTCCTCGGCATCTGCCGTGAGGAGGATGTCGAGGACATCGTCATCACCGGAACGAGCGTGCTGCGCGACGCGGCAAACGGCGGCGCCTTCATCGACGCCGTCGCGCGTGAGCTCCATCACGATGTCGAGGTGATCCCCGGCGAGGAGGAGGCGCGGCTGTCGTACCTGGCCGTACGCCGGGACGCCACGCTGCCCGCCTCGGACGGCGTGTCGTGCGTTGTCACGGACATTGGCGGCGGCAGCACGGAACTCATCATCGGCGATGAACGCATCCGCCAGATGGCCAGCCTCGACCTCGGCTCCGTGCGGCTGACAGAGACGTTCCTGGGCGCTGGCCCGTCGCCTGCCAGCCAGCTCGACGACCTGCGATCCCATCTCGCCGAGACGTTCGCCGCAGCTCCGCCGCCTAGCGCGAACGGGGTGTTGATTGGTGTCGGGGGCACTATCACCACGCTCGCCAACATCGCGGCGCACCAGACGCACCCCACGCCGCCCGTGCATGGGTTCAGGCTCAGGCGTGCGAAGCTCCGGGAGGAGACCGAGCGCCTGGCCCTCCTGACAAGGGACGAGCTGGAAGCGACGCCGGGCCTGGAGACCAAGCGGGCCGGGGTGATTGTAGCGGGGGCGGTGCTAACGGAGCACGTCATGGACCACTTCGAGCGAGACGAGATGTGGGTCAGCGTGCGCGGGTTGAGGTACGGCGTGCTGTTGGACCGGTTCTTCGAAGGCGACGACTGGCGACCCGTGCCGCGCTAGGCGAGACCGACCGCCTGCAGGAAGTCACCGACTTCGGCCGCGGCGTCGAGCGCCGTCGCGTGACGCGCCAGTTCCGTCTTCTCAACCAACGGATGTAGGCTCAGCGTTGCTTCCGCGCCGTTGACGCCGAACGTCAGCGAATCCCACTGCGCCGCGGTGATGTGAGTTCCGAACCTCGCCATCGCCAGTCCGCGCACGTACGCGCGAGTGTCCGGCGGAGGCGTGTCAACGGCGCTCTGTACCGTCTTCTCGTCCACGAGACGTCGGACGGCGCCGTCCTTCTGCAGCTCGTAGAACAGACCGTTTTCCATGTCGATGCTGTGGTATTCCAGATCCAGGCTGCGGAGCCAGGGGTCGCTCCACTCGAGGCCCTCCTCTTCGACGAACGTCTCCAGGAGCCACTTCTTCGTCACCCAATCGAGGTCGCCCACGAGCTCCATTGGGTCGCGCGCGAGGGCGTCCAGGGTGCGTTCCCATTCGTTCAGCACCCACTCGGTGTCGTCGTCCCGGACGCTCGCGTGCCGCTGCGCGAGGGCGAGGTATTCACGCTGCACGGCGATGGCGTCTGACGATCGCCCGTCGGCCATGGTGACCGCCCATGCGTGCGACGGATCGTGCGATATCTGCTTGATGGCGTCGATCGGGTTCGCCAGCGCGAGCGATGCGGGAATCGCCTGCTGTTCGATGCAGTCGAGCACGAGCGCCGTCGTGCCAAGCTTCAAGGCCGTCGCATACTCGGACATGTTGGCGTCGCCGACGATGCCGTGCAGCCGTCGGTATTTCGCCGGGTCCGCGTGCGGTTCGTCCCGCGTGTTGACGAGCGGACGCTGGTGCATCGTGTCGACGCTCGCCTCGACGCTGAAGAAGTCGGATCTCTGCGCCAACTGATACCGCGCGGCGTCCCTAAGACCGGCTTCCGTTTCTATGCCGATCTTGCCAGCTCCTGCGAATATCTGCCGCGTGACGTTGAACGGAATCAGACTCGCCCGCACATAGTCGAATGGGACACCCCGCGCCATGAGGTAGTTGTCGTGACAGCCGTAGGAGTGGCCCCGAAAGTCCGTGTTGTTCTTATACAGCAGCACGTCGACGCCGAGCTCCTCCGAGCGTCGCCGCGCGCACTGTAGCAGGATGCGCTCGCCCGCCTTGTCGTGCGCGACGAGGTCGAAGAGCCCGCGGCACTCCGGCGTCGAGTACTCCGGGTGCGCGTGGTCGTTGTAGAGCCTGGCGCCGTTGTGCAGAATGCGGTCGCTCTTCATCGCCTCGAACGAGAGACGGTGCCGCTTGTCCTGCTTCTGCTCCTCCTCCTCGTCGGGGTGTTCGAGGAGTTCGGAGGCGCGGAACCCTCGCGCGTCGCGCAGGGGATCCTCGTGAGAGTAGTCCCAGCGGGGAGTCGGATCCTCGGGTCGGTAGCACTTGATCAGCGCGATCGACTCGGTGACGGGATCCGTCGCGGCGTCCTGGTCCAGGATGATCCCGTATTCGGTCTCGATGCCGACGAGGCGGTCCATAGGCGTCTAGATGACTCCCGTCAGCGCTTGGTCTCGCACGCGCTGCTTGCTGGGGCGTATGGGAGACACCGATACGACGCTCTCCGGGTCGTGGTCGATGAGCTTCAGCCAGTCGCCGATGTTGTCTGTGGGCGGGAATATCTCGTTCTCGGTGTACTCGCGCTCAATCGCCTGTGACAGGTCGTCGGCGGAGATGCCGCATTCGTCCCCCGCGTCGATCGACCGCTTGATCGCCAGCTCCTTCGACCTTTGGACGATGGACGCCACGATGGCTCCGCTCACGAGATCCCCGCGATGCAGTGTCTCGCGGTGGCCATTCGCCATGGCGACTTCGAGGAAGCGCGTGTCGTCGCGCTGCGAATACAGCTCGCGTATCGCGCCGTCCGTTAAGTCGGTCGCGGCTGCGGACGAGTCGCCGTCGTGCTTGGCGAGGAGGTCGGCATCCAGCGGCAGGTCCGCGGTGAGGTAGATGCGGAAGATCTCCCGCGTGCCGTCTTCGTCGGGGCGGTTCACCTTGATCTTCCGGTCGATGCGGCCGGGCCGCAAGATCGCCGGGTCGATCAGATCCTGCCGGTTTGTCGCGAGGATGATGACGACGTCGTCTATGGACTCGATGCCGTCCATCTCGGCGCAGAACATCGGGACGACGGTGTTTGAGATGTTGTGAGACCGCAACGCGCGGCGCGTTCCCAACACCGATTCCGCCTCGTCGATGAAGATGAACGGCAGGATTCCCTGCTTACGCTTCTCCCGCGCGACCGAGAATATCTCGCGCACCTTGCGCTCCGACTCCCCCAGCCACATGTTGAGGATCTCGGGTCCCTTGATGTGCAGGAACTGGCCCTCGATGTCCTCGCCCGTGCGCTCCTTGATCTTCTCGACCAGGTTGTGTGCGGTCGCCTTGCCGATGAGCGTCTTGCCGCATCCGGGCGGGCCGTAGAGAAGGAACCCCTTAGGCGTCGTGAACTGGAACCGCTCGAACAGCTCGGGATGCAGTAGGGGCATCTCGATGGCGTCCTGGATGGCACTGATCGCCTCGTCCTGACCGCCGACCTGTTCCCACGACACGTCTGGTACTTCGTCGAGGAAGTACTCGCGCGCCTCCTGCTTGGGGAACACCTCGAGGGCGACGCGCGCCGACGCATCGACGAGCACTTCGTCGCCGGACGCGACCTTCTTCTCGCCAATCTCGCTGCCGCGCTGTAGGATCGTGGACTGGCCGCCCGGCTCCTGACCAACGCGGATACGGCCGTCCTCGAGTTCGTCGACGACCTTCGCGATGCCGCCCGTGTCCGTGTGGCCCAGGTCGCCCACGAGCACGTACGCTTCGTTCATCAACACCTGCGTGCCGATGCGGAGCGCGTCGATGTCGATGCGGGGGTCGACGTTGGAGAAGTAATTGGACCCGCCGACGACCACGTGCGCCACGCCGTCGCGGGGCGACCCGAGGTACACTCCTATGCGGTTTGCGGGGGCGGTGAGTTTCTCGCAGGCGCCTTCCAGCTCCAGGACTTCCTGGCGCGCCTCCTGGTAGCGTTGCTCGTCGTCGATGATCTGTCTGCGTAGCTGGTAGGTAAGCGCGCGCCGTGGATCGTCTTCTTCGGTAGCTGCGATCAGGTCATGCACCAGGCCCAGCGACGCGGAGTCGCGCTCGGGGCCGGTGTCGTCCTCCAACAGTTGCTCGTCCAACGGCTCGTCGCGACGCCGTCGGTCAGGGTCGAAGGAGCCGCGGTTGCGTCCGCGGGAGTCGTCGCCGTTAGCCATCGGTTCCCCCCTATCGGTTGCGGACGCTTGCTCGTGGACGCGCCGGCCGGCGTTGTCCAGTCGCCACAGCCTACGGCATCAGCCCAGGGAACGCCAGGCCGCTGGTCTCGTCCAACCCAGCCATCAAGTTCAGGCTTTGGAGGACGCCGCCCGCGGATCCCTTACCGAGGTTGTCGATCGCGCACGTCACGACGACCCGGCCAACGCGCCCGTCCACCTCGACGCCGATGTGCACGTTGTTGCTGCCGAGCACCGCCTTAGTCTCAGCGTTTCGGCCAGCGCCGAGGACGTGCACGAACGGCTCGTCGTCGTACCGTGCGTGGTACCGCCCGCGTACCTCGTCCGCCGTGGCGTCGCCCGTGAGAGATCCGTAGATCGTGCTGAGAATCCCTCGCGCCATGGGCATCATATGCGCCGTAAAGCTGACCATCACGTCGGCGTCCGTGACGGCTCCTAGCTCCTGCTCGATCTCCGGCGTGTGCCTATGCTTGCCTATGTTGTACGCCGTGACGTTCTCATGGCGCGATACCAAATGCGTGCTCTCGCTTGGCGTGCGACTAGCGCCTGTCATGCCAGTCTTCGCGTCGATGACGAGCGACGCGGGGTCTACTATGCCTTCGGCGATGGGAGGAAGGGCGCCCAGGATCGCGCTCGTCGGGTAGCAGCCTGGGCCGGCGACCAGGCGTGCGTTGGGAATGTCCGCGCGGTACCGCTCCGGGAGCCCGTACACGGACACCGGAATCGTCTCGCGCGCGACGTGCTCGACGCCATACCACTTCTCGTACGTGTCGGCGTCGTGGAGCCGGAAGTCCGCGCTGAAGTCCACGACCCGGAAGCCAGCTTCCAGCAGCGCGGGAACGTACTCCTGCGCGACCCGGTGTGGCACGCACAGCACGACCGTATCGACGCGGCCGCGCAACGTCTCGATGTCCGTCGGCTCGAGTTCCAAGTCGCAGTAGCCGATGAGGTTGGGAGATATGTCGGAGATGCGCGTCCCTGCGGACGCTCGCGACGTGATGACCTCAAGCGACAGTCCGCCAGGGTGCGCGGCGAGAAGCCGAATGAGCTCGCAACCGGGGTATCCAGCGGCGCCGACGATGCCGATTCTCATGGGGCAGCCCACCTACGCGGGGATGTCTGGGTTGCGCCCAATGCTAGCCGCGCGCTAGGGGCCGGACAAGCGCGCCCGGGAGCGGCTGGCGGAGGCGGGATGTGGCGCCCCATCGACTGCCAAGGAGGGCGCACAGGAAGCCGGCGTCCCTCCATGTATCGGAGGCGCAACGGTACGTTGGGGAGCGGTAGGCCGACGCCTAGTTGGCCTCGGCGACGACGGCGGCGGAAGCCGGGGCGTGCTTCGTCGCCAACGTACCCTCGTCGTGGGGGCATGCGGCGGCCTCGGCGCCGACGGCCTTGGTTGCGTCATGCGGGCACGCTGCGGCGTCGTCGTGGCTGGCCAACGTCGTGTGGGCCTTGGCGTCGACCGCGCAGCCCGTGCTGGCCTGCGCCACGGTGGCGGGCGCCGGCGCGGCGCAGCAAGCGTCGGTGGCGGAACCATCGGTCGCCACGGCGACCGTCTCCACGGCGCCAACCGGATGCGGCGCGACCGTGCGCTCGGCCTTCACGGAGTAGCTCGCCGCAGCCACGATCGCGAATCCCAAAACGGGGCCGCCGAGCCAGATCATCGCCTTCATTGCGCGTCTCCTTGGGTTCGTGCGTCAGGTACATTTATACTGTCTCCCGCTCCGAAATGCCACTTGGCGACCCTCCGTACTCAAGAGAACCGTCTTGCTCAGTCTCACATTGCACACCGTGTTCGCCGCCGGCTTCGGCTTGTGCGTTAAAGCGGCGGGAATGCAGCGGCGTGACCTCATCGTTGTTGGTGGCCTCAACTACATCATCGCTGGCGTCATCGCCGCCGTCTGGTTCCTCGGTAGGCGAGGGCTCGATGTCGGTTGGGTCGGCGGCGCGTACGGCACGCTGAACGGCGTCGTCTACTTCGTCGCGTACTTCTTCCTCATCTTCGGAATCAAGCACACCGGGATCGCCGCGACCGGCGCCATCGCGCAGCTCTCCGTGCTGGTGCCCATCCTCGCCTCCATCTTCCTCTGGCGCGAATACCCGACGCTCCCGCAACTCGGTGGCATGCTCCTCGCGGGCGCCGCCATCTTGCTGCTTGACGCCCGCAAGAACCTGCTCGGCGAGATCGTCGGTGGCCTTGGTTGGCGCCTGGGAGCGTTCTTTCTCCTAGTGGGTGGGTCGCGGCTGTTCGCGAAGGGCTTCGCGGAGGCAGACCTGCCGGACGAGAAGGCGTTCTACGTCTTGATGCTCTACGTGACGTCTGGAGTCGCATCCGTCGGTCTGTTGCTGCGGCACGGCCAACGGCCGAAGGCGCCGGACGTGCTGTGGGCGACGGCCATTGGCGCGTGCAACATGATTCAGGTCACCTACCTGCTCAAGGCGCTGGAGGAGTTGCCCGGCGTCATCGTGTTCCCGGTGTCCGCGTGCGGCGGGCTCATCTTCACGGCGCTTGTCGCCGCAGCCCTGCTGCGAGAGCGGCTGACACCCAGGATGTACGCTGCCCTGGCTGCCTCCGCCGTCGCTGTCCTCTTCCTCAACCGGTAGTTCCGAGCGGTTGACGTATGCGGTCGGTGATGACATACCAATGACATCTGCCTGACTCGACGCCACTATGATCGGACACGCCATGGCTTCGGACACGCTCGACCTGTTCCATCCGCTGATACGCGACTGGTTCGAGGAGCAGATCGGCACGCCGACAGACGTGCAGGCGAAGTCGTGGCCACAGATCGCCGAGGGCGATCACGTCCTCATCACCGCTCCGACCGGCAGCGGGAAGACGCTCACGGCGTTCCTCTGGGCGCTGAACCAACTGATTACGGAAGATCTGCCGACCGGCGTCACCAGCGTGATCTACGTATCACCGCTCAAGGCCCTCAACAACGACATCCGGCGCAACCTCACACGACCCTTGCAGGAACTCGAGGAGTACTTCGTAGCCGCCGACCAGCCGTTCCCCGAGATACGCGCGATGACGCGCAGCGGGGACACGCCACAGTCGGACAGACGGCGGATGCAACGTCACCCGCCCGAAATCCTCATCACGACTCCCGAAAGCCTCAACCTCCTGCTGAGTTCCGCAGGCGGACGGTCCATGCTCTCCGAGGTCTCGACGCTGATCCTGGACGAGATCCACTCCGTCGTCGGCTCGAAGCGTGGGACGCATCTGATGACCGCCGCGGAGAGGCTCGTGCGCGAGGCAGGCGAGTTCCAACGCATCGCGCTGTCCGCCACGGTGCGCCCCATGGAGGCCGTCGGTGAGTTCGTTGGCGGCTTCACCATGGCCGGCGCCGCCGTAGACGCGCAATACACGCCGCGACCGGTCAGAACCATCCGGTCCACCGATTCCAAGCGCTACGACGTCCGCGTCCGATTCCCGCAGGAGGCGAACGACGACAGGGATCGCGACGACTTCTGGGAGCCGCTCGTCGACGATTTCCGCGAGATCATCGGGACAAACAAGTCCACTCTGCTCTTCACGAACAGCCGGCGTCTGTGTGAGAAGATCACGCTCTTCATCAACGAGGTGGAGGACGACCCGGTCGCCTACTCGCACCACGGGTCGCTGTCGCGCGAGATCCGCGAGGAGGTCGAGCGGAAGCTCAAGGACGGCGAGCTCAAGGCTATCGTTGCGACGAGCTCGCTGGAGATGGGGATCGACATCGGCGCCCTCGACGAGGTCGTACTCGTCCAGTCGCCGTCCGCCATTTCGTCGGCGATCCAACGCGTGGGACGCGCCGGACACCAGGTCGGCGAAGTCAGTCGGGCGACGCTCTTCCCAACGCACGCGCGCGACTTCATCCACGCCGCCGTCCTCGCAGCTGCGATCGAGGATCAGGACATCGAGGAGGTGCGACCCGTCCGATGCCCGCTTGACGTGCTGGCGCAGATCATCGTCTCCATGGTCGGCGCGGAGCCCTGGGACATCGACGACATGTACGCCTTCCTGCGCGCCTCGTATTCGTACCACACGCTCCCGCGCGACGCTTTCGACGGCGTCCTCAACATGCTCGCCGGGCGTTACGCCGACACGCGCGTCCGCGAGCTACAGCCTCGAATCTCCCTGGACCGACTCGACAACACCGCCACCGTGCGGAAGGGCGCGATCCAGACGCTATACACTTCCGGCGGCACGATCCCCGACCGCGGCTACTTCCACATGCGGCACCACGAATCGAACACCCGCATCGGTGAGCTCGACGAGGAGTTCGTGTGGGAGCAGGAGGAGGGCACGACGTTTACACTTGGCGCGCAGAGCTGGCGCATCGAGCGCGTGACGCACAACGACGTCTTCGTGTCGTCGGTGCCTACCGCTTCCCGCGCGATGCCGTTCTGGAAGGGCGAGGCGTACAACAGGGACTTCCACTTCTCCGAGCGCATCGGCCTGTTCCTTGAGGACGCGACTTCACGGCTGGACGACCCAACATTCATCGCCGGGCTACAGACGCGCCACGCCATGAACGGCCCCGCCGCCGACAGCCTCGTCGAATTCCTCGTGAGGCAGAAGCAGGCCACGAAGCGCGAGCTACCACATCGTCACCACGTGCTCGTCGAATACTCGGACACCGGGCCCGACGGGGCCCCCGCGACACAGATCGTCATTACTACCGTGTGGGGTGGCCGCCTCAACCGGCCGTACGCCATGGCGCTGTCCGCCGCGTGGGAGGACAAGTATGGCGAGGCGCTCGAGGTGTACGCGGAGGACGACTGCGTCGTGCTGCTCGCCCCGTTCGAGGTCGAGGCGGAGGAACTCGTCGGGCTCGTGCGCAGTTCGGAACTGGAGTCACTCCTGCGGAAGCGCCTCGAAAGCTCTGGGTTCTTCGGGGCGCGTTTCCGTGAGTGCGCCGGCCGCGCGCTGCTCGTGACGCGCAATCGCATGGGACAGCGCATGCCCCTGTGGCTCAGCCGGCTGCGGTCGAAGAAGCTCCTCGAGTCCGTGATGGGCTACGACGATTTCCCGGTGCTGCTGGAAGCCTGGCGCACCTCGTTGCAGGACGAATTCGATATGGAAGGCCTCCGTCGCGTGCTCGAGGAGCTCGAGTCAGGGATCATCCAGTGGAGCGCGGTCAAGCTACAGCGGATGAGCCCATTCGCGCAGACCATCGGCTGGTGGCAGGTCAACCAGTACATGTACCAGGGCGACGACCCGCAGTTCGGACGAGAGTCGAACCTGCGCGGCGATCTCCTGCGGCAGGTGGTGTTCACCCCGGGGCTGCGACCAACGGTCGATCCGTACATCATCGAGGAGTACGAGGGCAAGCGACAGCTCATCACCGCTGGCTATGCTCCCGAGACTCAGCAGGAGCTCCTGGACTGGGTGAAGGAGCGCGTCGCCATCCCAGAACGCGAATGGGCGTTGCTCCACGACGCCATGCGGCGAGATCACGACGGCATCCCCGAACACGTCGTCGAGTCCATCGCCACGAAGCTCGCGCGTATCTCGCCTGCCGGGGCGGAGGCGCCGCTGATAGTGGCCCTCGAGCGCCTTCCCGCGATTGTCGCCGCGCTCTACGGCGCTGGTGAGCCGCCGCATACTGAGCTGCTCGATGGCTCGGACGCCCCAGAGATGGAACTCGACGAGGACTTCGACCCGGAGGAGATGCTGACCGCCTTCGTCGGCGAGTGGATGCAGTTCTACGGGCCGCGCGAGGACGGCTTCGTGTCTGCGACGCTGGGCATGGAGCGCGGACGACTCGAGCTGGCGTTCGGCGACCTCCTGGACGGTGAGAAGACGATCACCGGCGACCTCGTGACTGGCCGTGAAGGTCGCTACGTCTGCGACGCGGAGAACTTCGAGTCGCTGCTGCGAATGTCACGCGCGGCCGCGGCTCCCTCCTTCGAGCCGGCGCCTCTGGAGAGGCTCCCGCTCATGCTGGCGACAGTCCAACGTCTGCCCGAAAGACGGGACGACGTTGACGGCGTCTACGACGCACTTGAGCAGTTGTCCTGCTTACCGGCGCGCGTCGAGGCGTGGGAGTCGGACATCCTCCCGGCGCGCGCTCCCGCGTACGCCTCCCCGCTGCTGGATGCCATCATGCAAGAGGGACAGCTCAGGTGGCTGGGCAGCGAGGGCCGCCGCGTGGCGTTCGCCCTTGAGGCCGACCTGGATCTCATGGCGTCTGAGCCGGAGGGCGCGGACCTTGAGGCGTCGGACGACGGCGACGACGCTGTTCCGCCCGGCGTGGACGACATCATGCCGGACGCGAACGGGCGTTACACGTTCACCGCACTGCAACAGGTGGCCCGTGACCGACCGTCGGCGCTCGCGACACGGCTATGGGACGCCGCGTGGGCCGGCGAGGTGACGAACGACACCTTCCTCGCCGTGCGGCGCGGCATCGAGAGCAAGTTCCAGGTCGCCGACACGGCCCTGTCCGCCCCGACTACGCGGAGGCGCTCCGGCGGCAGTCGACGCGGTGGTCTTGGCAGGTGGAAGTCGTCGCCGACGCACGCTGGGAACTGGATGCGCCTCGACCCGCCCGACATGTCCGCCGACCTCATCGAGCGCGAGGAACGCAAGAAGGACCGCGTCAGGCTGCTGCTGGATCGCTATGGGGTCCTCTTCAAGCAGTTGGTGCAGCGAGAGGCGCCGCCGTTCCGATGGGGCGCGCTGTTCCGCACGCTCCGCCTGATGGAACTGTCGGGCGAAGTGCTCGGCGGGTACTTCTTCCACGGGTTGTCGGGGTTGCAGTTCGCGTCGCACCAGGCGTTTCGGACGCTACAAGGGCGTCTGCCCGACGACGCGGTCTACTGGCTGAACGCGACGGACCCCGCCTCCGTGTGCGGCCTGGGTATCGACGGGTTCCGAGGCAAGCTCCCGAAGCGCGAGGTCGGTTCGCACCTCGTCTATCAGGGGTCGAAGCTTGTGCTGACATCCCAGCGGCAGGGGAAGTCCCTCACGATCGACGCCGAAGCGACGGATCCCATGATGACCCAATACCTCGCCCCGCTCCGGCACATGCTCACGCGGTCGTTCCAGCCGGTGTCGCGTCTGACGATCGAGACCATCAACGACGAGGACGCCGCCAAGAGCCCATACGTGGACGCTCTGCGCACCGCGTTCGACGCCATGGTCGACTACCGCACGGTGGTCCTCTATCGCCAGATCCAGTAGGCGCTAGTCCGCGGCGTTGATAGTCGACACGGCCTCGCGCACCCACGCCAGGTTGCGCTCCGGCATGATCCCGTAGTTGTAGAACGAGAAGCCGCGCACGCCCATCCGCAGCGCCTGTCGCACGTTGCGTACAAGCGTCCTCGACGACGGCGTATGCGGCGTGTACGCGCTCAGACCGACGATGAGGTCGTCCGGCTGGCATCGCTCGGATGATGCGGCGGACACCATCGCCTCAACCACATCCGGCTTCGCCGTGTAGCAGAGCAGCTCGATGGCATCGGCGATTTCCGCCATCTCGTCTGCGTCCCAGCCGCCGACAGCCGTGTCGCCGATCTGCATCGACACCAGGAACGTGTCACCGACCGCCTCCTTCACGCGCTGCGTTAGCGACGTGATCACCTCGCGCCGGGCGTCAACTAGCGCCGCTAGGGCGGGGTGCTCTTCGAGGACATCGCGCACCAGAACCGGCTTGCCAGGGATACCGGGCCCGCCGTGCTCGAAGATGGCCAGCAACTCTTGTCTTACCGTCTCTTCCACGGCGTGCATGTCGACGTCCGCCACCTCACCGACAGCACGGCAACTGTCGCAGAAGCACAGCGACATCAGGAAGCGCCCGACGCCGCCGAGCTCCAGTCCTACCTTTGAGTGCCCGTGGAAGTGGCCGTAACCACCGAACGACAGCGACTCCAGCTCAATCGCGTACAGGCCGTAGTTCGTGGCGAGGTCGCCGCACAAGGTCGTGATGTACTCGCGGACGTGTGGGTTCGACGGGCAGAGGTGTGGCGCGTAGAGATCCCCAAAGACGTTGCGCTCGCACGCCGTGGGGTTCTGCCGGCCGAGGTGCGAGTTGTGGAGGCACACGGTCCACGATTCGACCTTGAGACCCGCGTGGTCGGCTGCGGCGCAGATCTCGGCCAGGGGATTCGTGGAGACCGCCATCGGCGCCACGGCGGGCTGTAGCGACACATCACGCCAGAGCTCGGCGTCGGGCTGGAAGTATACGCCTCCCTCCAGCGTCGAGAACATCCGCGCGCCCTTCGTGTGCGGCCGAAGCTGCTCGACGGAGTGGTAGCTCGTGGCGACGCTCACCGCGTCCAGGCCGATGTCGTCCCGCATCCGACGCGTGACGTCGTCGACGCCGTCGTCGAGCATGTCCCACGGGTAGGCCCACATCGTGGTGTACGTCATCGGCGGAGCTCCTGAACTGGTCTCTATCGCGTCGGGGCGGCGTCGGGCGATTCTGGCGGAGGGAGGGTGGTCCGTCAACCTGGAGGGCCAGCGCGTCGCGTCGTTGACCCTCGGCGAACACGCCCTCTACCATCTGCCCAGGCGAGCTGGACGTGCGAGGAGACCACGTGTGAACGAACCGACCTTTCGAGTGACGGCCGACCCCGACGCCACGTCCGCGAGACGCGGTGTTCTGACGACCCCGCACGGCGCCATCAACACGCCCGCGTTCATGTCCGTCGGCACGAAGGCGACCGTGAAGACGATGGCCCCGGACGAGCTGCGCTCGTGCGGCGCGGAGGTCGTACTCGCCAACACCTACCACCTGTTCCTGCGCCCCGGACACGAGCTGATAGCGCGCGCCGGTGGGCTACACGGCTTCATGGCGTGGGACGGCCCCATACTTACTGACTCAGGCGGGTTCCAGGTCTTCAGCCTGGCGGACAGCCGCAAGATCACCGAGGAGGGAGCGGAGTTCCGCTCCGCCATCGACGGTTCGAAGCTGATGCTGTCTCCCGAGAAGGCGATGGAGGTCCAGAATGCCCTGGGCGCCGACATCATCATGGCGTTCGACGAGTGCGTGTCCCACCCGAGCGAGCGGTCGTACGTCGAGAACTCCCTGGAGCGCACGTTGCGCTGGGCGAGCCGCTGCCAGTCAGCGCACGCCCGCGACGACCAACTGCTGTTCGGTATCGTCCAGGGCGGGATGTACGAAGACCTCAGGGTGACCAGCGCGGAGCGCACGGTCGCTCTCGGGTTCCCGGGCCACGCCATCGGCGGCCTCGGCGTCGGAGAGGAGAAGCCGCTGCTCTACGACATGGTCGAGCACACGGCGCAGCTGCTGCCTGCCAACAAGCCACGCTACCTGATGGGAATTGGGACGCCCGAGGACATCCTGCACGCCGTCCGGTGCGGCGTGGACATGTTCGACTGCGTCCTGCCGACGCGGAACGCCCGCCACGGCTTCGTATGGACATCCGATGGGCCTGTGCGGATTCGCAACGCCCAGCATCGCGAGGCCCTGGAGCCTCTCGACCCCAAGTGCGACTGCTCCACATGCACGCGGTTCACCCGCGCGTACCTCCGACATCTCTATGTCGAGCAGGAGGGGCTCGCCGCGCGCCTTCTCACGAACCACAACCTGCACTTCTACCTGCACATGATGCATGGCGTGCGGGATGCGATTGCCGCAGGCGATGTCTCGGCGCTCTCGTCCGGTGCGGAAGCCCTGTTTGTGCGTGGCATCGCCACGAGGGATCGCGCGAACGGCAGATCGTAGGCGGCCACTGTGGCGGCCCGCCGTCGCGAAGCCAGCGAGCGCGCTTTCGAAGCCCGGCAGAGGTGGGCGCCGCTGCCTGCTCCGGGCGCGTGGACCCGTCCGCAGACGCGGCCGAGGCGACGACCGACGTCCACGATCCATCGTCTCTTGAGAGGCGCGAGAGCGGCGTGCTACGATCCGTCGAGTGCGGAGCGCACGCCTGCCGATACGCCACACACCCGGGAGCGTCACGCCGTGAATCGGCCCACCCTCGCCATCGCGTTCGCTGTTGTCATCGTGTTGTGGGCCGGCGCCTGCCAAGGCCCTAACCAGCACGCCGGAGCCGGATCCACCGCCACCGCGCCGGCCCAGGTGCTCGTGTTCGGTCGGGGAACCGACTCCGTCGGGCTTGACGCCGCCCACGAGGAGGACGGCGAGTCGTTTAAGGTCTCGGAACTCATCTTCGACACGCTCGTCCAGTACACGGCGGAAGGGACGGACATAGAGCCGGGCCTCGCGACCTCGTGGTCCAGCCGCGAGGACGGACTCGTATGGGACTTCACGCTACGCGAGGGCGTGCACTTCCACGACGGTACCGACGTGAACGCGGACGCAGTCGTGTTCTCCCTGGAACGCCAACGCGACGAGGATCACCCGTTCCACAGCGTCGGCGGCCCGTACATCTACTGGATCTCGCTCGGCATGAGCGACAAGATCGAGGCGGTCACGGCCTCGGGTTCCATGACCGTCGAGATGCGCCTTCGCGAGCCGTATTCGCCTCTGCTCAACGTGCTGGCGACGCCGCCGTTCGCGATCGTGAGCCCAACGGCCGCAGCCGCTCACGGCGAGGACTTCCGGTCGAACCCCGTCGGGAGTGGCCCGTTCCGCTTCGGCGAGTGGCGGCGTTCTGACCGCATCATCCTGGAGCGCAACGAGGAGTTCTGGGGAGGCGCCCCAGAGCTCGAGCGCATCGTGTTCCGCGACATCCCAGAAGCGCACACGCGACGGCTGGAGCTGGAGAATGGTTCCATCCACGTCCTCGACAGCGCCGACCCGGAGGATGTCGACGCCATGCGGGAGAACGCTCAGTTGCGCGTGGTCGAGAAGGCAGGCATGAACGTCGGCTATGTCGCCATGAACACCACGCATTCCCCGCTGGATGATCCGCGCGTGCGATACGCCATCAACCACGCCATCGACAAGCAGACCATCGTCGACCAGCTCTACAGCGGCCGCGCCGTCAAAGCGAAGAACCCTATCCCACCGACGATCTGGGGATACAACGACGATGTGGAGGACTTCGCGTACGACCCGGAACTGGCGCGGTCGCTCATCTCCGAGGCGCTTCCGGACGGCTTCGCTGAGCCGTTGTCGTTCTACGTGATGTCGAATCCCCGCGCGTACTTCCCCGACCCAGACAACATCGGCCTGGCGATACAGTCGGACCTCCAGAAGGCGGGCATCCCCGCGCGCATCGAGACCTTCGAATGGGCCACGTACCTGGAGAAGGTGAAGCAGGGGGATCACGACCTGGCGATGCTCGGGTGGATCGCGGACTACGCCGATCCAGACAACTTTCTGTACTTCACGCTCAGCAAGTCCAACGCGACGCCTCCCGCGAGCAACATCGCGCTCTACCAGAGTGACGAACTAGAGGCCCTGCTGAGAGAGGGCGTCCGCGAGGCAGATCCCGCAGCGCGCACCGAAGTGTACCGAGCCGCGCAGGAGATCGTCAGGAAGGACGCGCCATGGGTCATCGTGGCGCACGCGAAGCGGGTCGCCGTGGTCCGCGCCAACGTCCAGGGATTCACGCTACACCCGACCTCGTGGCGCCCGCTCTGGCGCGCGCGCATCGGCGTGGAGTGAGCTCAGCTCAACGGCGTCGTCGACCTAGCCACGCCCCTAGCCCGTACACGCCGCCCGCCCCCAGCGCGCTGACGCCGACAGACGCGAAGAACGCCAGGCGCCGGCCAGCGGGTAGGGCGGGGTACGTCGAGATGGCCGCCAGCGGCAAGATGCCCAGCAGTAGCAGTCCGAGCGCGCGCAGTATCCATCCCGCCAGCGCCGGCTTCGCCAGGATACCGAGGGCGCCTACGATCGCCCGCGCGATGGGCGTTCGCGGGCTACTCGGCGTCATCCGGCACGGCGGCTGTTGGCGGCAGCGGGCCGCCGGCCTCCAGCGCGTGGAGCTCCGTGTGGACCTCCCGCAGGAATCCAAGGATATCGGCCCGCATGCGCTGCATCGCCGACTCGATATTGGCCGAATACCCAGACGTGCCGGTGGGGTACTTCTCTATGTAGGCGAGGACGATGTCTCGCGCGATCTCTAGGGTCGAGGAGGACATGGCGGCTGCTCCGTGAGGTGGTTACTCGACGACGACGCCCTTCTTGAGGATCAGGTTCGCGTAGACCGCCGATTCGCCGGTCGCGACGACGGCGAAGGCGTCGTTCGCGCGAGCGTAGAAAGCGTAGCGTTCGATGGGCGTCAACGCCACCGACTCGCCCTCGGCGTCGGCGAGGATGTCGCGGAACTCCTGCCAGATGGGCGGCTCTGGGATGTCCTCCACGGTCGCCATCACGACCGCGTTGTCGTCGACATAGGCGTCCAGCGGCAAGAACCGAGCAACCGCCGCGAGGATCGCTGGCACGCCGTGGCCATCGGCGCGCACCAGACGCGTGGCGTGCGTGGCCGCGGGGAAGTTACCGTCGGCGAAGACGATCTCGTCACCGTGACCCATGGACATGAGCACGTGCATCAGTTCAGGAGATATGGCGCCTGGTATGCCTCGGAGCATGGGTGTCCCTCGCCGGATCAGTAGTGACGGTGGAGCCGCATGGTGGTGGGGCGGCCGTCGGCGTCGGCGGACTCGGGGTCGCGCGGATCCGGGACGACGACGACGAACGTGTCTGGCAGATGGCCCTCTGCACGCACCGCGACATTGTAGCGGCCCGGCGGCGCCTCCGCCACGTGGAATCGGCCCAGCTCATCCGTGAGGGCCGACCCGTCCACGGGACCAACGTACGTCAGCGTGGCGCCCGCGAGTGGCGCCAGGATGTCGATGGGTGAGAAATACTCCCACCCGGCGCCCCGCGTAACTCGACCCGCCAACGCCGAACCACCGTCGCCCCCGTTGTTCTCCAATGGCACGCGAACGCCAGCGGCACTCCGCACCCACGGCCTCTCGTCCTCTCGGGCGACGCGGAGCGCGGCGCGCCCGTCGGCGGCTCCTTCCTCGCGCAGATAGTGTGCCGCGATCAGGGCTATGTCCGCGTCGCCGGTCGTCAGCAGCGACACGGCCTGCTCCTCGTAGGACGCATCAGCATCCCGGACCGCAGCCTCGAGCACGCGTGCGGCGCGGCTTGCCTCGTCAGAGCCGGCCGCGGCGAGAACCCGCGCGCGCGCGTCCTCCACGTAGTTCGTGTCGTCTGACGGGTCGCGTGATGGCTCGAGACGAGCGAGGGCCTGCGCGACCGCGGTGCTGACGCGAGGGTCCGGGTCGTCCAGCGCGAACGCGAGATCCCGAGCGTATGCGGGCGACGCGACCGCTGCGAGTGCGTCCGCAGCGTGCGCTCGGACGGCCGGCGACTCATCGGTCAACGAGAACACAAGAGCAGAGGCGGCATCACGGTACCGAGACTCCTCCTCCAACCAGCCCTCTCCCGACGTGATCGACCACAGCAGACCGAACGCGGCGGCCTCGCGCGTGTGCGCGTGTTCGTCCTCGAGCGCCACGACGAGCGCGTCGAATCCGTCGTCGCCCGACACTCCCAGAACCCTCGCCGCGTAGCGCAACGCAACCGGAGGAGGCGGAGGGTCGGAGCGCGCCAGCTTCATCAGGCTCGGAACGCCCGGGGAGAGCACCTCGCCGACGGGCGTCTCCTCGCCGTCGATCTCGACATGACGCCGCCAGCCTGTGAGTCGGGCGACCGCCTCAACGGCGTCGTATTCTGGGAACCGCCTTACCAGAGACGTGAGACGGCCCGCGAGCTCTTCTCCGGTGAGCCACGCATCCTCTGGATCACGCGCGCCGTCGCCCTCCGAGTCGTCGCCTTCGCCATCGACGATGCCCCCAAGGAAGTCCGCCTCGTCGAAGTCCCAGTCGTCGTCCTCCTCAGGCTGCTCGGAGGCCCGTTCCGCGTCCCACAGCGCCTCCTCGGCGACCTGCCGGACCTCTTCGTCTTCGTCGTTCTGCGCCAGATCCTCCAGGAGGGCGATGACCTCGGGTGTCGGCCCGATGTGCGCCGCCGACCTGGCCACGCCGACGCGCAACGCGTAGTTGTCGCTGGCGGCGTCTGTCCGCAGCGTCTCATACGCGCGGGCGGCTTGGCCCTCGTCCCCGAGCAGGGCCACGATGACCGCTGCGTTCCCGCGCACGACGGGGAGCGGATCCTCGAGCAGCGGCACTATCGCGGCGACGGAGTCGCGCAGGTGCTCCGCGGCGTCCGCCCGACGCGCGTAGATCCGCAGTTCATCGGACGCGCGCGCCCGCGTCATGGGATTCTGCGCGCGGATGCGCTGCAACTCGAAGTTGACGGCGCGACTCAGATCCTCGGGTGGCTCCTGAGCCACAAGGTGCAGGGCCGACAGAGCCAGTACGAACCAGGCGCACAGTCTGACAGGCGCTCGCATCAGGCGTCGTCCTGGGACAGGCTGACGACCATCTTGCCGATGTTCTGGCCGCTGAAGAGCCCGATGAACGCCTCGGGCGCGCGTTCCAGGCCCTCGACGATCGTCTCCCGCCGGCGCAGCGATCCGTCACGGACGAGTGGCGCCACTTCAGCGAGGAACTCGGGCCGGCGATCGCCGTGGTCCCGGATGAGGAAGCCACGCACAGTGATGCGACCACCTATGATCTGCGTGAGATTCGACGGCCCCGGCGACCCGCCCTCAGCGTTGTACGTCGAAATCATCCCACAGATAGGCATGCGCGCGGCTAGATTCGCGTTGGCGAGGGCCGCCTGGAGGATCGGGCCACCTGTGTTGTCGAAGTAGACGTCTACGCCGTCGGGGCACGCGCGCCGCACCGCGCCTGCCATGTCTGCTTCGCTGCGGTAGTTCACGGCCGCATGCGCGCCCAGTTCTTCCGTGACGTACCGGCACTTCTCGTCGGAGCCAGCGACGCCTACGACACGGCAGTGGCGTCGTCGCGCGAGCTGTACGACGACCGATCCCACAGCTCCCGCGGCGCCGGACACCAGGACCGTCTCACCGGGTTGCGGCTCGCCGATTTCGGTGAGGCCGTACCACCCGGTGAAGCCAGGCATACCGAGGACGCCCAGATGCGCCGACAGCGGGACGCCGTCGGCTTCGAGCGCGTCGACATCCGACCCGTCCGTGACGAAGGTATCCCGCCACCCGGAGAACGACGTCACGACGACCCCAGCCGGCAGCGATTCCGTCCGCGATGACACGACACGGCCAACCGTGGAGCCGGTGATAGGCGCGTCTAGCGGGAACGGCCCCATGTGCGAGGGCACGTCGCGCATTCTGCCGCGCATGTACGGGTCGACGGAGATGTACAGGTTTCGGACGAGCGCCTCGCCCGCTTGCAGCGGCGCCAGGGGCTCCTCACGCAGGGCGAAGTCGGCGGCGGCCGGCACGCCGTGAGGTCGGCGCACGAGGGCGATGTAGCGGGATACGTTAGGCATGGGAGACGTTGACCTATGCGGTGGCGTGGCCGGAAGCTGCGCCATCGCCACCAAGCGTAGCGGCGGCGGGAGGCGTCTCGCCCCTGTCCAGCGCTTCGATGCACGCGACGTTGGCGTCGACCTCGTCGCGACTCTCCATTCCCAGCGTGATCGCGTCGACGCATTCCAGCCCGTGGACGTGCGCGATGCCCTTGGCGTAGTTGTCCGCCAGCCGGCCCTGGCCGACGACCTTCATCCCGTAGACGGCCTTCCCGTCATCGTGCATGCGCTCCAGGAGGCGACGCACCTCGTCGGGGGTGGCGTCCATGTGCACGCCGTCGTAGTTGATGCGCGCCAGAATCAAGTCCACCCACGGCTCCTCGGCGGCGGCGCGCATGGCTCCGAAGTCGTGGCACGACACGCCCACGGCTCGTATGACGCCCTGGTCCTTGTACGCCGACAGCGCGTCCATGACGGGGCGCCGGTCGGTTGGCCAGTCGGCGTTCGTCATGCAGTGCATGAGCACGATGTCGAGTCGCTCGACGTGTAGTTCGCGCAGGTAACGCGGCACATCCGCCTCAATCGAGGGCACGTCGCTCGCGCACGTCTTGGTGCAGATGACAACGTTGTCGGCGCCTACGGCGTCCACGGCCTCCGCAACGTGCGGATGCGAGCCGTACTGGTCGGCTGTATCGATGAACGTCACGCCGCGATCGTACGCGTACCGGATCATGTCGACGCACGTGTCGAAGCCGAGACGGGTCTGGTTGGATACGCCGTTCCATCCACCCGTGCCGGTGCCAATGGACAGGTACGACGTCTCGATGCCCGTCCGACCGAGTTCGACTGCGCGCATCCGGCTACCCCCTGGTTCTGTGTCGACGTGAGATGCTGTGAATATACCTGACCGCCGGTAGGCGGGCAAACGCGGTCAAGCCCCCCAGATGCGAGGCATCCGCAGTGGTTCCTTGCCCATCTCCGCGAAGAGCAGCTTCGTCGTCAGGTCTGCTCTCAGCGCGGAGAACGCAGGATTGTCCCACAGATTGTCGACCTCGCCGGGGTCGTCGCGCAGGTCGAAGAGCTCCCCGTACTCCCGGCCGTAGTAGACGGTGAGCTTGTACCGCTCGTCGATGTACGTCTTCACGTGGATCGTCGTCGGCTCGTGCCGGTTCTCGACGATGACGTGGTCCCGCGCAGCGTCCGATTCCCCCGCCCACACGTCCGACTGATCCACCCCCGTCATGCAACCGGGCGCGTCGATGCCGCACGCCGATAGGAACGTCGGGGCGAGGTCGACAAGCGTCTGCAGCGCGTCGCTTTCGGCTCCAGCGGGCGTCGTGCCGGGGTGACGGACGATGAACGGCGCCTTCACGAGGTCTTCGTAATGGAACGGCCCCTTCGCCGTCAGGCCGTGTTGCCCGAAGAAGTGCCCATGGTCCGACGTGAAGACCACAATGGTGTTGTCGGCGAGGCCACGCTCCTCTAGCCGGTCAAGAATCGCCCCGATGTACTTGTCCATGAGCGTGATCATCGCGTAGTAGATCGCGATGTTCTTCGCCATGGCGTCTCGGTTGAACAGGTGCGAGGACATGCCGTGGATGCCCTGCCCGCTCTCTCGCCAGTCAGAGAAGTCGGGCTTGCGCTCCTGCGTCATCTGGAAGTGCGGTGGGTTCTTGTCGTGCTCGCCCGTCGTCATCTCCGGCACCGTGATGTCAGCGGGATCGTAGTACGTGTCCCACGGCTCCGGCGCGAGATACGGCGGGTGCGGGTCGAAGAAGCTCGCCCACAGGAAGAAGCTCTCGTCGTCGTCCGCGTAGCTGTCTATGAGGGCGTTCGTGCGCTCCGCGATCCACTTGTCGTAGTGGTACTCCTCCGGGATGAGCCACTTGTGCCGTTGGTCTGAGTTGTTACCCGTCGGAGGCCGGAAGTAGTCGCGCCAGTTGTGGCAGCCGTTCTCCTCCATCCAGATGGCGTAGTGCTGCCCGACGTGCGCCTCGTCCGCGTGATTGCGCGCGAGTTCGACGTGTTCGAACCCGTAGAACGGCCCGTGGAAGTCGCGCCAGAAGTCCAGATCCTGCATGAGCGGGTACGACTCGATGGACGTGTACCCGTCCGCCTCACGCAGCGGCTGGAAGTGAGCCTTCCCGACGAGCGCGGTGCGGTACCCCGCCGCCGTGAAGTCCTCGCCGACGGTGTGCACGTCCTCCATCAGCTTCGTGCCAAGCGAATACGCGCCGTGCTGGCTTGGGTACTGGCCCGTGATGATGCTCGCGCGCGTCGGAGTGCACGTTGGGTTCGGCACGTACGCGCGGGTGAACGTCGTGCCCTGCTCCGCCAGGCGGTC
>CAYYPK010000053.1:0-41104 GCA_964473525.1 uncultured bacterium
ACCGTACCCGCCATACGACCCGCCTCCGTAACCCCCGTACGATCCGCCGCCGTACCTGCTGGACGAACCGCCCCCGTAGCCAGACCCGAACGAGCGGCCGCCGAAGGAGGAACTCCCGCGCGAGCCGAAAGACCCCGACCGGCCGCCGTACGAGCCGTAGGCCCCCGAGCCCAACCGCCCCGAGCCGATGCCGCCAGCCCCCGGACGGCCCACGCCTCCCTGCCCGGGCAGCCCGGGGTCGCGGTCCAGCGGATCCTCTTCCTGCTCGGGCCGCCACTCGTAGTCGAACCAGACGCCCGCCACGGTCTGCTGGAACTGCCCGCCAAACGGCGAGTATTCGTAGTCGACCTCCAGTTCGTCGAACTCGCTCAGAGGAACGTTGAACGAGAGGGAACCGAACTCGTAGAACATCTGGTAGTCGATGTCCCGCTCCAGGCGCCGGCCGTTCAGCCTCACGGTCTCGCTACCGGGGATGATGTTCAGCGCGCCGATGTTGTAGTCCTCGGAGCGGTACGAATACTCCGCCTGGAGAGTGTAGAGTTGCGCGTTGGAGCTCAGGTTGTCCGCATATATCGCTGGGTTCGCGAGCTCGTCCGCCAGGTGCGCGTAGGAATGTGACGGCTCGTCTAGCGCGAACGGGCGCGCGTCGGGGAAGATGATGAGTCCTCGCTCGAAGTCAACGAAGTCCAGATCTACGCGCCCATCGCCGTCCTGGTCCAGGCCGAATATCTGCACGTACGGAATCGTGCCGGGGCCACCCTCGTAGACCTGCTTGCCGTTCTTCCATATGCTCAGTTCGAAGTCGGTAGGGCTTATGTTGCGGTTGCCCAGCGCGTAGACGTTGCGCAGCTCGGTGCCGCGGAAGCTCGAGCCCTTGATGGTGACGTAGCCGCGTTCCTCGCCTTCCTCGTCGATGATGCCATCGCCGTTTTCATCGGCGAACACGTCCGCCGGGTTCCCGACGACCCCGCCGCCCGCGCCCAGGTACTCGTAGGCGACGACGATGGTTACGCGCGAGGAGACCGGGCGGAGAAACTCGATGCGGCCGGTGATGTAGTCGATGGCGTAGTCTTCGCCGGCGAACTGCCGGTTGAAGTATCCGACCGCCGTCGTCTGACCGGCGACGTTGTTGGTGCCGTCGCCGTCGTCGATGAAGATCTGCTCGGAGCCCTGCTTGATGGGTAGAAACGCGTCGTGCAGCAGCTCATCTTCACCGAACTGGATGGCGTAGTACCGCTCCTTCAGGAAGCCCGTGTCGGGGATGGGCCGTCCGATGCCTGACCCGGCGCGTCGCGACTGTCCCTGCGAGCGCCACTTGCCGCGCAAGCCCTTGGTGCGCGAGCCGAACGCCGTGGCGCGCACGCCGCCGAGCTCCGCCACGAGCTGGGCGCCGAACAGGTTGCGGTTGACCTGTAGGAAGCGGGCGTTCGGCAGCTCCAGCGTGATGTCGCCGAACGCCGCGCGCTTGATGATGTTGTCCTCGTTGCCCTCGTACCAGACCGCGATCCGCTGCTGCTTGTTATCCAGCGACCCGAAGTTGCCGCGGTTGGCGTCGGAGTAGTCCACGGCGACGTGGGTGTGCGTGCCGACGCGGCCGTGGATGCCGATGCTCAACTCCTGCTGGATGTTGAGACCATCGGCGCGCCCGCGTCCGAAGCCGCCGCCGTAACTCGACCCGCCGAACCCGCCACCGTAGCTCGACCCCCCGAACCCGCCGTAGCCTCCCCCAAAGCTCGAGCCGCCGAAGCCTCCGCCATAGCTCGATCCGCCGAAGCCGCCGCCGTATCCCCCGTACCCGCCGCCGTAGGAGTCGTAGGACGAGCCGTAGTCGAAACCTGAATACCCGGTGGAGAAGCGACTTCCACCCAGCTGCCCGCCATAGTACTGAGTCAGTCCCTCACGCCCAAACTGCTTGGTCTGGTTGTACTGGACCATGATGGACTTGTAACCGGTGATCTGGAGGTTCGACTCCAGCGGCAAGTCGATGCCTCGGTTCTGCCGCCCACGGTCGAAACCGTCGAGTCCCTCCAGGTCAACCTCGAGCCCGCCGCTCCGGCTGATGGAAGACACGGACGCGAGTCGGTCGTTGCGTTCGACGCGGTTGCGGGACCGGATGGCTTCGATGAGAGGGATCGACAGGGAAGGTGGCTCGCTGTCGTCGTCCGGCGCGTCCAGCGGCTGCCACCGGAGCTGCCGCGACTCAGAGGAGAAGAACTGCGGGGCCTCGGCGGACCCGTCGGCGTCAGGCGCCTCTTCGGGCTCCGATTCCTGGGTGCGCGCGAGCGGCGTCACGAGGAGTACGGCGACCGCGGCCGCCGCCAGCAGCGCGCGTCGTGAAGGCGAGGTCAAGGGCTTCTCCGTGCCGAGGGTGCGATCCGTAGTGGCTCCACGTGACGGTTTACAAACGCGACCCCACCAGCGCCCGTTTACGCGTTGGTCAGTGGCATCTACTTGCGATAGACCGTGTCGCCGAGCACTTCGATGCTATCCACGATGGCCATGATGACAGCGTCGACTGGTCGGTCGGTCGTGGCGTCGGTCAGACGCGCCGAGCTCCCCATCGCCACCAATACTACCTCGTGCATGCCCGCCCCGACGGAGTCGACCGCTACGGCGTACCGCTCCAGGAGCTCGCCGTGCAGGTCGATCTCCTGGACGACGAGGAGCTTGCCACCCGTGAGCTTCTCGTCCTTCTGCGTCGCGACAATCGTCCCGACCACCTTGCCAAGCGTCATCGCGTGTACCCTCCGCCGCGCGTTGGGGTTAGATGCGTCCGGTGAATCCTACCCCAACTCCGCCCTGCGAGAGCGCGCGCCATTCAGCGTCGCGGCTCGATTCAAAGACCTGGTACGTCCCAGCCGAGCCCTCCGCGGTGACGAAGACGTCCAACGCCGACGTCAATGCCCGCGCCACACGCACGCTGACCCGGCTGTAGCCGTCCATGCCCTCCGCGTCCGAAGGCGATCGGTAGCGCCGGCCGACGTG
Source organism: uncultured bacterium (assembly GCA_964473525.1). GTDB lineage: Bacteria > Poribacteria > WGA-4E. The sequence goes on from CAYYPK010000053.1 coordinate 2,986, forward strand.
TTGGGCCGTCAGCCGCACACGCGCATCCCCAGGGGCCGCGAGCCGCGCCTCGGCGGTGGCGGTCAGAGCCGGCCTATACGGCAAGTGTAAAGCGCTGGGATCGGCCGGATCAGTCGTCTCTCCGGCGACCGTGACGGCGAACGTAGCGTGCGCGCCGCGCGGGACGGCGAGTCGCAGGCGCCACGAAAGCAACCGTGCCTCTACCGCCACGGGTCGCCACGCAATTGCAGATCCGTCATCGTCCAGGACGTCGGTCTCTTGCCAGACCGGCAAGCCTTCGACGTCCTCGGCGTCCACCGATCCACTCAGCAGCGACGGGCCGACACGCGCCCACACTGATGCTCCACCTTGCCACGCCGTGCGCGCCGGCAGCGTCGGGTTCACGGCAACGTGATCCGCGTCGGCATAGAGAGAGATGGCGGCGAGATCGACGCCGTATCCGCCGTGCAGCCTCACGGAGACCGGGCCGACCGATGTCGTCCAACCGACGGCGAACGGCACGGCAATCTCGGGGCTCGAGTCAAGGTCGGGACTGGCTGGCGGGTTGGCGTAGGCCGCCAGCGACACGCGCCAGTCAGCAACGCCAAGCGGCCCTGCCGCGTACTTGTCCGCAAGCGACACGGTGGCCAGAGTTGTGTTCGTGACGCCGTCGACGCCCGATGCTTCCGTCCGTCGGACGACGCCTCGAGCGGCTAGCGTCATCGGCCGGCCGGCGCGGTCCACGTCGATCTCGGCGGCCACTCGGGCCTGGCTGATGGTGTCCTCGTGGTCAGCCGTGCTCGACGGCGGAGCTAGCCGGTAGGCAACGCCCCGCACGGACAGACGCGTCCGCCCGCGTCTCTCGGAGGCGCCCAGACGCGCGACCACGAACGCGTCGATCAGCGTGCGATCACGAGCTGTCAGAGCCCCGTTGGCGCTCCGCCAATTGAGTGAATTCAGCGACCAGGACGCGCGAAGATCCGCGTTTCCCCGCTCGCCTCGCACGCCCGCGCGCGCGGCGAGAGACGTCTCGGTGCGGGAGCCTCGTCCCTGACTGAAGTCGTCGGTCGCGGCGAGGCCGCGCGCCGCGACCGAGCCATGGCTGGCTTCGCCGGCCCCAGACAGGCTCAGTCGATACCGCAGACGACCCGCGCTCCCGCCTTCCGCCTCTGCCTGCGCGGTGGGGGCGGCAGCGTGCAGGGCCACGGGGTATAGCCGCCGCTGGCGTCGACGGAGGTACCCGTGGCGCCATGGCATCTCCTTGGCCTGGTGGATCACGTGCGTCGCGACCGGGGCCACGTCGGGGTCGGTGAAGAACGGCCGTTCCGCGTAGAGAGAGGTCGTGTCGTAGATGAGTCCGATGATCGTGTCCGGCACGCCCGCGAGTTCCGAGGCCGCGTCGTCCGCTTCGGCGGCCAGAGCGGTACTGGCATGCGGGAGCGCCGCGAGAGCAACGAGCAACGCCAGCCGGCAGCATCGCCAGCGCGGTCGCATTCCGCGGTGCATCATTCTCCGCCGTCCGCTGGTTGCTGCAACGCGTCGCGGCGACTGGCCGCGAAGTCGAGGAACTCCGTCCAGGTGGCGACGCGGTCTGGATGCCCGGAGTACGAGCTGATCGCGGTGTCGTACCACTTCACGGCCAGATCGGGCCGGGAGGCGCGCTCGTAGGCGTCGCCCGTCCTGCTCAACGCTTGCAGGGCGGCGAAGGGGGAGTGTTGAGAATACGTCGGCACGAGGGCGACAACGAGGTATTCCCGCGCCGCGTCCTCGTAGCGTCGCATGCCCGACAGGGCGTCGCCCGCCACGAGCTGCGCGTTCACGACCAGCGCGGGAGTGTACTCACTCGCCGCGGACGTGATCGGAGTGACGGCCTCCAACGCCTCGGAGTGTCGCCCTAGCTGTAGCAGTGTGGCGCCCAGATCCACCATCGCTGCCCGCGCTTCGTCCGCGTCTGGGTACGATCCCAGGAGATCGCGGTACGACTGCACGGCGGCTTCAGGCCTGTCCTGCTCACGAGCGAGCTCTGCCAGCAGCAGGTATGCTCGCGGGGCCTCCGCGGCGGATGGGTATTCCTCGACGAGGCGCGCCAGATGGCCGGAGGAGCGGTCGACGTCTCGTTCCGGGTGCTCGGGATCCTGTAGAATCCACGCGGCGAGGTACATCGCGCTGGCCCGCAGGTCAGGCTTGGCGGCTGGGTTCGCGGCGGCCCTCTCGCAAGCGCGGACAGCGTGCTCGTGTGACCGTAGTCGGTAGTAGCTGCGCCCGATGTCGTACTGCGCGCGGGGCGCAGCCTCGGCGTCGGCATACTCGTTAACGACGCGCTGGAGCTCGGCGATGGCCTCCTGGAAGCTCCCTGCGTCGTAGAACTGCACGCCAACCATGTGCAGCGCCTCCGGCGCCAGATTGCTGGATGGATACGCTGACGCCACGGCTCGGTACGCCGCGAGTGCGGCGTCCGTCTCGCCCTGGAGCTCATACGCGGTGGCGATGGCATACTGGGCGTCGTCCGCCAGGCTGCTCTTGGGGTAAAGACCCTGTAGGCGCCCGTAGGCTGCTACCGCCTCCCCGTATTCTCCCAGGTTGTAGTAGCTCTCGCCGATCTGGTAGAGCGCCTCTTCGCGGATATGCATGTCCTGTCCGTCCCGCGCTTTGGCGGTCAGGATGGCGGTCGGGTACTGCTCCGACACGCGGATGTATTCCGCTATGGCCTCGTAGTACCGCGCCGCGTGGAAGTGGCAGGTTGCCTTGTGGTAGATGGCTTCCGGCGCAAGATCGCTGCCCGGGTGACGCAGCAAGAACTCGTCGAACACCCGCCGCGCCTCCTCGTAATCCTCCTGCACGTAGTGTGCCCATGCGACCCGGTACCGCGCGTCGTCGGACCACTCGCTATCGGGGAACCGAGCAAGCACGCGGAGGAAGGTCTGAATCGCTTCGTCGTACGCGCGTGAGTTGAGCTGTGCGACGCCGATGTCGTACAGCGCCTGCGCCGCGAACACGCCTGCGCCGCCGTCCCTATCACTCAGGGCGCGCCACGCCTTGATCGCGTTGCTGAAGTCTCCGTCCGGCTCGGCCTGCGCGGCCGCGAAGTAGGTCCACCCGATGTGGTACCGCGCCCGCTCCGCCCATTCCCCATCCGCGTCGGCGGCGACGAGCGCCTCGTATTCCGCGCGCGCCTCGGTGTAGGCCTCCTGCCAATACAGGCTCTCGCCCAGATAGAAGCGAGTCGCGGACACGTGCTCCGACTCCGCGTGGTTCGCAACCAACTCCCTGCCTGCCTTGACGGCCTCTGAGTAGAGTTGCTGCTCGTAGAGGGCGCGGAGACGCCAGTAGAGCGCGCCATCGGTCGGCGAGACCGGCGTGCCGGAGCCACCTTCCAGGAACCTCGCCAACGCCTCCGCCGCTGGGGCGTACGACCCGGCGTTGTAGTGCGCTACCCCCAGGTGATAGAGAGCGTCCCGCTGTAGCGGGGCGCCATCCATCGCCGCCAGAGTCGCATATGCGTCCACCGCCTCGGCGAGCTCGCCGAGGGCGAAGTGGCTGGCGCCCATGCCGAACCGGGCGTCGTCGGCGTAAGGAGATGAGGAGGGCACGCGTCGGTACCATATGAGCGCCAGATTGTACTCGCGCAAGAGGCGGCGACACTCTCCCAGGTACCATGTCGAAGCCTCGGCTAGCTGCCCATCGTCTGCCGAGACCACGGCGTCGAAGGACGCGACCGCCGCTCCGTAGTCCTCAATGGCGAATCTGGAGCGGCCGATGCTGTAGTGCGTCTGTGAGGCCAGTGGGCTCGAGGGATGCGCGGAGAGCAGCCGTTCGTATTCGGGAATCGCCTCTGCGTAGCGGCCCGATTGGTACAGAACTTCGCCGACCCAATACTGCGCCTCGTGACCGGCCTCCTGATCGGGGTACAGCAAGGCGGCGTTGCCGTAGTGCACGCGCGCCGCATCGGTGTCGCCCATCCGCTGAAGGCAGTGGCCGACTCTTAGCGCGGCGTCAGCGACGATGTCCCGCGCGTCGGCGTCTCCCTCGTTCGCCGCGACGAACGCTGCGTATGCCTGCCTGGCGTCGTCCCACCGTTCCAGGATGAACAGGCACTCCGCCGCGCGGAAACTGGCTTCGATCGTGGTGGCGCCTGGCTCGGCCGTCGCCAGGTACAGGAGGAAGCTGTCGCGGGCGGCTGCGTACCGCCGCAACTGGAACTCCGCCCACGCCTTGCCGTAGGTCGCCGCTTCGGCTTGCTCAGGCTGAGGGCCGCGGGCGAGGAGCGCGTCGTATGCCGCCAACGCGAGATCGTACACCCCGAGACGGTAGTGGGCCTCCGCGATGTGATACTGCGCCACCGCCCATGTCACCGGCTCGACATCCTCGGCTGTTACCTTCTCGAACGCGAGGATGCTCTCATCGTACCGTCCACCGTCGAACCAAGCCTGGCCCACGCCGTGCATGGCGTCGATGCGCAGGTCGCTGTTCGGGTAGTCGTTCAGCAAGCGCCTGTGGCCCGCCGCGGCCTGCTCGTACAGGCCGAGCATCCGCTCGGATTCCGACGCCAGGTAGAGGGCCTGATCGGCTAGATCGCTGTCAGGGTAAGCCAGCATGAAGCGCGCGAATTCCGCCCGCGCGAAGTCGTACTGTTCCTGACCGAACATCGCGTACGCGAGCTCATAGTCGGTCGCCTCATCCGCTCCGGCGAACGTAGGCCATGCCACGGCGAGGACCACGCCCAGAGCGATGGCCGCTGCGGCGCGCCGAGATGTTCCGTCGGTCGCGAGAAGCACTACGTCGGCTCCGTCGGATTCCGCGCTGTTGCGCCCTAGAGTGTTACCACCGTCTTCGTCTGGAAGGACAGGATCGCCGCCTCCAGAATCTCCTGCACCCTGAGGCCGGCTTCGCCGGACGCCTCAATGTCGTCGGGAGAGACGCCGTCAGTCAACTGCTGGAGCCAATGGCCAAGACGCGCGGTGAACGTGTCGTCGAACCCAGCCACGTGGTCAGCCTCTCCGGCCGCTGGATTGGTCCACACGTCATGCCCGCCGCCTCGCCGGGGCCAGTAGTGCAGTTCCTCGTAGACGCCCTCAATGACGAAGCGCCCATTCGTGCCGGCGACTTCCGTGCGCTCCAGCAGCGTGCCGGCGTCGTAGCTTCCGCTGAGGTGCCCGATGGCGCCGCTACGGTAGTGCAGGTTTACCGAGACATTGCTCCAGTTGACACGTCCCGGCGCGCGGTTCGCGAAGGCGTGCACCGCTTCCGCCTCGCCAGCGAAGAACCTCATCACGTCCAGCGAGTGCGGATGCAACGCCCGGAAGTGGAAGAAAGGTGACGACTCGTTTGGGTTCTCGATCCGCAGAGCCATGTTCACGAAGAGCGGCTCGCCGACGGGGCCGTCCGGGCCCTCGTCCATCCACCCTTTGGCCTTCCACGCGAACGGCGTGAATCGGTGGTTGAGGTTCGTTCCCAGGTAGAGGCCGCGCGATCTGGCCTCCGCCACCATCTCCCGAGCCTGCGCGATGTCGTTGCTGAGCGGCTTCTCACACAACACATGCTTGCCCGCCTCCAGCGCGGCCATCACGGGAGCGTAGTGGTGGCTGCCGTTCTCGTAACCGGCGGTGCAGACGCTCACCGCGTCGACGTCGGCGTCGCCGAAGAGCGCGTCCGTCGTGTGGAACGCCTCGATGCCCAGCTTGGCCGCTTGCGCGTCGGCGCGCTCCGCGTCCATGTCGCAGACGCCGACGAGCTCGGCCAGCTCGCTGTCGACGTAGCACTCGCAGTGCCTCGCGCCGATGTGTCCCAGTCCGATCACTGCCGTACGAAGCATCCCGTTCTCCTCCGGGAAGCGGCTTACGCGTCGTCGTCGCCGAACACCTGGTCCTTGGGGACGGCGGTAGCGAGGTCGCCGATCTTGCGGAGCGTGATGTCCTGCTCCACGGTCGGGTCGGGCAGTCCGGTCTCGGACAGCCGTCTCTCGACGTGCGCGTCCATGTCACGGCGCAAATCGGCGGCGACTTCCGGCCGCGCGTCGATCAGGTTGTCTTGCTCCTCTGGGTCCGTCACCAGGTCGTACAGCTCGTCGGAGTCCAACCCGTACACCTCGGGCGTGTGTCCCGTCTCGACGATCAGCTTGTACCTGGGTGTGCGCCAGCCTCGCTTCCGCATCCAGGCGTTCTCGGTCAGGTAGATGCCGTCCCGGGCGCCGGCGTGGGATCCGTGGTCCATGAGGGGACGCAGCGAGATGCCGTCCATATTGCCCTCGTCCGCTACGACCGACAGCCCAACGAGATCGAGGATTGTCGGGGCGACATCGGTCAGGGTGACCATGCCGCTCAGTCGCTGCGTCTCGGGTACCGCCATCGGATGGTGGAAGATGAGCGGCACCCACAGGTTGGTCTCGTACAAGCCGTGATGGTCGTACCAGAGCTCGTGTTCGTCGAGCTCCTCGCCGTGGTCCCCGATCACCACGATGAGCGTGTCCTCGAACAGATCGTGGTGCTGGAGGTACTGCCACAACTGCTGCAGGCTGTGGTCCATGTAGGCGATTTCAGCGTCGTAGAGCGCGTTCACGTAGTTCCGGTCGGTCCACAGCGAGCCCTTGCTCTTGTCGTCTGGGTAGTCGGCGTCGGGTCGGTACATCCAGTTCTGGAAGTAGTAGCGGAACGGCTCGCACGCGTACACGTCCTCCATGGAGCCGTTGGACGGGTCGCACTCGTCGCCCGTATAGAACATACGCTCCCACGGCTCGGGTGGGAGGTACGGCGTGTGCGGATCCCAGTAGTGCAGGAACACGAAGAAGGGATCGTCCTGCCCTCGCGCGGCGTCGAGGACGCGGAACGCCGTCTTGTTGACAGCTTCCGCCTTCCGGGCGCCCTTGTACTTCATCTCCCAGGAGTAGCCCTCGTACATGTCGAACCCGCGCGAGAACCAGCGCCCAAGGTTGTCCGCAGCGCCCGTGAAATACCCGCGCTTGGACAGCATCTCCGCGAGCATCGGCACGTCGGAGGCTAGCTCCTGCTTGCCGCCCTGGGTGATGATCTGGTGGCTCAGCACGTCCTTACCCGTGAAGAGCGACGTGTGCGCCGGGTGCGTCGGGATGTGCGGCGAGATGCACGTCTCGAACAGCGTGCCCGAGTCGGCAATCTCGTCGAGATACGGCGTAGTGAGGTTGGAATGCCCGTAGCACGACATGCTCTGCGCGCGGAGCGTGTCGAGAGACAGCAGTATGACGTTCATGCTCGTCGGCTCCGATTCAGGAACTGCGCAGGAGGCCGGCGCCCGCTCGCCGCGCGCGTCGGGGTGTTTGTCGGCTAGCTCTCGTCGGTCAGCGGCAGCGAGACGCGTCGCCCTTCGCGCGCCGACGTATAGGCCGCCAGGATCATCTCGATGCAGGTCTTACCCTCGCGGGCCGTGGCGTGCGGCCGCGACGGATCCTTGAGGTAGTCGATGAACGGCCGCGCAACCGCCGCGATGCGCGCTCCGTGCCCTGCCGGCAGCTCGAAGCCGAGGTCGGCCCAGCCGCCTGGCGGCGCGTCGCTCCTCCAGACCTTCAGGCCAATCGGGTCCGGTATCCCTGTCGTGTCCGTGGATGGGCCGTCGTCGTGGTTCTGTATCACGACGCCCTTGTCCCCGTACACCTCCGTCGTGTTCTCGCCCGCCCATACCGCGGATGAGTTCAGCAAGATCGCCATCGCGCCGTTTTCGAACCGATAGATGGCGCAACCCGTCTCGTCGTGCACGACGTCGGTGAGGATGCTGTCGATCTCCGCCATCACACTGACCGGTTTGCCGAGGATCCAGAGTAGGAAGTCCGCGGCGTGGGACGCGTCGTCCATCCACATGCCCATGTTCTTCACGGGGTCGACGTGCCAACTGTCGTGGAAGCCCGGGTTGAACAGCATGTTGAGGCAGTGCCGACGCCGGACGATGCCTATCTTGCCTAGCGTGCCGTCGTCGATGAGCTCCTTGATCTTCTGGTTCATGGGGTCCTGGCGCATCTGGTACCCCATGGAGAACAGGACGCCCGTGCGGTCGACGTCGGCGATGATCTGGTCGCAGTCCTCGAGCGTAAGCGCCATCGGCTTCTGAAGGAGGACATGCTTGCCGGCGTCCGCTGCCAGCCTCACCATCTCGGCGTGCCTGTACGTCTCCACGCCGATCATCACGGCGTCGACGCGGTCGTCGTTCACCACGGCTTCCGGCGTGTCCACGTACGCCATGCCGAAGCGTTCCGCCGCGCCGCCACCCCTCGACGCGTCGTCGTCCCAGCACGATACCATGTCGGCGTCGTCGAAGCCCTGGATCTCGCCACAGTACGACTGTATGTGTCCATGCGCGAGGCTAAGTACGCCGATTCCGAGCTTTGCCATTGGTGGCGCCAATCTGTGCGTTCCGTGCCGAAGCGTTAGCCGCTAGGTTACAGGTAGCCCAGTTCCTCGAGCCGTTCGGCGATCTTCTCCTCGTCGAGCGCCGTGAACGCCTCGCCCGTGTCGAACCGAGGCAGCAGGCTGGAGCCCTGGTGTTCCGCGACGGGGTCGAGACCGTAAAGGTCCACGACGGTCGGGGCGACGTCCAGGAGCGACATCCCGACGATGGGATCGGCCTGAGCGCCGATGCCTGGCCCGGCCGCGATGAGGACGCCGTTCTCGGCGTGATTGGCGTCGTCCGGCCCCGTGTCGTTCTCGAAGACGTGGATGCTCCCGCCACCCACCGTCCCCAGGGATCTCCAGTGCAGGCCGCCGAATATCGCGATCAGATCGGGCGCGACGCCCTCGACGCGTTCGTACAGGTCGGCAGGTCGATGCACCCGAGTGCCGATGGGACGGCCGTTGTCGTCGCCCAGGGTCTCCAGACCGTCAATGAGCTCGTCCAGCAGCCCTTCGGCGGACTCGGGGGCGACGCAGCCCTCGGGTTCGCGCCCCTCGACGTTGATGAACAGGCGGCCGTAGTATCCGCCGTCACCCCACGCGCGAGTGCTCGACCAATCGACCATGTCGGGTCGCAGTCGCGTGGGTTCCTCGGGCGCCTCGTTCAGCACCAGGTACCCGTTGGCAATGAGCCACTCGTTGATGCAGATGCCGCCGTCCATCCGCTTCGCGCCGTGATCGGACACGATGAAGACGGTGGTCTCCTCGCCCATGGCCTGGACGAGAGACCCGATGTGGCCATCGAGTTCGGCGTAGTAGTCGTGTATCGCCGTGGCGAACGGGCTGTCGGGGTCGTGCAGCCGGTGCGATCGGTCCCAGTAGCGCCAGAAGGCGTGCTGCAGGCGGTCCACGCCTATCTCCACCATGGCGAAGAGATCCCACGGCTTCGTCTCGACGAGGTGCTTCGCAGCGCGGAACCGCTTCTCGGTCATGACGTGCAGTTGGGTCAGCAGACGGCCGCGGTCGAGTCGGCGGAAGCCCGCCACGTCCAGCATGTAGCCGTCGGCGGCGCCGTGGATCTCGGCGCTCAGCGACGTCGGGTACGTGAAAGGACGGTTCGTGTCCGGCGTGAGGAAGCACGACACGAGGTTCCCGCGGATCGCCTTCGGCGGATAGGTCGGTGGGACGCCGATGACGATGCTCTCGCGGCCGCTAGCGCCAGCGACGTCCCAGAGCGTCGGCTGCTTCACCGACGACGCCGACGCGAAGAACAGGCCGCCGTACGAGTAGTCGCGGCGGTTTCGGAAGCCGTAGATGCCCAGGCTGCCCGGATCCTGGCTCGTCATCATCGACATCCACGCCGGCACCGTGATCGGCGGGACGATGCTGGCGAGCTCGCCGTGCACGCCGCGTGTCACGAGGCTGCGGATGTTTGGCAACTCGTCCAGCCACTCGTGGAAGAGCAACTCGGGAGCAGCGCAATCAAGGCCGATGATGGCGACGCGCTCGGTCCTCGATCCCGCGGTTCCCACAAGCGTCCCTTCCTGGCCCGGTGGCAGGCGGCCACTATATCCGCGGACGTGCGCCACGTCAACGCTCGGCCCGGTGCCGGCCGCCTCACGGACGTCGCCGCGCCGTCCGTACGCCGTCCGCGGCGCGACTGCGAGAAAGCATGGCAGGCCGAGGACGCACCGCGTCCCTGGCGGCTCGCGCGTCGGCCGGGGCCGATGTTGCGTGTGAGCCGCCGATCGGATAGGTTGACTCGCCGCCGACACGCACTGTCGCACCGACCCACGAGGCCTCCGACCATGCGCCCCCGCGTGCTCCTCCGTCTGCTCCTCGCATGCGGTCTGGCGGCGCTCAGCGCGTGCCGTCCCGCGGACGCTCCTAAGAGCCCGCCGGTAGGCGCCCCGCCCACGGCGGCCGACGACGCACACCGCGCCACCCTAGTCGCCGACGGGTGGGTAACGGGCTCTGGGCCGGACGCTGAGATACGCGACGCACACGGTCTGGCCTTTGCTCCCATGGTGGACGCGCGGATCGTATCCGTGGTGCCGAGCGTCACCGAGACGCTGTTCGCGCTCGGCCTGGGCGACGACATGGTCGGCGTAACCACGAACTGCAACTACCCGCCCGAGGCCGCCGAGGTCGAGAAGGTCGGCGACTTTAACCTGAACTACGAGAAGATCGTGTCCCTCGCCCCTACCCTCGTGGTCGGGTCGCGCGGGTTCACCGACGGCGCTCGTGATGTTCTCGCGCCGAACGGCATCGCGTACTTCGCGCTGTCGCACGCGTCGTTCCAGGAAATCGTGGAGTCGATCCACGCCGTCGGCGCCCTGCTGGACGCTGGGCAGCGGGCCGCCGAAATCGTGGCGGACTTCGACGCGGCCATCGCCCGTGCGGAGGCGCGTAGGGCTGGTCGCGAGGCCACGACCGTCTTCTGGGCGCAGTGGAACGACCCGCTGTCGACGATAGGCCCCGGCAACTTCCACCACGACCTCATCGAATACGCGGGAGGCGTCAACATCGCCGCCGATCTCGGCGCCCCATACGCGCAGTTCAGCGAGGAGGAATTCGCGGCCCGCGACGCCGATGTCGTGCTCGCGCCCGGGGCCGCCACCGTGGAGTGGGTAGGGACGCGGTTCCCCACGTCCCGAGCAACGACCTCGGGACGCGTCTACGCCTTCAGCTCGGACGCGTCGGCGCGGCCGGGGCCACGTCTCGTAGAGGCGCTCGACGAGCTCTCGCGACTCCTCTACGCCGACGCCGAATGACACCGAGAAGTCGTCCCCTTTTGCGCTCTGTCCCGTTCGCGTGGACGCTGGCTGGTCTCGCGGGTCTTAGCCTGGTAACGGTCGTTGCCTCCTGTGCCGTAGGCGCCGTGCGCGTGCCGCTGGCGACGCAGTGGGCGGCCCTGGCGTCCGCGCTCACGGGCGGCCCGTCCGAGGTGTCGACGGGCGTGGCGCACCTCTACTTGCACTTGCGCCTGCCGCGCGTGGTCTGCGCGTACCTCGTGGGTGTGGCGCTCGCGTGCGTGGGAACGCTCTTCCAGGCGTTGCTACGCAACCCGCTCGCCGAGCCGTATATCATCGGCGTGTCGCCCGGAGCATCGCTCGGGGTCACCGTGTTCGTGGCGCTCGCGTCCGGTGGCGCCGTCACCGCGGCCGGCGGCTACCTGTGGGGTCGCACGGCCTGCGCGTTCGTCGGCGGCGTCATCGCCGTCCTCACCGCGTACATGCTCGCCAGCCGGGGCCGGTTCCTCAACCTGTCGGACATACTGCTGGCGGGAATCGCTATCGGGGCGCTTGGGGCCGCGATCACCTCGTACCTGTGGATCGCGGTGCTGCAGGAGTTCCGCGGGTTGCTCTACTGGCTGATGGGCAACTTCAGCGGCAGCAATTGGAGCCGAGTCGGCCTGCTGCTCCTACTCGTTCTGCCCTGCGTCGCCGTGTGCTGGCGACTCGCGCCGACGCTGAATCTCCTGAGCCTCGGCGAGGAACACGCCGCCTATCTGGGCCTCAACGTCGAACGGTTCAAGCAGTCTCTGCTCGCGCTGGGTACTCTGGCAACGGCCGCCACGGTGTCGGTCAGCGGCGTCGTGGGATTCGTCGGCATCATCGTGCCGCACCTTGTGCGTCGTCTCGTCGGGGCGAACAACGCGCGTGTCGTGCCGGCGTCCAGCCTGCTGGGTGGCGCCTTCCTCGTGGCCTGCGATTTGGTCGCCCGGACGGTCGTGGCGCCCCTTGAGTTGCCGGTCGGCTTGCTGACGGCGTTCGTCGGCGCGCCGTTCTTCCTTTACGTCATGCGTCGCAGCCGCCACGGAGCGTGAGTGGGCCGGTCACTCGTCGCCCTCTCGCAGCCGCCGGCGCGCATAGCGCACTAGCACGGCGAGAATCGCCACCATCAGCACGACGATGATCGCCAGCAGCCACGGCACGCTGTCCACCGTCAGACCCGCCCCCATGCTCGCGCGCATCATCGCGAGAACCGCGTCCGCGCCGACGACGACGATGACCGTCATCGGCAGCATGCACAGCCACGACCAGAAGGTGTACGTCGACACCCGTACGTTCGTGAGGCCAAACGCGTAGTTGAGCGCGTTGAACGGGAAGATGGGGACCAGACGCGTGACCGCCACGATGATTGCGCCCTGCCTCTCGAACAGGTCGTTCAGTCGCTGAAAGCGCGCGTTGGCGGCGAACCGGCGTGTCAGCACATCCCTGAGCAGGTGTCGGGCGGCGAGCATGGCGATGACCGCCCCGAGGGTGGACCCAAGGCTAGTAACCACGACGCCCACGACAGAGCCGAACATCGCGCTGGCGAGCACCGTTAGCGGCGTCGCTGGCGCGGCGACTGCGACCAGCACGGCGTAGACGAGGACGTATGCTGCCGGCCCCAGCGCGCCCAGGGATTCGATCCACGCGCGCAACGCGTCGACCTGGGTGGCGAGATCCAGGCGGCGCCCGGCCGCGACCACAGCGCACACCACGGCGATGAGTATCACGACGCGCCACACGCGGGTCAGTCTGGACGGCGCGCGAGTTGCGTCTGGCGTCGCGTCGTCCGGCGCCCGTCCAGAGCTGCTCACGTTCATCCTCCCACAGGGCGGCGCCGCGTGGGGTCAACCCCGGGCGCGAAGGTCCACGAGGTAAGCCACGAGCAAGCGCGCGACGGCGTCCAGCGACCCCGCGTGCGCGATCTCGAACCCGTGCGAGTTGTCGCGGGCGAAGCCGAAGCACACGGCGCGTCCCGCGAGGCCCTCCTGCAGGACGCGTCCTGCGTCGGAGGCAGCGGCCGCGTACGCGCAGGGCTGGGCTCCCACCCCTATCTCGGCGCCCAACTGACACAGCCGGTCGCACTCGGCCTTGGTGTTGTGCGTCAGCTCGCGGTACCACACGACGGGTCGGGCGTCGAGCTGGACGGGCGTGCCGTGCGCCACCGGTGAGGTGTCGAGCGCGACGCACACGTCCGGGCGGATCGCCCGCGCGGCGTGCACGGCTCCCAGCATGCCGATCTCCTCGCCGTGGGTCACGACGAAGTGAAGGTCGGGTCTGTTCTCCTCGGGGATGTCAGCCATCGCGCGCAGGCCGGCGATGAGCGCGACGACCCCCATGCGGTCGTCCAGGGCGTACGACGCCACGTAGTCGCCGAGGCGCTGGAGCGTCTTGCGTTCGGACGTGACGACGGCGCGCGAACCCACGTGCACGCCGAGGCCCGCCAGCTCGTCCGCATCGCGCCCGGTGAATATGGTGACGTCGCGCCAGGTGAGAGCTCTCTGTGCCTTGAGCTCGTGCACCGGGCCCGACGTAGCGTGCGTCGAACCCACGGACAGGATGCCCCGCACGAGCGTCCCGTCGTCGGCGATGACGTCGACAGGGCCTTCGCCGTACTTCCACGGATACGACCCGCCGATGTTCTCGACACTCAGGCGGCCGTCGGGCCGCACATCCGTGACGAGCATGCCGATCTCGTCCTTGTGCGCGCAGACCATCACCGTCGGGCCGGCGCCCGGAACACGCACGTGCAGGTTGTCGGCGGCGTCCCGCGTCACCTCGCCCGTGACGCCCAACTCACGCGCTATGACGTCGTTGATGGCGCGTTCCTCTCCCGGCGGCGCGGGGCACGCGACGAGTTCGGCGAGCAGGTCCAACATGGCGTCGGAAGTCACAGGTGGTTCCTCAGGCCGATCGTTACGCAACGAGAGAGCGGCCGGCGCAGGCAGCAGCGTGGGCGCCGGCTCGCAACGTCCTGCCAGCTTGCGCCGCGTAGCACCGCAATATAATCTGCGCGCACGCCCCAGAGCAACGTGCCGTTACCCACTGGACACCATCGAAGTGACGAAGATCGGCGTACCGGAGCGAGGCGGGGTGACGGCGCGGGCCGTCCTCATCGGCCTGCTCCTCATGCCGGTGGTCGTGTACTGGATCATCGAGATGGAGGTGGTGCGGTACACCCACCCCACGCTCGTGCATCCGCTGTCCAACGTCGTCTTCGTGCTGTTCTGGATGGTTGTCCTGAACCGAGTCGTGACGGCCGCCCGACCGTCCGCCCGCCTGCTCCGTTCGGAGTTGCTGACCGTCTACCTCATGCTGGGTGTTCTGTCCTCGCTGTGTACCCACGACATGCTCGAAATCCTCGTCACTCTCCTCGCCTATCCGTTCCGGTTCGCCACCGCGGAGAACCAGTGGCGGGAGCTCATATTCCCGCATCTGCCGGACTGGCTCGTGGTGTCCGATCCGGCGGTAGGGAAGGGCCTGTACGAGGGCGAGAGCTCGCTGTTCGTCAAGGAACACCTGCTGGCGTGGGTCGGGCCGTACGCCTGGTGGACGACGTTCGTCTTCTGCCTGTTCTTCGTCCTGCTCTGCGTCAACACGTTCATCCGTAAGCAGTGGATCGAGCACGAGCGGCTGTCATACCCCATCATCCAGCTGCCACTGGAGATGACCCGCGAGGGCAGTGGGTTCTTCCGCAGCCCAGTCATGTGGGCGGGGTTCGGGCTTGCGGGCGCCATCAGCCTTATCAACCTCCTCAACTCCGTGTACCCGGAGGTACCGCTCGTGCCGGTGAAGCGGAGGGGCATTCACGCGGCAATGGGGTGGACGAACATCGGCGGCGTCACGATCGCGTTCTACCCGTTCGCGATCGGCATCTCGTTCCTTATGCCGCTCGAGCTGCTGTTTTCCTGCTGGGCCTTCTACTGGATCTACAAGCTAGAGATATGGATGGGCCACGGATTCGGCTTCAACCAGCTCTCCGGTTATCCGTTTGGCAACGAGCAAGGCTTTGGGGCGTACATGGCCATCCTGGCGTTCGTGCTGTGGACAGCGCGGGGGCATCTGCGGCGGGTCGTGGCAGCGGTCGTTCGAGGGCCGACGCCCGACGAGGCAGAAGAGGCCATGCCGTACCGGGTCGCCATCCTCGGCTTCCTGGGCGCGATGCTCTACCTGCTGCTGTTCTCGGCGCGCGCCGGCATGTCCGTCTGGGTCTTCCCGCTCTTCTTTGGCATCTACTTCGCGCTGGGCACGGTCATCGCGCGCATGCGGGCGGAGTTGGGATTCATTGTGCACGACCTGCACAACATCGAGCCGCAAGGCGTGCTCATCGACGTGCTCGGCACGCGTCGGCTCGGGCCTCGGAACCTGACGATGTTCGCGATATTCAACTTCTTTAACCGCGCGTACCGCGCGCATCCAGCCCCGGCGCAACTCGAGGCGTTCAAGTTCGCGGAACGCGCCAACGTGCGGGCGAGGCACTTCGTCTACGTCATCCTCATCGCGACGCTCGCGGGCACTGTCGTGACGTTCACCATGCTCACGCACCACTACTATCGCAACGGCGCGGACACCGGGTATTATGGACCGTGGGCCCTCGGCTTCGGGCGCGGTCTCTACCGCCAATTGGAGCGGTGGCTGTCGTTCCCGACGGAGTCCAACGGCCTGGCCATCGGGTTCACCGGCGTCGGCTTCGTGTTGGGCGGGGCTATGATGCTGATCCGCACGCGGTTCCTGTGGTGGCCGCTGCACCCCCTCGGCTACGCGATGGCGAACAGTTGGGGCATGGGCAACCTGTGGTGCCCGCTCTTCGTCGCGTGGGCGCTGAAGTTCACCGTCCTGAAGCACGGCGGCCTGCGGGCGTATCGCCGCGCCGTCCCATTCTTCCTTGGGATGGCGCTGGGCGACTACATCTTCGGGTACTCCTGGAGCATGGGCAGCGTGCTGCTGGACCGCACGCTCTACCAGTTCTGGCCGTAGATGGGTGCGGCTCAACCGCGGATTGGCTGTTGATGCAGAGCCAGCGTGACAAGGAACGCTACGCCCGGGATCCCATCGCGACCACACATGATGTGGACTGGTGGCACATCGCTGGCGCGCGGTTCACACGGCGCATGCGGCCTGCGGACAGGCATGAGTGGGAGCGTTTCGCGCGCCGTGTTGCCGTAGCGGCGAAGGAGAGACCGATGCTCCCGGCGTCCGGTCAGCCCGTCTACGCGGTCGTCCTGTCGGGCCGTGTCCGTCTCGCGATCCCAGCGCCCAAGCCGGGCGGCCCAGAGCCGACGGAACGCAGACCCGACGCGCCTGCTCCCAAGCCGGACGCCACGAGCGCGCGCGCGGACGGGCGGCCGGGCCTGGACGGATACGAGCCTCCTCCCGACCCGGGGCCCGGCGCGCGGCCCCCGGAACAGGCGCCGCCTCCGCCGAAGCACCCCATCGTCTACGTTGCTGAGCAAGGCGACCTGCTCGGGACGTTCGGCGGCGCCGGCGCCACCACGGCGCTGGAAGTCGAGGCGCTCCGCGATACGGAGCTCTGGATCGCCTCGCCCGACGCGTTCAGGGGCTACATGTGGCGTCGGGAGGACTGGCGAATGCCCTCGCCCGCGGCCCCCGCCGTCCGCCCAGTCAGAGCCCGGGCCGCTGCCATGCACACTGCTGCCCTCGTCGTCGACCAGGCGCGCCGACTCAGCGGGCAGCGGCGCGTCGCTCTGTCCGACCTCTGCCTTCGCACAAGGAACGCGCGCGCCGCCTTCGCCCTCCTGGATTTCCTGGGGAGCGGCCACGCGCTCGCGGGGCCGGAGCTGCGAATCCGACGACGTCTATGGCCGGCTCAGCTCGCGCGACGGATCGGCGCGGACATCGAGTGGGTGAAGCTATGGATTCGCTATGCCGAGTCCGACGGCGTGCTCAGCTACGCCCGCGGCCGGTGGACCATCGCCCAGCAGTGGCGACTACATCGCTGGGCCTCCCAGTCCGCAACGGAGCAGAGCTTCGAGCTGCCTCCAGACCCGTTCGACGAGCCGCTCGAGCCGGAGGTGACCCTGGGTCGCGCGTCCCGGAACGCCGACGGCACCACGCCGACCGCCGAGGAGCTGCTAGACCCCCACGCGATGGCGCCCCCATACTGACCTCCCCCGCGCGCCGGCTCGCAGCGCGCGTTGTGGGCTCGCCTGCGACAAGCTACCCTCGGCCACGGCGCCTCGACAGGGGCCTCGCGGACGGAGGGAGACCACGGATATGCGGGGTGGAGCCGGCCCACGGCGGCCATGGGACAAGTCTCGTGACGCCGCGCGTGCCTGCCGGGGGCCAATGAGGCCCTGCAATATCGGGACGGCGTTGGGCGGCGCGGCATGACCCCTGCGGACAAGTCGACCGCGCGCGTCACGGTGTCCTGGCGGGCGGTGGTGCTCGCCCTTCTGCTGATTCCCCCGAACGCTGTGTGGGTCGTGCACAGCGAGGTCGTCTGGGGCATCACCTACCTCACGATCGTCGCGCTGTTCTTCAACGTGCTCACGACGCTACTCGCGCTGGTTCTGCTGAACCACGCGGCGCGACGGCTCGGCGCCGTAGGACTGTCACGTGGCGAATTGCTCACGGTGTTCAGCCTGCTGTCGATCGGTTGCACCGTGGCGGGCAACAACATGCTCGCCAACCTCATCTACCACCTGGCCTTCCTGCCCCACCATGCCACCGCCGAAAACGAGTGGCTCGCCCTCCTCGGGCCTCACTTCCCTAGCTGGCTGACGGTGGGAGATCCGGAGGTAGCGCGCGCGTTCTATGAGGGCGACTCGTCGATCCTGATCCGCGCACACCTTGCGGCCTGGATCGCGCCTCTGCTTTGGTGGTTCGCGTTCATCCTCGTGTTCTTCGCGGTCATCGTGTGTCTGAATCTCCTGTTCCGCCGCCAGTGGACTACGGTCGAGCGCCTGACGTACCCCATTATCCAGGCGCCTTACGCGCTCACCGAGCCCGGCGGAGACACGCTTCGTTCGCGTGGCTTCCAGTTGGGGTTCGCTGTCGCCGCGGCGCTGCACCTGCTCAACGGGCTTCACTACTACGTGCCGTCCTCGCCGGCGTTCGTGATGCGAATCGAGGACATCTCACCCTTCGTCACGGCAGCTCCCTGGCGCGCGATCGGCTGGACGCCGCTGACGCTCTATTTCTGGGTCGTCGGCATCGTCTACTTCATCCCGTTGGAGCTGTCGTTCTCCTGCTGGTTCTTCTACGCGTTCGCGAAGGCGCAGCGCGTGCTTGGCTCGGCGACGGGGCTGACGCGTCTCGGCGGCTACCCGTGGGGGTACGAGCAGACAGCGGGCGGATGGGTCGGGCTGTTCGCCGCGGCGATGTGGATCGCGCGCGGGCACCTGAGGCGGACGTTGCGGCCGCCGGCCGCTGCCGCCGACGCGCGCGGGGATGACCTGCCGATACCGTACCGGGTGGCGTGGTGGGGGCTGGTCGTCGGCGTTGCGGCGCTGGTGGGTTTCCTCATCGTCATGGGGTTCCGACCGTGGGTTGCTGCCGCGTTCGTGCTGATCGTGCTCGCCACGAACCTGACGATCAGCAAGATCCGCGCGGAACTCGGACATCCGCAGCACGAGTTCTACTACGTCAGCGCGGAGCCCATCCTCGTCACAACCGTCGGCCCGCTCAACCTCGGACACCGCTCTGTTGCCCTGATGCCGCTGCTCTACTGGTGGAACCGCACGTTGGGGAGCCATCCGTCGCCGCACGTGTTGGAGGCGTTCAAGCTGGCGCAGTTGACACATACGCCTGCGCGGCAACAGCGCCGGCTTGTCGGCGCGATGTTCGGCGCTGTCGCGATCGGCCTCGTGTCCGCGGCCGCCGCGCTGCTCTTCGCGGCGTACCGGTGGGGCGTCGAGTCTCAGTTCCTGGCGTACACGCGCATCCCGTACGAGTCGTTCGGGAGGGCGGCTGGGAGGCTGCGCTACCTACGAGAGCCCGACGCGCTACCCATCGCGGGGATGGTCGCTGGCGCCGCTGGGAGCGCGTCCATGATGGCGCTCCGGTCCAAGTTCCTGTGGTGGCCGCTGCACCCGGTCGGCTACGTGCTGTCCACGAGCGGATGGATCATCAACTACCTGTGGTTCTCGTTCTTCGTCGCGTGGGCGGTCAAGCTGTGCGTGATGAAGTCGGGAGGCGTGCGCGCGTACCGCCGCCTCGCGCCGCTGTTCGTGGGCTTCGTCGTTGGCGAGATCACTGTCGGGTCGCTGTGGGCGCTCGTCGGAGTGGTCACGGGTCGGGAGTCGTACGGGTTCTACGAGGACTAGGCCGGTGCGGCCGGGCCAGCGATGCGTGACAATAGGGTTGCACAGCGGCAGACGCGAAGCTACTGTCCAAGTGTGTGTTCTGTTGTGGGAGATGAGCCATGCCTGCTGACGTGAGCGGCGCCCATGCAGAGACGAGTTCGTTGAGAACCGGCGGGCTTGCCGGCGCCCTGTGGGCGCTCGACGCTGAGTCACACTGGACTGCGGAGGATCTAGTCGAGGCCGAGCCGGGCCGAGCCGTATTGAGCCGCCACCTCAGGGCGGTGTTGGGGGTTCTGCTCGACCACCTACCCCGGTTCACTGGTGGCTACGTCGCGCTCGCGGGCCTGCAAGAGGACCGCTTCACCACGCTCGCAACCGTCAAGGTAGACCCAGCCGCGATCGACCCCCTTGGCAAGCGTGCCGAGGATGGCGGGCCCGCAGCGATACTCAACGCGTGCGCCAACATGGAGGCCGCCGTGGCTCTGGTGCCCTCCGACGATCGTGGCGTCCGCGCGTCGCGCGGGGGCACGCGACGCACGGCCGTCCTGGTGAAACTGGCCGCTTACGGCGAGTTCATTGGGTTCATCGCCTTGGAGGTGGGCGACAGCTCGAGCGCGAGCGACGAGGAGATCGCCGCCTTGGAGTCGGTGGGCCCGGTCCTGTCCCGCATCATCGGCGATCCCGTGTTCACCATGCGCCTGCGGCAGCTGACGGTGCCGTTCGCGGGTCCCAGCGATCCCCGGGACGCCACGGCGCTCTACGACGAAGTGACGCGCCGTGCGCTGTTGGGCTTCGCTGCGGATGGAGCGATCCTTCGCATCTACGACGGAGCCAACGACCGCTTGCCCGTCTTGGCGTCCGCGGGCGAGCCGACAGTCATCGAACTACTCCAGGATGACAACGTTGGCGAAGGAGTCACGCACTCCGTGCTGCACGACACGTCTGGCCCGGGGTGGACCGTCGGCATGTTCGACTGGCCCGAACACCCGTTCTCGGGAGCCCACGTCGATCGGCAGTTGGAGGGCGAACTCCGCGATCTGGGTATCCGATCGTACCTTGTCACCAGGTTGGCGACCGACATTGACACGGTCACGGAGACACCAGGCATTGGGACGTTGGCGTTCTTTCACCTGCGGCCGCACCGCTTCTCGTGGCGCGACGTGAGCCTTGCGACCTCCTTCGCGCGGCGCGTGGCCGATATAGTGTCCTTGCACCAGAGAACACGAGAGTCTCAGGACAGCCTGGAGAACCTGCGTCTACAGAACCAGCGGCTGACGCAGGTCGAGGTCGTGGCACTACTGTCTCATGACCTGGGTCACAAGTCGTTCGAGGCGGCAGCGGCCGTCGGCGAATACACGGAGAGGGTCGAACGGGCCATGAATGCGCGCGATCGGCGCGTAAGCTACGGGCAGGTGCGCCAGTTTGCGCAGCGCGCCAGCGACGCCACAGTCGCCATGGAGGAATCGCTCCGCCAGATCCGCTCCCTCATCGGCCGGGACTACGTGGATATGGGCGACGAGAGCGACTTCGACCTGAGCGGCGTGTTCGATACCGTTGAGAAGGTCATGGCCGGCGCGCTTGACAGGCACAAGATAACGGTGAGCCGCCAGATACCTGGGATACAACTGCACGGGTACCCGGCGGTTCTGTCGCAGGCCTTCTTCAACCTGTACGTCAACGCCATTGAGGCCATCCGCCGCATGGAATCGCGGCGCCCGCGTCGGATACACATCTCCGCCGAGCTCGAGCGGCAGCCCAGACGCCGATTCGCCATCGTGACGTTCTGGGACGAGGGGCCCGGCATCGACCGGCGCGAGTTCCCGAACCCTATCGACATCTTTGAGCTCGGCACGACCACGAAGCCCTCGGGCACGGGTACAGGGCTGCCCGTCACGCAGCGGCTGCTGCGCCGCTACTTTCAGGCGGAACTCGCGCTGCAGAACGCGGAGTCAGCCGGCTTCCGCATCCGCATTCCTGTGAAGTAGGGAGAGACCGTGCACACTGACATCCGCCTGCCCGTCGTGCTAATCGTCGACGATGATGCCGCAGTCACGCGTTTCATGGAGCGACAGTTCATGGAACGCACGCGGATGAGCGTGGCGACATCCAACAGCCTTTCCTCGGCGAGAGCTCTCCTGGCGTACGAGGATGTCCGCATCGACGCGGTAGTCGCGGATCTGTGGTTCCTCCACGGCACCGACGACCCTGACCACAGCCTGCACGACGGGCTCGACCTCATACGCCATGCTCAGGATGGCGAGGATCCGCCAGACTGCTACGTCGTGTCTGTAGCTGCCGGCAGCCACATGCAGCGAGCGAGAGCGAGGGATCTCGGCATCCGGGTCAGCGGATGGTTCGAGAAGATGACATACTCCACCGTCGGCCCGGCGCCGTGGGACCAGGTCTACCGCGAGCAGGTGCGCAAGCGGATGGAGGTGGACGACAGCCTGCGCACGCTCGCCGACGAGCTACAGCGACCCGAGGGCGGCGGGGCGTCTGACCTATCGATCGGTCAGCTAACCGACATCATGGACGGCCTGACGCCTGTGCGTGAGTCTCTGCTCTACGGCGCCATCCCCGCAGCGGAAGACGCGGAGGAGTCGGACGAGGAGCCCATCGCATACACGATCGCAAGGCCCATCCGCGCGGTGTGCATGCCGGAGGATGGCGAGTTTGTCGCTCGCGAGGTGTCGATAGGGCTCCTTGTGAACGGCCGTGGCTTGACCGTACAGGACGCGTTTGGCGACCTGAGCCGAGAGATCGCCGCGATGGGCGCGCTCCTCGAAGAGTCTGACGAGGGCGATTTGCACCAATACGCGCGAGACACGAAGGCCATGCTGCGCGAGTACTTGGAGGCAACAGACGCCGATGAAGGCACGTGAGGTACGCAAGGTGTTCGTCGGGAAGCTGGGCTTCACGTGTGACGACCGCGGAGGCAGGCACACGGACTATGTGCCCCGCCTTCGGGGCCGCAG
Organism: uncultured bacterium; assembly: GCA_964473525.1. Classification (GTDB taxonomy): domain Bacteria; phylum Poribacteria; class WGA-4E. The sequence continues at coordinate 25,329 of CAYYPK010000053.1, forward strand.
CCTCCCGTTGCCGATCCGGCACCGGAACCCGCGCCACTCACGGGGTTCGGGAGACCTGAAGCCCAGCCAAGTGGGGAAGCTCGCGGCCTACGCCGGGCTCCGCGAGGCGGCCTTCGAGCACGCGGGTCAATGTCACGTCGACGCGGCCTGCTGCGGCGTCTGCTTCGCCGCAAAGATGCTGCGCGAAGCCGTCTTGAGCTACTCATACGACCCTCCCGCGCGCGACTACACGGCCCTCGTCGAAGCTCTGCGGGACATCGTCACGGCAGCGGCCGACAGTCGCACGGAATGGAACGAGCACGAAGCCGTGGCCCTACAGAAGGCCGTGGAGAACGCGGAGGTGGCCCGTGGTACTCTCGCGCAGCTCAAGGGCCTGCCCGGAGCGACAACGCGGATGCGCTCCCTCGCCGCCGCCATCCGCGACATCGCCGGAACGTGACGCCCGGCTGCGCCCGCAGCGCGCGCGTCGGTATAGAGGGGGTGACGGAGGGCGCGGATGCTGCCGAAGGCATGGGCCGCTCGCATACGTTGGCGTCAGTGCGTGGTCTTCGTCGGGGCTGGGTTCAGCATGCCTTGCGGAATGCCGGACTGGGCGCAACTCGTCACAAGACTCCTTGACGACGCCAGGGAGACTATCCCAGGCGCGCGCGACGACAGGCTGGAGGGCGCGCTCAGGTCCGCCCGCGCTGGCGACTACAAGTCCGCGACTGACGCGGTCCAGAGCGTTCTAGGCACTGACGACTTCGCCCGCGCGCTCGCGTCGCATTTCGGACATGCGCTTCTCTACCAGGCGACCCCCCGCGTACGAGGCGCGATGGAGCGTCGCATGCGGAACATCGTCGCGGCGCCGTGGGCAGGGATCGCGACGACCAACTATGACAGCCTGCTGGAGATCGCGGTACACCGGTTCTCGAGCCGCGATCACGCGGTGGCTGAGGGCGTCGATGCGTCCCTGGGGTCTATCCTCTGCGACGCAGCCCCCGGCAAGCCGTTCCTTGTGAAGCTCCACGGATCAGCCCTGTCCACTGCGCTCGTCATCGGCACGGACGAATACGACCGCGCGTATCTCACGAATCCCCAGATCACCGCGTTCCTGACCGCCCTCATGCTACGCTACCACCTGGTGTTTATCGGGTGTTCCCTCGAAGACGAGGTGATGCGGCTGCGTCGGCGGCTCTGCGCCGAGTTCCAAGGGCGGATCCCCACGGCCTACGCACTGCTACCGGATACCCCTGCGAACCGGCAGCGGCGGACCCACCTGCACGACCGCGCGCAAGTGTACTCGCACCTCTACACGCCCGATGAGGACCACACGCCGGTGGACGATTTCCTTCAGGCGGCTGCCGACTGCGCGGAGACCACGGAGGCGCCCGCCGCCGCTAAGGAAGGCACGTTGCGAGCACTCGCGGCGATGTCTCCCGCCGACCGAATGGCCCGGATTGGCGTGCCCAACAACGACATCATCGGCCTCGTCCGAGCGGCTCCCGACGCCGAACTCAGGCATGGGGCTCTGCTCAGCCTGTCGGACATCGATGACAGCGCTGTTACACCTGATCTGCTCAGGATGGCGCCGGACGAGCGGGCCTACCGCGCCCTGTTCCTCTGCGCTGTGGGGTTGCTGGAGGAACGGGTCACCGATGGCAAGCGGACCTACAGGCTCGCCGCGGACATCGGCGACGACATCCTGTAGCGCGGGCGCTGCGGCGTCTACGCCAACAGAGCCCGCACGACTGTCCCGCTCACGTCCGTCAGGCGGAACCGCCTGCCCTGGTACTTGTGCGTGAGCTGCGCATGATCGACGCCCAGCAGGTGCATGATCGTCGCGTGCAGGTCGTGGACGTGCAGCGGATTCTCCGCGATGTTGTACCCGAGGTCGTCCGTCTCCCCGTACGTGAAGCCCGGCCGGATGCCGCCGCCCGCCATCCACATCGTGAAGCACCGCGGATGGTGGTCGCGTCCGTAGTTCGTCGCCGTCAACTTGCCCTGGCAGTAGCTCGTGCGTCCGAACTCCCCGCCCCATATGACGAGCGTGTCGTCGAGCATCCCGCGCTGCTTCAGGTCCATGACGAGCGCGGCGGTCGCCTGGTCGGTCTCCTTGCACTGCTGATGGATCGCGCTCGGCAGGCCGCCGTGCTGATCCCAGCCCTTGTGGTACAGCTGGATGAAGCGCACGTTGCGCTCCGCCAGCCGTCGCGCGAGCAGGCAGTTGGCGGCGTACGATCCTGGGTCGCGCGAGTCGGGACCGTACATGTCGAAGACGGAGTCCGGCTCGTCGGACATGTCCGTGACTTCAGGCACCGACGTCTGCATACGGTAGGCCATCTCGTACTGCGCCGTGCGCGCGTCGATCTCGGGGTCTGCCTCTGAATCGGCCGCGAGGTCGTTGAGTTCATGGACGCGGTCCAACACCAGACGACGGCACTCGGCGGAGACGCCGTCGGGGTTGGAGAGGTACAGGATGGGATCCTTGCCAGCCCGGAACTGCACTCCCTGATGCTCGGACGGCAGGAAGCCGTTACCCCACAGACGCGAGTAGAGCGGCTGACCGCCCTTGTTCTTGCTCACGAGGACAGTGAACGCCGGCAGATTGTCGTTCATGCTGCCGAGCCCGTAGCTGATCCACGACCCCATGCAGGGCCGTCCGGCGATCTGCGACCCGGTCTGGAAGAACGTGATGGCCGGGTCGTGGTTGATCGCCTCGGTGAAGACGGACTTCACGAAGCAGATGTCGTCGGCGATGCCCGCCGTGTGAGGGAGCAGGTCGCTCACCCACGCGCGGCTCTCGCCGTATTGGTTGAAGCGGAAGGCAGAGCCAGCAAGCGGCAGCGTGGCCTGGTTCCCCGACATATTGGTGAGCCGCTGCCCCATCCGAACAGACGCCGGCAGGTCTTCGCCGTTCCGCTCGTTGAGCGCGGGCTTGTAGTCGAACAGATCCATCTGCGACGGGCCGCCGCTCTGAAACAGGTAGATGACCCGTCGCGCCTTCGGCGCGAAGTGCGGCGCGCCCAGGCTGCCGTGCTCCGCAGGGCTGGCGGCCCGCCCAAGCTGTCCAAGGGCCAGCGAACCAAGGCCCAAACCCATCTGCGAAAGGAACACCCGTCTGGTCGTTAGCATGGGATCGCGCATGGGCATTCCCTTCCTAGCGTCGTGTTACCGTGGCATCGAGGTTCAGCACGGCGCTCGCGAGCATCGTCGTCGCCGCCAGTTCGATCGGCTCAAGGTCCGCCGAGGGCGTGGACTCACCGACGCGGAGCAGCGCGTGCGCATCGTCGAGCCGGTCACGGAAGTGCGCCCGCTGCGCGCTCAGCAACCCCACGAGGACGTTCCGTACCTTGGGCGACGCCTCGCGCCCCGTCGCCGTGCGGTACGCCCGCGCCGCCCGATCCCCGTCAGAGTCGTCCGCGGCGAGGAGCAGCCCCTCCGCGAACGCGCGCGCCGCTTCGACGAACTGGGTGTCGTTCAGCAGCACGAGAGCCTGCATCGGCGTGTTCGTCACCTGACGACGCGCTACGCAGACCTCTCGGGTGTCTGCGTCGAACAGCAGCATGGACGGCGGCGGAGACGTGCGCTTCCAGTACGTGTAGAGGCTCCGCCGATAGAGCCCGGCGTTGATGTCGTGCCTGTATGTGGACCCGTTCTTCTCGCGCCAGAGGCCGTCCGGCTGGTACGGCTTCACGCCAGGGCCGCCAAGATGCTCCTGCAGTAGGCCGGACACGTAGAGGGCGCTGTCTCGGACGCCTTCGGCCGATAGACGGCGCGCGGGCCCGCGTCCAAGCAGCGCGTTCTCGGGATCCATCGCCCGAGCCTCGGGCGTCGCCACCGAATCTTGGCGGTACGTCGCGGACATAACGATGGACCTGATGAGCGCCTTGCGGTCCCATCCGCTTGCGACAAACTCCGTGGCGAGGTAGTCGAGCAGGCGCGGATGCGTCGGGGCGGCGCCCTGGCTGCCGAAGTCGTCTGGAGTTGCGACGAGCCCGGCGCCGAACAGCCCCTGCCACAGACGATTCACGGCGACTCGCGCGGTCAGCGGGTGCTGGGGCGACGTCAGCCAGCGCGCAAGACCCAAGCGGTCGCGCGGGGCGTCTGGTGGAAACGGCATGACGCCGGCGGGCGTGTCGCGCGTTACCTCCGGCCCTGGCGCGTCGTACGCGCCACGCAGGAGCATGTACGTCGGCCGCGGCTGATCGGCCTCGGTCATCGTCATGATCTCCGGTAGCCCGTCCGCCACCGCGTTGCGGTCGGCGCGCGCGGCCCGGAGCGCGTCTCGCGCCGCCGCCGCTTCCGCGTCCACGGCGCCCAGGTAGTATTCGTACGCCTCGTCGGCGTCGTCTAGGCTGACGGCAAGGCCCGCCACGCGCGCGACTTCCACCGTACTCAGCTGGCGGTTGAAGACGCGGAATTCGTCCACCCTACCGCCTTTGAAACCCCTGTCTCGGTTCCGGTAGCCGACCGCCAAGGGCACGGGCGACCCGTATCCGATGCTCTTGAAGAGCCCGTCTCGCACGACCTCGGTCTCGGCCGGAACGCCGTCCACGTAGAGGCTAAGGCCAGCTGCGCGGCTGGACCCATCGTACGTAAGGGCGACATGCATCCAGGTCTCGACGGGAGCCGGCTCGCGCGTCATGACCCGGATGGCGTTCCCGGGCCAGAAGTGGATAAGCGACCCGCTGATGTGACCGTCTTCGAGCAGAAGTTGGTAGCCACGGCTGCCCGCGTCCGTCCATGACTTCGAGGCGTGCGCGATCACCGCTCGGTCCTTCACGTCCGGCGTCCACATCCAGAACGCCAGCGTGAACGGGTCGGATCGGGTGAACGCGCCGACATCCGCCAGTGACACTCCGTTCTCTCCAGTCAGCTCGACGGCCTGGCCGACGGGGCCATCGACGAAGGCTGGATCCTCGTATAGCGAGCCCGGCTTCTCGGCGTCGGCGTCGTTCGTCACCGTGGCGCCTTCCACACTGTCGAACGTGAGGCGCGCCACCTCGCCCGCGGGCTCCACCGATGGCTCCGTGGCGAGCCACTCCTCGAAGGCCTCTAGTCGGCTGTCGCTCAGCGCGGCGACGTTCGCTTCGCAGGCTTCCAGGGCAGCCTGTAGGTCGCCCGTCTTGGCCTCGGCCGCCGCGTCCGGCATCAGGAGAGACGGCGACGGGACAGCGTTCGTGTAGTGTGGGTACAGTCCCGACTCGTCGATGCTGTTGAAGAACGCGAACAGAGAGTAGTAGTCGCGTTGGGTAACGGGGTCGAACTTGTGGTCGTGACACCGCGCGCACTTGAGGGTCAGCCCGAGGAACGCCGCGCCGAACGTGTCCACGCGATCCGCGACGTAGTCTACGCGGAACTCCTCCTCGACGCTGCCGCCTTCGTTCGTCTGCCGGTGGTTCCTGTTGAACGCCGTCGCCAGGCGCTGGTCGCGGGTGGCGTTGGGCAGAAGGTCGCCCGCCAGCTGCCACGTCACGAATTCGTCGAACGGTAGGTTCTCGTTGTAGGCGCGGATGACCCAATCGCGCCACGCCGACATGTCGCGGTACACGTCCGACTGGTACCCGTACGTGTCGGCGTAGCGGGCCAGATCCATCCAACTCGTGGCCAAATGCTCTCCGTACCGCGGCGACGCGAGGAGCCGATCCACCACGCGCCCGTACGCCCCTTCATCTCTATCCGCGAGGAAGTCGTCGATCTCCCCCAGCGTCGGAGGAAGGCCGGTTACGTCGAACGACAGTCGCCGTATAAGACGCGCCTTGTCCGCCTCTGCGGACGGTCGCATGCCGGCGGCGGCGAGGCGAGCCAGCACGAACCGGTCGATGGCGGTTCGAGCCCAGCCTGCGGGCTCGGCGTCGGGAGGCGCCTCCCGTCGCGGCGGCTGCAGCGACCAGTGGCCCTCGTGCCGCGCCCCCTCCTCGATCCAGGTCCGAAGTGTGTCGATGTCCGCGGCCGTCAGCCTCCGGTGGGCCTCCTTCGGTGGCATGCGATCGTCTGGATCAGCCGCGGAGACGCGCTGGTACAGTCTGCTGTCGTCCGGGAGGCCTGGTGTCACGACGCCTGCGAGGCCGTCTTGCAGGTCTAGCCGTAAATCCCCCTTGCCAGCGGCCTCGTCCGGCCCGTGGCAGGCGAAGCAGGCGTCCGAGAGGATTGGGCGCACATCAAGGCTGAAGCGCACCTCGGCGTAGGCGGCGCCAGCGGCCAGCGCGCTGACGAGTAGAGAGGCGAGCAGGCGTCGCACTGTCACGGCGTCTCCGCGTCGAGGGTGTTCGTGATGGCGGCGGTCAGACACTTCCAGCCGTCCTCGGTGCGCGCGTACGTCTCCGTCAGGAACACTGTACTCCGCCTTGCGTCCGGGAGGGCGACGGGCGGCACCCGCGTGAGGAGCGAGTGAACTGCGGCAGCATCGCCGACGACGCGCACACGCAACGGCGTGTGGCGCACGACGACCGAGGGTGTCGCCTCTGCCGCTTCCTCGACCGCGCGCCACGCGTCGACCGACGAGACAGCGACGCCGTTCGCGAGCGTGCCGATCCACGACTCGTGGGCAGACGCGGCGACGGTGTCCCACGCGGAACGCGCGAACGCTGACCACACGCTGTCCGACACGCGCCAGACGGCCCGCTGATCGTCGGACCAGGCGATGGCTTCGTCGCTCGCGCCGGTCGGTGTCGCGCGCAACGCGACGTTCGGGAAAGCGGCGGCGAACGCGTCTCGTGCGTCGGCCGTCGCTGACGTGTGTGCCAGCGACACATGCGCAAGGCGAGGGTTTGGCCGGAATGCTGCCAACATCTCATCGGTGACGCTGCTGGCCGTCAGGTTCAGGCTCACGAGCCGGGCAGCGACGCCCAGCCCTTCGAGCGACGCCAGGTCCGCGCGGCCCGCGTCGATCGCCCGTACGTTAGGCGTCAGGGACACTATCTCGGCCAACGCGACGGGGCCCGACGCTCCGGCGACGCTGAGCTCGCGGACCCAGGGCCCGATGGCTTCGAGGTCGCGCCGCACCGCCTGGGCGAGTGGGAACGCCACCCGCCCCACGTCGATGTGGAGCCACGTCGCACGCTGGCTCACGAGGCCCACGTGCGCGCCAGCCGCCTGCAGCCGCTGAATCGACGCGGCGGGGGCTCGACCGGCCGGGGCCTCAACGGGGCCTCCACCGATGGCCGGCGCCGGCTCCATGCCTGCGATCCAGTCGCGGAGGACGGCTATCTCGGCGTCGCTCGGCCGCGTCGGCGCACCCTCGGGCGGCATGGCGCGGTCGTGGCTGGTCGGCAGCAGAATGCGGCGCATGAGCAGACTGGCGTCGGCGTCGCCCGGAGAGATGACACCGCGCGCGATGGCGTCCTCGACATCCTGCCAACGGTCCAGCCGCAGGTCGTCCGGCGGATCCTCGGCGTCGTGACAGAGGATGCAATGGTCTGCAAACACGTCCAGCACATCCTGACGGAGAGCGGCCTGGGACGCGTCAGTGGCAACGAGGCAGAGCGCGACCACGCACCCAGCGAGGCTTCGGCGCGCTAGTTTGGCCACTGTTCGAGCCAATCCGCGAGTGGCGTTACCGGGTCGCTGTCGCTCCGTATGACCCACTTGAAGTCGGGGTCCGGCCAGTAGATGGCGCCGGGGTGGTCGCCATCGCGCAGGTACCGTATGTCGATGGCCCATCGGATGGTGTCGCTTACCGTGTGCGCCGTGGATCGATGCAGCGTCAGATTGTGGAAGAGCAGAGCGTCACCGGGCTCCATCGGGCAGGTCACGACCTCCGCGCCGTCCACGAGGTCCGCGCCGACCTCGAGGAACCGCCCTTCGCGGTCTTCCGTGTGGTGGTCGACGACTCCCGCCTTGTGCGACCCGGGCACGACTTGTATGCACCCGTTCGTCTCATCGACCGGCACCAGTGGAATCCAGGCCGTCGGGATCACGGACTCGGCGCTCACCTGGCCGAAGTAGCCGCTATCCTGATGCCACGGCACGACCGTCAACTGCTGGCCCGGCAGCTTCGGCCGCGCGTTGAAGACGGGGTGTCCGATGACGTCCGACTCGCATATCTGGCCTATCGCCCGCGCGAGCCTCTCCGCGTGGTGCAGATCGTAGACGGCGGGCGCGGCTATCTGATCGCGCCACGACCGCCCGTATTCGTTCGCGTGGCGGCCGGCGACGATCGCGAGCCGCGTCTCGAACGGGAGTCGCGCGCGTTTCTCATCGACAACGCCCTTGTCCGCAAGGTCGTCGATGATGTCGTCAACGACTCCCGCGAAGAGCGCGCGCAGCCGCTCAATCACGTCCTGCGGCACGGCGTCGCGCACGAGAAGCCAGCCGTCGTCGTGCCATTGGCGTAGGTCGGCCGCGTTAAGCGGATCGGGCGAAGAGCGCATCACGCCCCTCCGTGGATGCGTGGGCTGAGACCGGGGTCGGCGTAGCGAACCACATGTGGCAGGCCGACGCAACGGCGGCGCCGGCGCGGCCCACACAGGCGGGGCGTGGCCGTGTCCGCGCGTGCGACGGACGCCTCGCGCCGACGCCACATTGGGCTGTCAGTCGGCCGGCGCGGCGATCCACTTGGCGTGCAGTTCTGCGAGTGTTCCGTCCGTCCTGATCTCCGCGAGCGCGGTGTTGATTCGAGCTGCAAGAGCGTGCGAATCCAAGGGCATGGCGATGCCGTACTGCTCTTCGGTCAGCGTCTCACCCACGAGGCTGAATCCGCCGCGAGCGGCCGCTATCGCGCGTGAGGTCGGCTCATCGTTGATGACAGCGTCGACCGTGCCGTTGCCAAGCGCCATGAACGCGAGCACGACGCTGTCGTATTCGGTCAACTCCGCTCCAGGGGCTTCCTTGGCCTTCATCGCCCCAGTCGTTCCTCGCTGCACGCCGATCTTGCGCCCAGCGAGATCGTCGAACGAGGCAATGTCCGTGGTCCCGTCACGCACGGCGACCACCTGCCCGGCGTCGTAGTACGGGTCGCTGAACAGGAAGGTCTCGGCGCGCTCGTCCGTGATGGTCATCGCCGAAATGAGCGCGTCGAAGGCCCCGGTGCCCAGACCCGTCAGCGCCCCATCGAATTGCGTGTTCCTGAATTCGACCTCGAAGCCGGCGCGCTCGCCAATCGCCCGGAACAGGTCGATGTCGTACCCAACGATCTCGCGGTTGGGCCCCAGGTACTCAAACGGCGGGTATGTGGCGTCCGTCGCGACGACGATGCGGTCGACAGAGGCCTCGGGCGATTTGCACGCCGTCAGCAGACACAGGACGGCCAGAGCGGCGCACGCGATCCTCGACATGGTTCACCCTCGTGGTAGCGTCACTTTGAGGCCCGGATTGTCCACGTCGTGGCGCGTGACGGTCAACGCGAGGCCGGCTCCCGGCGACCCCGCGTGGCCTTGCGGTCGGCGGGCTATGAGGTCGCGGTCTGCACATCCGCGAGCGACACTTCGCGAAGGACGCGGCAGGCGAACAGGCGGAACTTGCCATCGCTCGCCCACGGTATAGCGGCGATGTCCGCCGGCCCGAAGCCGACCTCCAGGATGCGGTACCCCTCCTGCCACTCGTTCAGCGCCCACACGAGAGTCGCGACGTTGATCCCCGCCGCGCACGCCTCGAATTCGTCCGTGTTCGCCTCGGGCAACTGCACGAGGGCGCCCGTGGCAAGAGCATCAAGGTAGTCGATGCCGCCAGCAAACGTGCCCTCGCCGGTCGGCGTGACCAGCTTGTAGGCGACCTGATCGCCGCTCTCAAGACGCCGCGAGTACAGCGGCTGTATGCGGAACGGGTTCACGCCAACCGCGCCGCGTAACTTGGCGTCGGTAAACACTACGTCCGACACGTCCGCGCGCGTGAGGTCCGCGTCGCGCAGGTCCGCTCCTCGGACGTCGGCGTGTGAGAGGGAGGCGTCAGCGAGTGTGCCGTCGCGGAGGTCCGTGCCGCGTAGTGACGCGCCTTCGAGCTGTGCCCCTGTGAGGTCCGCGCCGCGCAGCTTCGCCCCGCGCAGATCGGCGTCCGACAGGTCCGCGCCGCGGAGGTCCGCACGCGCCAGATGCGCCGCGCGGAGGTCGGCTCCCACCAGGTCAGCGTCGTCCAGGCGCGCCTCGCGCATGTCGAGGCCCCGGAGCCTCGCGCCAAGGAGGTCTGGCCGTTCCTCGGTTCGACCGTCGCGCCATTCGTTCCACAGGCCTGGACCCCGTTGGATCACGTCGACATGTTCGCTGAGCGCCACGGCATGGCTCCTGGTGCGCGTGAAGGCGTTCTCGGGGTGCGCAAGCCGGATGCTTACATGGGGATCGTACGTCGCGCCGCACGGACTGGCAAGGGAGAACCGTCAGCCGTGGCTCATGCGGGCGGCGCGTCGAGAAAGCCGCCGTGCCAGCCGGCAAGGAAGCCGCCGTCCACCGTGATGTTCTGACCGGTGACGTAGCGCGCCGCGTCGGACGCCAGGAAGACGGCGACATCCGCCAGATCCTCACCGTCGCCCGTGCGGCCCATGGGCATGCGCTCGAGCGTGGAGTCCAGCCACCCGGGCTTCTGGAACAGCGCCCGATTCAGGTCCGTCTCGAACCAGCCCGGGGAGATGACGTTCGCCGTGATATTGTGCGGCCCCCACTCGACGGCGAGGCTCTTGGCCAGCGCGAGGACGCCCATCTTGGTCGCGCCGTAGGGCCCTATGGTCGCGACTCCCACCGAGCTGGTGAGCGAGCCCACGTTGATGATGCGCCCGCCCTGACGCGGGATCATGAGTCGCCCCGCCTCCTGGCAGCACAGGAAGGTGCCCTTGAGGTTGGAGTCCACGATGGCGTCCCACATCTCCTCCGTGTAGTCCACGGTGGGAACACGCACGTTCATGCCCGCCGCGTTGAGGAGGATGTCGAGTTGCCCGTCGAAGGCGGCCGCGCACGCGCGGAACAGCAGGGCGACGCTGTCGGCGTCCGACACATCGGTCGGCACAGGGACCACGCGGCGCCCGTGTGCGGATAGGTCGGTGGCGGATATCGCGAGGGTATCGGCGGTACGGGACGCAATCACGAGGTCCGCGCCGGCGCGCGCGAGGCCGTTGGCCATCGCCTTACCCAGGCCTCGACTGGCCCCAGTGACGACGGCAACCTTGCCCGTGAGGTCGAAGCTCGCGAGGCCGTCGTGACTCATTCGCCCGCGCCGTCAGCCTTGACGCCGTCGGGAATCGAGGCGCGGCCCAGGACGAACGTCTTGCGCGTGAAGTACGGGGGCGTCGTCGCGCGGAACGCTTCGATGTCGAACACTTCGTATTCGTACTTCACCACGCCGACGCCTGCCGCGAGCCAGTAACGCGCCGTCGGCTCTCCGCGATCAGGCTGGCCGTTGCTGTTCAGGTCGTCGATGGACGGCACGATGAACTCGCCGGTCTCCGCGTCCTGGCTAAGGCCTACCGCCCACTCCTCGACGACAAGCGCGGAGCCCGAGTAGCCGGGAACGCTGACGCTCTCTTCGCGCGCGACTCGGCGTTCCGCCAGTATCTTCGGCTGCGCTCCGCGTCCTCCTCCGCCGGGCAACGCGGTCGTCTCGAAGACACGCCACCTGGAACCAACGCGCATTGGGAACTCCCAAAGCCGTCGAGGCGGCAGGTGCTTCTGGAACTGGTCTCCGCCCGCCCCTTCGGACGCGCTCTCGAGGATCATGCCCATCGTGCCGGCGTTGATCTCGTCGTAGCGGTTCTGAGTGAGCCTCCCGCCGGGGTCGTCCGCCGACGCCAGGTCGTCGTTGATCCCCAATGCATCCAGGCTTTCCGCGAGCGTCTTGCGGACGTACACGGCGCCGACGGGGAAGGGAGCGATGGAGGCCGGCTTGCTGAGAGACGGGCCGTCATCCTCGCCTTCCTCGGCCGCGACAGGCACGAAGGTCGCGCTGGTGAACACGCCTGGTGTGCGCGTGAGCGCCGCCAGTCTTTGGTGCAGGCCGTTCGCCGAATACCAGTCGCTAGCGGGTGGCGCCTCACCCGGCAGTGGCTCGCCCGCCGCGTCTAGCGCGGTGTATTCCGTCTTGTAGTGAATGTAGCTGCTTATGTTCCGCGTGCCCTCGACGGATACCCGGTACTGCTCGGACGCGTCGGCTTCGTTCTGATAGATCCAGACCGACCCGTTGACGATCGGGAAGTCCGTCATCAGCATGCCGTCAGGCGTCTCGAACTCCGCGTGTTCGCTGTCCAGACCGCAGGCGACCATGGTCGCCATGGAGGCGGCGAGAATCGCGACCTTGAAACGGATTCTCATTTCAGCACAAGCCTTCCCGTCTCACGGAACCCATTCTCGTCCTCCGCGACGAACATGTACATGCCCGGCGTGACCTTCTCGCCTCGGGAGTTGGTGCAGTCCCACTTGGCGTCGATCTGTAGGGTGTTCACGAAGCGGCCGGTGACGTCGTAGATGCTGATGTCCATGCCCGGTGGGTAGAAGCTCAGCGGCCCGTCACCGATTCGGTGGACACGGTTCGGCGTGATTATCACGCGCGGCTTCACCGCCGACGGGGCGTACTGGAAGGCGCCGCCTGAAAGGATCCACGCTCCCTCCACACCCTCGGGCGTCGTTCCGGTAGCCGAGAAGCTGTACGTTCCAGCCTTAGGGAACGTCGGGTGATCGTAGCGCGTGGTCCACTCCTTCGCCCCTGCCTTCTGGAGCGCGAGCTGCACGCGTCCGCCGCCAGGCATCCCCATGGCGACGGCTGGAGGTCCGCTGAGCTGCCGCGTCGACCGGATGCCGATCTTCCACCGCCCGACGTTTGGCTCGTGCGTCGCGATCATGAACGCGGGCGCCGCCGCTGGCACGGGCGTGACGCTCTCCGGCGCGAGAGCGGGCGTTCCCATCAGACCCGTCCCGCTGACCGGAACCACGGCGTAGAAGTACTTGACCTGCGTGGGGTCGAAGCTCGGGTGCGTCGTCAACACGTCGTCGAAGGTAGTCGTGTCCACGAATTGCGTGTCCGTGGCGCTCAGGCGCGCCATGATCTGTACGGGGGAGTCAGGAATGTGGTTGCCATCGCGGTCTCCCGCGTGGAGGACATCCGCCATGTCAGTGAAGTTGTCCTGATCCGAGTCGCCGTTGACCGGTGAGAACCGCTTGCGGATGACGTACACCTCACGCGTGTCCGTCAGGTCCACGAGATCCCATGTCAACTGCACTCCGCCAGACTCCAACGGCGCCGCGCGGAGATTCTCCAGCCGGCCCTGCGGCTTCGGCCCCGCCGAGTAGGAGATGTAGTTGCCCGGCTCGTCGGCGTCGGGGCGGATGTTGATGACGATCATCGTGATCCGCTTGATGTCCGATCCGAAACCTTCGAAGTCCTTCTGGCCTTCCTGCGAGAGCGAGAACGTGAAGATCTCGTCGAGCACCACCTCGCCGTTGGTCTTCTCGATGATGAGCGGCGCCGCCCACCCGCGCAGACCCACAATCTCGAGCCACTGCCGGTAGAAGCTCGCGCTGGGCTCGCCGTTTTCGAAGTCCAGCAGTCCGCCGGAGTCGATGAGCTCCTGGACGGTCGCTCCCTTGATCTTGATCGAGAACGGCCCGGCTATGCCGCCCGGTGGCGCCTCGAACACGACGTAGCGCGAGCTCATCGCCGCCGGGATCACCCGCTCGTCGTACACCTTCTGCGTGGGGTAGACGTTGTTGCGATCCTGCGGATGGATGCCGATGGGCGGATACCGCGCGGCGTCGCGATAGCCGTCGAACATCGTCGCGCGTTCACCCGTAAAGTAGTTCCAGATGGTGAACGTCTTGAACGTCTCCGCCCAGTTCGTTCCCTTGGTCGCGAGCAGATCCCAGAAGTTGCCGTATTCCCGGCTGCCGCCCTCGGTGAACTCCTCGTACAGCTCGCGGACGAAGTCCACCCCGAAGCGCTCGGTAAGGTAGTTGATGAGGATGACGTTGCCGTACGCGTGTCCGCCGCCCGCGCTCAGCGCCTTATCCGGGTGGATGAACCACTGGCGCAGCTGCTGGTAGACCTGGTCGACGCCGTCGGTCTCCGCCGGGTAGTCGGCGTCGTCGTATGCGTCGCCGTCGTCGACGCGGCCGCCGTCATAGGCGCGAGACTCCATCCACGTCGCGGTGGACTCGGCGACCCAGAGCGGCAGTCGCGCGTTGTACGCCTGCTGGCACGCGTGGAGGAACTCGTGCGCCACGGTCGTCTCAATGTAGCGCTTGCCCTCTTCCTTGCCGAAGTACTCGAACATGCCCGTGGTCATGCCGAACCATGGAGTGCCTGTGACGGCTGTCGGCAAGACGCGCTCGAACCACTCCGCGACGGTTACGCCGAGGAAGGGCGCGTTGAAGCAGAAGACGTCCATCCTCTCGTCGCCGCCGTTGTTCGGAGCCCAGTAGTCACTCAAGGGCCGTTTGAAGCCCATCTGGCCGACTTCGAAGTCATACGCCCTCTCGAAGGCGGCAGCCATGATGTCGATGTAGTCAGGTACACCGTTCGCCGGGGCGACATCTTCGCTGGGCGGCGCATCGCGACCTTCGGTGGCGTACCAAAGCTTGAAGTTGGGAGTCAGGAGGATCTTGTCCAGCGGGCGCTCCGTGGGCCACGGGCCGTCGCCGGGATTGTATGGGCGCTGGAAGGAGCGACTGATGTCCGCGCGGTCGTTGGGCGACAGCAGATGCCGCTGATCGAACACTGTCTGGAAGTAGCGGGTAGCGCATCGTTCCATGCCTGCCGGCCCGTCGAGCGAGGGTCGCCAGACGCCGGCTCGGTATTCGCGCAGCTTCGCCGTGGCCCGGAAGATGTCGCGTCCCGAGTCCGCGTGCGTCCATGACGCGCAGAGCAGTAGGAGCGCCACGCTCGACACGACGGCCCATGCCGCGCCGCTGCGGTTCTCCAGTTGACGTCGGCTCACGGTTAGCCCCCTGCAATTCCGAAAGATGCCCTAGTCCCGTAACCCGCGCATTATGCACAGACCGCCTCTGGGGCGCAAGCGCCGGGCGCGGCCGGCGCGCGCCTTCGGACGGGTCTGCAGGCGCGCTTGCCCGCAGCCCGGGCGCGGCCGATGCCGTCGCCTGCGCGGCGCCCGCACGGGGTCTCACCTGACAGGAGACGGGTGTGCAGGCTGCCATGGCGGCGCACGCTGACCGCGGATCAGGCTCGTGATGTAGTCGGCGGACGGGTGATGAACGCGCCGCAGCTCTTCGACAGTCGCTTCGCGGTCGTACGCCACGCGGTAGTGCTCGAAGGCGTACCCGTTCCGTGTTGCCTCAACCACGGAATAGGTGACACGCAGGTCTGGCGGGTACACATGGCTGGCGCTGCCCAGGTTGACTACGCGCACGCCTGCCACATCGATGTCCATCGGCCAGTGTGTGTGCCCGACGCACACGATGTCGGCGTCGGCGCCAGCCATCGTCTGCCGCAATTCGTCTCGGCTGAGCGCTGGGTGGACACCGGGGCCGTCGTCCATTCCGGGAGACGCGTGCACCGCAAGCAGCGTGGAACCGTCAGGCAACTCAATCCGCAGATCCAACGGCAACTCCCGAAGCCAGTCGAACCATCCGCCGGCTGTCACCATGCCCTGCGTCCACGCGAAGCTCTGGGCAACCGACACGAGCACGGGCAGGAGCGTGGGATCCCCTATCGCCTCGTCGCGTGTGGGCGCCGGTCGGTCGAGGCTTGTGGTGTAGCGGTCGGTGTTACCGCGAACCTCCTGCGCGTTCGGGAGGTCCGACACACGTTGCAGCACCCCGATGGGGTCGTGTCCGATGGCCGCGAGGTCACCGACTATCACGTAGCCGTCCGGCGTACCGACACGGCGCATGTCTTCCAGCACCGCGTCTAGAGCTATCGAGTTG
>CAYYPK010000054.1:0-40622 GCA_964473525.1 uncultured bacterium
GACCCCCATGCTATATCAGCCATGGTCGTTTACACCGATCTATGTACACCCTCCCACGCGGCCCCACCGTGCCGGTCCGAACTACCCGGACACTGCCCCGGTGGCTGCCCACTCGCTTCCGCGAATCAGCAGGCGCTGGAACTCGGCGCTCTCGAACGTGTCCATGCCGCCACCGGCCCACACGTGGCCGAGGATGTCGTGGAAGACACGCCCCTCGCCGTACTTCTTCACGATCACCATGGGTTCGATGTCGCCTGTGCCGCCCGTGTCGGGGTCCGAGTAGGACGCCGCCAGGACGCGGTAGGGCGAGTCGTGCATGTGGACCATGCGGTGGTAGAGTTCGTCTGGGTGGTCGAGCATGTCCGGCAGGCCACGGGTCACGGGGTGCGCCTTGTCCAGCATCTTCACCGTGAACTTGTGGTAGCTGCCATGCCCAGTGCCTTCCCTCCAGCAGAGCGCGCAGAGCTCCTCGTACTCAACCCAGCCAGGGAAGCCATTGTCCGCGGCGTGAAGGATGGTGACTCCCGTGCCTGCACGGACTGCGTCGATGAAGTTCGTCTTCGCCGTCTCCGACCAGTGGGGGCCGTTGTAGTCGACGAAGAAGAGCGAATAGGCGTCGAGCGCGCCAGCGTCTTCGAGGACTTCCTCCGGCGTCTCGGTAAGATCGACGTCGAACTTCCCGGATGCGTTGAGGAGGCCTTTGCAGAACGGCGCGGAACGCGCCCAGTCGTGGTTGTTCGCGCCGGTCAGCAGAAGTGTCTTGATCAAGCGGATGTCCTTCCCGGTGTTTGGTCCTACAGTCTACCATGGGGTGTATTCCTCGCCGACGCCCGTCGGCTTCACCACCCGCTTCGAGGAGTACACGATGGCTCACACAGCCGACGTCATCACCCAGACCGAGAACGCCTACTTCCCCGTCTTCACGCGTCACGAGATCGTCGTCGACCGCGCGGACGGCTGGCGCGTCTGGGACACGGACGGCCGTGAGTACCTCGACCTCACGTCGGGATGGGGCGTCACGTGCCTCGGGCATTGCCACCCCGCCCTCGTCGAGGGCATCACTCAACAACTTAGCCGCTGCTTACAGGCGCCCAACTGCAACCTGTCGTATACGCCAATACAGGCGCGGGCCGCTGAGATGCTGGTGAGCGTGGCGCCGGAACGCATGACACGCGCCTTCTTCACGAACTCGGGGACGGAGGCCACGGAGGGCGCGATCAAGATCGTACGCCGCGCGACCGGGAAGATCGGCATCATCGCGGCGGACGGCGGGTTCCACGGGCGCACGTTGGGCGCGGCATCGATTACGAGCGGCGAGGGGTACCGGGAGCCGTTCGCGCCGCTGATGCCAGGCGGGAAGTTCGTGCCGTTCGGAGATGTCGACGCGGTGCGCGACGCGGTCGCCGAAGACACGGGCGGCATCATCGTCGAGCCGGTGCAGGGCGAGGGCGGCGTGAACGTGCCACCGCCCGGCTACCTGACCGCTCTGCGGGAGATCGCGGACGAGCACGGTCTCATCCTCATCTTGGACGAGATACAGACGGGGATCGGCCGCACTGGAGCCATGTTCGCGTGCGAGCGGGAGGGCGTCACTCCAGACGTGATGCTCCTCGGCAAGTGCCTGGGTGGCGGTTTCCCGGTTGGGGCGCTGCTGGTGACCGAAGCCGTGTCCAATACGATCCAGAAGGGCGACCACGGCGGCACGTATGCAGGCAACCCGTTAGCGTGCGCTGCGGTCGTCGCGGTGCTCGAGGAACTCGCGGATGGGGTCATCCTCGCGAATGCGCGCGCGATGGGCACGCTGGCGATACAGCGCTTCGAGGCGTTACGCGCCGAACTCCCGAGCACGATTGTGGACGTCCGCGGGTCGGGGCTGCTCATTGGCTGCGAGCTGGCGACGCCAGAACTGGCGGCCGAAGTCGCCGCGCGTTGCCTCGCGGACGGCGTCATGGTGAACGTCGCCCAGGGGCGGGTGCTGCGCGTGTTTCCCAGCCTGAACATAGACGCAGAGGCGCTCACCCGTGGGCTGGATGCTGTCGAGAGGGCATTGCGCGCCGCGTAACGCTACGGAGATCGCGCGCCGGGGGGCTTACCGTCGTTCGGCGCGCTGTCAGACGTCGTACCCGTGGCTGCTCAGCCAGTCTCCGTACAGATCCGTGATGGCGGCGGCCTCGTCGGGGGTGAGGGCGGCGCGCCAGGCTCCCGGGACGCCCTTGTCGCGCGATACGTGGTTGTGGTGCAGAAGCCACGTGCCCTCCAGCCACACCTGCGTCGCCGCCGCGCCCGGCCTGCGGAGCTCCTGGACGTACCTCGCCGCCTCGGCTGGGTCTTTCTCACGCAATTCGGCGACGTGCTTGTCGAGATGGCCTCGCACCTCGTCACAGGCCGCCGCCGCCCGCTCCACCGAGCACAGATCCGCGGCCGCCTCCAGCCCCTCCTCGTCCAACGCGAGGTCAAGGAATGTGGCGGCCTGAGAGACCGCGGACTTCATGTCGGTACGCACATCCTCGTAGCGTTGCCATAGGAACGCGTCGGGCGTGTCCGCCCTCGCCGCCGCCAGGTCGACGTAATGCCTGTGAGCCTCGCCGACGGCGTCCAGCAAGCCCTCTCCGCGCTGTCCGAAGGCGCGTTTTGAGGACGCCGCCACGTCGCGCAAGTCCCGGTAGATGTAGCAGACGCGAGCCTGGTTAGCCTGCGCCAGCTCGGTGAGCAACGGGTGCGCCTCGTGCATCTTGACAACGTGGAAGTGGTCCTCGGCACCCCACGCGCGCATCTGCTCGTCGCTCACGCCGTGCGTGTGGGACTGTCGCGACGCCGTGAACCCGTGCGCGGTCGCGCGGCCCGTTGCGAGTAGGAGGATGCGGACCATGTTGTATTGCATGGTCGATCCCGACCGCGGCATGCCGTTACAGATGACGATCATGAACGCCAAACCTCACGAAGCGCGCCGGTCGGGAGCGGTCGACGGACGCGTTACGGGTGAACTGGGAACCGACGTACCTTCAGATTGTGGCAGCCCACCCATGGCCGGGCAACGGTGTTCGGGTCGCCGCCAGGGCCCGCACGGGCGCTCAATACAGGAACCGGTACATCGGCCGATTCACGACGCAGCCGATGATGCTCCACACGCTGCCGACGACGAACTCGCCGAGTATAAGACCCAGGAAGAACGGCACGACCCGTCGGTGCAGCACGAGGCCGCCCTGTCGCAGGATGACCCACTTCACCACTGTGCTCACGAATATCGAGAACCAGAACACGTTCATGGACCAACTACTGCTGATGGCGAAGCCGGCGGGGTGGAAGGGCCACCAGACGAAGCGCATCCGCATGACCATCAAAGCAAGCGTCTGGATGAGGCCCGCCGAAGCGGCGACCGATGCGCCGACGTCTGGCGAGCGGGGAGCGGTCATCCAGCTCTGCAGCCGGTCGAAGGGGTGTTGCGCGAACCACGCGCGGGCGCCCTCCTGGTAGGACAGGTGATAGTACGCCCAGAAGGTCGACAGGATGCCGAAGAGCATCGCGAACAGCATCGCATAGAACAGCCGTCGGTAATTCACGCCCGCGCGCTCCGCGAGCTTGAACCCTTCCAACTGGTGCGGCATGGGGTGGCCGCGATGCGCGCGATTGAAGAAGAAGTAGTAGGCGAACATGGTCAGGTTGCGCGGCCCTAGAATGCGGGTGCCGAACATGCGCGGCATCATCTCGTCGGGGCCGATGAAGTGCAGGTCGTGCACGGGAGAGCCGAGCTCCGCGCGCATGCGCGTCACTGCGACCGCGATGGCGAAGTACACGACGAAGAACGTGACGATGACCCACAGCGACATGCCTGCCGCGCGGCTGAAGAACATCAGGTACGCGCCCGCGAGCGCGAGGATCACCAACATCGCTCTGTACCGGAACGGCTCGCCCCTCTCGTAGTCAGCCGAGCCCCGGCCCGCCAGGCGAGCGCCAACGTGCTTTAGGTGTCCTCGCGACCCGACGACAGCGATGATGAACAGCCCGATGTACGCGCCCAGCGACTGCTCGTCCACGTACGGGAATCCAGGGATGTTGCGTAGACCCAACGCGTCGCCGATGACGCGCTCGGCCTTCCAGAAGAGGTAGAAGAACCATGACGAGAACGACAGGTCCAACGGGATGAAGAACGCCATACCCACTGCGAATGGGAACAGGGCCACGGGCATCCACGACATTGCGCTCCAGGGCTTGTTCATGAAGAACACCGGCACCAGGTCGTAGAGCTTGCCGCCGAGGCTTGGGACGGCGGGGTACAGGTAGTTGAGGCCGTTCAGGACGTCGACGGCGCCGGCGAACCCGAAGCCGATCCACAGCAGAGGCGACGCCAGCACGCCCCGCAGGCCGCCGCCCTCGGTCATCTCCAGCGGGAGTTGTATGATGGGGTAAGACAGCTTCTCGTTCTCGGTCCACTGCTTGCGCACGAGCAGGTTCAGCGCGAGCATGACGGTCGCCAGCGCCAGCAGGAAGCCGGTCCACAGGAGAGTCGGACCCGCCCAAGTGGTCAGGTTGCGTTCGGTGTAGAGCGACGACTCACCGGCGTAGAACTCCTCGAGGAAGTCGACGTCCTTGACCGCGAGCCAGTCTGGGACGAACCGGTGGAAGAGCGCGCCCCACTCGTTCTCGGGGGTCGCGAAGTGGAACGCATGGCCGATCATGGGAACAAGCACGCGGAGCAGGTCGTGGCCGGCGAGCGCAGACGCCAGCGAGACCATGACGTAGACCGTGAGCAGCTCGCCCTGATTCAGGGCCGCGCGGGGTACCACGCGTGACACGGCGAAGTTCAGGCCGATGAGGCAGAACACGCAGAATATGACGTTGAAGAACAGGGACACCGTCGTCGGATAGCCTTGCCCGACGGAGTCGATGATCCAGAAGGTGTTCGCGGGGATGAGCGCCGCGCCGATCAGTACCGACCGCCACGTTACCCCGGGCTGGCGCGGGCGATCAGCGTGATTCTTCGGCGACGGTTGCATTGCCGATGGCCGGACGAAGTGTGTGTGGGCGCTCCAGTGAGAGCATATGGCCAGCGCCCAGAACAGGCAAGAACGGCGTGAAGGAGACGGTGGGAGGTCAGCGGGAGGCCAGCAGGAGGCACGACATGCGCGATCCCGACTTGGGCGACATCGACGTCGAGGAGTTCCGCGAACACGGCCATCAGGCGGTCGAGTGGATCGCGAGCTACCTCGAGACCATGGACGAGCGGCCAGTCCTATCGCGCGTGCAGCCGGGGCAGGTGCGCGCGGGGATGGCGGAGGCCCCGCCGGAGGAGCCCGAGTCGCTCGCGGAGATCCTGGCGGATGTCGACAGGATCGTGATGGATGGCGTCACGCACTGGAACCACCCCGGCTTCATGGCGTATTTCGCCATCACGGGGTCGGGACCAGGCATCCTCGGCGAGATGCTGACCGCTGCCATCAACGCCAATGGCATGCTGTGGAAGACATCGCCTGCGCTGACGGAGCTCGAGGAGGGCGCGCTCGATTGGCTGCGGCAGATGTTGGGTCTGGACGACGGGCTGCGAGGCATCCTCATGGACACGGCGTCCATGGCGACGTTCTCGGCGATGGTGGCTGCCCGAGAAAGAACGACAGGCGGCGCCGTCCGTCGCGAGGGCGTGGGTGGGCGTCGGCTGCGCGCGTATTGCTCCGAGGAGGCGCACTCGTCCGTGCTAAAGGCGGCCATCGCGTGCGGCATTGGCGAGGAAGGCGTGCGGCAAGTGGCGACAGATGCAGCCTTCCGTATGGACGTGTCCGAGTTGCGCGCTGCCGTCGACGAAGACATCGCCTCAGGTTGGTCGCCCTTCTTCGCCGTCGCGACGGTCGGCACGACCTCCACGACCAGCGTTGATCCCGTGCGCGAGATCGCCACCGTGTCCGCCCAACATGGCGTATGGATCCACGTGGACGCAGCGTACGCCGGGATGGCGGCCATAGCGACAGAATACCGTTGGGCGCTGGACGGATGCGACGCGGTGGACTCCCTCGTCGTGAACCCGCACAAGTGGCTCTTCACGCCGATCGACTGTAGCGCATTCTACGTTCGCGACCCGTCGGCGCTGCGCGCTGCGTTCAGTCTTGTGCCGGAGTACCTCCGCACCGAAGACCGATCCGTCACGGACTACATGGACTGGGGCGTACAGCTCGGTCGGCGCTTCCGGGCGCTGAAGCTGTGGATGGTGATGCGCCGGTTTGGCAGGGAAGGTCTGACGGCGCGCATTCAGGAGCACATCCGTCTCGCGAGGAGCTTCGCGTCGTGGGTGGACGCGCACGAGGCGTTCGAGGTCATGGCGCCTGTTCCCTTCAGCGTCGTCTGCTTCCGGTATCGCCCGGACGGAATCGCGGACGAGGCAGTCCTTACGCAGCTGAACATGGCGTTGCTGGACGCCGTGAACGCGTCGGGCGTGGTGTATCTGTCGCACACCGTGGTGCGTAGCGTGTACGCGATACGGCTCGCGGTGGGCAACCTGCGCACGACCGAAGAACACGTGGAGCGGGCGTGGGCCGCCCTCCGAAACGCGGCCAATAAGTTGCCGACCTCCTGACCGCGTGTTAGGCTTCCGCCGCTACACAGCCGGCCGCGGCCGGTCGACAGCGATGGTTCCATCACACTGGAGTGACACCGGGCCGCTAGGCGGCGGCGCTCCGGCTAGGAGAGCACATGGCCCGAGCTCGACGATCCCGCGCGAAGCTCCCCGCGTACATTGGCGAGGTGGACACGCTCGTCGGGGACTACCTCGAAGAGAACCCCGGCACCCCGCCCGAGGACAGCCTGAGAGCGGTACTCGACCTCGTGAACGAGTACCTCGAGGATGTCGGCGTGTGGGTAGACCTGAGGCGGTCTACCGGCGCGCGTAGCTACCACTCGTCCGGGTTCCCCACAGCGATACGCGCGCCCCTGGCAGACGATCTCGCGGGGAAACGAGCGGACATCTCGGACGTGTACGCCGCCGAAGTCGGCGGGCATCACGTGCGCGCGATCCCCTTGACGCGCGGCGTCGTGAACGTTGGGCTCCTCGGCATCGTCCAGGAGGCCCCGTTCGCGGAGCACGCCGTTGAGCTGCTGAGGCGGTTGGAGAGCCGTCTGGAGCCCGTCCTTTACGCGCCGGACGAAACGGCCGATGCGGAGCCGCCGGCCGAAAACGACGAGGCCGACGCCACCGAACTCGTCAGCGAAGCCGCGCAGGACGAAGGACCGAGTGATCCGCCACCCGCGGAAGTCGATGAACCCGACGAGACAGAACAACCCGCGGAGGCGCCAGCCGCGACGGAGAAGCAGGAGGCTAAGAGGCCTACAGTGGAACGCCATACACTCCGCTCGGACGTGAAGCAGGCTCTGGACCGTGAAGGCCTGGACGGTATCGGCGACGCGCTCGCGCTACTCCAGACGTACACATCGTCTGAACGCGGCGCGCTGGTGTATCTAGACGGCTACTACGACGCGTCGTCACTCGCGCACACGCGTGGTATTAACGCGGTGTTCGTAGCGGATGGCGAAGTGACGGACGCCCCCGTACGCAGCTACCTGCTCGGGGAAGGACTCGGCGGCAACCTCATCGAGTACTCGGGCGAGGTCGCTGACTCTGGTCACGCGATGGCAGCGTTGGGGATTGTCGACAGCCCGGGCGACTCACCCCCGCACTGCGAGAGCGTCACGCTCGAGGACCGCACTCGCCACCCCAACGCCACCATCGGCAAGCTGTTTCTCATAGGCGGAGAGCCATTGGATGCGTCCGCGGCGGATGTCGTGGACTCGGTCGCGATGCAGATTGAGGCCAAGCTCTCCCACTATCACTCGACGAAGCGGGATCTGTCGGTGTCACTTCCGGCGGAGCAGGCGGAGTTCCTCATCCGCCGGCCGGACATCGCGCACTGGGTGTTCGACAGCCCGCGCCAGGTCGATGTCGCGCTGGTGCAGGGCGGCATTCACGACTTCGCCGACATTGTGCAGCGCGTCGGCGATCCGCAGGCGACGATCGGCGGGGCTCGTCGATGGGTCGACACGATGCGCGCGCTGAGCACATCGCACGGCGGGTACTTCGACGACGACGCTGGCGACTCGGCGACCTGCATGTTCGGGCCGCCGTTCTACGAGGCGGCCGCCGCCGCGCTCGAGAAGCTGGACACCGTGGCGGACATCGAGAGCTTCATGCAAGCCGTGCCGCCGGACGCGGGCCGGTACGCGTACGGCGCGGTGATGTTCGCGCTGGACGCTATCGCGGCGGCTGGCGACTCCGACCTGGGCGGCGAGCCGTTGGCGATTTCGGTGGGCATTGAAGTCAGCGCCGTCACCGTGGGTAACCTGTCTCGCGGGTCGGGCTCTCTCACGGCTATCGGGGATGGCGTGAGCCACGCGGCACGCTTGCAGGAAACCGCAGCCGCCGGCCAGGTAGCCATCGGCCCCAACTGCCACGACGCGATCGAGTCGTACCGACGGAATTCCCTCGCGACGGACCTGCCCTTCGAGGTGGCCGCCGGAGGCAACGTGCAGCTCAAGGGCGTCGACGAACCGGCGGCGTATTACGTCGTGACGGCGCGGGCGTAGCCTCTACTCGGGGAGCGCAGCGCCAACAACGTTGGCCAGGCTGGAGGCGTCGGCATACTGCTGCAAGGGCAGGATGTTGGCGCCTTCGGCGCGCCACGCTTGGATGTCCCTCCACTCGCTCCCACGGCCGGTCATCAGGACGGGCAGCGTGGGCACGGACATGGCCCTCAGCGGCCCCACCAAGGCGTCCGGCGGACGGCCGGCGTCAGAAACGTCCAGCACGACTAACCTCGAGGCGCCCCCTAGCGTCGCCAACGCTCCCGCGGTTTCCTCCGTGACCTGGCCGCGAAGGTCGAACACGACGGGGTGCAGTCCGCGCGCGTGTATGGCGGCGCGAGCATCATCGAGGTCGCGGTAGCGCGCTTCGTCGAAGCGCCCACAGATGAGAACGGTACGCGCGTGCACCGTGTCGACGACGCCCTGCACTGTCGCGCTCTCACAGATGAGCTGGACGAAGAGGGCGACCGACAGATCGTCCACCGCGATGAGCGCCTCGTCGACAGGGGTGATGCGCAGCCGTTCCTGCGCGGCGGGAGACCCCTTCGCGCCCCACAGAGACACGCCGTATGCCCCACAGTCGCGCAGCGTCGCGCCGTCAAGGCGCACGCCTATCATGGACGAACCCGATAGGTCCGCTCCGGTGAGGTCCGCCCGTGTCAGATCCGCGTCGCGCAGGCTGGTGTCCGTAAGGTCGGCGTCCGTCAGATTGGCGTCCTGGAACACCGCCCGGCGGAGATTGCACTGACTCAGGTTGGCGCCCGAGAGGTCCGCGCGGGTGAAGTCGGCGCCGATCACCTCCGCTCGGCGCAAGTCCGCGTTCGTGAGCGTGGCCCCTTTTAGGTCCGCGCTGCTCAGGACGGCGCCCTTGATGTCGGCCTCGGTGAGGTCGGTGTCGCGCAGATTGGCGCCCGACGCGTCGACGTTTTTGAGGTCCGCGTTGGCGAGGACGGCTTCGTACAGATTGGTTCGGTGCAGCGTCGCCTCCTCGAGCACGGCGGCTCGCAGCGATGCGCTGAAGAGGAATCCGTCGGACAGGTCGACGCCCGTCATGTCCGCGCCGGACAGGTCCGCTTCTCGAAGCGTCACTTCCTGCATGTCCGCATCGACGAGGCGCGCCCCTCGTAGCTTCGCCTGCGGCATCGTCGCGGCGTGCAGCGACGCTTCTGAGAGATCCGCGCGAAGGAGGGACGCCCCCTCCATGTCGGCCGCGTCCAGCGCGGCGCGCGTGAGTTTGGCCTCTACGAGGTCCGCGTTGGTCAGGGCGCTACCCGACAGGTTGGCGCCGCTCAGGTCGGCGCCGTGCAAGGGTGTGCGCGTCAGATCCGCGTTGGACAGATCAGGGGTGGATCCCGGGCTGTCGCGGCGCCAGCGGTTCCACATGGCCGCGCCCTGGTTCAGTACGTCGAGATGCTCGCCGTTCGCCAATGCGTAGCCCTTCCGGGTGGGTGGCGATGTTAGCCGTGGGTGACTCGTCGCGGGGCGCGCGGATGATACGGCCGCCGCTCGTCGTCGGTCAACGCGAGCGACTAGCTACCGCCACGCGGGGAGGCGGCGCTGACCATACGCCGGAACGACCTCAGGTCGACGCGTAACTGTTCCAACGCCGTGGCCGCGTCCACGAGGCGCCCTTCCCCCGTGGCGCGCAGGTATTCGTCGAGGGAAGCGTTCGCCGAGCGAGCGACATCCGCCAGCGTGCGCGTCGCCACTGGGACGCCGGTCGCCCGGGTAAGCGCTCGCGACACCTCCAACGGCACGCCCGTCGCCACCTCGATGTCTTCAGCGATCGTGGCGTACTGCTCGCGAGCGATGCGAAGGCTATAGCGCCCGGGCATGATGGTCTCGATGCGGTACGCGCCGGAGGGATCGGTCACCGCCGCGCCGGGTAGCGGATCCCCCGCCTCGGTGAACACGGACACCACGGCTTCGGAGACGGCGGCGCCGCTGGCGTCGGTGATGGTCCCTGAGACGATGCCGAACTCGCCGACGCGGAACACCGCGCGTAGAGCTGCCTGGAACGTGGTGTCGGAGCCCAGCTTGTCATCCGCGACGATGATGACGAACTTCAGCTCCGGCATGCTCTCGCCCTGTTCTCCCGTCGCGCGGAGATAGATGGGCTCGGCGTACACCAGCGCATGCGCGCCTTGCTGCGTCAGCACGGGCAGCAACAGGAGGTTGCCACGTATCACCTCCGACCCCGCTTGACCCAGCAACGTGAACTGCCCGGACAGCTCTGTGTCCTGGTCGATGCGGTTCTCGATCTGCTCCGGGCCGTCCACTTCCTCTGCGCGCGGGAGGATGTAGCAGGTCAGATGCCCGTATGTATCTCGATCCGAGCCGGCGACGAGCCACGCGGACAGACGCTTGGCGGTGACCCACGGCGCGAACGGGATGACGCTCACGAACTCTGGACCCCCTTCCCCCGGCATGTCGAGCACGGTGTAGTAGGGCATCATCGGCTGGAGGCCCTCGCTGTGGAACTTCTCGCGCGGGAGCTTCCACGCGTCGCCCCTCGTGATGAAGGCGACCGGGTCGTCCACGTGGTAGGTCGCGTACATCGAGGCCTGCGTCCAAAGCATGTAGTCCGGGTACCGGAGGTGTGAGCGGAGCTCGTCCGGCATCGCGTCGACGGGCGAGAACAGCTCCGGGAAGTGATGCCGTTGCACCTGCAGCACAGGGTCGGTGTCGTCGGTCACGTAGAAGCGAACGCTCCCGTTGTAGGCGTCGACGACCGCGACGGCGGAATTGCGGATGTAGTTCATGCGCTTGAAGAACGGCTCGTCGTGGTTTGCGCCACCAAGATCCCGTATCCGCGCTCCCTCCTCGTCGCGGGGCACGAACGGGGCCGCATACGGGTAGTCCGCCGATGTGGTGTAAAGGTCGATGACCCACCACAGCTTGCCGGTGTCCTCGCCGACGACGAGGAACGGGTCAGGGTCGAATTCGAGGAAAGGCGCCAGCCGCTTCGCGCGTGTCAGAACGTGTCGATGCAGCATCACGCGCGTGTCCGGCCGCAACGCCGTCGAGAACGCCACTCGCCACGGTTCCTTCAGGCGGGAGGCGAACGCCAGTCGCCGCAGACCCATGCGGCGACCCACGTGCAGCCCGCCCTCTCCCGCGTATCGGCTGTATTGCACCTCACCGTCGAGGGGGTAGTCCACTTCCATCTGCGTGCTGTCGACGAGGACGTATTCCTTCGTGATCTCGCCGTAGTACACCTCCGGGCGTTTGACCTCCAACGACGCGTATTCGTCGCCCTCCGGGTACTGCATGGGGATGCCCTTGATCCAGAAGCGAGGCACTCCTGGGTCCTCTGCCTCGTTCACGGGCGCCATGGTGACGCCGTAGCCGTGTGTGTACCGGGCTCGTCGGGTGAGCCAGTCAGATGTCGCCGACCCGCTGGGGTCCACCTCGCGCGCCGCCACGACCACCTGCCGCAACTCTCCACCGATCTCGTAGCGGTCCACGTCCGGGTATGGGTAGAACACGTAGTAGGGTTGGATCGTGTGGCTCTGTTGCAGCCGTTCCCACACCACGCGGCGGTCCCACAACTGCACGTTCGTTAGCACCTCGGGCCGCGCGACGACATCGTCGAACCGCGCGAGTGACCGCAGGGCGTTGTCCTGTCGTATCGCGTCCAGCCTGTATGCGCGCTGGGTCATCGCGATGTGACTCGTCAGGAACGGCCGCTCCACGGTGAAGGGGTTGGGGCGCACCTGGAACAGGTAGATCGTGGCCGGGTACGCCCAGACGATGCCGCAATACGCGACGGCCCAGGCAATCCCCACGGCGTACCAGACACGGCGCCTGCGCAGGATGGCGTTGCCGGCGAGGGCAAGTACGAGAACGGTGAGAGCGATAACGTACACGCGATACGCGTCGATCTGCACAAAGTCCACGTAACTGACGCCGTAGGGCACTCGGCCGCTCTTGATGCCGTTCGGAGTCGCGTAGAGCAGCGCCGTCGCGGCGATGCGCGCGCGCCACGCGCCAACGGCCAGAAGCCCCGCCCACAGGACCGTCGCGTGGACGGCTATCCCCCGCACCGCACGGGGCATTGAGCGCGTGTCCCGGTAGTAGTAGTAGCGGTATTGGTATGCGACGACCGCGAGGGTCGCCCACAGGAGCAGCTTCAGCCAGAGGCTCTGCCAGCGGGCCTTTGGGAATGCAAAGAGATAGTAACCCACGTTGCGGTGGAAAACGGGATCCGAGAAGCCGTCTTGCAGCAGCTCCGACGCGGTGAGAGTCGTCACTAGCTCCGCGGCCGCCCGCCCGGGGTCGGGCGAGACACCGTCCGCCCGGAACACCTGCTGCTTGTCGTAGCCAGCCGCCGTCGTTGCCCGTCCGTACAGACCGGTCGCCTGGTCGGACGGGTCACGTCCCGCCGCTTCCATGATCGTCGCCCCCGACAGGACCAGGAACACGTGGTATCCCTCGCCGGCGCTGTCCGGATGCAGTCGAGGCTGCACGGTGAAGTGCGGGGCGACGCGGGCTTCACCGCCCTCGGCATCCGCGGCCGCCATCACGACATCCGGGAGGCCGGCCAGGGCGCCGGCGAGGCTTGCGGTCACCTCCCGGTTAACGGCAGCGATGTGGTCGGAGAGACTGGCGTCCCACGGAGACGGCGCGGCGTCATGCCCGGGCGCGCCGACGACGACGGGCGCGAGTCTTACGGTGGCCTGTACGCGACCGACTCCCTCTTCGTAGGCGTCCGCATGCATGAACGCCTCCCACTGGCCGCCGAGGATGGCGCCCAACAGGCAGGCGGCGATGGCGCCGAATATGAGCAGGAACCGGTGGAACGCC
Source organism: uncultured bacterium (assembly GCA_964473525.1). GTDB lineage: Bacteria > Poribacteria > WGA-4E. The sequence goes on from CAYYPK010000054.1 coordinate 13,366, forward strand.
TTCGTGGAGTGCACCGCCCAATGTTCCCGACCCGCGGCCAGGCGGCACGTCGCTTGGGCGGCGAAGACGTTCAGCCCGATGAACGCCATCCCAAGCGTTGCGTACGTGACGAAGATGCGCCAACGGCCCGATATCACCCGCCACAGCACTCGGTCGTAGCCAGCCGAGGCGTCGCCACGCGAGAAGTGGGCGTACCAGAGGGATTCGGTCCATAGATAGGCGAGGTGCGGCCACAGCAGGGCGAACAGCGCGCCCCCGGGGAGCAAGAGCGCGAGGGCTCCGGCCAGTATCTGCCGACGGTCGCGCGCGCGTTTGCCTCGCCACAGCCGCCAGACGGCGTACCAGACGGTAAGCGCGAGTAGAAGCAGGTTGACGGCAAGCGACACCGTCACCGGGAACGCTCTCAACGGCCGCAGCCTCCAGGAGCCTGTCGCCGAGGCAGTCTATCCCACGGCCAGCCGGGCCGCAATTGGAGGCGTGCCCCGTGCGGTGGTAGACTGAGTGGGCACAGACGCGTCGGGGGCGGGGCCCGACGCGCGTTCCTCGAGGTGGACAGCGGGCATGGGTAATCGACTGACGCCGTGGGTGTGCGTTGCTCTGGCGTGCGTTGTGGCTCCAGCTTCCGCGGCAATCGTGCGCGCGCCCGGGGCGTTGCAGGAGGCCCGCTGGAGCGCCATAGTCGTCGCCGCGCGCGCCAAAGCGCGGGAACGGATCCGACTGCCCCGGGTAGCGCCCACCCGCGCGCGGGTCGCGCCAAGGAAGACCGCCAGCCTACAGATAGCCAGCACGACATCCGCGCCTCCCCTCCCGGCCGCATGGACCCTTGGCCGACGCGTGCTGCCGTTGTCGTTACCGGGGAGCGGAGCGGTCGCACATGTCGACGTTGTCCAGACCGCCACGGCTGGGACGCCGCGCGACTACCGACTGGCGTCGACGGACACGCGGGACGCCGGACACGGTCGCATGTGGCTGTATCCCTCAGCCACGGACGCGCGAGTCGTGGTACGCTCAAAGGGGCCTGCGCGCGGCCGCGCGGCTTCCAGCGGGCCGGTGGACATCTGGCTCCGAAGGCGGCGACGGGTCGCCTGACCGAGAAGACGGCTACCCTCTTCACCTAGCGAACCGATAGGCTCACATGGACGACTTTCGCGGCGTTTCGCGCCGGCACTTCATCACCCTCGCGTCGGGTCTGGCGGCTCCGCTTGCTCTCGCGGGCTGCGGTCGTGACAGCGAACGTCGCCCAGCCAAGGCCGACGCCGATCGGAGCGGCCCGACGCCTGACGACGAGGTCGTCATTCAGCTAGCGGACCACCCGAGCCTAGCGGAGGACGGTGGCTTCGTGGCGCTGCCAGCCGCGGGTCAAGCGCCAGCGCTGCTGCTCGTCCGCGAGGGGAACGCGGTGCGGGCGTTCGTCAACATGTGCACACACCAGGCGTGCCCCTTGGAGCCCGTGCGCGACGACGGCGTCATCTACTGCGACCGAAACTGCGGCCATGGGTCCATCTATAGCATGGCGGGAGAACTCATCACGGGGCCGTCTCCGCGAGGTCTGTACGAGTTCCAGAGCCGCATGGTAGACGACGGCCAGCGCGTGCTGGTAAGCCTGGCCTTGAAGGACGGATGACCAAGTGTGCCAAGCGCGCGGAGAGCCGCTCTATTAGACGCTCTGGGAGACGACTCGCGGCGCCTTGAATGTCTTGACTCGACATGGGGCGGACGTTAGTATTCCTTGTCGCGCCGCCGATCGTCGGGAGTAGTGTGCGGCGAGATAATGCCCGGTGTGATTTGAGAACATGCTTAACGACAGGTTCGTAGAGCGCGACGGGGCTCACCGGCGTCAACGCACGCCGATGGCTCCGATCCAGACGGAACGCGATTGGGTGGTCATAGACGCGACCAACCAGACGCTTGGTCGCATGGCTACGCAGGCGGCTGCGATCCTGCGCGGCAAGCACAAGCCCAGCTTTACTCCGAGTGTCGACTGCGGCGATGGCGTCATCATCGTCAACGCCGAGAAGATCGTCGTCACTGGCAAGAAGGTCGACCAGAAGAAGTACTACCGGCACAGCGGGTACCTCGGCGGGCTGACCGAACGCACGTATCGCGAGATGATGGAACGCGACCCCACCGAGGTCGTTCGCCGCGCGGTGAACGGCATGGTTCCGCACACCCGGCTGGGACGGCTCATGCGGACGCGTCTGCGCGTCTACGTTGGCCCGGACCACCCGCACGGGGCGCAGGTATCCGACGATAGTTCGTCCGCGAGCTGAGCAGGGAGATAGGGTAACATGGCGGATTTTATGTGGGGAACCGGCCGACGTAAGACGGCGGTTGCCCGTGTACGTATCGCCACCGGCGGCTCCGGCCAGTTCGTGGTGAATGGCCGGGCGATCGAGGAATATTTCGACCGCGAGACGCACGTGACCGCGGCCAAGTCGCCTGTCGAGGCAGTTGGCGGCGAGGAAGCCTACGACGTGTTCGTGAACGTGCGCGGCGGCGGCCAGACGGGCCAGGCAGGCGCGATCCGTCACGGTCTGTCGCGGGCGCTGCTCAAGGTGGACCCGGGCATGCGGGCCGCGTTGAAGCCGCGTGGGTATCTGACGCGTGACTCGCGAATGGTTGAGCGCAAGAAGCCGGGGCGTCCCGGAGCGCGCAAACGCTTCCAGTTCTCTAAGCGCTAGGATCGACCCCGGGTCGATACACGGCGCTTACATATCCCTGCCATCGGGCGGGGATTTCCTGTTTCTGGGTGAGGCTCCATGCGCAATACGTTCGTCGTGGGCAGTCAGTGGGGTGACGAGAGCAAGGGCAAGTCCGTGGACTTGCTCGCGCAGCAAGCGGATGTCGTCGCGCGCGGCACCGGCGGGCCAAACGCCGGTCACACGATCATCGTGGGTGAGGAGAAGTACGTCTTCCACCTGCTACCGTCCGGCATGCTGCACTCGCACTGCACGAACGTCATCGGCAACGGTGTCGTCATTTCCGTCGAGGGTCTCCTTAAGGAGATGGACGGGCAGATCGCGCGCGGGTGCGAGGTCGGCGACAACCTGCTCATCAGCGACCGCGCGCATCTCATCCTGCCGCACCACCTCGCGTCCGAGAATCTGGACGAGGACGACGATAAGTGGGCGCTCGGCACAACGCGCACCGGCGTCGGCCCCTCGTACACGGATAAGGCCGCGCGCGTGTCGGCTGTTCGCATGTGCGACCTGATGGAGTTCGACGTCTTCACCGAGAAGCTGACACGGGCGATGTCGCGGTACAGCGCCCTGTTGGGAGCGCGCGGACAGACGATTGACCTTGACGAGGTACTGGAGCAGTACAAGGGCCACGCCGATAGGTTGCGGCCGCACGTGACGGACACGTCGCTCGTGCTGCACGAGGCCATGCGCGCCGGCAAGTCCATCGTGTTCGAGGGCGCTCAGGGGGCGCTGTTGGACATGGACCACGGGACGTACCCGTACGTCACATCGTCGAATACCACCGTCGGCGGCGTCTGCACGGGCCTCGGAGTGCCACCCAGCGCCGTGCAGGAAGTGCTCGCCGTCGTGAAGGCCTACACGACGCGCGTCGGCCTCGGCCCATTTCCCACGGAGATGGACGAGGAGTTCGGAGAGCACGTCCGACAGATCGGCAACGAGTTCGGCGCGACGACCGGCCGTCCCCGTCGATGTGGCTGGCTCGACGTCGTAGGCCTGCGCTATGCCGCGCGGATCAACGGATTCACGCAGATCGCGCTGTCGAAGATGGATGTTCTCGACACGCTGTCCACCATCAAGGTGTGCGTCGGCTATCGCCGTGACGGGCAGGATGTCGACAACTTCCCGGCCCAGCTCAGCGCCCTCAGCGAGTGCGAGCCGGTGTATGAGGACATGCCAGGGTGGGAGAGCGACACGACGAAGGTCCGCGACTACGCTGACCTGCCCGCGAACGCGCGCAAGTACGTCGAGCGGGTCGAGGAGCTTCTCGGCGCGCCGGTGGCGCTCATCTCCGTGGGTCCCGAGCGCACCGAGAGCATCGTCCGCACTCTGTGATCCGTGTGACCGGTTAGCTCAGTTGGTAGAGCATCGGACTTTTAATCCGGTGGTCCTGGGTTCAAGTCCCAGACCGGTCACTTCTCCACATTCCGTCCCACCAGCGGATCAACAGCGATTCAAGGGGTATGGACGGACGCCTCAGAACGCGAAATGGTGCCGAAACGGTGCCAACTACGAGAAGTCCAACCGGTTGACGTGGTCGCGCACGCTCTCGCTGGATAGATGCGCGTAGACTAGCGTGGTCTTGTAGTCGCGGTGGCCCATCAGCTTCTGGATGTGGGCGAGCGGCACGCCGTTCGTCGCAAGATGTGACGCGAACGTGTGGCGAAGCGTGTGAAGCGTGCAGTTCTCGATCTCAGCGCACTCCATGAGCGCCCGCCACGCCTTCGTGATGTTCGAAACGTAAGGTTGCCCTCGCCACGTCAGCACATGGGCGTCACGGGTCTGTGAGGCCTCCCACAGCGGCCCCAGCGTTGATCGCAGGGCGTCGTTCATGCCGATCTCACGAAAGACGTAGTTCTTCCCCGGCTGGACTATCACGCGCCCATCACTGAAATCCACGTCGGCCCACAGCAGGCGGAACAGTTCCGACTTCCGCATCCCGGTGTAGAGCGCGAGGTTCACCAGCGGGTTCAGGTGGCTATCCCGCGCTGCCGCAAGCAGCCTCGATACCTCCTCCTTCGATAGCCAACGTGGCGGTCGCCTGGGTACTGGCAGCCGTTGCACGTCTCGCACGGGGTTCGAGAACGCCATTCCGTGCTGCATCGCTGTGCGGAACATCACAGACAGAACTGTGACTTCGATGTTGATCGTCCGAGGCGCGACGCCTGCGTTCCGGCGCTTCAGCTTGTATCTCTCGATGATGGCCATGTCGATGGCGTGGAGCTTCCTGGAGCCGAAGTAGGGCAGTAGGTGAGCCTGGATGAGTGGTATTTCGCGTTCGACAGTGCCTTCCGCCTTGTTGAGGCGGGCGTAGTCGAGGTAAGTGGGGGCGAACTCCGCGAACGTCGTGCTGGTGGGCGTGGCATGCTTGCGTTTGCCAGTCAGCGCATCGGCGACACAACGGTCGTAGTAGGCCTGCGCCTCTTTTTTGGTGTCGAACGGCCTCCGCTGACGCTTCCCTGTTGGGCTCACTCGGTCGGGAACGTCGGCAATCCATTTGCGCTTTCCTGTGCGTGCGCTAACGCGGTCGTGTCGTCGGACGGGCATTTCCAGTGCCTCCCTACGCCTCGAAGTCCCGGCGATCGCATTAGACTATATGTGCTTCGCGCCCAGGGCGCCATCCCATCGGACATGCAAACGGGCGCATCGCCATGGACGGGAGTGCTGCACGCACGATCCGGCCAGTGCGCGCGGGTCGGCCGATGCGGTCAGGGAACGCGATGCGTATGAGCAGCGCGTCGTCGTCGTCCAGCACAGCCTCATGGAAATGGTCCGTGACGAGGCCGGTTCGTTGAAGGAACAGATGAAGGCCCGGCCCGTCCTACTTCATCAGGCGCAACAACTTCCCTAGCAGCCGCGCCGCCAAATGAGGAACCGAGGCCCGGTGTGTTGTAGCGGTGGTTCGGTCGTGGACGGCGGAAGAGGCACTACGCATTGGGCAAAAGGCCTAACGTGCCTGCCACGGCGATCCGTCCGCCTTGCACGCCCGTGTGTCCGCCACGTCCGGGATGGCGCGCTGCGCCCATCGGGACGTTGGATTCGTGCGAAGGAACGTCGTGCGAACTAGGATAGACGGGCGTTTACGGCACGGTGCCGATGCTGATCGACAGCCCCCGATGGATGTATTCCGTTGTCACATCGTAGACAGCAGACACCGCAACGCGGACGGATAGGCCAGTGGTAAGCCGTATTGCAGGACCAACGTCTGCCCCCAAGGGTTGGTCACCGCTCCAGATCATCCTGCTGCCGTAGTTTCGACGTCTTGTACCGATGCCAGCCTTGGCGCGCAGGCCCCATGTGATCCTGCCTGTACGCGCTACAGCCAATTGGCCCCCAATAGACATAGTGTACGCGTCGATAACATCGACATCGGTATAGGAGAAGGGATTGCGCGTCCATGTAAGCTGTGCCAGGACAGCGATCCTTGGGTGGACCGAACGCATGACATCGACACCGACCGTCGTTACCCGCTCCTGCTCATCGTCCCATTTGAGGCCACCGGTTCCGGCATACGCCATCAAGGCCGCGGCATAATCCGTGTACCATGGCTGCGTCGTGACCGGGTCGGGGCTGCGTAGGTCCACGCTATCGGGGTGTCCGACCATGCCCATTGGTGGCGCGGGTGTGACTGACGGGTTGGTAGGCACCGGCACAGGACGCACCGTCCCGCTAATGGCCCGCGCCCTGGCCACGTAGTCGTCCTTGCTGATCGTTCTCGCCGCGAAACGATCCAACTGCGCCAGCAGTGCGGCTTCGTCGTCCGCCAGTGCTTCCTGAGCGTAGGCCTTCTGGGTTACTTGCAGCGATCTGTCTTCCAGCGACGGATCAAGCCTGGCCAGCAAGATCGCCTGGTTCCGGTTGTCCCGCGTCGCTGCCGCTTGATCCTGGATCGCCTGATGCCGCCCCAGGTTCACCGCCAGGGGTATGTCGCCCCGCACCGGCCCGTGTGCATACCGTCGCGTTGGTGTTTGCACCGTTGGAAACTTGGATCGCGTGTACGCCGGGACTTCGCGTTCCAAGTAGGCCGCGACTTCGTTGAACCCGACGATGGCATCGCCGTCCGCGTCCGCTTCACCTTCCAGCCCGCGCAATAGGAAGTTCGTGAAGACGCTCCCGCCTTCCTCCTCCCATGACACCTCGGATTGGTCAGACGACAGCAACAGCGGGCGTCCCTGGGCCTGTTCCCACGCCTCGTAGAACCTCGAGTACACGTCCACCTGCACGCCCTTCGACCCAGCAGGCTTCACACCCCCGGCGTGACACGCGTCGAGGATCGTGACGACCTTCTGGGCGGCCATCGATCTGACCTGCTCAGCCAGGTCAGCGTAGTCGATACATGTGCCGGCGGGGTTGGTCAGCGCGCGGGGATGGGTCAGGTAGGGTATTAGATACGCAGGCGCACCTTCGGGGTCGGAATCGTCCGGCCGGAATCCATGTCCGCTGAAGTAGATCAGTACCAGGTCGTCCGCCGTCGCCTTCCTGCCAATGTCGTTCAGTTCGATCCCGATAGCGTCCTTCGTCGCATCTTGGTCTTTCAGCCGCCGGACGTTTTCAGGCCTGAACCCGCCCTTTGTCGGGTCGGTCAGGAAGCCGTACAGCGCGTCCACGTCCTTGGCAGGCGCGCGTAGCGGACTGATCGACCCGCCTTCGATGTCCGGGTATTCGCCGACGCCTACCAGCAGCGCGTAGCCAGTGCCGCCAGGTGTGATCACCTCGGACGGTGAAGCGGCCGGCTCGACACGCAAGGTCTTCGGGTCGGGTGCTTGGGCGGACAGGTGGCCGGCAAGGAAGAAGGCGACGACGAGTGTAGCGACGGCGTGCTTCGGCATCTCAGTGTCTCTGCCGAGCACTCTAGACCGGTGAAAGATTGGGATCAACATCCGTAACGGGATCCCACGCGTTGACGCGTCTCGAATACGGGTGCTGCCGTGCTGTCGCCGATACGCCCAACGCGTCCGTGTCCTGCTGCGTCTAGCTCGGCGGATAGTCGTGATGTCGTGGCCAGTTGTCCTGCCAGTGTTCCTGTGGCAGAAAATACCGTCTCAGATCGACGTGGAATTGGGAAAGGCTTACCGCGAACGTAGTTAGCTGGCCGTACAGAGTCAGCAGTGCTTCTCCGTGCCGTTCTACGCAGTAGTATTCGCACGGTTCTTGCGACCCCTGTAGCTTCGAAGAAGCGATTACGCCACGCCCAAGCAGGCATACCAGGTCGATGACTCCGGCGTTTCCAGGCTGACCCAGTTCGTCCAGAAGGACATCCCAACTTGCGCCTTCGTAGGCAACTACCACTCGCAGTGGCCGGGCAATCGTCCGCCCCATTTCCATCACTTGTACCAGTCCCAATGGAACAAGGTTCTGGACGTTTTTCAGGGTGACTAGCGCCTCTCGTAGCTTGTCCCGGGTCAGGTTGGATTTCACTTCGATTGCAGCATGCACCCCTTCGACCAGACATGTGGTCTGGCCGCCATCGAATGTCAGTCGGGGGCAGTCATCGCGCACAACGACTAGATCAAGTTCACCGGTCTTGCAGCCGTAGCAGTCCCATACTTCGCCTGTAGTCAGGCGAAGGCGGAAGGGCAACACTTGGTCAAGAAACAGTCGGCAGAAGTCTTCACGGTTCGCGCCCTTGTTCTTTGCCGCGTGCTGCAACTTGGAGTTCTGGTACTGAGCCAGCAGAACGCCTTCCCGTGCCTGGAAGTATTCGTCTAGGACTGCCTGTTCCATGGAACGCCCTATGTAAATGGTTGTGATCACAGCTTAGCCGTGAACGTGACGTAGCGGCGTGACACCTGCACATCGTGCCACGAAGGGATTGTCCGGGCCACATGCCGTGCGGAATGCTGGTGCAGTGAATGGATAGGGCATGAACGCACAGCGCGGAAGCACAGGACGGCGGCTGGCACATGCGAACACCACCCAGGACGTTCTTTCGTGCGGACCGTGCCGTCACCCATCCACGCGGGCGCGAACGCCGTCACGGACTTCCTGTGCATCCATGTCGCCGGTGGCGTAGGTCAGCGAAGACGGATTCAGGCACCCACAACATCTTGGGATTTCGCGGGTGAGTCAGGTTGGACTCATTCGACGCCCATTTCGGCGGGTCAATCCCCAACATGTAGTGCATCGACCTCTGTAAAGCCTTTCGTGGAGCGGGATTCGACTACATAAGGTTCACTATCAGAACATGCGTTGTACGGCCATGCCCACTGCCCTGGCCGGACGGCGGGTAGACATGCCTTGGTGACGCTCCTGGGTGTCCTGGAAGGAATAGGTGTCGAAGTGTGACCGCGACGCGGTCGCTATTGCCCCGTGACGCCGAACACCGGGAAGTCGGGAATCGCCGGTCGAAACGGAACGAAGTGCTGTGCGCCGTTGGTCAAATCACGGACACGCCGGCCAACGTAGAACGACAGCTCTAGTTCGTTCAGGATCCCATCACCATCGGCATCGGCTTCTGTCCCTGACAGTCCATCGAGCAGGGCTTCGGTGAACGCGCCGTTCTCCCATTCGTCGCGTTCCACGGACTGTTCAGCACCGGTAGACGACGCCCAGATCACCAACCCCGACTGTGTCAGTTGTTCGTACACGTCCGTGAAGTTCGCCACGCCCTTGGTCAGTTCGCCCGATGCGAACCCACCGGAATAGCACGTATCCATGAACATCATCGTGCGGCCGGGCATCTTCCCCAGCACACGCTGGAAGTCGGTCCACGGAACTGCTGTCGCTAGGACGCTGTCCAGGTCTGCGTCATGTCCGAACAGGTAGGCGTCGCCTGCTGAGTCCTTCACGCCATGGGCCGATGCGAACAGGAAGGCGACATCGTTGGCTGTGGCGGACCTTCTAAGCCAGTCCAATCCTTCGATGATGTTCATCCGCGTTGCTTCCTGGTCGGTCAGGACGCGCGCATCGACCTGGCCGTAGAACTGGCCCTCCTGCTGCTCGCAGGCGGCTGCGAAGTCTCGCGCATCATCGTCCGGGTAACGCAGGTTGAATTGCGGGTTAGCGTATTCCGCTACCCCCACCGCGAGGACGTAAAGGTCGGGCTTCGGCCCGGTTGGCATTAGTTGGGGTGGTTCGTAGATCACTACGACAGTGGCGGGATCGGACTCCGTCGTCGCGGTCCCGGCCGTGACTGTGATCTCGTTGCGTCCCGGCACAAGCGCCACGTCTTCTTCGATTGCCACTTCCTTGGGTGCGGCGGCTTCGACGGTAAGCGTCTTCTGACCCTTGCCGTCGGGAAGGGCCTTACCGTTTACCGTGATCTTCGTCCACGTGATTGGCTTTGTTCCGACTCGTTTAGCCGTCGCGCGAAGCTGGATGGCAGATGCCATGACCGTTGTGGGCGACTGTGGTGGGGCTGCGATAGCAACGGTAGGGGCGGCCGTCGATAGCAGTGGCGACCAAGAAGGTTCAGTGTCGTTGCCAGGGCCGGTGGTGGTCCTACGTAGATTCGTGCCGTCAGTGTCCATCAGGTAGATATCCCACGTGCCACTGCGGTCGGAAGCAAACGCGATGTGCCTGCCGTCAGGCGACCAGGACGGCAGTTCGTCCTGTGCCGGATGGTCGGTTAGCCTACGTTCGTTCGCGCCATCGACCCCTATCACGTAGACTTCGTTGTTCCCATCCCGACCCGAATGGAAGGCTATCTGGCTGCCATCGGGCGACCAGGACCATCCATCGTCGTGCGAAGGGCTGTTCGTCACCTGGCGCAGGTCGTATCCATCGGTGCCGATGACATAGATGTCGCGGCTTCCACGGCGTTCCGACACGAAGGCGACCTTGTCGCCGTCCGGCGACCATGAAGGCCACGTGTCTGCCGCCGGATGGTTGGTAAAGCGGCGGATATTGCCCCCGTCCAGGTCCATCACGTAAATGTCGTAGTTACCATCACGGTCCGAGTAGAAGGCGATCTGTTCGCCGTTCGGTAACCATGCAGCGTGGGCCTCTGTGGACCTGGCGCGGTTACTGAGGTTGCGCACGTTGGACCCGTCGGAATCCATCACATGGACTTCCGGGTTCCCAGCACGGTCCGACTGAAAGGCGATCTGTGTTCCGTCAGGTGACCACGAAGGCAGACCATCTGCCGCCGCATGATCGGTAAGCTGCTGCACGTTCGACCCATCAGAGTCCATGACGAAGATATCGCGGCTGCCCGCCCGGTCGGATAGGAAGGCAATCCTCGCGTTCGGGCGGCCTGAGTCCGTGAGGGCCGGTTCCAGAACGACGAAGATGTCCGATTGCAATGAAGCTACTACGGGCATGCTCGCGGGCGCGCCATCTTCCACGGCGTCGTCGGTCAGTCGCGGCACAATGGGAATGTCAGGAAGGTCCACTCCGACGCGCCAGTAGGCTTTCACGACCCCTGCGGAGAATAGCTTGTCCGTCAACGCAAGTGCGAACCAGTTGCCGTGCGGATCGCAGGCGAAACTTCGCCGGCCCACCGCGCTTCCGAGGGGTCCATCAAGGACCTGGTACTGCGTGTCGCTTAGAGGGTGGCGGACACGCACGCTGCCTGATCTGCTGAGCGCGAACTCACTGAGTCCGTCCTGCGTGACGCCCACGCCCTCACTTCTGATTCCCCTTGCGACTTCGGACCAGGTGTCTGTATTCCACCAACTCATCTGGTCGGGCCAGAGGTGGATGCTAGCCAGAGACCGAGATGGCACATACTCGCTTATCCAGACTCCGGCTGGGGTACCGTCCGGCTGGGGGGCATTCTGAATCAGCGTTCTGATCTTCTCGCCTGAGGAGGTGTCCCATAGGTGTACCTGCCCATCCATGCGGTTGCCGCCCGTCAGGAGTTGCCTCCCATCGTTGACGTATTGCACGGAGGATATGCGATGGCCCTGCGCGATGAACTCGCGGATCACCTGCTCCCTCGATATGCTCCATACGCGCACCTTCCCATCCATGCCGTCCTCGGAATAGAGCGCGACAGCCAGATGATCGCCATTCGGGTGCATAGAGAGGTCAACATATCCAGAATCCACCGGGACGCGGTGTACATACGCCCGATCTGCGACCCGCCACACGCGCAACGCGTTGTTAGGCCCCTCCACGATGTGCGATCCCTCTGGGCTGAATGCGATAAACGCTCCGTGTGTCACGTACTGCACAGGCTGCGGCGGAAGGATGCTCCCTGGGCGTAGCCAACCCACGCGCTCGCCGGTGGCCGTGCTGGACAGGGCGATTCCTTGCTCCACAGCCAAGGCGAGAACTGAACCGTCGGGTGAGGACGCAATGCCTCCGTTAGCTACTTGTGCCAGGGTGTAACCGGCCACCCACGCGCTCGGAAACTCGACTGGCCACATCCTGTCCTCGAACCGAACGCTGATGTCCTTCGGATACGGGATCGCCTCCCGCGTTGCTGGCACAACCTTGACCCGTACGGTCGCCCAAGCCTCGCGTAACTGCGACTTCGCGCTCCGCGCCTTGGAGAGCGGCATCGCCAACCTACCTACGGCGGGTTCCAGCAAGCCCTCCTTCGATACGGTGACGTGAAAGTATGCCTCGTCCGGCTTGTAGCGCTCGGCGGCGATTTCCAGTGATACAGCGTGTTCGCGTTTGGAAATATCGCGGAGTTCTGGCAACAGGTCGTTATACTGCCGCAACCGGGTGTGGTAGTCCTTGGTCGTTTCGAACTCGCGCTGAACGTCCAGGAGCGTCAGTATCTCTCGCGCACGCACTAAGTCCTCGTTTAGGGCAGGCGCGGTGAACCCAACTCGGGGTGCTAGGACGGTTAGCGTTAGCGCACCTAGAACCAGCCAGGCTCGCCCCCGCCTGATCGACTCCTGGTGGAAGATGCAACGCCGAAGGGCGGCCAGGACTTGATGATTGGTCATGCCACGGCCCTACTTCCGAACCGTCATCCGCCGAATCTCGCGGTGTGTCCCGGCGTTTATCTCGTACAGGTAGACGCCACTGCCGACCGGTTCGCCCTGTTCATTCCGTCCGTCCCAATGAACTGCGCCGCCTCGTGCGCGGTAGACCCCTGCGCCGCGATTCCCAAGGTCGAAACGTCGTACAAGCATTCCACCAGCATCGTAGATGTGGATCGTGACCTCCGACGCGTCGGCCAGATCGAACGGTATCCATGTCTCCGGATTGAACGGGTTCGGGTAGTTGGGTAGCAGGGACGTACGCTCTGGGGTTGCAGAGGCAAGAAGAGAGCAAAGCACGGAGAGTCCAGCGTCCATGTCGAGGTGCGCGGCTTCGGCTTCGAAAACAAGCTGACGCAGCAACGGCGCATGGACCGGCGATGCGAGTCGAGGAGCAGCTAAGACGCCTCCTGACGACTCGCCGAAGTGCCGCGCGACGAGGATTACGTCGAGGATATTCACGATGCCATCGGAGTTGATGTCGGCTGCCGCGTTGGCTGGGTCGGTCTCTCCGAAGGCGTGTGCGACTATGACAATGTCGGCGATGTCCACAACGCCGTTCTGGGTCACATCCCAGCGTGGGTGGGTACGCACGACGACATAGCCGCCGTTGACATCGTAAGGGATCGCCGAGCCGTCGGAAGCCCCGAGCGTGCCGGTGATTGTCAGGTCGCTTTCGCCCAGGCCTGTGGTCGCCAGTTGGGCGGTGAATAGCACCCCGCCGCCGTCGACGCCGCCCTCCCCGAGAGTTGCGTTGGTGATGCCCGTGACCGCGCCGTCGCCGACATCGCCGGCCTGCCAGAACGTCTCCGAGCCGTCCTGGCTCAGAACTCCGCCCTCTGCGATCTCCACGAACGTAAGCACGGCCGGGTCGTACGTCAGGGTGAACTCATAGCCCGCGAGGTCGGTGACCGTATCAACGCGCACCTCAACCGTGACGACATCACCCAGCAGCGCATCCTCTGGCGATGTGATGACGAATACCGTCGGGGTGACAACGGGTGGCTCTGCAAAGACGATCAGCAACGCCTCCGTGGCACCTGGCAGACCGAGGTCGTCCACCACGCTCAGGAGGACGCTGAACGTGCCAGCTTCCGTCGGAGTGCCACCGAGGATGCCCGTGGCGGCGTCTATGCCGAGTCCATCTGGGAGGCCTTCAGCTGCGTAGGTCGGGTCGCCCGCCAACCCGGACACTGCTGGGGAGGCGTCGAAGCTGTACGACTCGGCGAGTACCGCGTCGGGAAGGATGGAGAGAGAGACAGAGGGCGGGCGGGCATCCGGCGTTGGTAGCCACGGTGCGTAGGCCACGTTGCCCTCGAACACATCGGCCGGTGGACTGGCGACGCCCCACCAGTTGCCGACGGCCGACACCGGCACGGTTCTGAGATCGCGTCCGTCTACCATCTCGGATATGTGGCTGCCGACGAAGAGGTTCAAGCCAGGGTCTGTCAACGTGCCAAAATCGGGTCGGGAGGACCCCCACGCGACGACAGCGTGGCTTGCGCTGTCGGCTATCAGGTTGCTGCGGAACTTCGGACGAGCGCTACTCCAGCAGTCGACACCGATGACGCATCGCTCAACGCGACAGTTCTCGATCCACGCGGTTGTTCCCCCGGAACATGCGAACCCTGTCGCGGCATCTTGGATCACCGTATCGCGCACCACTGCCTGGGTGCTGTGGAAGTCGATTCCAGGACCCTCCAGACGAATCAGTAGTGTACTGCGCACCGATGCTTTGCCGCTATTGACGGATATTCCGGGGCCAATAGTGTCGGTGACGGTGATGCGTTCTATGTCCACTTGCCCGCCAGGCCCACTAGCAATACCGGTCCGCGCGCGGAGGACCGTGCAGTCCAAGACAGTCACAGATGATCCTGTGGGACAGCCGATGCCAACGTCCGCCGTTCTGACACCGTCCACAGTCAGCCCGGCTATCTTGACCGCAGGTACACCTGCCTCAACCCGTATCACCGTTCCTGTCCCAAAGACGACCGTGGTTAAGTCTGCTCCCGCGCCGGTGAGTTGCACGTCGCTCGTGAGGACGACCTGCTCTTCGTAGACTCCCGCCGCGATGAGAACAACATCACCCGCGTTGGCTGCGTCTACCGCAGCCTGAATCGTCGGGAACGCGTCCGGGACGTTCAGAGTGCGGGCCGAGCAAAGCCGTGGGATCACCAAGCCCAGGAGGCATAGCCATCGAATCACCTGATCTCGCATAGATCGACTCCAGTGACACATGCGGCGCTGCGCAAGGGATAGCACAACAGTCTACACGCGTGCGTCGGTCGTCGGGACGAGAGTCATCCACGTGACCCGGCCGGCCCGGCGGCGGGGGTGGGCCTGTGCAGCCCAACGGCTATGCACGCGAGGATGGGCAGTCGGCGCTCAGATAGCAAGCGTGGCAGTGTGGGTCCGGTCTGCATGTCTCACGCCCGAGGTCCCACATAGCCATGTCGAAGATGCCTGGATACTCGGGATTCAGAGCGCGGGCCTCCGCTCGGATTGCGTCGTCGCTGGCCCCTTCTTCTATCAGACCCACGCGAGGGAACACGCGCCGGATGTGCGTGTCCACCGAGATGTCGATTGCCGTCCTATCGCTCATCGGGACGCGGAAACCACGGACAAGGAGGTTCACAGCCATCGAGGCTATCTTGGGTCCCACCCCATCGAACTCCAAGAACCGTCGCAGCACGAGCGCGCTGGATGGGTTGTTCGCCCAGATGCGCGAGGCGTCGTCATTATAGACGCGATGCATGCGCTGCACGGCGCTGTGCAGCCTGTCGCCCATGTAGTGGAACCGGTGCAGAGGCGTCGGACGGAGCATGACCTCGCGGCATTCATCCAGCGTCATCTTCGCCAGCGAAGGCATGTCAAAGAATCCCAACCGTGTCCGTAGACGGTGGGGGATCGTCCATGCTTGCTGCGCTGGAATCTGCATGTCCATCACGCACCCGATCACGCACGCGTGGGGCGCGCCGTCCAGGTCATTGACGAGTTTCTCTGCCTCCTGTTCATCGAAGACACGAATGCCCGTTGCCGTCGCGGCCAGAATCTCGCTGGACTTATCGATGAGTGTGTCGAGGATGCGCTGGGTGGATTCCCTCATCGCTGGTCTGGCTCCTATCTGCGACCTTGTCGGCACCGGCGATCCACCTATGTTCAGGTGGGTTGCGTAGACAGTAGCCAACAGGTGACGTAACGGTCGGGCCAGCGCTGGGCCGGCGAGCTTGGCCTGCGGCCGTTCGGTGTTCGGCTGCGCGACCAGTCCTACGTGCTTGGCCGCGCTATACACCTGGTTCATATGGCTAAGCCCCACGTTGCCCGACGTGACTTCGGCAAGCGTAATTTGGCCGTCGAACGACTTCCAAAGGCCCTGCAACACCTTGGCGGAATCGGGATTCGGGTTCACGCGCTAGATGGTGTCGCTTCCGGTGGCGCGTCGTCTTCACGCGCTTCGGGAGCGTCCGACGACCCATCTTCGGGATCGCAAGCCCGTGACGGCCCTGCTAGGCTTCCTTGTGTTCGTTGCCTGATAGGCCGGTACCCGCAGATGGGGCCGGGCAAGACCCGATCCTCGACCACACCACTGGCCTACTTGCGAACCGTCATGCGGCGTATTGCGCGGTGCGTCCCGGCATGTATCTCGGACAGGTAGACGCCGCTTCCGACCGGTTCGCCCTGTTCGTTGCGGCCGTCCCAGTGAGCAGCGTCGTCACGGCCCGCGTGGACGCCCACCGGCATGGACCCCAGCACGAGCGTCCTCACCATGGCCCCCGCCAAGTCGTAGATGTGGATGGTCACCGACGCTTCCTCAGCTAACTCGAATGGAATCCACGTCTCGGGGTTGAACGGGTTTGGGTAGTTGGGCAGGAGGGACGTGCGTTCTGGGATCATGGAGGAGAGCAGGACGCCATGGGCCGCCAGCAGGTTGATAGCCGCCACGGGCATGTTCTCGGTTGCGATTGCCTGATCTCTTGGAGCAGCCATCGGGACGTTGGGGTCGGGGCTATACACGCTTCCAAAGTCTCTAGCCACGGCTACGAAGTCATGGATGTCCACGGTGTCATCGCCCGTGACATCTGGGTCTGGCCGCCTTCGCCCGGGCAGATACTTCCCGAAGGCCTGCGCCAGAATAACCAGATCAGCGATGTTGACCTCGTAGTCCTTGTTGATGTCCGTGGGCGGTGACGCTCGGAACGCAATCGAGGCTTCCGGGGCCTCTGCATCGACGGCGACGCCGAAGGCGTCGAATACATGCACCACAGGTGCGAAGACGGCGCTGTCCGTACCCCAGATGCGGTAGCGATACTGCGCCAGAATGCCCGATTCAGGGACGCTTGCCCGTTCGACTCGCCATTCCCCGTCTATCTGCTCCAGTAGCTGGGACGACGGCCCGTTGGCGACCGAATACCCATGATCGTTCACAGCATCCAGGGCTTCGACCGTGACGAGGACGCCGTCCTCAGTGAGCGTCGCCGTGGTTGACGTTGACATGGTCGCATCGGAGTGGGGATGCAGTCCGGCTTCGTGAGGCATGATGAAGAACGAGCGGCCTTGTTCGTCGACGGGTTCTACGATGCGGAAGAGCAGAGGCGTGGGTCCCGCCATACGCGCTTGGAAGGTAATGGTTGCGAGCGTGCCACTGCCATCGACCTCACCGGGCGAGAGACGAACGCCTACGAGCGCGACTTTGCCCTGTGAATCGTCCACGAGAGGCTGCCACAGGGCGTTGCCTCCGTCTCGTTCAAGGAGGTCACCGGGAAGGACATCCAAGGCCAGGAGCCTCGTGTTGTCATACCCGATCAGAAGCTCGTAGCCGTAGAGGCCCTCGATCCCTTCGCCGACTATATCGACGATGATCTCCGCGCCCTGCTGAGGTCTTGCCTCGGCGCGAATGTCACCGCTGATCCTCCAAACCGCCATGCCGCTCTGTCGTGTACCTGCCTCGTCCTCGTAGATGACCGGTCCAGAGGTGAAGTACCGCCCGTCGGGACTAAATGCCACGGCGTCGGCTTCGCCGTTGACGAGCGTAGCCACGGGGGCGTCTCCTACGAGGGGTAGCAGAACGCGCTGTTCAGTTGCTGTGTCCGCGATAACGAAACCGTTGGCGAGCAGATCACCGTCCGCAGAGAACGCCACTGCGCCACCAGGAACGGGCGAGTCCTGGATGCGGTCGCCAGAGCGCACATCCCAGAGGCCCCGGGACATGGTGACGGTTCCACCGTCCGGACTGAACGCCACATGGCCCACTCGGCCATCGGCCAACACCGCCACTTCCGCTCCGGTAGCCGTATCCCACAGGTAGACGCCATTCTCGCGTCGGTGGGATGTGAGTAGGCGCGTGCCGTCCGGGCTGAACCAGACGTTCGTATGACCTCGTGCGCCGAGCCTCATTGGCCAACGACCCGTAGATATATTCCACAGGTCACGTGGTGTGGCCAGCAGCTGTCCGTCCGGGCTAAGGTCACAGGCTTCGACATCCTCCACCTCCAGGATAATCGTCCCTGCGACCTCGTCCCAGATGCGGACGATGTCGTCCGAATACAGAGCGGCAACGACCGTGCCGTCGGCACCCACATCCACCTTCGTGACCCTAAGGTTGCGGGTGTTCCCGGGCCTCACCTCCTGGATCAGGCTCAGGTCTGAGACACGCCAGCGGCGGATGAAGCCGTCAAAGGAGCCGGTCACGACCGTTTGCCCATCGGCAGTGACCGCGAACGCGGTTTCGTGAGTAGCGAACGGAACGCTCTCCCCGGTATTCGCATCCCAGATCGACACCCCGGGGCTGCTGACGATCAACCACGGCACATCCCCGAGGAAGGCCACCTTGTCTCCGCCAACAGGGAGGAGAAGCGTCGGGCGAGGGAATGGCTCCGCGACGCACGTCGCTGTGCCGAGACACGCGAGGATGGCGATGCAAGCCACACGATACCTAGACATGTTCCGATGACCTCGTTTACGCGTCGCCAGCATCCGATGCCTCACAGGGATCGGGTGATGGGGTGGCGCGCAGATGCAGCAGTTCGACCTCATTGCCTGTCACAACAGACAGGCCGGGGCGAATTGCTTTGGGAATATCAACGCGTCATACCCTCAGCGATGCCAGCACGCGCCAAATGTTGCTCATATACGACACAAGGATCATAGCGCCCTGCGATAGTGGGTGCCATGCCAGACGTTGCCACAGAATTCGGGAAACGGGTCCGCGAACAGCGGAAACTAAAGGGCTGGACGCAGACGGACCTGTCCGTGGCAAGCGGTCTGAATCGCAGCTATCTGAGCGACGTGGAACGCGGCAAGCGTAACATCACGCTGCGGCAAGCCAAGGTGGTGGCCGACACGCTAGAGATCCCGCTCCGAGAACTGCTGGACGGCCTCTGATCTGGCCGGATCAGGCCGAACATCCGAGCGCGTGGACGGGCCACGGTGACCTCGTCAGGGGTTGCGTTCACCCACAGTCCGGAGGCGGAGGAGGCGCTCGATTGGCCTCTCTCGCACGGCTCTCGGCTATTAGCCGCGCGGCCCGTCGGTCCTTCTCCTCCGCCTCAGCCATCCACTCTTGTTGGCGCTTTACCCAACGCTCGCAGAACACCTTCACGCCAGCCAGCACGGCCTCAATGGGTTCCGGTAGAGGACCCCACATCTTCGGCTCTACTTCGATCCCTGTCGCGGCGGACAGAGACGCCAGCACCTGCGGGTACGGCACGCCTTTGGCGATCTCCCACCCGTTTCCGTGTCCCAGGTAGGTCACGCCGCGTCCTCGCAGGAGGACGGAGCGTAGCTTCTCGTCCTCAGGCGCTTTGCCTACGCTGATCTCGTGACCTTCGTCATTGTAGGTGATGACGTTGATGCAATTAATCCAGAACCACTCGGGCATCCCGAAGAAGACGAACGCCTCATGCGTGCGGTCGTCCCGCAAACGCGGAGCGCGTTCCAACTGCCGCAGACGGTTCTTGATTGACATCCTGTGACCACCTCTCCAAGGCTTCCAGCCGTTCTTCCAGTTCGCCGACGCGGATTGCTTCCATGTACGCGCCGGCGAGCGTTACGAGCGCACGATTGCGTTGCACGGAATTCTCCAATCCAACCGTCTCGACGAGCGTGTAGTCGAGGACTGAGAATACGTCGTCAACGGATCGGACGCGCTCCGGCAGGACAGTCGCGTCCGCCACGTGTCCTACGTGGCGATGGCGTCCTCCACGCGCTCGCGCCTCGGCCCGTTCACGACCGCGTGCCGGATCGTGTGTGAAGCAGTAACCCGACCCGCCTGCGGCATTTGGGCATGCTCGCTCGTCCTTTGTCTTCCCGCTACATGCTCGCAACATGACCTCCTCTCATCTTCGCCAGCTTGGGCGTGCCTCCGAAGTCATTGGTCACGCTCGGCGTTCCTTTTGCGTTCCCGGCGCAGTAGCCACCTCCCGTACTTGTGGACTTCTTCATCCACATCGGCGCCCTGTGTGCAACCCGTTACGAGACTGCGCAACGGCCCACACGCGCGCTCGTATTCGTCGTGCAGCGCGAGAATTTCCCGCAGTGTCTTGGGATCATCCTGAAACAGCCTGATGGCGGTGATGCGCGCGCAGTCCATGATCGTCATGTAGCTCTCCTCTCTACGCCGCCCGACTAGGCCCGAAACCACAGCCAGCTGAGGTCGTTATCTTTCGGCGTACGCCCTCGCAGCGGCGGACCACCGTCAGCACTTCGTCTTCGGATACCCCTGTCGCCGCCATGATGCTCGCAAGGTGGAGCCGCCCATCGTGACTCGCTTCCCAGAAGGTTCGTAGCACTCCATGCGGATGGGATCGCGTCTCAGCATCCACAGCGTAGCAAGCCGCGTAGCAGAACTGAGCTACGCTAGAATCTCAGTGTTCATAGGTGTTTACCCGGCGGCGTAGCAACGTAGCACCGATCAGATGGTCCTGCATGTGGCTACGCCGATATCATCAGAATCAGCGTAGCAATATACACTTCGTTGTCTGTAGCTACGCTGCGACGCCGCTACGCTGACTTGCCCTTGTCCTCCTCCCCGGCTGTTGGCAATCGCCACATGGTCTTAGAACGGTGGTTCCCGGCTTTGACCTCCACATCCTCCACTTCGCCGATACGCTTCAACTTGTCCAATAGCTCGCCAGCCTCGGTCGCCGGAACATGCAGGAGTTGGCCGATCTCCCGCGCAGTCAGAGCGCCCTTTTCTTCGATGTGTTTAAGCGCCTTTGCCTCAGCGGTGATCCTCTGTCGCGTCTGCTCCGGGGCGACATCCATGGCGTCGTAAACGACGTGCAGGCTGCCTCGCCAGCCTTCCACGATCTGCTGAGCCTTGCCCCAGTGATCTCGCTGGATTGTGTCCGTGCCGCCAAGGGAGGCGAACAGCGCCGCCAACCGCAGCGCCTTCATGGGCAGCCGCGTGTAGTTCGCGTTGAGGGAGGCGTGATCCCAGCTATCAGTAATGTCTTGCAGGCTGTGGTCGTAGGTGTAGAAGGCCTCGCGCACCGCGTCGTCCATGCGTAGTGCATGTAGCTCGTTCGCCGTCACTCGGACGTGGCGCTCTCCTGTCGGCTTACCATCCTTGTCCTTCTTCTCCTCGATATGCACGTCTGCCTCGCCCAGCCGCTTGTGCCACTCCTTCAGCGGGGTGAGAAGTTCGGGCGGATAAGTGCGTTCGCCGGATGGGAACCGACCGCGCCCTGGCTTCGCATCGGGTGGCACCGCGTAGAACACGAACCGCCCCCAGAAGCCGTCGTGCCACATAGCATCGTGCTTGCCAGCAAACGGGGCGAGATCGGCATTCGTGAGATTCCCTATCAACGCCAGATAGGGACGCTCGACGTAGGTGGTTCCTCTCCCCAGGGTGCCGTGTTCGATGGAAGGCGGACAGTCGTCGAGCCGACGCAGAAGCGCATGGAACTCGTTGTATACCGAATCCCGACGGGTCATCTGCTTGAGATGTCCGCCAAACTCTTCGTAATACCAGCCCCGCTGGCCGGCTGATGCTAACCGCTTCCGCACACGCTCCTGCAATGCGGCCGGCAACTCGTCGTAGTCCCGAGGGAATCTCGCCTCCAAGTCCTTCAGGAACTTCTGGGGCGTGGCGGTGTCAGCGGCCCGGAGATGGCCAAGTCCAGCAGCGGCCAGCGCCCCAAGGGCGATGTTGACTACAGTCGTCTTCTTCCACCGTGAAGAATCTCCGACGAGGAGGACGGTGAGTGGCGTGTACTGTTTGCCGCCCTCACCGACATACACCCGCCGAGCGGCGACGGTTGATAGCAGCCAAAGGCCGCACGCCTCGTGATACTCCTCATACGAACGCGGCGACCATGTGCGGCTGAACTCCATATACCTGTCGAGCCACTCGCACGCCTTGTCGCCATCTTCTTCGATCTGGTGCGCAAGATCTGAGAGTGGCGAGATTTCGAGTTCCCCGGGGGCAGTGGGTGTGCCATCGATGGGGGTAGTGCGGACTTCCTGCGTCGAAACCACCCGTCGGGTGCCAGCCCCAGTGCGATGTTTCGGCTGGTAGTTCAGATACTTCGCAATTGCAGGGAAGATGCTCGATGCCAGTTCCTCTGACGTGTACGGCGGCTGGCATCGGTTAGCGAAGGCTTCAAGAGCTGAGCGCACGGCATGTTCGGAGAGGCCGATCTTGCAGAGCTTGCCAAGAAGACTCGTCAGCGCCGTGGTACGCTCGCCCTCGACTGCTGCGGGAACCTCGGCCTGGTACTTGAGCGCTCGTCCTGCCTCTTCCTGCCCTGTTTCCAGGCGAACGTCTTCGCCACGTTTCTGCGCCGCCCGAACTTGCCTCTCATGCGCCTTCCGCTGGCGCTCTTGCTCGACGAGGCGTTCCTCGGTTTCGCGGCGACGCTCCTCGATCTGGTTGCGCGCGCGGTCGATTAGGGTGATTCCCCACTCGTGTGGGGAATCCAGTGGATCACCGTCGGGCCGAGGCTCGTGAATCCACTCGTACCGGCCCTTCCCCGTCCGGGTTGGCGGGAGCGGCACGCACGCGCCGTGATGCTTCAGCTCGACGCTGTCAGCCTCAATCTCCCTCGCAAGCTTCTTTGAGATCGTCGGTATGAGGCCACAGTAGTCGCTCACATCGACGAAGATGTGCAGCTGGCCAGATTGAGTTCGACTCAGCCCATGGGACACGCTGTCCTTGGTGACTTCACAACCCGTGACCTTGGACAGGTGCGCGTACGCATCCGGCTCATCCACGTCCACGTCGAAGACCGCTACGTCCGAAAACTCGGTGAGCAATCCTATGCCAGAGGCTTGGTGCCAGGTACCGTCGGCCCTCCACCGTTCGAGATCGGCTCTGTATTGCTCCGGCGTCTCCCGGTAGCCCTCCCAGGCGTGCAGAGGCCGTCGGTTGCCGTTGAGCGGGACGACGACCCAGTTCCATCCCCGGTATACACGAATCCAGTGTGCAAATCGGCCGTCACCCGGGACATCTCGTGGGTCCATCCGCTGTGTGATGTCCACCCCTGGTATGGGGTCGCTGCCGACACCTACCATCGTCGATTCCCTATCAGCCAGATTCTCATTCATGCCTAGTCCGATCCCCAAGCGAGGCCCTCGGTTCCGCGATGTCGGCTGGATCGACGCCGGGAGCGTCCTGCTAACTGCCACGTGCGTCGTGGGGTCCAACTCTCTTGGCGTTGAACCACTCCTCCAGTTCGGAGCGCCGGTACCAGATTGAGCGCCCCTCCCGGTAATAGGGGATGCGCTTCTCGCTCCTTAGACGTTCGAGCTTGCTTTTCCCTAGCCGGAACGTCGCCATCACTTCATCGCTGGACATGATGTCCGCCGGGTCGAGCATGTGGTCTTCCTCTTGACAGGTCCGACACGTGGCCCGTGGGCTGCGCAGCGCGCGCAGATCTGTGCGTAGTTGCCTGATGTCCGCTCACCGCCGCATCCGAGGTCGCTAGCGGATAGCCACTTGCCGCACTAGACGAATGCCATGCCGCTAGCCGCCTAACCGGCGGGGCAAGAGGACGTGGCCTGCGTCTCGTGCTTAGGTGGCCCGCTGATGACGGTGTTTCAGGATGTACAAGCGGACCGCGCCCTGCCGTGCATCATCGCCGCGCGCAGTTCGCGCACGTCCATCGGGTCGACGCACAGGACTTCCGCGACCGCCTGCACCTGATGCGGCAGCAGTCGCAGACCGCGCGTTTCCGCCCACGCTAGCGTCGGGTATGCGACGTTAGCCAGGCCCGCTACGCGGGTGAGTGTCATGCCCTTCTCAGTGCGAACTTTGCGAAGCCGTTGCATGCGCATCTCCCTGGGTTAGGCGTCTACACATATCGTACTATACTACGCCGCTTATAGCAAATGTTATACAAGGTAAGTATTGCCCACGCTGCCCCTGACCTTGCCAGACAAGCGATTACCTGGCCAGCCGTTGCACCGCTAGTGCGGTGCTATTACAGGGATGTGGGCGACCACTTGACGAGTGGGAGCGTGGAAGTTTGGATATTTAGTGCAAGTACATCGCCGAGCCTCCGGCCAGCGCTCATCCGTCATACTTCATTGGGCGCAGCAAAGGTCGCGGCGGCGGCCCCTTCGCACGCCACCGCATCACCAGCAGATATGCGAGCAAGCCTATAGGCGCTCGGAAGCGTCCCGTACCTTGACTTCGGCGGACGTGTGCGCGACCGTAGCTAAGTCGCATCGCCTCCCGTCCCGACCTGCCAGAGAATCCGCGATGAACGAAGCAGACACCTGCCGAGAGTACGTCGTCCCGAGGCTGCGGGATGCGGGCTGGGACACTGGCCTGTCTTCGTTCACGGAGCAGCACACGTTCACTGATGGACGTATCGTCGTCGTGGGCGAGAAGGCCACCCGCCGTCCACGCAAGCGGGCAGACTATCTGCTCCGGTACCGCCGAGACTTCACCATCGCCGTGGTCGAAGCCAAGGCCGAAGACTTGTCGCCCGGATCGGGAATGCAGCAGGCCAAGGAATACGCCGAGATTCTGGGCCTGAAGTTCGCCTATTCGACGAACGGCCACGGCATCGTCGAGCATGACTACACGACTGGCCAGGAACGCGAAGTGTCGTCGTTCCCGACGCCGGATGAGTTGTGGCGTCGATACACTGCATCGACCGGTCTGGATGATGCAGTGACCCAGGAACGCCTGCTAGAGCCGTACCGGGACGTTCCCGACAAGGCGTCGCGCTACTACCAGGAGATCGCAATCAACCGCACGGTGCAGGCGCTCCTGCAAGGGAAGAAGCGCGTCCTGCTGACGATGGCGACCGGGACCGGCAAGACCTACGTCGCGTTCCAGATATGCTGGAAGCTATGGCAGAGCGGGTGGAATGCCAGCGGCGCGCCTCGCAAGCCGAAGGTCCTGTATCTCGCGGACCGGAACATCCTCATCGACGACCCCAAGGACAGGACATTCACGCCGTTTGGTGATGCTCGACACAAGATCGAGAACGGGCAGGTCGTCAAGAGCCGCGAGATGTACTTCGCCATCTACCAGTCCATAGCGCAGGATGAGAACCGGCCGGGCCTGTACCGGGAATTCCCGGCGGACTTCTTCGACCTGGTCATCGTGGATGAGTGCCACCGAGGGAGCGCGAGGGACGACAGCAACTGGCGCGAGATTCTGGACTACTTCAGCCCGGCGTTCCAGCTAGGGATGACTGCCACGCCGCTGCGCGACGAGAACCGCGACACGTACGACTACTTCGGGAACCCGGTATACCAATACAGCCTGAGGCAGGGCATTGAGGACGGTTTCCTCGCCCCTTACCGGGTGCATCGCGTCGTGTCGACCTACGACGCCGCCGGATGGCGTCCCGAGGCAGGCCAGAAGGACCGCTACGACCGAGAGATCCCCGACAAGGTCTACGGGACATCGGATTTCGAGCGAACGGTGGCGCTGCGCGCCCGAACGAAGGCCATCTCAAAGCACCTCGCTGACTTCATGGCAAAGACCGACCGGTATGCAAAGACCATCCTGTTCTGCGTCGACCAAGAGCATGCCGACGAGATGCGGCGCGCTCTCGGCAACGCGAACGCTGACCTGGTGCAGCAACATCCGAACTACGTGTGCCGCGTAACCGCTGACGAGGGCGACATTGGGCGCTCCCATCTGTCGGACTTCCAGGATGTCGAACGGCAGACGCCCGCGATTCTCACGACATCGAAGCTGCTCACGACCGGCGTCGACGTGCCTACGTGCAAGATCATCGCCATTGCCCGGCAGGTGAACGCGATGACCGAGTTCAAGCAGATCATCGGGCGTGGCACTCGCGTCCGCGACGAGTTCGGCAAGCTGCACTTCTCGATACTCGATTACACCGGCAGTGCTACGGAGAAGTTCGCCGACCCCGAATTCGACGGCACGCCGACGCAGGTCACTATCGTCGACATTGACGACGATGGCGATGTTACTGGCGAGGAGGTCGTGGACGGCGAGGACACGGACGATGGCGACGGCGAGGTCGTCACACACCCGGTCGTTGACGACGACGATACGCCTGCGCGCCGAAGCAAGTATTACGTGGACGGCGGCCAAGTGGAGATCGCTGCGCATCTCGTCTACGAGCTAGACGCACACGGGAACCAGCTGCGCGTCGTGAAGTACACGGACTACACAGCCGACCAAGTGCGGACGCTCGACATGTCCGCAGACGAGATGCGGGAGGCGTGGGCCGACGAGTCGCGTCGGAAGGAGATCGTCGAGGCGCTAGGAGAACGTGGCATCTCGCTCGACCAGCTGTTGGAGGTGACCGGGCAGGCCGACGCCGAGCCGCTGGACGTGCTATGCCACCTCGCCTTCTGCGCACCCATAGTCACTCGACGAGAGCGTGCAGACCGCGTGAGGAGGGATCACGGTGCCTTCCTCGGGCAGTACGGAGACACCGCGCGCGCAGTCCTGGACGCGCTCCTTACGAAGTACGCGGACCACGACGTGGATCAACTCAAGCTCCCCGAGGTGCTGCACGTCCCGCCGATCTCTGACTTCGGGAATGTGCCTGAAATCATCGGCCACTTCGGAGGCGGCGCTGCTCTTCGCTCCGCCGTCACTGACTTGCAGTCCCTCCTCTACGCACAGTAGGCGATCCGAATGACACGAACTCGACCCAGCGTTGACCAGCAGGAGCTAGCGATGCCCGGCGCGCAACGGACCTCGCCGCAGGAGCTTGCCAGCCTCATCAAGTCCGCCCGGGACGACATGCGGAAGGACAAGGGCCTCAGCGGCGACACCGACCGCCTTCCTATGCTCACGTGGATCATGTTCCTTAAGTTCTTGGACGACAAGGAACGAGAGCGCGAAGACGAGGCCGCGCTGGGCGGGACAGAATACACACCCACAATAGAGGCTCCGTACCGCTGGAGAGACATCACGGCGCACCCGGGCAACCCGACCGGCGATGAGCTTCTCAACTTCATCACTCTCGACGACAACGCGCCGCGCCCTGACGGTACGGAAGGCCCTGGGCTGTTCGCGCATCTGCGGGCGCTCCGCAGTGACAACGGGCAAGGGCGCAGGGATGTCGTGGCCCGCGTGTTCGAGGGCGTCACCAACCGTATGCAGAGCGGGTACCTGCTCCGAGATGTAATCGACAGAGTGGACGGAATCCACTTCGACGCTTCCGACGAGGTACACACCCTCAGAGGGTGTACATAGATCGGTGTAAACGACCATGGCTGATATAGCATGGGGGTC
>CAYYPK010000055.1:0-38138 GCA_964473525.1 uncultured bacterium
GATCTCCCCGGATGGGCGACGGCTTGTCACGGGCTCGGTCGACGATACCGCGAAGCTGTGGGACATCGACTCTGGCAAAGAACTCCGCGCATTTCGGGGCCACGCGAAGTCGGTGCTGTCGGTGGCGATCTCTCCCGATGGGCGGCGGATGGCCACCAGCTCGCACGACCATACGGCGAAGCTGTGGGACATAGACTCGGGGCGAGAACTCCGCGCCTTCCAGGGCCACACGGCCTCGGTGATGGCGTTGGCGATCTCGCCAGACGGGCGCGGGCTTGTCACCGCCTCGGGCGACAGTACGGCGAAGCTGTGGGACATCGAGTCTGGTCACGAACTCCGCACCTTCCAGGGCCACACGGGCGCGGTGTGGTGGGTGGCGATCTCTCAGGACGGGCAGTGGCTGGCCACCGGCTCCAACGACAACACGGCGAAGCTGTGGGAGACAGGCGTCGAGACAACTCCCTGACCTACGCACGGCGTGACGGCCGACGTTGTGACGTCTCCCAGTTCTCGCACGACGGAGGCCTGGAGAGCATCGCCGCCTACCGCGATGGCGTACGTCGCCGGGACGCCGGGTCAGCGCGCGTACCGGGTCTTGAGGTCGCCCCACCGCGTGACGCGCAGCCCAGCTGGGCGTACGGGTAGAAGCTGCGCCACGCCCTCCATCGCCTCTTGGATCTCCTCCTGCGTCAGGCCGCGGTCGTACAGGACGAACTCATCAATGTCGCCACTGTAGTAGCGGTTGAGCGCGAGCGGCTCCTCGACGCCGAGAAGCAGGTCGTCGGCGTTCGGGACGAGCTCCTGGTCCTCCGGCGGGTATTCGATGAGCGCCTCGCCGTCGAGGTACACGTTCCACCATTCCCCCATCTGGTAAGACACGGCGACGTGCTGCCATTCGTCGGCGACCACGGACGGCGTGGTCTGGTCCGGGACCACTCGACCTCCCGAGAGCTGCCAGCCCATCCACAGGAATCCCGCTGGATTCAGCAGAATCTCGAAGTATTCAGCCGCGTCCTGCCCCTTCGCTGCGACGAGTTGCCACGTGCCGGGGCCCACGTCGAGCGTGGGACGTATCCACGCCGCTACGGTTAGGCCTTCCGTGAAGTCGAAGTCGTCATGGTGGGGCACGCGGACGTAGCCGTCGTCGCCTCCGAAGTTCACGCCCCCTCTGAACTTCCCGTCGCCCCACGACGCGTCGCCCAGGAGTTCGCCCTCGTGGCCGGCGCCACGTGGGTCGGCGCTGGTTGCTCCGGCTCCCTCGTCCAGCGGCAGATACAGAACCAGCCCGTCCACCTCGCGCGCGGTCGCACGCGAGCACATCAGCGTTGCGGCAGCGACCTGGAGGGTCACTAGTAGGTGCATGCAATAGGTCGCTCGCGCGGCGCGGCGACGCGGGGATATGACTCGTTCTCGGCGCATGGGTTGCGCTCCTAGGCGAGCGTGAAGCGCGGCGAGGGCAGACAGCGGCGCCCGTCGCCAGTCCATGCTAGGATAGCCTACCTCCAGCGCCTGTCATAGTAGCCAGGGCGTGCCACCCCGTTCGCGGGTTCTTCCAGGGAACCGACTTGCTCAATCTAGCCTTGCACGTGGTCTTCGGGTCGGGCTTCGGCCTGGGGGTGAAGGCGGCCTCCATGCGTCGGCACGACATGATGACGGTCGGCGGGTTCAACTACATCTGGGCGGGTGTCCTGGCGTCGATTTGGCTTGCGGCGCGCGGGACATTCGACGCGGGCTGGTATGGCGGCGTGTTCGGCGCGCTGAACGGCGTCGGGTACTTCGTCACGTACTTCTTCCTGCTCTACGCCATCAGCCATCAAGGCATCGCGGCCACGCGCGCCCTCGGGCAGCTTGCCGTCCTTATCCCGGTCTTCGCCTCCATATTCCTGTGGGGCGAGTATCCTACGCTCGTTCAGTTGGGCGGGCTCATCGTCGCCCTCGGTTCCATGCTACTGCTCATCGACGCGCGCAAGAATCTGCTCGGGGAGATCGTGCACGGCGCCCGGTGGCGACTGCTGGCGTTCCTGCTGCTGTCCGGCTCGTTCCGCGTGTTCGCGAAGGCGTTCAACGTCGGAGGCGATCCCCGCGAGAAGGTGTTCTACGTGTGGATGGTGTTCGCGTCGTCGGGCGTCGTGTCCATCGCCATGATGCTCTACCGACGGCGACGGCCGACGCTGAAGGCCCTCCTGTGGGGAGCGCAGATAGGCACGTGCAACTGCCTGCAGGTGTGGTTCCTCCTCCGCGCGCTCGAGCAGCTTCCTGGCGTCGTCGTGTTCATGGTGGGAGCGTGTGGCGGCCTTGTCATGACCGTCGCCATCGCCATCCTCATCCTTGGCGAGCGACCCACCGCGCGCATGTACGCGGGTATTGTGACGTCAGCTGTCGCTGCCGTGCTGCTCAACGGGCGGGGCTAGCGCCCGAGAGCGTGCTTGCCGGTGGCCGAATGCGCATGCCATGCTGACAGTGGCTGCCGACTCAATCCGACGACGGGGCAACGCCATGGGCTTCACGACGGACCCCGAGGAACGGGCGCGCATCATCGAGGGGATGGTCCAGAAGATCGTGGACCATTGCGACCCGGCGCAGGTCATCCTGTTCGGCTCCTCCGCCGACGGCACGGTGGACGAACATAGCGACGTGGATCTCCTCGTCGTGCTGCGCGAGCCGCCGGCCAACCGCCGCCGCGCGGCTACCGGGATATACCGCTGCCTTATCGGCAGCAAGCTGCCCAAAGACATCCTCGTTAGCACGCCGGAGGAGGTGGCGGTTCTTCGCGGCCTCGTTGGCACCGTGGTTGGGGCCGCCGCACGAGAAGGAACGGTGGTGCATGAGCGCGGCTCTTGACAACCACTCGCTCGCCGCGCGACGACTCGACAAGGCCCGGATCGATCTTGAGGCTGCGCAGCATCTGCTCGCGCCCGCGCGGGAAGAACTCTATGACGCGGTCGGCTTCCACGCGCAACAGTGCGCCGAGAAGGCGACCAAAGCGCTGTTGACCCACCACGGGATTGAGCCGCCGCGCACGCACGATATTGAGGCGCTCATGCAGGCGTTACCAACTCCGACGCCTCTCGACGTCAGCATGGCCGACCTGGTCGAGCTGAACCAATACGCCGTAGACGTGCGCTACTCAGACGACATGTCGATGACCACGGAGGCCGAGGCGAGAGCGGCCGTCGACGTCGCGCGGATCGTGTGGATGCACGCGCGTGACGAGATGGCGAGGGGCGCCTAACCCCGGGCTTCATTCGAGCGCGAGCGCGCCGTCGTCGCCCAAACGCAGCCGCCACGCAGCCCCGCCACGGTCCCGGACATCCAACGTCGGCCCATCCCACTCCACCGCGGCGGCGTCGCCCGCAAGCGACACCGCCCACACGAAGTCCGTGGCTTGCGCGTCACGTCGGAGAATCGCCATCGGCACACGGTCCTCGAGGTGATCTCCAACACCGGTGCCCGTGATGACCGTCGTCGGGGCGTTGGCAGCGACGGTGATTGCCGTCACCACGTCGCCTGCCTCCGCCTTGAGGGCGCCGCCGTCGACCACGCTGACCACGGCATCGCGTATGTGCATGTAACCAGCCGCGTCAGGATCGTCCCATGCGCTTCCACTTGGCGTGTCGGTCCACCGTCCCGGCAGATGCAACGCGATGTCGAACGTCCGTTCGCGATCCGCCTCCACGCGGTCGAGGAACACGATGAGGCCGTCGTTGAGGAGGGCCACGGTTCTGGTGAAACGCACGCCGTCGTAGATGTCGCCCGCGTCCGCCGTCACGTAGTCGACATCGCCGGCGGAGCCGAATGCGAGTAGGTTGCCGGTGGCAGGCTTCTGCGACTCGCCGTCCACCACGAGCGTGTTGTGGGCGAGCGTCGTGCGGTACCAACTCGCCTGAATCGGCTGCCCATATCTGGCCGTGCCGGGATCAAGCGCGATCTGCTGGCCGCGCGAGTAGAGCACGAAGTTGAGCTTGTCCGGGTGTCCGTGTCCGCCGCCGTGAGGGCCGTACTTCAGGCAGAGCCAAGTCGCGTCGGCGCCTTCGCCGCGCGCGAGGATGGCGTATCCAGAGTCGGAGTGGTTGGCGCTCTCCCACGACCTCGGCGCCGTACCGGGCGCGACATCCTCACCGAACCAGAGCGCGAAGTCGTTACCACGGTTCCCGGACGCGAGCAGGTCGAGGTACTCCGGCGAGCCGTACCGGGCGTACCCCAGCTCATACAGCGACGCGCGACCCTTCAGGTTGACGGCGCCGCTGTCGTTGAACGCGGGCAGCGTGAGATCGGGCATGGCGAACCGGATGGGCGCGTCGAACATGCCGCGGAAGGCGTCGTCGTACAGGTCGATGCCGTTGTTCCGCGCGGCTTCGGTCAAGGGCCACAGAGCGGACATGGTGTAGAAGTGGTACCCCCACGCTCCCTCCCACCACGCGCCGTCGGGAGCGACGCCGTCCGCCATCTGCGTCCGGGAGCCGCTGTCCGGGTGCTCGATGGCTTCCCAGATCAGCTCCTGGTCACCAAGGAGGAAACCCACGAGACCAACGGCGCTGTTCTTCCAGCACTGTATGTTGTGGACCCCCATCTTGTGCGGCAGGATCACCTCGCGCGCGGCCGGGAGGAACAGCCCGTCGGCGATCTTGGTCTGGTCGTCTGCGCTCAGCGTGTCCCAGATCAGGTCAGCGCCGAACGCCATGCGTATGAGCCACGTGGACTCGTCGAGAGTCTGCGGGCCTACGCGTCCGCCGCCGCCTTTGGGTTCGTTTCGCGTGGTGTGCAGCGGGTAGTCGCGGTATTTCTCCGCGTAGGCGAGGAGGATCTCGCGGGCCTTCTCGGCGTACCGGTCGGCGCCCGTGACCTGATACGCAAGACCAAGCCGCTCGACCGCCACGGACCAACCACCGTGCTTCTGCGAGAGCACGACACCGTCGAAGTCGCGACTCGGGTCGGTGGGGTCGCCAAGGTACACGTCGCCGTTCACCGGGTCGATGTGCTCCCACTCCCACTCGCCGACCTGCTTGCCCGTCTTGAGCGTCGCGCCCGACTTCGGCGACGCGTACCAGTGCCACCAGTTCGACCCGCGCGGCGGCAGGATCACGTCGTCTTCGAGGACCCCGTGCACGTAACGCAGCACGCCACGCCACCGGTCGCGCGCCCAGTCGTGCTGCTCGATACGCTGCTTGAGCTCGCTGATGCCCTCGGCGTCGAAGAGTAGACGAGGGTGTGGCCCCAGATCCATTGGCTTCACCAGTTTCGTAGTCGCCATGGCGCGCCCGGCGCCGGGCCCGGGCGGGCGGGCGTACAGTGTGAACTCCCACGATTCGAGCGGCTTCAGCCGCTCGTAGTGGTACGCGCCGCTCTGTATGACGAAGTCCCGCTGCGCGACCCCCATCGGGCCGGTTGCGACGTCGCCCAACGCCTCGTGACCCCGCCCGACAGTGATACGGAGCGGAACGTCCGTGTGGTTCTGGACGGTCACCGGCAGAACCCACTCGCCGTCGCGCCGCTGAGGCGGGCGTAGTTGCCAATCGAACAGGCGTGGGTACGCGACCACCTCGTCCAGGTATAGCGTGGGGCTCGCGCCCTCTGCCACCTCGGTGCGGAACACGACGTAGCGGTCGTCCCTGCTGGGTTCTCCTCCCCAGTCGTCGTAGAGGGGCTCGTCGAGGTCGATCTCCGCGGTCCTCCAGTCCTCAAGTCCGTGCGGCGGCGGACTCTCCCACACTCGGTACACGGCCTCCATTCCTCCTACCAGGGGGTAGTTCCGCACTTTCACGAGGAACTGTTCGAGGCCGGCGCCTTCGACTCGCCATCGGAACGTCAGTCGCCGCGCCTTGGACAGGTCGGCCCCTGCCTCGCCGTGCCGCAGCTGTGTGAAGTTGGCGCCGGGCGCGAGGGGGACCATGACCGATCCGTCATCGTCTGCCGGTCTCGAGCCAAGGGTCTTGAGCCGCAACTCTTTGAGCGCGTCCTCGTCCCATGCCTCGCGACGCACGCCGGGCCCCCAGTGGTCGAGAGTGTCTCCGTCGGCAATGACGATGCGCGTTGGCGGGGCGGCTGCGGGGTCAGTCGTCGCTACGGCCGTCGTCAACAACAGGAGAAGGACGGGAAACATACGCGGCTCCTCACTTCACGCGGGGAGATCGTCCAGCTGCCGGCTGCGACGGCACACGAGGTACGCGCGCCGCGGATCCTCGCCGCGTTCCTCGAACAACTCGAATCCCAGACGCTCGAACATGCGTCGGCTGCGGGCGTTGTAGTCGGCGACATCGCACGCGAAGAGGGCGTCGGCGTCCTGCGACTCGAAGGCGAAGTCTCGGAGCAACCCAACGGCGGTCGTGCCGATGCCGGCGCCCCACACGTCCTGCTCGCCTATTGTAATGTCGATCCGGCGGCAGTCCAGGTCTGGATGGCGTTGGCGCAGCCAGTCGAGGTTGAGCTGCTGCAACCAGCACTCCCCGACCGGACGGCCGCGCCATTCGATGATGAAGCAGAAGGCGGCCCGCGACACGCCTCGGTAGATGTGCTGCGTCTCCGTCAGGGATCGCGGCGGCACGCCGGGGCCGTCGGAATAGTGCAGCACGTCCACGTCCGTGTTCCACCGCAGGAGGACGCCCCAGTCGAGCTCGCTCATGGGGCGTAGGACGATGTCGCCACGGGCAAACGTGACATGGTGCGAGCATATCCGAGCGGGGCTAGCGTCCTCGTCGGAGGCCACGACGCCCTCCCTCAAGCGCCTTCGAGTCGGGCAGTCCGAAGTCGGTCTTCCCACTGCGGTACCGCCCGCTGGCGAGCCGAATCAGGGATCGGCCGGCGTAGAACAGCGCGCCGCCGCCGATACTGCACCACGCCAGCGGCACGATCAGGGGGATCTTGAGCCCGCGTACCGTCGTTTCGGGAAGCGCCCACATTCCGACATTGAGGACCACGGCGCCGACAGCCAATGCCCCGAGAGTCTTCCAACGCGCCTTCCTGACAGTCGCGCGGCGGCGCTCGTAACTCGTGAACACGCCTTCGTCGCTGTCTGGTGGTCGCATCACTTCCTCCGAAGGCGGCGGCGTTCGCTACTTGCGCCCGGCACCCCAAATCCGTGCGACCGGTGCGGTACCTTCCCGTGACTAGGCGTGCGACCGCCTTGATTGCGAAGAAGAGCGCGCCGCCCGTGACGCCCAGCCACATAAGAGGTATAGCCGCCTGAAGCGCGAGCGTCGTCGCTTCCGGCATCGCCCAAGCGCCAACCCCAACTGCCACGGCCACCAACACGAATCCACCGACGATCTGTCGGCGCGCCTTCGTCGCCAGTGACCGTCTGTGCTGTAGACCCGTGAACACGCCATGGTCGCCGCGCCGACGGAGGCGCATCAGTCGCTCGATAGATGGACGTTGAGGAAGGCCATGACGCGCGCGGTGGCATCGTGCACCTGGGCGTCCTCCTCGTTCCACTCGAAGCCGTGGCCTCCGCCGTCAATCGTGACGAGTTCGTGCTCGACGTCCGCCGCATCAAGCGCGGCCGCCATCAGCACGGACTGCTCGTACGGCACGTCCGTGTCCTCATCGCCGTGCAGGAGCAGCGTCGCGGGGTAGTCGGCCGTCACGTGCTGTAGAGGACAGTAGCGATGCAGGGAGGCAAGGTCTCCGCCCCCGACCTCCTGCGGCCACAGGCCCTGCTGCCGACAGTAGAGGTAGAACTTCCCGCGGTCCTTCTGTCCGGCGCCGTTGGAGATCACCGCGCCGCCGACTCCCGCACGCGCCTCTTCTTCGGTAACCATGTCCTGCTGGCAGTAGAACGGGTCGGGCTTGGCATACCAGTCGCCGACCAGGTCACCGTAGCCGTAGTACGACACCAACGCGCGCGGCTTCGGCTCCGCCACCATGCCCGCCATGAGCGTCAGATAGCCGCCTGCGGAGTGACCGATGACCGCCATACGCGCCGTGTCCACACGTAGAAGGCCCGCCCCGTTCTCCTGTATCCACTGGAAGGCGCGTGTCAAGTCATCGATGATGTCTGGCAGCTTCGTCTCGGGAGCAAGTCGGTAGTCGATGGAGATGACGGTGTACCCGGCGGCGAGATACCTGTCGCGGTGCGACCCGCGAAGCCCCTCGCGGCCGCCGCCTATGAGCGCGCCTCCGTGTATCCACACGACGACGGGGCGGACGTCATCGCCGGGCGCGCGGTACACATCCGCGTGGATGTCGTGACCGTCGACCGTCCGGTAGACGTGTGTTTCCTCGTCGTACGGTTGCACTTGCTCCGGCATGTCTTCCTCCCCGGCGGCGCGGAATACGGTCGCTAGACCCAGCATCGTGACAACGATTGCCGTGGCCCGCGCGCGCTGCTCCTGGCGCATCTTCGCTCCCCACTAGAAGTTCCTCGACGACGTTAGCGCATCACATGCGACGTGTCCAACGCAGCGCCCTTCACAATGGCGGAGCGCGATCCGCCCATGCTGTTCGATTGCACGCGCGGCACGCCGTGAGCCGTCGTCGAATCCTCGCTACCGTGGTACGATGCGCGCGGCGGCCAGCGGCGCGTGGCGTCGGCCAGGCCCCTGCCGCCCGCCACGCGGCCCGCGTCACGGGGAGGAACGTGCATGCCTGGTACTGCATCCGATGCGTGGGACGAGATCCGTGTGGCCGCTGACGCGGTGTTCGAGCGCAGCGATGCGGTGGGCGGCGCGGTTGGGCTCGTCATGGACGGCCAGACGTTCTCCGCGGGCCTCGGCGTGACGAACGTCGAGCATCCGCTGGACGTGACGACGGACACGCTCTTCCAGATCGGCTCCATCACGAAGACGATTGCCGCGACCGTTGTGATGCGACTCGTGGAGCAGGGGAAACTCGACCTGGACGCGCCGATACGCGACTACGCGCCTGAGTTCCGCGTCAGCGACCGCGAGGCGTCCGAGCGCGCTACGCTGCGGCACGTTCTGACGCACACTGGCGGATGGACCGGCGACTTCTTCGCGGACACCGGCGACGGCGACGACGCTGCGGAACGCTACCTCGCGCGGATGGCTGACCTCGAGCAGTTGGCGCCCCTCGGCGCGGTCTACTCGTACAACAACGCCGGCTTCTACCTGGCGGGACTCGTCATCGAACGCGTGACAGGCGACCCGTTCGACGTGGTAGCGCGCGCCCTCGTCCTGGTTCCTCTGGGCACGCGCGAGGCTCATTTCCGACCGCAGGACGTGATGACCCGCCGGTTCGCGGCAGGTCACACTGCGGGCGACGACGGCCCAGCCGTGGCCCGCCCGTGGGCGTTGCCCCGCGCGGCGTGGCCCGCTGGCGGCCTGGTGTGCGGCATCGACGACCTGCTGCGCCTCGGTCGCTTCGCCATCGGCGACGGCGCCACCGAGGACGGCGGCCGTGTGCTCGACCCCGCCAGCATGGCGCTGATGCGCGCGCCGCAAGCCGCGATACGCACTGGCGCGTCGTGTGGTCTTGCCTGGCACGCGCGTGAGGTCGACGGCGTCACTCTGGTGGAGCACAGCGGTGGCACGAACGGGCAGTACGCCGTCCTGTCGGTGGCGCCGGAGCGGGGGTTCGTCTACGCGTCTCTGGCAAACTCGCCCGCGGCAGTCGACAAGCTCCACAAGATGGCGCTCGCGAGGGTGCTGGGCGTGGCCGCGGAGGAACCGACCGCCATCGACTCGGATGTCGACGAACTCGCCGCGTTCGAGGGCGTGTACTCTCGTGAACCAGCGTCGATGGTCGTGCGGCTCGTCGGCAGCCGCCTCGTCGCTGTCGTCACGTCGCACTGGGGGTTCCCGGACAAGGACAAGCCACCGGCCGACCCGTACCCGCCGTTCCACCTGGCTCGATGCGCGGCCGACCGGCTCATCATCACGGACGGTACGGCGAAGGGACGCGCGATGGATGTCGTGCGCGGAAACGGCGGCGCGATACGGTGGATCCGCCACGGCGGCCGTCTATACGAGAAGACCGAGTGACAGCGAGCGGCGCGGCGCCTCCAGGGAGCTAGTCGGTGCGCAACGCCTCTACCGGCGTGAGCTTGGCGGCTCTGCTGGCGGGATAGACGCCGGACGCCACGCCTACGAGGAACGCCACGCTGACGGCGATCGCGACGCCCACGGTCGATACAGTCGCCGGCCACGAAGCGCCAGAGAGCACGTACCGCTTCAGGAGACTTGCCGACCCGCGCGCCAACACAACGCCAAAGCCCGTGCCCAGGAGGCCGCCCGCCAGGCTCAGGACGGACGTCTCGATGAGGAACTGAAACAGCACGTCGCGCCGCTTCGCCCCGAGCGCCTTGCGCAAGCCGATTTCCTGCGTGCGC
The DNA here is from genome assembly GCA_964473525.1 of uncultured bacterium. Taxonomy (GTDB): domain Bacteria; phylum Poribacteria; class WGA-4E. Next base: position 10,283 of record CAYYPK010000055.1, read on the forward strand.
TCCGTGACGGACACGAGCATGATGTTCATGATGCCGATGCCCGCGACGACCAGCGCGATGCCGGCGATTACGCCCATCAGCATCTTGAGGATGCTGCCCAGGCGCTCTGCGGTGGCGATCTCCTCGGTGGCGGTCCAGAACGTAAAGGCTCCCGCGTCGGCGTGCCTGCGGCCGAGGATGACCTTCATCTCCTCGATCGTGGCGGGGACGTCGTCGACGGTGGCCGCGCGTACGCGGAGGCGCTCTACCTCCTCGTCGCCCTTGACGCGCTTGTGGAACGCCGTCAGCGGCATGATGACGCGTTCGTCCCAGCCTTCCGTGGCGCCGCCGGAGCCCTTCAGGTTCATCACGCCGACAACCTGTAGCCGCAGGGCTGAACTGCCCGGGCCGCCGCGCCTGCGCCCCCACTGACGGGTGGCCTGTATCTCGGCTCCGATGGGACTGATGTCACCGAACAGATCCTCGGCGATCGTGGCGCCGATGACGACGACCTTCGTCGCGCCTTCGAGGTCGGCGTCTGAGATGAACCGACCTTCCTTGAGTCCCCAGTTGTAGACGTCAGGGTACTCCGGCGTCGCTCCGATGATGGGCCCGTCCTTCTCCTTGCCGCCGTAGCTGTACATGATCCCGCCGCCGAAATCGTCCTCTGCGCACATGGCGTCGGCGGACGTGAGCATCATGCGCATGTTCTCGAAGTCGGTGTAGTCGATGGGTTTCGCGCGGTTGCGGCGCGAACGGCCCCAATGTCGTCTGCTGCGAGAGCGGGATGTGACCGTGCTGCCGCCACGGGAGTCCCACGCGTCACGGTACACCTCGATGAGCGACACGCCGCCCGTCTGCGACACCTCGTCGGTGACCATCTGCTTGGCGCCATCTCCCATGGAGATGACCGCCACGACGGCCCCGACGCCGATGATGATGCCGAACGCGGTCAGCGCCGTGCGCAGAGGACTCCGACGGAGCCCAGAGACGCCCATGCGCAAAGACTCGCGGCCCGGCCGCGTGAGCAGTATGTACGCGATGAGGATGGCTAGCGTGGCGGCCAGCAGGCTGTAGAGTCCGTAGGCGGTGTTTGTCAGAATCGCTTTTGGGTCCACGACAGCCCTTCCGTTACGGCTCCTACTGGTGACGGAGCGCCTCGATGGGGGTCAGACGCGCAGCCTTCCACGCGGGGAACAGCCCAAACACTAGTCCCACCGTGAGAGACACGACGACGCAGATCGCTATCCACAGGTAGGAGATGCTGAACGGCCACGCGACCCAGTCGCCGCGGAAACCCAGCAGCGGCCCGATGAAGCCGCCTATCTTGGGGTTCGAGATCACCCAGGCGGACCCGACCCCGAACAGCACACCGACGACGATGCCAAGGAATCCTCCCACGAGACACAGCGTCGACGCCTCGATGAGGAACTGGATGAGGATGTCGCGCTTGCGGCCGCCGAGCGCCTTCCGCAGGCCGATTTCCCGCGTCCTTTCAGTCACGGACACGAGCATGATGTTCATGATCCCAACGCCGCCGATGAACAGCGAGAAGCCCGCGATCGTGCCGAGGACGACCTTCAGCAGGTTGCTGACGGTGGTGACGAATTCCAGGTTCTCGGTGCCGGGGGCCCACATGCGGAAGAACATATCCCCGTTGTGGCGCCGCTTCAGCAGCGCCTCCACTTCGGCCATCGCGTCCGGTATCTTGTCGGTGCTGACGGCCTGAACCGACACCATGGGCACTTCGTCGTTCCCGCGGAACCGCTTCTGGGCGGTCGTCAACGGGATGAACACCATGTTGTCGAGGTTCCATCCGTACTGGATGCTCGTGCCGCGTTGGGACATCACGCCGACCACGGTGAAGCGTTCCTCGCCGATCTTCACCTGCATTCCAACGGGGTCTTCCTCCGGGAACAACACGTCGGCGACCTCTACCCCGATGGTCGCGGCGCGGTTCCAGTCGATCTCGTCGGACTCCTGCACAAACCTGCCGTCGTCGGGGTACCACGCCCAACTCTCCATCAACGCCGTCGTCGTGCCCTGGTAACCCGCGCGCGTCTCACGAGCGGCCATGCCATCGCCGGCGCTGATGCGTACGCCGCGGAATTGCGGGATGCGCGGTATCACCGCCAGGACCGACGGGCACTCTCGCTCAATGGCGAGGACATCGTCGTAGACCATGTATTCAGGACTGTTATTGCGTCGGTAACGGCCGCCGCGACGGCTCCAGCGGTCCTTGAAGATGGAGAACTGGTTGTTCCCGCCGATGCGCTCGATGTCGGACATGACGATCTGGCGGGCGCCGTCGCTGATGGACACCATCGCGAGAACGGCGGCAATGCCGATCATGATTCCGAGGAGCGTCAGGGAGGACCGTAGCTTGTTCTCGAAAATGGCGCGGATGCCCTGCATCACCGACTCAAGTGAACGCATGCCCTATCCGTCTCCTGTGCGCGGCTCTTCGCAACAGGCGCGCCGCCCCCGATGGGAGGTCACGCGTGCGTGCGGAGCGGGACGCCTGCGTCGCGCGTCATGGAGAAAACACACCCACTACACCCAATGACACCTTTGACGTGACGGAGCCCCAACCGGTTTAGATGGCAGAGCGTCGGCTGGCTCAGACAGCCGCGCGTCGGTTGGCGCCGCCCGCGGCGTGCTCTACTGTTGAACCGGCTTCGCCGGCCTGGCCACCACACGCGCTGAAACGGTACACAGCCATGCAGTGCGCCGCCTGCTCGCACGACAATCCGCCCGAAGCGCGCTTCTGCTTAGAGTGCGGTCAGGATCTGGCTCGCGCCTGCGTGGCGTGCCAGGAAGCCCTGCCGCCGACCGCGAAGTTCTGCATGCACTGTGGAGCGCCGCAAGAGGCAGCGGCCCCCGCGTCGCTCCCGGTTCCAGCAGCCGCGCCGGTCGATGACGCTGAGCAACGACCGCTTACCGTGCTGTTCTGCGACCTCGTGGAGTCTACGCGCCTCTCGCGAGAGCTCGACCCCGAGGCGTTGCGCGAGGTGATCCGCGAGTACCAACGCATCGTCGTGGACATCATCCAGCAGTACGAAGGGCACATCGCCCAGTACCTGGGTGACGGCATCCTCGCGTACTTCGGGTATCCAAATGCTCACGAGGACGACGAGGCGCGAGCCGTGCGGGCGGGTCTTGCGATCGTCGGTCAGGTGGAGCAGTTGGGCACACGCGCGGCGCGGGACGACCACGCTCACGCGGAGGCGCGGGTTGGCATTGAGACAGGCCGCGTTGTCATTGGGGAAATGGGAGCCGGCGGGCGACTGGACCGCCTCGCCATCGGCGTCATACCCAACATAGCCGCTCGACTACAGGCGGCGGCTCGCCCGGGGCAGGTTGTCGTGGGCGAGGCGACGTATAAGCGCAGCCAGGACGTCGCGGAGTTCGAAGCCCTGCTGGTCGCCGCCAAGGGTGTGGACGGGGCAATATCGGCCCATCGCGCCGTATCGCTTAGAGCGCCATCCGTCGCCGAGCCCCACGCGGAGGATCTCCACGCGGAATTCGTGGGGCGGAACGAGGAACTGGAGCGGCTAGCTGACGCCATTGCCGGGGCCGTGCGCGGCGTGGGACGCGTCGTAACGGTCGCGGGAGAGGCCGGGGCGGGCAAGTCGCGGCTCATCGCCGAGGCCCGCGCCCGACTCGATACCGACTCGTTCACGTGGCTTCGCGGACGCTGCCACGACCGCTCTATTCCGAAGCACTACGGGCCGTTCGCGGACATCCTGGCGAGCTACTGTGGGATATCGGACGACGACGACGCGGAGGCGAGGCGCGCGGGCCTCGTCGACTGCATCGACGGCCTCGTCGCCAACGGGCAGTTGTCCGAGGACCGGGCCGACGAGTGCGTCAGCCTACTGGCGCGCGTCCTTGCGATCGACCTGGGCGGAGCCGAGGACGAGCGTCTGGCCTTCGCGGACGGGGCGCAGATTCAGCATCAGACGTTCGCTGCGGTCGCGGACCTCGTCATCGCGCTTACCACCTGGCGGCCGGTCGTCCTCGAGCTGGACGACCTCCACTGGGCGGACAGCGCTTCGCTGGATCTCATCGCGCATCTTAGCGAGCGGGCGCCGAGTCACCCCCTGGCGCTCATCTGCGTCTACCGTCCCCAGCGCGGACATCCCTCCGAGCGGCTACCTGAGACCGCCGCTTGGAAGTGTCCCGGCAGACACGTGCACATCACCGTGCCAGAACTGACGGCCGAGGACGGTGAGAGCCTCGTCGCGTCGCTCCTCGGCGTTGCGTCGCCGCCGGAGATCCTGCGCGAGACGGTCCTCGGCCGCGCGCGCGGCAATCCGTTCTACATCGAAGAGGCGCTGCGCGCGCTGGTGGAGTCGGACGCCATCGTGAGAGAAGGCGGGGGATGGGCGGTGGCGGAGAGCCTCGACCACATCGCCGTGCCGGACAGCGTCGAGAGGATCACGCTAAGCCGTATCGACCGCCTGAGCTCCGACGCGCGGCGCCTGCTGCAAACCGCGGCGGTCATCGGCGGCTCGTTCTCCAAGAGGGTGCTGGACCACGTCGCGCCCCCCGACATCGACGAGGCCGCGGCACTCCTGGAGCTCGAGGAGGCCGGGTTCGTCACGCGGGAATACGGCAGTTGGGACGTGCAGTACGCCTTCCGGCACGTATACACGCAGCAGGTGGTGTACGGCGCGGTGTTGAGTCGCCGCCGCCAGGAGCTGCACGGGGCAATCGCCGAGGCCATCGCTGAGATCTACCCGGACGCCGCCGCCGACCGCGCCGAAACCCTCGCGTACCACTACACGCACACCGACCATGGCGAGCGCGCCGTGGAGCATCTGATTGGGGCGGGCGCCAAGGCGCGCGCCGCCTACCTTAACGACGAGGCGATCGACTGCTACACGAAGGCGCTCCAGACGCTGGACCATCTGCCAGAAACGGACGAAACCACCACGCTGAAGATGCGCGTCCAGGAAGCCTTGGGGCGCATCCACCACGGGGCGGGACACGGCGACGCCGCCGCCGAGCACCTGCGCGCCGCGATCGACCTTGGGCGGCGCATGGACGTGGACGCGTCCGAGATGATCCGGCTTTGCTACTGGCTGGCGGACGTGCACTGGTGGAAAAGCGAATACGCCGAGGTCGCCGAGATCGGGGAGATGGCGTGTTCGCTGCTGGGAGACGAACGCGGGACGGTCGCCGAGGCCCTCGCGAACCAGGTAGTCGCCACCGGCGCGTACTTCGGAGGACGCCGCGACGCGTGGCGCCAACGCCTGACGCGCACTGCGGAGTTTCTGCGCGACCTTCCATACTGCGAGGAGCTCCGTCCTTCGTACGTGCACATCTGGGGAATGTGCTATGACCAGCGGGACATGGACGGCGCGCGCGGCTGGCTGGAGGCGCTGCTCCGCGTGGGGTCGGAGCACCACGACGCGCGCGCGGTCGCCCAGGCGCACAAGGGGATGGGAGACCTGTGCCGGTATAGCGGCGATCTGCGCAACGCGCGCGTGAAGCTCGAAACGGCCCTCATCCAGTTCCAGGAGATCGGCGACACAAACCACGCGGGCGATTGTCTGATCGACCTCGGCGCGCTCTCCCTATCCATGGGCCGACTGGATGACGCGAAACGATACGGCGGGTTGGGCCTGTCCGCGGCCGAACAGATCGACAGCAGTTGGTTCCGCGCTGCGTCTTACCTCAGCGTGGGCGAACTCTACGTGTGTCTTGGTGATCTGTCCGTCGCGGGCCATTCGCTCTCGCGCGCGATGGACATCTACGCCGAGACAAAGCATCGACCAGGGCGTCCGTTGGTCACCCTAGGCTGGGCGCACCTGCACGACGGTGACCTGGAGGCGGCGGCGCGATACTTCCATGAGACCGTTACGGTCTCGAGGCGGTGGCGCGGAAGCGCGATGAGCGGCCTAGAAGAAGCCTACCGCCACAACCCGGATGTGTTTCCGGTGCTATGCAAGCACCTGGACGAGGAAGCCGACGGGCTAGACGAGACGCAGTGGCGTCTCGAGGACGACCAACCAGCGGCGTTCGAGGACATCTCGCAGCGCCTGGATTTCATCGCCATGCGACCAGGTTCGGGGCTGGGTGTGGAGTGGGAATGGGTGAACGAGCGCGGCGACGCGGCATACCGCGTGGAAAACGCGCTAGAGATCCAGGCGCCTAACGGACGCGACCTGGTCGAGCTGAACATGTCCGCGCCCCGCCTGCTGAGGCCTGTGGTGGGCGAATTCGCCGCGGACGCGGTCTGCATGCGCGGCGCTGGCGACCGTCCGGTAATCGGCGGCATCGTGCTGTGGGCAGACGTCGACAACCACCTGCGTGTCGAGCGGGGCGCCCGCGGCGCGCACGAGGTCAGCCTCACGGGCCGTGTTGAGGGAGTGGACACGCTCGCCGGCCGCGGTCGGCTGGAGGCGGATCGGCTACACCTTAGACTCGAATGGCGCGAGGGCATCGCGCGCGCGCTGTGCAGCGCCGACGGGCGCGCCTGGAAGCGCGTCGGGGAGACGGCTTTCGCCCCGACGGGTGAACTACGAGTGGGTCTGCACGCCATCGGCGAGATTGACCGGACGATTCACCGCGGCGCGTTCGAGCACGGCACATCCACCCGGTTTGAGTCGTTCACGCTGCGTTCCCAAAGTCTCCTACGCCTGCCAGGCTAGGTCATGCAGGACATCTACATGCGCGACCTGGTCGAGCGGGCGCGCGCGGACAGCCGCGTGCTGGCGCTCTGGCTACAGGGCAGCTTCGCCACCGGCCGCGCCGACCGGTACTCGGACGTCGACGCGCATCTTCTGACCGGCCACGACGATGACGACGCGTTCCGTTCGGAGGCGCAGATCTGGTTGGATAGTGTGCGGCCGATGGTGCATTGCACGTCGATGTTCGACGGGCGGATGCTGCACGGCGTCACGGACGAGGGCATGCGCGTCGACCTGTGGATGCACGCCGGGGAGACACACGAAGCGGCCGGGTCAGCGGTGAAGATCCTACTCGACCCCGCCGGACGTGTGTCGGCGCGCGCGGCGGCGCCAGCGCGCGCGGACGCTGGTGGGCTTGCACGACACCTCAACGAGTTCTGGCGCATCTTCGCCATGCTACCGGTCGTCATCGGGCGGGACGAACGCGTGAAGGGCGTCGTTGGAAGCGCGCTGGCCGCCGACGCCCTGGCGGAAGCGCTCGTATACGGGGGAAGTGGCTCGCGCAATGCTGGCGTCAAGCGCCTCAACGAATTCATCCCCGACACGTGGCGCGAGGAACTGGAGGAGGCGCTACTGGACGCGGGATCGGCGCGTGTTGACATCGCCAACACGCAGCTCAGACTCGCCGCCCTGATGCAGCAGCACGGCCGGGCCGTGGCGGCGCGTCACGCGGTCGAGTACCCCGAGGCGTTCGAAGCGGCGGCCGTGCGTTACGTACGCGCGGACCTGGAGCGTCTTGACGTATCAGTGGACCGCGGCTTGCTGGACCGGCTGGCGCCACGCGACCACTGACGTGGACGCGTCGCCCGTCGCGGCCCCATCTCATCGGCTATCCATCCTTCGAGCCCGTCTACTGGCGCCGGAGGATTCCCATGACGTCGCGCGAACGCCAACTGCAGTCGCTTCTCTTTGGCCGACCGGACAAGGTCACGTTCGCTCCCGGTGGCGGGCGCGAGTCCACCGTCGCCAAGTGGCGCACGCAGGGACTACCCGAGGGCGTCAGTCCACACGCCCACCTGCTCGATACGCTCGGCATAGAGCCCGAGCCACAGCGACCTATGCCTGGGCTGGGTGTGCCGTTCACGATGATCCCCACGTTCGAGGAGGAGGTGCTGGAGCACCGCGACGGCCACTACGTCGTGCGGGACTGGATGGGCGCCATCACGGAGATATCCGACGAGTACGACTATACGTACATCCGGTCGGCGAAGGACTTCGTGACGCGGAAATGGCACAGGTTCCCGGTCCAGACCCGCGCGGACTGGGACGACATGGCGTGGCGCTTCGACGCGACGTCCGCGGGAAGGTATCCCGACGACTTCGACGCCCGTTGCGAGGCGCTGCGCGACCGCGACGGCTTCCTGCGTATCCACTTCAACGGGCCGTTCTGGCAGTTGCGCGAGTGGTTGGGAATGGAGGGGCTGTGCGTCATGCTCCTCGACGACCCGGACTTCGTGCGGGAGATGATCGCGCACTGGACGGAGTTCGCGTCGGCGACCATGGCGCCCATCCTCGCGCGGGTACAGCCAGACCAGGTCGGCTTCTCGGAGGATATGGCGTACAAGAGCTTCAGCATGATCTCGCCGGACATGACGCGCGAATTCCTCCTGCCATCGTACGTTCGTTGGGTGTCCGAGGCGCGAGCGGCGGGCAGTGAAGTGCTGTTTATGGACTCCGACGGCAAGATCGACGAACTCATCCCGATATGGATCGACGCAGGCATCAACGCGTGCGGACCCATCGAGGTGGCCGCCGGGAACGACATCGTCGAGTTCCGCGAGGCGTTCGGGACGCGCATGGCGTACACCGGCGGGATCGACAAGCGCGCGATCGCAACGGGCGGCGACACCATGCAAGCCGAGGTGAAGCGCGTCGTGCTCCCGCTGCTCGAGCAGGGCGGGATCGTGCCGGGTTGCGACCACGGGGTGCCACCCGACATCTCGTGGCCGAACTACGTGGAGTACGCGCGTCTCCTGGCGCAACTGACTGGATGGCTGTGAGAGGAACGGTTGGCTTCACGGTCGTTCTCGACGCGTCACGGCGCGGCGTCGGCTAGGGAACGGCGGCGCGAGCCAGGTCTGCGGGAGCGCGGTCAGCGTGACGTGCGCGTCGTACGTCTGCTCAGCATCCTCGGCGTCCGACGTGCCGCGCGGCGGCGTAGCGCGCGCCGTGACGGTGAGCTTCACGGCCCCGTCCGTGGGAGCGTGCGTCACGCGCAGACCCTCCGTGAGGAACTCTGACGTCGGAACGAGCGAAGCGTATCCTCCCGCTTGGACCCCATCGGCTCCCGTTACCCCGGTTCGCGAAGCATCCCCGCCCGCGTCGTCCACGATCCGCCAGTACGTGTCCAACTCGCCGCGCGCGTCAGTACGGTTGCGATAGGGCGTGACGTCCGCGCGCACGATGACGTCAACGTTCATCAGTAGCCGGAAGACGTGACTCGCTTCGCGCACGGCGCCGCTGCTGTCCGCGCGAATCGTGAGCGTGGCGCCTGCGCGGTCATCAGGTTCGTGCGAACCCGCCCACTTGACGATGGGAGGCACGTACATGCCGACACGCACGACGGTCGTGGCCTGCTCGAAGCCGCGGGCGACGACTGGCGCGGCGCACAGCGCCATCACGCAGATGTACGTGCATGCCATACGGGACACGCGGAACCCCAGGCCCTACTGATCGTAGGGTTTTACCCCATGACGCTCGATGATCCCGCATCCTGCTTTCGTCTTGTCTAGGGTATCAAGCCAACGCAGGTAGGGAGGAAGGCGCAGAGGCGCACCCCGCAACCCCCGCATCCGGCGGCCGTCTTACCGGACACAGTATAGGGGCTAACCCCTACACTAACAAGGGTAATACTTGGACTATATGCAGGAATCGGGCCCGGGCAGAACCAGGTGCGGCCGGTCGCGGCGTCTAGGAGATGGACAGGGAGTCCAACAGAACCGTGGTCTGGACGGTGTTCGCGTTGTCACCGCCTATGCCGCCCGCGTTGTCGCCCCGCGTGTACATGTACCACGGCGCGTAGTCGGCGCCGCCGCTCGACGTCGCCCAGCTCCACGGCTCGAGCGCGGGGAGCCACGCGGACCGTTCCTGGACGTTGGAGAGCAGGTTCAGCGACAGCTTCTCGCCGGTCGGCGTTAGCGCGAGGCGGAACAGCTCGTGACGCGGGTCGTACCACTGAGTCTCAGCGCCGTCAGGATCCGTGGCGAACAGCAGATGCAGTCGCCCCAGCGCGTCCGCCGCAAGTGACGTCGAGCGGCCGCACGCCAGATTCAGAGGCGCCAGCAGCGGCTCCAGGTCGATCGCGCGCCAGGCGCCGTCGCGTCGAGTCCACAGCGATCCGGCGCTCGCGCCGGGCAGCGTGGCGAAGAGCCAGGGGCAGCCGTCGCGGTCGACGACGTGGTTCCCCGCGCGCAGGTCGTGCAGCGGACGGGGCGCGCCGTCCTTGCGGGCGTCCTCGGGCCCCGTGTCGCTGGGCCGAGCGTAGAAGGGCTGCATTGTGTCGATGGTGAGGGGCGTTGGCGCGGGGCTCCCGGATTCGTCGAGCCAGGTGTCTCCTGCGTCCACGGAGCGGAGGTACACGAACGCGCGCGCGAAGCCGTCGGCGGCGCTCCCAGTGTCGGAGTAGTAGAACTGGAACGTGAGGTGCAGCGTCCCATCCGGCGCGACCGTGATCGAGTGCATGTGGTGGTTGTAGCCGGGCACGGGGCTGACAGCCAGACTTGTCGGTTCCTCCCAGTTGGCGGCCTTCCGCTTGCGCCTGTACCAGAGTTGCCACCTGTCGCCGGCCTCGCGATGCGCGAGATGCAGCGTGCCTTCCGGGTCGCACACTATCGAGGGGTACGTGTCGCGAGGGCCGAGCGCCTGGGGCTCGCTCCACGACGCGGGCGACGCCGGGTCGTCGGCGTATCGGTACTGGAAGTCGCCGGAGTGCGCGCCGACGATGCAGTGCAGACACCCGTCTGGGTCGAAGGCAATCGCTGGCCCGCAGTGGTTGTCAATGCCTTCGCCTAGCTGCAGCTGCCCAACGGCCTCGCCCGTGGTAACGTCACGCGCGCCCAGCATGATGCGCGCCAGTCCACCTGGTGTGGGCGACGCATCTAACCACCCGACGTAGAGGATGTCGCCACGTCGCGCGAGCTTGGCGCTCATACTGTAGCCGGTCGCGCGGTCGGACCCGCGCGTCGAGATGACGTGTGCCGTAGTCATGCGGTAGATCCCAACTGTCGCGTGGGTGGCTTCGCGGGCGCCGGCACATGTTGGCGCCCGACATCACCGTCGACAACATCGCCGCTGTCAACGCGCTTGCCCGCGAGGCGTTTCTTAGCTGCTCCCGCAGCACGGATCGGGTCTGAGGAAGGGTGGCTACATGAGCCTGGTTCGCTTCGTTTGCGCCGCGTCGCTACTAGCCGTCGGGCTGACGGCGCTGTCCGCGCCCGAGCTGACCACTGATGAGCGTCGCTACGACGGCGATGAACCGGTCGTCTTCACTCTCGAGAACGACTCCCCGAACGTGCTCGGCTGGGGTTCGTTCGCGCGTCATCCGGCGGTGTATCGAAAGTTGGCGTCGGGCAAGCTGGAGGCCGTGTACGGCCTGCCCGACGTAATGGACGAGGCGGCCGTCATGCTGCCCGCTGGCGAGGAAGCGCAGTGGGTGTGGTTCCAGACGATGCGAGGCGATGGCGAAGACGAGGACGGCGCCGAAGACGGAGGCGATGACCCCGACATAGCCGTCGGCGAGCCAAACCCCAACGCGGACCTCGAGCCTGCGCCGACACGGATGCCTGGCGCCGGCCCTCACGTGATAGCCGGAACGTACGTGGCGACGTTCGAGACGTTCGAAGAAGTGTACACGTCGCAAGAGTTCCTGATCCGTGGGCCGCTGAGCGTCGACCCTGTTGGGAAAGCGGCGGTCACCTGGGCGTCCCTCAAGGCGCGCCGCTAGATCCACATGGACGCGACGTAAACTCCGCAGGATTCGGGTGGGCTCGCGCTCCGTCACGCAATACAGTGTATGCGTGACACGCGCTGCCCCCGAAGACTGACGGAGACCCGGCGTATGGCAGAAGCGGACTACGAGCGGATACGCGGCGCCATCGAGTACATCGCGGCGCGCTTCGAGGAACAGCCCAGCGTCGACGAGGTCGCCCGGAGCGCGCATCTGAGTCCGTACCACTTCTCGCGCGTGTTCCGGCGGTGGGCGGGCGTCACTCCCAAGCAGTTCCTTCAGCACGTCACCGTCGACCACGCCAAGAAGCTGCTCGCGAATTCTCGCGCGGTGTTGGACGTGGCGCATGCCTCTGGGCTGTCGGGGCCTGGCAGACTGCACGATCACCTGGTGACCGTCGACGCGGTCAGTCCGGGTGAATACAAGCGCCTCGGCGAGGGCGTCGAGATCCGCTACGGGTTCCACGAGACGCTGTTCGGGCTCTGCCTCGTCGGCGTGACCGATCGTGGCATCTGTCACCTGGGCTTCGTCGATGACTCCGCGCGCGACGCCGCTCTGTCAGACGCGCGCCGCCGCTGGCCGCGCGCCACCTTCCGCGAAGACACCGCAGCCACGCGCGATGTCGCCGCGCGCATCGGCCGAGGGCGTCGGCCAGAAGAGCCGGCGGCGGCTGTGTTCCTACGGGGCACGAACTTCCAGATCAAGGTGTGGCAGGCGCTGCTGGCGATACCCACCGGCGCGGCTGCGTCGTACGGCGACATCGCGGAGACGGTCGGCCACGCGACTGCCGCGCGCGCGGTCGGCAGCGCCGTTGGCGCCAATCCGGTCGCCTGCCTGATCCCGTGTCACCGCGTCCTGCGGAAGACTGGGGGCCTCGGCGGCTACCGATGGGGCGAAGGGCGTAAGGTGGCGATGCTCGGTCTCGAAGCGGTACGCGCGGACGCGTAGCATGGCTGCGGCACGCCGTGGATCCGTTACGCGGCGCCTTGCCCGACCCGTACGCTCGCCCTATCATCGCGCCCGCGCGGCGCGTCGCTCCACCACTGCCGCGCGCCACTCCCGTCGGAGACATCATGCTGCCTGTATGCTACGACCCGTACGTGGGCACTCTAGGCCGGTTCACGCGCGCGGAGATCGTGTCGATCGTCGCGGACGCCGGGTACGACGGCATCAACGTGCCGGTGAACGACGCGTTTCTCGGGGAGATGGGGACGGAGGACGTTGACGACCTGGTGGCCCGCCTCGGAGACGCCGGCCTTGTCGCGCCGTGCGTCGGCTACGGCAGGTACGAGCTCCTGACGAACCCTGACCGCGCCGACGAGGTGATGCCGCACTTCGAGGTCGCGCTCAATGTGGCGCGGCGCGTGGGAGCCACCATCCTCGGGATATGGCCGCCGCCTCCTCGGAGCGTGGCGCAGTCGGAAGGTCTCGACACGCTGACGAAGCACCTGATTGCGATGGCGCCCGCCCTCGAAGAGCAGGGCATGCGGGTGGCAATCGAGTTCGAGAAGGGCGTACCCATCGACAACTATCGCGATGGGTTGGCGTACATCGACCGCGTTGGGCTGCCCCTGCTGCTCACGGGCGACACGTACCACATCCACAACGACGGCGCGGACCCCGAAACAGCCGCCGTCGCGATGGGCGACCGGCTCGGCGACGTGCACGTGTCGGGGAGCGAGCGCGGAGAGCCCAGGCCGGACAACTTCGACATGGACGGCTTCATCCAGGGGCTTCGCGCGATCGACTTCCAGGGGCCGCTGATGGCGCAATACCACCTGAAGGATGTCGAGAGCATCGCACGAGTATGCGAGTACATCCGGGGCATCCGCGCGCGCATTGTCGCCGACTAACGCCCCATAGGGTCTCTCGGCGCCTCGGACTCCGACCCCGGCGACCGCATCGCTGGCAGAGCCACCAACGTGCCTCCAGACCAGGAGTGCTCCCGCAACGCATGCGCTCCGCACCAAAGACGGGGCGCTGACATGTCGGCGCCAGGGAGGGCCGTGCTTTGGGGGAACAGGAGCCACGCGCGACGGCGACGCCGCGTCCACCGTGGTACGCGCCAGAGTGGCGGGCCAGCGCGGATCGGTGGATACGCGACCGGGTAGCGGAAGACGGCCGGACCATGGCGGGCACGATCGCCCAGGACCGCGCGTGGGCGCTTTCGTGCGTTCTGCGGGCGCCCACCGACCGCGGGACAGTGTACTTCAAGGCGACTGCGGATCTGCCGCTGTTCGTGAACGAGGCGCGGCTCACGCGGTGCCTCGGTGACATCCTTCCAGGAGCGACGCCGGCTGTCATCGCCTCTGACGACGCGCGCGGCTGGATGCTCACGGCCGACTTCGGCCAGGCTCTTGGCGGAGACGCGCCACCGGAGGAGATGGTCGCGGCCCTCGGCGCGTGGGCGCGAGCGCAACGCACGACGTCGACACAGACACACGCGCTCTTGGCCGCAGGCTGCTACGACCGGCGCTTGGATGGCCTCGCACAGCGCATCGACGACCTTGCGCGAGACCCCGCGACGCTCGAGCATTTGCCCTCCGGCGCTTCCGACTCGCTGCTGCGCGCCACGACTCAGGTGGCCAGCGTATGTGCGCGCCTCGCGGAGATCGGCATCCCAGACTGCCTGGTGCACGGTGACCTGCACATGGGCAACATCGCGGGCGGCGAGGGGCGCTACGTCTTCTTCGACTGGACTGACGCCTGCGTGTCCCATCCGTTCATGGACGGGTTGCTCCCGTACCGGCTAGGGGACGCGACCGTGAAGGGTCGCGCCCGAGATGCTATCCTCGACGCGTGGGCCGATTTCGCGCCGGAGTCCAGGCTGCGGGAGGCGTGGGATCTGGGGCGCCTGGCGTGCCTCGCCCACCACGTGGTTTCGTACGGATCCCTGGCCGTAACTGTGCCACCGGACATCCTGGAAGACCTGGGTGAGTTCTTCGGCACGATGGTGGCTGAGCTGCTGGACGCCGTCGACGACGCGCCATAGCCGCGCCGGTAGGAGAAGCTGATGAGATCGACACCATGTGTTCTGCTATGCCTGTTCGTGCTCGCGTGCGGCGGCAAGCCAACTCCGATGTCGTCAGAACCCATGCTGGACGTGCTGCAGCTCGAGCCCGACGTCGCCTTCCACAGAGCCGTGGTGGGGCCGCAAGACGACGGCACGTACGTCGTCGCCACCACGCAGCGGATAGATCCAGCGGGTGAAAGCGTGGCGTTCCAGGGGCGGCCGGTCGATCTTGCGCTTAGCCCCGACGGGCTTCTGCTCGCCGTGAAGAACCAACGCGAGCTCGTGTTCATCGACGCCGCCTCCCGCGAGATCACCCAGAAGCTACAGCTGCCGAAGGGCGGCGCGTCTTGGACCGGGGTCGCATCGTCGCCCAGCGGCTCCACCGTGTGGACGACCGGGACCGACGGCACGCTCCGCGCGGCCGCGCGGCAGGACGACGGGGCGTTCGGGTGGATTGCCGAGGCCACCATGCCACCTGCCGCGGACGACAACTCATCCGCGCCTGCCGGCTTCGTCCTGGACTACGAAGCCAACGCCGCATATGTAGCCCTTAGCAGGAGGAACAGCGTAGCGGTCGTCGACCTGGCGTCGGGGGGCGTGGAAGCTGAGATCGCAGTCGGCATCGCGCCCTACACCGCCCTCCTGCTCAGCGGCAGGCTGTACGTCACGAACTGGGGCGGGCGGCGTCCCGTCGACGGCGACACAACGGGACCAACGTCCGGCAGCCGCGCGGTCGTTGATCCAGAGACCGGGGTCGCCTCCTCTGGCACGGTGTCCGTGATTGACGTCGCCGCCCGTAACGTGGTCGCCGAGATCGCCGTGGGTCTGCACCCCAGCGGCATGGCAGCGTCGCCCGACGGCACGACGCTGTACGTCGCTAACGCCAACAGCGACACCATTTCGGTCGTGGACACCTCCTCCAACACGGTAGTCAGTACGCTTGATGCGAAGCCATTCCCTGGTCTGCCGTTCGGGAGCGCGCCGAACGCTCTGGCCGTCTCGCCCGACGGCGGCACGCTGTACGTCGCGAACGGCGGCAACAACGCCGTAGCGGTCGTCGACCTCGACACGGAGGCGGTACGCGGGCTGATCCCCACCGGGTGGTACCCGGGCGCCGTCGAGGTTTCGGCGGACGGGACGACGCTGTTCGTGGCGAACACCAAGGGCATCGGCAGTCGCGCGACGCGACGCGAACACGGGTATAACTCCCACGACTACATGGGCACGGTGTCGTTCATCCCCGTGCCGTCGCCCGAGGAATTGGCTGAGCACACGCTGACCGCCGCGACGAACATGCGCCTGCCGTCGATGCTGCGCGCGATGGACGCGGCTGCGGTTCCCGAGCGCGTCGTGCCGGTCCCGACTTCACCAGGCGAGAAGTCCTTCTTCAAGCACGTCATCTACATCATCAAGGAGAACCGCACGTACGACCAGGTCTTCGGCGACATGGCGCAGGGCAACGGCGACGCGAGTCTCTGTACGTTCCCTCGCGAGGTGACCCCGAACCACCACGCGCTCGCGGAGCAGTTCGTCCTGCTGGACAACTTCTACTGCAACGGCACGCTGAGCGCCGACGGCCACCAGTGGACGGACGAGGGGTACGTCACGGACTACCTCGAGAAGAGCTACGGCGGTTGGGTGCGCAGCTACCCGTACGACGGTGACGACGCGCTGGCTTACGCGTCGTCGGGATTCATATGGGACGCGGTGTTGCGCGCTGGCCTCACGTTCCGCGACTACGGCGAGTTCGTGCAGGCGAGGATCGAGCCCGGCACCGCGACGTGGCAGGACATCTACGACGACTACCTCAACGACACGAACGCGGTGAGTATCCGCGCGACGACGGAACTGCACACTCTGGAGCCGTACCTGTGCCCGACGTACGTCGGGTTCCCCGGCAAGGTGCAGGACGTGTACCGCGCGCGCGAGTTCATCCGCGAGCTGGAGGCGTTCGACGAGAGCGGCGACCTGCCGAACTTCACCATCATGTTGCTGCCCAACGACCACACCGTAGGCACGAAGGAGGGCTATCCAACGCCGCGCGCCACGGTCGCGGACAACGACCTTGCCTTGGGGCGGATCGTGGAGGCGGTGACGAAGAGCCGATTCTGGCCCGAGACGGCGATCTTCGTCGTGCAGGACGACCCGCAAGCGGGCTTCGACCACGTCGACGGCCGTCGCACCGTGGCTCTGTGCATCAGCCCGTACACCAAGCGCGGCCACGTCGAGAGCACGCACTACAACCAGACGAGCATGCTGCGTACGATGGAACTGATCCTCGGGCTGCCGCCGATGAACCAGTTCGACATGGCGGCGATCCCGATGGACGCGTGCTTCACGGGTACGTCTGACTACACGCCGTACGCTGCCGTGCCGAACGAGATTCCGCTGGACGAGATGAATCCGCCCGCGGCGTCGCTGTCCGGCCAGGCGAGGCGCTACGCGGAGCTGTCCAACGAACTGCCGTTGGACGACATCGACAAGGCGGACGAGGACACGATGAACCGCATCATCTGGCACGCGACGATGGGCGACGGCGTCCCGTACCCCGCACACGTCGCCGGGGCACGCCCAATCCGCTGATGCGGCGCGGCCGCGGGAGTCGTGATACACTAGCCGTTAATCGTGACGCCGGGCGACGCTTGCGCCCGCGTCATTGCCATTGCTGAGCGTCCCAATAGCCACGGAGCAGACCCGGACATGATCTATCGCCGCTTCGGTAAGACCGAGATGATGCTTTCGCAGATGACCCTCGGTTGTATGCAGTTCGCCGGCGACAAGCCGAAGGAGAACGGCATTGAGACGGTGGTGCGCGCCGTTGAGATGGGCGTCAACCACCTCGAAACCGCTCGCGGCTACACGAACTCCGAGGAGCGCGTTGGTCAGGCGCTGAAGGTTCTGCTGAAGACCGTTCCGCGTGACGAGCTGTACATCACGACGAAGATCGGGCCGGACTCGGACGTCGAGAAGTTCAAGAAGAACTTCGAGATTAGCCAGGAGCTTCTCGGCATCGACTGCATCGACAACCTCGACTTCCACGGCCCGGGCAGTTGGGAGCGGGTGGAGCCCGCGATGCGTCCGGGTGGCTGCCTGGACTATGTGCGCAAGCTGCAAGCCGAGGGGCGCATCAAGCACTTCGGGTTCTCCAGCCACGGGTATCCCAAGGGCGTGATGGAAGTGGTGAACACGGAGGAGTTCGACTCCGTGAACATGCACTACTACTACTTCAACCAGGGCTTGCGCGATGTCGTCGCCCGCGCGCACGAGCTGGACATGGGCGTCTTCATCATCAGCCCCAATGGGCAGGGCGGGCGTCTGCACCGACCGACGCCTGAGCTGACCGACGCTTGCGCGCCTCTTACGCCAGCTGGGTTCACGCACATGTGGCTGCTCAACGACCCGCGCGTGCACACGCTGTCGTTTGGCCCCGCCAGCCCGGAGGAGGTAGAGGCGAATCTCGTCGCCGCCGACTACGACCCCGACGGCCCCGAACGCGCCACGTTCAACGAAGTGCTCGGTAACGTCGAGGCTGCGTACCGCGGGACGCTGGACGACACGTACTGCACCATCTGCAACGAGTGCCTCCCCTGCCCGGAGAACATCAACATTCCCGGTCTGCTTAACTGGCGGAACATGGCCGTCGGGTTCGACATGATGGACTACGCGCAGGGACGCTACAGCCGCGTCGGCGGAGGCGGCGGCGCGTGGGTTCCAGGCGTCAAGGGCGACCAGTGCACCAAATGCGGCGACTGCCTGCCCCGCTGCCCCGAGAAGCTCGACATCCCAGAGCTACTGTGGGACGCGCACCAGCGACTCGAAACAGGCGAAGTCACCGCGCCGAGGTGGCAGCACGAGGGCGACCTGCAGGAAGGCGAGCTGAAGCAGACGTGATCGCTACGACCCCGTAGCGCCAGTCACGGCACGACCTCGGCCCTGCTGCCAGAAGTCAGCCGGATGTCCTCGCCGTCCGTACCTCGCGCCGGCCGGACGCGCCTCCGCGGCCCAGAGGGAGCGGCGTCCGACGCAGGGGAGAGGCCCGGAAGGCCAATCCTCGCCATCGATTCGCGGAGATTCAGCGCAAGTTCGGTGTGACGTCGAGGGCCATCGGGTCGGCGGCGAGATTGCATCCCGACAAACTGGCACTATCACTTGATTATGCGCAGATCCCTGCAATGACAGATTACTTACTATCGGAACATGGCGAGACCCGACGCTGCCTGACCGTCAACTAGTGGTAGGACGAGAATATCGTGGACATGGCTCTCATGTAAGGGAACGGACGTGCGCGTGCGCATCGACGCGGCGCCGCATCGGCCCATCGAGGCGCGGGCTAGCAGCGGCAGGTGGGACGGGACGACCTGGCCAACGCCGAGACGGCCGCACGGGCGTAGTGGGCGCGGCCGTGACCGGCCGCCAGGCTCATGGCTACGATCCGCGAGCGTTCAGGTTCGGCGCGGCATAGCAGCCTCACTGACGGCGCCGGTCGCGCGGTCGATCCCCGCGCCGCAGGTTCGGCCGTTGCCGACCATCGTGTCAGGAAGTCACTCGTGAAGAGAGTACGCGGGTCGAATTCGTGGCCGTTCATGGAGCCCGCAACGTCCGCGTGGTATAATGACACGTTACGATGCCGAGACTTGCGTCCTGCACCTGGACGCTGATGGAACCGTGACCATACGATGAACGGAGCAGTCCGCTGGCGAAGCACACGTACAAGACCTTGATGCGCCGGCTGTCCAGCGCAGGATTCAGCAAGGACTTCGTGTGCCGGGCGATCCTGCCCGACTGGTGGGACGACGGTTGCGCTGACGACCCTCGCCTACTTCAAGATGTCGGGATCCGAGTCGCGCGCTTCCTGGCGCTGCCCCTCGCGTCGGTCGCCGATCCCGGCACAGCGCTAGCAGCGCCGGAATACCCCCGGGCCCAACTAAGGCGCGTGCGGGATGTAGATCGCGACCGGCTTGGGCCAGCGATCCACTCCGCAACCAGGATCGCAGCCGCTGTCGTTCGCTGTCTGCGCGGCCCCGTGCCCGACGTTGCGCGTCCTCCTCGCGATGGTCTCGACTGGCGGAACGAGATCAGTCGGGATGGGCGCGCGCTGGGCCTGACGGAGATTGTCGGCAATCTGTGGATGAGGGGGGTGCCAGTCGTGCCCCTTGATGTGCTCCCAACCCCGAGCTTCCAGGGCATCGCCTGCGTCGTCGGGGACAGACCGGTGATCCTGGTCGCCCACAAACATGACGAGCCCGGGCGCGTGGCGTTCCTCGCCGCGCACGAGGCCGGCCACGTTGCAGCGGGTGACTGTGCCCCGGGGCAGCCTGTTGTCGACGACGAGGAGGAGTTCGCCGACGACGCGGACATGGAGATCCTCGCTGACGAGTACGCAACCCGGGTCGTCGTCGGTAGCGACTCCATGCCTTGCATTGATGGGGACGGCTACAAGGAGCTCGCGCAATCGGCCCTCGAGATCGAGCGAACAACCGGCGCCGATGCGAGTGCCGCGATCTTCGCCTGGGCTCGTAGCGCGGGGGACTACGCGACGGCGACCATGGCGGTGAAGGCCCTCTATCGTGGGACCGGCGCCCGCAAACAGCTGCGGGAGATCTTCGACCGCTACGTCGAGCTCGATGCCGCGACCGAGAGCGACCGCGCCCTGCTTCGCTGTGTCCACGGCGACCCGGAGCGCGATGAAGCTGCTCGTTGACACCGACATCTTCTGTAAGCTGCAGATGGCCGGGCTACTCAATGAGGCGGTCGGCCTACTCGCAGCGGCGATGGATGATTGTGGCAGGTTGGCGGCTCTACCTTACATGCTGCGTAAAGGTGGGCTTCGGAGGCAGTTCGGAGCCGACGTGTGTGATGCCATGGTACCCGTCGCGGAGGCCGTGCCCGTCGTGCCCGATCCAAGTGCTCTCTGGCTCGACAAGCTGATTCCCGTGGCGGGGATCGACATCGGCGAGGCCCAACTCTTCGCAGCGGCCGCCGAAGTCGGTCTGCTCGTCATGTCCGGCGACAAGCGTGCGCTGCGCGCCCTGCGTAGCGTCGCAGGGGTTCCAGAGGTCCTCGCTGAACGCATCGTCGTGCACGAGGCCGTTCTCCTCGCCCTGTGCGACAGCCTGGGCGCGGATGCCGTCCGGAAGCGGGTTACCCCAATCGTCGGAGTCGACAAGATGGTGCAGGTCTGTTTCTCGAGCACCAACGCGAATCCCGCCGAGGCTTTGCTGTCGTACTACGACAGCCTCGCTGCCGAGCTAGCCCCGCTCGTCCTCTGGAATCCGCGTGGTGGAGGAGCAGCATGACCTTCGATGGCCACCACTACGTGCCGGTGTTAAAGGTAAAGCGTGGCGAGAAGGCGGCCCTCCTGGCGGTCCAGTCGTCTCTCCGCTCGCGCATCACACCTCTGCTGGAGATCGTCGAACGGAACGCGGACAACACTCCGACGGTCGATGCCCACCTCAATACCGCGTTCAAGGGCCTCGCGGACAGCGTTGCGCCGTACGCCAGGTGCTTCCTCGATGCGCGCGAGCTCGCGGCGGCCGATCCGACCGCCGCCGCAAAGGTATTCCAACGCGCCGCCTCGGCGGGCATCGCTTTCACGCCGGTCACTGGGATGTCCCGCGACGCCGACGTGGCTGCCGCCCTTGCACATCAGGACCGCGGGATCGCGCTACGTCTGACGAGGGCGGAGTATGAGACCGGCAACTTGGCCGGGAGGCTGCGCGCCTTCGTGGCAACGCACGAGCTCGTTCCAGAGGAAACGGACCTGATCATCGACATTGGCGCCGTCGACGATATGATTGTCGAAGGGGTCGCTGCGCTCTCCAGCGCGTTCTTGGCCGAGGTCCCGGATCAGCGGCGATGGCGCACCCTAACCCTGTCGGGGTGCGCATTCCCGATGAGTATGGGCGGCAGCGTCGTCGCGCGCGATTCCCACAGCGAAGTAGAGCGATCAGAGTGGATCGCCTGGCGGGATCACCTACACGCGCGCCGGAATGCACTCATGCGGCTACCCGCCTTCAGCGACTGTGCGATCCAGCACCCGACCGGCGTTGAGGGCTTCGACTTCCGCACCATGCAAGTGTCAGCGTCGATCCGGTATACGCTCTCCGATGCATGGTTGCTCATCAAGGGACACAGCACACGCACGACACGGCCCACCATCCAGTTCCCCGCCTTGGCAGCGAGGCTAGTCTACGGCCACCTCGGCACAGACTTCTCGGGCGCTGGGCACTGCGACGGGTGCGAGTCGATGAAGAGCGCTGCGGACCGCGCACCCAGATTAGGGTCAGCCGAGGTCTGGCGCCGCCTTGGGACGATTCACCACATCTCGATGGTCATGCAAGGACTTGCGTCGCTGCCCTGGACTTGAGCTGGACTCGGACCACTGCCGCGATCTCGTCGACGGTGAAGTACTCGCACACCCGATCCCACACGAACCGCCGCGGCTTGCCCCGTACGCCCCTCGCAACATGGCGCTCCTCCAAGAGAGCTAATGCATCGTCGAGCCAGAGGAGCTCGACAAGCGAGCGGGGATCCCTGTGCGGATTCTTGCGCGCGCGGCGGACGGTCTTGAGCCGCTGGGCGCGACGCGTCTGCTCGACGCGAAGGACTCCCCACCAGGCCGGGAGCGCCTCGAGCGACTCGCTCAGATGACGCTCGCCGACGACGAGTGTCGCTCGATCGAGGACCCTTCCGTAGAAGTCGATCTGCGTGGTCAGACGCCGAAGGTTGTCTCGATCCGACTTCACCTCGTAGCCGTGGAGCGCGCTGTTCACGACCGCCAGATCGACCCGAACGCGGCCACGACAGACCCCCAGTTCCTCAAGTATGACCGTGTCACTCTGGTCGGTGTGCTTCGCGAGAAGGGCCGATCGAAGAGCTAGCCTGATGTCCGTGTCGCCGAGGATGTGTCGCTTCACCTGGGCGCTTGTGGCGGTGTGGTAGCCGGCCACCTATCGGCGCTCCCGAATCAACGTCTGCGGGGCCGGCTCGCCGTCCATGCGGATGGGCTTCCACTCGGTGAAGCGGCTGATCTCGTCGAGGGTCGCTGGGCACGGAATGCCGCACGCTAGCCCGGAGTCCAGCAGGCGCTTGTGACGGACGGCGCGTCGGTCGGCCCTCAGGTCGTCGTCCGGGAGCTCGTCAACCATCCAACCGAGATCTACTCGCGTGGCCGAGGCCGGCATACGGCGTCTCCCTCCGATGTGCAGCGGGCGCTTGTCTCGCCAGAATGGTACGTCGTTGGGCGGCGGGGCTCCCGTCCCTTACGCCGGACACGTGCCGTGGGTGCCGCTCTCAGCGTATAGGCACATGGTACCACTGGGCGGGGCCTGACGCTACAGCGTGTGCAGCTCCGTCTCCTGCGCGGACACGGGTTCCACGCCTCGCCGGAAGTACCCAGGATCCAACTCGTTGGCGATGCTGTGCCCGCCGGCCTTCAAGGCGGCCATCACCGTCAGGCATCCGGTCGTGCCCTGTAACCGGCCACATCGCCGAGCTGGCGGCCGGACGGAAGTCGTCGAACGACATGCCCCGGTCAGGCAACCCGACGGGTACTCTTACGCACAGATCATCGGCGCCGCGCCTGCTCGCTTGCAGCCGGCACCCCCGCCCGCGCAGCATGGGCGCGGCTGCGTTCCATCGTCATGGAGTCGTCTCCGTGTATGACATAGGCCCTTCGATCGGAAGCTCCGCTAGCCAGGGCCATGTGGCCCGATCCCGCGCCGCGACCGGCGTTGGGCGGTGTGTGCCGGTCCATATCACTATCGTGCAACGACGTGCGAAGGGTTGGCGTTCCACGGCGTGCTTCAGCTGCCGCGTCTCCGGTTCGTAGTTGGCACATGCAGACTGGCCGACATCATCTCGCCGGATCGTCGACAGGTTCCGCAAGCGTGACCTGCAGGTTGGCGAACCGCCCGCCCCAGGAGCGCACACCCACTGAACCGTTGGTGTGATCGTGCATCAGGTCCTCAATCACCTGCACAGGCTCTGAGCCATCGTCCAGGAAGACGCGAGCTTGCCTCCCCTGCACCTCAATCCTCACATGAAACCACTCGTTCTGCTCTATGAGACGGATGGGCTGTTCGTATGGCGGACGATGCAGTTCCTCCTGTTTGAGCGTTCCGTGTGGGTAGTATTGCACAGTCTGAGGACGCTGATTCCCCGAGATGCGGAAGTAGATGTCCTCGGAGAGCCGCTCGCCTTCGACCTCGCGGACCCGGAACGAGATCCCAAGGTACGCGCCGCCGGCCATGTCGCATTCGATGGAGCCGTCTCTGAACAGTAAACCCCTAGGATATGCCGCAGTACCCATACCACGAGTCTGTACCAGCTCGTTGGCGTGTGGGAACTCCTCGGACCAGCCGACGGCTACGCGCTTCTCATCGTACACCCACTGATCTAGGTCGAAGTCGCCGTAGTCTCTGACGACACCAAGGCGAACGTCTGGGTCCGACAACGGCTCTTGGGCGGCCCCTGCCAGTGACAGCGCGATCGCCACGAGCGTCGCGAGATAGCCAAGTGTCTTCACCGTGTCCTCCTCGGCGCCTGAATCATGTACGCAGCCGCCATGTCTGGCTTCGTGATCGGCCGGCGCCCGCCAGATAGAGTCGACCGAGCCCCGAGTCTAACCCCTGCCTGGATTCCGTCCAACACACATCCTGCTCCCTGCGGGACGTTTGCTTGACGTGTGTCGAGGGATCCAGAGACCGC
Organism: uncultured bacterium; assembly: GCA_964473525.1. GTDB lineage: Bacteria > Poribacteria > WGA-4E. The sequence continues at coordinate 34,626 of CAYYPK010000055.1, forward strand.
CAAGCTAGGGGCCGCGATTCTGACCGGCTCGGCCGTCGACGACCGCATTGGCCCTGCTTCCCTGATTCGTCGCCGGGCCGTGACGCGGCACCGGCCGCCAGAGCGGGCGAGCCACTCACGCTCCGCCGCACGCCAGCATCGACGGCCGACCGTGAACGGCCGCCTCCCGCGCCCGCCTTGCCGCTGCGGCCCGGCGAAGCCCGTTGCGGGGCGTCGACGCGCTCTGTGGGTGGATACAGCCCACTGAGTCGGTGATTTACACCCATGCCGCGGTATCCCCCTACCACAAGGACCGACGACGCGTCACCGCGTCTCGCCCGCGCGGCCGCGGGTGATACGGACCCACCGCGCCTGCCCCGCGTCCGACGTGGCGCCTCCCCGCCCACCCGCGCCACCACGACGTTTCCGCTCAAGAGGCCCTTTTGGCACGGCACTTGATTGGGTAGTCCCATCACCCGCGTTGAGTGGACCGGGTACTTGCGACGTCACGGCGCAGCTCGGAGGGCCGCTCCTGGCGCCAACGTCTGACGAGAGGGAGGGAGCCTATGCGCGCCATACTGGCGGCCGTCCTGGGCGCCGTGGTTGGCTCGGCTGTGTTCTTCGTGGTCGCGGCGGTGGACAACGCGATAGACCCGACACCGCCTGAACTGATGGATCCGGCAACTGCGGAAGCAGTCGCGCGGCGGGTAGCGGCTACCCCAACGCGCACGTGGCTCGTAACAATGTGCGGACTCGCTCTCGGAGCCTTCGTGGGAGGCGGCGTCGCCGTTGGGGTTGCACGAGCGAAGGCCACATGGGTTGCAGGCGCGGTTGGCCTGATCCTCTCTCCCTGGGCGGTCTACACGTTCTACGTGGTGTACCCAGCGGTGCTATGGGTACCGGTTGGGATGCTGATGTCAGTCTTCCTGTTCGCCCAACTCGGTGGCGTTGCGACCGAGCGGATACGGAGATAGAAACAGCGCCATGCGCAATCGACGATCCCCGGCGCTCGCGGGCTGCCTCCTGCTGCTGTCGGCCACGCTGGCTCTTAGCGCGTGTGGAGGGCGCCCTGCGGTCTCACAGGCTGTCAGCGCCGATGCAACCGTCGCGCGTCCTGCCCTGGACGAGAGTGACCTCGACACGTGGCGCGCCTACTACGCGAGTCAGTTCAGCGTGTACGGCGAGAACGCCCTGGAGCCAGCGGATTACTACCCGGAAAGCTCGAGAGAGGCGTACCTGCTGGAGCGCCGGGCGTGGGAGCAGGAGCGACTCGCCGCCGTCGAGCGACAGCGGCGCAGAGAGAACATCTACGCGCGCATCGCGTTTGTCGCCATCGGCCTTGCCGCCTATGGCGCGTACGCTCTTGTCACGCGAGACTAGCAAGCGTTGGCCGCGAGGGCTGCGCGCAAGACCCCGTGGCTGCGAAAGCCGGGTCAGGGGCGGAGGCGACCGTCGGACGCTTGTGGAAAGGGAGCCATGCTACGTTCGCATAGTTCAGTCGCAGGGCTCTGGCTGATACCCCTGCTGGCGGCGATGGCCGCCCTTGGCGGGTGCGGGGCGCGAGCTCCGGCTGCACACGTTCAGCAGCCGCGGGTCGCGGTGGAGCGTCCTCTGGAGGACAGCGACGACCTGGCGGCGTGGCGGCGTTACTACGCGGGCCAGTTCCGCGCCTACGGCGAAGACACCATCGAGCCCGAGGCTACGCGCCGCGTGATCGCCCGCGAGGCCTACCGGCTGGAGCGGCAGCAGTGGGCAGTGCATCAAGCCGCCGTGAGACAGCGCGAGCTTGAGGAGCCTCTCTACGGCCTATTCGGTGTGATCGTGCTGGGCCTCGCGGGCTACGGCGTGTATGCACTCTTGGCAGGCGACTAGGCGGGCGAGGTCTGCGCGGGGAGCCAATGTGGCGTAGACCGCGGCTGGATGCGCGGGCCTGGCGCCGCTGCCCGACGGCCTCACGCGGCGGCCGTCCTCCATACACTGGGCTAGATGTCGGTAGCAGCCTCGCGGCAGTCAGCCATGGCCTGCTCGAATGGCTCCCACTCGAGGCCGGGCATCGCGATGATGGACAGCCTGTCGCCCTGCTGAATCCGCTCAGAGGGTGGCGGGCACACCAGGGGACCATCGTCCTTGACTATGGCGAGCGGGTTCACCCTTACGTTGGACTGCTCAGCCGCCTCCATGCAGAACCGGCCAAACTCCGCCCACGACCAGCCCACCGTCGCGCGCGGAGAGACGGTGTTCGGGTTCCCGCCCGCGGTGTTAAGCAGCAGGTGCTGCACGATCGACGAGCTGTGCGGATCCTGACACTCCTGGACGAGAGCAAGCATCTGCAGGTACTCCATGACGGCGGTGGAGTCCATGTCCTCGAACATCCAGGCGTTCTCCGTGCTGACCAAGACGTGCAGAATACGCGTCTCGTCCCCTACGTACCTCGACACGAGGTCCACCACGGTGCGCGTTGTCCCATCGGATTCCGGGACGGACGCCTCGGTTGGGAACACTATCACTACGTTGTTGTCGCGCAGCCGCGCCCGATCGTAGATGCGCCTGTCCAGGGTGGATCCGCGGACGAAATGCACGTGCGCGCAGTTGGCGGCAGTGGGTGGGAGTTCGTAGAGCGTATCGTCCACGATACAGATCGGCACGTCGCTCTCAATGTGCCGTATCTCCTCAACGAAGGCGTCGAAACAGGCGTCCCCTGGGTAGTTGAATAGCACATAGCCGTTCGTGTACGGGTTCTCCATTTGCCCCGTTCGCCTCCTTGTCTCAACTTCCTCGCGCTCCTCGACAAATCCGGCGCCCAAGACCCCTACCGGGAGCGCAAACATCGCGATGCCAATCAGCGAGATGACCATGGCGAGCGCCTTGCCCCAGAAGGTTATTGGCACGATGTCGCCATACCCAACGGTCGTCAGCGTTGACATACCCCACCACATCGCGGTCGGGATGTTCTTGAACACCTCCGGCTGTGCGTCCGTCTCGACGAAGTACAGCACGCTAGACGCCACGACCAACAGCACAATCTCCGCGAAGAAGGCGATGATCAGCTCCTCCTTCTTGCGGACGAAGATGGACGCGAGCGTGTTCAGCGATGAGGAATAGCGGCCGATGCGGATGATGCGGACCAACCGCAGCAGTCGGAGGGCTCGAGCGAACCTCAGATCGTCATAGGGCACGATCATGGGAAGGTAGAACGGCACGATCACGAGGAGATCAAGCAGCATCATCGGCTGAACGGCGTAACGCAGACGGCCGCGAACTGGATGCGAGTAGGCTGGGTCTGCCGTGCAGGACCAGATGCGTAGGATGTATTCGGACGTGAAGACCATGAGGGAGAATGCGTCAAACAGGTCGAACGCGAGCCGGTACTTCGCGCCGATCGAGTCGACGGTCTCGAGCATCAACGCCAGGATGTTGAGCACGATGAGCAGAGCGATCGATATGTCGGCGACCTGGCTGAGGCGGTCATCGTCGGCCGCCTTCGAGGGTGTACATAGATCGGTGTAAACGACCATGGCTGATATAGCATGGGGG
>CAYYPK010000056.1:0-8795 GCA_964473525.1 uncultured bacterium
CGCGACGTCCATGATTCCGACGTGACCGCGTCCACGCGCTAGTTTCGCGAGGCCCTGCATGATTCCTCCGCTGTGGATGCTCGATCCGCTCTGCCTTCTCTACCTGCGCCCGTAGGCGCCCGCGCTCGTCGGGTCGCTCCGAGGCCGCCCGTCGAAGTCGTCGAGTACGTCCGCCAGCCGCGGCGTGGCTTCCAGCCCAGCCGCCGCGTCGTCTGCCAATCGCAGGTCGCTCACGCTGGTGTCGAGGAAGGCGCCGGCGAGGTCGCCGAAGACGTTGCCTTGCAGGAACACGTCGCCTTCCGTCTCGACACGACCGCGCACGACGTTGTTCACCACGCGCAAGCCGTGAATCCGCTGAAAGGCGTGGATTCCCCGCGTCCTCGCCTGCGGGCAGTAGATCGTGTTGTGCGCGACCGCGACGTTCTCGACCCACACCAACTCGATGCCCTTGTCGGCGCCGACGACGATCACGTTGTTGCGTATGGCGCCGTCGTAATCGTGCAGCGTCCCGTCCACGTAGTTGGTGGGCTCGGACGGGTTGCCGAAGGCAATCGCGCGGTCGCATCCGACGAAGTGGTTCCGCTCGACAACTACGCCACGGCTCTGGTTCCAGACGAAGATGGCGCCCCGCCCGCCGCCGTTCCGCCCCTTGATGTTGCGGAACTCGTTGTCGGCGAACGTCCAGTCCTCGAGGTACATCATGTCGATGGACGACACGTAGTCGCCGTTGAATATCCAGTCCGCATCTGGCATACGCGTGTTCTCGAAGTAGCAGTTGCGCACGGAGCCACCACGCATGGACTTCCGGTCCTGCGTGGCCGTGCCCTTCACCGCGCGGACGCCTATATCGAGAAACCGGCAGTCATCTATGTGAATCTCGGAGGGGTTCGGGAGCCCGTCGACGCCCTCAATCTTGACGCCGTACTGTCGGGCGTTGCTGATGGTGAGATGCGAGATAGTGATGTTGTCGGACCCCCGGACGACGACCACGTCCTTGGGGTCTCCGCCGTCCCATCCGCCTCCGTTCAGGACGACTGCCGTCGGCTCGTCGCTCGCGCCTCGGAGTGTGAGTCCGCTCTTACCCTCAATCCAGAGACTCTCGCGCAGGTCGTATACGCCGTCGCGGATAGCGATGGTGTCGCCGTCTGCCGCCTCGCGCACGGCTGCGGCGATGTCGTCTGGTTCGCCCACCTCAATGGTTCTGGACTCGGCTGCCCCCGCCAACAGCGCCGCAAGAACTATCATCATCCGGTCTTCCTGGCCTGGGTTGGTCCTGACGGCGACGTGGCGCTACGCGCGGAGGGCCGCCATGCTACCCCTCGCGCGAGCACGCTGCTCCCTCAATAACTACGTGCCCGGTGGACGCGGTGGGTTCCTCGACTTCCGCCGATGCGAGGCTGCTGTAGTTGCAGACGATCTGCGCGGGCGCCTTCACGTAAGGTCGTCCTGAGCAGCCGCCGTCTCCTCGGCGGCCGGCGGGAGCTTTACCTCGATGAGTACGACTGAACCCTCACCAAGCGTGGACTCAATGGTCACCTGCCCGTCGATCATCTTCAGCCGTTCCGCCATCGCTAGGAGACCGAAGCGTCGCTCGGGCGGCCCGGCCATGGTCGCGTCCACGTCGAAGCCGACACCATCGTCCTCCACGAGGATGGAAACCTGGTCGGGCTCGATGCGCAGGACGACCGCGAGAGCGGCGGCCTGAGCGTGCCGGACCACGTTGGCAACCGCGGCGTGGGTGACGCGGTACAGAACCAACTCCGCCTGAGGAGTGAGACGAATGCCGTGGTCGTTGTGCGTGCGGAACGTGGCTGCCAACCCCGCGCTCTCCGCTGCTGCCTCCGTCTCACGGCCGAGAACCACGGCCAGCCCCAGCTCGTCCAACGAGCCGGGGCGCATGTCGACTGCGATCTTACGTATATCTTCCAAGGTGCTTGACGTGCGTGCGCGCAGGTCATGCGCCTGGGAAGTGGCGTCTTCCAAGTGGGCCGCTGCCTCAATCACTCGCAGACCGATGAGCACCGCAGAGAGCTCCTGGCCGACCTGATCGTGCAACTCCCACGCGATGCGCGCTCGCTCGTCCTCTTGCACGTTGAGGATGCGCTGCATCAGTAGCGTGCGCTGCTCCTCGCTCGCGCGGAGCGCGTCCTCCGCAGCGCGCTGCTCGGTGACATCCGTGATGACTCCGATGGCTTCCGACCTCTCGTCGGACAGCCGCATCACCGAGACGGCCTCGCGCATCCAGGCGACGCAGCCGTGCCTGTCGACCACGCGATACTCGGCCTCGTACCCGTCGCTGCGTGCCACGATGGCGTCGCGCGCCACGTCGCGCCGCCGGCGCGCGTCGTCGTGGACGATGCAGCGCTCCCACGCTTCGAAGTAGCTCTCGTCGACCGCGACCTCAAGGGGCAGAAGATCCCGGAACCCTGGGCCGTCCGGCGCGGCGAGCTCCCAGTCGACGCGCCCGTCGCGTAGCGTGGCGGTTCTACGATACAACGAGCATCGCGCGCCACGGATCACGCGGTCCAGTTCGGCCGTGCGCGCGACGACACGCTGCTCGAGTGTGCGGGTAAGGGCCGCCAGCTCCTCGCTGGCTCGCTTACGCTCAATGGCCACGGCGACCTCTCGGCCAATGAACGCCATGAGGTCCACATCCTCATCCACGTATGGGTCGGCGAGGTCGTCGTGGCGGGCCGCGATAGCGCCGATGACACGATCACCCACGAGCAGAGGGGCGCCGACCCACGCGTTCGGTGGCAGACCGTACAGGTCGATGTCTCCCGCCTCTACCATCCGCGCCGTCGCCTCCGAGGTGAGGCGTATGGGCTCGCGCGTCCGCACGACGTAAGCCAACCGGGATCGCGGCCATCTGGCCGACCAGGGCTCGCTGTCGGTATCCCGGTCGGCGGCGTACACGTATGAGAAGCGTTCATCATCCTCGGGGTCAACCAGAGCTATGGCGAACGATTGCGCCGGCATAAGCGTGTTCAACGCACGGTATATCTGCCGGCAGAGGGCGCGAAGGTCAGGGGTAGTGTGCACGGCCTCCGCGATCCCGTACACAGCGGCCTGGGCCAATAGCGCGTGGCCGTCGCCCCTTGCCGCGCGGCACATGACGCCGTCAACGCCCAGTTCGAGGTCGACGAATCTCGACAGGGCGTACCGAGCGCCCGCCTCCCCGTCCACGACCGCGTGACCCTTAGGGTCGTCTGCTCCGGTCGATCCTTGGACTGCCCGGCGTGCGGACTCGATCGCTTCGGCCACGTCGTACGGCAAGCCGATCTCCCGCCAGGTGGCCCCTGCGAGTTGCTCGGGCGTTGCGCGTACCGCGAGGGCGCCGGATCGGTTGGCGTAGACAAAGCGCCCGTCTGGATCGGTCACGTAAACGCCCGCGGGATCGGCCCCGAGGGCCAGGTCGAGAAGAGCGACCCATCCGTCGCGCGCCATATGTAGGCCCTTCCCCTGTGCCCGCCACCCGTCGCGCCAGACTGGACGACTGGCGCATGCAGCGCCCCAACACAAACTGCTGCCAGCGGCGGGTGTTCACCACGGAACGACGCCGCGAAGGCCTGGCGGCGTCATTCCGCCGCCCGTACAGCGCTGTGGCTGTCGAGAGAGCAACGGCGGGGCCGTATTCGGGCCTCCCACGCATAGCCTTACCGACCGCGCTCCATGGCGTGTCGCGCCACGACCGTCGACACCTCGCTCCTCAACGCTCGCTCCTCGTTCCCACAGCGGCGTGGTGCGGCCACGCGACGGCAAGCGTGCCGTCCGCGCGCGCGCGCCGCACGGCTCTATTGAAGCTCGCGGCGTCCTCCGCATCCAACATAGAAGCCATCCCCTCGAGAACCCTACGCAGCAAGACGCCCCGGCCGTCTACCGGCTGTAGGGGCAGGAACTGCGGCCACGCGCGCACATCGCGCAGCCCTGCGTCGTGGAAGCGGCGGTAGAGACTAGCGTCGGCGCAGCCGTCTGGCCCGACGGCGCCGGACGCCTTCTCGACGCGCTCCTTGATGTCGGCAGGCAGTCCAGCGTGCACGATCCACGGGACGTCGACCGCGCGCACGATCACTACGACCTTGCCGCCGGGACACGTCACGCGGGTCATCTCCGCGAGCATCGTGTCAGCGTTCGCTTCCTCCATGACCGTAGACGCGAAGGTGACATCGAAGCTAGCGTCGTCGAACGGTAGCTCCTCCGCCTTCCCTTCGCGCAGGTCGACTGCGTGGCCCACGCCTGCCCGACCGGCTTCGACGCGAGCCTCGCGTAGCAGGTAGGGGTTGATGTCCACTCCCACGACGCGGCGCACGCGTCCTGACAGCGTCAGCCACCGCAGCAGCGACCCCGGCCCGCACCCGACCTCGAGGATGTCGTGCGCCGCATCCAGGCCCGCCATCTCGAGGGCGCCGCCGACAAGCCGCGTGTAACCCGGCGTGCGCGCGCGGTCCTCCAGGAGCGGCACGAACCCTAACTCCTGCCCTCCGAGCGTGACGGTTGCGTACCGGCCGCTTAGCAGCGGGACCAGCGGCTCCCACTGCGACGGGGCGAGCATGAGAGGCACGAAGACCACCGGAGGCCCAGCGCCCCTGACGCGGTAGGCGATACCCGCCGCCTCCCCCTCGGCCCCAGACGCCGCCAGTTCGGGGACGTCGGCGGCGTGCGCCCCGAAGTGCCGCGCGAGGGCGTCAGCCATCTCGCCCGTGTGGTCGAGGGCGGGGTCCGACCACGGCAGCGGCGTGTAGCCGTCTATCTGCCGCCCTGTAGCGCCGGGCAGGTGAGACGCCACCCCGCCCGCCACGCCGTCGCTCTCCCCGCCGATGACCAGCAGACGCGAGGCGACCGGCCGCAGCAGGTCCACGTCGAGGCCTCCCGGGCTGACGAGGGTGAGCGACGCTATGGCATCCGGGCGCGAGGCGACAAGTCCCGTCCAGTCCCAGGATGTGGAAGCCACGATGTGCGCCTTGCCGATACCCAACGCGCGGAAGAGCTCCGCGAGGCGGTCTTCGACGGCCAGTCCTTGGCTCTCTGTCACGGCGGATCGTCTCCTGTCGCGTGGCGTGTGGTCGTCACTTGGCCAGGAGCACGCGCGTGGTCCTGCGATGCGACCCGGCGACAAGCTCGACGGCGTACCAGCCGCTTGCTACGCGGTCGCCCGCGTCGTCGCGGCCGTCCCAGCGGGCCGCCCGCGCGGGTTGGACATACGCCCCCGCAGCCCGTGTCCCGACATCCAGACTCCTTACGAGCGATCCCCCAGCGTCGTAGATGTTCATCTGGAGAGCCGACCGGGCGCCCAGCGTGAAGGGTATCCAGGTCTCAGGATTGAACGGGTTGGGGTAGGGATTGAGAATCTGCGTGGCGGCGGCATCGCGCGCTGCCAGTAGGGAGTCCAGCAAGTCGAGCGCACGCGCGACACCCGCCACGCCGCTACGCGCTTCGGCCCTTAGCGCGTCTCTCGTCGCTGCCAGCGCCTCGTAGCCATCGCGCGCTGGTGCCGCCGGGGACGCGAACCGCACGGCGACCGAGATCAGATCGACGATGTTGATGACGCCGTCGCCGTTCACGTCCGCCGTCGGCGTCACCGCGGCGTCGCCTCCGAACGCCGTGGCGACTATGACAATGTCGATGATGTTGATGACGCCATCGCCGTTCACGTCCGCCGGGTCGCGGGGCGGGAACGTGTCGAAGGTCACCTCCGTAATGAACGGATTGCCGGCGGCGTCCGTCACCTCGATCCTGACGACGTATTCACGCCCAACCTGGATCGCCGCGGCGTCCTCAATGGCGAGCTGCAGTCGCGCGTCCTCGATGAGCACGGAGGCCACCAGCTCGACCCCGTCCAGGCGCAGGCTGGCGCCGCCTCCCACCGGCTCGGAGAACACAAGCACGACGCCTGTTGCGAGCAGATCGGCTGGGTCCAGCGCGGTCGCGCCATCCGCTGGCTCCGAGGAGACCAGCGCGGGCGGGTCGATGTCGAGCGAGAGTTGCTCCATCGCGGCGACGACGTCGACGCGTCCGGCGCCCCACCTGTCCGGGTCGTCTCCCGCCGCGCTTCCCGCCGTGTCGATGAGCGCCTGGCGGACATCCTCCGCCGAGAGGTGCGGCAGCTTGGACACGATGAGCGCAGCCGCTCCCGCGACGATAGGAGTCGCCTGGCTCGTGCCCGCCCTACCCTCGTAGTCCGTGGCGAGGGCGTCCAGCGGCGAAAACCGGGAACGCGTGGCGATGAGCACCTCGCCGCCCGCCGCGATGTCGGGCTTCGGCGCGAACGCGTTCTGGTTGCGGATCGGCCCAGAGCTGCTGAACACCGAGATGTCACCGACCGTGGGGCTGGGGCCTCCCGCCCGCGACACGTAAGACGCCACGGCGAGGGCCGCTTCAGCGGTCGCTGGGGAGTTGATGGTCGCGGACTCGACTGGGTTCGCCCAGGCAACCCGTGCGCCGGCGGTGTCGATCCACGCGTGCCATGTGCCGCCGCCCACGTTTCCGCGCGCCGACAGACGCAGCCTCAGAGCGCCAGGGTCGAAGGCGCCGTCCATGGACACCAGGACGTGTCGGCCGCTGACGCCCTCGTCGGTGTGCGCCACGGTGAGTGTCGACGCGCCGCTGCGCACGGAGCCCGCGTCGCCGACGGCAAATGAGGTCTGGCCGCCGTCGAAGACGACGGCGCGTTCCGCCAGGCCGAACGCAACATCCTCTATCACCTCCACGGACATCTCAGCGGCCGGCTGGTACCACAGGCTTGCCACCATGCGCGACGACCGCGCCCAGATGGCGCTGTCGAACGCGATGTCGCGCGATGCGCCTGCCGGCAGCTCTCCCTGTGTGTGCAAGCCCTGCCCGTGTTCGTTCCCCGCGGAGGCGACCAACACCATGCCGTCGTCGGCGTAGGAGGAAAGGGCGAGGTCGCACGCCGACGTGCCGTCGTTGGGTCCGAGGAGGCCGCCGAAACTCAGGTTCGCCACCAAGCGCGTGGGTACGGATCTGCCGAGTTCGATCTCCTCGCGCTTTGTAGCCGCCCAGTCCAGCCCGGCTAGCAGCGCGTCGTCGGACACGCTGCCGGACGAATCCGCCACACGCACGACCAGGAGTTGGGCGTCCGGGGCCATCCCAACGTAGAGCGTGTCGCCGGACACGCTCGCGCCATTGCCTGCGATGATGCCCGCCACATGCGTGCCGTGGCCGGACTCGTCGGCGGGCAGCGCGTCTGGGTCGGCGTCGATTTCGTCGGCTGTCCACTCGCCGCCGCTCTCCAGGTCGAGGTACGCCGCCACGCGCGTCGAGCCGTCTGCCGCGCGCAACGCGGGGTGTGACGCGTCGACGCCAGTGTCCAGCACTGCGACGAGAGTGTGCTCGCCCGTGCCGACCACGGAGCGATCCAGTACGAGCGGGTCCAATGGCTCCTCTTCCCCGAACGCCAACGGCACGGCGCGGCTCGTGGACAGGTCTCTGCGCAGCGCGCCCTGAACGCGCGTCACACGCGGCAGGCGAGCCACAGCGGGCAGGTCCCGCACTGGCACGCGGGCCGCCAGTGTTCCGTTCGGCGCGCGGGCCACGTGCGTCGCGCCGATGTCGCGGAGCTCGCCAGCGCTGGGGGCTCCCTCGATGAGAACGCCAACGGCCGCGCCGGCGGGTGTGCGATAGACGCGCAGCACATGCGCCACAACGGACAGACGGTCGGAACCCAGAAGGACCGCGGAGCGCAAGACAGCGTCCAGCGCGCCGTCGCGACCCCCGGTTGAGCCGGAGCCCGACGGCGGCGCCGTCGTCGCGGCGCCAACGCCATAGGAGATCAGCAGGAGCGCCAACACTCCAGCGAGGGCAACGCGCGCTTTCCGCATACCGACGTCTCCTACCAGAGCTGCGCCCGTCGCGTCCCACTCGCCCCCCGGCCGGGTGATCGCCGTGGGTACCGCGCAAGCGACAGATCGAGTATAGTAGAGCCTCGACTACGCGTCTTGCCATTCGCCGTCACGCCAGAGCTGCGCGGCGGCACGGAGAAGGAGCCGGGGATGTCCGTAGCGGGAGGGACGGACGCATCCCGCCTGCAGGCGCTGTTGGCCGTCGGCAGGGCCGTGACGTACGCCATCACGGTGGGTGCACATCCGACGTTCACGTTCATCAGCGACAACTTGCCAGAGCGCTTTGGCATGACCCCGGACGACCTGTGCGGGGATCCCAACGCGTGGTACGCGCGCGTCCCGGATGACAGCCGCCGGGAGATCCTGGACGCGCTTGCGCTTGCCCGCCCGGGTCATCCGGCGTCGGCCGAGTACCGCCTGCTACTCCCCGACGGGCAGTGGCGATGGGTGTTGGACGAGAGAGTGGCGCTGCCCTCGCCATCCGGCGCGGTCGTTGAGATCGCAGGCACGTGGACCGACATCACTGACAGACGCGCGCGGCAGGAAGCCGACGACGATCCGGGCTTCGTCGCGAACGCGGTCGTCGACAGCATCCCCGCGCTTGTCGCCTACGTCGACGCCGATCAACGGTACGTGTTCGCGAACCAGGCATACGTCGAGTGGTTTGGGTGGACGACCGACACCATCCGTGGCGTTACGGTGCGCGAGGTGTTGGGCGAGGCGCGCTACGAGTGGTCGCGATCGTACATCGAGGGCGCGCTTCGAGGCGAGTACGCCGATTTCGAGGGGGAAGCCCCGAACCGAGGAAGCGGCATCCGCTACGCCCGCGTGATGTACGGCCCACGCATGGCGGCGGACGGCGCCATCGTGGGCTACTACGTCGTCGTTACTGATCTGACGACGCTGACTCGCGCGCACGAAGCGTTGCGCGCGAAC
>CAYYPK010000056.1:8805-18719 GCA_964473525.1 uncultured bacterium
GGGGCGACTGACCGCAATCATCGAGACCGCGGCGGACGGGATCGTCACGGCCACCGAGGACGGCGTCATCGAGTCGCTCAACCCCGCCGCGAGGGAGATGTTCCGCCTCGCCCCGGGCCAGGGAGTCGGCGAGAACATCACTGTTCTGATGCCGCCAGAGGAGAGCCGGGAACACGCGGGCGCAATGCGCCGGTACATTGAGGAGGGCGAGGCGCGAGTCGTGGGCGTCGGCCGCGTCGTGCGCGGCAGGAGGACGGACGGGTCGGTGTTCCCGTTGCACATCAGTCTCAGCGACGCCCCGCTACCCGATGGGCGGCGGTTCACCGCCATCATGCGCGACATGACGGAGGAGACACGACTCGCAAACGAGCTGCGGGCGCTCACCGCCGAGTTGGAGCGCCGCGTCGCCGACCGTACCGCGGCCCTCGAGCGCGAGGCCAAGGACAGGCAAGCGGCGGAGGATGAACTGCGGCACGTGCTCGCGGGAGCCAGGTGCATCCTGTGGCGGGCGACGGTACAGGATGTCGAGGGAGACATGCAGTGGAACGTGACGCCGCTCGACAACGACGCTGCGCAGCGGTTCGTTCCACTGCTAGTGTCCGACGGCACGCCCTGGCACACCGCGTCGATAGACGCGCGCTTCCCAGAGGACAACCGGCGCATGGTCGAGTTCGTGCACGGCGAGCTGCGCGCTGGCTCCTCCGCGTATAGCCAGGAATTCAGAGTCACTGATGCGCGCGGAGATATGCGGTGGCTGCAAGAGGACGTGCTCGTAGAACCAACGGGCGCGAGCAGCTGGTATCTGGTCGGGGTGCTGACCGACGTGACCGCCAGGAAGCACGCTGAGGAGGAACTGAGGCGTAGCGAGGAACACTTCCGCCGCGTCTTCGACGAGAGCCCAGTCGGGGTCGTCATCGTGGACACAGGGAAGTCGCTGGTCGACGTCAACCCAGCTCTATGCGCGATGCTCGGATACAGCCGGGCGGACCTCGTCGGTCTGACGATCGCGGACCTCACGCACGCCGACGACCTGGCGTTGAGCGAGCAGGCCCTTGCGCACGTGGCCGAGAGCGCCACCGGCATGTCGCGGGTGGAGAAGCGCTATCGACGGAACGACGGATCCACAATGTGGGCGCAGGTCACCGTAGCCCAGCTGCACGACGCAACCAGCGCCGTGGTCGGCCACGTCGGGATGATTGAGGACATTGGCGAGCGGCGGAGAGCCGAGTCGCTGCGCGCGGCGCTTCATGAGATCTCAGAGGCCGTGCACGTGTCCGCCGACCTGGTCGAGCTTGTTCGAAGGATCGGCGCGTGCGTCGGCGGAGTCATGGAAGCCCAGGACTTCGCCGTAGGACTCACTGACGAAACAGGCGAGGCGATCGTGCGGTGGATCAACCGGTGGAGCGACCACCCCGTCGAACCGGAGGAGCTCGCCCGCACTCGATCCGGTTGGGTGCTGCGGGAACTGCGCGCGTTGCGGCTCACGCGCGCGGACACACTCCGCCACATCAAGGCAGGGGATCTGGTGCTTGGCGACACGGACGTGGGGTCGTGGTGCGGCGCCCCGCTCGTCGTGGACGGGAAGGCCATCGGTGTCGTCCGCGTCCGCGCCGACGCGCTCCCCACGGCGTATGACGACGACGACCGGGACTTCCTGGACTTCATCGCTTCACAGATAGCCCTGGCCCTGAGCCGCAAGCGGGCGGAAGGGGAGCTCATGCAGGAGCGGCGGCTGTTCGACCAGCTCATGGAGAACGCTCCGGAATCCATATACTTCAAGGACGCAGACTCCAGGATCGTACGGGTGAGCGAGCGCGACGCGACGCGAATAGGGGCGTCGAGCGCACGCGAGGTCGTGGGGAAGACCGACTTCGACTTCTGGCCCCCGCGGGACGCCCAACGCCTTCGCGAGGAGGAGAAGGCGCTCATGCGATCTGGCGAGCCCATGGTGGACCGCGTGACCCGCCACCGCAATCCAGACGGCGCCGACGTCTGGTGGTCGGCGACCAAGATCCCGCTGATGGACAGCGACGGCGCCGCGACCGGCATCATTGGGATCGGGCGCGACGTCACGCCGCTCATGGCCACGCAGGAGGCGTTACGTGCGAGCGAGGCCCAGCGCACGCGCGTCATGCAGCAGCTGCTGGTAGTGCAGGAGGAGGAACGCGCCCGCATCGCCCGTGAGCTGCACGACCAGGTGGGGCAGGATCTCGCCTCCGTCCTGATCGGCCTCCGCGTCATCGAGGCCGCTGGCGAGGTCACGAGCGCGCGCGACGAGGCGGCGCTGCTGCGCGAGCGCACCGCAGCCACGCTGGAGGACGTGCGCCAACTCGCCTTCGACATGCGACCCAGTTCGCTCGATGACCTGGGCCTGATGGTCGCGCTGGAGCGCGTGTTGAGCAGTCTCGCCCAGGAGTCAGGGTTCGAACCCGCCATGCATGTTCACGGCGCGCCAAGCCAGCAGTTGGCGCCCGACGTGGAGCTCGGCATCTACCGCGTGGTGCACGCCGCGATCGCCAACGCCGCGTTGCACGCGAAGCCCACAACCGTGAGCGTCGTCACACGGTTCACCGAGGACGCGGTGTCGATCCTTGTTGAGGACGACGGGCGTGGATTCGATGTGGAGCGTGTGCTGTCCGGGCCTGTCGAGGAGCGCTTCGGGCTCCTCGCGATGCAGGAACGGGCCCAGATGTTCCAGGGCGAGTTGACGATCGACTCCACGCCCGGCGAGGGAACGGTCGTCATCCTGGACGTTGAGTCACCGGCGTAGGGCGATGCCGCCGCGCGGTCTCGGTCACATGGCATCGGCGGCCTGCGGCGCCGCCTCGACGCGCACGGCGCACACCTTGTATTCCGACGTCTTCGTGACTGGGTCATAGGCCGCTGTCGTGAGCAGGTTCGCCGCCGCCTCCCGAAAGTGGAATGTGGTGTAGACCGTGCCGACAGGTGTTGTCTCGGTTACCTCGGCCCTGGCCAGTATCTCGCCTCGTCGCGAGGACACCCTAGCGTAGTCTTCGTCGGTCAGACTGAGCGCGGCGGCGTCCACGGGGTTTATCTCGAGGGTGGCCTCTGGGCACAGGTCGTCGAGGCCGGGCGACTTTCGCGTCATCACCGTGTCGTAGTGATAGAGCGAACGCCCCGTCGTAAGAACCAGGGGGTAGTCGTCGTCCACGGGCTCGTACGGGGCGCGGTACTCGACCGCGTGGAACTTGCCGCGACCTCGGACGAACTCTCCCTTGTGTAGGTAGGGCGTGCCTGGATGGTCCTCGTCCGGACACGGCCACTGAAGGCCGCTGGCATCCAGCCGACTCGGTCGTATCCCGCCGTAGATGGGCGCAAGGTCTGCGATCTCGTCGAGGACGTCGTCTGGAGAGGCGTACTGCATTGGTCGGCCCATGCGCGCCGCCAACTCACAGACGATGCTCCAGTCGGGTCGCGTGCCCTGTAGGGGCGCGAGCGCTTCGTTCATGCGCTGGACGCGCCGTTCGGTGTTCGTCACGCACCCACGCTTTTCGGCGAAGCTGGACGCCGGCAGTACGATGTCCGCCAGTTCCGCCGTCTCCGTCAGGAAGATGTCCTGCACGAGCAGAAACTCGATGTCCGCGAGCGCGGCGCGCACGTGATTGGCGTCCGCATCGCTCATGGCCGGGTTCTCGCCCATGATGTACATGGCTCGGATATCGCCAGAGGCGACGCCGTCAGTCATCTCTACGAGTGTCCGTCCCGGCGCCTCGGACAGATCCGCACCCCACGCCGCCTCGAACTTGGCTTGGGCGGCTGGGTCATCGACCTTCTGGTAACCCGGATAGACGTTGGGGAGAGCTCCCATGTCGCAGGCGCCCTGGACGTTGTTCTGACCCCGTAGCGGGTTAACGCCCGAGCTCGCCTTGCCGATGTTCCCCGTCAACATCGCCAGATTCGCCAGGGACTTCACGTTGTCGGTGCCGCTCGTGTGCTGCGTGATTCCCAGCGTGTAGAGGATGGTCGCCGTCTCCGCCGTGGCGTAGAGGCGCGCGGCTCGGCGCATGTCGTCCGCGGCAACTCCGGTGATGCGTTCGACGGTCTCGGGCGTGTAAGCCTGGACGGCGGCGCGTACCTCGTCGATGCCTTCGGTGCGCGACTCGACGAACTCCGCGTCGTGCAGATTCTCGCTGAGGATGACGTTCATCAGCCCGTTGATAAGGGCGACGTCCGACCCGCACTCCAGCCGCAGGTGGACATCCGCCAGCCTCGCCACCTCGATGCGCCGAGGGTCGGCCACGATGAGGGCCGCGCTCCCGCGCCTGACCGCCCGCTTCACGCCCAACCCGATGATGGGGTGCGCCTGCGTGGTGTTGGACCCGATGATGAAAATGACGTCCGCGTGCTCGATCTCCGCGATGGAGTTCGTCATCGCCCCGCTGCCGAATGAGGCGGCCAGACCGGCCACCGTGGGCGAGTGTCAGGTACGGGCGCAGTGGTCCACGTTGTTCGTGCCGATCACCGCCCGTGTGAACTTCTGGAGGAGGTAGTTCTCCTCGTTCGTGCACTTGGCAGAGCTCATCGCGGCGAACGCGTCGGCGCCGTGCCGCCGCTTGATGTCGGTCAGCCTCGTCGCGGCGGTAGACAACGCCTCGTCCCACGTCGCGGGGCGCAAGCGGCCGTTCTCGCGGATGAGCGGCTCCGTCAGGCGGTCTGGGCTGTTCACGTAGCCGAGGCCGTAACGCCCCTTCACGCACAGACTCCCGCGGTTCGCCGGGTTGTCGCGTTCTCCCCTCACGTGGGTGATGCGGCCGCCGCGCGTCCCGACGTGGATGCCACAGCCCACGCCGCAGAACGGACAGACGCTGGACGCCTCCCGCGCTGGATCCTCGAACGTCTTGGACACGAGCGCGCCAACTGGACACCGCACGACGCACTCGCCACACGACACGCACGACGAGTCCACTATCGGGGCGTCCGCGAACGTGCCAACGCGCGTGTCCATACCGCGGCGCGTGAAGTCGATCGCGCCCACGTTCTGGAGCTCGTCGCATGTGCGGACGCAGATGCCGCAGAGCACGCACTTGTCGTGTTCCAGGTCGAAGAACGGGTTAGACGTGTCCGCGGGCAGTGGCGAGGTCTCGCGGCGGAGTCGCGCCATCCGCGCCCCATCGTATCCGATGTATGCGGACACCCGCTGGAGGTCGCACTTGCCGTTCGCCGAGCACGGCAGGCATTCAAGGGGGTGGTTCGCCAGGATGAGCTCGAGCGCCGTCCTACGAGCCTTGAGCGCTTCGGGCGTTTCCGTCCGCACGGCGAGCCCGTCTTCCACCTTGACGCGACATGCGACCACGGGGCCGCCGCCGACATCGACCATGCAGAGCCGACAGGATCCCGACGGCGTCAGGTCGGGGTGGTGGCACAGGTGGGGAATGTAGATACCGGCGTCAAGCGCCGCGTCGAGCACGTTGGCGTCCGCGGGCGCCTCCACGGCGACGCCGTCGATTGTCAGGTGAACGGTGTCCATATCTCAGCGCCTCTGTCGGAGATGAACGCAAGTCTACGCGGGCACGACCGCCTCCGGCCCCGTCAGCCGCTCCACGGCGGCGATCCTGGTGGGACACGCTTCGAAGCAGAGGCCGCACTTGATGCAGTCGGACTGGTCAATCACGTGGACTGTCTTTAGCTCGCCCGCGATGCTCTGCTGCGGGCAGGCCTTCGCGCACAGCATGCACCCGACGCACTTGTCGGGAACGACGCGGTAGTACACGAAGTCGCGGCACATCCCGGCTGGACACGTCTCGCGCTCGACGTGCGCCTCGTACTCGTCGCGGAAGTACCGTATGGTCGTGAGGATGGGGTTCGGCGCGGTCTGCCCCAGCCCGCACAGCGATCCGAGCTTCACCCCCTCGCCTAGATCAAGCAGAAGATCCACGTCCGCCATGCTTGCACGGTTCTGCGTGATGTCCTCGAGGATGTCGAGCATCTGACGGGTGCCAAGCCGACAGGGGCCGCACTTGCCGCACGACTCCTTCTGCGTGAAGTCCAGGAAGAAGCGGGCGACGTCCACCATGCACGTGTCCTCGTCCATCACGACCATGCCACCCGAGCCCATGATGGACCCCGCGGCGCGTAGCGATTCGTACTCCACGGGGGTGTGGAGGAGCGAGGCGGGTAGGCAGCCGCCGGAGGGTCCGCCGGTCTGGATCGCCTTGAGGCGCTTGCCGTCGGGGATGCCGCCGCCGATGTCGTACACGATCTGTCGCAGCGGCGTGCCCATCGGCACCTCAATGAGCCCGCTGTTGGCGATGTTGCCCGTGAGGGCGAACACAGCCGTGCCCTTGCTCTCGTCGGTGCCGAGGCCGGCGTACCACTCGGAGCCCTTGTCGAGTATCACCGGCACGGTGGCGAGCGTCTTGACGTTGTTGATGACGGTTGGCTTGCCCCACAGGCCCGACTGGGCAGGGAACGGTGGGCGGGGCGTGGGCGTGCCTCGGTCGCCTTCGACGGACGCCAACAGGGCCGTCTCTTCCCCGCACACGAAAGCGCCAGCTCCCTCGAACACGTCGAGGTCGAACGAGAAGGCGGAGCCGGCGACCGCGTCGCCAAGGAAGCCCTTGGCGCGCGCCTGCACAATCGCAAGGCGGAGCCGCTTGATAGCCAGCGGGTATTCGGCGCGGGCGTACACGTAGCCCTTTGAGGCCCCGATGGCGTAGCCGGCCAGCGCCATGCCCTCGATGACCGCATGTGGGTCGGCTTCCAGCAGCGACCGATCCATGAACGCGCCGGGGTCACCCTCGTCGGCGTTGCACACGACGTACTTCGTGTCCGACTCCTCCGACCGGCAGAACCCCCACTTGACGCCGGTGGGGAAGCCCGCGCCTCCCCGGCCACGGAGGCCGGACGCCGTTATTTCCCGCACGACGTCTTCAGGAGCGCAGTCAGTGAGGGTGGCGGCGAGTGTGTCGTATCCGCCTACCGCGATATAGTCCTCGATCTCCTCGGGATTGATGCGACCGCAGTTGCGGAGGATGACGCGCTGCTGACCCTGGTAGAAGGGGATGTCGCGGTAGTGCGGTATCGGCTCGTCGGTGGTTGGGTGGCGGTAGAGGAGGCGTTCGACGGGATCGTCGTCGCGTAGATGGCGTTCCACGATTTCCGTTGCGTCGTCCGGCTCCACTCGCTGATAGAACACGCCGTCAGGCTCGACGACGACGATAGGCCCCTGCTGACAGAAGCCGTGGCATCCGGTGAGCTTGACGCGCGCGCCATCAGCCCCGAGCCGCTCGACTTCCGCCTCGAGCGCCGCTTGCACCGCCGGCGACCTCGACGACACGCATCCCGTGCCCTGACACACGAGCGCTTCGCGTGGGCTGCCGCTCTCACTCATGCGCGCCCCCTGCTGGTTGCTGCGCCGCCAGGTCCACTACATCGTCTCGCGTGAGACGTCCGCGCACCTCGTCGTTGACCGTCATGCACGGGGCCAGCGCGCAGCACCCGATGCAGGCGACCGTTTCCAGCGTGTACTTCCTGTCCGGAGTGGTCTCCCCCTCGCCGACGCCCAGTTGACGCGACAGTTCGTCCAGCACCTGGCGCGCGCCCTTCACGTGGCAGGCAGAACCCCGGCAGACCTGGATGCGCGTTTCGCCCGCGGGAGTGAATCGGAACTGGGCGTAGAAGGACGCGACGCCGTAGAGCCGTGTCTCGGGAACGCCCGTGAACCTCGCCACCTGGAGCATCTCGCGCTCGGGGAGGTAGCCGTATTCCTCCTGAACCCGCTGTAGGATCGGGATGATGTCGCCTCGCGCGCCATCGAACGACGCCAATACCGTGTCCAGACGCTGTGCCACGTGCGTGTGCCTTGGTGTGTTCCGCGGTCTCACTCATACCTCGCGTGGAGGCCGCCTGACCCACTCATAGCCTGGCGCCGGCCGATCGGGAAGGACGCCCTGTCGCGCACGTCTGCCCGACTGCGTGGACAGGAATTGATACCCGCTACCGTCAGGTTTCGATACGCTCCGGCAGACGCGTGTCCCGCCGCGCTCCGTGCCGCCCACGACGCCGCGCGTGCGTCAGCTTTAGATACAGCTACCGGCGCCGGCGCGCGACTCGCGTGATACGGGCTGAACCCGTTCTGCCACTGGGTTTGAGGGATGCCGGCGGCTTCTGGCACGGACATTGAGATAGGACAGGCGACCGCAACATGTTCCACTCGCCGCAGGCACGCGCGGCGCAACAGGGAGATGCACATGCTCGCCACCCTATACCGAAGTGTTCTCGTCGGCGCCTCAGCGTTTGGCCTCGCGTTTGCCGCGCCTCTCATGGCGCACGACAGGTTCGAGGATGCAACCTCCATCCACGTCAAGGTCAACGAGATGGTGGAGGCCATCGCCGAGCGAAACGCAGTCGCCTTCGCGGAGCTGCTAACGGTGTCCGAGGACGCTAGCCTGTGGGATCTCGAACACCGGTACGACGGCGCGCTCGCCGTCCAGGCTTGGATGACCGGTCTGCTACAGCTCGTGCCGAAGGAAGCGACGTATTCCGCCTCCACCCCGCGCGTAATCCTGCGCCCGGATGGCGACGACGATGCCGCCTGGGTCGCCTCTTCGTGGCAGTGGGCCGCCTGGGAGGGCCACGCGACGGCGCTCATGAAGCGCGAAGAGGGCGAGTGGCGGTTCTACCGCGTCGACTTCTTCGGCGTGAAGCTCCTGCTGCCCGACGCGGACATGGATCCGACGTGGGCCGCGGGCGCCATAGGCGCCTCCGAGGCGACGCTTCAAGCCGCCGCGGGAGCCCTCGCCAACCGCGACATGCAGACCCTGGCTTCCCTCGCGCGCCCGTCCTTCTATCTCATCGACGAGGACGGCATGCCCGTCGCCGATCCCATGCAGGCGGTTCTCGATTCCCCCGCTGGTGGCGCGCTCGAGGCGTTCGAACCGGCGACCGCGCTGATGTACATCGACGCCACCGCGGGACTGGCGTTGGCATACAACGTCGACGCGCCAGACGACTCGCTGCGACTCCTCCTGGACATGGACGACGCTGGCTGGGGTCTCGCCGCGGGCACGCTGGGCGTATACGACTTCCCGGAATGGCTGGACGTGTCGCCCCGACAGCGCGCCCTGACGACGTGGGGTCATCTGAGACGCGCCCGCTAGCTCCAACGCCCGCAAGGAGGCACGCAGCCATGCCCGCCGTTACCGCACGCAAGCGCGACGCCGCCGACGTAGCGGCCCTCGTCCTACGCGATTCGCTCCATCGCGACACGCCGAACGTGCTGGCCATGTTCCGCCGGGTGACGGACGCCATCCAGCGGTCTGACGGCGACGCCTTCGCAGGCGAGCTGACACAGGACGCGCTCGCGTGGAACGACGGCCATCGCGTGACGGGAGCCACGTCGGTGACGGCCCTCGTGATGGGCCATCGCGCGTTGGCTCCGGGTCAGCAGATGGAGTTCGGGGAGCCGCGTGTGGCCTTCGTGGGCGCGGAAGCCTGGGTGAGGCTCGACTGGGCGTGGTCCGTCTGGGCGGGTGGGGCGATATGCCGGCTCGTCCGCCAGGATTCGGCGTGGCGCATCGCCGCCGTCGATCCCACGGGCGAGCGGCTGACAGCTCCCGTAGAGGAGTTCGACCCCCGCTTGGCGGCGGAGGAACTAGACTGCATCGCCTCCGTTGTCAGGCAGCTGGGGGCTTCGCTTCGCGCGGCGGGCGCCCGCGCGTTCATCTCGGGGTCGGGCGGCGACCTGCCCATCCTCGACGCGGACGGTGGTCAGCTTGCGCCGGGGATCGCGGAACGACATCTGGACGAACTCACCGAACACATGCACCCCGCGGGCGCGTCCGTCGCGGCGTGCCTGCCGTCCGGGCGAGCGCTCGTGATCGTCCCGCGTGACGGGGCGGACTTCACTCTCCACATCGAACGCGCGGGTCGATGGCGGCTCTCGGCCATCACCC
>CAYYPK010000056.1:18758-37676 GCA_964473525.1 uncultured bacterium
GGCCGACAGCAACAGAATCGACGCCCGCGACCGTAACGACGCACACACGGAGGCGTGAACGATGAAACGCGTGGCACCCGGAATCGCACTGGTCGTCTACCTTGCCGCGACGGTCACGGCACAGGCGGCGGCCCCAGCTAGACCGCTGCTCGTGACGCCTGGCGGCGCGACAGTTCCCCCCGGCGTTGTGCTGGCTGCCGCGTCTGACGCTGACACCAGCGTCGACACGCACGACGACCGCGACGCGCCGACACTGACGGTCGGTATGTCGAAGATGTTCTACCTGCGCAACGGGGACACGTATGACGGCACGGTGCAGGACATCTCGGACGAAGGCATCGTGACGCTCGAAACGGGCGATGGGATCCTCTACATTCCCGCGCGCCGCTTCCTGAAGGAAACCGCCCGCATCACGAAGCTCAGTGGGACGCAGTACCAGGGCGAGATTCTCTCCGAGGACGCCGTTGGATTCGCATTGCGCACGAACTACGGCGAGATCGTCGTCAGCAAGGCGGACATCCAGTCGATGTCGCGCTACCTCGGCGACAAGCAGATTGCCCGTCGCGAGGAACCGACGAGGTTCTTCCAGGGCGACGAGACGCTGACTCACCTGTTCCTCGACCCCACGGCGTTCGGTCTGCAGGAGCGCACGTTCTACGTCACGGGCATCTCCCTGGGCTTCGGCTTCACGGAGAACTTCATGCTGATGTCGCGCATGTTCGACAGCTTCAACGGCGACATCAACCTGAACCCGCAGTTCACCGTGTTGAGGCGACAGCGCGGCTCGTCCGAGATAGCCGTCGCAGTCGGCGGCCGCATCTATACGACGCACGACATGCGCACTGAATACAGCCGGTACGGCCACTTCATCGACTACAACGGCGCTGGACTCGACGACCTGGACCGCTACGACCTCATGCGGGACGTCGAGGAACACCTCGTCGATCGCACGGAGGGAGCGAACGAGGGCGTGTTTGGCGAGGTCTACACGGTCTTGAGTTGGCGAGGCGGCCTGCAGGAAGGTCGCGGCAAGTGGGGCATCCACGTCGGCGCGAAGACGAACAGCCTCGCCTGGCAGGAGCGGCCGGCGCTCAAGGCGGGCAGCGAGTGGCAGTCGTTCAAGCCGTACCGAGTGTGGCTCGCGCTCGACTACGACATGAGCAAGCGCGTGAAGTTCCTCACGGAGGTCTTCGCGGACAATGGCTGGCGTTGGCGAGACCTGGAATCCGTCCTGGACGACTACTTCACCGACGACACCCCCGGCGTCCTGTCCTTCTCGGACGGGCGGTACCGACCCGTGGACATCGACCTCGGCTTCCTTATCGCCCCCACGGAGTCGCTGCGCATCGGCGCGCACTTCCAAGACCCGTATCTGACCTTCTACTGGAAGTTCGCTCAGTTCTAGGGAGGCATCGCATGCTGCTTCGACTTCTCGCCACCGCAACGCTGTTCGCCATGTTGGGGTCGTCGCTCGCGGCGGCCCCAGCCGCCGATGCCACCCGCGAGTCGGGCGTCACGACCATGTCGCGGATCCGCAGGCTACGAGTAGTGCGGATGGCCAAGGACTGGGACGGCAAGATCGTCACACTTGAGCGGCGCGACGGCGTTCGGCTTCGGGGGCGTCTTACGCGTGTCCGCAACGACCACTTCACGATCACCCAGAGCTCCGACGAGACGACGTCAGTACCCATCGACGACGTCTCGTCCGTCACGCTCCACCCCGACAAGGCGGACATCTTCCTCAGCGGCTTCATGGGCGTCGGCACGGGCGCGGTGGCTGGCGGCGTCGTTGGACTCAGCGGCCAGTCGTCTTCCCGCGCGGTTGGGCTCGCTGCCTTTGGCGGCGCCGTGCTTGGTTCGCTGCTGGGCTTCCGCCTGCTACATCGCGACACCGTAGTCGACCTCGACGCGGCTCCCCATCAGGTTCGCTGGTGAACACATCCATGGCGCGCGGCCCGCAAGGTGGGTCGCGCGCTGACATGCGCAGATCGGAACGCCATGCGGCTCACAAGCGACCTTCGGGCGGCCGCCCTTGATCGACGGGCGGTCGCTCTCAGAGAGCTGTCGCGGCAGCAGTTCGACATCCTCGTCGTGGGCGGCGGAATCACGGGCGCCGCGGTCGCCAGGGAAGCGGCCGGGCAGGGATGGCGTGTCGCGCTCATCGAGCAGGACGATTACGCCAGCGGAACATCCAGCAGGTCGTCCCGGCTCATTCACGGTGGGTTGCGGTACGTGAAGCACATGCGCGTTGGGCTGGTTGCCGCGTCGTTGGAGGAGCAAGCCGCCCTGGCGGCGAGCGCGCCGCACCTGGTCCGCCCGTTGCCGTTCCTGCTTCCCTTCTACTGCGATGGACGTCCATCGCCCGCCGCCATGCGGATAGGGATGGGCGTGTATCGCGCGCTGAGCCCGTCCGCGTCGGCGTGCGAGCACAGGTCGCTGTCCGCCGACGAGGTGGCAACGCGGGAACCACTGCTGGACAGTGAAGGACTCGCTGGAGGCTTCTTGCATCGGGAGTATGTGACGCACGACGCGAGACTTGTCATCGAGACGATCCTCGCAGCGCGGGGACAGGGCGCCACCACGGCGAATTACGTGCGACGACAGCGCCCTCTCGCCCAAGGTGGTCGCACAACAGGCGTCGTCGCGCAAGACATGGTCTCCGGCGACGCGTTCGAAATCCGGGCGCGCGTCGTCGTGAACGCCACTGGGCCATGGCCTCCTCCCTCTGGCGTCGGTCAGAGGAGCGGCGCCCCCACGATGTCTCTTACAAAGGGCGTCCACGTCCTGCTTCCCCGGCCGCGCCTTCCCATCCGCCATGCCGTGGCGTTCTTCTCGCCGCGAGACGGCAGGCCGCTGTTCGCCGTGCCTCAGAGCCAGTTCGTGTACATCGGTACGACAGAGACGTCGTACGAAGGCGACCCAGCGCGCGTCGGAGTCGATCGCGCCGACGTGGCGTACCTGACCGAAGCGGCCGCGCGCGCGTTCCCAACGCAGCACGTTACGACCGCGGACGTCGCCGCGTCCTGGGCCGGCGTGCGCCCACTCGTCTCCGGGAACAGGCGGGACGTCGATAGGCTCAGCAGGCGGTACGTGCTGCGGTGGAACTCCCAGGGCGAGTTGTCGATCCTTGGGGGTAAGCTGACGCTGCACCGCCGCGTCGCCCGCGCCGCGCTGGCGGCAATCGCGCGACGAAGCCATTGGCGCGCGCGGCGGCGGGAGTCGCGCGGCGCGGATCTTCTGCCGGGCGCTCTCTGGCGCACGCCGCCTCACGAAGTCGCCTTGGATCTGGCGCGCGCCGGCCTGGAACCGAGCGCCGCGCGACACCTGATGGACACGTACGGAAGTCGGGCGCGGCACTTCGCGGAGATCCTCGAGCAGAGCCCAGCGGGGGGCGAGCGCATCTCCCCGGCCGCCCCACATCTCTGGGCGGAGCTAGACTTCGCGATCCGCCACGAGATGGCGATCGAGACAGAGGACTTCACGCGACGTCGCACGGACCTCGGCTTGTCGCTCGCAGCCGCGGGCGTCGCCATGCCACGCTCTCTCGACGCGTGGCAGCTACCCGCCGTTCCTGGACACATGGCGGCCGCTCCGCCACGCGGCCCGTCTCTCATGCAGAGGAGCGCGACGTGAGCAACGACACGCTCCGGTTCGACGCGGCGATCAACCCGTACGGCTGCGCCCCCTCCGTCGTCGAGGCGATGGAGGAGTTCGCAAGGTCGAAGGCGTACCGGTTCTACGGCGAGCCGTTCGCGGAGACGCTCAGGGAGCGTCTCGCTGAACACCTGGGAGTCTCCGCGGACAGCGTGCTCGTCTACAACGGCGCGGGCGAGGCGCTTGTGTGGCAGTTCATCGCGCACCTGCTGCTGCCGCAGGGGCGCCTGATGGCGCCGCACCCGTCCTACGAGCGGTTCGTGGCCGTGGGAGCTCGGTGCGCCGCGGAGGTCGTGCACGTCCCGCTGTTGGATGGCTTCGCGCTGGACGTGGACCGCATGATCGACGTAGGCAAGGAGCGGGGCATTGCCGTCGCGCTTCTGAGCAGCCCTAACAACCCGACTGGGAACATCCTGCTCGACGATGCGACGCTCCGCGAGTTGCTCGACCGGCTGCCGAACTGCTTGTGGATCGTGGACGAAGCCTATGCGGACTACGCGGGAGTCACGTTCGCGCCGCTGACGTCGGAGCGTGGGAATCTCGTCGTGCTGCGCACATTCTCGAAGGCGTACGGACTGGCGGGACTGCGCGTGGGCTACGCTGTCGCGCATCCCACGGTGTCGGCGCGGATGCGTGAGATGCAGATTCCGTGGGCGGTGGACTCCATGGCGCTTGTCGCGGCGCAGGCGGCGTTGCTGGATCAGGCGTACCTCGCGGCGACCGTGGAACGCATCCAGGCGGATTGCGCCGCATTCGCCGACGCGCTGGACCAGATCCGCGACGTGACCCGCTTCCCAAGCAATGCGAACTTCTTTCTCCTCGAGCTGGACGAGTCGATTGTCCGGGCAGTAGCCACGCGGCTGGAGGCGGAGAGCATCACCGTGCGCCGCCGCGAAGACATGCCCAGCCACATACGCGTGACCAGCATGCTCCCCGCTGACAACGACGTGCTGGTGAAGGCGCTGTCGGTTGCGGCGTCGCACGCCGCGGGCTAGACTAAGAGCGCCAGCCTACGGAATATGGAGTGTATCAGGCGCTACGCCGAGGGAGCAGGACGTGCCCTTAACTTCCCGTCGACGGGTAGCGATAGCTCGCGGGACGCCGCGACGGCAAGGGACCACGCCGGAGCGGGCCGGCCGTGCGGCCCTCGCGCGCCGTTCCGCCGTGACGAGCATTTCACCGAAGGCGGTGCTGGTCGGCGTTCTCGGCGGTACCGTGGCGCCGATCGTCTACGGCCTAGCGACCAAGCCGTTGAACGAACTCTGGGGCGGGTCGTTCTGGCAATTCGTCCTCTGGCTCCCGGTCATGCTCCTGGTACTGCTGGCGACCGGCGGCGTCGCCGGCGCCCTCGCCGCGGTGTTCTTCTGCGCGCTCCGTAAGCCGCGCCGCATCTAGGCGTTGGCCACGACTGCGAAGGCGCGCTGCGGCTACGATCCGCGGCGGTCGCGTCATGTGCCGGTATCTGAGGAGCGGATCGCGTAGCATGGAACCACGAGCGCTACATCGCGGATCCCCAGCGTCTCGGATGCCGGCGCGCCCAACGAGCGGGAGGCCCCGCCCAGCAGGCCGCCCCGGCCTGGCGCGCAGGCCGGATGTCGCGGAGGCGTCGCCGATGGTGGCGATAGTGGGCGCAGCCGTGGTGGCTGGGGCGCCTTTCCTCTGGTTCCTCGGCGCCGCCATCCGAGCCGGAGTCGTAGAGGGGGCGTCATTGCCCCAGGTTCTGCGCTGGTCGGGCATGGCGTTCGTGCTATGTCTCCTCACCGGCGGCCCCGTCGGCGCGCTCGCGGCCACGAGTGTCCGGGCGCTTCTCAGACGCGAACGGCGATAGACCCTACGGGATCCGCTCTACGGCGGATGGGTCGTACAGTCGCTCCCAGTCCTCGCGCAGAATCGCGTAGCGGTACGCGTCCTCGAGCACGCCATTGACGTTGCGCTCATGCTGCCGCAGGACGCCTTCGAGCTGGAACCCGGGCGTCTTCTCGATGGAGCGTCGGGACGCGGTGTTCGAGACCACGCAGCCAGTCTCGATCCGGTTCAGACCCAACAGCGCGAACCCAAGGAAGAACAGGTGCGGCTTGCTGCCGGGGGCGACGCCTCGGCCCCGCATGTGCGCGAACGTGTCGGCTCCCGTGTAGCCGCGTTCGTCTTCGCAACTGCCGATGCCCAACAGACTGCCGCCCGCCAACTCTCCGTCCAAAGTGGCGTAGAAGCCGTACTTCGTCTGGCGCCCATTGGCGTCCCACGCCGGGCGATAGCTGTCCGCCAACTCCGCGAGCATGTAGTCGGAGTCCGGGTAGCCTGCCCACGAGGCCGCGACCTGGTCGTAGTTGGCTACTGTGATACGGTGGAGGACGATGTCGCCGTGCCGCAGCGCGCTGAAATCCAGTTGCACGTCTCTCCCATTCCGGCGAGTCTATTCCAGGCGTCGATCATACACCGTCCGGCAACCGACGTCCCGGCTCAGACTCAGGGCGACCAAGAGGCGACAGAGACGGAGGCGAACGCGTGCTGACCTACGGCGCGACGGCGGCGACACTCCTCGTCTGCGTGCTTCTCGTGGCGTCGATGAGCCCGCGCGCGGCGACGGCGGCGCTCCCGACCGGCGTGCAGGCCGACTGGGAGCTCGATAGCGCACATCGCGAGGCGACTCCCACGCGGGAGCGGCTGAGCATCAACGGCCTGTGGCGGTGGCAGCCTGCGGAATCCGCCGATGCGGTGCCTGCCGACACGTGGGGTCATGCGAAGGTACCGGCGCCGTGGCCCGGTTCTCGTGGCAACTACATGTGGCGTGAGACGCAGACGCACTACCCGCACGAGGCGTGGTCGGACAACGCGCTGCGTGACGTTGACATCGCGTGGTACAGCCGCGAGATCACAGTGCCGCCCGGCTGGGACGGCCGCCGCATCGGCGTCGCGGTCGAGTATCTGAACTCGTACGCCGCAGTGCACATCGACGGCGCACGCGTCGGCGAGATCGACTTTCCCGGCGGCGACGCCGACATCACGTCCGCGGTCAAGCCGGGAGGCACGCACGTCCTCTCCCTCTTCGTCGCCGCGATGCCCCTGCACGCGGAGATCGCCTCGTACGCGAACTCATCCGAGGAGCGTCGGGTGCGCGGGTCCGTACAGCTGCGGGGTCTCTGCGGCGACGTGTGGCTGACGAGCGCGCCGCGCGGGCCGCGCATTGACGAGGTCGCCGTCACGACGTCCGTCGCGCGCGGCGAAATCAAGCTGGACGTGGCCGCCGCAGACCTAACGGTCGGCGACGCCTACCAGCTCAGCGCGCGCGTCGTCGACGGAGCCACGACGGTCGCCGAATTCGCCGGCCAGCCGCACACCGTGGAGGACACGGACAAGTCGTTGAGTCTCACGGGCTCCTGGCTGCCCGACCGCCTGTGGGACACGCACACGCCGGGGAACCAATACGAGGTCGAAGTGTCCCTGTTGGACGCCTCCGGCGATGTCGTCGACACGTACCGGCGCGTGCGGTTCGGGTACCGCGAGTTCGTCATCGACGGGCGGGACTTCATCCTCAACGGCAAGCGCGTCCACCTGTTCGCGGTGCCACTCGACAACGCGCAGATCAGCGCCGCTGCCGCGACCTACGAAGGCGCGCGAGAGACACTCCGACGCTTGCAGTCGTGGGGGGTCAACTGCGTCTACACGCACAACTACGGCTGCCAGCCCGGAGTGCATCTCGGCTTCACGGAGATCCTCCGCGCCGCGGACGACGCGGGCATGCTCGTCTGTTTCTCGCAGCCACACTTCGCGCAATACGAGTGGGAAGCCGACGACGCGGACTCAGCGAACGGCTACGCGGAACACGCCGCGTTCTATGTGAACGCGGCGCGCAATCACCCGTCGGTGGTCATGTACTCGATGAGTCACAACGCGACCGGCTACAGCGAGGACATGAACCCGGACATGATGGACGGCGTGCAGTCGGCGCGCAGCCAGTGGGCGGAGCGGAACCTGGCGAAGGCCGTGCGCGCCGCGGCGATCGCCGAGGAACTGGACCCCAGCCGCATCGTCTATCACCACGCGGGCGGCAACAACGGCCCGCTGCACAGCAGCAACTTCTATCTCAACTTCGTCCCCGTGCAGGAGCGGTCGGACTGGTTCGAGCGCTGGTCGCAGACGAGTGTCAAGCCCCTCGTGCTGTGGGAATACGGCGTGCCGTGGGATCTGACGTGGACGATGTACCGAGGCTGGCACGAGGGCAAGCGCGACTTCGGCGGCGCGGCTGTCCCGTGGCAACTCACGGTTGCTGAGTGGAACGCGCAGTTCCTGGGAGACCGGGCGTTCGATCTCAACGAGGCGGAGCGTGAGAACCTGCGCTTCGAAGCGGAGAAGTGGCGCGCGGGCGAGACGTGGCGCCGTTGGGACTACCCCAACCGCATCACCTCGAAGGGGTATTCCCCCGACAAGGAGGAGGTGTGGGCGCGGTACATTCATCACAACTGGCGCGCCTTCCGCACGTGGGGATTGTCCGGCTTCAACGCGTGGGGGTACGGCGCCTACTGGACGACTCGCGATGGGTTGGACCACGAGCGGCCCGACCTGCCCGTCGACTGGCGCGCGTTGCAGCGGCCTGGGTTCCGTCCCGACTACATCGACAGGCAGTACGAGCGCATGGACACCGCCTACGACGCGGACGACTGGGAGGCGTTGGCGCCGGCGAAGGCGCTCCTGAGGAACAACCAGCCGTTGCTCGCCTACATCGCGGGCGCAGCGGGCCGCTTCACAGAGCAGGGGCACAACTTCGCGGCTGGCGATGTCGTCGCGAAGCAACTCATCCTCATCAACGACACCCGCGAGACGGTCGAGGCAACCTTCGCATGCGCGCTCGACCTCCCGCAGCCGCGGACCAGCCACGGGCGCTCCGTCATCGAGCCGGGCAGCCACAGCAAGGCGCCGTTGGACTTCGCCCTGCCCGACGACCTGGCGCCCGGAGCGTATGAGTTAGCGGCGACCGTCACCTTCAGCTCGGGAGAGACGCAGACGGACGCGTTCACGATCCACGTGCTGCCGCAGGCGGCGACGCCATCGACGAGAACGCGTGTCGCGCTGTTCGATCCGGTGGGCGACACGGCGGCGGCCCTTTCCGCCCTCGGCGTGGCGTTCGCGCGCGTTGGCGCTGACGCCGAAGTCGCCCCGGGTGACACGTTCGTAATCGGCAGGCACGCGCTGACGGTCGATGGCCCGGCGCCCGACCTATCGGCCGTGCGCGACGGGCTGAACGTGATCGTCATGGAGCAGACCGTCGACGTGCTGGAGAAGCGCCTGGGCTTCCGCGTGCAGGAATACGGCCTGCGCCAGATGTTCCCACGCGTGCCGGACCATCCGGCGCTGCGCGGATTGCAGGAGCAGCACCTGCGCGACTGGCAGGGCGAGGCAACGCTCGTCCCGCCGCGTCGTGAATACGAGCTTGACGACGTGCTCGGCCCGACGATTGTCCGCAGCGGCATCAAGGTTCCGCGGGCGTGGCGCGTCGGCAACCGCGGGAACGTCGCCTCCGTCATCATCGAAAAGCCTGCGGCAGGCGACTTCCTGTCCATCGTCGACGGCGGCTTCGGCCTGCAATACAGCGCGCTGATGGAGTACCGCGAGGGCGCGGGCGCCATCGTGTTCTGTCAGATGGACGTTACCGGGCGAAGCGCGGAAGACCCCGCGGCCTCCCGACTGTTCGCCAATCTGCTGACGCACGTCGCCGCGATTGAGGCGGCGCCGTCTCGCCCGGTCGCTTACTCCGGCGAGGAAGCCGGCCTGCGCCACCTGCAGTCCGCCGGGCACGACGTGTTGGGGTATGCCGCTGTCCACCCGGAGGGTCACGTGCTAGTCCTCGGTCCCGGCTCGGTGACGAACCTGCCCGGCGCCCGCGCTCTCGAGGGTTGGCTCGAGTACGGTGGACGTGTTCTGGCGATGGGGGTGGGCGCGGACGAACTCGCGCGTCTCCTGACAGACCCCGTTGAGTCGCGCCACTCCGAGCACGTCGCCGCTGCGTTCGACGCTCCCCCTGCGGCTTCGCCGTTCGCTGGCATCGGGCCGGGCGAAACACACATCCGAGAGCCTCGGGCGCTGGACCTCATTGCGGGCGACGAGGCGTTCGCCGGCGGGCTGCTCGCTGCCTACGGCGACCGTGTCGTCCTGTGCCAGGTATCCCCGTGGCAGTTCGACTACGAAGGGCAGTTCAACCTTAAGATGCCGTTCCGCCGCACGAGCGTTCTGCTGTCTCGCCTGCTGGGGAACATGGGCGCACGAGCCCCGACGCCGCTGCTCGGACGCTTCGCGGCGCCCGTCGCCGAGGGCGAGACGCGCTGGCTCGACGGCCTGTACCTCGACGCGCCGGAGGAGATGGACGACCCGTACCGCTTCTTCAGATGGTAGCCAGGGCCTACGTAGCGATAGGGGCTTCCGGCGAGGGCGCGGCGTCGAGGCCGCGTGGGTCTAGCTCCCAGAGTGTGTGCAGATCGCGGAACCCCTTCAGTTCCTGACGCGGCCGCTCGATCCAGCGGAGCCCCTCGTGACGAACGGCTTTGCGCGTCGTGACGTTGCTCTTGGCGACATCGCTTAGCCACACGCTGCCGTCGGTGGCGGCGGCCTCCACGCGCGCGCAGTAGGCGACCGTGCCTCCCCACACGTCCTCCCGGTCAACGTAGACCGGGCCGATGTGGATGCCCACGCGGATGGTCGTGTCGTCCTCGCGAGCGTGCCGTAGCGCTTCGAGAGAGAAGTCCAGCGCCTGACCCACGACGTGGAATGCGGCGATGACGCCATCACCCTTGGTCTTCACCACTCGACCCTCGTGCCGCGTCACAGCGGCCTCCATATCGTCCAGATGCCGCAAGCGCGCCTGTTGCGCCCGCTCGCCTCCAAGGCGTGCTTCCGCCTCCGTCGAGGCGGCAACATCCGTGAACACGATCGCGAGCGTCGTGTCCGCCGCGCCTGCCCAGGCGCGGAACGCTGGCGTCTCGATCTCGCCGCGCGCCGTCATCAGGTCGGACGCGTCGTCCCGTCTGTCGTCTGCCGCAACGTCCATGTCTTCGAGCGCCTCGGCCTCCTCGCTCGTTGGCGCCTCCTCCGCTGGGCTCAGCGGGATCTCCGTGTAGCAGAACATGCACGGCAGGGCCGTACGCCCCAGGTTCCGCGCGAAATCTCGTTGTTCCTCGCTAACCGGGCCACCACAGGAACCACACACGAGCGCGCGCGTGGCAGTCACCGTACCGGGGATTGCCCGCCTATGGAGATGCCGCTCGACGTAGTCCTCGAAAAGCGAGCGCGCCAGAGGCTCGGGAGCCCCCTCGAAGAACACGATGAGCTCCGCCTGACCCTCTTCGAGTTCCCGAAGTTGGATTCCTGCCCGGCCTTCACCCTTTTGAGCAAATGTCGCCGCATTCTGCCACATGTCGGGATCGGAGAAGGTCCCGCCGTGCGCCAGACGCACGGCGAGTGTCGCGTAGATACTCAGCGGAGCTCCGTCGAAGCGGAACGTCACCGTCCGACCTGGAATGTCCGGAATGCCCGGGCGCTCCCTTGTGAATTGCGAGGGGAACACGAGGTACACCCCCTCGTCCGTCGGCTCGCGGAGCGCGATCTCGTGCCTCAGCAGGTCTTCGACCGTCGCGGCGAGCAGCATGGGTTCCTGCGCTCGGTCAGGCAGGCGTTCGTCGTCCGATATGCGGAACCGCCCGGCGAGTGCGTCGTCTTCGCGGATGTGGCCCAGACCGTCCGGTTCGTCTCGCGCGGCGTTCACCATCGCCGAGGCGTAGGCGTCGATGTATTCCGGCTGCAGCAGCACGAACCCGCCGAACCCGAGACGGCGAATGAGGCCGCGCGCGGCGACCCGGTCGACGCAAGCGTCGAATTCCGCGCGCGCGTTCTCGGCTTCGTCGAACTCAGAATACAGTCCATCCGGCGTCGCCAGGATCCGACTCGCTTTCTTCTCCTCGACAATGAATTCCTGAATGCGGCGGAACAGCGCGTTGGACGTGACGCGCGGCAGCCGGCCCCACGGAATGGCGTCGCGGATCGCGTCCGACAGCTCCTCAATGCCAATACCGTCCCTGGCGCTCGTCTCAATGTGCCCAGCGAACGACAACTCCTCGATGACGCGCTCCAGGCGCTGTCTACTGACGGGGATGCCACCTCGATCCGCGCGGGCGACGACGAGCGTCTGCGTCATAGGCGGAGCGGAGTCGCCCTGGGCCGCGCGCGCCTGCCGCAGAGCTCGCGCCCAATGCCGCACGCCCGCGAATGGAACCGTCTCGCTCTGCGCGTCGGTGACGACGAGGGCGACGGCGACTTCGTCGAGCGACAGCTGATGCACGATGCGGTAACCGGGCTGCCCGGCGAGGTCCCACAGCAGCGTCTCGCGGGTCTCCTCGCCGTGCGGTTCCATCGCGACGCGTTCCTGCTTCAGCGTCCACACGTGGCGCCCGTGCGTGGACTCCGTCGCCTCGAACTCCTCGCCCATGAGCGCCCGACCGAGCGCCGTCTTCCCGACGCCGGAGTCGCCGACAAGCACGACCTTCGCGTTCACGTAGTGCTGGGACGCGTCCGCGGCGCCCGGCGCGCGGCCAAGCAGGACATCGATGTCCAGTTCGAGGACACGTAGCCGCGCATTGGCGGACGCGGAACTCACGGCGAGCAACGGTTCCCTCGCGTGGAATATGGCGCTCATCTCCTGTCGCGCGCCCGCCTCCTCGCTGACATCGGCGACCAGGTCCCACGTGTCCGTGCGCCACAGCCGCAAGGCCCCCGACACGTCCAGCGAGGCGAGGAGGTCGCCGTCGGGAGCCCACGCAACGCTCTGGACCCAGTCCGTGTGTCCTTCGAGTTGTCTTGTCAGGTCTCCTGTTTGGGCGTCCCACACCCTGACGACACTATCATCGCCTGCGGAGGCGAGGAGGTCGCCGTCGGGAGCCCACGCAACGCTCAATACACCGGCCGTGTGTCCTTCGAGGACAAGGAGCGCCGCGCCGGTGGTCGCGCTCCAGATGCGCACGGCGTTGTCTACGCCACCGGTGGCGATCCGCTTCCCGTCCGGCGACCACGACACGCAGTACGCCGCCCCAGCATGGCCGCGGAAGGTCCGTGCCGTGCGGATGCCTTCGGGCAACTCGGTGTCGTCGGGGTGGCCCAATGGGCGGGCGTCATCTGCCATGGGGCGCCGTTCTCCACGCGGTGCAATTCAGTTGCCCAACATCGGCAGTGTCAGTGTAGGCGCGCCAAGCGTCGCACGCAACGGGCCGTCGACGCACGGATGCGCTCGCGGAGGGTTGGTGGCGGCATGCGAAGGCGTTTCCGCTGGACCGTCATTCCGAGGAGCGGGGCGAGGAACAACCTCGGGTGCGCGGGCCACCGGGCTTCGTGCAACAGGGCAGGCACGTCCTGATCGTGGTGTCGTTGCGTTGGAAGAGATGCTTCGCTGCGCTCAGCATGACATCGCGGGGCAGGTCGCTTGTTCGCCGGTCTACCACCCATACACGGCGCCGCGGCCCGCGTCTCCCGCGGCATCCCGTCGCCCCTGGGGGCTTAGCGTGGCAGCGTGTCAGGCGCGCCCGGGTGGCCGGCCACGGCTCCGGGAGCGGGCGCCCCGCGATCACGGCGTGGTCGGGTACCGCACGCGCTTCCACACCCGAAGCGCCCTGTCGCGCCATCGTGAGTACCATGCGGCCGGCTGCCTGCGCGCGCGCGACGGGAGCTCCGTGACGGCAATGCAGCATAGCCACGGCCAAAAGCGGTCGGGCTCGTGTAACCGCGCGAGCTGTCCATACGCGCGCACGAAGATAGCCGCGGCCGCCTCGTCGGCGGCGCCCGCGTCGCGAACCTGGCGCCAGCAGTAAAGCCAGATCATCCGGTGGTGGCGCTTCACCAACTCGCCGAACGCGTCGACATCGCCGGCCAAGCAGCGCCGGACGTCGCGCGCGTCCTCGTCACTGCGGTCGGTTCCCACTACGCTTCCTCCGACACCACCGATCCGTTCGGCGGCCGCGAACACCGTAACGTGTTTCGAGTCCGTCGTTGACGGCCGACGGCGAGTGTATCATCGTGGGGCCTGACAGCGCGACGTCACGGGGAGGTAGGTCGTCTGATATACACCGCATTGGGCGGCGCGGGAGAGGTAGGCGCAAGCTGCCATCTCCTCCAGATCGCCGGCAAGAACATCGTCATCGACTCCGGCCTGAGACCCAACAGGCGCGGCGAGGCGAGTCTGCCCAACTTCGAACTGCTACAGGCGCTGACACGCGGCAAGGTGGACCTGTTCCTCCTGAGCCACGCGCACATAGACCACACCGGCTCCCTGCCGCTGATGCACGCGCAGTATCCTGCGACGCCCATGCTCTGCACCGAGCCGACGCAGGTCA
This sequence comes from uncultured bacterium, assembly GCA_964473525.1. Lineage (GTDB taxonomy): Bacteria > Poribacteria > WGA-4E. The sequence continues at coordinate 32,780 of CAYYPK010000056.1, forward strand.
TCGTCGACATCCTCCTGCGTGACACCATCAAGATCATGGACATGCAGCGCGAGGACGGCGGCGAGTTCCCACTCTTCGGCAAGCGAGAGGTCCAGAACGCGCTGGCGCATCTGCAAACGGTGGCGTTCGACAGGTGGGTAGAGCCACTGCCAGGCGTGCGCGTCTACTTCCACCGGTCGGGACACATCGTGGGCGCCGCGTGCGTTCTCATTGAGACGGAGGAGGGCAACGTCGTCTATTCCGGCGATGTCTCCGTGGCTGGACAGCGCACCGTCGCCGGTATGAAGCCCATCGACTTCTTCCAGCCCGACCTGCTGATACTCGAGGGCACCTACGGCGACGGCGCGCATCCAAACCGGCAGTCGCAGGAGCAGACGCTCGCCAAGGCGGTCGCCGAGGTCGTCGAGGACGGTGGCACGGTCCTGATCCCAAGCTTCGCGTTGGGTCGCGCACAGGAAGTCATCCTCATCCTCAAGTTCTCGATGCTCAGTCAGACGATCCCGACGTTCCCCATCTACACGGACGGCATGGTGCGGTGGATCTGCGACGCGTACTACGACGTGCGCGACCCGGAGCGCGGGCTGCTGCCGTACCTGCCCGAGAAGCTGCGGAACTTCGTCCGCAATTCACGCCAGCACGTCTTCTGGAGCCGGCCGAGGAAGAACATGCCGGAGGTGTCTCGCGTGAACGCGAGCGAGCGCGTCAGCATCCTCACCAAGGGGCCGAAGGTCATCATCTCGTCGTCGGGGATGCTTGTCGGCGGGCCGAGCGCGTTCTATGCAAAGGCGCTGGCGCCGAATCGGCGGGACGCCATCTTCATCACGGGCTACCAGGATGAGGAGTCGCCCGGTCGGCGCCTGCTGGAGCTCAAGACGGGCGACACGCTGAAGATCGACGGCGAGGACGTGCCGATGCTCTGTCGGGTGGACAAGTACAACCTGTCTGCCCACGCCGACCAGATTCAGTTGTGCCAGCAGGTGAGCTACATGAAGCCGCGCAGCATCGTGCTGGTCCACGGCGAGCCACGCGCGCTGCGGACGCTCCGCGACAAGCTCATCGACAAGTACATCGTCTACGCCCCCAAGAACGCCGAGACGTTCGATCCGCTGAAGACGCCGGAGTGGATGAGCGCCGCGAAACGCGAAGTGATTGAGGCAGACCGCGCCCGGTTCGTGGGCGATGTGCGTATCACGGGTGAAGGTGTCGAGGTGCGGTTCCCGCCAGAGATGCAGGACCATCCAGTCTGGCGGCGGCGATACGCCAACGCGGAGGGCGCCGAGGTCGCGTTCGACGGCGCGCGCATGCGCCTCACTCCCTCGCGCAAGGCTGCCAACGCGGACAGCGGGGAGTAGGGCCCAGGACGCTTGGGCGACGACCGCAGCGAGCGCGTTCCGCGGCGCTGCGACGCCGTGCATCCGTCGGGGCGGGTGTGTGGCGCCCGAACGAGCCCGGCACACTACTCGACATAGGCGACAGGATCGTGCAATGCCAGAAGGCGAAGCGGGTCTTGAGGTTCTCCGCGAGCGTACCGGATTCCACAGGTACGCGGTGTACCGTCGGGGCGCTACGGTCGTGCGGGAGACGGGTCCGTGGGCGCCAACAGTGCACTCGCTGCTGCGACACCTGGACGACGTTGGCTTCGCGGCAGCGCCTCGCGTCGTCGGCTCGGGGTTCGACTCCGAGGCGCGCGAGACACTAACCTACATCGACGGCGAATTCCTACCCAGCGGGCCATGGTCTATTGAGGGCGCATCCGCCATCGGGGCAATGCTCCGCGAATTGCACGACGCTACGGCATCCTACACCCCGCCACCGGGCGCCCTGTGGGGGCCGTGGTTTGGCCGGCCGTTGGGCGGCCCCGTGCGGGTCATCGGCCACTGCGACATGGCGCCGTGGAACATCGTCGCACGGGACGGCATGCCGGTCGGACTGATCGACTGGGACTTCGCCGGCCCAGTCGACCCGCTCGTGGAACTCGCTCAGGCCTGCTGGCTCAACGCGAAGCTGCACGATGATCAGGTGGCCGCGCTGGAAGGGCTCCCGTCCCTAGCGCATCGCTCCAAGCAGCTGCGGGCGATGGTAGACGCGTACGGCTTATCGCGAGCGCAGAGGCAGGGCTTTGTCGACCTCATCATCGAGTTCGTCGTGCACGACACCGCCTGGCAAGCAGTGGATCTCGGAGTGACTCCCCAGACGACAGAGAGCACCGCCGTGTGGGCGTTGGCGTGGCGCGCACGCGCTGCTGCGTGGCTCTCCGCGCACCGGGTTGAGCTGCAGAACGCGCTCAGCTGACTGCGCGGCCCTACCGAAGATCGGCTCGCCGCTCCCGTGAGGCGCCGGCCGCCCAGCATCCGTACGCCCCGTGTCCGGCGCCGCGCCAGGTGACCCTATGCCCGCGGGATCAGCCGCGCTTGCCGCACACCTTACCTTTGCGCGACGGCGCCGCGTCATCGCCGGCGACACACCCGTCGTTATGTGCCCGGGATTGAGTGGCCATCGCGCACGCCCGCGCCGCCCGAGGGGCCGACAATGCACACGAACGCTCGCGCTGCCGTCCTCGTTCTCCTCCTGAGTATCGGCGCCGGTACTCACGCCGCAGGTGACCCCAGCGCGGCGCGAATCGCCTTCGAGTCGGACAGAGGCGGCAACCGTGACATCTACGTCATGGATGCCGATGGCGAGAACGTGACGCAACTGACGATCGACCTTGCCCCTGATTTCCAGCCCGACTGGTCGCCGGACGGCACGACGATCGTCTTCGCGTCGACGCGCGACGGTCAGTTCCGAGGCCACGTGCAACTCTACGTGGTGGACGTCGAGACTGGCGCCGTCGAGCGCATCACGAACGACATGAGGACGGAGATCAACCCACGGTGGTCGCCGGATGGCAGGGGTATCGCGTTCATGACCGCATGGCGGGTCGGCGGAGACCCACGCCGCGAACTGCACTACCTGGACTGGCGGACACGCGCGCGACGTGTTCTGCTACGCGACGATTCCCTCGACAGCGACGGCATCTCGTGGTCTCCCGATGGCAGGACGATTGCGTTCTGTTCGTGGCGTATCAGAGGCAACAAGGAGCTGTATCTGCTGGATGTTGAGGGCGGGCATGTACGCCGGTTGACCAATCATCGCGCCATGGACGTTAATCCGGCGTTTTCGCCGGACGGCCGGCGCCTGCTGTTCGTGTCGCTCAGGAACGGCGGTACAGCGACGGTGCATCTCAGCGACATTGACGCGTGGGCGCCGGTCGCGCTGCCCGCGGTCGGATGGAGCCCGGCATGGTCGCCCGACGGCACGCGCTTCGTGTGGCAGGTCTGGGATCTGGCAAAGCTAGACGTTGACATCTACGCAACGGACCTCGACGGTGGCCGCAGACGCAACCTCACGGACATCTTCGGCGCGGACACCAACCCAGACTGGTACGACCCATCCTTCGTCCGTGCTGTCTCACCGACCGGACGCGCGGCCGTCACCTGGGGTCGCCTCAAGGCGCCTCCGCGATAGCCGGCCCTTTCGGGTGATGGCGGGCTCGCGCGCGTGCTACGCTACCGCGACGTCGACACCCCAAGCAGCACGGAGCGCCTTCACATGCCGAGAAACGAGGTCCGCTGGGAACGCATGTTCCCCGACGAGCTCGAGGCCGCGTTCGAGAATCGTCCGATCGTCTACCTGCCGTACGGCTTGTGCGAGCCCCACGGGCCCATCAACGCCGTGGGGATGGATGCGCTCCGCGCGCACTCGACTTCGGTATTGGCGGCGGAGCGGCACGGAGGGATCGTCGCGCCTGCCAACTACTGGCATATCCACGAGCAGGGCGGCTACGGCACGTGGGCGCACAACCGCGTCGGCGACGCGCGACCGTGGTTGACGGCGGTCCCCTCGTGGATGTTCCTCAAGAACCTGTGCTACCACATCCGCGCGGTCGATGCGCTCGGGTTCAAGGGCGCGTTGCTGTTCTCGGGACACTCTGGGCCGCATCGGCTGGACGTCCCGCGCGTCCTGGACGTGATGCGTGAGCGCGTGTCGGTGCGTCTGTTCAGCGTGATTGGCACTGCGGAGCCGCAATCGCGCTTCCCTGACGGCAAGGGCATGGGCGGGCACGCTGGTCGCGGGGAGACGACGCTGCTGTGGGCCGTCGAGCCCGACTGCGTGGATCTGTCTCGCATGCCCACGGACGACTCCGGCGCGCCGCACTTCGCCATGGGCGACTACAACGAGACGTCCGACCGTCGTCTGGGCGAGCTCATGGTGGATGACATCGTCGCGATGCTGACCGCGGAGGCCGATGGTCTCATCGCCGAATACGACGCCCGTGACGCGAAGCCGGCGCTGACGTACGAGGATGTCGAAGCCATCTGGGAGGACGAGATCAAGCCGGCGCTGCCGGACTTTGCATCCATGCAGGTCTCTGACGACGGCCCGCCAGCGGACTCACGCTGGCGAGCAAACTGGGCGATCCCCGCCCGCGGCTGATGTCGGCGCCTCCGTTGGCGCTCAGCGGTTGACCCGCGTTGCACGCGCGCCCGCGCTCGGCTAGCTGCCGTTGACAGGGAAGCCGCGCTCGCCTATCCGTTGGCGTGTACTGGTGGCGTGTGGGAGTCGGCCCTGACTGCGGCGCGGCTCAATGCTCAGGAGGGCGGACCATGCGAGTGTGGCGACATGTGATGGCGGTGGGTACGCTGGGCGTGGGTCTCTTCTTGGCGTCGGAGGCGTGGGGGCAGCGCGACTTCGTCTATGAGGCGCGGCAGGTGCGTAACCTCAAGGTAGACGGCGTCTTCAACGAGTGGTTCGACGCGGAGCTCATCGTCTTGGATCAACTCAAGGACGTGGGCGCCGAGGTCCCCGACCCCGACGACTTCAGCGGCGTCGCCATGATCGGCTGGGTCGGAGGGGA
>CAYYPK010000056.1:37686-37916 GCA_964473525.1 uncultured bacterium
AAACGACCCCGACCGCGTGTACTTCGCTGTGGACATCACGGACGACGAACTACAGGATATCAACCCGTCCGGCGCCCTGTGGTGGGAAGACGACAGCATGGAGTTCATGTTCGACGTCGACAACTCCATGGTGCGTGACGGCCTGGTGCAGTTCACACTAGGGGCAAATGGTAAGGACATGTCTGCGGCGGCGACACCGGACAACACCGAGTGGATCGTCGTCAACGAGG
>CAYYPK010000057.1:0-37131 GCA_964473525.1 uncultured bacterium
CTAGGAGTCTCCTTGGCGAGCGCCGCGCGGACGGCGGCAGCGGCCGTGCACGACGCGGCGGACGTGGGTTCGTTCCCGGTGGTGGGCCGCGGACCCATGGAGATCGAGGTCGACCTCGAGTTCGACGATTGGCGGCTGGCGAACGAGGTGCTCTTCGCTGGCGGCGACACCTGGGAGCCGTTGGGCGGCACGTGGGACGGCGACGACGACTTGTCGGCTACCCTCCAGGTGTTGTGGGAGCCTGCGGGCCTCTATTTCAAGCTCATAGTCACGGATGACGAATACGTAGCGCAGGGCGGCAACCCCTGGGAGAACGACGGCATACAGATGGCGATAGACGCCAGCGCTGGCGAGCTGCCTGCGGGCGCCTTGCCGGGGACGATGCACCTGTACAACTTCAGCATCGCCGATGGGTGGCGCCCTGAGGCAGGGGACTTCCAGGGCGACGCCGACATTCTGATGGATCGCGACGATGCCGCGGGAGAGACCCAGTTCGAGTGGCACATGCCCATCGACATCTTCGCCGAAGATGGCACGGAGCTGTCCGCCGGCATGGAGATCGCGTTCGCGTTCATCGCCAACGACTCGGATCCCGGCGCCGAAGGCCAGACCGGCTGGGTGGGCTGGGGTAACCACACGATCGTCTTCGGGAAGAATCCCGAGGAGATGCAGACGCTCGAGCTGCAGTCGGCTGTGCTAGCCGTCGATGCGGGCGGAAAGCTGGCGACGATGTGGGGCACACTGAGGAAGTGACGGCCGACCGGCCCTAGCGCGCCCAGGAAGTCGCATAAAGTGGCCCCGTGGCCGTGCCGATGGCATGAGCAGAGCCAGTCGTCACGGCCTGGACCAGGTCAACGTAAACAGGGCAGGCAGATCCTACGCTGACGGCGGACGGCTTTCCTAAGGGGAAAGAACACGAATAATAGGCGCCGCGCTACGGTTTCGGGCTACACTGTAGTGGATGGCTCGGCCGGGGTCGGGTGTGGTCGCGAGGAGCGTTGGCACGTGTATTGCGTGCTGTGGGGAAAGGCCCGACGAAGTGATGCGGATTGAGTGACCGGAGATCACGGAATATGGTGTGCCGACTAGTAGTGGCAGACGATCACGAGCGCGTGCGATCGGCGCTCAAGGTTCTCCTTGGGTTGGAGGCCGACATCGACGTGGTTGGCGAAGCGTCCAACGGCGAGGAAGCCGTGGACGCGGTTAGGCGACTGAAGCCAGACGTACTGTTACTCGACCTGACGATGCCCGTCATGACTGGCATGGAAGCCATACCCCACGTGCGTGAGGCGTCGCCAGATACTCGGATCGTCATCCTGACGATGCACAGGGACGCGGACTACATGCGCAAGGCCTTCCAGGCCGGCGCCGTTGGCTACGTCGTCAAGAGCACCGCGGACGAGGAAGTCGTTGGCGCGGTGCGTCAGGCGTTCCGAGGCGGCACGTACCAAGACCCGTCGCTGGATCCAGAGGGCGGCGAAGGCGGCGCGCCAAGCACGGACGACGACGATAAGGGCATTGTCCGCCGTGAACGCGCTCTATTCAGGCGTTTCGCCCTGGCTTGGTAGCGCTGCGCCAGCGTACGATTGCGCCTGTCCTGCCGGCCTCCATCCCGGCCTAATGCTCAATACCACTCCCGCAGGTTCGCCCGCCCGTCGCCACCACGCGCAACAGCGTTCGCTACTGAGTCAGACTGTCGTACAGCGAACCCACCCAGTCGTCTGGTCCGATGAAGCCGGTTCCCCATTCGCCGTCGTAGTCCGCGTTGGGCCGCGCGGCAATGGCCTCCTCGCGCGTCTTCCCCTCGGCAATCACCGACACCATTCGCTCGCGGCAGGTAGTTAGCACCGCGCGGTACCGACGTAGATCCTCCACGTCCGACAGCGGACCATGTCCGGGGATGATCCGCGTGTCCGCGTCCATCAGAGCCGTGGCCCTGTCGACCGCCGAGATGAGCCCATCAATCGAGCCGCCGCTCCCCACATCAATGAACGGGTAATCGCCGCTGAAGAACGTGTCCCCCATGTGGACCACGTTGGCGTTGCGAAAGTGTACGATTCCGTCCCCGTCGGTGTGCGCATGTGCAACATGGAAGGCGTGGATCTCGTCCCCGTTCTGGTGGAACGTGACCGTGTCGGTGAAGGTAACCACCGGAGCCGCCCCGTCCGCTCCGTCGGCCAGACGTAGACGGACGTTGTCGTGCGCGACCACGAGAGCTCCCGCCGCCGCGAGGTTGGCGTTGCCGCCCGTATGGTCACCGTGGTGATGCGTGTTGAACACGAACTTCACGGGGCGATCCGTGACACTGGCTACCGCGCTCAAGATCTTCTCGGTCAGCGGCGCGAATTGGTCGTCGATGAGGAACGCGCCATCGTCTCCCACCGACAGCCCCATATTCCCGCCCTGCCCCGTCAGCATGTAGATGTCGTCGGCGACTTCCGTGACGTCGATCGTCGCCTCGTCGTCTTGAGCCGCCGCCCCGATGACCAGGGCGATGAGCAGCCCTGCGGTCGCGGCGTACCGCGAAAGCCGGTCGTGTGCAGCGCGCATGGCGATATTCCTCACATGAGTCAGCAGGCGACGCGACGACGCCCGCCATGCTACGCCGCGAGGGACACCCGCGCAACGCGCCGACAGTTGGATATCAGGGATGCCCGGCAGCGGCGCCATCGCCCTCCGGCGTTGGCCTAGTGGGCTCCTGCCTGTATGCTTAGCCGCTACACGATACGCCGCCCTTCACCGACCACCAGCCGGACACCCAGCGTGGACCACGAGACAGATCTACGGGAGGCGCACGCGCTTTGGCAGCGCGGCGACCTGGAGGAAGCCGAGCGCACGTTACGCGCCATCATACGGGCGGATCCCACCCACGTGGGAGCTACGCACGAGCTGGGGGCTCTGCTCGTGCAGGGCGGTCAGCACCAGCTAGGCATCTCCCTCCTGAAGCGCGCCATCTCACTCGACCCGTCGCCGTCACGCATCAACGACCTGGGGCTGGCGCACGTGGCGGCTAGCAACATCGGGGAGGCGCTGAACGCGTTTCGAGACGCGGTCGTCATGGACCCGACGTACGCCGAGGGCTTCAACAGCCTCGGCCGCGCCCTGCTCAACGTCGGGCAGGCCGAGGCAGGCGCGGACGCGTTGCGTCGCGCGCTGCATCTCGACCAGCATAGCGGGGACGCATGGTCTCGGTTCTGCGCCGCGCTGCGCGAGGCCGCCGCGCCGGGAGCCAACGCCCTCTTGGCCACGGAAATCGCGATGGGGCTCTCGATGCCCGGGCCGCACCGCGAGCACCTGGTCACGTTCGCGATAGGCGTCGTCACCGCCGACCCGGCCCTACAGGCGATACTGCGCGCCGCATCCCTAGGTGACATGGAGACCGTCCGCGCGCATCTGTTTGGGCAGAGCGTCGAGCGGATCATGAGCGGCGAGTTGATGCCCCGCTTGCTGGCGGTCGGCGTGCTCCCGAGTCCGCCATACGAGACGCTCTTCACGGAGCTACGACGCCGATTTGCCCTGGACATGCAGGCGGGACGGTTCAGCGCGAGTCACGACAAGCTGCCGTTCCTGTGCGGCCTCGCCCACCAGTGCTTCCTGAACGGCTACGTGTGGGACGAACGACTCGACGAGTCCGACGCCGTGAGCGATCTCGTTCAGGCTGTCGCCTCGGAGATCAACCGTCCGACGCCGACGACGCCCCTGCGAATCGCCATCCTGGCGGCGTACGCGCCGCTCGCCACGCTGCCGTTCGCCGACGACATCGCGGAATACGCGGCGGAGCAAGCGTCCCAGGAACTGCAAGACCTCGCGCGCGCGCAGGTCGTCGAACCTGGCCGGGAGGCTGCGCTCGTCGCCAAGGTCGGAGCGCCTCCGCCCAGCGAGAACGCGGCTTGCAGCCGGTGGGTGGATGCAGCCGCCGTGCAGCCCGTCGCGCTGTCCGCGATGCTCAGCCTTCGTTTCCCTGACCTTCGCGGCGCCGGGCTCGAGGGCCTCGACACGCCGCGTGTTCTTGTCCGCGGGTGCGGGCCTGGCAAGGACGCCATCGCCTGGGCGCGCAACGTCGAGGACGCGTCCGTCGTGGGCGTGGAGTCGAACCACGCGGAACTCGGCCTCGCCCTCCGCAAGGCGCAAGAGCTCGGCGTGAGCAACGCAAGCTTCGTCTCCTCGGACCCCGGCGACGGGTTCGATGTGGTGGCGTGTCCCGTCGTGCTCGCCGAGGACGGCGATCTGATCTCGGCGCTTCGTACGACGGGCGATCTGGCCCGCCCTGGCGGTTGGCTCCATGTTGGGGTGCAAGCCGAGGCGTGCCGCGCGCACATGGAATCCGCGCGCGAATTCGCGCGAAGCGGAGGCTACGACGCCTCCGCCGTGGGCGTGCGAGCCTGTAGGCGCGCCTATCAGGATCTGTCGGATGATGTCGAGTGGAAGGATGTAGGGCGCCACTTCGGGCTGCACACACGCGCGGGGTGCCACGAGCTGTTCTTCGGCGGCGACCGCCCCTACGCCACTATCTCGACCCTCGCGCGAGCGCTCGAAGCCAACGCGCTGGAGTTCGTGGGCTTCGAGAACGAGAACGCGATAGCGGTCTACCAGCGCGCGTTCCCCAGGGACGCGGCGGCGCGCGATCTGGACGCATGGGCAGAGCTGGAGCGCGAGGAACCCGACCTGTTCACGCCGATGTACACGTTCTGGGCGCGCAAGCGGGCGTAAGCGTCGGACGTGGAGGGAGATCGCGATGTCTGAGACGCGCCGCGTTCCCGCCGACAGCCTGCACGCGTTCGTTGTCGGACTTGCGGAGCATCTTGGCACGCCGACCGACATCGCGGAGATCGTGGCGACAACGCTCGTGAACGCCGACCTGGCGGGACATACCTCCCACGGCGTGTTCCAGATCCCCAACTATCTCAGTGCGGTCGAACACGGTAGGCTGGTTCCGGCCGCTCGCCCGACAGTCGAGCGCGAGATGCCCGCCTCCGCTACCGTGAACGCCCAGTCTGGCTGGGGACACTACTCCGCGTGGTGGACCATGCGGCGACTGATCGAGAAGGCGCGCGGGACCGGTGTCGCCTGCGCGAGCGTTGGGGCCGTCCAGCACGTAGGGCGCCTGGGCGAATACGCCGAACAGGCAGCGGCGGAGGGATGCGTCGGCATCATCTCCGTGGGGTGGGGCGGACGGAACGTCGGCCCTGCCGCGCCGCACGGCGGCACATCGATGACCCTCGGGACCAATCCCTTCACCGTTGGGGCCCCAACGGGCGACGACACGCCGTTCGTCTCCGACTTCGCGACCACCGCCGTCGCGCACGGCAAGGTAGCTGTCGCCCAGCTCAACGGCACGGATGTCCCGCCGGACTGCATCGTGGACGGCGACGGAGCCGCGACGGTGGACCCCAACGCGTTCTTCGACGGCGGCGCGCTTCGCCTGTTCGGCGGACACAAGGGGTACGCGCTCTCGCTGGTGACGTGCATTCTCGCCCAGCTCAACGGCGAATACGACGAGGAGCGGCGACACGTCCACGGCGTCTTCATGCAGGCGATCGACATCGGCGCGTTTCAGCCCCTGGAAACGTACCAGACGCACGTGCGGTCGCTGATGGACGACATGCGCGCATCGGACCCCGCCCCGGGCGTCGAGGCCGTGCTGGCGCCGGGTGATCCTGAGAAACAGGCGCGCGAGCGGCAGCTCACAGGTGGGGTTGAGTTCACTCCCGCCCTGTTCGACCGACTCACCAAATCAGCGGAGCGCGCTGGCGTCGAGCCCCTGTAGGGCCGTCCGACTGCCGGTACTCGTCACCTAGACCGCGCGCGTACCGGCCGCGAGACGTAGCGCGCCGTTTGCTCCCTTGCCCGGCCCGGCGACCAACGCCCCGAAGGAGCAATGGCGGGTACAGAGGTCGAGCTTGTGCCGCAAGAGCATCACCAGCCAGCGTTTCGCCGGCGACATCGCCCCGAGCTCCGCTAACGCGTTCGCGTCGCCGTCGAGCCACGCCGTCATGTCGCGCACGACCCGCTCGTACCACGCCTTTGCGTCGGCGAAGTCCACGTACGTGTCGCCCGAGTCCAGTATGGCGGCGTGCTCGGTCAGGGGGCTCCCGCCCATGGCGCCTATGTCGCCGACGATTCGCTCCACGTAGCGGAACACCTTGGGGGCGCATAGCCACGTCGACTCAATGGCGTCGATAAGCTTGTCTGCGACGGCTTCTGGTACGAGCTCGCGGATGCGCGCCGCCCGCTCCTGCGTGCGCGGCAGCAGCCGTTGCGCGAAGTAGGGGTCGGCATAGGGTGGGTTTCCGTACGTATCTCCCGACCCGCGCACATCGCCGCTGTAAACATCAAGCTGGAAGGCGTCGCGCTTGTCGTCGAACCACGTCAGCGTCTTGATCCACCAGCGCAGCCGCGAGATGAGGTGCTCCGTGAGGAGAACCTTCGCCTCGTCGCGCTCGCCTAACGCCGCGTACACGTTCGTCACGATGGTCGCCCAGTCCTGGCCGATGTCGTCTCGCCGCAGCCGCAGTTCCTCCTGCGCAACGTCGAGTGGCGCCTCCTGGGCCCACGCGTCCAGGCAGTACACGACGTAGAGCATCCGTCGCTTGCGTTCCGGCGGGGCGGTGTAGCAGCCGAGCACGAACTCAGGCGCGCTTTCCTCGCCAATCGCGCGCAGGATCTGGTTGAGGGGCGTCGGGAAGCTGGCGTGGCCGCACATACTCATCGGGTCGATCATGCGGCGGATGATGGTCAACGCCCACGCTGGCGCCTCGTCCAACGACATCTCCTGGTCGAAGATGGCGCGTAGTTCGGCCGACGCTGGCAGATCCTCGCCATATTGCGCGGAGCCGTCCCACCCCGCGCTGTACGGCGTGCACGCCCACGCGCTCGCGGTGTGGCTCTGGGCGAAATTCTCGGCGTTCCAGTCCATTGGCCTTTCTCTCTCGCTTAGCGCGTCGCGAATTGGGGTCCACGGTGGACGGATGTTGGGCCAGAATGCCTGGCCGTCAACGGCCGAATGCCGCGCGCGACGGGATGCATCCGTCGTGCGTCGCCATCGGGACGCGCGAACGCCCGGGCTGGCGGCGCGAGCCATACCCGGCTCCGCACTGCTGGCGCCTCGGCTCGGCCTGCCGCGGACGGCTCTCCCCGCATCGTGTATAGGGTTGTGGCTTCCCCGCAGGGCGCCTCATCATACCGGCGCACACTGAGCACGGCTACCGAACGAGGAGGCACAGATGCACCGACTAGTGAAATGCAGTTGCGTAGCGGCCGCCGCGCTTCTCCTGATCGCCGGAGTGGGTCGCGCGGCCAACGTGGACCCGACGCTCATCCTGTACATGCCGTTCGACAACATCACGGCCAACGAGGCGACCGACTTCAGCGGCGTGAACAACCACGGCGAGCTCATGAAAGGCGCGCTGCTCTCGGACGAAAACGCCGTCTTCGGTGGCGCGCTCGAGCTGGAGCCCAGCGCACACGTCGTCGTACCGAGCGATCCCTCGCTGAACCTGCAGAACATGACGCTGATGTTCTTCTGCCGCTTCGACAGCGAACCGGACGCCATCCAGAACGGTATTGAACGCACTCCTGCCTGGGGCGTGGGTCACTACAACCTTAACGGCGATTACAACGGCGGCGTGATCTTGCAGATCTTCGACCTGGACGACGGCTGCGACGACGAGCTCCAGGTGGGCAACGTCGTGGACGGCGAGTGGCACCACGTGGCGGCCACGTACGATAGCGAGAAGATCGTCATCTACATTGATGGCGACGACGTCGGCGGAGGCCCGTGTGAGGGTGAGATCGCGGAGTCCACCATGCCCCTGTACATCGGCGCCAGAGGCGGCTCGGGCCGCTTCACCGATGGAGCATACGACGAGATTCGGATGTACAACCGGGTTCTGAGGAAGGGCGACATCAACGACGTCATGGACGAGGGCCCCATCGAGTTGCTCGCGGTCGATCCGCGCGACCGCGCCGCAGTGACCTGGGGAACGCTCAAGACCGGCGTTCCCGCCTTGCACCGGTAACACGACCGTCGGCGCCCGCTAGTAGTCCGATGACCCCTGTCGGTACACGCCCAGCGCCTCGCTGGCGTCCGGTGACCCGATCGCGTCCAGCGCGTGCGCCGCGTTCGCGCGGACGTAGTAGGCGTCGTCCGCGAGCGCGTTCGTCAGGTCGGACACGGCCTCCCCCGCCACCGGCCCGAGCCGCGTGAGCGCCACGGCGGCGTTCAGGCGAACCCACTCGATGTCGTCCGTCAGCAAGTCACTCAGACCCATCACGGAGGCGCGCGCGGCGTCTCCAAGATGCCCGAGCGCCTCCGCCGCGTTGCGGCGCACCCACGGCTGGTGATCCGTCAGGCACGACGCCAGTGCGCTAGCCGCGGGCCCCGCGTCGATCCCAATGTCGCCCAGGATGTTCGCCGCCGCTGCTCTTAGAGGCCACTGATCCGAGCGCAGTTCGCGCTCGAGGGCGGGCACGGCAGGCGCGCCAAGGGCCGACAGCGCATACCCGGCGTACAGATGACTCGGGTTCGTCATGCCCGCCGCCAGGTTCGCCTCCAGCCGCGACGCGGATTCGTCTCGCAGAGCCTCGATCAGCGGCTCGACGGCCTGCTCGCCGAGTCGCGCGAGCGCGTACGCCGCGTTCAGCCGCACGGTCTCGGACGCGTCGCCGAGAGCCGCACAGAGGGCCTGCACATCGCCGCTCGCGCCGTTTGCGGGCGGCGCCCCGCAGTGCCAGTTCCAGACGCTGGCCCACAGGTCCGCGTGGTGGCGAGAGCGTAGGTCGCCGTCGCGCGCGATGTCTGGCGCGAAGCCCTCAACGTGGTCCCAACTCGGCGCCTTCGGCTCTTCCGTGCGGATGAACAGCCACTTGTGCATATAGCGTGGGGTGTCGCCCAGGTTCGCCGTCGCGCGGTGCCACGAGTCATAGTGCACGATGCACACGCTGCCCGCCGCGCCTGTGAACGGCGTCTCGTCATCGGTCGGGCGCGTCGTCTCGTACTGCCGCCCCGGCACGACGGATGTCGGTCCCATGCTTCGGTCGACATCATGGCAGTAGTAGAACGCCATCGCCCACCGTGGACGGTGGTGGCGGTTGTTCTCGTCCGCCTCGTAGCTGTCCAGGTGCATCGCCTGCGGATCGCTGCCTGGAGGGTTGAGGTGGCAGTGACGATGCGAGTAGTAGCGGTACCCCTCGCCTAGAGTGCTCGTGAGGGCGCCGCTCACGTTGGGGTGCTCGAACACGTCGAGGAGCGCCGGGATCTCTGCGAGAATGCCATTGCCGACGTTGCCCTTGTCGCGGAACACCGCCTCCGTGTCGCGGTGGATGCCCGCATGGACTTCGGGGTCGAGGTCCGCGTGGATGGTCGTGTAGCCGTCCACGACGAAGTCCCACATCGCCTGGTCGCTCAGTAGCTTCACCATACGCTCCGTCGTCTGCCTGCATCGTGGGGCTCGGCGGCGAATCGTCTACAGAGTGTGGCGCCCCTTCGCGCGCGCGCAACCCGGGCCGTCGACGCGTGGGCGGTCACCGGCGGCTGATGGAGACTGACGCGGTACCGCGTCCGCCCGGGGCATGTCATGCTGAGCCGGAGGCGAAGCATCTCCCCCGCGGTAGGGACGCCAACGCTGGGCTTCGAGTCTGCCGCCATACGCAGCACGGTCGTCCACGGACCCAAGATGCTTCGTCGCCTACGGCTCCTCAGCATGACGACCTGGCGGGCGCGCCACTCGCACACACTCAGTCGGCGCCAACAGGTTAGCGGCCTCGACGAAACCGTCGAACCTGCGGCCTCCACGCGCCGCCAATCCCGGGGAACCCGCGCCGTCACTGGCCTCGGCGTGTTGGCACGCCCGTTGCTCTATGGCGGGCAGAGGCGAACATCAAGAGGCACGGCTCACACGACGAATGGAGACGCAAGATGAAACGGCTAACTAAGGTTCTCATCCCGACATCGCTTGGCTGCGCACTGCTCATCGGGTCGGTCGGATTCGCGCAAGACGGCGCCGGCAGCGACGTCGACACGGATGACGAGAGGCGCGTTGAACGCTTCCGCAGGCCGTCCGCAGGCTTTCGTGACGACGACGCCCCCATGGGTCGGGGTGACGGCTCAGGGCGGCGCGGAATGCGCCGCATCGAACGTGGGCGACGTGGTCCAGACCGCGATGGCTCGGGCCAGCGACACAGGGGCGGACGAGGCGTCCGCGGACGGCGTGGCCCCGGTGGCGACATGCTCCGCGGCCTGCTCGCGCACGGCGAGGAACTGGGACTGACCGACGATCAGAAGGCGCGGATCGAGACCATCGCAACGGAGTCGCGGAAGGCGTCCGTTGAGCTGCGCGCCGCTTCGGAACTCGCTCGCATCGAGCTAGGCGAACTGACGCGCGCGGACGATCCAGACCTCGGCGCCATCCAGAGCGGCTTGCAGGCTGTCGCCGACGCACAGGTGGCCGAACGCTTCGCCGCGATCGAGGCCGGCGTGACGGCGCGAGCAGTCCTGACCGACGAGCAGAAGGCAAAGGTCAAGGAAGCCATGAAGCACCGCGGTCGCTCCGGTGGCAGGCGCGGCGGTGGCGGCCGCGGTGGGCGTGGCAGCGGCCCGCGAGGCCCCAGGCGGTAACTTTCGCCTGACCGAACTCTCTCCTACTGTTCCCCGGATGGACGCCCGTCCGGGGAACAGCCACGTACCCCTATTCGCGTTCGCGGAACCGAACGGGCATGCGGAACTCGCGCAGTGGGTACCCCGTGTCCGCGCTCTCGTGCGTGAGAACGATCGAGCCGTACCCAGCGGCGGGAACGTCGAACTCGATCGTGCCGTGGAAGCGCCGCCACCCAGGCCCGCCCGGAGATTCCCCCTCGGCAACAACGTACCGCGTTGCCACAGGCGTGCCGTCCGACGCGACAAGCCGCAGGCCACACGACCCCTCGAAGAACCACCCGGGGTCCGCCTCGCCGTCAACATCCAACGGGCTCTCTATGACGGCCCACGGACGCGGCGAGTGAAGGGCAATTCCAGCAGTCAACTCCTCGGCGAGGGCGGCATGCGGCTCCCGCGCCACGGGATTCTGCCGACCCGCGCATCCCAGAGCGAACACGCAGATGACGGCGACGACTCTGACAGCGCGGAGCATTACGGACGGCATGGGCTGTTCCCTACAGAGTGTCGAGCAGCGCACGGAGGATGTCGCGCCCCCGCGCGTCCGCCGTAACCGCTTCCGCGACCGACCGTCTCGCCGCCCGCGCGCCGGGCTCGAGGCCTGCGGTAGCGACTGTCTCCCGCGCTGCGCGAAGCGCCCGCGCGGCGCGGTCGTACTCCTCGGCGGCTTCGTTGAAGAGCGGGGCGTGCTGGCCGCGCAGGCGTTCCTTGGCCTCCCACGTGAACTCAACAGCGTACCCGTAACGCTCCTCCGTCCCTGCAACGAGCGCCACGATGTCGGACGGGACGCTGCCCTCGTCGAGGCCGGCAAGACGTGCCTTCGCGACCGACGCAAGCGATCTGTCGCCATGCTCGACCCCGACGCGCACGCCGCCACGGATGGCGTCGAGGTCGGAGCACGGAGGCGCTGGGTTCACGACCGCGACCCACCCCGGGCCAGCCAGGTCGCATGCTCCCTCGGCTGCCCCACCATGGCGGCCACGGCCAACGTACTGGTATCGGCCCTGCCCGCAGTCTACCATGCAACGGAATTCGGACGATGCGGCGTCGAACGCGTAGCAGGCGGCTCCCGACGCCATCGCGGCGCGGATCGCGCTGAGCGTCGCGACCCTCGTCTCCGGCGGCGGGGAGTCTGGGGCGGTGGTGAGGATGTCGACGCGAGCGCCAAGGGCAGCGGCCGCGTTCTCAATGCACGCTGGCCCCGGCGCATCGTCGGCGGAGAGGCCAGCGAGGAACGCTTCACCCGTCACGCCGAACAGCCACCCCGGCGTCACGCGAACGCCGACCTGCCGCAAGCATCCGTGCAGGCACGCCAGGTGTGCGTGTCGGTAGGTCTTGGGCGTTGGCGCCAGTGTGGGGCGTGGCATCTGGTCGTCCGAGGTCGCTGCCGTGTCGCGTTTACTCCTCGGCCACAGTGTGACACTGCTCGAGCATCCGGTTCCACCCCTTCTTCGTCGAGTTCTCGACGGCGAAGTGCAGCCGCGAACGCTTCTCGGAGGTCCAGAACATCATGCGCGCGAGCCCGCCGGGCATATTAGCCTCGAACACGATGGCGCCGTCTGGGACGTCGTCGGCCGCCACGTTCACCCCGCGTGAGTTCTTCCCGTCGGACGTGAACGACCAGAACGTGAGCTTCTTCTCCCCGGGGTCGCGCGCGAACATGGCGATCTCGTCGTACGTGTTGTCGCCGAAGCGCCACGCGACGCTCATCCGCACGTACTTGCCGTCAAGGACGCGTTCGAACCGCCGCTCGCAGGTGTAGTTGCCCATGGGCCCGTCGCCCTCTGCGACCCACGGTTTATCGAGCAGGGGCGTGAAGAATCGCACCGTCGCTCCGCGCGATTGCTGAGCCATAGCCTCCTCCGGTCGGATAGTCCGTCCCGTGCGTGTAATGTGGCCTACGTAGTCCTGTGTCACCCGGTTGCGCGGCCGCAGGTAGCGGGACAGCGGCGAGTCGCCGCTCTCTCGCGCCGTAGGGCGACTGTCGATGGCGGGCGCGTCACGTGTAGTCGGCGATGCCGTCCGTGAAGGCGTCCGGGTCGTCATGCTCGACGCCGAAGAGCGCCTCTTGCAGCGCGAACGTGCCGCGATAGAGGTCGGCGCGCGCCAACATCGCACGGGAGCATCCGTACTCGCGCGCGAACCGGCCGATGAAGTCCTCGCCATACGACATGAGCGCCGCGACGTCGGTCGCCGGGTCGCCGATGCACACGCCGTCGAAGTCGATGACGCCGGATATGCGCTCCCGCGCGGGGTCGAACAGCAGGTTCGCCGTCCCGAAGTCGCCGTGGATGAGCGCGGGCGCGAACTCGACGCGCGTGAGAGCCTCGAAGACGTCCGCCACGTCTCGCCGGGCGTCAGAACGCATGTGTGAGAAGAGATGCTCCCTGATTGAGCCGTACATGCTCGCCCACTCCGAGGCATTTGCAGGTGGCATGCTCAATTCCTCAATGTCGGACAGGCTCACGCCGTGTAGCGAGCGCAGGAACGACGCCAACTGCGCTGCGACGCGGTCTCTCGCGCTTCCACGCCCAGGGATTCCCATATGGACGTGTGGAACGGTTCGCCCGCGATGGCTGGGTACGCGACGTACGCCGCGCCCACCTGGCGATCCATCAGGCGGACCACCGTCGGCCTCGGCACGGGCAGTGGCAGACGGTCGTGAACGTGGGCAAGCAGGTCCGACGCCCGCCGCGCCGCGGCCAAATGGGCGGCGCGCTTGGGGAAGCGCGCGACGAGCCGGTCGTCGACGATGACGACATCGTTGTACTGGCCGTCCTCCACGAGGACGGCCGTGGCTTCGTCAAGATCGGCGATGTCGCGCTGCAGCCGCGCCAGGTAGCCGTGGAGCTTGCCCGTGTCCGACGCGCCCATGGGAGCTACGCCTGCGCTCCGGGTCTCGCCATTGCGGTAGGCGGCGGCAGCACGCCATGCAGCTCCTTGATGCGCGCGACGTTGGCGTCCACCTCGGCGCGGCTTTCCATGCCGATGGTCATCATGTCGACGCAGTCGAGGTCGTAGACGTACTTGATGGCTTCGCGGTAGTCGTCGGTGAGAGGACCCTGCCCGACAACCTTCATGCCGCAGACCGCCTTGCCGGCGTCATGGATGCGCGTCAGCGTCGCCACGATCTCGTCCGGCGAGGCGTCCATGCGCACGCCGTCGTAGTTGATGCGGGCGAGGACGAAGTCGACCCACTCCTCGTCGGCGGCGGATTGGAGCGCGCCGTGGTCGTGACAGGAGACGCCGACGGCGCCAATGACGCCCTGTCGCTTATACTCGCTCAGGACATCCATCACGGACGCGCGGTCGGTGGGCCAACTCGCGGCGCCCATGCCGTGCATGAGCACAATGTCGAGCCTGTCGGTACCCAACTCGGACAGGAAGCGCAGGATGTCGGCGCGCGCCTTCTCGGCGTCCCGCGCGCCCGTCTTCGTGGAGACGAGCACGTTGTCGCGTCCAACGGAGCGGATGTGGTCCGCCGCGTGTGGGTGCGACCCGTACGAGTCGGCGAGATCCAGCGATGTGATCCCCTTGTCGTGCGCATAGCCGAACAGATCCACGAGCGCGGCGTGTCCAAGCCGCGTCTGATTCGACTCCTGCGAGCCTCCTACCGTCCCAGTGCCAATGGACAGGTAGGAACTCTCTATGCCCGTCCGACCCAGAGTTACCTTGTGCACGCGCGCGGCCTCCCTATCTCCTCACAGACTGCCTGTCTGGTCGCCTGCATTGTACGCCATCGCCGCGTCAGGCTGGCGCGCCGTCGGCCGATGGCCGCTGACCAGGGAGAGTCGCTGCTGTCGGCGGAGTCGCCCGGTACAGCTCGTCAATGTACGCGACGTTCGCGTCAACGTCCTCGCGGCTCTCCATGCCGATGGTCATCATGTCGACGCAGTCCAGGTCGTACGCGAACTGAATGGCTCCACGGTAGTCCGACGCAAGCGGCCCTTCCGCGAATATCTTCATGCCACAGACCACCTTGCCCGCGGCGTGTGCCCGTTCCAGCACCGCCGTGATGTCCGGGGGCGTGCCGTCCATCTCCGCGCCGTCGTGGTTGATGCGGGCGAGGATGAAGTCCACCCACGGCTCATCCGCAGCGGACTCCAGGGCGCCGAAGTCGTGACACGACACTCCGACGGCGGTGGCTATCCCGCGCTCCTTGTACTCGGAGAACACGTCCATCACCGGCGCCTGCGACGTCGGCCAGTCGCGCTCCGTCATGTAGTGCATGAGCAGCACGTCGACGTGGTCGGTCCCAAGCTCCTTCAGCATCCTGGGGATGTCCGCCCGGGCTTTGTCCGCATCGCGCGCGCCTGTCTTCGTCGTGAGCGTCAGATGGTCGCGCCCGTACGTCTTGATGACCTCGGCCACGTGCGTGTGCGACTTGTAGCCGTCCGCCGTGTCGATGGAAGTGATGCCCTGCTCGACGCCGTACCGCAGCAAGTCCACGCACGCGTCGAAGCCCAGCCGCACCTGCGCCGAGCCCTCCGCACGGGTGGTGCTCCCGGTGCCGAAAGAGAGATACGATCCTTCGATGCCCGTGCTACCCAACTCTACGCGGTGCATGCAGTGGTCCTCTGGTGTGCGCGTAAACTCGCCTTCGCGGGTGTCTCCCGAATACCTAACTATACGTCGGCAGGCTGACGGGAGCCTGCGTCTCGCCGGATCGGTACGCCGCGTAGATGAGGTCGAGCGTGTCGCGTCCCTCCTCACCCGGGACTTCCGCCGCGCCACCGCTGAACACGGCGTCGGCGAACCGCTCAATGAGCGTTCTACGACCGTCGCCCCGTGGCGTGTCAACGTCGGTCCAGGAGCCCTTTTCCAGCCCGTCGATATCCGCCTCGGTGTAGACCCGTAGCGGGCGTCCGAACGTCATCTGACCCTCGGAGCCGTAGATGCGCGTGCCAGTGCCCTGACCGCCACGCGCGCACGATGTCGCCATGATGTCGCCGATGGCGCCGTTGTTGTAGCGAATGGACACGGTGATGAAGTCCTCCACCTCCGTGTCCGTCAGGTACGTGTCGTATTCCGCATAGACGCGCGTCGCTTCGAGTCCGGTGGCGTACCGCAGAGCGTCGATCTCATGAACCAGGTTCATGATGAGGATGCCGCCGCCGGAGCCCTCCTTCGACTTGCGCCAGTCGGTCTCCACTCGCTGGGTGTACCCACCTGTCCAGTAGCTGTCCGGTTTGTTCGCCGCGACATGGAACTTGATGCCCAGGATCCGCCCCAACGCGCCCGCTTCGATGAGCTCCTTGGCGCGGACAGTGGAGCCGGAGTAGCGGCTGGGTAGTAGCACGGAGAGCAGCACGCCAGCGTCGGCGCACGCGGCGATCATGTCGTTCGCCTGCTCCGTCGTGCAGGCGATGGGCTTCTCCACCAGGACGTGCTTGCCCGCTTCGGCAGCCTGTGTAGTCAGCGGCGCGTGGAGGAAGTGCGGCGCGGATATGAGCACGGCGTCTACGTCGTCGCGAGCCATCAGAGCTGCGGCGTCGGTGGTCGGCTCGCCGCCGAACTTGTCCGCGAACGACCGCGCGACATCGGCGACCGTGTCCATCGCGGCGACTATCACGGCGTTTGGACAGTCCGCGACCGACTGTCCCGTCGCCTTGTACGCGATCTCCCCGCACCCGATCATCCCGATTCTCAGCGTATTGGACATGCGCCGTCTCCTGCGTAGGCCTGTGCGTCAGGGGTGCGGCTAGGGCAAGGGGTGTCCCGTGGAAGCCACCCACACGCGCAGCCACTGCTCTCTGGAAAGGTCTATACCGACGGCGTCGACGGCCGCGCGGACGCGTTCTGCCTTGCCCGTGCCAAGGATCGGCACGAGGTTCGCGGGATGTCGCATCACCCACGCGAGCGCGATCTGGTCAACCGACGCGCCGCCGTGTTCGGCGCCGACAGCCGCGATCTCGTCCCGCACTCGGACGATCTGCTCACCGTCGTCCCGCAGCAGCCTGCCGCCTCGCAGCGGCCCCCACGCCATCGGCGATACACGCAGACGCTGGCACTGATCCAGCGTGCCGTCGTGGTACGTGTCGAGGTAGACGGCTGAGAATTGGACCTCGTTCGTGACGAGCGGGAAGTCGAGGCGCGACCCCAGCAGTTCGAACTGCGACGGTGTGAAGTTCGACACGCCGAAGTGCAGCGCCTTCCCGGCGTCCCTTAAGTACTCGAAGGCGCCGGCGACCTCGTCGGCGTCCAGCAGCGGCGACGGGCGGTGGATGAGCAGGACGTCGACGCGGTCGGTCCTCAGTCTGCGTAGCGACTCGTCCACGGAGTCCAGAATGGCTTGCCTGCCGGCGTCGTAGTGCGGGAACGACGTCCCGAACGTGCCGATGCCGCATTTCGTGACGATCTCGACGCGGTCGCGGAGCCCCGGTCGCAACGCGAGGGCGTCGCCCAGGAGCGTCTCCGAGCGCCCGCCGCCGTACACAGCCGCAGTATCGAGCGTCGTGACGCCGAGGTCCAAGCCATGCTCAACGAAACGCGCCATCGCCTCCGCGTCCATGTCCCAACGCGAGCTGCTCGCGAGGCCCTGAGACACGCGCGAGAACGTCGGTCCTCCGTCGCACATCTGTATGCGTGGCATGGACACTGAGCAGGTTCCCCGTGGCGGGTCGAAGGCGCGGAGCGGCGACTCGGACGACCATAGCCGCTATGTGGATGGCGCATCAAGCCGGCGGGTTCTGCGGACCATGCTCACCAACAGTTGCTGGCGGCCGATGCTGCACGGACCGCAGGCCCGCCATGCCATGCTGAGTCGCAGGCGAAGCATCTCTTCCGCGGCTACACGAAACACGGTGCGCGCCGCCGAGATGCTTCGTCGCCCACGGCTCCTCAGCACGGCCGCCCGGGGCGAATGCCACCGCGCGCCGCTGCCAACGCTCGGCGAGCTCACCCGACCCCTCCGGGCGTCGTGACCCGAGCGAATGTGCGCTGCGCACGCGTCGACGCGTGGTAGACTCCCCTGGGTCGCGTTCCCGGCGCGGAACCCACAGTCACACAACCAGGAGCACCCGAGATGGCGCCCTTCGCCTCGGATCGATATGACACGATGAACTACCGCCGCTGCGGACGTAGCGGACTGAAGCTGCCTGCGGTATCGCTAGGACTATGGCAGTCGCTGGGCAATATGGGTAACGACCGCGTCTGTCGCGAGGTCATGTACCGCGCGTTCGACGGCGGCATCACGCATTTCGATCTTGCCAACAACTACGGCAATCCTGGCGGCAACAGCGAGATTGTCGCCGGCCGCATCTTTGAGGATATGCCGCGCGACGAACTCATCATCTCGACGAAGGCGGGCTACGGCATGTGGCCGGGACCGTACGGCGACTTCGGCTCGAAGAAGTACCTCGTGGCTAGCCTCGACCAGTCGCTCCAGCGGATGGGTCTCGACTACGTAGACATCTTCTACCACCACCGCCCGGATCCCGACACGCCCCTGGACGAGACGATGGGCGCGTTGGACCTCATCGTGAAGCAGGGCAAGGCGCTCTACGCGGGCGTCAGCAACTACCAGGGCGAGATTCTCGGGGAAGCCACCTCGCTCATCGCGGATCGAGGATGGGCGCCGCTCACGATCAACCAGCCGTCGTACAGCATGATCAACCGCCGCATCGAGCGGGGCACGATGGACGTCGCGGGCGAGACCGGCGTTGGCATCATCGCCTTCTGCCCGCTGTCGTCCGGCGTCTTGACGGATCGCTACCTGAACGGCCTACCGGCGGACTCCCGCCAGGGACTGCGCGGCAAGAGCGGGCAGGACTGGTACGACGAGCGCGAGCGCAACGGCTTGTGGGACGGCATCCGCAAGCTGCGTGAGATAGCCCAGGAGCGCGGACAGACGATGGCGCAGATGGCGCTGACGTGGATCCTCCGCGACGAGCGCATCACGAGCGTGCTTATCGGCGCGAGCCGCGTCGAGCAGATCGACGAGAACCTCGCCGCGGGCGCCGCCACTCCGCTGACGGACGAGGAGTTGGTGAAGATCGAGGCGATTCTCTCCGAGATCGGCTAGGGCAGACGCGGGCGGTCGCGGATGAGCGCAATCACCCGCGACCGCCGCCCTACTCCGCCGCTGGATCCTTGACATCCCAGTGGCCCGCGCGTGACCCGACCACCAGGTCCACGAGGAAGACTCGAGGATCGGCGTCCACCCGCGCCAGCGCCGCGTGCGACGTGTGCGCCACGACGAGGCAGTGGATCGGCAGTCCCGCCTCGTCGAGGGTGTTGAGCAGATCCCTGGCTTCGCCTACCAACTGCGCGTGGCCCCTCGCGCTCAGCTTGCGCACCGGACTGTCCGGCTTCTCGAGATCATTGAGACGCCTCTGCGTGCCTGCTCTGGCGCTGGCGGTTGCCATCGACAGGGCCTCCGTAACCGTTTCGACGCCCATTTCCGCGAGGCCGCCGCCGGTACCGCCCGCGCCCGGCGCCCCGCCCGATGTAGTGCCGTCGGTCCAAACTCCGCCGCGGAGGTGCTTCGCCAGAACACCGTGTCCGTCGAGGAGCGCGCCCATCTCAGCGGACGGCACGCCCCTGGCGAAGTAGATCCGCGCGGCCGTCGTCACCCCTGGGGAAACGCGTGCGGCTTCCGCCAGCGCCGCCCTTCGTTCGACGATGTACCCGCGGACGTGCTCCGGGGTCGGACGCGTCAGAAGACGCCGCGCGGGGTCGGGCATCAGCGCCTCCGGGTCAAGCCCGAGACGCTCCGCTTCCTCCCGCAACGCCGCGTACACACCGGCAAGGCGGTCGTCTGCCTGATCGGCGTGCTGTTGCGCCGCCGTCGGCCGCGCTCGGGGCGCCGCCGTCTGTCCATCGCGATCTACAGCGCGGGCGTCCACGTCCCGAGCGCCCGCATCTGCCGCACCCGCGTCCGATACGCCGCGTTCCTCGGGCTGCTGAATCGCGACCGGTGGCAGACACCCGCCAACGAGCGCGCCAGACAGGACGAGTAAGCAGGACCGACCGAGCACACGCCTAACCGAGACCTTGCGCCCCATTCGCACTTCGCGTTCCTCCAAGATACCTGAGTATCGCCAAACGATAAGCGTAGGAGGAACATACCACGCTCGCGCATAGGGCGATTCCACAGGCCTGTTAGGGGTGTGCTCACCGACAACTGTCGACGGCCCACGTGGCAGCGGCGCGCGCGTGATGTCACGCTGAGCCGCAGGCGAAGCATCTCCTCCGGGGCGCCGACACTATCGCCAGGGCGCTGGTGCGCTGCGACGCGCAGCGCCGCATCCAGGTACGCGAGCACGCGCGGCTGCGAGCCTCGCGCTGGACCCACGCGGGATCCCAGGCCGTCCCTCCCGCCACGGATTCCGGCGATGCTCAAAAAGCAGGCGCCCACGTGTAAGGATTTCGGGCGCCGGCCGACTCCGGTCTGCTCCGTGGGCCGCGCGCCGCCGTGCGCGGCCCGGCATGCCTCAGTGCTGGCCCGCATCCGCAGCCGCGGCGCGGGCATGGGCGAGGCTGGCACGGATATGGCGTAAGCTGGCCGACCGCGCAGCGATCGTCGCGCGTTCAGGCAACGCATCGAACACCTCCTGAGAGGACGCACATGTCTCTTTTGCACGCTCGACCCCGAACGGTCTGGCAAGGCG
This sequence comes from uncultured bacterium, assembly GCA_964473525.1. Classification (GTDB taxonomy): domain Bacteria; phylum Poribacteria; class WGA-4E. The sequence continues at coordinate 20,263 of CAYYPK010000057.1, forward strand.
TGGCTGGCGTGGCGCTGTCCGCCGCGCTTTCGCTTTCGCTAATAGGCCTTGCGCGCGCCGAGGTCTCCATAGCCGAGAACCTCAGCATCGAAGGCTTCATCGACATGTCCCTGTTCGTAGGGGAAGACGACGACGGCGAGACGACGATCAACAGCGCCCTAGACCAGATGGAGCTCGACTTCAACCTGGACTTTGGCGAGGTCACGGCACGGATCGACATCGACAGTCAGTCGGACGTGGTCGAGACCGAGCAAGCCTACGTGTCGTACGCCCCTGAGGACATGAGCGACATCGGGCTCACCATCACCGTCGGGCGCTTCCTGAGCACCCTCGGCTGGGAAGCCGCGGAGCCAACAGGTCTGTATCAGTATTCCGTGTCGGCAGGGATCCCTTACCCCGGCTACCAGAACGGCGTCGCCGTCCGAGTTACCCCCGACGAGAAGTACAGCATCTACGCCGCCGCCATGCCGTCAGCGTGGGACGTCACCGAGACCGACTGGGAGACGCCCAGCTTCGAAGGCCAGGTTAGCGTAATGCCCACGGCGGAAGTCACGGCGAAGGTTGGGTTTGCTGCCGAGGATATGGGCGAGGAGTTCAAGAGCGAACTGAACGCCTGGGCCTCCTACGCCAAGGACGCTCTCACGCTTGCAGTAGAAATCGACGTGCTGAGCAACTGGGCGGTGCCTGATACCGACACGACCGAGAGCGCGCTCCACTACCTCGGCATGGCGAACTACGGCCTCACCAACAAGATCGCGGTCACGGGTCGCTACAGCGCCTTCGACGGGGACGTTACCGGCCTGAACTCCGAGTTCGCCGTCAGCCCGTCCTACGTGATCTCGGACAACTGGGGCGTCCTGGCGGAGGTCCGCTACAACATCGACGCCGAGACGACCGAGATCGCCGTCGAACAGATCTTCACGTTCTAAGTACCCTCTGCGCCGTCAGGCGCACACGAAAGGAACGCCATGCTTCGGCATTCGCTGTCTTCGAAGCTACGGAACGTCGCCGTCGCCGCGCTCGCGGTAGTCACGCTGGCGCCAGCGGCGCGCGCGCAGGACACGATCAAGGTCGGCGTGCTGCACTCTCTGACCGGCACCATGGCCATTAGCGAGGTCTCGCTTCGCGACGTCGTCATGATGGCGGTCGACGAGATCAACGCCGAGGGCGGCGTCCTCGGCAAGCAGATCGAACCGGTCGTCGTCGACCCGGCGTCGGACTGGCCTCTCTTCGCCGATAAGGCGAAGCAGCTCCTGCTACAGGACGAAGTCGCCGTCACCTTCGGTTGCTGGACGTCCGTCAGCCGCAAGTCCGTGCTGCCCGTGTATGAGCAGTACAACGGCTTGCTCTTCTACCCGGTGCAGTACGAAGGCGAGGAGTGCTCCAAGAACGTCTTCTACACCGGCGCCGCGGTGAACCAGCAGGCGGCGCCCGCCGTGCAGTACCTGCTCGACGAGGGGTTCAAGCGGTTCTACCTGCTTGGCACCGACTACGTCTACCCGCAGACGACCAACACGATCCTCAAGGCGATGCTCGAAGCCAAGGGCGTCTCCGAGGACGACTACCGTGTGAAGTACACGCCGTTCCACCACCAGGACTACCAGTCCATCGTCGCCGAGATCAAGGAGTTCGCGGCGGCTGGCGACACGTGCGTGGTCAGCACGATCAACGGCGACAGCAACGTCCCGTTCTACAAGGAGTTCGCTAACCAGGGCCTCACTGCGGACGACGTGCCGATCATGGCGTTCAGCGTCGCCGAAGACGAGCTGCGCGGCATGGACACGTCGGCGCTCGTCGGACACCTCGCGGCGTGGAACTACTACCAGTCCATCGACACGCCAGGTAACAACGCGTTCGTCGACGCGTTCAAGGCGTACTGCGAGGCCAACGGTCTCCCCGGCGGCTCCGACCGCGTGACGGACGACCCCATCGAAGCCGCCTACTACGGCGTCTACGTCTGGGCAGCAGCCGTCGAGAAGGCCGGCACGACCGACGTCGACGCGGTTCGCGCTGCGACGTACGGGCTCGAATTCGACGCCCCGGGCGGCGCGAAGAAGATGGACGAGGTGAACCACCACACGTGGAAGCCGGTCATCATCGGCGAGATCCTCGCGGACGGTCAGTTCGGCATCGTCTGGGAGTCCGACGGCCTCGTGCGCCCGATGCCGTGGAGCGAATACACGTACCCCGACCGCGACTGTGACCACGTCAACAACGTCGGCACCTACGACAAGACGGCCGCCCGCTAGGCTGGCCTTCCTTCCTTGGACGCCCTCCGCTAACCTGCGGGGGGCGTCTCTCTATGTCCGTTAGGATAAGCAATGACCAGGCTGCTCGTCGCCATGCTGTTCGTCCTCGCAGCGGGGACAAGCGTGGCGCAGGACGCCGGGACGGAGAGCGCCGCCACTCTGGTCACCGGGCTAGCGGGCAGAGGCGCCGCGCAGACGGTCGCCGCCGTTGAGCTGGCGAAGCTGCGCGACCCCGCTGCGGACATGGCGCTACAGGCGCTGCTCGATCGCCAGCTGCACACGTACGTCAACGACGCCGGTGAGACCCTCGCCGTCATCGCTGGCGAAGCCAACCCCAACGGCGCCCTACCCCTGATGCACGCCTACGGAGGCGCGCCACTGACCGACGCCGCCGGCGCCCCCGTGCTCGCCGCCAAGGGCGACGTGAAGTCGGTCTCCGCCGGCCGCAAGCTGCGCAAGCTCGGGCGCGAACTGTTGCGACTCAACGGCCCCGACGCGCAGGAGAGGCGCTCCGCCTCCTTGTTCCTGGGCAGGCAACAGGACGATGCGTTGCTGCCGCTTCTGGTGGCGGCGCGGGAGGTCGAGCGTCGCAAATGGACCCGACGGGCGATGGACGAGGCGATAGCGGTCACCCATTTGGCCGACACGGAACCGGCGGTTCGCATAGACGCTGTCGAGCGACTCGCGTCACTGCACTCGGGCTACGCGCTGGACGCGTTCGGCAAGGCCGTCGAGGCTGGGACCGAGGAGGACGCCGACGTCGTCGCGGCGATGCAGGCCGCCATTCTCAGCATCGAGCGCTGGGGCATTCTGACGAAGGTGGTGCAGACGACCTGGACGAGTGTCAGCCTGGCGTCCGTGCTCGCTGTCATTGCTGTCGGCCTGGCGATTACGTTCGGACTGATGAAGGTCATCAACATGGCCCACGGCGAACTCATGCTCGTGGGCGCCTACGCGACGTACATGGTCCAGGGCGTGTTCGCGGCAGCCCTTCCTGAGTCGGCTTTCGCGCTCTATCCCATTCTCGCCATCCCGGTCGCGTTCGTGACCGCCGCCGCTCTCGGCGTCGTGCTGGAACACGTCATCGTGCGCCATCTGTACGGCCGCCCGCTCGACACGCTTCTTGCGACATTCGGCGTGAGTCTCATGCTGCAGCAGTTGGCGCGCCACACGTTCGGAGCCCAGAACGTCGACATCGCTAGCCCGGGGTGGCTTACGGGCGGATGGCAGGTTATCACGGGCGTGGTGCTGCCCTACAACCGTCTCTACATCCTCGCGCTGAGCGCCCTGTGCGCGGTCGGCGCCTACCTCGTGCTTCTCAGATCGAGCGCCGGGCTACGCATACGCGCCGTCACGCAGAACCGTCAGATGAGCGCCTCGCTGGGCATCGCCACGAGGAAGGTGGACCGCTGGACGTTCGCGTTCGGTTCCGGACTCGCTGGCGTCGGTGGGTGTGCGCTGAGTCAGCTTGGGAACGTCGGCCCAGACCTCGGACAGACGTACATCATCGACGCGTTCATGGTGGTGGTGCTCGGCGGCGTCGGTAAGCTCGCCGGAGTCATCTGCGGGGCTTTCATGATCGGTGGCGGGAACAAGATCCTCGAGCAGGTTACGTCCAGCCCGGTGCTGGGTAAGGTGCTCGTGCTCGCGGCGCTCATCCTGTTCCTACAGAAGAACCCGCTCGGGATATTCCCGGACAAGGGCCGGCATGAGGAGTCGGCATGATGGCGCCGCCAAACGCGACGCACATCCCACGGTTCCGGCGCGGACTCGTTCCCTTCTGGGCAGTCGGCGCGGTGCTTCTCATCGTACTGCCGCTGATGAACGCGTACGGCCCCGAGGACACGCTGCTACACATCTCCAACTACCGCCTGAACCTGTTCGGGAAGTTCCTGTGCTACGCGATCGTGGCGCTTGGGATCGACCTCATCTGGGGATTCACGGGTGTGCTCAGCCTCGGGCAGGGCGTCTATTTCGCTCTCGGCGGCTACGCGATGGGGATGTACCTCATGCTGGCCATTGCGGGCGAGGGCGTGTACGGCAGCGAACTCCCCGACTTCATGGTGTTCCTCGGGTGGGAGAAGCTCCCGTGGTACTGGCCGCCGTTCAGATACTTCTGGTGGACGGCGCTGGCTGTTGTGTTCGTTCCCGGCGGGGCGGCGGCGCTCTTCGGCTTCCTGGCGTTCCGCAGTCGCATTCGCGGCGTCTACTTCGCCATCATCACGCAGGCCCTGACGTTCGCCCTCGCCCTGCTGTTCTTCCGCAACAGCATCGGGCTCGGCGGCAACAACGGGCTGACGGACTTCAAGAGGCTTCTCGGACTCTCGTTGAGCGAACCCAGCACGATGCGGGGTCTCTACATGGCGACGGTCGTCGCGCTGGGCGCGGCGTACCTGCTCTGCCGGTGGCTCACGATGTCGAAGTTCGGGCGGGTGCTGGTCGCCATCCGCGACAACGAGGCCCGCGTCCGGTTCTCGGGCTACTCGGCATCCAGGTACAAGCTGTGCGCGTTCACCATCTCCGGCATGCTGGCGGGGGTCGCGGGCGCGCTCTACGTCCCTCAGGTGGGCATCATCAATCCCAGCGAGCTACAGATTCTGCCGTCCATCGAAATGGCCGTGTGGGTCGCCGTCGGTGGTCGGGGGACGCTGGTCGGCGCGGTCCTGGGCGCGTTCTCCGTCAGTTGGTTCAAGAGCCTGCTTACGGGCTCCACGACGTATGCCGTCATGTGGCCGTACTTCCTGGGCGGTCTGTTCGTCGTCGTCGTGATGCTCCTGCCGGACGGGCTAGTGAGCCTTCCTCGACGACTCGCCGCGCTGCGGCGGCGCGTGCTCCCTTCGGCGACGCCGGTGAGTGAATCCGCCCCGGCGCCGAGCACCAACGACGGGGAGGCGTAGCTGGATGTACGCACGTAGAGTCGAGGACGCAACCAGCGACACGGTCCTCTACATTGAGGGTCTCACGGTCAGCTTCGACGGCTTCAAGGCGCTGGACGATCTGAACTTCTTCATGGACACCGGCGAACTCCGCGTCATCATCGGCCCCAACGGCGCCGGCAAGACGACGCTGCTGGACACCATCACCGGCAAGGTGCGCCCTACCGAAGGCAGCGTGTTCTACAACGGCGTGTCCGACCTGTCGACGATGACCGAGAATGCCATCGTGAATCTGGGCATCGGGCGCAAGTTCCAGACGCCGACGATCTACGTGAACCACACCGTGTTTGAGAACCTCGCGCTCTCGCTGCCGAAGGACAAGGGCGTGCTGCGGACGATCCGCTCCATGCTGGGGAGCCACGACGAGGACCGCGTCGCCGAGATCGCGACCACCGTCGGCCTCGCGGACAAGGCGCACGACCAGGCGGGGTTGCTCTCTCACGGCGAGAAGCAGTGGCTCGAGATCGGCATGCTCATCGCGCAGGATCCACGCCTGCTGTTGCTGGACGAGCCGGTCGCGGGCATGACGGACTACGAGACGCAGGGCACCGCCGAGCTGATACACTCGCTCGCGGACACGCACTCGATCCTCGTCATCGAGCACGACATGGAATTCGTCGAGGAGATCGCCCGCAAGGTCACCGTCCTGCACGAGGGGACGTCGCTCTTCGAGGGAACGATGGACGAGGTCAAGGCTGATCCCCGCGTCGTCGAAGTGTATCTGGGGAGGGGCTGACCGATGCTCACTGTCCACGATCTCGACGTGTTCTATGGGGAGAGTCACATACTCCGCGGCGTGCACATGGATGTCCCGCCAGGGAAGGTCGTGTGCCTCATGGGGCGCAACGGCGTCGGCAAGACGACGCTTCTCAAAGCGATAGCTGGCGCCTTGCCGGCGCGACGCGGGTCGCTGACGTACTGCGACGACGACATCACGAACGCCGCGTCCCACCTGCGAGCCAGGTCGGGCATCGCGCACGTGCCGCAGGGGCGCGAGATATTCCCGCGGCTGACCGTCCACGAGAACCTGCTCATAGGCTTGGAGGCCCGCGCGGATCGGGTAAAGGACGTTCCAGACCATGTATACGAGCTGTTCCCCGTGCTGAAGACGATGTTGACCCGACGTGGAGGCGACCTGAGCGGAGGGCAGCAACAGCAACTGGCGATCGGCCGCGCGCTGGTCGCCGAGCCACGACTGCTGCTGCTGGACGAGCCGACGGAGGGCATCCAGCCGTCGATCATCCAGGAGATCGAAGAGGTGTTGCAGCGCATCCGCGACGCCGGGACGACAGCGGTGCTCCTCGTCGAGCAGTATCTCGACTTCGCGCGCAGCCTGGGCGACCTGTACTACATCATGGAGCGGGGCAGCATCGTTGCGGAGGGCGAGACCAGCGGCCTCACGGACGAGATCGTCAACACGCACCTGACGGTGTAGATGATGGCAACGTCAGCGACCCAGGTACGATCCGCGACGCCCGTCGTCGCCCATCCCACGGCCCGCCACGGCGAGCTGCGGCTTGGGTTCGAGCGGCGCGACGGGCGCACGGTCCTCGTGGAGCAGTACAGCCACGCGCCGTTACGTGTCATGCGACCCATCGCGCACGCGTCGGGAGCTGCGGTGGTTTACTTGCTGAGCCCCACCGGCGGAGTGTTACAGGGAGACCGGTGCGACCTGTCGATTCAGGTGGGAGAAGGCGCCCACGCTATCTTCACGACGCAGGCGGCGACGAAGGTCTACGGGATGGAGCGGGAAGGCGCCGTGCAGACGACGCGCATCCACGTGGAGGCGGGCGGGCTGCTCGAGTATCGCCCGGACCCGCTCATCCTCTACGCGGACTCGGAATACACGCAGACGGTCGACGTCACGCTGGCCGAGGGCGCGCGGCTTGTGTACAGCGATGTCGTTGTGCCTGGTCGCCTGGCGCGCGGTGAGCAACACGCGTTCCGGCAGTTCACGTCGCGACTCACCGTCCGCGACTCGCGGCGCATCGTGCTGCGCGAACGAGCGTCACTGGGGGTCGGCGACGATCTCAGCGGCGTTGGCCAACTGGATGGCTTCGCCTGTTGGGGCTCGTGGTATTGCCTCGGAATCGGCCCTGGCGAGGACGACGCGGCCTTTGGACACCCGGAGTCGCACGGCGCCGCGTTGGGCGTAACACGACTGCCCGATGGCGTAGCAGCGCGTGCGCTGGCAGACACCGCGGGGCCCATCGAGCGGGCGTTCGCTGACCTGGCGGCCGCCGTCTACGCAGCCGCGCTCGATGTCGAACTCATCGACCTTCGCAAGTACTGATTCCGCTGGCGCGGAACGGGAGGGCACCGTATGAATCTGACGCCACGTGAGCAGGAGAAGCTGCTCATCTACGTCGCCGCCAACCTCGCCAAGGACCGGCGCGCGCGAGGTCTCAAACTGAACCACCCGGAGGCGGTGGCGCTCATCACCGCCGAGGTGCTAGAGGGCATCCGTGACGGGCGAACCGTTGCGGAACTCATGGAGTACGGCACGACGATCCTGACGCGCGACGACGTCATGGAGGGCGTGCCGGAGATGATCCACGATGTGCAGGTGGAAGGCACGTTTCCCGACGGCACGAAACTCGTCACCGTCCACGACCCGATAAGGTAGGCACGCCTATGATCCCTGGCGAATACATCCTGGGCGAGGAAGACATCGTCGCGAACGCGGGCCGCGCCACCGTCGAGCTGACCGTGGCGAACACGGGCGACCGACCGGTGCAGGTCGGGTCGCACTTCCACTTCTTCGAGGTGAACAACGCGCTGACGTTCGACCGCGATGCGGCGTACGGCATGCGGCTCAACATCCCATCGGGGGTCGCCGTGCGGTTCGAGCCGGGCGACGAGAAGACGGTCGAACTCGTCGCGCTCGCGGGCGCGCGGGTGGTCCACGGTCTCAACGCTCGCGCGAACGGACGTCTTGACGACCCCGCCACGCGCGGGGCGGCGGAAGGGGGCGGCGCATGAGCCTGCGGATACCGCGTCGCGCGTATGCGGACATGTACGGGCCGACAGTCGGCGACAAGGTGAGACTCGCCGACACGGATCTGCTCATCGAGGTCGAGGAGGACCGGACGATATACGGCGAGGAGTCGAAGTTCGGGGGCGGTAAGACGCTGCGCGACGGCATGGGCCAGGCGCCCGGCGTCACGCGCGCGGACGGCGCGCTGGACACCGTCATCACGAACGCGCTCATTCTGGATACGTGGGGCATCGTCAAGGCGGACATCGGCATCCGCGACGGACGCATCGTCGGCATCGGCAAGGCGGGCAACCCCGGCATCCAGGAGGGTGTCACGCCTGGTATGACCGTCGGCGCGGGAACGGAGACCATCGCTGCCGAGGGATCCATCGTCACTGCGGGAGCCATCGACGCGCACATCCACTTCATCTGCCCGCAGCAGATCAACGAGGCGCTGTCGTCCGGCGTCACGACGATGATCGGCGGCGGCACCGGGCCAGCGACCGGCACCAACGCCACGACCTGCACGCCCGGCCCGTGGAACATCGCGCGCATGTTGCAGGCGTCCGAGGGGTTCCCCATCAACCTGGGCTACCTCGGCAAGGGGAATTCGTCGCTGCCGGCGTCGCTGCGCGAGCAGGTGGAGGCCGGCGCGCTCGGGCTCAAGCTGCACGAGGACTGGGGCACGACGCCGGCCGCCATCGACTGCGCGCTATCGGTCGCGGACGAGTACGACGTGCAGGTCGCCATCCACACGGATACGCTGAACGAGTCCGGCTTCGTGGAAGACTCCGTCGCCGCGTTCAAGGGACGCACGATCCACACGTATCACACCGAGGGAGCCGGCGGCGGCCACGCTCCAGACATCATCCGGGTGTGTGGCGAGGCGAACGTCCTGCCGTCGTCAACGAATCCCACCCGGCCGTTCACGGTGAACACCATCGAAGAGCACCTCGACATGCTCATGGTGTGCCACCACCTCGACGCCTCGATACCGGAGGATCTCGCGTTCGCGGAGTCGCGCATCCGTCCCGAGACGATCGCGGCGGAGGACATCCTGCACGACCTCGGCGCGTTCAGCATGATGGCGTCCGACTCGCAGGCCATGGGCCGCGTCGGTGAGGTCGTTCTGCGGACATGGCAAACCGCGCACAAGATGAAGACGCAACGCGGGCCCTTGGTCGAGGACGCCCCTGGCAACGACAACTTCCGCGCGAAGCGGTACGTCGCGAAGTACACGATCAACCCGGCGATAGCGCATGGAATCGACGATCATGTAGGCTCTGTCGAGGTCGGCAAGCTCGCGGACATCGCGCTGTGGAAGCCGGCGTTCTTCGGCGTGAAGCCGTCACTCATCGTGAAGGGCGGGTTCATCGTCTGGGCGGAGATGGGCGACGCGAACGCGTCCATCCCCACGCCTCAGCCGGTGCTGGGACGGGCGATGTTCGGCGCGCACGGGCGTGTGCCGTACGAATGCTCCGTCTCGTTCGTCTCGCAGGCCGCTGCCGACGCGCACATAGACCGCGCGCTAGGGCTGGAGAAGCGTGTGCTGGGAGTCCGAGGATGCCGCGACGCCAGCAAGGCGGACATGAGACTCAACGACTACCGACCCGAGATCGACGTGAACCCGGAGACGTACGAGGTGCGCGCGGACGGCGACCTGCTGACGTGCGAGCCGGCGGAATCCCTGCCGATGGCACAACGCTACTTCCTGTTCTAGGCGCCATAGTGAACCTCGTCGAGACACTGCTCGCTCCCATCCCTGAGGACGACCGCCGCGAGGAGGATCGCGTCCGCCTCACGTGGGAGCAGCGACAGAAGGCGCGGCAGAAGGTCGTCACCGTGGGTGGGCGAGAGCTGGGAATCGCGCTGCCTACCGGCACGAACCTCCAGCCGGGCGACGTGCTGCACCGCGAAGCGGGGCTCGTCATCGTCGTCGAGGGCGTTCCCGAGCGCGTGTTCGTCATCACGCCCGATGACTGGGAGCGCGCCTGCCTGTGCTCTCACCACCTGGGGAACCTCCATCGCCCGATCGGCGTCGTCGGCGGCGCCATACTCACGCCGTACGAGGAGGCGCTGGAGGCCCAGATCCGGCGGCTTGGGTCGCCGTTCTCGGTTGAGGAGCGCGTCTTCACGCACGCGGGCGTGGGGGCGCCGGCGCGTCATGTCCACTAGCCTGCTCGCCCTCATGCAGATCGTGGACAGCGCGTTCCCCACCGGCGCGTTCGCGCACTCGTTCGGCCTAGAGACGTACGTGCAGAACGGCGCGGTGCATGATAGCTCATCGTTCGCGGAGTTCCTGGCCGCCAACCTGCGTCACGGCGTCGGAGCGTGCGACGCGGTGGCAGCGTGTGTGGCGCATCGCGCCGTGACGGCGGGAGACCACGACGCGCTCTTCGAGGCAGACGAACTGCTGGCAGCGATGAAGCTGCCCGAGGAGACACGGCGCGCGGGCGAGACGTTGGGGAAGCGGCTGCTGGCCACCTGTGACGCCGTCTTCGACGAGCCAGCCATCGGCGAGCTGCGCGAGCGCTTCGCAGTGAGAGGGGCGGCGAGCCAGCACGCCGTGGTCTTCGGCGCCGTGGCCTCGGTTCTGCGTGTGGAGCGGCAGCCCGCCTGCGCCGCCTATCTCCACAGCCACGCGATGGCTCAGGCATCCGCCGCTGTGCGACTCGTGCCGTTGGGCGGAACCGAGGCGCAGCGCGTCGTGCGGTCGCTACATGGCGCTATCGACGAGTTGGCGGGACGCGCGGCGGGGTCGGGTATCGAGGACATGTCGTCGTTCATCCCTGGTCTGGACATCGCTTCCATGCGCCACGCAGGGCTGACGGCCCGGCTCTTCATGTCATAGGCGGCGGGCGGAAAGGCAGTTCGTGGAGACACTCAAGCTCGGAATCGGCGGCCCGGTAGGGTCTGGCAAGACGGCGCTCATCGAGCAGCTCGCGAAGGCGATGCGCGACGACTACTCGCTCGCCGCCATCACGAACGACATCTTCACGCGTGAGGACGCTCTCATACTCGCGCGGGCAGAGGCGCTGCCGGAGGACCGCATCCTGGGGATCGAGACAGGAGGATGTCCGCACACGGCGATCCGCGAGGACATCTCGATGAACCTGGACGGCATCGACACGATGACCGCGCGCTTCCCCGACCTCGACATCCTCTTCCTCGAGAGCGGCGGCGACAACCTGGCGGCGTTCTTCAGCCCCGAACTGGTCGACGCCGTGGTGTACGTCATCGACGTGTCGGGTGGCGACAAGATCCCCCGCAAGGGTGGGCCGGGCGTCGCCAAGTCGGACATGCTCGTCATCAACAAGACGGATCTGGCGCCGCACGTTGGCGCGGACCTCGGCGTCATGGAGCGCGACGCGCGGGCCATGCGCGGCGATCGCCCGTTCGTCATGACGGATCTGCGCGCTGGCGAGGGGGTGGGTGACATCGTCACTTGGATTTGCGGCGAGCTGCTCTTCGAGAACCGGTAGCGGCCACCAGCCGGCGCTCCGCTTGCGCGCGAGGTCGTGGCGTCAGACATAGCCTCAGGATGTCATCCCGAGGAGCGGAGACGAGCGATGCCATCAGGCATCAACAAGCGAGCGGAGGAATCTCCCCGCTCACCTGCGCCAGGAGACTCTTCCTCTCGCTTGTTGATGCCGTACGGCATCGCTCGTCCCTCAGAGTGACAGATCGGTAGGCTGCCGTTCCGTCCAGCGCCGTCAGCTGACCGAACCGCATCCGCCGACGGGGCGCCATCAGTTCGGGAACACGCGGTACATGGGGATATCGAGGACGACGCCGGCGATGCTCCACAGGCACGCCGTGACGTACTCGCCAAGCAGCAGCCCAACGAAGAACGGGAGCGCCCGGCGGTAGGCTCGAATGCCGCCGTACCGCAGGAAGCCCAGCTTCAGCGCCCACGAGATCGCCATGGGCATCCACACGAGATCGATGATGAACGTGTTGCCGACCGCGTAGCCCAGCGGGTGGAACGGCCACGCCGCGAACCTCATTCGGCCGAGGCTTAGCCCTACTACCCCTGCGAAGCCCATCCCCAGCGCGCGCAGGCCTCTCACGTCGGCGTCCACCCGGTAGTCGTACCAGCCGCGCAGCCATCGGTAGGGAATGAGGCCCATGTTCGTACGCCACAGGTTCACGTTGGGCGTGCCGGCGCCTTTGCGGTAGTACATGTCCAGCACGTTCCACGCGCTGGCGACGATGCCCAACACGATCGCGAGCAGCACGACGCGTCCGAAGCCTCGCATCGGCAGCCGCGCGGCGCGCCCTATATGGAACCCCTCGAGCTGATGCGGCATGTTCGCGCACCGGAACTCCAGGTTGAACCACTGCATGTAGCTCAGGGCGGTCAGGCTGCGCGGGTCGATGTGGGCGGGACCAACTCCGCGCACGAGGAGCGTGACGGGGTTCCAGTAAGGCCCGAAATGCCACACCACGCCTCCCTCGCCTCTGATTCTGGCCAGCGCAAGCATGTACAGGAAGAACAGACAGAGGAAGGCGACGGACAGCCACCAGCGGATACCGGACAGCGCGCAGAACACCGTCAGAATCGCCCCGCCTGCGACTAGCCCGAGTGTGGCGGCGCGATACGACAGCGGCTCGTCCGAATCATCGGTGGCGGAGACGTCCACCAGCGAGCGAACGACCAGCGCCAGGTGGCGGCGCCCCAGCCAGACCGAGATGACCGCGACGCCCAGCCACGCGCCCGTGCCCTGCTCCGCGATACCGGGGAAGCGAATCCACGACGCTTGCGCGCTCGTTCCCAGCGCGACGGCGGCGACGCCCAGCATCTTGCGGACGAGGTAGAAGAACCAGCACGAGAACGACACGTCCAGCGGGATGAAGAACGTCAGGCCGATGACCGACGGATGGAACGCCGCTGGCAATCCACCGATGCCGTTCCACGGCCGGTCGCGGAATAGGTAGCCGATGTCGAACGGCTTCACCGGGATGTACGGTAGCGACGGCACGAAGAACTGCACGCTGTTCCATGAGGGGATCGCGGAGGCGATGACGATTCCCGCCCAGAGGAACGGGTTGCGGAAGTAGTCCGTGAAGCGCCTCTCCCGGACGCTCATCTCCAACGGCAGCACGGCGATGGGGTACGAGAGTTGCTCCTGCTCGCTCCACCTACGCCGCACGATGACGTTCATGCAGAACATCACCCACAGCAGAACCAGCGTGAATCCACACCACGCCAGCATCGGCAAGCGCCACGCGGCAAGATGCTCCGCTGTGTAGAGCGTGGACTCCCCCTCGTAGAAGTTGCGGATGGCGGTCTCACCCTCCGGCCGCAGCCAGGAGGGTATGTGCTGGTGAAAGTCCGCCCAGCCGTTCTCCGGCGTCGCGTACCAGAACGGATTCGCCAGCGCCGTCGTTAGGAAGCCGAACATGCCGATCCCGTTGATGCTCATGCCAACGGTCAGCATGACGTAGATAGTGAGCATCTCGGCGGCGCTGAACGCAGCGCGCGGGGCGTGCCGCTCCAGTGCCATGTTGGCGACGACGAGAACAAACAGGATGAACACCGCCCCGATGAGCAGGGACGTGGACGTGATCTCCGTTACGCCGGTTGTCATCTCGGACCGCGTGATCCAGAAGCCGCTGACGGGTATGAGCGCGCTTCCGATGAGCACGGAGCGGGGAGTGATGCGCTGCTGAGGGACGGGCTTCATGGCTGGGTCAAGCGGTTGTGAGTCTCATGCCATCGTGCCCGACCGCGCGCGGGATGTGAAGCGGGAAGCTACTCCGGCAGCGCCGCCAGCGCCGTCAGAGCCTGCTGCTCGACCACGATCCCTTCACACAGGCGGGCGGCCGCGTTCGTCTGGACCCAGCGGGCCACGTCGTCGAGATCGGCGCCGGTCGTGTCGGCGTAGTGTGTCAGATACACGTTCGCGAACCGCTGCGACGCGGCGCGGACCGCCTCCTGACGGGGCGCCTCCGTCACGTGGTAGTGCGCGTGCCGGATGAGGATAGCCGCGCGAGCGACGTCGCACAGCGGGTTCCCGCGCGTAGCGTCTATCCAATCGATGACGACGGGGCCACCGGCCGTCAGAACGACGTTGTCCAGATGGAAGTCGCCGTGGCACAGAACGTCGCCGGTGGGTAGAGCTTCCAGCCGCGCTAGCGCGTACCTACGCTGTGCCGAGGTGAGACCATGCGCGCGGTCGATACGGCTCGCGAGCTCCTCGTGCTGGGATGGCAGTTGGGGCGCGCGGCGGGTGTGCAGACTCGCGTGCAATTCGGCAAGCGCGCGAGCGACGGGAGCGGGCCGGCTGAGGTCGATGGCTGCGGACATGGGGTGTCCGTCGGCGCGGTCCATGAGCATGCCCGGCCGGCCGCCGTCGAGCAACACGCCGTGCACCGCGGGCGCCGGCGCTCCAGACTCGTTCGCGATGCGCGTCTTCCGCGCTTCACGCTCCGCGACCTCGTAGCCCCAGCCGTCGCGGTACAGCTTGAGGGCGCGGTCGTCGCCCCAGGCGAAGACTTCGGCTGTGCGTCCTTCCGCGAGACGCTGTCCCCTTGCCGTGTGTCCGTCCTCCTACGCGCGACCTATGTGCAGAATGTGCTCGGACGTGTCGACCACTGCGGGGCCGGTCGAGGCGGCGACCAACGTCGCCATCCACGCGTCCCACTTCGCCGCGTCCTCGGCGAGGCGGTTCGTCGCGTCGGGCAGACCGGACGACAGACTCTCACACCCCACCATCGTCAAGGTGCGGATGCCGTGCTGCTCGACAAGGGATCGGAGTTCGTCGGCGGCGAAGAAGTGCCACGGAACGCCTCGCGGGCCGGGGCCGTCGCCCGTGGCCAGCAGGTCGCGGCCGTGCGGCGCCGTCAGCTCGTCGCTGAATCTTGTCATGATCGTGCGCAGGACGGCTAGCCGCCCGACAACCGAGATAGCCACGATTCCGCCGGGCTTCGTGACGCGGACGAGTTCAGCGACGGCACGCTCGCGGTCGTCGGCGGCGGGTAGATGCGTCAGCGGCCCGCCCAGGCACAGCGTCGCATCGAACGCCCCAGGAGAGAAACGCGACAGGTCGCGAATGTCGCCGACCTCTGCCGCGGCGAGGGCGCCGCGAACGGGTACTTCCTCGGCGCCGATGCGCTCCTTGGCCAATCGCACACAGCCCACAGAGAGATCAAGCAGCGAGACGCTGTAACCAGCGCGGCAGAACTCGATGGCGTACCGGCCCGGCCCTCCGCCGGCGTCTAGAACAGCGCCCGAAGGCGGCAGATGGCGGCGCAGGTGATGCATAGTGATGTCGAACTCAATGCGGTGGTACGCGTCCCGCTCGAGGCGCTCCCACTCGTAGTTCGGGTCGTCGTCGTAGAGCTGTTGCGCCGTCGGCATTGGCGGCCCCTCGCGTGGGTCAGATGATCTCCAGGTAGTCTCGATCGGGGAGCTCGGGGAACGCTGGCGTCGGCAACGTCTGATACCAGTAGGCGACAGAGGCGATGTCGTCCTGCATCGGGAGGTACCGCCCCTCGCTACGCCACCCAAGCGCCTGGATGGTCACGCGTATGTCTTCCTTGAACCTGATGGGGTCCATAACGTGCCACCGGTACATGGCATGGCGATGCTGCGCGCGGTACGTGCCGTCGGGCCGGATGACCTGGTGCATGCCCACGTAGGGCGTGGTGTACGTGGCGTACTGCCCGTCCACGTCCCAGTTGTACGAGCCGCCGAAGTAGTCCTCGGTGCCGGTGCCGCATATCGTCGGGTATTCGTCGTCGCCGTCCATGTAGAACTTGATCTCGCCCTCGCCCCACCAGCCGTCGTTGTTCACGCCCCACGCCATCGCCGTACCGACGTACTGACCCCGACCCTCGACACCGTCCAGGACCGTGCAGACGCCCTTGTACGGAAGTGGGTTCACGCGGCGGAACTGCGCGTGGAAGTACGCCAGGTCGTCCGGTACGTCCACCAACGTGTAGTTGATCTGGTAGTAGCACGGTACCGTCTTGACGTCGCGATTCTCGAGCGTGATACGGCATCGCTTGCGGAACGGCATCGGCCAGAAGCAATTCAGACCGCGATTGGGGCAGACGTTCACGGCGAGGGAGTTGATGTCCGCGTGCCCGAACTTGCGACCGCCCCGATCGTGCGCCCACCCGATGGCGAACAGGTCACTGTTGGGACACTCGACGGACGGCTGCTCCTGATCGTCCCAGTAGTAGCGGAGGATGTAGTCGCGACCGACCGCGCCGCCCAGCCAGATGCTCTGTATCTGCCCAGGCCCCTCGATGTCGGCGAGCGTGACGACCTCGCCGGACTCGACGTTGATGCTCGGGGCGACCTTCCACCCGACGCCGAGGTCGCGAGCGGCGTGCGCCCCGGCTCCCGCGGACGCCATCGCGCCGCGTCCCTTCTCGCCGGTCGGGTTCTCCGCGCTGATGGAGCGCGACTCCGCGTCCGACATCCGCGCCAAGTCGCCCATGCCCATCGCCAAGCCGCTGAATCCGAGCATTGGTGCCGTCTCCCTGGAGGTGTGGCCTCTACGGTAGCGGACGCGCGGCTCCGAGGACAACGAATCCTGACCGGTGGCGCAGCCTAGAGGTGATGCTGCCCGCGACCCGCAACCCCCATGCGCCAGCCCGAGGGGCTCCGCCGCCTGTCGGAGACGCCTCGCCGACGGGTGTGCTCACCAACAGTTGGCGGCGACCGACGTGGCACGTGCGCTCGTTCCAGCCGGGC
>CAYYPK010000058.1:0-34145 GCA_964473525.1 uncultured bacterium
GCCGGATGGTCTGCCTGGACGTGTCGGACTTCCTGGGGCTGAGGCTGTCAGCGACAAAGGTTGCGTTCTCTTCGAGCGCCTCTTCGGGCCAGGCGACCTTCAGGAACTCCTCGAACCTGTTGGTGGCGTCATCCTCGAACCACTCGTCGGGCGTGACGACCAAGATGCCGGCCTCGGTGGCTGGAAGCTTCGTGTAGCGGTTTGGGTCGAAGCTCTCGGCACCGCCCTTGGCGTAAATGAGACCCGGCTCGTCAAGGGAGTACCGTCCCATCGTGCACCCGACGGCGTAGGACAGAAGGTGGTTCACGCCCTCCTCTCGACTTGGATGGGTCAGCGTGATTTCGTCGTCGGAGACTTCCGGCAGAAGGTCGTCCGTCAGACCATATGCACTAATGTATTCGCGATTGTTGGAGGTTTCTAGATCCCGAGCGCGCCTGGTCGCGCTCTGACAGCGCTTGCTCCACACGTGCCAGGAAGTCTCTACGTTACCGTTTGCAAGCGCTTGTTCCACAATCGGCGGGCGCACGAAATTCCACGAAGTCTCGTACGAGTCCCAGTCCTTTTGGGCCATCTGCGTAAGTTCGCGGGACCTGTCGGATACCTCCTGCGGCATGTCTATGACCGGCACACGGCCCAGATCTCCAGGATTGGTATTAAGCGTGGGGTTGATCGTGCGTAGAAGGTACTGTCCAACCACACTACACATCAACCCGAGCACAACGTACGGGTCTGCGTCCTGCGCGAGGGAACATAAACTCGACGCATTGTCGAAGAGGAACCCCTGCCTAGCGAGTCGAAACGACGGGATGGCAGACGTTACCTGTTGGTAGGTTAAGGCTGGCCTGAATATGAAATCTAGGTTGTGATTTGTGGACCCTCCTGCGTAACCCATTTCCTCCATATGTCGTAGTCGATAGCCGTCGTTTTCCCAGTCTACTACCCAGTCATGGTTTCCATACCATTTCCGGTATTGACCGCCCTTCATGTACGGGAACCATCGTGCTCCCGACTCTTTGGCGGCTGTGCGACTTGGAGCGTTGAATTCGATCCTACGGAAACTTACCTCCGGCCAGAGCCGGATGAACGCGTCGTTATCGCGAGTGACCATGCCCTTGCGGGGAGTTGCGATCTTGCCAAGGGGAATGCCGTCTGTGAACGCGTCTCGCAGCTTAGGACTGACCCAGTATGCTATTGGCGTGCCCGGAATCTTGTGGAACTCGTCAGGACTGCACGTGTAGAACCAGCCACATGTCGGGTTCTGAATCGCTTCTAGCGTCTTGGGACCTTGAGTAGATGCTCCGCGAAAGTCCGATAGGCGAATGAACGAGGATGTGTAGTTCGCCATGTGGCTCTTCCTGAAGGTGAACGCGCAGATTGGTACCGTAGCTCCGGCGAATCCTGAATACTCCAGTTGCACCAGTGAAGTCAGCGTCGAATCGGAGATTACCAAGTGCCGCAGATCCAGATGTCGCGATATGAACATCCAAACAAAGGGAGACATGAACGCTAGGCGACCGGATACACACGCCATGGACCGACATCGAGAGATGAAGGCAGAAAAGAGATCCTTGTCGTACCCTTTGAACTCCTGCTGAATCGGGCCCTTCAAGATGGGATTGAAATAGATGCTTCCCATGTACGGTGGGTTCGTGACAACCACGTGGTAGCGCGCTGAGAGGATCTTTGCCTGACCTACAACGGGGGCCATGCGCTGGGCCGTGGCGATTGCAAGGGCGTCATCTCGTTCCATGGCGTTGTGGGCAGCTTCATCAATGGGATCGAGTCGCTCTGCCACGCTGGTACCCACTTGTATAAGCGACCCAAACGTGTCGGCGTCTTGGAACGCGTCGATGAGAGACCTCACGTCATCGACGGGCAACCCAAGATGCAGCGCGACTTGGGCAGCGTCCACGTCCCTCGTGTGTTGTATGGCCAGCACGTTCATGTCCACGCCGTCGCGTAGCAAGCGGCGGTTGTCCGAAGCCGCACGCATGGTCAACGCAAAGCCCGCGAGCTGGATCGCGCGTTGGTCGATGTCGAGTCCGTGCAGGTTCCTCTCGAGGATGAGACGTGGAATGTCCCGCCTGCGGTATCCACGCTCCTCGTAGATGTGGACGAGAAGGTTGTACGCCTCGATGAGCATGTGACCGGATCCGCATGCCGGGTCCATCACCGTCAGCTCTTCGGGGTTCAGGTGGTCTGGGGTGACCTCCGCGAGCTGCTGCTGGACTTCCTCCGCCTGTTCCGCAGGCTCGATGTAGTACGGCATGTGTTCGCGTAGCGGCGAGTCGGGATAGGTCGCCATCCATTGGCGACCCAGGCTGTTCTGCACGAGGTATTGCACGATCCAGTTCGGGGTGAAGAGCTGTGTTGCGGCGGGGATGTCCTCGCTCTTCACCACCTTCCCGATGACCTCGTCCTTACGCTCCTTGATGTAGAACTGGTAGATCCACCCGACGACTTCTACCTGCTGCCAGTCCTCTTCGGGGATTTCGTCAACGAGCTGGCGAATGAGTGAGTTCGTGTGCAGCAGGTTGTCGGGCAGGAGCAGTTCGCTGGCGTCGTTGACCGACTCGAAGAGGAACGGCATGCCGCGGTGCAGGTCGTTGCACTGAGCGACGAGTAGCCTGCGGTAGATCTCCTCGTCCCGCGTGCCATCGAGCTTGAGTTCTATGACTTCCTGGCGGTCGAGTCCGGGCAGGTCGACCTGTTCCGCGTGCTGGAGGATTTCAGGTGTGGCTTCACCCGACGGGTGACTGAGTACGCGATAGCCGTGGTCCAGGTATCCGTGGATCTCCATGTAGCGTAGGGCGATGAGGCGGTTAAACCATGTGTAGGCGACCGCCTCCATCGTCCGGTCAAAGCCGTCCAGGTTGATGCGGTCTTCGATGCCTTTGCGTCGCCGCGCCAGCGTACCTGGGAATGCCCTGCCCTCCACAAACGCCACATCGCCCTGGACGGTAATGTCGGACAGGAGGAGGTCGCCCTTGTCGACGCGTATGCCGATTGCGGCTGCGCGGTCGGTGACTGCCTGTATGAAGTCGCGTCGCGCTTGGGGCGCGTACCGCTCGATGTTCTTAGTGTCCATCCTGCTCCGATAGTCGATATGGCGACTAAGCCGTCGGGGCCTTCCCAGTCACCGCCTTTACGTCTGACAGCAAGCTTCCGAACTTCCCGTAGTTGACCTTCACGCCGTCGTCCAGGTCGAGTGTTATCTGTTGCTCCGCGTAGTGCTGCAACTGCTCGTCGAATGCTCGTAGTTCGGCCTGCTGGTCCTCGAGGGCGTTGAGTTCCTTCTCGACCTGCCGCTTCCGTGTCGTGCTGATATCGCCGGACCTGTGTTCCGCTTGTAGCTGTTCCGTGCGTGCGCGCATCCGCTGCATCAGAGGAATGACGTATGTCGTCCTCATACGGGCAAGCGTGGACTGGTTGTAGCGGTGCAGGTAAACGAGAGCCTGGAAGGCACGCTTCTTGCCGCTCGTGAAGAGCCAGTAAATCGGGCGCTTCTTGTAGGTCTTGAGGTGGTCCTTGAAGAAGCTTTGGGCGAAGTAGCGCCGGATGGTCTGCCTGGACGTGTCGGACTTCCTGGGGCTGAGGCTGTCAGCGACGAAGGTCAGGTTCTCCTCGAGTGTCTCCTCGGGCCAGGCGACCTTCAGGAACTCCTCGAACCTGTTAGCCGCGTCGTTCTCGAACCACTCATCCGGTGTGACGACCAGGATGCCGTCTTCGGTGGCTGGGACCCTCACGTAGAGGTTTGGGTCGAATCCGTCACCACCGCTCTCGGCGTAGATGAGACCGGGTTCGTCAAGGGAGTAACGGCCCATCGTGCAGCCAACGGTATAGGATGCAAGGCTTCGCATGTCTTGTTGACGGTCGGCCCGTGTGAGCGTGATTTGGTCATCAGGAACTTCGGGGGAGAACTCTCCTTCCAGTCCGTACGCCGCAATGAACAGGCGGTTGTTGTCTTCCTCAACGCCTTTCATCGTGGAGCGGGTTGTATCACACTCAGCGGACCAGGCGTCCATCGAAGCTTTCAGGCTTTCTCGGCCGGGCCGACACAATGGAAAGGCCCCGAAGTCCCAGGAGGTTTCGCGCGCGTCCCAATCGGCACGAGAGATACCTACTGCCTGGGTAGTGGTGGTAGTTGCCTCTGCTAGGATCGCATTCCAGGGACCACGTAGCACAGGAAGCGACTTGACGTTACCTACCTGGAAGTTCAGCGTTGGGTTCATAATCTTCATGCACTCAAACGCGAAGTTCGAGCACATAAAGGCTGTACATGTATCCCCGTAGGACGAGGTGGGAAACGCTGACGACCCGCCTACGTCGAATACGAAGCCAGCACCCGACTGCCTCACGCCGAAGTACGCGGAGCTAATGAACGACCAGGTGATCGACGGTTGGAAGTAATAGTCGCGCCCGTCGTGTCTGAACCCGGTGTTCGTTCCGTTTGCGGCACCTTGACGCATGGCACTACCACGATCTTCGTAGTCAACGACGAACTCGTTGTTCCCGTACCAACGCCTGTAGTCGCCGCCCTTGTTGTACGGGAACCACTTTCTTCCGGACGCCGCCGCTTCGTCGTGTGTGCGCATGCCGATACCCACGGTTCCGATCGGCACCTCGTGCCAGCGCCGCAGGAACCTGTTGTTATTCCCTGTGGACATGCCATGCTTCACGGCTGCAATATCCCCCAGAGGCGTCGACTGTGCGAACACCTCCCGCATCCGGTCGCTCACCCAGTAGGCGATCGGGCTGCCTGGTATCTTGGCAAAGTCTTGCTGGGCAGGCCCGTCATGCTGGTTCTGGCGCTGCAGCAGTGCCGTGTTCTTCTGCCCCTCGTCGCCCTCGATCAATCTGAAGAATGTGGGCTTGTACCCTGGGACAGAGCCGCCGATGGCGGAGAAAGCAGTCGTCTGTACGACCGCTCCGCTGATCGTGCCGAAAGCACCGATGCCGAGGTGGGCCATCGTGCCGAGCGTACGCTCGGCAAGGAGTCGCGTCCTCATGTCCTCATACGATGAGAGGAACATCCAGCTCTGCATCGTGACCATGCCGATATGGCTGCGCGCGCTTCCGAACTTGAACGCCCGGTCGATGAACATGGCGAACAGGTCGGTCTTGGTGCCCTTGTAGTGCTTGCCTGCGAACCGCTTAAGGTCAGCGTTCTGCCCGCGACTCCCCAGATAGGGCGGATTCGTGACAACGACATCGTAGCGCGCAGCGAGAAGCTTCGCCTGTTGGACGATGGGAGCTATCTGTCGCTCCGATGCTGCGGCAAGCGCATTGTCCCCCATAGCGGCATTGACAGCTTCATCGATCGAGTCGAGTCGCAACGCAACGCTAGGATCCAACTGGATCAGCGACCCAAACGTGTCAGCGTCTTGGAACGCGTCGATGAGGGGCCTCATGTCATCGACGGATACCCCAAGATGAATCGAATCTTGGACTGCGTCTATGTCTCTCGTGTGATGGATCGAGAGGACGTTCATGTCCACGCCGTCGCGCAATAGGCGACGGTTGTCCGCCGCCGCCCGCATGGTCAGGGCGAATCCCGCCAGCTGCACGGCGCGTTCGTCGATATCCAGCCCGTGCAGGTTCTTCTCGAGGATCAGCCGTGGGACGTCCCGCCTGCGGTATCCCCGCTCCTCGTAGATGTGGACGAGAAGGTTGTACGCCTCGATGAGCATGTGGCCTGACCCGCACGCCGGGTCCATCACTGTCAGTTCTTCGGGGTTCAGATGATCCGGCGTAATCTCCGCGAGCTGCTGCTGGACTTCCTCCGTCTGCTCCGCAGGCTCTATGTAGTACGGCATGTGCTCGCGTAGAGGCGAGTCCGGGTAGGTCGCCATCCACTGGCGACCCAAGCTGTTCTGCACGAGGTACTGCACGATCCAGTTCGGGGTGAAGAGCTGCGTCGCGGCGGGGATGTCCTCGCTCTTCACCACCTTCCCGATGACCTCGTCCTTACGCTCCTTGATGTAGAACTGGTAGATCCACCCGACGACTTCTACCTGCTGCCAGTCCTCTTCGGGGATTTCGTCAACGAGCTGGCGAATGAGTGAGTTCGTGTGCAGCAGGTTGTCGGGCAGGAGCAGTTCGCTGGCGTCGTTGACCGACTCGAAGAGGAACGGCATGCCGCGGTGCAGGTCGTTGCACTGGGCGACCAATAGCTTACGGTAGAGTTCCTCGTCCCGTGTCCCGTCGAGTTTGAGTTCTATGACTTCCTGACGATCGAGGCCAGGCAGGTCGACGTGTTCCGCGTGCTGGAGGATTTCAGGTGTGGCTTCACCGGACGGGTGACTGAGTACGCGATAGCTATGGTCCAGGTAGCCGTGGATCTCCATGTATCGCAGGGCGATGAGGCGGTTAAACCACGTGTATGCGACCGCCTCCATCGTGCGGTCAAATCCGTCTTGGTTGATGCGGTCTTCGATACCCTTGCGTCGCCGCGCCAGAGCGACAGGAAACGCCCTGCCCTCGACAAACGCCACGTCGCCCTGGACGGTGATGTCGGACAGAAGGAGGTCGCCCTTGTCGACGCGTATGCCGATTGCGGCGGCGCGGTCAGTGACTGCCTGTATGAAGTCGCGGCGCGCTTGTGGCGCATACCGCTCGATGTTCTTAGTGTCCATGGTTGCCCTGTCAGCTGATCTGCACGCGTTCGTTGTTTGCGATCGCGTCCTTGATCCGGCCGCGTAGCTTCTCGATGAAGGCGTCGGCGTCAGCGTCGCTATCGATGAGTGGAGGCGCAAGGTCCCCGACGCGCACCACGCGAGTGCGCCTGGATGGCGGTGGTTTCTTACTGCCTTGTTCTCGAATCTTGTCCAACGCTTGGATAGCTTCGGACGTCTTGTCCGCTACCTGCTCTCGCAACAGGTAGATGCTGCCCAGCGAGGTCTCCTGCAACACCTGACCTCCGAGGCCGCTAACGCGCGCAATGATCGTGGGATAGTCTGGGTGCTCCGTGAGGTCGCCTGCTTGGTCCGCCACATAGGCGACGCGCTGATCAATGAACTCCTTGGCGTCCTTGCGCGTCGTCTCGATAAGCGCGTCGTTCACGGCTTTCACGGTCTGGATGAGCGTGTCCGCGTTCGCGAGCATGCCGTATGGCGCCGGAGCGGCGAGGATGCGGTCTATCTCCGCAATCGCCGATGCCGCGTCAGCATCGTCTACCAGCTGCGAGCGGTTACCCGAGAATTCTTGCCGCGCGTTGAGGAGGCGCTCCCAGACAGCCTTTTGCCCGCCGCCCTGGTAGAACTCGCGAAGTTCTCGTATGTCGTCGTGGGCGTCCACCAAGTCATCGCTGGCGTTGGTGACGGCTGAGATTAACCGGCCGGATTCGGTGTCCGAGGCGAGTGGCTTGGTGAGATTCAGCACCGCGTTTATCTCGGCAATACCAGGGTAGTCGCCGGTCTCTGCCAACGGTCGATATGTGTTGAGGGTGTCGCGCCAGTCCTGCAGCCCTACACGGAGCAGATGCGCCAGCGGGTCCTCCTCCTCGATACCCATCGCCCCGAAGAAATCACGACCGATACGCCGCGCTTCCCTGAGGTGAGGTTCTGGCGGCGCTTGCCGCCTCTGTACCGTGACCGCACGCCGGGAGTTGGTCTGCTTTATCTCGCTGTATATCTGGCTGTGGGCGAGTACCCCTCCCTTGACGAACTCAATCTCCCGCAGGACGGCAAGGTGTGCCAGCAGTAGGAGTGTCTCCCACTCCGGCCAGGCGTACGGGCGTTGCCCGTACTTCTCCTCGACCAGCGCGTACACGGTGACCTTCTGGTTCGCTGCGTCGGCCACGCTGAGGTATTGGCGCAGTTCATCAAGCGCCCTCTGATTCGCTGTCGATGTGGCGCCCTGAATCAGATTGGTCTGGACATCGTCGGACCGAAGTAAGGCCTGCACCTCCCGCTCGGGGTTCTCGTGGAGCTTCTCGAGATAGCCCATCTTGCTGAAGCTGTTCGCGACGAGGTAGTCGAGGGCTTCTTGTATTGCCTTGTTGGCCGTGGACGCCGTCGGAGAGAACCCCTGCCCATGCACGAAGAAGCGCGCCGTGAGCAACAGTTCTTCCGCCATTGCGGTCAGTTGCTTGCGGCGGGCGCTGTTGTCCCGAAGGTGGGAGTCGATGACGCGTTTGACCGAGTCGTCCGCGCCTACGAGATCCCTGCCCTTCACGTATTTCTCGGTCTTGAGACACGCCGTCACTTCCGCCTGGAACCTGCTAAACGCCTCACCTGTATCGATTCGGACGATGATCTGTCCCGCGCTATCCAGCTGGCATTTGCCGTCGTTGTACTCGACGTAGTCCGGCGAGAAGGGAGTGACTACGCGTACATGAAGCCCGTCATCCGCTGCTGCCTTGTGGATATGCCCGTCGCACAGTCTGTGGATACCAATGTCCCGTTGCGTGGTTGCTGTGCGGTGCTTCGGCTTCTCCTTGAGGATGTCGTCGTAGATGAGGCTGCCTACAAAGCGGCTGTCGACGCTTGGATCGAGGCGCGTGTCCTTGATCCTTCGTCCGATGTCCTGTTCCTCGTCGGTGAGGAAGTGGTAGCGGTCGCCCGACCGGCCTATGAGCGTGTCACCTTCGAGGCGTTTCAGCGCGGCTTCTATGCGGCCCCTTAGGGCTATGTTGTCGACGTCGATCGTGTCGCCACAGAGGGCGACGAGGTTGTCCACGTTCTCCGGCATCTCCTCGACGTAGCGGATCAAGAACAGCAACCGTAGGACGTCGACGTCGAAGGCCTCGAAGCGGTCCTCCGCCTGCTGTATCGTGCGCTTGATGTTGGAGTCGAGGAACCCCTCGATGGACGGATACAGACGGTAGAGAGGGATAAGCTGACCGACCTCGCCGTCACCGATCGTCTCCAGCGCTGACTGGAACGCGTCCAGCATGGAGCGCTCCCCCTGGGCGAGATGTCTCCCCGTGGCTCCGACCTTCCGGATCTCCTCAAATACGCGCTGCACCAGCCGAAACTGGTACGGGGCGAACGGGTAGCTTTCCACGAACTCCCGGTCGCTTGCGTACCCAGTGAAGTCCGCCGGCGCGCTGCGGAATGTCATCTGGTTGGCGAGGATGTCGCGCTTGCCCTCGTACACTTCGCTCAATTGCGCGGCTGCGGTGTCCGTCTTGGTGAGTAGCCGCTTCTGGATGACCTCGTCGGCGTTCGTGCTGGATAGGGACAAACGCGTCGGGAAGCGCCCTTGGATCTTGGAGAAGTCGTAGGAACTTGCCTGGCTCTCCTCCCCTAGGACCTTATCGATGTCTTCCTGCGACGTGACGATGATCCACGCCCGGCCGCCGCACTCCGAGCCCAGCCCTTCGGCGATAGTCTGAAGGTTGAGCATGAGGTGAGTGTCGTTACCAATGAACTGACCGACCTCGTCCACCAGGAACAGCACGCGGTGGTTGGAGGCCTGGCTGTCGAGATGAGCCTTCACGCGTCGGCACAGGTGTTCCACGCTGAGTTCGAAGCCTTCTTCGGCCGTGTCGAGCCAAGCCTCCTGGCTCTGCTCCGTCTGCCCCGTAGCCGCTGCCAAAGCCCCGGCGATCTCGCCGGTGTGGAACTGATAGGCGTCCCTATCGGCCTCCCAGGTAGAGCCCGACGCCAAGGCGTAGGCGTTGTGGAAGGTCTGTAGCTTCCCTTCCTGATCGAGCTGGTACTCCATGTTCGCGATGTGGGCGTGGTCGCCGCTATACCCTAAGCGCTCGTTGAGGACTTTCAGAAATACGCTCAGGATCGCGTCGCGGCCGGACTTCGAGTCCGCCTTGTTGTCGATGTTGAAGAGAATGGCGTCGGTGGGTACTGCTGCCGCTCGCTCCATATCGCCAAGGAGCATGCGATCAATGTCCGTGTCGCCAAGGAACTCCAGCGCGCGGCGCGTCTCACCGTTGCGCGACACGGCGCGGTTCTCTAGCAGGTGCGACAGCACCTTAATCATGTGGGACTTACCGGACCCGAAGAATCCCGAGACCCACACGCCTATCTTCCCGGTCACGGCGGGGTTGTTCTGCCCGTCGATCGTCCTCAGGTACGCGTTGTAGAAGTCGCTGAGGTGCCCGCTGAGTTCCTTCGTTACCACGAACTCCTCGAGTTCCTGCCACACAAGCGCGTCGTCCATCTGGTCGGCTTTGACGACGCCGTTGATGGGTCTCGATATGTCGCGGTCGAATATTTCGCGGATCCTCATCGACGGAGCTCTCCTGCTAGGTGATAAGCCTGAAGGCGCGGTAATAGGACTCAGAAGACATCGTCTGGAACAGCCGCAGTTGCTGACCGTCGTAGCCGCCGGGATAGAACACGACAAGTGGAACCGGCGGCATCTTCGGGTGCAGATTGCTGAGGAGCCCGTGCGTCCTGATGAGTGGCCAGGACTTGCCGACGCCCGACATGAGCACGAGGTTGCAGCCCCCTGGTATGCGCGTTACGAGCGCCTCAGCAACACGCTCGGCATCGAGAGGCGCCTTGAGAGCTTTCTGTACGGCCGCGGAGCCCTTCCTCTTCTCAAGTTCCACCGCGCGTGTCAGCAGATCGCGCTCGTCCAGGCACTCCATCATCAAGTCGTAGAGGTCGACGTGGTGGACTCCAACAGCCGGTTCGTTCTGGTCGATGCGGTTCACTAGGCGTGTTAGGTATTCGCGGACATGGAGTTCTTCAGCAGGCGGGTAGTCGAAGATATAGAACGGAATCTCGGCGCCGATTCCCGTGCCGCTGAGGAAGGTGTCGGACGTGATGCGCTCGTACACCTTGTCGAGTCGTTGTTCGAAGCTCATCTCAATTGGCGTCATGACGGAATCCGCACGCAGCGAAGGACGTAGTCCTCGCCGCGTCCTTCGAGGTAGTTCAGGACGGACTGCTCAATGTGGACCATCTGTAACCGCCGTCGGCGCGCGGTGTCGATGTACTCGGCTTGCTGCAGGATGAAGAAGATCGTGGTCTGTAGCTTGCGGCGGGTGCTTTCCGACCAACCGGAGACGGCTTCGTCGCGAGCCTCGCAGTTCCGCAGGAACTCTTCCCAGTCGCTCAGGGATAGTTCGTCGCGGCGCATACGGTGCGCGTCGCGGACAGCGTGGTCCAGGAAGTCACCCAGCAGTCGGCTGTGCTTCACGGCAGCAGCGAGCACGGCGTGCGTAGCCTCCCGTGAGGACCCGTCGACCACGAGGCGCCACAGGTCCTCGTCCATCGTCTCGAGTCGGTTGCGTATAAGCCGCGTCAGTCTCTTAGCGGTGGCGGGGCTTCTCGCTTGGAGTTCGTTGCGGTCATAGATCGCCGCTTGCCACCCATCGTCATCGACATCGTCCAGCAGAAGACGCGCGATGACCCGAGATTCCGGCAGCTTCAGTGATCCGGCGGTGATGTCAGCGCTGTATATGGTCGACTCCCGTCTTGCTGTGCGACAGACGTTGCTCTGTGCGGGAACTTGGATTCCCGTTCCCAGCATATCAGCACACGCCCGTTCTTCGTAGCGCTGCTCCCAACGAGGCACGGCGTCGCGGAGTCGCTCGGCGTGACATAGCTCGGCTCTCGGACGAGGCTTCCCTCGTAGTCGTGTCAGCCGCCAGCGACGCGTGATCGTATGGCGTCGAGCAGCGCCCGTATGTAGGTCATCGCCTCGTCGTCCGGCGCCTCACCGAAGTGTCTCCACCGCCGTTGCTCGAAGAACAGGGAGGCACGCGTCTCGTCGAGTGTCAGATCCTCTCGGAACCCTCCGCGCTCCACGTAGTCTTGCTGGATCCGGTTGGCAGCCTCGCCGCACTCGTCGGACCACGCGTATCCGTCAAACGTCAGCGCAAACGGCCACACGTCGCTCCACGTGGCGTCGCTTGCCGGTACGTCGTCAGCGCGCAGCTTGTCGTTGGGAATTTCTTCCATTGTTCAGTCCCTTCCCAAGGAAGCAGCTGACCGCGGCGTGTCAGGACACGGGCGCCGACGTGGCTTCTGACTCAATCCCAGCATATCAGCGTATCCTCGTTCTTCGTGACACTGCCCCCGCACTTGGGGCACGGCTTCGCGGAGTCCCACTTGACGAGGTTCTTCCCGCCGCACTCGCCACATTTTCCTGCGTCCCGGCGAAGTTCGTCGGCGTACTCCCCATGCGCTCCTGGCGTGGGACCCGTGAGGACGTTCCCGACCTGCTGGCAGTCCTCGCAGAACATCGAGTGTACGTAGGCTGTGAAGCCACAGTCTTCGCCGTCGGACGACTCGAATTCATATTCGCACCCGGTGCAATGAAACTCGTAGATAGTTCCCATACGCGCCTCTTAGCCTCCCAACCTATGCAGCGTCATGTCGGCTCCGTTGAGCGCCTGCTGGGCGATGCGCGTGAGGTGTTCGTGGTGGGTGAAGAAGACGACCTGTGTGCGCTGCGAGAGTTCTTGTAGGGCTTCGAGCGCTGCTCGCCCTCGTTCGTCGTCGAATTTGATGAGGATGTCGTCGACGATGAAGGGCATCGGTTCGTTGGCGTCGAGGTAGCGTTCCAGACTCGCGAGGCGCAGGGCGAGGTAGAGCTGGTCGCGTGACCCGTCGCTCATACCTTCGACGCGCACATGGTCGCCAGTGGGTCGCACACCTATCAGCACAGGCTCGTCG
Organism: uncultured bacterium; assembly: GCA_964473525.1. Taxonomy (GTDB): domain Bacteria; phylum Poribacteria; class WGA-4E. The sequence continues at coordinate 12,591 of CAYYPK010000058.1, forward strand.
CTGTCGGAGTAGTCGGTCGTCAGCGCGTCGAAGGATCCGCACGTGAGCCGCTGGAAGATGGAGCTTGCGGAGGTGAGGATGGGCGCCTGGTTCTCTTCGCGGTAGCGGTCTATCTCTCGCCTGAGGACCATGTGGGCGACCTTGAGGCGCGCGTAGCGCTCCGCGCGGTCCCCGATTTTAGCGAGCAGCTGCGCCGCGTCTTCCGCTGCTTGCGCCGCTTCCGACGACCCGTCCATGGCGCGTAGCTCCGTCTCTTCCCGCCCGATGTCCTGGTTGATTTCTCCTTGGCGATGCCGCAGCGTCTCGGCTTCCTGCGTCAGGTTTCCAAGCTGCGAGGTCAACGTGTCCGGGTCGACGCTCTCAGCCTCGCGTAGAAGCCCCTCCAACGTCCCACCAGCCGCGTGATCCAGCAGTTGCGCCTCCAACCCTTCGACACGGGATTCAAGCGCGCCCTTCTCCTGTGAGCGCGTTTCCGCGTCGACGAGACCGTCTTCGCCTTCGCACCGAGCGGCTTCGCACATCTCGCGCAGACGCGTAGCCACCCGTTGCAGGCTGCGTTCCGCGTCGGCGATGCGCTTCTCGGCGCCTTTGCGTCGCTCTTCCAGCTGTCGCAGCGTCGCCGCGTCTTTTTCCGCGGCGTCGAGCCTGGAGTCGAGTTGCGCCACGCACTGGTCCGGCGCGGTGTCGAGCATCTCCGGCGCCACGTTCTCGACGAGCGCCCTCACGTCCCTCTGGAACTGCTCCGCGTCACGGTCGATGCCGCTCAGTCGGCTGGCGTAAGACGCCGCGTCGTCGATGTGTTTCGTGAGCGTCTCTATCTGGGTGAGGACCGCGTTGGCTTGCGCGGGGGTCGCGTTCTCCCCCAACCCCAGCACGCCCACGGCGTCTACCCAGTCCGCGCGCCACGTAGCGACGGCGTGTTCCGCCTTCTCCAGCTCTCGCTCCGCGTTCTCCACGTCGGTGGCGATACGCGGTATGTCCTCTTCCAGCCGCTCTCGCTCGTCGATCCTGTCTTGCAGCGTGTCTCCCAGCACACGCGCCCGCGCGAGGGTGGAAGCCAGCGACTCGTCGTCCTTAGGCGGCGCTTCGCCAAGCGCTTGCAGGTTTCGCCCCAGCCGCTCCGTGTGCTCGACCACCCTCTCGGAGAGGGTGGACGCCGTCTGTTGCTGACGCCTGAGCTCTCCCGCGACCTGCACGATTTCCCCGAGATTCTGCAGCCAGCTGCGCATCTCTCGCGGCGACAACGGCTGGATGCCGACGGGTCGCCACGCGTCACGCCATCGAGACGCCCAGTCGGCGCGCCGTTCCGCAAGGGCCTCCTGGTCTCGCTTACATTCGTCGAGGTCCTCTTGCGCCCTCAGGAGCGAAGCGCGGTATGTCGCCTGCTGCGCTACGCGGTCGGCTTCGCGACGAAGACGGTCCGACGTGTCGTCCGCTTCCTTGACGCTCGATTCGTACGCCTCGTGCATCGAGGATCCGCCAGAAGACTCGCCAAAGGACTCGACAGAGGAACCTAGGACGTAATCGTCCATGCTGCGTTGGTCGGTATCCGCTTCCACCCACGCGCGGCGTATGAGCTCCCACCCGGCGTCCCGCCGCTTTCGTACGGCGCGCAGGTCCTCCTCCGTGGGCACGGCGCCTTCGAGGTGGAGGGCGTTGAGTTCTCGGGAGTGGTCGGCGATCTCGCCCTCGAGGGAGCCTTCCCTGTCCGTCAGCGTCGCCTCCTGCCCGTCGAGCGCGTTGGCTTCGTCCAAGAACGTCTCCACGGTGTCCAGCGAAGGCGCGGGAAGCGTTTCCAGCGTCTTGGAGGACCCGTCCCACAGGGGCAACGACTGCGCGCGGACCTCCAAGTCTTGTCGCGTCATCCTCACGGTGGAGACGGCTTCCGCGAGATCCTCGTCGAGACTTCCCGCGCGCTCCGCTTCTCCGATGGCTGCGACCAGCCCTTGGATGTCGGGCGTCGTCTCTGCGCGGTCCAGTTGCGACCGTAGACGCGCGAGGTCGTTTTGTAGGTCCGTCAGCTCGTGCTCCGCCGCTTCACGACGGTCGTACAGAGACTGCCGCGCGCTACCCAGGTCTCTTACGCGCACGCGCTGCGACTCCGGCAGCCGCAACGTGCCGGCGTCCTCCCAAGGCAGCTCGGGACGGATCTCTTTCAGGACGGCGGCGCCCGACGACATGGCGGTGGTGTGCGAAGCTCTCAGACCGATGGCGTCCCGTGAGGCCTTCTGATGCTCTCCTAGCTTCAGATGCAGCGCCCTGACGATGTCGGCGTTGTCCAGCAGCCCCGCAGGAATGGACAACGTCGCGCCTTCCTCGTCGACAGCCTCCAGGTCGGCTCGCGCGTCTTCGATGGCTCCGGCGCTCGCCACGCGCTCCTGGACGAGGCTGCGTCGCTCCTCGCCGAAGCCCTCGTGAAGATCGGGTGCGTCACGGAGCGGATCCAGTTCCGCCTGCGCCTTGCGACGTCGGGCGATGAGAGGAATAGCGTGCTGATAACGCTCCAGTCGAGAGCGCTCTCGGTCGAGGTCGCCGAGTTGCGCGCTGACCTCCGCGAGTTCTTCCTTCGCCTGCGCCAACCGGTCCTCGTGCTGCTGCCAGTCGCTGCTTTGGAGCTGCGTCTCGCGGATGCGCCGTTTCGCGTCACGGTGCTCCGCAATGGCGGCGTTGATGTGCGGCTTGCTGCCCGTCGGCAGGAAGATGTCGCGCATCTCCTTGTCGAGTGAGTCCAGGACTTCCTGCACGCCCGCGCCGCCCAGGCCTGCCGCAAACAGGCTGTCTCCGACGGCCCCTCCGCCTTTGAGGAGCTCCGCTCCTCCCTGCACGAGGGAGTCGTAATCGATCCCAAACTGCTGCGTGAAGAGATCCTCGTCGAGACCACCGAGGAACTGGTTGCGAAGGATCTCTTCGACGTCGTGTCCGTCTTCGCCCAGGAGCGTGTTCTTGTTTCCCTTGCGCCGCGAGGCGACGAGCACGGTTCCGTCGGAGCGCTTCACCGTGGCTCCGACTTCCATCTTCGTGTACTGATGCAGGAAGTTGTCGTCGGAGCGCGTGGGGATGCCGTAGAAGAACGACCTCAGGGCGCGCAGCGCAGTGCTCTTCCCCGCCTCGTTGGCGCCGTACACGATGTGCAGCCCCTCGGAGCCCGCCGAAAGGTCCAGCGAAGCGTCCGTGAAGTGACCGAAGGCGGTCAGGCGAAGGTCGAGTATCTTCATGCGCTCGTCCCCCGTCGCGTCAGCTTCGACAGGAGTATCTGCCGCACGTCCGTCATGATTTCCCGTTGCGTGGACGCCGTATCGAAGTCCAAGCCCTCCTGTGTGTCGAGCGCTTCACGTGGCATCTTCTGCCGTAGGTCCTGCAAGCCCGCGAGCAGCTCGTCGTCCATGCCGACGCCGTCGCCTTCCAGGGCTTCCAGGAGTCCGCTGAGCGGACCTTCCTGTTGCCGCAACTGCGTCAGGTCCACCTTGGACTCCGTCCTGATCCGCACCTTCTCGATCCACGCCGACTCGTTGCTGAGGTCCGTCGCCATCGCGCGGATGTCCGGCGTCCAACGCTCGGGGTCGGCGGCGAGTTCCGCGTGGGCGTCGGTGGCTCCGGTGATGGTCATGCGCACGGCTACGGTACGACCGTCCGCAGCGTCGACGACGTCCTGTATGGCGGAGGAGGCCAGGTCCAGCACATCGGCTGCGGAGCGCGCCGCGCTGGCGTCCACGTCGCAGCGTTCCCAGCGCATGACGTCGAGGTCGTGGTGGACGACGGAATCGATGCGGTCGTCCTCGAAGGTGACGACCGTGCAGCCTTTGGATCCCGTCTCACGGATGTGTCTACCTTGGGTGTTGCCGGGGAACACGACCCACGGGTCTTCGCTGAGTATCTCGCGTGTGTGCACGTGTCCCAGCGCCCAGTAGTCGTACCCTTTGGAGCGTAGACCCTCTACCGTGCAGGGAGCGTACGTGTCGTGTCCTTCTCGTCCCGTGGCGCTGGTGTGCAGCACGCCGATGTTGAGGACGCCGGGTATGGGGGCGGGGTACTCCTGCGACAGGTCCTCCTCCACCGCCCTGTTGCTGAACCCCTGACCGTGGATGGCGACCCCGAGGTCGTCGAGGGTGATCGTGTGCGCCTTGCGGGTGGAGAACTCCCGCACGTGGTCGGGGAGTTGCAGGCGGCGGGTTATCTGGCTGGAGGCGTCGTGGTTGCCGCGGATGAAGAACACCTGCGTGCCGGTGTCCCGTAAGCGCGACATCTGCGCCAGGAAGAACAGCCCGGTGTTGTAGTCCCGCCAGTCGCCGTCGTAGATGTCGCCCGCGATGAGCAGGAAGTCCGCCGACTGCGTCAGCGCGAGGTCGACGAGATTCACCACGGCGCGTCGTGTGGCGCCGCGTATCTCCTCGACCGGAGCCCCTTCGTAGCGATCCAGGCCTCGCAGCGGGCTGTCCAGGTGCAGGTCCGCCGCGTGAATGAACGTGGGCATTTACGCCCTCCCAGAATCGGGAGTGGAGGCGATGCGGAAGCTCTCCATGATGTGCGGCTTCGCCTCATGCACCTGATGGACCGCGGTGATCTCCAGCTCGCAGTCCTCGTCGGGGGTGTCCAAGAGTCGCACGTCCCGCGCGTACGGGAGCGGAATCGGCGCGCCGCTCCATATGGAGACGTTGAGTTTCCCACTCCGCGGACGAATCTTCACCTTCGCGAATAACCGCGAGGAGCCGTCGAAGCGCTTGAAGTGCAGGTGGGTCTGGTTGTCCGTCAGGCGCACTTCGTCGGACAGAGACATGCAGAACTCGTACAACGCGAGGAAAGCCTCGGTAAGCTCCTCGTCGATATCCCGGGACCGACCCAGGTGACGGGGACTCAGGAGCGCCTCCTGGAGTTCTTCGTGAGCTACGGACTCGATATGAATCGTCGGCGTGGCCATGGCGGACCCTTGGAATCATCGTCGTGACGGGGGACGGCGAGAGCGGCTTACGCAACCAACTCCTGAAGCCGCTCTAAGATAGCCACTATCCAGCCTTGCTCGAGGGCGCCGGCGATATGCCCTCCGGAGAAGCGCTCCTTGCGCGAATGTATCGTCAACAACTTCACGAGCGTCAGGAGGTCCGCGTCGTCTAGCGCCCCCTCCGTCGTCGTGAGTCGCTCAGCTTCGTCCTGCCACTCGCCCCAGTCGTAGCTGTACACGAAGCCCAGGTCGTACAGATCCTTCAGGAACGCGTCCACCTTAGGCGAGTACGACCAGAAGACACTGAGCGGATTGCCTTCGCTTCCGTCGCCGCTAGACAGACACTCCGCCAGTTCTTCCACGGGGCGGGGTAGGTCGTCCATGTACGTCAGAAGCTTCCGTATCGACACGGCGTCGGGGAGGACCACGTCTTCGTCTGAATCGGGGTTCTGTATCACGCTGATGAGACTCGCCGCCGCGCCCTCGATATCGCTGCGGAAGGCGATCTTCTCGCGCCACGACTCAGGGATCGCCTCGACGCCGTAGTACGCTCCCGCTATCTGACCGTACACGGCTCCCGTCGTGTCGGCGTCTTCGCCGAGGTTGACCGCCATCAGCGCGCCGGTCTGGAAGTCGTCGGAGTTGTAGAACGCCCACAGCGCGGCTTCCAGCGACTTCACGACGTATCCCGTGCCGCGTATTTCCGGCGGATCCTTACGCTTGGAGGAGCCCGCAGCGATCTCGGCGATTTCCGGGTGAAGTGGAGCCTCGTCCCATGAGCCCGGAATCGGTGTATACCCCGGCCAAAGGAGCGTTTCCTTCGCCTCGCCGCGTAGCGCGCCGACGATGATCCCCGCCATATACCGGCACGCGTCCACGGCGGCTTGGGCGCCGTGTGTCGTGCGCGAGCTGTCGGCGGCTCTGCGTATCGCTTCGTGGGCGCTGGTGGCATACAGCAGAGGCACGGGAGCCAGGCGCATGATGGAGCCGTTTCCGGCGCTTTGGTCGTCCGTGGGACCTGCGTAGGGGTCGCCGGTAGTCTGGAAGCGAGAGAGGCTGTTGCGGGTCGTGACGCCGATGTCGAAGCAGCGTCCCGTGCTGCTGAGATGGCCGTCCTGCCACCAACGGACGTACCGCTCCATCTGATCCACCGGGTCGAACCCACTACGCTGCAGGAGGCTCTCCGCCAGGCACAGAGCCATCGACGTGTCGTCTGTCCATTGCCCGGGCTCTAGCCCGAAAGGTCCACCGCCAACCATGTCGTCGATGGGGTCGAAGGAGCCCGGAGAAGTGAATTCCAATGTCGTGCCGAGAGCGTCGCCGACGGCGAGGCCGAGTAGGCAACCGACGTACCGTTCTTCGCGGGTGGGAAGTTCTGCCGAACCGTTCTGTGGTTTCTTCACTCGCAGAGGAGTCTCCGTGGGATAAGCAAGCGACTCGGGCGCTCAATGAGCGACGGCTACGTCGCCGCCGACAGGCCCGAAACTGGTTGTGGTGATGTGCGACACGGGCGTCTCTCCGTCAACCGCCGTACACGGTCTACCGCATTCGGAACGACTCAACGAGGACGCGCTAGGGCTTTCCCGCTACCGCAGGCCCTCGCCATAGTAGACGCAGCGGAGGGACGAAATCCGCCAGCGATATGGACCGGCAAGCGTCTACGCCACCGAGTCGTTGCGCTGGCTAGCGAGCTACGGGTCCGCCACCATCCTGGACGGACCGCCTCACAAACTCACGGACGTCGTCCTCAGTGATCTCGAATGGACCTAGCGCCTTTGCCGCTCGCTCGACGATTTTGTCCATCCGCTCCACGGCGGCGTCCACAACGCCTGTCAGCCCTGATTGCTCGATTTCCTCTTCGCTACGCTCCCAGGAGAGACGCACGACCATCGAAAGAGGCGCGTCCGCTGGCAGGTGGATGGTATGACCTCCGGCGCTTTGCCACACACACGGAAGCGAGTAGTTTCCCACCGCTATACGGTCGCCCTCGATATCCAGACGTACCACGTCGGATTCCTGCTTCAGGGCGGGGATGGCGCGCGCCAATCCCTCCACGAACGACGCCGGGACGCGCGCCTCCCCGGGCCACACACCCTCAGCGGAGGCGCTTACCGCCACAGCCGGAAGTTCTATGGTGGCCCTGCCGTCCGAGTACGACACGACGGCTTCCGCCTTCTCCTTCGCACGCGCGAGCTTGCGCATGCCGCGAAGCGCAACCTGAAGTTCCTCGAGTTGCACTTCCAACCAAGGCGACTCCTCGTCGGCCGCGTCGGCTGGTTGTGACGCGGCATCGGACGAGGCGGTCGGAACCTCATCACGCCGTGGCTTCGGTTCCCCGAGGTCCAGTTCTATCTGCATAGGGTGTCTCCCTCATCAGCACCGACATCAGCACCGATCATGCGTGCGCTCGTGTATCGAGGATGGCGGCCGCGCTCTGCCGCCTAAGGGGCGATCGTACCAGCTTCCCTAGGCATGTCACCAACAGACCTGAACGCCCTGACGTATTGGACGCTCTTCCTCGACGGAATCCGCCGCCTAAAACCTCAGGCTGCGCACGGGCCTGCTGGGCGACTAGCGAGCGGATTGGGTGCTGTGCCCAGCGGCTATCTACGTGATGACGACAACGGCAGTCACCGACTTGAGCATATATGGCCCGGCCTGTTCCCTTCCTGTACATATACGGAGAGGATACAGGCCGGGCCATATGTGCTCACGCGGGCCAAACTGGGGCACCGATGGCGAGGCGAAGCCACGGTGGAGAAGGCCGTTTGGAAGCTACAAAACGGCGACGACAATCGCGGGGTCGAAGCTACGCGCCGAGCGTAAGCGGCGCCGACTGTGACCGTCGCCCTACCCACGCGCGCACGGGGCGGCGGGAAAACGCGCTCATACAACTGCACTGAGCGCGCCTGTATTCGATTGGACGCGTAGTTCCAGCCACCGACTGCCCTTGGCCGCTCGGAATCGCCTGACGGACCTGCTGGGGCGATTAACAGGCGAAGTGGGAGACATCCTCGACGCCCAGCACACCGATTCCTGCAACCACGAACACCGACTTGAGCATATATGGCCCGGCCTGTTTCCTTCCTGTACATATACGGAGAGGATACAGACCGGGCCATATGTGTGCACGGGGGCCACAGACCTCGGTCACAAGCGCAACGCACAGGCGCCCGAAAGGCTCCCTTCGGCGCCGTTCTGGGAGCAATTGGGGATACCGCCCGGGATACCAAAGTCTCGCGCGCAGCTGACACCCCGTCAGCTTGCCTAGCCAGCCACTCGACCCCGGTGTTGCGGTTCCTGCGCTTCAAGTAGCCTGTACGCTGAGAAGACTTCCTCGACGAGGTCGGGAGGCAACTGCTCGCGCAGGAAATCGCAACAGCGACGGAAATCCTCGGGGCTCGCGTCACGTAGCGTCCGAGCCATCGTGTCGACCGCACCGGCGGGTATGCGCCCTTGCTTGGGGGAATCTTCATCGTCGCCTGCGCGGAGTTCCTCCGCTATCACCCGGAAGGTCGTGCCGACAGGATCCCGCTTATACGATTCGCTGCGCTCGCGCCGGACTTTCTCCTCGGCGACGAAGGCGCGTGTCTCCGCGCGGCTGTTGCCGCGACGCCACTGCTTCGGTTCTCCCACCTCGCAGCGAAGATGTTCCCCCCGAAACGCGCCGTCGTACCTCGCGGCGATCCTGTAGTTCCCATACCCATACTCCGGGCTCTCCTTCAGGAACAGGTACAGGTCAGGGCTGCCATGCGAGTCCACGTGCTGCTTACGCACCGTGCCGATGACGACGCCGTTCTCCTTGATCACCAGCAGCGCGTCGTACGGCAACGCCGAGAACCACAGATCGATCCACTCGTCGATGTTCCCAGGTATCCCGTCGGCGAATTCCCGCGCCCTACGTCGTTCCCGTCGTCGTTCTCGTCGTTGCGCGGAGCTTCGCATGATATCCTCCCGACGTAACTGGTCTTCGGAGATGCTACGACTCACGAGCGGCGAGGAACAGCCGCCCGAAACGCTCACCACAGACGAGTTCCACCGGCGCACCCGAGCCGCAGCAGACGTTGGCGTCGAGACGTCGTCGTCGAAACGAGCCCTACTTGGCGCACGCGGCCAACGACACGCTATACATGAGTGCATTCTATGTGCATCGCCTGTGCATATATGGTGCATACTGAATGAACCGCAAGTGCATATGAATTGGAAATCGCCATGATCTTCCGTGGACGACGGTGGATGACGCTCGGAAAGGCCGCCAAACTGCTGGGCACGTCCCGTAACACGTTGCGCGTGCTGCTTACGCGTGAAAAAGAGCACGGATTCACGGTTTTGGAGAAAGTAGACGCCTCGGGACGTGTTTGGCGCTACCTTGCCGAGGACGAGATACGTCAAACGCGCGGGGAAGCGGGCGCCGTCGTGCAGGAACGCGAATCGAAGGTCATTCGGCTCGAAGAGTGACGCGGATCGTACCCGCCGCGTGCTTTTGTGGCGCTGGCGGCGGGATGGCAACCGTGACGAAGAGCCCTGCCGTCGCCAATTACTGCAGTCGCATCGGCATGATGAGGTGGGTGTAGTCGCTACGATCCACGGGGCGGAAGACTGCTGCCGCCAACGGGTCCTTCATCTCAACCCGGACCTGTTCCGAGTCCATCGACGTCAGCGCGTCCGTCAGATACCCCGCGTTGAACCCCAGCGTGATCGCGTCGCTCGACGTGACCGGCATGTCCTCCCGCGCGTCGCCGTACTCTTCGCTATGCGCAGACAGTTCTATCGAGTCGTGGCTTATCGCCAGTTGTATGCGCGCCGTGCTCGGGTCCGAGAATAGGCCGACGCGGCGTATCGCCGTCAGGAACGCTTCGCGATACGCGACCTTCTTAGTGTTGGCTACGCGCGTGGATTGGCGATCTACGACCGACCTCCACGCCGATGGATTCACCCGGCCCTTGACGAAACGGAGGACGGAGCACACCAGCGATACCAACGGCCCCGGTGAACCCTCATCGAAACCGAAAGGACATCGATGATAAGGCTGGAAAACGACACTCTTCACTTCTCCTTCCCCAACATCCATCCAGAAGCCCATCTCGCCATCGACTTCCAGCGCACCTTGCGCATCCCCGACGACGACAAGAGCTACCCTTTGCCGCCTGGTTTGGGCGACTTCCCGTTGCGTCACATCGACGACTTTCCGTCGCGGATACCGAAGAGTTGGGCGGAGCGTGGTGGCGTGATGCTGCCGATGTACCAGTCCGAAGCCCTTTGGCTCAACTTCACCGGCTCGTACATCTACGAACACGGAACCGACTACCCCTTTGCCATACGGGTCGCCACCGGAAAGGTGGACGCGGTCACCGGCAAGCGGTGGCGCAACGGACTGGCGAAGACGCGGCAGAACTACATGGTCTCCACGGAACAGCCCTGGCTCGACGGATACTGCGTCGAGAAGGGATTCATCCGGCAATTCGTGGCGATGCCTTTGGGGGCGGGGTACACCGCGGAAGAGCAGGTCACCGGCAAGGCGGAGCATGGCGGGCTGCAGATATCCGTCCACCCCATGAGGCGCAGCGCCTTCGAGCGGCGATTCCCTCGCAGGCCGGAGAGAATGCATCGCGGCGATGACTACGAGATCTGCGCCTCGATGCCGGCGCCGTGCATGGCGTCACCTGAGATGGGGCTCGCTCCCGGTGGGCGCATGCGGCAGGAAATCTACGAGGACCCCTTCGACCACGAAGACTGGGACCACGACACCTCCAGCAAGTGCTTCGTACACATCGCCAACTCATTCGTGTGGCGCGAGATTACCGGGGAACGACCGCCTACCGTGCCTGCCACCGCGAAGGAGTACGCCGACGCCGGGCTGCCTTGGTTCTCGTACTACAGCGACACCGAGGCGGTGGAAGGATCCGACACGCTTGGCGGTATGAAGAGCGTGGCGCAGATGGGCAAGGACAAGGGCGACGTGCCGCTTGCAGGGAACGACCCTGTCGTCCCCGACCATATCGCGTACATACGCAGCGGGATGGCGGAAGGACAGGTCAGAGAGGGCGGATTCTAGGACGAACGTTTCCAGTGCCATTATGCTGCTGTCAGACGCGTGGAACCCACGGTCTGGCAGCGGCTCTACACCTGCCCACATCTGCACACATCTGAAACGATCTACCCTCCCACAACCACATGCTCTAGCTTCGCAAGACTGCGGGCGCCACGAGGGCTCGCGTAGTCCTAGCTCACCTTCGTGACGCGTGCACGAGATCTCGCCCCTGAACCGCAAAATCACCAAAGCGCGACCAGGTCAGTCATGCTGCGGGTTGCCACCCGAGCGCCTCTACAAATCGAACGCCGAGACGCAAAAGCATGGCGGATTTCGGTCTTAGGTTGCGTCGTTAGTAGTGAATCCGGCACTACTTCTGATCTACGGCAAGGTCAGATCCAACGAGACGTCTTCCGTTCCTCAGGAGTCGAGTGGCGGTGGAAGCTACGCATGGGGCAAGAAACACCCATTGTACGGTCAACACCCACGGCTAGGGGAACAATGGAGCGCATCCGTAAGCGGATCATAGAGCTCGCTGCCCAGGGCGATCTGACCGTCGAGCAGATGAAGTACCTCATCGACCGTATGACGGACGGGCCGGAGATGTCCGTCGCCGAAGCAGAGACGCTCATCGATGCTTTCCAGGCTGAAACTTCCGCAGCCAAGACGCCAGATCTTCTAGACCGTGCGCGTACGGCCGCAGGCGAGTTCCTCGCCAAGGCCAAAGGCGTCTCGATGGAAGATATCAAGCGCAAGCTGAACGACGAATACCTCGGCATCGAGCGTAACGAAGCCTACTCGACCACAGAGAAGGTCACTCGCGTCATCAACGTGACGGCGGCACTCTGTGCGGGCGTTGCGATCCAACCGATACCCTTCGCGGACTTCTTCGTGCTGACGCCTATACAGGGACTCATGGCGGCGAGAATCGCCAGCATACACGGCGTGCCGGTGTCACAGGAGGGTGCGAGGGGACTTCTCAAAACAGCCTTCGGAACACTCGGGCTCGGGTTTGCGGCGCAGCAAACGGCGTTGGGGCTGTACAAGATTGGACTTCCAGGCCTGGGAGGCTTCGTGACGATCCCTCTTGTCTGGGGACTCACGTACGGCATCGGGCGCGTCATGGACACCTACTACCGCGCCATGGCGGAAGGAAGAACGCCGTCAGACGAAGAGATACTCGAAGCGTTCCGTAACGGCGGGGACGAAGGACGCAAGCAGAGCGAGCAAGAAGCTTAGATATTGGGACATCGCACTCACATCTCGCGAGTACGAGAAGTCGTGCGAAGGCGATGGGACGAGATCGGCATTGCCGGTGTCCTGGGCGACTTCTACACGTCCGGGAACATCGGCCCGGAGAACACGTACGTCCTCAGCGCACTGCGCAGAAGCCGATCTGATCTTGCAGGCGCGAGCCACGAGGAACTGCGCGACTACCTGCGCTCGCTTGACGAGGACCAACTTCCGGGGCTGGTAAACAACGTCAAGGGAATTGCACACGAGGTCTGGTACGTCGAGGCCGAGAACGCTGATGGGGATGGCGTGTCCGCATACATGTACGAGGACACCAATCACCCGGATTACGACGTCGTTCTCGTGGACGACGCCACCGGCGAGGAACTGGAGGTCCAACTCAAAGCGACTGACTCGACGGCGTATGTCGAGAACGCCATCGACGAACTCGGCGCTGAGAGGGTCGTCGTCGCCGAGGAACTCGCTAACGAACTCGGCATTGAGTCTTCCGGCATCTCCAACGAGGAGCTGACCGCCGACGTCGAAGGTGTCGTCGACGGCATCATCGACGCGCCAGACCTGTGGGACTACGTCCCGGCGCTATCCGCATGGTCGCTGGCGCTGCTCGTGACGTCCCTGACGCGGCGCTATCTGCGCAAGGAGATAGACGGCCAGCAGTACCGGCGCATGCTCACGAAGTTTGGGGGACTGAAAGTCCTGAAAATGGTCTTGATAACCGCCGCCCTGTCGACGCCAGGACTCAACATCGCTGTCGGAGCGGGGCTATTCCTAATGACGTTGCGAACGGTGGTAAGTGTCTATCGGGATTAACACACAGACCGCCTCGTTTGCTGCGGGTCTTGCGGCAAGGGCCAGTAAGGCCGTGTAGAAGACGTCGGCACACAAGCCAGCGCAGGCGGCGTAGGCGTACTAGGTGCGCCGCTGCAACGCGGTCCCATAATGGCTCTCGCAGTGCGGTGTATGGACACTAACGGCAGACCACCAGCAGGCACGCCCAGCAGGTCTGTTCCGTATCGCGAGACGCCTCATTGAGCAATGCGGAAGTCACCTAGGAGATGACATGCGTCGCTTCCTCAACCTCCTATTCGGCCGTCGTTCCAAGGCATCCAATTCCCAGGACGTTCCTCTAGTTCGAGACGAAGCTGAACCGGTGCATGTTCACGAAATCGCTGCACAGACGGATCTGACAAGCCAGCAGATTCTCGAATGGCTCAAACGGCGCGGAATCAGCGTCAAGCACCACGGGCTTGCCGTGCCGAAGGATATTGCCGACGAAGTGATCAATGCCTGGAAGAGCGGGGACACCTTCGACAAACAAGTCCTCGTCCACGCCATCGCCGATCAGATCGGAGAGAACAGTCAGCAAGTCGTCACGTGGCTCCAGGCTCAGGGCATAGACGTTACGCACCACGCCAACACGGTCTCCCAAGACATTGCGGACAGCGTATTGGCGGCCTATGAGAACGGCGATTTCACGCCGCAACCAGCGGCAATGGACAAATCCGGAACGTCGGGAATCGATGCCGGGGTGAGACATGAAGGTCCCGACAAGTCGGCAGTCGATCGGGAGCATAGCGAAGAGCCTGAACCGAATCCAGCACATGAACCGGTAACCGCGGCCCCGACGCAGAGCGGAAACCGCCAAGGTCCGGAATCTCCGGTAGAACCCCGCAGGAGCACGACATCCACCGAGACCGCCGAACCGTCGGGTGGCGATCCCCCCCTTGCCACGGAAGAATCAGAGACAACGATGGACGTCGGCGGAGAAGACGGTGTCAATGAGGAAGACGTGCTTTCGTCCTTAGATGTAGCCGGCCCTCGGGGCATCGACGACATCATCGCATTGCTCGGCAACCAGGCAGGATTTGGTGATGAGGTCCTGGATTTAGCACGAGATTTCTTGGACAGCCACGGACAAGAGTCCATACAGATCCTCCTGTCCGCTATAAATGAAGGCCCCGAGCAGACCATCATGGGCGCGTGCGAAGCATTCAGCATCCTTGGACACCGCGCTTTGCCTCCGCTGATGGCGGTACTGCGTCATCAAGATTCCGACGTGTATTCGGCCGCAGTGTTGGCTCTATCGGAGTTGGGTGAGATAGGCCGGCCAGCAGCCCCGTACCTCGTGCGTACAGCTCTTTCTGCAGATCCAAATCGCGATGTGCGTTATACATCGATACTCACCCTAGGTATGCTGAGTGCGTCCGACGAGGAGGTCGTCGACGCACTCAGCATACTGATTGAGGATGACGATCCGGCTATCCGGGAGGCGGCCGCGGTCTACTTCCGTAAGGTAGGAATTCCGAGCTCTGAGATCCGACACATCCTCCAACGCACTCTCCACGATGACTGCCTCGAAACACGAGTGTTCGCCGCTATTGCCCTAACGGAGAGTGGACAGTCGACCGAAGAAGCCAGGTCGGCATTGCTAGCTGGACTCCGAAGCGAGGTGGAGGAAGTTCGATCTGCCGCGGCGATTGCTATTGGGCAAGCAGGGAAGGCCTCGTCACTAGCAGTACCTAGTCTAGTCGACCTGCTGGATGACGACAGCGAAGATCTGCGACTGATGGCAGCCCTCGCCCTGACGCAGATGGGAGCAGAGGCTATCCCGACCCTTGTCTCAGTCGTGTCAGACGGCAGCCTACGGGCCCGCGAAAGTGCCGCTCGTGCCATCCTGGCGACTGGTGAACAGGCAGCAGGCGCTGTCGAGAGTCTGCTGCCTCTCATGGGTCACCCAGAGCAGTGGGTACGCACTATGACGGGACGCGTACTCGCGAAGATCGGCGAGTCCGCACTGGGCCTTGTGATGGACTGCGTGACGGATGTAAGCCGCGACCGCCGGGAAACAGCACTCCTCGCTTTGGACTACATGGAGTCACTCCCGGAACATGTCCTCCCATCAATCATGCGTACGCTCACCGACTCTGATCCAGGCGTTCGTATCTTGTCGGCCGCGATCTTGGCGAGTATTGAGGTCGCCTCTGACGAGGTGGTGGACACGCTATCGGACCTGCTTAGATCCCCGTATGGCGAGATCAAATCGCGAGTACCGAAGATCCTTGTCGACCTAGGTCCAACAGCGGAACCGGCAATCCCGGGTCTGCTGTACGCACTCGGTGACTCAGAACCGAATGTACGTGGATGGTGCACCCACGCGTTAAGAGCGATTGGTCATTGCTCTCCTGCTGTCGCAACCGCACTTGCAGGTGCTTTGCATGATGATGACGAGAATGTGCGAGGAGGGGCGATTGAGGCACTCGCGAGACTAGATCCGCCGGCTGCAGTCGAGCATATGCTCTCCTGTCTGAGCGATGTAAGCCCAGTCGTACGGTACCGCGCTGCGAGTCTGCTTGGCCTGATTGAGGAGGATCCTGGTGAGGATGGCCGGTCTGCCTTGGTCGCAGTTCTGTCAGATGGCGATGCTACAGTCAGGCGGGCTGCGGTTAGGTCGCTAGGCATTATCGGATTCTCGGACTGGCACTCACAGGCGGCACTAACGGCCCTGCTCAGCGATCCCGACAATATGGTCCGCGCGGCGTCCGCCATATCGCTAGTCGCTAACGACCCTTACGCGACAGTGGCTTTGGACATCGTCGTCAGTTCGCTAGGTAGCTTAGATCGTGAAGTGGCCACGGACGCGGCTTACGTATTAGCGGGCCGTTCCAATCCACCAGTTGACGCTATTGCGGAAGTATTACGGACCGGACATCTCCTCGCTCGTCGACAAGCTGCTCGGTCCCTCGCCTCGGCGGAGGAAAGTACTACGACCGCGCTTACGGCCCTTCAGGACAGTGTCGAGGACCCAGATGAACTGGTCAGGACCCACGCAGCATGCGCACTTGCTAGCTTTGGCTTAGACACTCCGCAGGCGATTGCCACTCTGTCACAGTCGCTACAAAGTCGCGACGGCACCGTTCGAGATGTCGCTCTTGAGGGATTGGTGAACGCACAGGTTGCCGCCGTACCCGCTGCCGCCGACCTTACCCAGCACCCCGATGCGATAGTGCGATCCAGCGCAATAGCCGTATTGAGAGAGATCGGTACCGCCGCACACGAGGCGCTCCCAGCCTTGATTCGCACACTGGAGGACCCAGAACCGGCCGTCGTATACGAGGCCCTAGCTGCGGTAGGTCAGATGGGCGACGCCGCGAACGAGGCGATCCCAAGTCTGTTGGAGTTGCTCAAGAATGACTTCGCCGAGATTCGGGCGCGCTGTGCTTGGACACTGTCACAGATTCCGCCGTCGGACCACGAGTCCGTGGTCAACGAGGCACTTACCACTGCTATGGCGGATAGCGTAGAAACCGTAAGGGCCCAGGCAGCGCTCGCGCTCGCGGGGTCTGGACATGCCGAACGTGTATCCGTAGATATCTTACTGAAAACCTTGGCTCACGAGGGATCTCAAGAGGCGGTGGCCTATGCACTGTGTTCGATTGGTGAGGCTGCGCGGGCGGGAGTCGGCACCGCGCTGAACAGCGACTCGAAGGACGTCCGATGGTGGGCCTCTAGAATCCTCAAGGAGATGACATCTCCATCCCGAACCGGCATCGCCGCGTGGGACCTGCCGGACGACGGCCCCATACTCATTGAGGTCCTCATCAATCCTCGCTCAAAGACCGGAGATGAAGTCCCCTGGGCCGAAGGAAGAGAGTACATAAGGCAGTCGGTGCTTCGAATCAGAGCAGAGGGTACACCGGAGGAACTTGAGGAACTTAGCCGAGCTCTCTTGCCGATCAACCATCTGCCAGGAAGGTCAATAGATGAGGGCGGCAACCTCGGTCGCTATACGTTCCACCCCGAGGAATTGGGGATGACGGTCTCCGATGCCCTTGGAAGCGGTGTACTTGAGGGCGATGTTCCCCACGTCGGTCCAGCGGCCGCGGAGGGGCGCGCTGGATGCGACGCGTATCCGACGCTACCGCAGGGCACGGACAGCCACCCACCGCTACACGGGGATCTGTTCCCGCATGCCCGCGTAGAGCACCCCACACTGGGCACCGGAAGAGTGCTGTCCGTGAGAATGCTGCGTCGGTCCGAGCAACACGGGGCCACGATCGCGTTCGAAGATGGGAAAGAGCGAGATGTCGTCACGGAAATCGCCAACCTGACGCTACTGCAGACTGATACCGTCATGCACCCGCCTGATCCCGCAGATGCGCAGGCCTGGACCGATCTCGTGATCGCCTTGTCCGGATCCCCCGACGAGATGGGCAGGACACCATCCACAGTCTCGCTCCTGCAGGTACATGCGTACGCACCCGCGATCGAGCGCGCAAGCTACGCTGAAGATGAGGAGTGGCAGGGGACACTGCAGTGGCAGTGGCAGGAACACATCCCCGCGCTGGCCTGGACAGAAGCGATAGCGGCGCCTCTGAGACAGCGAAACGACTTCGTCTCCGAGTCCCAACTACAGTCCAATGCTCAGCTGTGTGTACGACGCATCGGACCGGTCGCCGTCCCTCATCTAGTCGACGGCTTGGTCGGCACCGACTGGTTGACTGCACGCGCAGCTGCACGGCTTTTATCGTCACTTGGGGAAGTCGCTGCCGCCGCCGCGCCAGCGCTTCTGTTCATTCTGTCTCGCCAGGAGTCGGCATACTTCTCCGAAGGGGCGGCACAACAGGTTCGGCTTGCATCTGCCACAGCGCTTATTGATCTGTACTCGGCCACTACCGGAGGTAGCCCGACGGCCGCCCAGATTAGGAATACAGTAGTCGCGTTCCTAGTAGCCCACATCCGTGAGGGTGCCGAACAGTCCATCGACGAGGGCGCAGCATCACAGCTGCGAAGAATCGCCCCGCTCGCCGAGAACCAGGTGCCCCTTCTGATCGAGGCCTACGATACACGCGAGCAAGCCATAAGGCGCGGGGCGAGCGCATGCGATGCATACGACATCGACTCCGGACCCGTCGGAATCAGAGACGTCTACCTGTATAATCTGGGCGAACTCGCACACACGCTGGCGCAGATAGGCACTCCTGCATCCGAGGAGAAAGCGAGAGAGTTTGCCAGATGGCACCGTCGCATGCTGGATGAGTCGCCGCGATGGGCAGCTGCGTGGTTCGAGAAGCAGTAATCCTAGCTGCTACGGCGGACCCGTGCCGTGGCACACATGGGACGATCTTGTAGAAAGGCCACGGTGCTCTAACTGCGCTTGTCCGGCGTGGCCTTTAGAGATTGGCGACCATGGGACGGAGATGAAGGGGACCTCGTGGAAGTTCTGGTCATAATCGTCGTCCTGATCTGGGTGATCGCCAAGCTATCCGGGCCCTCGGATGGAAACTCCAATACGGAGGAGTCTCGTCTCTCGGAGAAGCCTACACACAACAGAGAGAGAGCGGCGGATAGTCAGCCCTCCGACGGACTGAACACACCTGCAACACTTGTAGGCATCCGCCACTACGGCGGAGCCCTCCCAGTCGGGTGTCCCATCCAGCTTAGGCATGAACCCACCAATCCCTACGACGCGAACGCGATCGCCGCCTATGTGGGAGATGTGAAGCGTGGACACCTGCCCAAAGAACTCGCCGCACGCCTCGCACCGACGCTGGGTGAACGAAGCTTCAGTGGTGTAGTGACAGGCCACTCCGACGGCTACAAGCAGCCCATCAGATTTAGCACGACGCCATGTCCGGTCGAAGAGGGTGGTGGTCGTGCATCACCCTCCCCTTTTGATGGGACAGACTCCACTCAGCGCGATGGCCGTCAGAATGACCACAGTCACCCCGAACCCGTTACAGTCGCGGGTCTAGCTACCGAATACCGCAGCCCCAGCAAGCAGATGGTAGATCGACCCGGTCATGTGGGCGTGGCCCCAACGACGCGACCCGAGGAAATCCGTGGACGGGATGGCGTAACCCGAACGGTCACACGTCGTGTGGGCGGGCAGCCACTGAGTCATGATAGCCAGACGCACAGGCCGCCGGAGATGCGCTCCGGGCACACCATCGTGGCACGTGCGCCAATCGGGTCTTCCGGTTCCACAGATCTCGCCCAGGGGCATGATCTGATACCCTACTGGGAACCATACCCGGGAGCGTATCCAGATCCGGAAGACCCCGATCTTGCGCAGACCTACGACTATTACCATTCCGACGATGGAGATGATGACGATAGCTGATATCAGGAGATCGGTCTGCGGGGCGTCACGAGTACATGACATGCGACGACGTTCGCTCGACACGTCTGCCAGCGACCGCCATAATCACGTTGCATCGGTCTGCCCTCTCACCACGCAGCTCCATGAACTCCAGATGCTCTAGGATCGCACTGGGTAAACAGGAAGTTGCTGGTGCGGAACCTCCACCGCCCTAGGCACACAGTCCGACAATGACGCTACTGCCGTCGCGAACGAGAAGCCGTCCACTCGTACGGGTGACATGTTCCCGATGGTTTGGCCACGCGTCTCACCAGGTCAACGCGGTATTGCGCGAAGTACCTAGTTCGGGGAATGAGGGATCAACCCACAGATTTATCGGTAATGCCGAGTTCTTCGGGCTCGAAGACATGATACCCAGGGAATATAGCTGGCCCGCCACCCGTCTCACCAGGTCGACGCGGCCTTGGACGCAAACCCAGCTTCATGAAACGCTGGCGCTCTTCCTCTGTACCCTCTGTAAGTGCTCGAATCACCTGCCGTTTCACGACCTCGCGTTCGTCCGAACGGGACAGATTCAGCTTAGCTTGGGATCGGGGACTTAATCCCGCCTCGATCAGAGAGCCTCCACGAGGCCGAGCACCCGCAGGAGGTGGACCGCTCGCGGTACGCTCATTCTGCCGGACATCGTCGTCACTGTTCGACCCGCCACTCAGTAGATTTAGAATGCCTCGTATGGTTCCGGACGCCATTGCGATCTCCCGCAGACACCTGGCAGTATTGGGCAACGCTGGATCTAGTATTAGCACGCCCAACCATCGCCCGCAGCAGTCTTCGGATGTACTGGATGCTGCCTTACCGCATGCGACGCAGAACCGTCCGCATACTCAGTTCACTGAGTGCGGATACATGGCCTGCTAATCAACAGCTGGCGCTCGCCGAGCACCCATCTTCCGATAACCATGATTATGTCGTCGGAAATCGACCCAAATCGCCCCATCACTGCCCTCCGCGCCACATCAAGCGCTATATGTTGTGGATTACCCCACCGAAACGCGCGCGAAAATGTACCGAATCGCGCGGATCACTAAAACACAACATGTGCGGGGTCGGCAGAGACCTTCAAACTAGCGACGATCGCGCGCAATCGCACTCACCACACGCCGATTACGCGCGTGCACCCAGTTGTTGACTGCAGGGGGACCGTACGGCACGATGTGATCAACCGCCCAGGTGGCGGGAGCAAACAAGGTCTGAAGACGAAAGACCGCCCGAGGTCTCACTAACCAAGGCGGTCCTTCACAAACTCTTCAATAGCGGTGTTCGGCGCTACCAACGTCGAACATTGTGCCGGCGATTTGTGTACCTCCGGCGCTGCAATAGTACCACGGCGTTGGGTCGTACGCAAGTGCCACAAGGTTCGTGTGCACGCGGCACGGCGAGGAACGCACGATGGAGCAGCACGCAACTGCGGTCGCCACACCCGACCCCGAACGCTCGCCCAAACCGGTGCATACGATCCGGTATCTCCACGGCGCCAACGCGCTACGGTCGACCCTCGCGGAGACGCATGGCGCTTCGCGCGCGGTAGCAGCCACATCACTACTCACGTCGCTGTTGCTGACGTGCGACGCGATGCCCGGCGTCATGAACCGTCTGCGCCGGGGAGGCTCCGTGAAGTTCTGGACCTCACAGATTGTCGACCTGTCTGGGCAGAGCGAGAGCACTCAGCGGCGCGCGCGGTCTATCCTGCGCGATGCAGGTGTCCTAGAAGAGCGCCGTCTAACGTCCGGCGAGGTTTCCATGCGGATAGACCTCAAACTGCTCCTGGCCGCGACGCCATCGGTCGTTGGCGCGCCCGACGACGACGTGACCGTCCAAGAGCCGACACGCAAACGAAAAGCAGTTGCTAAGGCTGCGGTCAATATGACCGACATCCGCCCCTACGGGGCTCCTGAACTCCAGACTCTTTCGACTACGGGTAATGGAGCACCTACGCGCATGCGCGAAGCGGTCGGCGGACCCGACGCCTTGACGAACGATTTGGAAGTTTCGGAACGGATTGACACCGGGCCGGATGGACCCACTACCTCGATGGCTGCCTCGACGGGTTACGTCCATGCCACACCGATAGAGCCAGGACAGGAACCCCTGTCCCTGTCGGACCGAGAACTCGTGAACGACGGAGGGTGTCAAGGATTCGGTGTAAACGGCCTTCTCACGTCACTGGCATCCTGT
>CAYYPK010000059.1:0-33528 GCA_964473525.1 uncultured bacterium
GTAGGGGGAGCCCCACGGATCGTTGATCTCGCCGCCATCGAGAGCCACGCCACGGATGTACGGCCCGGCCCAGCCGTCCGCGGTCTCGGGCTCTACGACGAGGGCCTCGAGCCCTTCGTCCGTGGCGGGGTAGTCGCCGGTATCGATGGCATACGTGTGCAACGCATTCTCGAACGTGTCGATCTGCACCATCGCCTTGGTCTGCCGCGCCTGGTCGATTCGCTTCAGTACCACCGGCGAAATGCCCGCCGCGAGGATGCCGACGATCGTCAGCACGACGAGGATCTCGACTAGCGTGAAGCCGTCGTCGCGCTCCGCTTCATCACGCGTGCGTGCGTCGACTGCCTGAGCGACGCGTCGTAGGAAGCGAGGCGCAGTGTCCCGCTCCGGCTTGCCATGCGTGCGTGCGGCGACCGCCCGCGCAACGCGTCGTAAGAACCGAGGTTTCATGACCGTGTGCTCCTTGGTCAATGGGCCGCGCCGCAGCGGCTACTGCGTCAGCCGAGATTCTGGGAGATGTTCACGATGGGATAGATGATAGCCACGGCGATGACGACAACGATGCCCGCCATGAAGAGGATCAGGACCGGTCCCAACGCGGCAACCAGTCGCTCTAACGACCGCTTGATTTCGAGATCGTAGTACTCGGCAAGGCGGTCGAGCATCACCTCGGGCTTGCCTGTCTCTTCACCGATCGCGAGCATGTCCGTCACGATCAACGGGAACAGACCACTCGACGCCAGAGGGCCTGACAGCCCGGATCCGCGTTCGACCTGCTGCTCTACCTCGTCCAACGCCGCCTGATAGACGACGCTCCCGGTCGTGCCTTTCGACACGCGGAGCGCTGGCAGAAGGGTCACGCCGTTGTCCAACAGGGTGCTCATGGTCTGCGTCAGGCGGACCAGCGCGAAGTTGCGCACGACGGCGCCCATCAGTGGAATCCGCATCCGCACGCGGTCGAACGTCATCTTGCCTTCGTCCGTCCGTCCGTAGCGGCGCAGCACAACGGTGACGACAGCGATCACCGTCAGCAGGATGCCCGGCAGCGGCACGCCGCCGAGGAGGGGAACGTCAATCCCGCGCCACAGCCAGAAGATGCCCACTGGCGACCGAACGAAGTCGACCACCGCGATAAGACCGAGAGTCACGGCCGGCAGATCGGACCCGAGATCCTCGAACATCTCTACGAAGCGCGGGATGACGACGAACATGAGGACCGAGACGATGACGACGGCGATGCACAGCAAGATGATGGGGTAGATAAGCGCCGAGACGACGGAGTCTCTCAGCTCACGCTGCTGGCGGCTGAAATCGGACAGCCGTTGCAGCACCAGCCCCAGGACACCGCCTTGCTGGCCCGAGTCGACCATGTTCGTGTAGAGCTCGTCGAACTGGTCGGGGTGCTTCTCGAGAGCGTCCGCGAGCGACTCGCCGCGCTCGACATCGTGCCTTATCTGCTCGACAACACGGCGCAGGTCCACGTTCTCCATCTGCTCGGAGCAGACCGTGAGCGCGCGGTCGAGCGGCACGCCACTGTTGACAAGCGTGGAGAGCTGGAACGTGAAGAACTCGACCGCCTGCGGCTTGATCGGGTTCCCGAACTTGAAGCGGCGTAGACCAGTTGCTTCGTCGTCACCAGTGGTTTCGGCGACGTTCGTCGGGAAGTAGCCCAAGTCGCGGAGTCGCGCCACCAAGTCACCGGTGGACGACGCGTCCATGGTGCCGGATGTCTTCGAGCCTGTCGCCGTGATGGCATCGTACGCGTAGCGAGGCATGCGCCCCTCCGGCTTAGGAAGCCACCATGGAAGTCTCGGCGTCAGGCGTGAGTCGCCGCACCTCTTCGACGGTTGTCGTGCCCGCCAGCGCCTTACGCCAGCCGTCCTGTCGTAGCGTCCGCATACCCGCGCGGATCGCCGCTTGCCGGATCTGCGTCGCCGCGATGGTGTCCAGGGCCATGGCGCGGAGCTCATCGTTGACGTGCATGATCTCGAACATACCCACGCGCCCTTTGAACCCGGTGTTGCGGCAAACCGGGCAGCCTACCGGCTGTGGCACGAGCCAGTCGTCCGAGGCCTCGTCGGGCGACACGCCCATCGACTCTAACTCGGCCGGGGTCGGAGCGGCGTGCGTGCAACACTGCTTGCACACGCGGCGCGGCAGGCGCTGCGCGATGACACCCTCCAACGTCGAAGACACGAGGTACGGGTCCACGCCCATGGCGACCAGTCGCGTGATTGCCGACGGCGCGTCGTTGGTATGCAACGATGAAAGCACGAGGTGACCGGTGAGCGACGTGTGGATCGCCATGTCGGCGGTCTCCATGTCGCGGATCTCACCCACCATCACCTTGTCCGGATCCTGACGCAGGATGTGGCGCAACGCTCGCTCGAACGTGACGTCGATCTCGGCGTTGACCGGAATCTGGTTGATACCTTCAAGGTCGTATTCGACCGGATCCTCAACGGTGATGATCTTGGACCCAACGTCCTTCATCTCGTTGAGGCAGGCGTTGAGGGTTGTCGTCTTGCCACTCCCCGTCGGCCCGGTCGCGAGGATGATGCCCCACGGCTTGTGGATCATCGTGAGGAACGTCTGGTAATCGTCCTCGAGCAGTCCGACCTGCGCCAGACCCAGCCGCACCATGTTGCGGTCGAGGATACGCATCGCGATGCTCTCGCCCCAGATCGTCGGGACGGTGCTGACGCGGATGTCGATCTCGCGGCGGCCCAGCGTCGCGATGATGACCTCGATGCGGCCGTCCTGCGGGCGTCGCGTTTCCGCGATGTTCATGTGGGACATGAGCTTGATGCGCGACGTGATGGCCGGCTGCAGATGCTTCGGAGGCGACGGCCGTGTCTCGAGCACGCCATCCAGTCGGAAGCGGATCTGTAGCTCGGCTTCGAACGGCTCGACGTGGATGTCCGTCGCGCCCTCGCGCACGGCGTCGATGATGATCTGGTTGACCGCCTCCATGACGGTCGGGTCGTGCGCCAGTATGTCGGCTTGCAGCCCGTAGTCGTGGATCTCCTCGACCGTCTCGAGGGCGACGGCCCCGGTTGGGCTTGCGAGCTGTCCGCTGATGAGCTCCTCGGTGCTCTTGCCGTAGAACCGCCGGATCGCGTCCTCTATGTCCTCGGCGTCGGCGAGGACGGCGGTCACGCTCATGCCCGTCAGCACTCGCAGCTCGTCGAGGAGGGGAATGTCGAGGACATCAGCCACGGCGACGACCAGCTGGCCGTCACGAACGGCGAGCGGCGCCACGTGCTGCTTGTACGCGTAGCTGGGTCGCACCGCAGCGATGGATTCCTCGTCGGCGACACGGCTGGCCAGCCAAACACACGGCACGTTCAGTCGAGCCGCCTCCTTGGCAACCGCGATGCCCGACGCGGATGCGTATTCGAGAAGGATGTCGTCGGCGTCTCCCGGTTGGGCTGCGATGCGGGCGCGCGCCTGGCTAGCCTGGTCGGCGGAGACGAATCCACCGTCTTCCAGGACGTCCAGCAACGGGCGCTCAGCGGTCTGATTCACGTTACGCGTCTCCTCGCGCGGGACTCGATCTGACGACACACCACTTAGACGCCTGGAGCGGCTTTCGGTTTACAGAGACGCGCGTGGCGGGCGCGCCGCCCCTACGGATTCTGTGGCGCCACATTCGGTTTGTCCAGCCCACTTGCCGACCGGCGTGACGGAGCCGTCTAGTCAAGCCGGATGACTGCGGCTTCGTGCGGGTTCCAGTCGAGTGTCAGCACGCTACCGGAACCGATCTCCCGGCCAGTGCGCACGTCGGTCGCGCTGGATGTCGGCGAGGCAAGGTGCGCCTCAATCGTCTCACGGTCCCGCGATGGTATGCCGTCAGCCGTTCCCATCCCGTCGATCGCCGCGTCGCGCACGGGATTCTCCACCAGGCACAGGTAAGTCGCGTCGGCGGAACGCCACATGAGCCGCTCGACCGTGTGCGCCTCGACGCCGTCACGGAACACCCGAACGCGGGGCGCTATACCTGCCTGCGCCATGACGCCTTCCAGCAACCGGCGGTACGCAAATCCGTCCGCCTCCCGCCGGGACCACAGGTATGGCGTCGGCGTGATGTTGAGGTACACCGCGCGGCCCGCCCCGTGGTCCCGCACGACGCGGAACGCCGGGTCGTCCGGGACGCCTTCCATGGCGTGGGCGGCTTTGGCGACCACACCTCGCTCGTACTGCACGAACCCGTCGCGTTTGTGGGCTCCCGTGTACTGCGCGCGGTCTGGCAGAGGGTCGCGGTATTTCTCCGCGTTGATCTCCGCGATGGCCGAGCCATCCAGCACGCCCAGCCGGCCGTCGCGTCGGATGCCAAACGTGTCGTCGAGCGCGGCGCTCGCGCGGCCCGCGCCATACTCGTCGAACGTGCCGGCGCCGTAGTCCGCGAGGAGCGTGCCTCCTGCCTCGACGAACGCGCGCAGCGCGTCGGCCTCGGCATCAGACAGGCTGAACGTGCGCGGCAGGATAATGACCTTGTACCGCGACAGGTCGGCGACGCCTTCGCGCACGTCGAGATACGAGAGGAAGTCGTACTGGAGACCGACGTCTTCGAGCCACTTGGTCCACGCCACGCGGTTGAGCAGGTCGCTCGCGTTCGCGTTGTTGAGCGACGAGGATCGGTTGACCCACGACGACCCGTGCGGTCGGATGTCCATGAACCACGACACCCGTATGCTGGGCTGCGAGTAGTAGATGGCGATGTCGTCGGTGACGAAGTCTGCGCCGAGAAGCGCGCGGCTGACGTCGCCCTGCACCTCGCCGAACGTTGGGGCGAGCTCCCTGACCGCCTGCTGCGGCTCCGCTCCGTCGAACCATGGCTCACCCGCCAGCTCCGGCCACACGATGACGCCACGATTGCCGTGCGCGAGGTAGTACCACAGGAACCACTTGTCGACGTGCGGCGACCCGGTCCCGAAGTACGTCTGCACGTGCGGCGACTGACCGCCCCAGAGGGAGCGCAGGATCTCATTGCTCGCGCCGATGTCGTAGGCTTCCATCCACTGAACAGCGCGGGTGAGTTTCGCGTAATCGTAACCGCCGTACGGCGATGGCGCCTGGCCGCCGACGAACCCGGCCGGACGCGTCCCATCGAGACGGTTGGTCTCGAATCTCAGTTCGGTGAGTAGGTCGGCGAATGCGTCGTCCATGAACTCGCGGTGATCGGCCCACGGGGCCAGATTCCACTCCGAGAAGGGCCGCTCGTGGTAGTGACGCAGGTCGTCGACCTGCGCGGGAACAGCTTCGGCGAACGCGGCGAATTCGGATCCCCAGCGGGCGTTCAGCGCGCCAATGCTCTCGTACCGCACGCGCAGCCACTCTCGGAACGCCGCCATGGTCTCGGGCGCCCAGCAGACGTCCGCTGGCGACGTGAACGACGTTGTCGAGATCTCATCATCGAATGCATACGCCAGGCACGACCCGGCCGCGGCGCGCGGCACGTTCGAGTGAATCGTCTCCACAAGTCGCTTGCGGACGGCCGGGTCGTGCAAGCATCTCGGCCGCTCCGGCCGCTCCCTGTTCTCCCGGTAGGCGTCGCGGAACGCCGCCCAATCGCGGGGATACAGGTGCAGGTCGCCCTTCCCGGCGACATGATCGACGTAGTACTCGTAGTCGTTCTCTTGCGCGAACTCTAGCAGTTCGTCGCTGAACCCGTTGTCCAGGTGTATTCCGCGCAGGTTGAGATCCGCGTACGCGTTCGCGGCGTCAGGGCCGGGCGGGGGAGTCTTGTATTGCCACACGAGGATGGCGAAGTGATCCCACACGTCGTCGTAGGCGTTCGCCGTCGACGGGGCCGACGCGGCCAACGCGGGCACAAGCAGGAGTCCGGCGGCTAGCATCGTCGCGCGCTCCTTCTGTTATACAGCTTGAAGGAAGCCCTGGCCGGCGGCCCACTCGACTCCGCGAACGAATGTTCGCAGGTCCACGCGGAGGCCTTCATGGCGCAGGAACAGGAAGATGTCACGGACGTTTCGGTCTCCGTCGCAGAGGAAGGCGGCGTGCTGTAGCCAGTCTGGCGCGCCCCAACCCCAGCCCATGCCCTGCTGCGCGTCCAACGAGTCGCGGTCGTCGTGGGTCAGATGCTCGAAGCCGATGAAGCCGGGAGCGACCTTGCGGTAGCGCGCGTTCTCACGGTCGCCCATGCCGGCCGTCGACGGCGCCGAGGTGATCGCCGACCCGCGGGCAGCGGCCAACGCCGCTGTCGCTGGCCCCATGTCGGCGACGCGTCTGCCAAGCTCCTCGACTCGCGCGGCGGCGTCCGGGCCGTCGACCAGCGCCAACGCTGACCTCACGGCTTGCTGCCCCTGAAGGGCCATGTGGCGGAGCGTGTCGCACGCCGCGCCGGACCTCGCGGCGGAACTCAGGCGGTCAGCAGCATCACCGGCGGCCAGGGACGCGAGGGCGACGGCGTCCTCGTCGCGGGCGCACGCGATGGCGGCGCAGTACGTCGCGGCGGCGACACCGTTCGAGGCGAGCGCCTCCTCGTCGATGTCCGCCATGGTGTCGCTCGACGTGTGCCAGGTCCGGTCCTGGAACTGCACGAGGCCAACGCACGGGCCACCGATGAGCGGCTCTCCGAACACGTTGTCGTCCACCAGGCCGAACACGTGATCCTCGACCCGGACTTCAGCGCCGTCCGGGGTCGCCAGGCGAAGCGCCTCCAGCAGGAGCGCATCGGTGTACGCCGGCCGCGTGGGTGTCGTTCGGAAGACGTGGTTCGTCTCTCGGCGCGCCACCATGTCGAGGTTCAAGCCGGCGACGACGCTGCGGCTGGCGCCGTGTTCGTTGACGTAGGCGTTGGTCCCTCGCACCTCGTACGTGTGGCACAGCCGGATGCCGCGCCGCAACGGCGGAATCGCGCCAGACCGGGTCATCGCCCCGATCGCGCGGACGACCTCGACGGCGAGCGCTGGGCCAGACGTGTTGTCGTTCGCGCCAGGTTCGCAAAGGTGACCCGTAACCACTATCTCCTCGTCGCTTCCGCCCGGGAGAAGGCCGGTTACGACCGGCAGGTAGCCGTCGTACAGACTGCTCGCGACCCGCGCGTGCACGTGGACCTGGCCATCGCCGTGCTCGTCGAGCGCCTCCCGAAGCTGCGCGCCCCGCGCCCGCGTGAGACCGAAGCCAAAGCCCTTTGACTCGGCTCCAGGCGAAATAGTGTAGTTCAGGAAGCGATAGCTCGCCGGGTCGGCGTCGGGCCTGCCGGGTTCGTCGGTGAGAACGCCGAGGGCGCCGTGGCGGAACGCGAGGGCGGCCGCGCGCAGCGCTGACGTGTCCATCAGAACGACCGCGCCCGTGACGTCGGGACCGGCCCACGACTCCGGGCGATGCGCGTCAGCGACGCGGACTACGCGCGCGGTCACACCCTCGGGCGGGGTTGGCGCGGAGTAGATCATCACACACAGAGGCGATTCGGCGTGTGAGGCGAGCGCCTGGCGCGCGGGTTGAGGACTGACGACTCTCAGGGCCGCGGCCGACAGATCCCAAGCCTGCGGCATGATCCAGCCACTGTAGTGAGTCCGACCGTCGGCGGGGTATTCGAGTACCTCGACATCGGATAGGCCCGCCTCGTCCATCATCACGGCGAGGGTACGGGCTGTCTCGTGGATATGGGCAAAGTCCGCGTGCCGCGCGGAGGACCAGAGGCGCTCCAGACCTGCCGCCGCGGCGGCCCCGGACACTTCGCCTCTGGCGGCGTCACGGATCTGCTCCAGCCGGTGAGGGTGCGCCACGGACTCTCCTTCCGCGCCCAACGCGAGGCCGGGGCTCCATCAGCGGCGAGGCGCCGCATGGCTCCCGTGCGCGCAGTCGATGCGGAGAGTATATGTGGTACTGGCAAGGCACGGAACCGGCGCCGCAGGCTCGCGCGGGCGGGCCGCTACGCCTGCTTCCGCATCTCCACGCGGAGCTTCCTGAGCGCGTCGCCTTCTATCTGCCGGATCCGCTCGCGCGTTAGGCTCAGTTCCTCGCCCACCTCCTTGAGCGTGCGTTCCCGGCCGTCTTCAAGGCCGAATCGCAGGCGAACAACGTGGGCTTCGCGGTCGGACAGCACGCCGAGCATGTTCTCCAGGCCCATGCTGACCACGACCCGTGGCGTCCCGTTCTCCACCTCGGTCCGCGTGTCGACGAGCTGCTCGCGCAGATGCAGAGAGTTGTCGTCGTTGCGGCTGGTGTCCAGATCCAGCGAGATCGGCTCTCCGGGGAGACGACCGAGGTCGCGGGTCTTCTCGAGCGGCAGATCCAGTTCGCCGGCAAGCTCTTCGGTGGTCGGTTCGCGGCCGAAGTCCTGCGTGAGGCGCGCGGTCGCGTCGTCCAGCTTCGACAGGCGGGTGATGACGTAGTTCGGGAAGCGGATCATACGCGCGGTGCGGTTCAGTGTGCGGATGATCGCCTGACGAATCCACCAACTTGCGTACGTGCTGAACCGGAAGCCACGCGTGTGGTCGAACTTCTCGACCGCGCGCATGAGTCCGATGTTGCCTTCCTGAATCAGGTCGGCGAACGGGACGTTGTAGCCGCGGTACCGCGTGGCGATGCTAACGACGAGTCGCAGATTCGACTCAATGAGATGGCGACGCGCGTCCTCGTCGCCCTCTTGGATCGCCGCCGCGAGGGCGACTTCCTCCTCACGCGTCAGATTCCGGTGCGCGCCGATGCGCTGGAACCAAGCGGTGATCGTGTCCGTCGAGCGCTCGCCCGTACGCGCCTTCGGTCGGGTGGCTGGCCGTGGCGCCGCCGTGGCGCCCGAGCCCGCCGTAGTCGCGCCGGGATCGTCGCCCAGCACGCTCTCCCACGTTGTCGATGCTGCTTCCCGCGCCGTGTCGAGGTGAACCGCCATTGCTACCACCTTGGCTGGATTTCTTCGACGCCGTTGCTTCCCCGCTAGTGGCTCGCCAAGGCCGGCCTTTCGGTCGGCCGATCTCCGGGTCGCCACCAGAAGATTACCCCAACTTGACACTGGTGTCAATTTGCGCGCTGCGGCCGCCAGGGCGCGGCGCCGATCCCCTTCTAAGGGCCGCGTCGAGGTGGCACAATGCAGGTTCCTGGGAGTGGTCCATGCGAAGCGCGGCGATGCTCATCCTATGCCTGTCGTGCCTGCCTTGCCTTGGCGCCGCGATCGCCGACGGACTGCTCCTATACCTACCTTTGGACGAATCCAACGGCGTGGCCGTCGACCGATCCAACACCGGAGCGACCGCGAACGTCGCCGGGAGCGCGGCGTGGGCTCCGAGCGACGGGGCGCTCGGCGGCGCTCTCGATCTGTCTGGGGGGCGCAACGGCGGGGTGTCCGTCGCGCACGATTTCGGCGTCTTACCAGCCGCCACCATCGCGGCCTGGGTCCGTGTGACTGACCCGGCGCTGCCGCGGTGGGACTACGTCTTTGACGCGCGTGACCGCGACGTCGACGAGGAGGACGGCGCGACATACCTCGGACGCAACCGCAACGCGGAGTTGCGCTACGGCGACTTCGCCGCAGCAGCCGACGCCTACCCACGAGGGCAGTGGACGCATCTCGCCATCGCCCTCGATTCCCGAACGACCAATCTTTACGTGGACGGAGAGTTGGTGGAGAGCTGGGACGGAACCGAACTCAACGTAGGCACCCGCCTGACACTCGGTAACCGACACACGTTCACGGACGCGCTGCACGGGGCGCTGGACGATGTAGCGCTGTGGGACCGCAGACTCGGAGCCCTGGAAATCAGGGAGGTAGCGGGCGGGCCGGTCCTGCCCCCACGCGCGGCGCAGGCGCCCGGTACCCTCGCCACGGCGTGGGCTCTCCTGCGCGCGCGGCCGAGTCGCTAGCGACCGTTGGCGCCGGCCCGACTGGGTGGTAGATTCCTGACGGCCACGCACCGTGCTTCGGAGGACGCCGACCAGCCATGAGCACGCCCGCCGAGATGACCCGCTTCCGCTTCCCGGGACCCATCGCCGTAGAATACGCCGACCTCGACGACCTACCGGCGATCTACGAGATCGAAACGCGTTCGTTCCCCACGCACTGGTCGTACCGCATCCTCCGCGACGAGGTGCGACGCGCGAGGCCACATTCACGCGTGCTCGTGGCCCGGTGCGCCGACAGGGTAGTGGGCTTCGCCATCTACTGGATCGTCGTAGACGAGGCGCACCTGCTGAACTTCGCCGTGCACCCCGCATACCGGCGACTCGGCATTGCCCGGAAGCTGCTGGACGCCGTGCTGGAGGAGGCGCGTCGGATAGGGCTGCTGCGCGCCACACTGGAAGTGCGCGTGAGCAACGACGGCGCCATCGCGCTGTACGAGGAAGCCGGATTCGTCACCGTCGCCATGCGCCGGGGGTACTACCAGGACACCGGCGAAGACGCCAACGTCATGTGGCTCGACATCGCCAACGACATCCCGACACCACGAGGAGGATGAGCCCGTGCGAGAAGTACGATGGGAACGCATGTTCCCGGACGAGCTGGAGGCGGCGTTCGCCGCGCGCCCTATCGCCTACCTTGCCTACGGACTGTGCGAGCCGCACGGGCCGCAGAACGCCGTGGGGCTGGACGCCCTGAAGGCGCACGCCATCGCTTGCGCCACCGCGCGGGAGCACGGAGGGATCGTCGCGCCACCGGACTACTGGCATATCCACGAACTGGGCGGCTACGCAGTCTGGGCGCACAACTCCGTCGGGCAGGTCGAGCGGGCGTGGATGACCGCCGTGCCCCCGTGGATCCACTTCAGGAACATCTGCTACCAGCTCCGCGCGATCGACCACCTGGGGTTCCAGGCCGCCATCCTGCTGACGGGCCACTACGGTCCCAACTGGCAGGATCTGAAGACCCTCGTGGAGCTCGTCCAGCCCCACGTCGGCGCGCGCCTGTACGCGCTGCCGGACTTCGAGGCGAACGAGCCCGGCTTCGCGGGTGACGGCAGCAGCGGGGACCACGCTGGCAAGGTAGAGACCTCACTGCTGTGGGCCGTCGAGCCAGACTGCGTGGATGTCTCCCGACTCCCGGAACGTGACGCCGAGGGGCCGCACTTCGCGATGGGCGGGAACGCTCACGAGTCCGACAGACGCGTAGGCGAGCAGATGGTTGCGGACGAGGTGGCGTGGCTCGGAGCCAAGTCAGCGGAATTGCTGGCCGCGTACGGACGGGACGCGCCAACGGAGAGGCTCCGCACATACGAGCAGGTCGAGGTTCTGTGGGACGACGTGGTCGGGGCGGCGTTCCGCGACTTCAAAACCATGCAGCCGCGGTGGGCCGACGAACACGTGCCGGAGGATTCGGTGTGGCACGCGAACTGGCCGATACCCGACCGCGGCTAGCCGCCCGGCGGCGGCGCGGCGGGCCTGGCTGTTGACGCAGACATCGGCCGCCGCCAGCGACACGGCAGAGGGCGAACTGGAGAGGTACCACAGCGCGCGGGCCGCGCGGACGCGCCCTTGACCGCATGCGTAAGGGGCGCGACAATTCGCCGAAGCGGCAACGCGCGTCGAGACGTCTGGACAAAGGGCCCTCGGCCCAGGGTTGGGAGAGCGGTGCACCTGTCCGAGCAGCGCGTACTAACGGGGAAGATACTCATCGTAGACAACGACGCCGGAGCCGCGGAAGGGCTCCGAGCGGAGTTGGCAGGACGTGGGTACGCCGACATGCGCGTGGTGACGGATCCCCGCCTCGCCGCGGAGGCGTACGACGAGTACAGACCGGACATCGTCGTGCTCGACCGGGACATGCCACACATGGATGGCTTCGGCGTCATGGACGCCCTCGGCGAGTTGGAGAACGGCTCGTACCTGCCAGTACTCCTGATGGTCCGCGACGAGGATCCCTCCCGGCGCATCCGAGCGCTCGCGTCCCCCGCCAAGG
The DNA here is from genome assembly GCA_964473525.1 of uncultured bacterium. Taxonomy (GTDB): domain Bacteria; phylum Poribacteria; class WGA-4E. The sequence continues at coordinate 11,855 of CAYYPK010000059.1, forward strand.
ACATCATCTCGAAACCCATCGACATCGACGAGATCTGCGTGCGGATGGGCAACCTTCTCGAGGTGCGTCTGCTCTACCGAGAACTGGCGGTCAAGCAGCACACGCTGGAGTCGGTCCTCGACTACACGGGCGAAGCCATCGCGATGTTCGACGCCGACGACGGCCTGGAGTTCGCCAACGGCCAATACCACGAGATGTTCCGGCTTGACGGGCCGGTGTCTCCCGGCGTGAACGCCGCCGAGCTCCGCGACCTCATCAAGGGCGAGTTCCACGAACCCGACCGGTTCGAGGCCGTCGAGGGCAAGGTCTTCGCCGACGCCGCGGCCGTGCTCGAGGATGTCGTCGAAACGGCGGCCCCCAGGCAGCGGATGCTGTACCGCTTCAGCGCGCCCGTCCTTGACCGCGACAAGGAGCACCTCGGACGCATCGTCGTCTACCGGGATGTCTCGAAGGACGCCGAGATCGAAGAGATGAAGGGGGAGGTTCTGCGTCTCCGCGCGGAACTCAAGGCTGAGTTCGGATTCGACAGCATCATCGGCAACAGCCGGTCCATGCGAGCGATGTACAGTCTCATGCACTCCGCCCTGGGCAACGACATCACGGTCCTTATCCAGGGCGAAAGCGGTACCGGGAAAGAGCTCGTCGCGAAGGCGATCCACTTCAACAGTCCCAGACGCGAGGGACCGTTTGTCGCCGTCAACTGCGCCGCGATCCCGGAAACGCTCATCGAGAGCGAGCTGTTCGGCCACGAACGCGGCGCGTTCACCGGAGCGACCGCGCGTCGAGTCGGGCAGTTCGAGCAGGCCAATGGCGGCACCGTGTTCCTCGACGAGATCGGGGAGATGAACCCGATGGCGCAGGCGAAGCTTCTGCGAGTGCTGCAAGAGCGCGAAATACAGCGTGTCGGTGGCACCGCGACCATACCCGTGGACGTGCGGGTCGTCGCCGCGACGCACCAGGATCTGCGCGCCGCGGTCGACACTGGCGATTTCCGAGACGACCTGTTCTACCGTATCGCGGTCTACCCCATTCCGGTCCCGCCGTTGCGCGACCGGCCCGAAGACATCCCCAAGCTCGCCGACTACCTCCTGCGTCGTTACGCGGACATGCTGAGCAAGGACATCCGTGGCGTGTCCGTAGGCGCCATGCAGAAGCTGTTGGACTATGACTGGCCGGGCAACGTGCGGGAGCTCGAGAACGTCGTACAGCGGGGCGTTGTCCTGACCGAGAACGACCTGCTGAGCGCCGAGGCGCTGCCTGCCTATCTGGCGCCCTCCGGCGAGCCAGGGGCGTCTACTGATGACGTCGACGGCCCCGTGGCCTACTCCACGGAGACGGTCGGGGCGAATCCCACCGCGAGCGTCCCGGCAGGATCGCTCAGCGACGCGGAGAAGCAGTCCATCGAGCGGGCGCTCGCGCAGACGGCGAACAACATCAAGCAAGCCGCCGACCTGCTCAAGGTGAATCGCACCACTCTGTACCGCAAGATGAAGAAGCACGGCCTCACGCCGGAGCGGTAGACGGTGTGGCGTTCTGCAAGAGATCGTCCTCGCGGTGCACCATGTCGCGACACGCGGCGTCGCGCTCCCAGCCCTACCAGCCTGTCCTGACGCCGAATGCCCGCTATGCAGGCGGACTCGCAGCCTATCGACACCATTGGCACGACGGTTGCTTGCTCTCACTCACCCTACCTTATTCCTCTCCTAGCGCGGGTCGCTGAGGATGGGATCCACGAGGCGGGTGATGGCGGCGCAGTCGGTACGCGGGAGGGTCACTCTTCGCGCGTGCGGCAGCGCCAGACCGACACTCTCGACGCGCCGTGCCGCGGCGCCGTGGACCCCGGCCAACGCGACCCGCTTTTCGTGCCCGGCCGCAACGCTACAGGCCTTGGCCGTGGACCGACCGGTCAACTACGCTTGCCGTAGCAGGAGAAACCACATGGCCAGGGGAGCGGAGACGCGCCAGCGGATTCTAGACGGCGCGCGCGAACTCATGCACGCTCGTAGCTACAACGCGGTCGGCGTGCTACAGGTATGCGCCCACGCTGGCGTGAAGAAGGGAAGCTTCTACTACTTCTTCGCGTCCAAGCAGGCGCTCGCGTTCGACATGCTCGATGCGATGTGGGAGGCGGAGAACAGGGACGCGCTTGTCCCCGCGTACGACACCGCGCTTCCGCCGCTCGACCGCATCGCGCGCCACGCGCGGAGCGGTTCTGGGCTGTCCCTTTGGCGGGTTGGCCACGGAGATGAGCGGCGACGACGACGCCGCCAGGGATCGCGCCGCTGGGTACATCGCGAAGATCCACGATCGGATAGGCGACGCGCTCGCGGAAGCAGCGCGCGACACCGGCATGCAGGGCATGGCTGTCGCCGATGCCACGGATGGGCTGTCGGCGCAGTTCCAAGGAGCGGGAGTGCTGGCGGTTGCCCGCAACGACCCCTCCGCGTATCTGCGCCTGTCGGAGTCAGTCGACGCGCTCGCCCGCGCCTACGTGTGAGTACCGGGCCCAGCCTAGCAGATCGGGAAGCCGTCGCCGACCAGCGGCTCGCCGTCCTCGACCTCAATCGTCGGCACCAGGATGTGATTCGGCGACTTCGCGTGGTCGTATAGCACCCCCTCCGCCATGAAGATCATCACCAACGCGCGGCGCTGGCCCTCAGTGACGTTCGGTGGCGTGCAGTGGAAGTTCAGGCAATGGTGGAACATGCACTCGCCCGCGCGCAGTTCTACCGGCTTGCCGTGGGACGCGTCCAGCTGGGAACGCTTGACGCGCTCTGTCTCGGCGACAGGCCGCCCCTCCTCACGCGCCGCGCGCGCTTCCGCCGCTTCCCTGGCGTGTGCGTCTGGCAGGAATCGGGGATCGTCGTGGCTTGCGGGCATCACGTGCATGCACCCACTGTCGACCGTCGCATCGTCGAGCGCGAGCCAGCAACTCACGATGTTCGCCGGGCTGATGGGCCAGAAGTAGAAGTCCTGGTGGAAGCCAAAGTGCGCGTTGTCCCCCGGCGGCTTCGAGATGATCTGATCGTGCCACAGGCGCACCTGCGGCGTGTCGAGTAGCGCGCGCGCCGTCTCTACGATGTTCGGGTTGTGGATGACCGCTTCGTACGCGGGGTCACGCTTCCACATGTTCACGTATTGGTGGATCGCCCTGGCGTCGCGACCCGATTCCTCTGGGGAGTCGCCGACTCGATCGTGGCCGTACTTGAACTCAACCGATGTGTCGTCGCCGCCCCCGCGCTCCTGGGCGATCACGCGGTCCAAGCCGGCCCTCATCTCGTCCACTTCCGCCGGAGTCAGAACGGCTCCGCGGTTGACGTACCCTTGGGCCTGAAAGAAGGCGACGTGCTCTGCTGCGGTCATTGAATGCCTCGCGGATGGGGGCGAATCGCCAGCTCATTCGGTCTCGCGGCCAGATGCGGCGCGCGAGTCGGACGACGCATCGTCACCGGAAATGAGCTCGTAGGCAAGGCCGCAGAGGTGTCGCAGTTCCCGTCGCGACGGGCGATGCGCGCTCAGTTGGGCGACCTCGCAGACGCGGAGGATCTCGCCAGCGTCGTCCACGATCCCGTCGGTCAGGTTCTGCGGCAGCGAGTTGAGCAGCGTGGCAGCGCTCACGCTGAACGCAGGCACGCCGTACCGGTCGAACAGCCACCGACGGACGAGCGTGTCGAGCCGCACATAGTCGGCGATCATGTCCTTGTCGTCGGGGTCGGACAGGATGCGCGCCAGGCGACCCATCGCCTCCTGCGCCCGCTCGTCCGCTGGTCCCTCGGAGCGGGGCGTTGGCCGCACGACGCGTCTGACGGCGTCCGCAGGTTCGGCTACGCTCGGATCTTCGGCTCGCCGCCGCATCTCCATCTCCGGCGCCGGGTGCGGTTGCGGCATACCGTCCATGCGCTCGTTGAGCCGCTTAGCTTTCCTAACCGCAGCGCGCAGCCCGCGCGTTGGCGCCCGTCGCGCCCAACGCGTCGCGAACCAGATCGCCGCGCCCACCAGCAGAACCACCGCGACAACGCCGACGAAGTCGAGCAGCCCCGGGCCGAGGGTGGTCGTCCCGGGATCCGGTTGGTCCCCGCTGGCGGGGGCGACCCTCCCGGCCGCTGGACTTTGCGCCTGTGCCAGCGCCACAGCCGGTCGCCCGTAGTAGCGCGGCATGTGGTAGGCGCCCAAGGCTTTCATATGCCGTATTCCTTGAGCTTGCGGAAGAGCGTCCGTCGACCGATTGCCAGCACGCGCGCAGCTTCCGCCTTGTTCCCGCCGGTCATGTCCAGCGTGCTTTGGATCGCCGCGCGCTCGATCTGGTCCCACGTCATACCGGCGTGCACCGGGATGGCGGTCTCCGCGGCCGGCGGTGTGTCGGACATCGCGGCGTTGTCGCGCGGGCCGCCGTCAGGGCTCACCATTGGGGCCGTCAGCGGCGCGCCGCCGATGAGCCATTCTGGCATGTCCGCCACGTCCAGCACCTGCGACTGTGCGACGACAACCATGGCCTCGATGCAGTTCTTGAGCTCGCGCACGTTGCCCGGCCACGCGTATTGCTCGAGAACACGCATCGCTCGAGGGCCTATGCCCCGCACGTCACGACCAGCGGACGCGGCGCACTCGTCAATGAACGTCGCCACGAGCAACGGGAGATCCTCGACTCGCTCACGCAGGAGCGGCATGTGCACGGTGACCACGCGCAGCCGATGGTACAGGTCGTGGCGGAATCGCCCGGCCGCCACCTCGTCCGCCAGGTCGCGGTTCGTCACGGCGACGATGCGCACATCCACCGGTGTCGGCTTTTCCGACCCCACGCGCTCGACTTCCCGGGTCTCCAGCACGCGCAGCAGCTTTGCCTGCGCGGATGGCGTCAACTCGGCCACTTCGTCCAGAACAAGCGTGCCGCGGTGGGCGAGCTCGAACCGGCCCCGCCTCCTGCGCGAGGCGCCAGTGAACGACCCCTCCTCGTGGCCGAAGAGCTCGCTCTCGAAGAGGGCATCCGGCGCCGCGGCGCAATTGAACGGGATGTACGGCCCGTCCCTGCGCGACCCATAGGAGTGAAGGGCGCGCGCGGCGACGTCCTTGCCCGTGCCGCTCTCTCCAGTTACCAGCACCGTCGTATTCGGCGCCGCCGCCAGCTGTATGAGCCGATCGTAGACCACGCGCATCGCCGCCGACTTGCCGGTGAAGCCGAGCAGCGCGCTGGGGTGCTCCAACTGCGCCCGCAGCGAACGCACCTGCCGCTCGGTGTCCTGCTGGCGGCGGGCCTTCTGAACGGTTTCGCGCAGCTTCGACGTGTTGACGGGTCGCGTGAGGAAGTCGTGGGCGCCATCGCGCATGAGGCGCACGGCGGCGTCCGTGTCGAGCGTGTTGGGTTCGACCGTGAGAATCGTGGCAACGCCCTCGTTGAGGCGTTCGGCAAGCGGAAGCAGCCGAGCCCCGTCGACATCGCCAGATCGCAGCGGGGCGATGACGACCGCTACCTCCTCCGCGGCAAGGCAGTTCACGGCCTCGGCGTCGGTTCGCACCCGGATGACGTGCGCGTCGTCGGTGTCTACGGCCGCCGACATCGCCTCCCGCGCGCGACGGTCGGGTTCCACGACGAGGATTACCGCACGTTCCTGTGGCAGTTCGTTCATGGCGCTGCTCTCAGACGCGGGCCACTTGCGAGACGTGTGGGTTGGCCGTGAGATAGAAGCGCAGCGGCGCGGCGACCGCCGTCGATATCCCAACCCGCCGACAGACGGTGATGGGTCCAGGGGTGCTCGAGGGACCGACCAACCCGATTCGGCCTTCGGCGAGGGACGAGCCGTCGTCATCGCCGGTGATACCCAGCGCGGCGGCCAGTTTGCCCGGGCCGGAGGCGAGCTCGCGCGGGTCCACGCGACCGCGCCGTTGGCGCATCAACTCAAGGCCCTCCGTGGGTTCGAGGGCGCGTATCAGCACGCCGCAGCCCTCGCCTTCTCGCCCGGTGGCGACGTTGAACAGCCAGTGCACGCCGTAGGACAGGTAGACGTAGGCGGCGCCCGGCGGCCCGAACAGCGACGCGTTCCTCGCCGTCCTTCCGCGATACGCGTGGCAGGCCGGGTCGGTCGACAGATACGCCTCCGTTTCGACGATGCGGCCCGCGGCGGATCCGGTGTCATCGTCGCGACGAAGCACCACGCCCAGCAAGTCCCGAGCGACATCCACAGGGCTGCGCGCGTAGAAGGACAGAGGCAGCAGGTTCCGCAACCGGTCTGTCTCCCAGCGTCCCCAGCCAGCGCGCTCACGCAAGCATGTTAGCGTTGGGCATATACGCGGTCAAGAAGCGGCCCGGAGGCAGGGCGGGCTCCGGCGCGCGCCGACTAGCAGCCGGTCATCGGTCGCGGCGCCCGTCCGTGCGCTCGCCAGGCTGTCGTAGAAATCGGGGTGACATGGGCGAGGGCGCGCTACGGGAGGAGACGTCGGGTCCGAGCTGTGTCAGTTGCGCGCGGATCTCTTCCAAGGTGCTCTGCAACGCTACGATCTGCGCCTGCGCGCTCTCGAGTTCCGCGCGCAGGGAGTCGATGTCGGCGTCACGTTCGTCGCGGGCGCGGGTCAGATCAGCGAGTTCGGCCTCATGGCGTGTCACCATGTCCGCCCGGCCTTGCAGGCTGAGAGCCAGCGAAGCCGCGAGCGCGAGGATTGCGACCATCGCGACACTGCCCGCAACGATGACAGGGCGGCCGACTTTCATGCCGTGATCCCCTAGGCGCCCATCGTGAACACAACCCCGAGCGCGTCGCCCGGAGTGTCAATGAGCTTGTCGCAGGCGTCCGCCGCGTCGTCGATGGGCACGGTATCCGTGATAAGCGAGCCCACGTCCAAGCGCCCCTCGTCCATGAACCGCAGCGTCAGCGACAGATTGCGCTGCGTCGGCCACGGAACGAACACGGGCGGGTAATCCGCTCCGTGCTCATAGGCGTCGTCATGATAGCCCGGCCCGGTCCGCGCCGCGCTGATGACATCGATGTTACCGGCTCCCGCGGCGAATCCGTGCTGTATCGACGCCCCGCCGACGATGACGATGCGGCCCATCTTGTGACCGTCGGGCGTGGTCTTGAGCATGGCGCGCAGCTGCTTGAACGCACCCGTCGCCTCACCCCCGAACGCGATGATGGCGCCGTCCAATCCGTAGCCTTGCGTGAAGGCGTCCGCCAACGGCTCGGGGTCGTCTTCCGCGACGTTCACGGCGGCGCCCACGCCCGCGCGCTCCGCGATGGCTACGCGCAACGGGTAGCGGTCCAACCCCATGACGTAGGCTCCCGCGATCTTGGCGATCTGGCACGCCAACTGACCGACGAGCCCCAGCCCGGCGACCGCGATGTTCTCGCCTATGACGAACTTGCCGCGCTGCACCGCGTGGAGAGCCGTCGCCGCCAGGTGGCTCGACGCCGCGTGCTCGAACGCCACGCCGTCCGGTACGGGCGCGCACAGCTTGTGAGGAATGCACGCGTGGGTTGCGTGCAGCGCGTACCCGCCCCCCATCCCCGCAACGCGGTCGCCCGGCGCAAACTCGCCGCAGTCTCCGACCGTGTCGACGACAACGCCCGCGTTCGTGTAGCCGAAAGGCCTGCCCTCGTCCCGGCCGGTTGGGTTCTCGCGTCTCGCGCGCACGCCGCCCAACTCCGTACCGGGGCTCACCATGGACGCCGCCACCTCGACGACGAGTTGCCCGTCCCTTGGCTCGGGCATGGCTTGCTCCGCGGTCCATATGCGTCCGTCGCCGTTGAGCATGACGACTTTGCGAACCGATGGGTAACTCATGCGGCGTCCTAGTCGAGGTGGTAATCGGGACGTTCGCCACGGCAGGCAGAAGCATAGGCCCCGGGACCGGCTTGGTCAAACCGTCGGAGCGCGGATACCACGACGGATGCAGGCGCGCGCAAGCCTCAGCGGACGGTTGCGGGCCAGGCGGGCGGCGTCATATCCTGCTGCGGCCACCCAGGACATACAGGGACGCCGCCGTGCCATCCAGACGACCCAACATCCTCCTCGTCACCACGGACCAGCAGCGCGGCGACGCGCTGGGGATCGATGGCGCCCCGGCCTTGCGCACGCCGGTTCTGGACGGGCTCGCGCGCGCTGGCGTGTGGTTCAGCAACGCCTACAGCGAGGCCCCGGTGTGCGTGCCCATGCGGTCGTGCTGGATGACGGGCCGACACCCGCTGTCCCTCGGTCAGAACCGATGGCGGGGCGAGCCGTTCACACGCGGCGAGATTCTCCCGGACGCTCTATCAGCCAGCGGTTACTACACGGGCGTCTTCGGGAAGCGGCATTTCTCACCCGTGCGCGAACCGTATGGGTTCGACGAGATGCTCATCCACGAATCGGGCAGAATGGGAGCAGACCGAGAACTCGACGACGACTACCTCGCCTATCTCCGCAACGAGACGGAATGGGGCGGCTACTCTCGCGGGCACGGCGTGGGTAACAACGACGTCTACGCGGCAGCGTCGCTGATCCCGGAGCCACATCACATATCGTCGTGGACCGCTCGCGAGTCGGTGAACTTCATCGAGCGACACGTCGCGGAACGCGGCGAGCAGCCGTTCTTCTGCTGGTGCAGCTTCAACAAGCCGCACTCGCCGTACGACCCACCCAGACCGTATGACACCCTGTACCAGCCCCAGGACGTGCCGGCCCCCGCCCTAATGCCCAACGGCGTGGACGACGAACTGCCAGTGAACGAGCGGCGCATCCGCAACTACACGTGGCAGACCATCGGCGAGGAACAGATGCGGGCGTCCCTGGCGTACTACTACGGGCTCATCACGCACATCGACGTGTGCGTCGGACGGCTCGTGCAGGCGCTGACCCGCCTGGGCCTGCGCGAAGACACCATCATCGCGTTCACGTCCGACCACGGTGACATGATGGGCGACCACAGCCAGTACTTCAAAAGCACCTTCTACGAGGGTTCGGCCCGCGTGCCCTACCTGTTCTACGTCCCGGGGAGTGTCAGGGACGAGCAGGCCATCGAACTGACGGGCGAGGCGTCAGCCCCCGTCGGCGTATCGTCGCTCATGCCTACTCTCCTCGACCTCGCGGGCGTGCCCAAGCCGGCGGCGGCGGACGGCGACAGCCTGGTCGCGGCCATGCGTGGTGGCGATGTCCCGAACAGCGGCGAGGTGGCCGCGGCGTACGCCCTGCTGCCAGAGAACGCTGGCCCGGCGCACTCGGCGATGCTGAGGTGGGACCGGTACAAGTACATCTACTGGCAGCCCGGGGCCGTGGGGCAGCTATTCGACGTCCAGTCCGACCCAGGCGAACTGCACGATCTGGCCGACCAAGGCGAGTACCGGGAGATGGCGGCCGACGCCCACGCGCGACTCGAGCGCCGACTCGCCGAGTACACGTACGGCCGTTCCGAGGTACTCGACGCTGGGAAACTCACCGGCGCGGAGTTCGACCCGCCCGACGGCTGGAGCCCAGCAGTCCGTGGACCATGGGGCCGACGGCCCTTCTGACGGCGGAGCGTCGGCGAGGGCGCCGACCCATCAAGGAGACACGCGTGACCGATCCGTTTCTGTCCCAAGCGCAGATACGCGAGTACGTAGAAACCGGCTACCTGCTCGTGAGTGGTCTCATACCCGAGGACGTGTCCGCGCGCGCCGAGGACGCCATGTGGCGCAACCTCGACATGGACCCGGATGACCCAACCACATGGGCCACCCCAGGCGAATACACGCGGGGCGATGACCCTGACATGTTGGCGCTCTACACGCCTGAGTTCCTGACGACCGCCGCGCAGTTGGGCGAGGGCGTGCCGGACCTCGCCACGTATCGCGCGCCGGGCAGGTTGCGTCCGCTCAACACGTACCCGCAGGACGGCGAGTGGGCGCCTCATGGGCCGCATCTCGACCACGCGATTAAGGAACACGGGCACAGGACGTTCCCGTTCGCGTTCCGGGTCGCCACCATGACGTACCTCAACGACGTCGAGGAGCACGCTGGCGGCACCGTGGCGTGGCCCGGCTCGCATCACCGGATGGAGGCGCTCGCGTACAGCGACCCCGACCGGTACGAGCTCATGTGGGATCTGAACTCAGACATCGCCAAGGCGGACATCGGCGACCCTGTCGAGGTTCTGGCGGAGCGCGGCGATGTCCTGTTCTACCACGTATTCACGGTCCACAGCGGCAGTCGCAACATCGGCGGCCGGCCGCGCTTCGCGTTCAACATGAAGTGGTAGGGGCCTAGCCATGCCGGCGCTATCCATCGACCAGGTCGCCAGCTACCTCGAGAACGGCTACCTCCAGGTATCCGGGCTCATTCCACCCGACGTGGTCGCGCGCGCGGAGGACGCGGCGTGGGAACGCCTCGATATCGACCGAGACGACCCATCCACGTGGGACGACCGTCCAAAGGGACATCCGGTGTTCGAAGACGCGGACATGGTCGCCTGCTACACCCCTGACCTCCTCGCCGCGGCGTCCCAACTGGGTGAGGGCGACCCGGACCCAGCTACGTTCGGCGCGCCGCGCTCCGCCTATTGCATCCACACGTTCCCTACGGACGGGGAGTGGGCGCCCGGCGGCGCGCACCTGGACCACTCGATCAAGGAACACGGTCACAGGACGTTTCCGCACGCGTTCCGTCTGGCGAGCATGACGTTCCTCAACGATGTCGAGCAGCACGGTGGTGGCACGCTCGTCTGGCCGGGCTCACACCGCAGGATCATGGCGCTCGCGCGCAGCGATCCGCAGGCGTACGAGTACATGTGGTAGCTCGCGCGCGGCGTGCGCGAACACGTCGACATGGGCGACCCCGTCGAGACGACGCCGAAAGCGGGCGATGTGGTCTTCTACCACTTCCTGTGCGGGCACTCCGGGAGTATGAACGTGCGCGACTATCCGCGGCTGGCGATGAACCGCAAGTGGTAGCGGCTGCACGCGTCTGTCGTGCGCCTCGCTGAGGAGAGATTGATGACGCCCCCACCAGACGCTACGGGCGAAGTCGTGGCGTATGCGTTGCGCGACGACGGCATCATCCCGAACAACGCTCGTCTCCCGTTACTCGTGTATCCAGCCGCCGTGACCCCCGTGCGAATAGACCCGGCGCTGACGTTCGAGAGCCTGTTTCGCGCCAACGGATGGGCCGGGACGTGGCGCAACGGGGTGTACCCGTTCCACCACTACCACGCCGAGGCACACGAGGCGCTTGGGATCGCGAGTGGCGAGGTGACGGTGCTGTTCGGCGGCGAAGACGGCGTGACGTTGACGGCGACGGCGGGAGACGTCGTGGTCATTCCGGCTGGCGTCGGGCACAAGCGGGTGGGCATGGCTGGCGATCTGTGCGTCGTCGGCGCCTATCCCCCTGGCCAGACTCCCGACATGCGGCGCGAGGATCCTGACGACCACACGTACGCCCTCACCGTGATACCGGACGTCCCGCTGCCGCCCGCGGACCCCGTGTACGGTGACGCGGGGCCGCTGATGGCCCACTGGGCAGGCAAGTAGCTCACGCCCAGGCTGAGCCGAAGGCGAGTCCATGGACGAGCGCGTTAGACATGCCGCGGAGCGGGCGATCCAGGGCCTGTGGGGTTCCTCCGTCCGCCTTCGGGCCGGGTCCGACGACGGGCTGTCCGGCCGCGCATATGTCCATCGCGCGACCGTCGACGGAGGAACGACCGGCGCGCCGGCCACTGTCATCCTGAAGGAACCCAGGGCCGCCGACTGGGCGCCGTACGACCCCTCCCGTCGCGGGTGGCCGGCGTCGACGTTCCTCGCCGAGTGGGCGGCGTTGCGCTTCCTCACCGAGGTGGGCGGCGACTCGCCGGTCGCGCCACGCTTCTACGGCGGAGACCTGACCGAAGGCGTGTTCGTCATGGAGGATCTGGGCACGGGGACCAGACTGGATCACGCCCTTCTCGGTGACGATCGCCAGTCTGCCATAGACACGCTGAACGCCCTCATGGCGGCGCTGGCGCGCATGCACGCGCAGACGGCGCCGGCGTTGGGACGCTACAGCGAGCTACGTTCCCAGCTCGGCCCCGCCACGCACGGCGACCCCCGCCATCGGATACCGACCACGCGAGTGAAATGGTTTGCCGACGCCGCGGCGCTGCTAGAGCTCAAGCCCGTGCGCGGGTTCTACGCTGAGATGAACGCGCTTCGCGCCCGCTGGAATGAGCCGGACGACGCTCTCTGCTACGTGCACTTCGACGCGTGTCCCGACAACTGCCACTGGGTCGGCGACGAGCTTCGACTCCTGGATTTCGAGTCGGGTGAGATCGGGCCTTGGGGCGCCGATGCGGCGTACGCGCGTATCCACTTCCCCACGTGCTGGTGCGCCAACAGGCTCCCGGAAGATGTCTGGCGCGGCGCGGAGGACACGTATCGACGAGAGCTCGCCGCTGGATGGCCGGCGGCCGCCGAAGACGACGTCTTCACCGCAGGCATCGCCGACGCTTGCGCCCGATGGGCGTTCCGATCCGGGATGATGGGCGTGCTACACGCCTGGGACGACGACGGTGAGTGGGGCATCGCCATGCACCGGCAGCGCGTCATCATGCGTTACGAAATCCTCGCTGACACGTGCGACGAGTTCGCGCTGATGCCGGCCATCGGCGAGACGGCGCGGCAGCTGGCGAGCCGTCTCCGCAGGCTGTGGCCGGATTCGGAGGACATGCCGCTGTACCCCGCCTTCCGCGGGACCGACCACGAGGGGACGGTCTGATGCAAGCGTTCATGGAGTTGCTGCGCGGACTGTTCGGAAGGACGGTGCATTTCGCCGGCGCGGATGTCAGTCTGGTCGATGCGCTGGGCGCGGCAGTTGCCGTGCTCGTGGCTTACGTGCTTGCGCGCGTGGTGCGCCGGGTGGTCGAGCGCCGCATCCGGTCGCACCCCAGTCTCACGCCAAACGCCCGGTTCCTCCTGCTCCGCGCCACGACCGTTACCATCCTGTTCGTCGGCGTCGTCGCGGCGCTCAACATGCTCCAGATTCGGCTCACGGGGCTGGCGGTGACGTTCGGGTTCCTGAGCGTCGGTATAGGTTTCGGGCTCCAGAACATCACGTCCAACTTCGTGTCGGGCATCATCCTTCTGTTCGAGAGGCCGGTTCGCGTAGGGGATCTCATCACCGTCGGGGAGAACCTCGGGCGCGTCGAGGCGATAGGTATCCGCTCCACGCTGCTGCGCACTGCGGACAACGTCGAGCTCATCATCCCCAACTCGCAGTTCATTGAGCAGACCGTCACGAATTGGACGTACAAGGACAAAACCGCGCGCATCCACGTGCCCGTGGGCGTGGCGTACGGCTCCGACGTGCAGCTCGTCCGCCGGTTGCTGCTGGAGGTCGGCCGGGCCAGCGAGCACACCCTTGACGACCCGGCGCCGGCGGTGCAACTGGCGGCGTTCGGCGAGTCGTCGCTGGATTTCGAGCTGCTCGTATGGATCCCCGACCCGTCGGAACGGAAGGACACGGCCAGCGACCTCAACTTCGAGATCGACGCTGCGTTCCGCGAGCACGGCATCGAAATCCCGTTTCCCCAGCGGGATGTCCACGTCGTGTCGACGGACGGCCAGGCTTGAGACATCTCCCGAGTCACGCTCGCAATGTCACATGCATCGCCAGCGGTCGCGGCGTCAGCCGGTGTAATGCAGGTTCTTGCCGTTGTCCGGCCCGCCCTGGTTCCACACCCAGACATCACGGAAGAACGCCTTCTTCTCGGGTGGGAGCCCATCGATGATGTGCTGAGGCACGGACGGGTGGTGGAACTGGGCTCCAACGAAGTTGTAGCAGTTGAACACTGCGCACCGGGGCCACTCGGCGTTCTTCCACACGTCGCCGGAGTGCCGCAGGTTCTCGGTGAAGACGATCATCGAGCCGGGCGGACAGCTGTACGTCTCCCAGACGCCGGAGTCGAAGTCGTTCAGGCGCTCGGGCGGCGAGAAGTTGGCCTTGTGGCTCCCCGGCACGACCTGCGTGCCCCCTTCTCCGTGGCGAACCTCATTCAGTTCGAAGACGACGCGCGTCAGCGCCGAGTAGATGGCGCCGTTCACGCACTGGTAGTTGAAGTTGGGGTTGACGTTGCGCGTGCCGCCGTGCGGCGGAGGGCCGCCTTGCCCTTTCTCGCGGTAGGCGAACCAGCTCGACTCCATCCGCACCTCGCCGATGATCTCGCCGAGGATGTCCATGACGACGGGATGGTCTATCAGCATGGACGCCGCTCCGCCCGGCATGCCGCGCTCGTGAACGGGGAGCGACTCTGGCGCCTCGCGGATCGTCTCGATCTGGTTCTTGAGCGTAGACACCTCGTCGGCCGTGAGCGCCTCCGGTATCAGCAGATAGCCCTTCAGGTCGAACACGTACCGCTGCTCGTCCGTCATGCCGACTCCTTCCTGTCACCGCTAGTCCGCGTGGTTCCGCTTCCTCTTCGCGCGGTAGAACGGGAGCGTCCGGTCGGTGCCGACGATGGCGTCGCGGTTGCGGATCGCGCGCCACCAGGTCGCCGCGTCCTCGGTCCAACCCTCCGTAGGGACGGCCTCGGGATGGACAACGCGCACGTATTGACCGGGTAGCGGCGCCGGCGCCCCTTCGGGGCCCTGCCCAACGCATCTGGTCATGTCCGCGTCGTGCACGCGGAACGCCCCGGCAGGGGCGAGGTCGACCCGCACCAGGGCGCCGGTACGCGGGTCCGTCAGTTCGTTGAGGACGTCGAAGACGAGGAGAGTGGCTCCGCGCACCACGCCGTTGTTCGTGCCCACATCGGCTTCGATGCGGCGGCCTTCCACCGCAGTGATCTGTCCGGTGGCGTACATCACGGGAGGGCGCGCGCTCGACACGCCGCAGGCGACGAGGCATGCGGACGCGACGAAGCACGCCACCGCCGCCCCAAGACGCGCGGTCATCCTGGGTCGCGACTCACCGGCAAGGGCCGACGACATGGACGGGCCTACGAGTCCTTGAGGGTCGCGCCGACCACCGCGAACCGGACCTTGTTGGACACGGCGGAATCGGACGCGCGAAGATCAGAGCCGGGCTCGTCCGGGAACATCGAGTAGCCGGCGACAGCCTTCTTTACCCACGCCTCTAGGCTGGCGTCGTAGGCGACGTACTTGTCGCGTCCAGCCTCGCACACTGGGCACTCCTCGGGCAGGTCGTCGATCGAGTCACCGTCCTCGAACAAGTAGCCGCATGCGGTGCAAACGTACATCCTATTCCCCCTGGCCGTATCGACACCAGCAGTGAGCAGCCCTGCCCACCGACCAAACGAAGCCGCGTCCTACTGTGACAGGTCGAACACGTCACCCTCGAACGCCGCGGCGATCTCCAGGTCGGACTCGGGGTAGTTGAATCCCCGGTAGCTGATCGCGTCCTCCTGCATCTCGAGGATCGTCATATCCGCGTACACCGGGTCGTGGTGTCCGATGACGAGATGCTTGACGTTGGCCCGCACGGCGAAGTCTACGCCAGCCATCGCGGACGAGTGACCCCAGTCTTCCTTGATGAACGCCTCGACAAGCGAGTATTGCCCATCGAAGTACATCACGTCGGCGTTGCTCATGAAGTTGATGTAGTGCTCGTATTCCTCCTCGCTCGGATTCTTGTATTCCGAGTCGGTGGCGTACACGAACACCTTGTCGCGCCAGTGGAAGCGGTACCCGTACGAGTGGCCGGGATGGTTCAGTTGCGTGGGTACGATCTCGAATTCGCCTATCGTGAACGGCACATCCGCTTCGATTTGGTGGAAGTGCTTGTTCGACCCCATGACGTGGAAAGGCACCGGGAAGTACTCCCGGACCTGCAAGCCCACCATCCGCTCCTCGAGAGCGTCGTGGACGCCATAGAAGTGCATCTCGTTGCCAGGGATGTACGCTGGCACGAAGAACGGGAAGCCGTTCGTGTGGTCGTGATGATGGTGGCTGAATAGAATGTGGGCGGTGCCCTGGCCCCGCCCAAACTCGGATCCCATGAGCTTCTGGCCAAGTGGCCGCACGCCTGAACCGGCGTCCACCACGATCGTCGTCTCGCCGTCGCTGATCTGGGCGCAGGTCGTGTTTCCGCCAACAACGCACCGATCCGCGCGCGGCAGGCCGGCGATGAACGCGGCGACCTTGTCATCGTCGGAGAGGTCCGCGCCGTGGGCCTGAGCGAGAACCCGCTTCAGCTTTTCCTGATACTCGTCACTCGTTAGCGGCGTGGGCACCGACCCACGCACGCCCCACAGTGTAATCTTCACGTCGCACGCACTCCCTCGACCGCTACCGCACGGCGTCTGGCCGAAACGCGTCGCCCCTATCCACGCCGCCACGCCGGGCCGATCCCACTCTGGAGACGCCTGACCCCGCATGTCGTACTTCGTCGGTGTCGGCCGCCCGCGGGCCGACGTGCCGCAGACCGGACGACGTGCATCTCACGGCAGGTGCAGCATATCATAGCCGGTATGCAATCTCAACGTGCGTCGGCAGCCCGACGGCCGGGTGCATCGGCCCCGGCGCGCGCGGGCGGCGCGACGCCGAGATCACTCCTCGTGCTGTTCGACGCACGGTGTACCCGGTGCCGTAGGGCCGCAGCGTGGCTTGCGTCGCGCGAGGGCGACGGCTCCCTCACGTTGCGTCCGATGCAGGATGCCAGCGTCCTCCGCCGACACGGCATCGACGCACACGAGGCGGAAGCGGCCGTGCATGTGGTCGTCGAGGACGCAGTGGGCAGACGCGTCGCGTCGGGCGGATCGGCTCTGCTGCTCGTCGCTGGCCGATTCGCCGGTCTACGATGGACACGGCGCGTGGCGGATGTGCGCGCCATCGGAGCCCTCGCAGACGCCGTATACTGGCTGCTGACGCGCCGGCGCGGGGTTGTGGGTTGCTGCTGAGCTCTGGTTGACGCGCCCGGGGCGCTAGGTCAAGGACACCCGTGGATGCCCGACGCATGTGGAACGTGATTGCCGAACTCGTCAGCACCTACGCGACTGACGGGGACCTGGACCTCGCGATGGAAACCCTAGCTGGAGCTCTCGCCGCCGAGCCGATGTGGATTCCCAACGCCCTCGTAGACGAACGAACCGAGCCCCTCAGGAATCGCGACGACTTCGCCGCCGCCACCGCGCTGCCGAGCGACGATGGGCCCGCCCACTTCAACGCCGCTGCGGTAGCTCTGGAACACGGCCAGGTGGACCCCGCAGTGGGCTTCATGCGTCGCGCGTTCGAGATCGCCGCCACGGACGGCTCGCTCCCGTTCCTCGTGGAGGCGGTGCAAGGTGACGAAGCCTTCCGCCCCTACCTGGCGCACTCGAAGGTCGCCGGACTGCTCGCCTCCTACGCCTGAGCCCACGCGTTTGCTCGTGACGCCCACCATCGCATACTCTGTACGCAGTGCCGACAGCGCGATTCCCGCGCCTTTCTCAGGATAAGCCAGGGGTAGTCCATGCGCCGTACTGTTGCCGTCGCCCTCGCATGCGTAGCAGCTTTCACCGTCACGATCCGCGCAGCGTCGGCGGAAACCAGCGCCGACAACTGGCCTCAATGGCGAGGCCCGCTCGGGAGTGGTCTGGCGCCCCACGCGACGCCCCCGGTCGAGTGGAGCGAGGACGAGAACGTCCGCTGGCGCGTCGATGCGCCAGGTCAGGGCCACTCGTCGCCGATCGTGTGGGGCGACAGCGTGTATCTGCTGTCTGCCGAGGGGGCTGATGTCGTACGTTACTCCGTCGTGGCCCTGAACCGCGGAGATGGCAGCGTACGGTGGAACCGAGTCGCGGTCGAGGCCCCGCCGCATGAGGGCATCCACAACACGAGCGCCCGGGCGTCGGCTTCGGCGGTGACGGACGGGTCGCGGGTGTTCGCGTCGTTCGGCTCGTACGGGATCTACGCGTATACGGTGGACGGCGAACACCTGTGGGGCATCGACCTCGGAGACATGCGGACCCGGAACGAGTTCGGCGAGGGGGCTTCTCCCGCTCTGCACGGCGACCGACTCGTCGTGCCGTGGGACCACGAGGGAGACTCGTTCATCGTGGCGTTGGACGCCGCCACCGGAGACGAAGTCTGGCGCAAGGATCGCGATGAACGCACGTCGTGGAATACACCGCTCATCGTCGAGCACGACGGACGCGTACAGGTCATCGTGAACGCGACGAACATGATTCGCAGCTACGACCTGTCGGACGGGAGCCTTGTCTGGGAGTGCGGCGGCATGACGGCAAACGCCATCCCCTCGCCGGTCCACGCGGACGGAACCGTCTACGTGATGAGCGGCTTCCGCGGCAGTGCGTTGTTCGCCATCGACCTCGACCGCGCCGCTGGCGACATCACGGGCTCGGACGCCATCATGTGGGAGAAGAGCCGCGACACGCCGTACGTGCCTTCGCCCCTACTCACGGAGGACACGCTCTACTACGTGAAGGGCAACGACGGCATGCTGTCAGCAGTCGACGCGTCAACGGGCAAGGCCCTGTTCCCGCTTCAGCGACTCGAGGGCATCGGTGGCGTGTACTCCTCGCCGGTAGCCGCTGACGGCCGCGTGTATCTCGCCGACCGAGAGGGCGCCACGGTCGTGTTGGACGGCGGCGCGGACTTCACCGTCCTCGCCACGAACCAGCTCGACGACCGGTTCAGCTCGACGCCAGCGCTGGTAGACGGAGAGATATACCTGCGCGGCGAACGCTTCGTGTACTGCATCGCCGCGGACTAGCCACCGTGGCGTGGTAGCGCGGCGTTCCGCATGGCGGCTCCGATACCGTAGAATCCCTGCGTAGAGGCGTCGGGCGTCCGCGTGGCGACGGCGCGGTGTGGACACCCGTGCACAATGTTGGTCCACCACGCGCAACCAAGGCGAGTGGACCGCCGGCCGCGCGCCCACAACCCGGTGGCATGCATCCTGCGTAAGCCGCCAGCATCGTGCCCGCGAACCGGCAGGCTGGCTCCCGGAGTACTCATGTTAGATGCGTTCCGTCACATCGCCGTGTCCCTAGTGTGCTGCGGCATCGCGGCGGGGTTGGCGCTGCCGTCGGTGGCGGCGGTCGACCTTGCGGTCGCTGAGATTCGCTTCTCGACCGACACCCCCGTCGAGGGCGACGCCGTCACGCTTACCGCGGTCGTCACGAACCTCGGGCCGGACGCGCTGACGGACAACTACGATGTCGACGTCTGGTTCTTCGAGAACGACCCCGCGACCGGCGCGCTCCAGATACAGGCGATGGAGTCCATCGCCGGGCTGAACGTCGGCGAGGAGGATGTCATCCGGGCGCGATTCCGGCCGAGGGCCGGCAGGTGGAACATCCACGCCGTCGTGAACCCAGAGCCCGCGTCAGCCGGCTACCTGGAGCATAACCGAGACAACAACGAGGCCGCTCGCCTGCTCGTCGCCACGCCGCGAGTGTTCCCGGACGCGACCCCGGAGCAGATGCAGTCGGCCGTGGATCGCGCGGTCGAGTGGGTGAGAGACCAGCAAGGCGAACTCGTTATCAAGTGCCCTCAGGATGGCGTTGAGAACCCTAGCATCGTCCCGGCGTGCGTCATCTGCGGCCTGAGCCTTGCCGGTCTGCCAATCAACAAGAAGCCTTCGCCAGCCTGGAGTCCGACGGAGGGAGGCCCGGCCGCCACGTCCCTGGCGCTTCTCACGCTGATGGCGGCGGGCGTCCCGGCGTCGGACCCCGCGGTCGCCTCGGCGCTGGAGTACCTGCTCGCGAGAGACTGGAACATCTTCGACGTATATGACCTGTCGGTGATCGTCCTCGCGATGGTCGCAACCGGCGACCCCGAGACGCACTTCGACCGCGTCCAATTCGCGGTAGATAAGCTCGTTGAGCGGCAGCTACGGTCGGAGGACGGCGCGGACCCACGCGACGACGGAGGCTGGGGGTACGGCCTCACTGCGGACGGCGCGCACATGCAATACGCCACCTATGCCCTCTACACGGCCCGCCAGTGGGGCGTGCGCATCGATCCGGTAGCCTGGCAGAAGGCGGAACGTTGGGTGCGCAGCACCCAGCACACCGGCGGCGGCTGGAACTACAACCTCGTCGAGAGCCCGTGGGCGGAAGGCCCATATGGCAGCATGACCGGCACCGGCCTTATGGCGCTGAAGATGATCGGAGTGCCGACGACCGACCCGGACTTCGAGCGCGGCATGGCGTGGCTCGACGCTCAGTATTCGGTGACAAGCAACCCAGGTTCGTTCCACTGGCACTACTACTTCCTGCTGTCCATCCAACGGGCGATGGACACGCCACCCGTGCAGGACGCCATCCTCTCTCACAAGTGGTTCACGGACATGGCGAACGTCTTCGTCGCCACGCAGCACCCGGACGGCCGGTGGCAGGAAACGGACGGCGAGAAGTTCGCCTCCACGTGCTTCGGCATCCTGTTCCTGAAGCGGTACGTACCGCAGCCGGTCGCTCCCGACCTGTCGATCGTTCCCGGCGCCATACGGCTGACGCCGAGCTCGCCAGCCGTGGGCGAGCCGGTCGCCGCGCAGGTGACGCTTGCCAGCCTCGGGCAGCCACTCGACAGCCCCATCGTCAACGTCGCGGTATACCGAGGCGACCCGGCCTACGGCGGCATCGAAGTCGCGACCACCCAGGTCATCTTTGGAGAAGGGCGTGAGGACGCGACGATGACGGTCTCGTGGAAGGCCGCCGTCGCGGGGAACCACGACATGTACGTGTACGTCGATCCGAAGGCGACACTGGCAGAGCTGGACGAGACGAACAACATCGCCCACGCCTCGTTGCGTGTCGCCGAGGAGGGCGCCAGCGTCGCCGACCGCGCGCCGCCGATGCGCGAGATCGCGCCCCGCGTGGTGGCGTTCGGCGCCGAGGGTCGCGAGGTCATCGTGGACAGGAACGTCGGCGAGCTACGGTTGAGCGGCAAGGTGCAGGCGGCGTCCCGGATCATCGAGTACCTCGCCACGACGCCGTTGGGGAAGGTGCACGAGACGATCTTGTCCTTGAACGCCGAGCCCATGCACCTGCAACTCGGCATGCTCGGTCTAGGGCTACAGTACGAGAACAACCTGCGGGCCCAGGGCGACTCCCGCACCCCGAAGGGCGACCCGGTCGAGATCTGGGTCGAGTGGGACAGAGACGGCGCCCGCGAACGACGGCGCGCGGAGGAGCTCGTGTACAACGAAGACGAGGGCCGCGTCATGCAGCGAACGCCCTGGGTGTTCACGGGCAGCCGCGTGCAGAACTCGCTCTTCATGGCAGAGGCGACGCAGAGCCTCATCGCGACGTACCGCGACCACGACGCCATCCTCAACCACCCGCTGCCGTCGGGCGCTGGCCAGGCTCTACGGGCGAACCTCGCCGTCCTGCCACCCCGCGGGACGCCCGTCACGGTCACGATTCGGCCGCTCTAGTGGTATCTGACGCGGTCCAGGACGCGGCGCGCGTTGTCCTGTGCCACGCCCTGATAGTCTCCTGCTGGTGCCTCCTCCTCGGTCATGTCGGCATAGGGTCGGGCGTCACCCTCGTGATGCTCGGGGCCGTGGCGAGCGCGGTGGTCGCTGGTCTGTGGCTAGGCGCCGTGGCCGCCCGATGCCTTCGCGGCTGGACGTCCTGCTCGGCCAGCATGCCCAGCATGCCGTGGCCCACGCTACTAAGAGACGCGATGCGTCCGGCGGCCCATGTCGGCGCCCTGTGGGCTCTGAGCCTGGTCGCGGTGACGGTGAGCTCCTTGTGGTCGGGTGAGACGCCGGCGCGGGTTGCGTTGGCCCACGCCGTTCGC
>CAYYPK010000060.1:0-32382 GCA_964473525.1 uncultured bacterium
TACCCCCACATTGGGTAGCCAGTCGGCGGCGTAATGTTGGCAGACGCGGCTCCCGCCATCAGGTCGGTCGCCGAATCCTGTGGCGCCGCGGTCGCCGCCAGCGTCGCTAGGAAGACTGCCGCCACCCAACTAGCTCCCCTAGACCTGCTCATATACGACCTCTACCGGCTGACTCGACGCCGCCGACGCGGCGATGGCCTCGCATAGCACCATGCTCTTGTAGCTCTCCGCGATGCAGGATCGTGTCGAACGGTCCTCGCGCAGGGCCGCCAGAAAGTCGACGATCTCCGCAAGATGCCCGGTGTCATTCCCGCTGTCTCCGGCGCTCGTGAACGTCGGAGGCTCGCGCCACTCGGTCGACTTCCCGTTCTCGACGATGCGCCAGCACGACGAGTTGTGCAGCGTCATCCAGTTGGCGCCCCGAGCAGTTAGCTCGACCTCCTCGGTGGGGATGCCGAAGGAGCGGCCGCAGTTCAGGTTCATGGATCCGACGGCGCCGCTGCGGAAGCGGATGCTGACGGCGTACGCGTCCAGGCCTTTGGCGTAGGCGAACACCTCGTCCGCCTCACCGTAGAGGTACGCGGTGGCGTCGATGAGGTGGATGGCGAAGTCGAGGAGGAAGGAACTGCGCGGGCTCTCGTTGGAGTACTGCGCGGAGGCGTAGTCCACCGAGATCGAGTACAGGTCGTCCGGCGCGTGTGACTCGACCCACAGCTTCGCGCGCGTGTAGCCCGTGCTGTACCGCTTCTTGAACGCCGTCGTGCACAGCATTCCCGTCTCCGCGGACACACGTGCGACCCTGAGCGCCGCTTCCGCCGACGGCGCGGGTGGCTTCTCGGTGTATACGGGGTAACCCAACCGCATCACCGTTGGCGCCAGCTCGGCGTGTCCTTCGGGGCCGACGCACACGATGACGCCGTCGGGTCGCTCGGCGTCGAGCATCTCGGGCAGATCGGTGTAAACGCGGCCGCCGAATCGACGAGCGTTGCGCTCCGCCTTGTCCTTGTCGAGGTCGCACACGCCGACCAGCGCGGCGCCGGCCGCGCCGATGTAGGGATAGATGCGGCGGGAGGAGAGCGCTCCCGCCCCTAGTATGCAGATACGCGGGTCGTCCATGCGTCCAGCCTTGGTTTGACCGGTGGCGGTCGGAATTCTACAATCGGGGATTGCCGGCGTCCCGCGGAAATAGTGCGTCGAGGGGCTTTCCGCCGCGCCGTCCCGCTGTTATACGGCGTATCATCTTCGCTGTGAAGGTTCGCCGCGAACGTATCAGGTGAAGGAGACGTGCATGTCCGCGACCCCGCTGAGTGAGAAGGCCGTCCTCCTTCGTGCCGGTGATGACGTCGCCGTCGCCCGCGAGCTGATCCCGGCGACCACGCTCACGCTGGACGATGGCTCCGATCTCACCGTAGCGAGCCCCATACGTCCCGGGCACAAGCTCGCTCTGCGGGACATCCCAGCCGACGCGCCCGTGCGGAAGTACGGTCAGACGGTCGGCTTCGCCACCGAGGATATTGCCGCCGGTTCGCACGTCCATGTGCACAACGTGGCAGCGCGAGACTTCGACCGAGACTACGCGTTCGCGTCCGAGGTCTCGCCGCTGACGCCGTACCCAGCCTCCGACATGCGGACCTTCGACGGCTACGAGCGACCCGACGGCCGCGTGGGCACGCGCAACTTCATCGCGGTGATTTCGACGGTGAACTGCTCCGCCAGCGTGTCCAGCTACGTCTCACGTGAGTTCACCGAAGAGCGGCTCGCGGCATATCCCAACGTAGACGGCGTTCTTGCCATCACGCACAAGGGTGGCTGCGGCACGGCGTTGGACGGGGCCGACTACGTCCAGTTGCAGCGAACGCTCGCCGGCTTCGCCCGCCACCCGAACGTCTTCGGCTACATATTCATGGGACTCGGGTGCGAGGTGAACCAGATGGTCGACCTCGTGCACAACCAGGGTCTTCTACAGATCGAGACGATCAGCAAGCCGCCCCTCACGATCTCGATTCAGGAGGAGGGCGGCATCCGCAAGGCCATCCAGGCAGGCATCCGAGCCGTCGAGGAGATGCTGCCGTTGGCGAACGAGTGCGCCAGGACGCCCCAGCCGGTGTCGAAGATAACCATCGGCGCGGAGTGCGGGGGTTCCGACGCGAATTCCGGCATCACCGCGAACCCGGCGGTCGGCGTGTGCGGCGACGAACTCGTGAGATACGGTGGCACGCACTGCATCGGCGAGACCACCGAGATGTACGGCGCCGAACACCTTCTGACGGCGCGGGCGGTCAGCGAAGAGGTGGGCAAGAAGCTCGTCGGGCGTATCCGGTGGTGGGAGCAGTACACGTCGATGCTCGGAGCCGAGATCGACAACAACCCCACGCCGGGGAACAAAGAGGGCGGGCTGACGACGATCTACGAGAAGTCGCTAGGCGCCATCGCCAAGGGCGGGACATCGCCGCTCACGGCGGTGTACGAGTTCGCCGAGCCGATGACGGAGCCTGGCTTCGTCGTCATGGACACGCCGGGGTACGACCCCGTATCCGTCACGGGCATGGTCGCCGGCGGCGCAAATGTCGTGCTGTTCACTACGGGACGGGGAAGCGTCTTCGGCTTCAAGCCTGTCCCGTCCATCAAGATCGCGACGAACTCGCAGCTTTACCACCACATGGTGGACGACATGGACATCAACGCGGGCGACGCGGTTGAGGGCGGCTCGGTGCAGGATGTCGGGATGGCGATCTTCGAGGAAGTGATCGCCGTGGCGTCGGGGAAGCAGACAAAGAGCGAGTTGGCGGGCGTTGGCGAGCTAGAATTCTGCCCGTGGGTACTCGGACCGATACTGTAGAGGACGCGGATGAGCCACGATCCAGTCGGACGGTTGCTGAGCTACTACCCAACGCTTAAGGACGCGCAGGCGCGTAACCTACGGCGCATCGCCAACCACGGACGTCTCGGCGGCACTGGGAAGTTCGTCGTGTTACCCGTGGACCAGGGCTTCGAACACGGCCCCGGCCCAAGCTTTGAGCCGGTTCCAGAAGGGTACGACCCCGACTACCACGTGAAGCTGGCGTCCGAGTCGGGATGCAACGCCTACTCCGCGCCGCTGGGGTTCATCGAGGCGTCGCACGACGAGATACGCCGCCGCGATCTGCCCACGATCCTCAAGGTCAACTCGCACGACAAGATGATGCCCGACGGCGCAGACCCCAAGCTCGCCGTCACCTCGTGGGTCGACGACGCCGTGCGCCTCGGTTGCGAGGGCGTCGGCTTCGCGATCTATCCCGGCTCCAAGTACGCGGGGGAGATGTATGAGCAGGTCCGCGAGTTGGTCCGCGACAGCCGCGCTGCGGGGATCGTCGTAGTGCTGTGGGCGTACTCGCGAGGCTCGGGGCTGGGCAGCGCGGAGGCCGAGACGGCGCTAGATGTCGTGTGCTATGCGGTGCACATCGCGGCGCAGCTCGGGGCTCACATCATCAAGGCGAAGCCGCCCACCAGCCACCTTGCGTTTCCCGACTCCGCCGGGACTTACGCTGACGTACCCACGGCCACATTGGCCGACCGCATCCGCCTCGTCATGCGCTCCGCGTTCGACGGCAAGCGCATCGTCATCAACTCCGGCGGCGTCACGAGGAGCCGGCAGGACGTAATGGACGAGGTGGCAGGCCTTGCCCGGGGAGGATCCCATGGGTCCATCGTGGGCCGCAACGCCTTCAGACGACCTTGGGACGAAGCCATAGCGCTCCTCCACGACATCCAAGATACGTTCGGCGACGCAAGCGCCACACCGTAGACACAGATCGAAAGGACCGAGCATTGAGCGACGCAGTCAGGATAGAAGCGGACAGCATGGGCGAGCTGGCAGTCCCGGCAGACAGGTATTGGGGTTGCCAGACCCAACGCTCCCTGCTGAATTTCAAGATAGGCGGCGAGCGCTTTCCGCGCGAGTTCATCCGCGCGTTCGGCATCGTCAAGCAGGCAGCCGCCGACGTGAACGCGGCGCTAGGCGTCATTGACGACGACACGTCGGCGATCGTGCAGAAGTCTGCCCAGGAAGTCATCGACGGCAAGCTGGACGACCACTTCCCACTCGTCGTATGGCAGACGGGTAGCGGCACGCAGACGAACATGAACGTGAACGAGGTCATCTCTAACCGCGCCATCGAGATGCTTGGCGGGGAGTTGGGCAGCAAGGAGCCGGTGCACCCCAACGACCACGTGAACAAGGCGCAGTCGACGAACGACGCGTTCCCGACGGCGATGCACATCTCCGCCGCGGAGCAGATCGTGCATCTCCTGAAGCCGTCGCTGGCGGCGCTACGGGATGTCTTTGCCGCGAAGGCGGCGGATTTCGACTCCGTCATCAAGATCGGGCGGACGCACCTCCAGGACGCCACGCCCCTGACGCTCGGGCAGGAGTTCTCGGGGTACGCCGCGCAGTTGGACTACGGCATCCAGGCCCTGGACCGCGCGCTGCCGCGTCTGTACGAGTTGGCGCTTGGTGGCACCGCCGTCGGCACCGGGCTGAACGCGCATGTCGAATTCGCCGGCCGCACCGCAGCCGCCATCGCTGAGCGCACCGAGTTGCCCTTCGTGTCGGCGCCGAACAAGTTCGAGGCGCTTGCCGCGCACGACGCCATCGTCGAGACGTCCGGCGCGCTGAAGGCGATAGCATGTAGCCTGCATAAGATCGCCAACGACGTGCGCTGGCTCGCCAGCGGCCCGCGCTGCGGCATCGGCGAGCTGCACATTCCAGAGAACGAGCCGGGTAGCAGCATTATGCCGGGCAAGATCAACCCGACCCAGGCCGAAGCGCTCACGATGGTGTGCGCGCAGGTAGTCGGCAACGACGCCGCCGTCACGTTCGCGGGCGCGCTCGGGAACTTCGAGCTGAACGTCTACAAGCCCGTGATGATCGTGAACACGCTGCAGTCGATCAAGCTGCTTGCGGAAGCGGCGACGTCGTTCCGCGTGAACTGCGCCGAGGGCATTGAGCCGAACGAAGGGCGCATCCAGGAGCTCGTGGAGACATCGCTCATGCTCGTCACGGCGCTGTCGCCGAGTATCGGCTACGACAACGCGGCGAAGGTCGCCAAGCAGGCGTACGTCGAGGACAAGACGCTCCGCGAGGTGGTCCTGGAGTTGGGTCTGCTGGACGAGGCCGCCTACGACGAAGCGATGCAGCTGGACAAGATGGTTCGCCCGTCTTCCTGAGCGCGGCTACGGCGCGAGACGAGCGCCAGACCACGTCAAAGCCGCAGGGCCATGCGCCCTGCGGCAACCGCGCCGGGTGCAAGCCGCACCGCAGTGGTGACTCCGTGCGAACACACGCCTATCGCGTGACGCGTCGCATTGGCAACGCGGGCAGATCAGTCGGGGGGTTTCGAGGCAGCGGCGTTGATGCGCGCGGCGGCGTAGCCAGCGCCGAAGCCGTTGTCGATGTTCACGACCGTGACGCCAGAAGCGCACGAGTTCAGCATACCAAGCAGAGCGGCGATACCGTTCAGGCTCGCGCCGTACCCGACGCTGGTCGGCACGGCGATCACGGGCGCGGCAACGAGACCGCCAACCACGCTGGGAAGCGCGCCTTCCATGCCCGCGACGACGACGACGACATTCGCCTCCGTAAGCTGCGGCGTGTGGCTCAACAGACGATGGATGCCGGCGACGCCGACGTCGTACAGCCGATCGACGGCGTTCCCCATCATCGTCGCCGTCTCGAACGCTTCCTCGGCGACGGGTAGGTCCGACGTGCCGGCGCTCACGATGAGGATGCCGTCGCGAGAGTCGACAGGCTGTTGCGTGAGGCTGACCGTGCGGGCGCGCTCGTTGTACCGCGCGTCTGGCAACGCCTGAGCCACGGCTTCCGCGACCTGGGGCGCGGCGCGCGTCGCGAACAGGTTCGACCCGGCGCCCACGATGGCTTCGGAGATCGCCACCACCTCCGACGCAGTCTTACCCTCACACAAGATGACCTCGGGCGCGCCGTTGCGGAGCGCCCGGTGATGGTCCACCTTGGCGAAGCCGAGGTCTTCGAATGGCAGATCGCGGCAGCGCGCGACAGCGTCGTCAACGGACACGGACCCATCCCGTACGCTGTCGAACAGCAGTTTCAGTGTTGCGGCGTCCACTAGACCGCCGACCCCCTACTGGCGCCCACTACGCTGGCGCTCCCTCGTCGGCGTCAGCGCCCTGACCGACGGTCTCGGATTCCTCGCCCTCGTCGACGAGCTCGCTCCGTCGGGTGCGGTACGCTTCCTTGCCCTCGTCGATGATCCCGCGGATGCCAGACGCGGCCTCGGCGAGTTCTTCCTTGCCGTCCTGCACGAGATTGGTGACGCGGCTTCGGCTCTCGTCCACGAGGTCCGCCATGCGCTCGCGACTCTCGTCTATGAAGTCCAGCGTGCGGTCGCGGGCGTCGGCGCTCGTGTCCGCGATGCGTCGCCGGGTCTCACGCCCGGAAGCTGGGGCGAGCAGCAGTCCCGCGAGGGCGCCAAGCACGCCACCCACCAGTACGCCCAAGATCGCCGCTCCCGCGACATTCCCGCCGTTATTCCTCGCCATCCTTCTTGCCTTTCCTGAAGCGTGGCAGGCGCAAGCGCCCGCGTTTGGGGAGTACTTTGGCTACGGTACGAACGCCGTTCCAGAAACTCGCGATCTCAATGATCGGGCGGAAAACCGTGTCGCGGTAGTGCGTCGCTCGGCGGAGCGTCGTGTGCGAGAAGCGGCTTCCCTCTTCGACAATATACGACACGTTTCGCGCCGTTCGGTTTACCCGATCCGTTATCTCTTCAACGTTCTGCAACGCTGGCAGGATTGCCTTGCGATGCGTCTCGTTGAGCGCGTCCGTAAGCGCGCGCGCGGAGATGATGATGTCCCCGAGCTGCTCCGTTTGCTCGTCCAGTTGCGCGACCGCCGCGTTCGCCGTCGCGAGTAGCTCCCGCAGCGTCGAAAGCAGAGGCACCAGATGGCGCACGAGGATTATCAGCAGGATGGCCGTCGTACCGCCACATGCGATGATCACGACATCGCGGATCAGCGGTAGCAGCTCGGCCATGTGTAAGTCCTTTCGCCACCGCGCGTGTCGCTAGCCGGCAATCTGTCGAGCTACGATGCCGTCGACGGCTTCGATCGCGTCGGCGAGCTTGTCAACATCGCCCCCGCCTGCCTGAGCGAATTCGGGTCGGCCGCCGCCGCCGCCGCCTGCGACTCCGGCGACCTCCTTGACAACATCGCCCGCCTTCACTCCCACGCTCTTGACGACGTCGGGTGTCACGCCGACGATGATCGCCGGTCGGCCATCGACGGCGGCGCCCAGGACGACGACCCCGGACCCAAGCTTGTCCTTGAGCGCCTCGCCGAGCTCACGCAGTTCGTCGCGTCCGATGTTCTCGACAACCGTCGCCAGCACGTTGACGCCTTCGACGTCCTTGGCGGCGTCCAGATAGGCGTCCACGTTGGAGAGCGCCGCCTGAGCTCGCAACGTCGCGGCTTCGGCTTCGAGCCGCTTCACTTCCGCCACGAAATTCTCGGCGCGGCCCAGAATCTCCTCGCGCCGACGCGCGCCTACTACGCTCGCGACGCCTTCGACCAGCCTGTCCGACTCCGCATAGTGAGCGAAGGCCGCCTGACCCGTGACGGCGTCGATGCGCCGCACGCCGGAGGCGATGCTCTGCTCCCGCAGTACCTTGAACGGCCCGATGGCGGATGTGTTCGACACGTGCGTGCCGCCGCATAGCTCCATGCTCGTGTCGCCCATGACGACGGTGCGGACCCGGTCTCCGTATTTCTCACCGAAGAGAGCCATGGCGCCACGCTCGCGCGCTTCCTCCAGCCCCATCCAGTTCGTCTCGACATCGTCTCCCGCGAGGACGTGTTCGTTCACGAACGCCTCGATGTCGGCGAGCGCGTCGTCCGAGATGCCTTCGTAGTGCGTCACGTCGAACCGGACGCGGTCGGGAGCGACCAGCGACCCCGCCTGTGTGACGTGCGTGCCGATGTACTTGCGCAGCCCCGCGTGCAGCAGATGCGTCGCGGAGTGCGCCCGGCGTGTCGCCGTGCGCCGGGTCGCGTCGACCTTCGCCACGACATCGGCCTCGAGATCCCCCGGCAGCCGGTCGACGACGTGGACGATGCTGTCGTCCTCTTCCTTCTGCGTGTCGAGGACGGTCAACTCGTCCGCGCCAACGGTCAGCGTGCCCTGGTCCCCTACCTGCCCGCCGGCTTCTCCGTAGAACGGGGTGCGGTCAAGCACGATGTGGTAAGTCTTCGCGTCGTCCGGCCCTTCGAGGACGCGGACGCGTCGAATGGACGCTTCCTCCTCCAACGACTCGTAGCCCGTGAAGAACGAGTGCTCTCCCTCGGCCACGTCTTGCCACTGGGCGACGGCGGCGAGGTCTACGGCGAAGCGCTGCGCGGAGCGCGCGCGCTCGCGTTGCTCCGTCATCAGCTCATCGAAACGCGTCGTGTCCACATCCAGACCGCGCTCGGAGGATATAAGCTGGGTCAGGTCGAGCGGGAACCCGAACGTGTCGTACAGCTTGAACGCTTCGTCGCCCGGGAACTGCGCGCCGTTGTCCTTGCTGAGCCCAGAGGCGACTTCCTCGAATATCTCGAGGCCACGGTCCAACGTGCGCCCGAACGCCTCCTCCTCAGCCCGGATGACGCGCTCAATGTGTTCCTGGCGCTCGACGATCTCCGGGAAGATGTACCCCATCGTATCGACGAGCACCGGCGTCAGCTTGTGCAGGAAGGGGTCGTCGAATCCGAGCATTCTGCCGTAACGGACGGCGCGTCGGAGGATGCGTCGCAGCACGTACCCTCGGCCTTCGTTGCCGGGCAGAGCCCCGTCGCCAATGGTGAACGTCAGCATGCGGGCGTGGTCGCTGATGACCTGCATGGGTATACGAATCGTCTGCTCGTCGCCGTTCGCGTAGCCCTTGCCCGACAGTTCGCTCAGTTGCTCCAGGAGCGGCGTAAAGAGGTCGGTCTCGTAGTTCGACGTCTTGCCCTGCATGATGGCGCAGACGCGCTCGAACCCCATGCCCGTGTCTACATGCTTCGCGGGAAGAGGCACGAGCGAGCCGTCCGCCTGCCTGTTGAACTGGATGAAGACGAGGTTCCATATCTCAATGACGTTCGGGTCGTCGGCGTTCACCATCGGCCCGCCCGTGCCGTCGGGCGTCATGTCGATGTGGATTTCCGAACATGGCCCGCAGGGGCCGGTGTCGCCCATCTCCCAGAAGTTGTCCTTCTTGCTGAAGGGTAGAATGTGCGACGGGTCGATGTCCGTCACCTCGGCCCACAGGTCGGCGGCTTCGTTGTCCGCCTCGACGCCGTCAGCCTCATCGCCTCCGAACACCGTTGCGTATAGCCGGTCCTTGGGAAGGCCCCACACTTCGGTCAGGAGGGTCCACGCCCAGTCGATGGCCTCGCGCTTGAAGTAGTCGCCGAAGGACCAGTTCCCGAGCATCTCGAAGAACGTGTGGTGGCTCTTGGAATAGCCGACTTCCTCGAGGTCGTTGTGCTTGCCGTCCACACGGACGCACTTCTGTGTGTCCGCGGCGCGCACGTAGGGACGCGTGCCCGTGCCGAGGAAGACGTCCTTGAACTGGTTCATGCCGGCGTTGGTGAAGAGGAGCGTCGGGTCGTTGCGTGGAACCGTTGGCGCGCTGGGCACTACCGCGTGCTCGAGCTCGCGGAAGTAGTCCAGGTACCCGTCGCGCATCTCTCTCGCGGTTCTCATCGCCGATGGCTCCTCAACGGTCACTCGCGCCTGAATCCGGCCCGAGTCAACAGCCTCCCGGGCGGTCACGATACGTGTCCCATGGTACATCACCGGCCTGCCAGTGACTAGCCCCAGAGCGCGCTGTGACGGCCGGCGTAAGAGCGCCGAGAAACGTGCGGCGGGGCGTTGTTCCGCGTGTCGCGCCGCCGTAGAATCGCAGCGATTCACGCAGCGGCACGGCGGCTAGCAAGCGGTAGGAGAGCGCCATGATACGGGTAGGCCTCGTAGACTTCGATACGTCGCACGTCGTTGCGTTCACGCAGCGGTGGAACCACGTTGACTGCGCCGAGGAGCACTGGATCGAGGGCGTGAAGGTCGTCGCGGGTTGCCCGGGCGTTTCCTATCTCTCCCCAGAGCGCGTACCAGGGTTCACGGACAAGCTCCGCGAATACGGCGTGGAGATCGTCGAGCGCCCCGAGGATCTGATCGACAAGATCGACGCCGTGTGCATCGAGTCGGTAGACGGAAGCGTGCATCTGGAGCGCGCGCGGCCGTTCCTCGAAGCGGGCGTGCCGATGTTCGTCGACAAGCCGTTCACCTGCTCGCTGGCGCATGCCAAGGAGATCGCCTCCCTGGCAGAGAAGCATGGCGTGCCACTCTTCTCTAGCTCCTCGTTGCGGTTCGGCCGTGAGATCATCGAGCTGCACGCCAACGCCGATGAGAACGGCGCCGTCATCGGGGCGGACGCCTACTCTCCGGCATCCCTGCACCCCCGCAACCCAGGGCTGTTCCACTACGGCGTTCATGGCGTCGAGACGCTGTTCGCCATCATGGGGCAGGGCTGTGTAGCCGTGAGTTCGGCGACGACGGGGGACGTCGATGTCGTGACGGGCTACTGGGACGGTGGCCGCGTCGGCACGGTGCGCGGCATCCGAAACGGCGCGGCGGGCTATGGCTTCAACGCATTCTGTGAGAAGAAGGTCGTCCAGTCCACCATCGACGCCGGGTACATCTACAGCGGTCTGCTGGGCGCGATCACGACGATGTTCGAGACCGGCGAGCCGCCCATCGACATCCGCGAGACGTTGGAAATAACAGCGTTCATCGAGGGCGCGCTCGAGTCCGTCGCGCGGGATGGCGCGAAGGTCGAGATCGCGGTTTAGGCGGTCGACGCTTCCGGAACGCTCAGCCGTGGCCTCTGACGCCGGGCCGGCGCGGTGTGCCCAGCCGCCCACGGCCGGTGCTACCATCATGCCGGACGCGCGCCAAAGGCGCCCCTAACCTCAGGAGACGGCGCCATGGATCCTGTTCTTCAGGTCGCCCTCGACTTCTACAACGCATCACGCGCCATGGTCGTCGCCGAGGAAGCAGCGGCCGGCGGGGCTCAGTGGCTCGAAGCCGGTACGCCGCTCATCAAGAGCGAGGGTCTCGAGGTCGTGCGTCAGCTTCGCGCTCGATTCCCAAGCCACACCATCGTCGCCGACATGAAGACCATGGACGCCGGGCGCGCGGAAGTCGAGCTCGCGTCGAAGGCGGGAGCGGATGTCGTCGGCGTACTGGGCGCGGCGTCCGACTCGACGATACAGGAAAGCGTGGACGGGGCCGCGAACTACGGCTGCAAGATCATCGTCGACCTCATCGGGGTCTCCGACCCGGCTGCGCGCGCACGCGAGGCGGAGGCGATGGGCGCGGATTACGTCGGCATGCACGTCGCCATCGACGACCAGATGCGCGGTGTCTCGCCGTTCGAGGCGCTGCGCGAAGTCGCCGACACGGTGGACATTCCCGTCGCGGTGGCGGGCGGCATCCACTCCGAGAACGCGGCGGAGGCGGTGGCCGCGGGCGCGAGCATCGTCATCGTGGGCGGCTCCATCACGAAGGCCCCCGACGCCAAGGCCGCTGCGGAAGGCATCTTGACCGCGATGCGCACCGGCGCCGTTGTCGAAACGGAGCACTTCAAGCGCGCGACTGACAGCGACCTGCTCGAGACGCTGCTGATGGTCTCGACAGCCAACCTCGCTGATGCCCAGCATCGCTCGGGTGAGCTGCCGCACATCGCCCCTGTAGTACCTGGCGTGAAGATGGCCGGCCCGGCTGTCACCGTGCGCACGTACCACGGTGACTGGGCGAAGCCCGTCGAGGCGATCGACATGGCGCAGCCTGGCGAGGTAATCGTCGTCGAGGCTGGTGGGCTGCCGCATGTCGTGTGGGGTGAACTCGCCACGCACAGCGCGGCGGTGCGCAAGCTGGGTGGCGTCGTCATTGACGGTGGCATCCGGGACGTCGCCGAGATACGCCGCATCGAGTTCCCCGCGTACGCCCGCCACATTGCCCCGACCGCCTGGGAGCCGAAGGGTCTTGGCGAGATCAACGTACCCATCACGATCGGCAGCACGCGCATCAGCCCGGGCGACTGGATCGTGGGCGACGACGACGGCGTAGTCGTGGTGCCCGCGAAGGAAGCCGTCGAGATCGCGAATCGCGCCATGAGCGTGCTGGAAACGGAAAACCGACTGCGTCGAGAGATCGACGCGGGGAGCACGCTCAGCGAACTCACCGAGATGGTGAAGTGGGAGAAGCGGTAGCTTGACCTCCTGCGTTGTCGTCGGTCCTGGGGCGATCGGTCTGCTGTTCGCCTGTCGTCTCTCGTCGGTCCTCGCCAACGTTGCGTTGCTCGATCACCGGCCTGACCGCGCGCGTCGACTTAGCGGCAGCGGCATTCGTCTCGTAGCCGCGGACGGCGCCGACACGACGCATCGCATCGGTGTGTACGCGTCCGCGCGGGACGTCCCGTTCGCGCCGGACACACTTGTCTTTACGACGAAGGCCTACGCCACCCAGGACGCCGCGCGGCACGCGCGGGCGTTGGGCGCCGACGCGCGCGTCGTCGTGTCGCTGCAAAACGGAATGGGTAACGTCGAGGCGCTCTCGGACGTTTTTGGCGATAGGCGTTGTATTGCCGGAACGACCGCGCAAGGCGCGACGCTCGTTGAGGAAGGGGTCGTGCGCGATGCAGGCGCGGGAGTGACGCGGTTGG
Organism: uncultured bacterium; assembly: GCA_964473525.1. Taxonomy (GTDB): domain Bacteria; phylum Poribacteria; class WGA-4E. Next base: position 12,756 of record CAYYPK010000060.1, read on the forward strand.
CGGCCGTGGCGACGGATTCCACCGGTCTCGCGAGGGATGTTGCCTCAACGCTACGCGGCGCTGGGCTCGCGGTCGAGATGTCGGACGCCTGGGAGTCGGTGGTCTGGGGCAAGGCGCTGGTGAATTGCTCCATCAACCCGTTGACCGCTCTGTTGAGCGTGCGCAACGGCCATCTCGCCGAATCCGCTTCCGGCCGCGAGTTAGTTTCGCGCGTCGCACACGAGGGGGCGGCGGTCGCTGACGCGGAGGGGGTCGACGTGCCAGGGGATCTGGCAGCCGCTTCCATAGGAGTCGCGGAGGCGACCAGGAGGAACATCTCCTCGATGCGTCAGGACTTCGAACGTGGATCACGGGCCGAACTTGAGGAAATCAACGGTATCATAGTCGCCAGGGCCGCGCGGTCGGCAACGCCGGTCCACACTCTCAGGGCGATCACCCTCCTGGCGAGGGCCAAGGCAGCGGCGTTGAGCAGCTAACAGAACGCGCGGGACGCGGAAAGGCGCACAGTGGACGCCAACTTTCATCGTTCGCTACGGGACGCGGATCCATCCGTAGCCGAGCTTCTGCACGAGGATCTGAAGCGGCAACAGGACAAGCTGGTCCTGATCCCATCGGAGAACTACGCCAGCCCCGCCGTGCTGGACGCGCAGGGCAGCGTCATGACGAACAAGTACGCCGAGGGGTACCCGGGCAAGAGGTACTACAACGGCTGCGAGTACATGGACGCCATCGAGTCCCTCGCGATAGGTCGGGCGAAGCAGATATTCCGCGCCGACCACGCCAACGTACAGCCGCACTCCGGTTCGCAGGCGAACGTCGCGGTCTTCCAGGCGCTTCTGGAGCCTGGCGACCGCGTTCTAGGCATGGAGCTCAGCCACGGCGGACATCTGAGCCACGGCATCCCACACAACATCGCTGGCAAGTTCTACGACGCGGCGTTCTACGGCGTCGAGGAAGGCTCCGGGGTCATCGACCTGGACAGGGTCCGCGACGCTGCTCGCAAGCACCAGCCTCGCCTCATCATCGTGGGCGGCAGCGCGTACCCACGCACCATCGACTTCGCGCCCTGGCGAGAAATCGCGGACGAAGTAGGGGCGTACCTACTCGCCGACATCGCTCATATCGCCGGACTCATCGCCGTGGGGGCGCACCCCGACCCCGTGCCGTACGCCGACGCGGTATCGCTCACCACGCACAAGACGCTGCGCGGCCCGCGAGGCGCTATCATCCTGTGCCGCGAGGAACACGCCGACGCCGTGGACCGGGCGATCTTCCCCGGCTTGCAGGGCGGCCCGTTCATGCACGCCATCGCGGCCCGCGCGGTGAATCTGCACGAAGTGATGCAGCCACAATTCGGTCTCTACATCCGGCAGGTGCTCGCCAACGCTCGCGCCCTCGCCGACCGCCTGATGGACCACGGCTTCGACCTCGTCAGCGGCGGCACCGACACGCACCTGATGCTCGTGGACCTGACGAACCGTCCGTTCAGCGGCCGACGCGCCGCGGATCGCCTCGAAGAGGCGGGGATCATCCTCAACCGCAACGCCGTGCCGTTCGATAAGCGCTCGCCCTTCGTGACGAGCGGCATCCGACCAGGCACCCCCGCCGTCACGACTCGAGGCATGGGCGTCGACGAGATGGAGACGATCGGTGACTTCATCGCGAAGGCGGTCAGGAAGAAGACCGGCGAGGACGGCCGCGCAGAGATCCGCGCTGAGGTGGCGGAGCTGTGCGGACGCTTCCCGGTATACCCAGGTCGCGACCGGTAGGCAGACCCCTTGCGGCGCGCCCGCGAGATCTGGTGGCGGTACTCCGACCCCTTCCTAGCCTTCCCCTTCTACGGAAGGGAATATCTACCTAGCGGCTCGTCGAGCGCTGCCCCGAGCGACGGGACCACTGTCGCGCGCACAGCACCACAAGCGTGACGAACGTGAGCGGGGCGACGAATCCCACCATGGCTAAGCTGTAGAGTGGTAGAACCATGTGCTCCCGCGCGTGCAGCCCTAGATACGTGATGTACGCTGCGTAGTAGGCAAGGAACAGCGCCCCCTCCCAGCGCGCAATCGTGTGCCCCGTGAAGAAGATCGGCAGACAGGCGAACGAGGCGGCGAGCAGCACGGGGTAGTCCAGGCCTAGCACGGCGCTGCTCACGGCGATTCCGCCGGACGCCGTGGCGGATGCCAGCCCTAGCACCACGAGCAGGTTGAAGATGCTGCTGCCGACGACGTTCCCCACGGCGATGTCACGCTCCCCGCGCAACCCCGCCAGGAGCGATGTCGCCAGCTCTGGTAACGACGTGCCACCCGCGACGATCGTGAGGCCGATAACCAATTCGCTGACGTTCAGCGCGCGGGCGAAGGCCGTCGCCGAGGACACGACCCACCGAGAGCCGAATACGAGCATGGCCAACCCGCCAAGAACCAGCGCCGCGTAGAACGCGACGTTCTCGCGGCCGACGCGCTTGCGACCTAACGCGGCGGCGTAGTCCTCGCCGTCGTCCGACAGCGCGCTCTGCGCGCGACTGGACCTGACGAGGAACGCCGTGTATGCCAGCGCACCCGCAAACAGCGCCGCTCCTTCCCACCGCGCGATGCGCCCGTCCACGCTGAACGCGTAGGCGGCGACCGCGGCTCCGACCATGATGGGCGCGTCGATCCATATCAGACGGCGAGAGACCACGAGCGGCGTCAGTAGCGCCGACGCGCCGAGGATGAGGAGGATATTCGCAATGTTGCTGCCAACGACGTTCCCGACCGACAGGTCAGCCTGTCCCTGGGAGAGCGCCATCAGGCTCACGGTGAGTTCGGGCGCGCCAGTTCCGTAGGCAACGACCGTGAGGCCGATGATGAGAGGCGGTATGCCCAGGCCCGCCGCCAGCCGTGACGCGCCCCGCACAAGCAACTCGGCGCCGCCGATGAGGCAAGCGAGCCCGGCGATGAAGAACGCGACGTTGGTGAACGACACGGGAGCCCTTAGGGAAAGCCGCCTGCGTGGCAGTAGACGCGGGCGCCGTGCTCCTCCAGGGCGGCCATCTCGCGCGGCTCGGGAGCGCGCCAATCTGTGAGCAACGCGCCGTTCTGTCGCAGTTCAGCAGCGCCGTTCGGGGCCATGAGGGCGACGGAGACCGACGGATTCGCCAACGCGTACCGGTACCACTCCTGCGCCTTAGGTGGCTCCCACCCTCGCGGGTCGTCGGGTGTAGGCTGCATGAGCGCGCCCCAGCGTAGGCACGTGTACGCCACGAAGGGGACGGCGAGTCGGTCGGTGGTCGGAAACACGTCGTCTTCGGCGCCACGGTGCGCGGCGTTGTAGCGCAGCATGAGCATGTCCAGCGGCTGGCGGGGCGCGTCGAGTATGTCCGCCGCCATGCGCCGTTGGTGGCTCGTGAGACCCAGCATGCGTACCTTCCCCGCCTCCCGCGCGCGCTCCATCGCGTCGTACGCGCCGTCTGGCTCGCGTAGGCGAGCCCACTCACGCCTCGACTCGACGTAGTAGAAAGTCACGATGTCGATCGTGTCTGTGCCGAGAGTCGTCAACGCGCTGTCCAGGGCCGCCGTCGCCTCGTCCGCCGTGCGGGTGGACATCTGCCACGCGACCACGACCTCATCGCGCCGAGGCCCCATGTCGCGGATCGCCGCGCTCATCCCATCGTCGTGGCCGCACCAGTTGAGGTAGTTGATTCCAGCGTCGACCGACCAGAGAACGTCGGCTGGCTCAAGGACCGTGTTGCCACGCGTCGCCAGCCCCAGGCGGCACACATCTGGGAGGTCGGGGTGTAGGCTACTGAGGCGCTGCACGCTTCAGCGCCTCCTCCCGGCGGAGATTCGACCGGGCGAAGTAGTCGCGACTCGTCTCCAAGGAGAACTCCGCGATGATGTCGTCCACGGACAGGTCGGGATGGTGAGAGTACATCACGAAGCGCGCCTCGGGCGACAGGATGTCGAACTCGACCGCGTCGCCGTACTTCGCCTTGATCGCGTCCCACTGGCGGTGGTTCTCGTCGATGTGCATGTCGGCGTAGTCGAGATTCACGCGTCGCGAGATGATCGGCTCGTAGGCGTCCGACTGCTCGAGCACGGCGCCGAGCGGATCCACGATGACGCTGCCCTCGCCCGGCGTCGCTGACGCGAAGTAAACGGCGTGGTCGAACGCCCACAGGCGCGTCTGCAGGCCGCCGCGGTACATGGACGGGAAGCACACCAACTCCGCGCCGCCGCGCGCCAAATCCTCTATGACGTCGTGGAAGTTCAGGTCGAAGCAGATCGCGAAGCCGACGCGCCCGAAGTCCGTCTCAATCACCGGCGCGGAGACGCCCGGGGTGATGCCGACTGTCAGTTCGCCGACCGTTGGGTGCATCTTGTCGTAGATGCCGACGACCTCGCCGTCGCGTCCCAGGAGAATCGCGGAGTTGTACGTGCGCCCGGCGTCCTGCCGGACTATGGGGCAGACGATGTAGCAGGCGTGGCGCCGCGCGCGTTCCGCGAGGCGCTCGGTGGTAGATCCCGGTACAGGTTCGGCCGTGGCGAACCACATTTCGCTGCCGCCGCCGAGGCCGGTGAACGTCTCGGGGAGTACGATCAGATCGGGCTTGTCCGCCGCGGCGCGGTCGATGCTCGCGACGGCGCGGTCAACGGCGACGCGGGCGCGGTCCTCCGCTGTGTCTCCCGCGCCGCCGGACATGCTGATGGCTGTGATTCGGGCGTAGCGCGCCATCCCCTGCTCCGGGTGCTAACCCACGCAGACGAGCCCGCGGATCTCGCCGAACTCCCAGGCGAGCTTGCCCCAGTTCTCACCGCCGTCCGTGCTGCGGAACACCTGACCGAGGACCGTGGACGCGAGCATCCACTCGTCCCCGCGTGCGAACTGCCAGAAAGAGCTGTTGGTGTCGCCGTTGACGTCCACGCGCTCCCAGCTCTCTCCTCGGTTGCGTGTGCGATAGATGGATCCGGTATTCCCGGGAGGGCCGCTGCCGTTGCTCACGTAAAGCACTCTGGGAGCGGTCGGTGAAAACGCCATGCCTCGGCAGTATGTGTGACGGAAGTGGTCGGCGATGTGGAGCGGCTCCCAAGTGTCGCCGTCGTCGTCACTGCGGAAGATCTCGTAGTTGGAACTGAGGAAGAGCGTACCGCCAGGCCCGCGCTTGATGTCGTGCACGTCCACATCGTCGAGACCAATGCGATGCCACGTGCGGCCGCCGTCGTTGGATCGGCGCGGCCCGTCCGCCTCCACGCCCGCATAGATCGTGTCGCGCTTCTCTGGATGCATCAGGATCGTCGTGATGCGCGTCTTCATGGCTCCGTCGAAGCAGCTCTGCGCGATGGCGTCGCCCTCGCTCTCCGGCTCGCCTTCAGACCACGTCTGCCCACCGTCCTCGGACATGTAGAGGCCGCCGGGGCACGTTCCGGCTACGACGAGCTCGCGGTCCTGGCGGGAGACGCCGATACTCCAGATCTCCTGGCCCACGAGTTCGCTGCCTGCGAGCTCCCAATTGCCTCCGCTGTCGGTCGACTTGTATACGCCGCTGTCCGACCCCGCGTAAACCGTCTCGCCGTGTCCGGGTTGGGTGGTGAGCGCGCGGATGTCGCTCTCCGCCCACATACCCTTGGTGCGTATGCGGAAGCTGGTTCCGCCATCGTCGCTACGCCATACGCTCTGACCTACGGCTCCAACATGGATCACGGGCATCGGTGCGTTCTCCTCCCGAGGGCTGGTGTCGCGCTACTGAGCACAGTACCGCCGCAACGCCTACGATGTAAAGGCAAGTGAGGAATGCGCGTGGCTACTCGTCCTATCAACGCAGCGCGGCCGTGGACGACAGTGGCGGCACGTTGTGCGTCTTGTCGACGTACATCGGCTCGACGCGCGCCGACCGAGGCTCGCGCCCATCCTGGATCAACTGCTGCACGTAGCGAACCGCGTCGATGAGATCCTCGGGCCGCGGCGGACAGCCGGGGATGTACACGTCTACCGGCAAGAACTGGTCGACGCCTTGCACGAGGGTGTAGGTATCGAAAACCCCGCCCGTGGACGCGCAGGCGCCCATGGAGATGACCCATTTGGGCTGCGGCATCTGGTCGTAGATGCGCTTCAGCACGGGCATCATCTTGATGGAGATGCGACCGGAGACGATGAGAAGATCGCACTGCCGGGGCGTGAAGCGGATGGCCTCCGAGCCGAAGCGCGCCATGTCGTATTTCGTGGCGAGGGTCGCCATCATCTCGATGGCGCAACACGCCGTGCCAAAGGGCATCGGCCACAGCGAGTTGCTGCGGCTCCAGTTGATGAAGGCGTCCACCTTCGTCGTGAGGAAGTCGAGGTTGCCGGATTTGGGCATCCTACGCGAGGCCTCCCATTGTGGCCGTTGTCAGTTCCCGGGGCGCCGCCAATCGCTCGACACGCAAGACCCGGTGGCGCCCCTCCGACCCCATCCTAACCTTCCCCTGCGAGGGGAAGGGACTTCGTGGGGTCTCGCGGATCGTCTCTGAGTATCACCTACGCCGCCGTGCACTAGCCGTCCAACCCTCGGATGAAGCGGCCACGGTTCAGCGTGCCCGTGGGGTCCAATCGCCGCTTCAGTTGTCGCATCAGTTCGAGGGGCGCGTCGGGCGGCCCCCACACGTCCACCTGCCGCCGCACGTCCACCGGCGCGGACTCAATCACCGCGCTCGATCCTACCTTGGCTGTCTCCCGCCGCACGCGCCCAAGAACATCGGCGATAGTCGACGGCGAGGGACACGACAGGATCGCGTAGACGACGCCACTTGTGTAGTGGCAGAGCCATTGTACGTCCACCCCGCGCGTGTCGGCAAGATTGCTGACGGCTCGCATGGCGGGCAGCACCGCGGTGATGATACCCGTGATACGGACGACCGCCTTGCCCTGCTCTGCCGCGTCTCGCAGCGCCTCGGCGAACATGCTTCGCCAGACGTCGTCCGAGTCCTCGGCGCGCACTTCTGTCGCGCCACCGGAGTCGAGTGTCTTGCGGACGTAGTCGGTCTGGTACTTCGCCTGTTCGGCGGAGCCCCCAAAACCGACGACGACCGCCGGCGCAAACTCAGCCGTTCCCTCGGCTGCCCACAGCGGGTCGGCCAGGTCGAGGAGCTCTACGAACCGCGGCTCCACCGGGGCTGCGACGACGCGCGAGGCCAACTCTCCGACCGCGATCCAGTCGCCGGCCACGCCTATGACTACGGATGTGCTGTCAGGCGCCGGGTGCAGGCGGAACGACGCGTCCACAACCACGCCAAGCGTGCCCATCGAGCCCACGTACAGCCGGGTCGTGTCGTAGCCAGCGACGTTCTTCACGACTCGGCCGCCGCACTTGATGATGGAGCCGTCGGACAGCGCCACTCGCGTACCGAGGCACAGGTCGCGCGGCGTTCCGTAGACGTGCCGTAGCGGCCCGCTGCCGTTCGTGGCGACGAGCCCGCCGATCGTGGCCGAGGGGTTGGGAGGGTCGAGAGCCAACACCTGACCCTCGGCGCCGGTCTCCTCCTGAACAGCAACCAACGACTTGCCCGCTTGCCAGATCGCGGTAAGGTCGCGCGGCTCATAGTCGATGGTCTGATCCAGCTTGGCCGTCGATAGCAGCACGATGTCGTCATAGGGGAGATTCCCCAACGCGAGAGAGCCTCCGGAGCCCGTGGGCACGACGACGATGTCGTTCTCGACCGCGACGCGCAGGGCATCGCACACCTGCTCGACGTTGGCTGGCGTCACGCGGACGACGGCTTCGGCGACTCCCAGGGCCGGCGCACCGTTGGCGTCCACGGCCACGGCGTCTTCCCCCAACGCCGATGCGAAGAGCGGCTCTAAGCGGTCAGAGAGCTCACCCATCGACGGCCGCCTTCCCGACTTCTGGGAAGATCTTGCCGGGGTTGCAGAGGCCAGTCGGGTCGAAGAGGGAGCGGACATCTCGCATGATGCGCAGATCGGCGGGCGTGAATAGCAGTTCCATGAACTGCAGCTTCTCGATACCGATCCCGTGCTCGCCGGTGATCGTGCCGCCAACCTCGACGCACTTCGTGAGAATCTCGCCGCTGGCAGCCATCACGCGCGCGGTCTGCTCGTCGTCGGACTCGTCGAACAGCAGTATCGGGTGTATGTTGCCGTCGCCGGCGTGGAACACGTTCGCGATGCGGATGTCGTGCTTCTCGCTTACCTCTGCGACGGTTCGCAGGACCTCGGGGAGCCGCGTGCGCGGCACGACGCCGTCCTGCGTCAGGTAGCTCTTGGAGATGCGCCCTAACGCTCCGAACGCCTGCTTGCGCGACTTCCACAGGAGCGTGCGCTCCTCCTCGGTCGCGGCGACCTGCACGTCCGCGGCGTTGTTGGCGTTGCAGATGGCGACGATGGCTTCCGACTGCGCCTCCATCCCCGCCTCGACGCCGTCCAGCTCGACGATGAGCACCGCCTGCGCGTCCTCGGGGAAACCGAAGTGGAACGCAGCCTCGACCGCGTCGATTATAAGGCGGTCCATGACTTCTAGCGACGAGGGAATCATGCCCGCGCCGATGATCTCGGATACGGCCGTGGACGCGTCGTCCATGGACCCGAAGACCGCGAGCATCGTCTTGTACGCCGGCGGGTTGGGCGTGAGTTTGACGATGATCTTCGTCGCGATCCCGAGTGTGCCCTCCGACCCGATCACGAGTCCGCGGATGTCATAGCCGACGCCATCGCCCGCCTTGCTGCCGAGTTGGATTATCTCGCCGCTGGGCAAGACCCACTCCATGCCGGTGATGTGGTTCACCGTGACGCCGTATTTGAGCGTGTGCGGGCCGCCGGAATTCTCCGCGACGTTGCCACCGATGGTGCACGCCTTCTGGCTGGAGGGGTCGGGCGCGTAGTGGTATCCGTGGGGTGTCGCGGCGTCGGTGATCCAGAGGTTCACGACGCCCGGCTCGACGACGGCGCGTTGATTCTCGATGTCGATTTCGAGAATGCGATTCATGCGGTTGAGGCCGATGATGATGCCGCCAGCCAGCGCCATCGCGCCGCCGCTCAGTCCTGTCCCGGCGCCACGCGCGGTGAAGGGCGCGCCGACCCGGTTAGCGTACTTGACGACCTCGGCGACCTGCTGCGTCGTCTCGGGCAGCACGACTACGTGCGGCGTCGCCTTGAAGAGCGTGGCGCCGTCGCACTCGTACGTCATGAGCGAGCCGTCGTCGGTGAGGACGTAGTCGGCGCCCACGATGGGCGTCAGGTCCGCCGCGAGTTGGGCGGTCGAGAGGTCTGCTCTCGGGACGTCTGCGGTGTGCACGGGTCGCTCCTCGGAGCCTCGCGCGCTGCCTCGCCGCGCGGTCGGCCATGATAAGGCCGGCGCCGCGACGTGTCACCGACGCCGAATCGCGCCGCGTCAGTTGCTCTCGATGACCGGGCCGGGGGCCGCCGACAGATTCTGCACCGAGACAATCTTCGCGACCTCTCGACTCGCGGCTACAAACGCCTCGCGTTGGGGCGATGAGCTCAGGCTCGACGCCGCGGGCACGCCAGCGTCGCCACCCTCGCAAATAGTCATATCGATGGGGATCTCACCGATGAGCGGAACGCTCAGCTTCTCCGCGGCGGCTCGCCCGCCACCCGCGCGGAAGATGTCGTACCGCTTGCCGGTGTCCGGCGCGATGAAGTAGCTCATGTTCTCGACGATGCCGAGTATGGGGGTGCTCGTCTTTTCGAAGAGCGTGACCGCCTTGCGCGCGTCCTCCAGCGCCACTTCCTGCGGCGTCGTCACGATGACCGCGCCGGTCAGTGGAATGCTCTGCGTGAGCGTCAGATGCGCGTCTCCCGTGCCGGGAGGCATGTCCACGACGAGGTAGTCCAACTCGCCCCACGCGGTGTCCGCGAGGAAGTTACGCAGCGCGCTGTGCACCATGGGCCCGCGCCACACCATCGCGGTGTCCTTGTCAGGCAGTAGGAACCCGATGGACATGAGCTTCACGCCGCAGCTCTCGAGGGGCAGCATCTTGCGGTCTGGCGACACTTCGGGCTGCTCGTCCACGCCCAGCATGATGGGGATGGATGGTCCGTAGATGTCGGCGTCGAGCAGTCCAACGGAGGCGCCCTCCTCGGCCAGGGCTACCGCCAGGTTGACGGCGACGGTGGACTTGCCGACGCCTCCCTTGCCGCTGGCGACGGCGATCGTATTCCGCACGCCCGGGAGCATCTCCTGCGCACCGAGCTTCTGGTCGCGGGCGGTGTCCGCGCCCATGGTGATCTCGACCTTCTCGACGCCCTCGACCGCCTTCACGGCGGCTTCACAGTCCGCCTGGATCTGCTCGCGCATCGGGCACGCGGGCGTCGTGAGTTGCACGGTGAACCGCGCGGTCGATCCCTCGACCTCAACGTCCTTGATCATGTTGAGGGACACGAGATCGCGGTGCAGGTCTGGATCGTCGACGGTGCTTAGCGCCTTCAGGATGGCGGCCTCGGTCACGCCGGACCCGTCGGCCTTGGCGGCGTCTTGCTTGGGCTTACGCTGAAAGATCGGCATCGGCTCCCCACAGGATATCGTCTGCTGAACGCGCTGGGCGAAGACTCACCGAGCCGCCCGCGCATAGAGAAGGGCGACACGCCAACTCGGCGGCCGCCCCCTGAAACTGTCCAATGCTCGTCACGCTCGTGGTCTAGACGGCAAACGAGTTGCCGCAGCCGCACTGCGACCGCACGTTGGGGTTGTCGATCTTGAAGCCGGCGCCCATCAGGCCCTCGACGTAATCGACCGTGCTACCGGCGAGATAGAGCGCGCTCTTCAGGTCGACGAAGACGCTGAGCCCGTTCTTCTCGATAACCTTGTCGTCGTCGCGCGGCTCGTCAAAGCCTAGGCGATACTGCATGCCACTGCATCCGCCGCCCACTACCTGCACGCGCAGGCCGTAGCCGTCATAGCCTTCGGCGTCGATAAGCTCGGAGACCTTCGTCGCTGCGTGGTCTGTTACCTGGATCATGGAAACGGCGCCCTCCGTGCCTTCGCGTTGACCTCGGTTACTACGTCTATATTGGGCCGGCAAACCGCGACCTGTCAAGGGTATCGCCTGCGATGGCCACGGTTCCCGCTTGTGTCCATCGGCTTCGTGAGATACGGTCGCGACGCGCGACGACGACTGGGAAACGACCAGCGGGGGAGCCATGTCGCTGAACATGATCGGGGCGTACGGGCCGTGGGCTGCGTCGCTCGTTGGCGATGGTCCCGCGGAGCTGTCGTTCCGCACCGGCGAATGGGGCGACGTGGACGCCTGGCGCAAAGCCGCGCGCGCGAAGTTCTGCGAACTCGTGGCGCAACCTGAGCGCGGCTCCACACCTCGCGTAACGACGCTTGGAAGCTGGGAATACGACGGGCTGAGCGTCGAGGAGCTGTCGTGGTCGCTCCCTTATGGCCCCGAGACCAAGGCGTATTTCCTCAAGCCGGCCGACGCCACCGCGCCGCTGCCTGGCGTGGTGGGGCTCCATGACCACGGCGGGTGCAAGTACTTCGGTCGGCGCAAGATCACCCGCGTTTCCGACGACATGCACCCGATGATGCAGCAGCACCAGCGCGACTACTACGGCGATGTGCCGTGGGCGAACCAGCTCGCAAAGCGGGGATACGGCGTGCTCGTGCACGACACGTTCACGTTCGCCAGCCGGCGCGTCCTCCTCGCCGACGTCTCGGAGCGGTTGCGGGGCGGCCTGGACGACGAGTCGCCCGAGGCGATGGAGAACGTCGAGGCTTACAACAGGTGGTCGGGCGAACAGGAAGACACCATGTCCAAGTCGCTGTTCTGCGCCGGCACAACCTGGCCCGGGGTGTTCCTCGCCGACGACCAGGCGGCGTTGGACGTACTGTGCGCGCGCGACGACATCGACGCCGACCGCATCGGTTGCGGCGGCTTGTCCGGTGGCGGGCTTCGCACTGTCTTCCTGGGTGGCGCGGACGACCGCATCAAGGCAGCCGTCTGCGTGGGCATGATGACGACGTGGCGTGACTACCTGCTCAACAAGGTGTACACGCACACGTGGATGTGCTACGTGCCGCTTCTGCCGAGGTATCTCGACTACCCCGAGATCCTGGGCATGCGGATGCCGATGCCGACGCTCGTGCAGAACGACATCGAAGATCAGCTTTTTACGATGCCCGAAATGGAGCGAGCGGACGCCATGCTGCGCGAGGCGTACGACATGGCGGGCGCCGGCGACAAGTACCGCGCCACGTTCTACCCCGGGCCGCACAAGTTCGACCTCGAGATGCAGGACGAGGCGTTCTCGTGGTTCGACACGTGGCTAAAGGACGCCTAGCGATATGGAGACGAGTACCGCGGACATCGTGGTGATCGGGGGAGGCCCGGGCGGGTACGCCGCGGCCTTTCGCGCTGCGGACGCCGGCAAGAGCGTCGTCCTCATCGACCGAGAGGAAAGGCTTGGGGGCGTCTGCCTGAACCGCGGGTGCATACCCTCGAAGGCACTCATCCACGCCACCAAACTCATCAAGGAAGCCGCCACGGCAGCAACTCACGGCATCCACTTCGATGCGCCTCGCGTGGACCTCGACGAACTGCGTGAGTGGAAGGACGGAGTCTCCGAGAAGCTTGCAAAGGGCGTGCGCGCCATCGCCAAGGCGCGCGGCGTGGAGCTGATGCGCGGACGAGCGTCGTTCGAGACCTCCAACGCCGTCCGCATCGACCGGAGCTCGGGGCCAACCTGGATTGAGTACGAGCACGCCATCCTCGCGACGGGCTCGCGACCGGTGATTCCGAGCGCGTTGGACGTGGACGACCCCCGCGTAATGACGTCCGCTCGCGCGCTGGAGATCCCGGACATCCCAGACGATCTACTCGTGATAGGCGCGGGCTATATCGGCATGGAGCTCGGCGCCGTGTACGCCGCGCTCGGCTCGCGCGTCGTCGTTGTCGAGGCGCTGCCGTCCATCCTGCCGACCGCCGACGCCGACCTGCGGCGGTACGTTGAGCGGTCGGCGCGGAAGTCGTTCGCCGGCATGCGCGTCGGGTGCAAGGTGTTGGGTCTCGATACCGCAGGAGAGCGCATCCGGGCGGACATCGAGACGGAGGACGGCTCGCAGGTCGCGGAGGAGGTCGACCGCGTCCTCATCGCCGTCGGGCGACGGCCCAACACCGAGGATCTGGGCATCGAGAACACGCGGGTAGGCCTCGACGACGAGGGATTCGCCGCCGTGGACGGTCAACAGCGGACGTCGGACCCGGCGATACTCGCCATCGGCGATTGCGCCGGCGGGACACTCCTTGCCCACAAGGCTACGGCGGACGCGACGCGCGCAGTGGAAGCCATATGCAACGAGGAGGCCTCGGGCGAGCCGTCCGCCATTCCTGCCGTGGTCTTCACGGACCCGGAGATGGCGTGGGTTGGGCTCACGGAGCGGGAAGCGCAGGCGAACGGCCTTGAGGTCGGGACGTCCAAGTTCATGTGGGGCGGCTCCGGTCGAGCGCTTACCGCCGACCGGCCGGACGGCGTCACTAAGCTCATCGTAGACCCAGAGACGGAGCGCATTCTGGGCGTCGGTATGGCGGGCGTCGGCGCGGGGGAGCTCATCGCGGAAGCGTGTGTCGCGCTCCGCGCAGGCATGACAGTGTCCGAGCTGGCGGCCGTGGTGCACCCGCATCCAACGCTGGCCGAGACGCTGATGGAAAGCGCCGAAGCGTACCTGGGACGGTCGATACACGCGATGCCGCGCGGTCGTGGAGCGCGGCGAGGAGGCTCGGAGTGAGGTACCGCACGCTCGGCGCGACAGGTATCAAGGTTTCGGAGGTGGGCTACGGCGGCGGACGTGTGCGCCCGGGAGCCGACGTGGACGCCATCGTCCGCATGCTCCACGGCGCCTTCGACGCTGGGATCAACTACATCGACACGGCAGCCTCGTACGGCGGCGGACTCAGCGAGACAGCCATAGGACAGGCGATCAAGAGCAGACGTGACGGGCTCGTCATCGCGACGAAGACGAAGTCGCGCGACCCCGACGAGATACCGGGCGAGGTGGATGGCAGCCTGCGCCGACTCGGCGTCGACGTCATCGACGTGCTGCAGTTTCACGGCGGGTACATACCGGACGACGACGCGTCCGCGATCCTGGACGGCGGGGGCTTGGACGCCTACCGGGCGTTGCGCGACGCGGGGAAGGTGCGGTACCTCGGATTCTCGACGGACGGCCCGTCCGGCGGCGCGGAGCGCCTCGTGGCTTCCGGGGGGTTCGACATGGTGCAGCTCCACTACAACCTGATGTACCAGAGCACGCACGACATGTTCGGCGACACCGGGCTGATTCCGGCCGCCGACGCTCAGGAGATGGGCGTCGTCCTCATGCGTTCCACGACCAGCGGAGTCTTCCCGCGGCTCTTGCGTCGGAGTTTCCCGAAGGAACTCGCCGACGTCGACCTTGATGCCTTCCTGCTGAACTACGCGTTGTCGAATCCGCTGGTAGACTGCGCGTTGATGAGCCTTAGCTCCGAGGCCGACGTAGCCTGGACGAACGCTGTGTCAGACGACGTCGACGGTCGCATCGACCTGCGCGGCCTGCACAGAGGCTAGCGGCTCGCCATGTCCGGCCTGCGCGCGACTCTACCGACCCCATCCTGGCCCTGCCCTGCTAGGGTAAGGAACTCGGAGATGCCGCGGACGGCCCTCGTTAGCCGTTCGCGAAGATCATGCGCTCGCGGTTGACGCAGGGCAGGTCTATCCGCTGCCCAGTGATGCCGCTCTCTATCGTGGCGAAGCCGATCTCGTTGACCGCTACCCAGTCCGAGCCCGAGCAGTGGGGCGGGGGCCCGCCGTCGAGATGCGCGGTGATCTGTTCGTACGCGATCTTGAACGGACCCACGTTCGCTGGCAATCCCAACGTCGCGTTGTCGACGACCGCTCCGTCGGCATTGCGCAGCGTGGGTTGCAGGTAGAACCCGGCGCGTAGGCTACCCTCGCTGCCCAGCACATCGACCGCGAAGGACGGCGTCTTCCCGTGGCGCCCAACGTGGAAGCCCTGGACGCCGCTGCCAAAGGCGATCGTCGACGCCACCGGCGCGGGCTCCGGCTCGTAGCCGTCGGGAACATCGCCGCCGCCCTCGATGGACGCCGACACCGCGACCGGATCGTAGCCCGCGAACTGACAGATCATGTCCGTGTTGTGGATGGAGAACGACAGGACGCCTCCGCCACAGTAGCCGATCACCGACTGTACCTCACCGACGAGCCCATCCTTCACCATGTCCTGTAGGCGCAGCAGCGTCGGCGACCAGTGACGGGTGTAGTCTACGACGACCGGGATGCCGCGCGCGTCCGCCTGGCGCGCCATCTCGTCGGTTTCCGCGAGGGAGCAGCCTGCCGGCTTCTCGAGGAAGATCGCCTTGATGTCCGCCTTCAGCACGTTCTGCATTACGGCGAAGTGGTGTGGACCCCGGACGCAGACAGCGACGATGTCCAGATCCTCGTTCTCCAGCATCTCGACGTCGGTCTCGTAGTAGTTGATGGATCCGTCCGGGAAGGCTGGTCCCCACGCCTCCGCGAACTCATCCCGCCGCTCCTTCGACATATCGGCGACGGCGACCAACTGCGTGGTGTCGCTATGACGGATGCCTCCGACGTGGCAGTAGGGGTAGTCGTCGCTGGGCTTCGAGTAGCGCGCCGCAATGGCGCCAAGACCGATGACTCCTACGCGATACATGACGGGTTCTCCAAGGTGTCAGGCCGCAGCCGCGCGGGCGAGGTCGAGTATCGAGTCATAGTTGGAGCTGGCCTCGGCAAGCTGGTCGGCCAGGCCTTCAGGGGTAAAGCGCGTTTCATAGACGAAGGCGCCATCGAACCCGACGTCGGCAAGGGCGTTCATGAAGGCGGGCCAGTCGACGACCCCGCGCAACGGCAGCCAGTGGCGCTCGTCGATGCCGTTGTAGTCGGACACGTGCAGTGTGATGAGGCGTCCCGCCAGTTCGCGCACGACACCGGGCAGCATGGACGGGTAGGCAAGCACGCCGCCCAGGTTGCCCAACAACGCGCGCTCCGCGTCGGAGCCATCGCGCACCGCGGACATCCACGGCGGCGTGAGGTGGTTCGTGTCGAGGCAGAAACCCGCCTGGTCGGACGGGATGCCTTCGAGCAGCCTCCACAGCCCGTCGGTCGTGTTCCCGAGGCACGTGCGCGGCAGCAACTCGACGGCGATGCGTACGCCGGCGTCGCCCGCGGAAGCGCACAGCGATGCCAGGCTGTCGCGCGCGAACGCTTCCCGCTTGTCCCTGTCGGCTGGGACGATGGGCTCCATGCTGCCGTGCACAACTACGATGTCGGCGCCGATGGCTGCTGCATAGCTGATGGACGCCTCGACGGCAGCGGCTCCCGTCTCTCGGACGGACGCGTCCTCCGAGGAAAGGTCGACGGTCGATCCGAACGGGGCGTGGACGCTGTTGATGTTGACGCCAGCGTCATCCAGCGTCGCGCGCAGCTTTGCCTGCCACGCGACTTCGTCACATGGTGGGCGGTAGGTCACCTCGACGTGTGGCACGCCGCTGCCAGTCACGGCGGCGAGCATGTCATCCTCGGCGGGGCCTGGGGCGAGGGGCACGGACGCCCCGTGTCTGAAGAGGTACTGCGCCACCGTCGGTCTCCTAACGTCAGTCGGAGCGTTCCGCCCAGTAGCGGCCGTATTCCGGGAGGAAGGTCAGGGACTGCATGTCCGCCATGCGGTCGAGGAACAGGATGCCGTCCAGGTGGTCGATCTCGTGCTGCATGATGCGCGCGGTGAAGCCTGTCACGGTCAGCCGTTGGTCGTGGCCCTTGCGGTCCTTCGACTCTACGACGACCTGGGAGGCGCGCGACACCCGACCGCGTATGTCCGGGATGCTGAGACAGCCTTCCCAGTCCTCCTCGGTCTCCTCGGACGCCGCCGTGATGACAGGGTTGACCAGCGTCAGCATGCCTTCCGCGGGATCCTCGCCCGCGCTGCGGTCGACGAGGATGATGCGCCGGCCGCTGTGCACCTGCGGGGCGGCGAGCCCGACGCCGTGGTATTCGTGCAGCGTGTCGAGCATGTCGTCGATGAACTGCTGCACGGGTAGTGACTTCAGGTCGCGGCTCGACACCGGCTCTGCTTCCTGCCGCAGCACAGGGTTGCCCATGTTCGCCACCTTCAGGATCGCCATGTCTTCCTTGGGTCCGTTCTCACTTTGCGCGCGGAGCCGCTGCGCGGAGGATGCCGTCGAGCTAGCGAGGGATACGCTGAACGCGCAGGTCGTGCGAGCCGTCCGCCCGCACCATCTCGTAGTAATACAGCCAGTCGGAGCCGTCGGGTAGCACGTCGACATAGCGCACCGAGCCGGCGCCGTGAGGTGACTGCACCCACGGGGCGCCGATTGTCACACGGCTCCACGTCCGCAGGTCGGCGCTCGTGGCGAGGCCACATCGTTCCTCGTAGTTCTCGCTGACGTCGCGGGATCCGTCGTAGAGGCCCGTGAAAACCGGTGGCGTCCACGCGATCGCGCCGAGTCTGGCGGCGTATTGGTCCCAGCCATCGTCCGGTGGCGAGAGGATGTCGCCCTCCCACGTCCAGTCGTAGCCGTCGCCACTCGTGGCGAGGCCGCTGTGGGACTTCGTCATGCCCGTGTTGTAGACATCCCCGGTGCCGTGCATGTCGCCACCCACCGTGCTGCGCTTGGGGCTAGGCGCGTAGCTCAGCAGCATCATGTACTGCCCGCCGATGCGGTAGACGTTGGGATCCTTGACGCCCTCGCCGCGGATGTCATAGGCGCTCAGCACCGGCCGCGCCGACGACGGGTCGAAGGATGCCGGATCGGCGCTGGTAATGACGTCCGTGCGCCACTTGCGGTCGGCGGGATCGACGTAGCTGATGACGTAGTGGAACTGCCCGTCGTCCGTGCGGTATACGCAGCAGCGCTCGATGGACTCGCTGTCGAGGGCATCCTTGTGCAGCGTGTAGATGTCGTCGAACACGACGCCGTCGTCGCTCACGGCGATGCGATTCTCGACCCCGCGATCCGGTCGCGGCCGGCGGATGCGGTACGCCATGTAGTAGTGGCCGTCAGCGGCATCGCGATATACCGTCGGAGCGCCTACCCAATAGCCCGACCCGGTACCTTCTGGCTCTCGAATGACGACGCCGTCCTCCGGGACGAAGGCGGGCAGCCCTCCCCATTCCTTGCCGTAGAGTCTGTCAACGAGCTGTCCGGCCACGGATGCCTCCCTGTGTACGCACTGCGGAGTCGGTCCATGCATTCTAGCGGATGGCGCACGCAATATCACCCGTAGCGCGCTTCGAGGCGCCCCGAGGCGCGTGGCGGGCTTGCGGATGGCGGCTGCGCGCGTGAATATGCTGACGCATTGGTGTGTGGTTCCCGCCTGAAGCAGAAGGAGACGACGAGATGAAACGCTTGGTGATGACGGCGGCGCTCGCCGCGGTCGCCGTGCTTTGCGCCGGTGGCGCCTGGTCCGATGAAGGGGTCAACTCTGTCAGAGAAGCTGAAGCCGGCTTGATGGAGAGCTGGAACGGCAACAGGATCGACGCGGCGTTCAGTTACTTCCACCCCGAGGCGACGGGTTACGACTTCTCCGGCGGGATCCTCGGCGCCGTTGACCCGCGCCAGTTCGCAGAACTGGTCGAGGCCGGTTACGACGTGAACCTGCAGTCGTTACCCGGCTCCATCGAACTGCTCGGCGATGTCGCCGTGGTGACGGGGTATCTGAAGGGCACGATCGCCGTGCCCGGCGCTCCGACGATGCAAGGCACGTGGCGGGCGAGCGCGGTGTGGGCGCAACACGACGGCGCGTGGAAACTGCTCCACTGGCATCACTCGCCGCTTGTGAGCGAAGTGCGCGCGGTCGATGGTCCCAGAGAAAGGCGCGAAGAGCGCGAAGAGCGCGAAATGCACGAGGAGCGCGAGTTCCGTCGCGAGGGTGGCGAGCGTGAGATGCGCCGCGAAGGCCGTCCCGACCGCCCGGGGGCGGTGATGATCGCGCGACATCAGGTGGAGAACTTCGAACACTGGGTCGAGGTGTACCGCGCGCACGGGCGCCTGCGCGCCGAGTACGGGTCGCTGGGGTCGCACGTCTACCGCAGCGCGGACAACCCCAACGACATCGTTGTGGCCGTGCAGTGGAGGCGGATGGAGCCCGCTCTGGCGTTCGGCGCGTCCGAAGCGCTACGCGACGCGATGGCCGAAGCCAGCGTCGTCGGCGAACCGGACGTCTGGGTCTTCAACACCGAGCAGGTCTGGCCCGCCGTCGACAGGGAAGGCGTGGACATTGGCGGCCCGTCGGACTTCAACGTCCTCGTCCGTCACAAGGTGGAGAACCTCGAGCGCTGGGTTGGGCACTTCCGCGAGCACGCGCACATGCGAGCTGAGGGCGGCTCACTCGGCGGGTTTGTGTTGGCGCATCCGTACGAGCGAGACGATGTGCTCGTCATGCTTGGATGGGAGAGCATCGACGCGGCGCGCGAGTTCACAGGGGCGCCGGAGCTCGAGGAGGTGATGGCGGAAGCTGGTGTCGTCGACGAGCCCGACATCCTGTTCCTAACGCACGCGCTCTCGACGGACAGGTAGGCGATGGCGGGAGCACGTGGGGCCGCCACGCGGAGGGTGTCAAGGATTCGGTGTAAACGGCCTTCTCACGTCACTGGCATCCT
>CAYYPK010000061.1:0-12636 GCA_964473525.1 uncultured bacterium
ATCGGGCCGATGTTTGCGGCCTTAGGCTTGGGGGTGTGGATCGAGTGGGCAGTGCGCGCGACAAGGCTGACCGTGGCGTACGGAGCTGTCGCGTGGATCGTTCCCACGACTGCGTTCCTGTGGGCGCCCGGCATCGTGGAGCCTGGACGCGCCGTCCTGGAGCGGGCCGTGCGCGTGAACCCCGCCAGCGCGGTATTGGCAGCTCTGGGTAGGCAGAACATCTTCTGGACGCCCGCGCTGTACGGGACGCTGCCCTACGCGGACTACGGCGTGCGACTCGGATCCCCTTCCGCGCAAGCGGCTGCGTGGGCGTGCGTCGGCGTCGGTCTCGTGGCGGCGCGCGTGGCACTTGCCCACGTGACGTGGCGTCGAGGCTAAGCAGGCCTCCGCCGCGCGGGATCAGAAGAGGTCTTCGAGGCTGGCCGACGTTGGGTCATTCGCGTGCGCCGATGGGGGGTGCGACTCCGTCATTGACGGCGCCGGATCGTCCCAGTTCTCCCACACCGACTTGGCAACCACGAGGCCTGGGATAGCGAGCATGATGCCCCAGAACCCGAAGACACTGCCGCCAAGCAGCACAGACCCAAGAATCATGAGAGGGTCGATGCTCACCGCGCGGCTCATCACCCGTGGTGATATGAACGCGTTGTCCACGGATTGCACGGTGAATATCGCGACCGGTATCAGCGCCGCGCGCACCAGGAAACCCCGGAGGCCGGGCGCCTCAATGAACAGCAGGATGTCCGGTTGCGTACCCGTGACAGCGCCCACGAGTAGAGCTCCCGCGGCCACGATGCCCGCCAGCGCCGGCCCGACGTTAGGGATCGTGTTCAGCAGCCCTCCGATCACGCCCATTAACAGCGCGAACGGGATTCCACACAGCCCGTAGGCGGCGGCCGAGAGCAACGCAATGGCGAGGATGATGAGCGCTTGGCCCCGGAGGAACGCCTGCAGGCTCTGATCGACGCCGCGGGCCACGTGCTGCACCCGCTCCCACGAGGTCACGGGGAACAGCATCAAGCCGGCGCTGAGGTAGTTGTCGTACGACTTCAGCAGGTAGCTCAGGACAATGAGCGTGAATACCGTCGTCGCCAGGAAACCCACCGCGCCGGAAAGTAGCTGCCCGGATCCGGCTAACAACGCCGTGAACAGACCCCCGAGCTTCGCGACCCACTCTAGCAGCTTGGTCTTGCCGTCCTCGATGACCTGCTTCGTGATGCCGCCGGATTCCAGCCCGCCCTCAATGAAGTCCCGGAGCCAGGTGGCGTTCTCATACATTGCCACGAGGTACGCCGTGCGCTGGACCGGCGCGCTCCCGACCCCTGCGGCACGCATGGCGGCGACGTCGCTCGGTGCGATCTCCGCGCCTGTTTCGAGCATCCCGTCGACGCCCAGATCTACGGTCCCGGCCAGGAGCGGCCGGCTGCCGTCTGCCACGCGCGCCGTGAGTTCTGGCAGTGGCATGTCGGTCGACTGGTACAGCAGCCCGCGCACGTAGGCCTCGCGAGCGCCGTCAACGAGGTGAACTACCTGAGCGACGAAGCCCGGGACGATCACGAACACGCTCAGCGCGAGGAACCCGATGATGCCCCCAAGAATGACGTAGTTCGCCGTCCGGCTCGACATATGGACGACGTGCCCACGCGGTAGACGAAGCGTCTGTAGCTCCTGCGACAGGAAGCGGAGTAGGTACGTGAGCACGAAGGCGGCTAGGAACGGCGCCCACACGAGCGTCATCCGCGCCGCGAGCCACACGGCAAGCGCGCCAAGAGCCACCACCACGCCGCGCGCGCAAGCCACACGTCGCCTGAACGGGAAGAGGAAGAAGAACAGCCCCGCGGCGACCAGCGGGTGGATGAGCGCGGGGATCTGCGCGTCCTCCGCGCGCGGCGCCAGCGCGAACGCAAGCCACACCGCGCTCAACAGCAATGCGACGACGGCGCCGATCTCGCGCGCGATGGGCGGATCCTGCGGGGCTCCCGCGGCGGCTCCTGGCGCGGTGTCCGGTCGGGCGTCTGGAGGCGTCGGTACTCCGTCTCCCGCTGTCGGGTCGCTGAGATCAGCCAAGGTGGTCCTTCCGACGGCGGCAGGGGTGTGGGGCGAGGGCGGCGCGCGACGGCATTCTATATCACGCGCGACGGGGAGCCAAACTGGCGCGGTCAGCGAGAAACCGCGCGTACGATCGCGTCGGCGAGAGCTTCCGCCGCGAGCGAGGCCACGTGGTTGGCGTCACCCACGACGGAGCCCGTCGCCAGGGCGAACACGGTGTCACCGTCGTACCGCGTGTGCGCCGGCTTTACGCGCCGCGCCAGTCCTTCGTGTGCGGTGGACGCGACGCGGGACGCCTCCTCGGGCGTGAGGGTGGCGTTGGTCGCGACGATGGCGATGGTGGTGTTGGCTCCCTCGTGCGCCTCGACCATGCGGGCCGCGACATCGACGTACGCGCCCGAGGCCGCGTCCCTGGCGCCTGCGAGGACCGTCCCGTCCTCCGCGACGACGTTCCCGACCGCGTTGACAGCCACGAGCGCGCCGACCATCACGCCCGTGGCTTCGTCGATGAGACAGGCCGACCCGACCCCGCCCTCAGACGGCACGCAGCCGCGAGCCTTGCCGACGGTTGCTCCACACCCGACACCTATCACGCCCATGGCGACGGGCGCGTCGCTGGCGTCGCTACAGGCGGCTAGCCCCATCGCGACGTCCGGTCGCACCGACCCATCGCCGACGCCCAGATCGTAGATCACCGCGGCTGGGACGATAGGCACGCGCGCGGCGCCGACGTGGAAGCCAACGCCACGCGCCTCGAGGTGCTGCATGACGCCGCCCGCCGCGTCCAGGCCGAAGGCGCTGCCACCTGTGAGCAGAACGCCGTGCGCCTCGCGAACGAGACGTCCTGGGCGGATGGCGTCGGTCTCGCGCGTGCCGGGAGCCGACCCCCGCACGTCCACCCCGGCGACGGCTCCCGCCTCGCACAGCAGCACGGTGCATCCGGTGCGTGCGCGGGCGTCCGTCGCGTGCCCCACGCGTATCCCGGGAATGGCGGTGATGGTGTCGTTGGGCTGGCGGCTCATTCTACGGCGAACTTCGCGAACCGTTTGGCTTCCTGGTCGCCGCGCAGCGCGGTGACAATGACGATGTACACCCCTGGCGTCAACGGGCCGCCCGCGTTCGTAGCTTGCGCGGCGAACGTCCAGTCGCCAGTGCGTATATCGAACTCCTCGACGCGCGAGATCAGCTCGCCCGTAGCCGTGAACATCTCGGCGCTGACCGAGTCGAGACCCGGCCCCTCAAACGACACGCCTATGGACAGATCGCCTCCTGGCCGCACGGGGCTTGGATAGACTAGCACTCCGGCGAAGAGTGGCGGCGCGATGGGCGCGTCCGGTTCCTCGGCGATGTCTACCGAGTACGCGATCGGGTACTGTCCGCGCTGCGAATTCACGCGTACGAGCAGGTCCTCCGCCCCGCGCGACTCGTACAGCAGGACTGTCTCGCGGACGTCATCGACGAACGCCCGGGCGCCGCTAGTCAGTTCGCGCCCGTCGGTCGTGGTGAGGGCGACGCGGATGTCATCGACGACGGCGTGCCGGAGGGTGAGGCGCACGCGCTGACCCGCGGTCAGTTCCAGGCGGTAGTAGTCGACGGCGTCGTCGGCGTCGAAAATGAACGAGTCGTACTTCTGCCCCGGCTGCACTACGAACGCCTCGGAGGGCGAGTCGTTCGGCTCGTACGTGTCGCCGAAGAACACGTCCACGGTCATCGGATGCCCACTCTCGCTGATGCCAAGCAGGGAGATGCCAGTCGGGGCGCCACCGGTTGTCTCCGACGATGGTTCGGTCGAGGGGGTGAACGCCGTCTGGCCGTCCTCCGCGGAATACGCGGCGTCGTCGGTGGTATCCGCCTGCACTCCCCAATGCAGAGGGTCGGCTGGATCCTCGAGCCACATGCGCGCAGCCACGGTAAAGCTCGAGCGCGGGATACTCTCGTCAATGTGCCAGATGAGCAGCCCTTCGTCGGGGATCGCCGTGTCGAACATGGCGCCGACATCACGTTCCCGATTCTCGAGCAGGAAGAACTGCTTCCCTCCGGTGCCCGGTAGGTCGATCTTGAAGAGAGGCGGGAGCCCGCCGGGATTGGAAAACGCCGGGATCGCCAGATCAATGCTGTTCGCGTCGATTTCTACCGGCGTGACCCATCCATGCCGGCCGTTCTCAGGGTCGCCGTCGAAGTCCCACTTGAGGTACCCGCTGATGTGCGCGGGCTGCGTGCCGTCCCTGTCCTCGCCGCCCTGGTACGGCCCGTAGAGCCCCATCAGGTCGTATTTGGTGTCGTTCTCGCCGGTGAACGTGCCCGACACGTATGACTCGGGCGCGCCGAAGTCGTGCAAGAATTCGTGGAACCAGACCCCCAGATGCGGCGACTCGAAGTCCGGTTCCTCCCCTATGAGAATGGCCGCCTGGACCTCGACGCCATCCCATGAGCGCGACACGTCGGGCACCAGGACGGACCAGATGTCCTCGTCGACGTTCGTCGCCGCCTGGTCGTTGCCCGCGTGGAGGATGATTAGGTGGTCGACGACGCCGTCGCCGTCGCGATCGTAGTCGGCGAAGTCGACATCGGAGTTGGCGGCGTTGCAGGCGTCGCGCACGAGTTTCCGCATGCCGGCGACGTTGGTTGTCGCGCCCTTCCCGTAGACGTTCATCACGTCCGGCATGCGGTACCAGCGGTCCTCCTTCGGCAGACTTCCTCCCACGGGGCCGGGCTGCACGTCCATCGCGCCGTACGACGCCTCGGCGTAATAGGAGGAGAGTGACGCCGAGTCTGGTGCAAACAGCCATCGGTCGAGTTGCGCCTTGGGCCGCTGCCCGCGCCACCGACTGAGCTTCGCCCGCCCCTCTCCAGGCTCAGGCTCCGGCTCGGGGAAGTCCACGCGTAGCACAAGCACGTACTCGACGCCGTCTGGCTGCAACATGGGGTTGCCGCGGATGGGGTCGGGCGCGTTCTTGGCGTGCATCTCTCGCCCCGCCTGCGACGACTCCCACAGCCTTGGGTGCGGCGGCACGCCCCACGCGGCCGTCGTCAGGAGCGTCAGGAGCCCGGCGGCGGCGGTCACAGCAGCGACTGGGTGGCAACGCTGGCGGTTGGCGCGCACGGTAGCTCCCTCTATGGGCCGGCGGACAGGGGGCCGCGGAAGCCTTCGAGGACCGACTCATCGGCGGCCGCTAGAACGCGGAACGTGCGCCGCGACACGGCGCCAGACGCGTCCGTGGCCGCGACGTGCGCCATGTACAGGCCAGGCGCCACGCGCGACCCGCGCTGGTCCCTGCCCCGCCACACTACCGGCGCGTTGAGTCCGGTGACGCCGCCGACCGCGCCCGCCTCGAAGCTGGCGGAGAACACGCGACGACCGTTGACGGCGTACACGCCGACGAGGACGTCGGCGGGCCTGCTAAGTTGGTACTGAATGCTCACGGGGTGATCCACTCCCGGGACAAATGGATTGGGGAAGGCGGACGTCCCAAGAACGCGAACAGGTTCCTCGTCTGGAGGACCGCCCGTGACGCCATCCGTGAGCGGTCGCGCGACCGCTGCCGCGACCGCGATGATCGCGCTGGCTGTCTCCGCGGCGAAGGCCGCGTTTATGTGCTCTGGGGTGTCCTCGCTCCTGTGGTACACCGGAGAGAACTCGGGCGTCTCCAACGCGTCCTCCTCGGAAAACAGTAGCGCGCTGTACCCCTGCCCCCAGAACGGGGCGTGGTCACTGAACACGATGTCTGGGTTGACGGCTGGGAAGAGGGCCAGCGGCGTATCCAGCCGCGCCACAACCGCCTCGGCCTCCCGCAACAGCCACTCGGACTGGTGATTCGCAATGACGTGCAGGTCCGGCGCGCCATCCGCCTCGTGTCCGATCATGTCCATGTTGAGAACGCCGATGATGTCCTCGCCAGCGTCACGCGCCGCGCGCGCGTAGTGGCGACTGCCGAACAGACCCAGCTCCTCGCCGGAGAACAGGACGAAGCGCACGGTGAAGTCAAAGTCGATGTCGTGGAAGATGCGCGCCGCCTCCAACACCGTGGCGACGCCAGTGGCGTTGTCGTTGGCGCCGGGCGCCGGCAGGTCGCGCCATTTCTCCTCCCAGCCGTCGGTGCGGGAAGCGATGCTGTCGTAGTGCGCGGTAAGTATCAGCGTCCTGTGGCTGTTCGGCCCCGAGCCCGGCTTCTCGGCGACGACATTGCGCATGTGGAAGTCGGCGAACTTCTCGTTCAGCGTCGCAAACCGCGTGTGCAAGAAGGGGTCGGCGGCAGCCTCGTACCCGTAGGATCGCAGCTCACGTATGAGAGCATCCCCAGCGACGTCCGCGGCGGCGTCGGGCCGCGGCGAGCCGTCGAAGACCTCAACGTCGCGAACGCGGAAGGCGAAGCGGCTACGTAGGCCCTCGTTGTCCGCCAGAGCCTCGACGTTAGCCGTCCAGCGCGCTACGTCGAACGACTGCTTCGCGCGGCGTGCGACAGCCACGCGGTCGGGTGAGATGGCCGGCGCCGAGAAGCGCCACGTGTCTGTCAACGCCTCGCGCGTGTAGTCCGCAAGCGGCACGGAGTGGTGAGGCGAGCCGATCTTCGGTAGGCGCCAAGCGATGTCCTCGGGCATGCCGACCAGGCCGAAGGCGCCCCACCTCCATAGGAGTTCCGCCCCGGGGTCGAGCTCGGCGGGCAGGCTGACCCACGCGTAGCGGTAGTCAGCCCGAGCCTGCGCGATCACCACGCTACGACTGGGCAGCGCGGGAGCGTCGGCGGCCACTTCCAGGAGCGCCCAACCAGAGGACAGGTGTCGCACGTGCGCCCCACCTTCCACGAGCGGGATTAACTCGCCAGGTGACAGGAAGGGCACGTGGGCGAAGACCGTCGGCGACGAGGCCGCCACTTCCGAAGCGGCGGCGGCCAGAGTTAGCGACGCGACCACCGCAAGGCAGATTGAGCGACTCCACGCGACGGGCCGATGTCCTGGGATCAATAGAAATACCCGATGTTCTGATCGAATTGGTAGCGACGTAGACGACGGCGCATCTCCGTTAAGGTCTGCTGGAGCGCGTCCCACTCCTCGTCGGTCAACTGCGGCAGCAGCCGCTCCGCTGCCGCGAGGAACTCCGCCCGGACAGCGTCTTGGTCGCCGTCGGTCGGCACGAACGTCTTCGGAGCTTCGTCGCGCATGTGCATCCCCGGGTTGCCGACGCCCATTATACGCCAAGCCGCGCGCGATGGCTGACGCCCGCGCGCTACTCTGGCGTCTTACGCGCGATACGGTAGCGCTTGATGTCGTGCTCAGCTCGATCCGTGACGTAGAGGATATCCTCCGCGACAGCCACTCCGCCCGGCGAGCGGACGTCCTCACGGCCGATGACGGTCTCCGTGACGCCGCTGGCGTCCACGGCGACGACGCCACCGTCCGCGACATCGCAGACGAACCAGCGCCCGCTGTCCCACGCGACCGCGCCGGGCGTTCCGAGGGCTTCGGGTGTCCACACAGCCATGGGGTTCCCGGCGAAGTCCAGCCGCACAAGCCGGCGATTGCCTGCGTCAGCCACGACCATTCCACCAGCGTCGTCCAGCGCGAGGCCCGCCGGGGAGTTCAGTTGGTCCTGGGCGTCCCCGAACTGCCCGCGCGTCCACTCGACCTCGCCCTCAACCGACAGCCTCCACACGCGGTGGCCAGCAGCATCCGACATGTAGATTTCGTTCCGGCGGCCGACCGCGACCGCCGTGGGGTCGAGGCGCGTGTCCGCGGCGTCCTCCGCGACGCTCCTGTACACCATGTTGACGACATCACACCCCTGCACACGGCGTGATCCCCTGTCGGCGACGTACAGCGTCGACCGCCGCACGGGGCTGAGCGCCAGGGCGTGCGGCGCGTCGAACTCACCAACATCCCAGCCGAACGCGCCGAGCGTCGCCGTCCAAGCTCCCGAGTTGTCGAGCGCCTGCACACGATGGTTCCCGGTGTCAGCGACGTATATGCGACCGCGAGGCCCGACGACGATGCCGGACGGTTCGCGAAATTCGCCGGGGCCAGATCCCGGGCGTCCGAGAGAGGAGAGTCGTGAGACTACGGCCACGGGCGACCTGTCGTCGGCAGCTGCGCGGGGCTCGGGTCGCGGCACGAGCGGAGTCGACGGGTTGGCGCACCCCAGCGCGCAGGTCAGCGCGCACAGACCGGCGAGCGAGCTGGCCGCCCAGCGCACGGCTACTCCTGCACCTCGAAGCGGAACATGTAGGTGAGTTCCTCGTTGAAGCCGCCCAACTCAATGCCGGCGACCTTGAGGTGCAGGACAGGAGAAGACACGCTCTTGGCTGGGAAGTACACGTAGAACTGTCCGCGACTGCCAGGCATGACAGTCGACGTGAAGATGTCCGCCGCGTTCAGCGGGCTGACGCGGTCGCCCATGTCCAGGCGTTCATCGCGCTGCGAGAACACGTCCCGCGAGAAGCCGATTGGCGGCTTCGGCTGGTACCTGCGACGGAGTTGGCGCACCCGGTTGCGGGATAGAGGCTTGTGCTCCTTGCCGGTGTCGTCGATCAGCCGGACAGCGGTCGTGTCGTACTTCACGTACTCGTGTGCCTGGTTGAGGATGACGATGTAGAACACGTCCGCCTCTTTCACCTCGTTCTGCGCGGCGACGGCGACACCGACGCGCTGCTGCTGAGCGATGACTCCCTTTGACTCGGGCAGAGCCGGGGAAGTCTCGGTGGGTACGGCGAACTTGTGGCCGGAGTAGATGCCCGCGCAGCCCCACGATCCTACGGTCGCCAGGCACGCCGACAGCAGCAGTAGAGTGTGTTTCATGCGGGCATGGTAGCACACCGATTCCCCGGCCCAAAGCTGGCGGGTCGCCGTGTCAGGGCTGCACGGCGTAGCCATCCAGCATCACATCTGGACCGCACGCGCGCGCTTCCCAGTCGTCCAGCGCCAGGGCGTCCGCGAGTCGCGCCCATCCCTCGCCCCCGACGGTGGGTGTGGCGGTGGCGCCGCCGAGGATCTTCGGAGCGACGAACGCTACGCACCTGTCAACAGCCCGCGCCGTGACGAAGCTCCCGTGCGCACGGCTGCCGCCCTCGACGAGCACGGACAGCATCTCCCCGGATCCGCAGCGTTCCAGGACTGCCAGGATCGTGACGGCGCCGTCCAGGCGCCAGACGTCGGCGCCCGCGGCCCGTAACGCGCCGACTCGGTGGGAATCCGCCGCAGCCCCAACCACTATGACGGCGCCCGCGTCGCTGGTCTGGGTCACGACCTTCGCCGTCAGCGGCGTTCGCGCGTGGGTATCCAGGACGATTCTGACGGCGTCGCGTCCACCCTCGGGCAGCCGCGTGGTGAGGCTTGGGTCGTCGGCGAGGACGGTGCCCACGCCGACGACGATCGCGTCGTGACGGTCGCGGAGCCGATGTCCCTCCGTGCGGGCGGCGGGCGACGTGATCCACTGCGACTCGCCCGCCACCGTCGCGGTCTTGCCGTCCAGGCTCATCGCGACCTTCATCGTCACGAACGGCAGGCCCGTCCGCTTCCACTTGATGTAGGCGCCGTGCGCGCGGCTCGCGTCAGCGGCAAGCACTCCGACGCACACCTCAATGCCAGCTTCCGTCAGCCGCGTGTGTCCGCGCCCGGATACGCGCGGGTCGGGATCCTCGAGCGCGGACACCACGCGCGCGACGCCTCGCTGGATGATCGTGTCGGCGCAAGGCGGCGTGCGGCCGGTGTGACTGCACGGCTCCAGCGTGGTGTACAGGGTCGCCCCAGAGGCATGCTCCCCCGCCTCGCGCAGCGCGAACACCTCGGCGTGGGGCTCTCCCGCTCGTGGGTGGAAGCCGGCGCCCACGCACACACCGTTCCGCACGACGACCGAGCCGACCGCGGGGTTCGGCGACGTATGGCCGTTCGACACCTCTGCCAGCGCCAGAGCTTTCCGCATCCATCGCTCGTCGTCCTCGCGCATCGCATCCTCCACGCGCCTTGCGTCCGGCCAGCCGCCCCCGCAATGATACGAGCAGGGCGCCACCACGAGAACACCACCACGCCGAGGGAACATCGCCGCCATGCAGTATCGCACGCTGGGCAGGACAGGGCTGGACGTCTCGCTGATGAGTTACGGGAGCGGAGGCCCAAGCCGACTTGGGCAGGGCACGGGTCTCTCCGACGCGGAACAGGAGGCGCTCGTGCGTCGCTGCATCGACCTTGGCGTCAACTTCATCGACTCGTCCGCCAACTACGGCAGGAGCGAGGAGATACTGGGCCGGTGCCTGCGAGATGTCCCGCGCGACGCGTACTACATGGCTACGAAGTGGTCGCCGCGCGCCGACGGCGCGGTGAAGACCGACCCCGACGACCTGCCCCGCTCCGTGGACGAAAGCCTGCGCCGGCTCGGAATCGACGTGATCGACGTCATGCAGTTCCACGGAGTGACGCCGGACATCTACGACGAGATGGTGGATCGGCATTTCGACACGATGCGACGCCTCCAGGAGGCGGGGAAGATCCGGTACGTCGGCATATCGGAGATGTTCTTCCAGGATTCGGGCCACTCGATGCTGACGCGTGCGCTGACGGAACACCCCGACCACTGGGACACCGTCATGCTGAAGTACGGCATTCTCAACCAGTACGCCGCGAAGGAAACGCTCCCACTGGCGATTCGGCACAACGTGGGCGTCCTGAACATGGCGTCGGTTCGCGTGAAACTAACACGCGCCGACGAACTGGAGGCGCTCATGCTGGAGTGGGCGGAACGCGGACTTATCCCGGCGGACGCACTGGACGCCACCGACCCGCTGGGCTGGCTCGTGGACGGGCCTGTCGACTCCGTCGTCAGCGCGGGTTACCGCTTCGCCGCCGACCACGCCGCGATCTCGACGGTGATAACCGGGACATCGCGCATTCCCAACCTGGAGTCCAACCACGCCGCCCTGATGGACCCAACGCTGCCCCGCGCTGCTAAGGAGCGTCTGAAGGCGCTGTTCGGGGACCTCGCCGAGGGCGCCTGACACGTTAGCGGCGCTCCGCGCGGTGGACGTAGCGTGTGAACGCGTTGTACTTGCGCACACGATGGACCGAGGTCGCGGCGTATCCAGCGTCCATGAGGGGCTCGGTGATGTCCTCCCCTGCCACGAACACGCCCACAGGCGCCATAGCGGCGCAGGCCGCGACGATGGAGCGGATGTTGCCCGGGTCGGCGACCAGATTGCGTCCGTAGGGAAGGTCCGTTACGACCGCGTCGGCGCCCGCGACCGCCAGGTCAGACGCGTCGGCGTGTTCGACGCGCGCCGTGTATTCGAAGTGCTCGACGTTCTTCGAACTCATTCCGAAGCAGCGCCTGCTGCGATCCGCGCCGACCGCTGTCAGTCCAAGGCGGCCCGCCTCCAGCAGGATAGAGCCGGTGCCGCAGCACGGGTCGACGATGGTCGCCGCCGCCGGGCCGGCTAGGTTCACGAGCCCCCGCGCCATCCGGGAAGGCAGCGACGCAGAGGTGCGGTGGGGTTTGCCGTCGTGCAGGTCGTAGGACTTGTCCGGTTCCGCCTCGATCTCCCCTAGCCACACTTGCCGCGCCTGCTCAGCGAGCAGCAGCCGCGTCGTGGGGTTCCGCAGGTTGGGTCTCGCGTCGCCCATCGCATCCGCGACCGCGATGATGGACTCCCGCTGCCGGAGCTCGCCCTCCTCGCGCAAGCTCGCGAACGCGATGCTGAACCCGTCCGCCCACGGCCCGGACGCGGCAACGGCAGCCGTCAGCTCATGCAGATCCCCGCCTGTCGCGAGGACGCGGACGCCGTGTCGCACGTAAGCCGCGCGCGGCACATGGGCGATGGTGATCGCCTCGGCGACGCCCTCGACGTCGGGCGCGCCGCCGGTCAGCGCCTCGCACTCCGCCGCGGCGAGCTCGT
This sequence comes from uncultured bacterium, assembly GCA_964473525.1. Classification (GTDB taxonomy): domain Bacteria; phylum Poribacteria; class WGA-4E. The sequence continues at coordinate 11,925 of CAYYPK010000061.1, forward strand.
TGTCGGGATCGCGAACAGTGACGGCGCGCAGATCGTCTATTGCAGTGCCTCCAGCAGGCGGCCCGTGGCAGACGCGGGACCGGACGCTGACAGGATGGCGCCGCACACGGCCACGCCGAACGCCCCGGCCGACACGCACGCGCGAGCGTTCTGTGCGGTGACTCCGCCCAACGCGAATACGGGCAGCGGGCACTCCGCGGCAAGGGCGGCGAGCTCGTCGAGGCCAAGGGTCGGCGCCCCGGGCTTACTCTCCGTGGGGAACACCGGGCTCAGCGTCACGAAGTCGGCGCCACCCTCGACAGCGACGCGGATCTCATCGCGACTGTGGGTGGAGTGTCCTATCAACGCGCGTGGCCCGACAGCGGCGCGCGCGGCCGCCACCGACACGGAGCTCGGAACCTGGACACCGTCGGCGCCGGTGTCGGCCAGGAGCGACCATCGGCCGTTGAGCAGCGTGCGCGCTCCGTGGCGTCGAGCGGCGGCGACGGTCTCGCGCACGCTGACGAGGTAGGCGTCGTCGCCCACGTCCTTGTCTCGGCGTTGCACGAGGCGAAGGCCTGCCCGGCACGCGGCGTCTATCGCGGCCGATATGGGGCCTGCGGCGCGGGCCGTGTCAGCGATGAGGTACAGCCGCTCGTCTGGGCGGAGGCTCACGTGCCGATGACGCCGTGGGTCGGGCTGGACGCTGTCGCGTACAGCTTGCGCGGCCCAC
>CAYYPK010000061.1:12646-30481 GCA_964473525.1 uncultured bacterium
GGAACGCGTCGCGACCGGCGCGCACCCCCAGGTTCATCGCGCGGGCCATCTGCACGGGATGACGGGCGCCAGCAATCGCCGTGTTCATGAGCACGCCGTCGCAACCCAACTCCATCGCGAGAGCGGCGTCCGACGCGGTGCCGACGCCCGCGTCGACAATGAGCGGAACGGTGATCATCTCGCGAATGATGGCTATGTTGTGCGGGTTGCGGATGCCCAGCCCGGAACCGATCGGCGCGCCTAGAGGCATGACGGCAGCGCACCCCAGGTCTTGCAGCTTCCGCGCGACGATGGGGTCGTCGTTGGTGTACGGCAGCACGGTGAACCCGTCGGCGATGAGCTCCGCCGTCGCGGTGAGCAACTGCTCCGCGTCCGGAAACAGCGTGCGGTCGTCGCCTATGACCTCGAGCTTGACGACGTCCGTCTCGAGGGCCTCGCGCGCGAGTTGCGCGACCAGGACAGCTTCCTTGGCGGTGTAGCAACCGGCGGTGTTCGGCAGCAGGATGTAGCCGCCGCGCGTCAGGACGTCCACGACCCCTTCGCCCGACGGGTCCGCCATATCCACGCGCCGTATGGCCACGGTCACGATCTCCGCGCCGGACGCGGCGATGGCGTCCAGCATCACCTGTTGGTTGGGGTAGCTGGACGAGCCGACGAACAGTCGCGACTCTACGTGCATCGTACCAATCGTGAGCCCATCGTCCGCCATGGCGCGTCTCATCCTCCCTGGACTGCGCGTATCACCTCGACCCGGTCGGCTTCCGCCAGCGGCGTGCTGTCCCACTTGGCCCGCGGCACGAGCTGCTCGTTGACCGCGACCGCGCTCCCGCGTCGGTCGGTGTCCACGCCGAGCTCGCGTAGCAGGTCGCCAATCGTCTCCGAGTCCGTCTCGCGGCTGTCGCCGTTGACGTGAACGCGCATTGCCTGCCTACCACGCCTTCCCTATGAGGCGAATCGGCCGATTCCGTAAGGCGCGATCGTCTCGGTCGTCTCGCCCGTCATCACGGCGTGCGCGACATCGTCAGCCGTCACCGGAGCGAACAGGATGCCGTTGCGGAAGTGCCCGGTGGCCATGAACAGCCCCTCGACCTCGGTGCGTCCGAGAATCGGCGCCCCGTCTCGGCTCGCCGGCCGCAGTCCCGCCCACGTCTCTACGATCGGCATCTCGTACACCGAGGGTAGAACCCCCCATGCCGCGCGCAGCAGATCCAGCACGGCGCCAGCGGTCACGTCCTTGTTGTAGCCCACTTCCTCGACCGTCGCGCCAATCAGCAGTGTGCCGTCCGCCTTGGGCGTCATATAGCAGAAGTCGCGAGACGAGCGGGCCCAGAGGCAGTGGTCCAGCACGCGCGGCTCCGGTTGCCGCAGCATTATCATCTGTCCCTTGACCGGGCGTACTGGGGGCTTCAGGGACGGGTCAAGGCCGTCCAGCATGCCCGACCACGTTCCCGCCGCGACGACGACGGCGTCAGCTTCGACGAGAGCTCCGTCCACGCGCACGCCCTGCACACTGGCGCCGTCCGCGACAACACCCTCGACCATCGTGTTCTCGCGCAATTCGCCACCGCGCCGCACGAGCGCCTCCGCGAGCCCGCGGACGAGCCCCCGGCAGTCGAGGTGGTGATCTTCGAGGCACACAAGGCCAGCGACTACGTTGTGGGATATGTACGGCTCTCGGTCGCGCACCTCGTCACCGGTGAGCCACTCGACAGGCATGCCCAGCTCGATCTGGTGGTCGTGCAGGAACCGGAGTTGCTCCGCGGCGTCGTGATCCGCCGAGATGAACAGCGTTCCCTCGTCACGGTAGTGGAGGGGGATGTCGCTGTCGGCTTCGAGGTCGGCGACGAAGCCTCGCCAGCGCGTCATGCTCTCGCGCCCCAGGAGCGATATGGACTCCTCCTCGGGGCGCAGTTCCATCTGCGGGCAGAGCATCCCCGCCGCCGCCCAGGTCGATTCACGACCCGCCTGACCGCGGTCGTACACGGTGACGCTTGCGCCGGCCGACGCGAGGCGCCAGCCGACACCGAGGCCACAGACCCCACCGCCAATCACGGCGACGCGTGGTTCGCTCATGCTGTGCGCTCGTCGTACGCTGGCGTGGACGCAAACAGATCTTGGCAGGACATCGCTGCTCCCTTCGCCGGCATTACCCGGATCAGGTGCTACGGGTGTGCTCTCAGCCCATCGAAGGATGGACACCCCGGAGTTCACCTCGATAGTAGGCGGCGGGCGCCCGACTGTCAACGGTTTCGGCCGCGATCAGGGCTGGTCACCGGCGCGAGCGCGACGGCCGCCACGGGACACTCTCACCCGTCGCGCGATCGCTCCGCTGCCAGCGCGGCTAATCGTCGTCGGGGCCAACAGAGAACGCGGCGTCGGCCGTCGGCATCTGTGGCAGCGGGGCCGCAAGGCGCATGGTCCCGGCGAGCGAGAGAGGGATGCTCGATGGGTCGCGGAGCATGGAGGCGGCGGCCAGGCCCACGCGCCGCAGGTCGACGCGCACGGGCAACTCCGCGACCGTGGAGCTACCCGCGAACACCTCGACCCCGGCGTCGTGCGAAGCCGAGACCCAGGGGTCGCCCTCGAGTCCGAGCTCGTAGGTCAGCGATTCGAGGCGTAGTAGGAATGCGTTTGGGTTTGCCACGCGCAGCTTCACGACCAGGTCCGCCGCGGACGCCGACAGACTCCCAAGCGACACACCCGCGAGGCTGACGGATGGCGGCTTGGGAAGTGGCAACGCGCCGATGCGCGAGACCGGCACGGACACCTCGCCGACGAACGGCAGGTCAAGGCGCACGGCGCACTCAAACGAGAACGTCGTCTCGCCCTCCGTCGCCAGCGACGCGACAGAGGACAGCAGCGAGGCGAATTGCACGGAAACGGGCACGGCCCACGCCACGGCATCTTCGGCGTCCACCGGGCGTCTGTCCGCGCTCGTGCCGGTGGCGACGCGATGTCCGGAGATGTCGACGGAATAGTCGTACCCCAGGATGTCTAGTCCCACGGGGTTCGGGTTCTCGACCCGCACGTCGAACATGAGCTCGGCGCCCGTGAAGCTCAACCCTTCGACCCGAGCGCCCGTCACACTGACGACGGGCGGCTTGGCGCCCCTATTCAGCGCCATGCGCAGCGCGCCGCACCCGGCTAGCAGCGCTGCAAGCGCCACGGCGACAGCCGCCGTGGCGACTCTCGGCGGAAGACCACGAGCTTGCCGCATGTCTTTGCCTTCCCGTAAGTTCCACATGTATCCTAGCACCGATCTGATGGGTACACAGCCGACGCCGACGCGACACGCCGCAGGGACAGGAGCGCCTATGCGCCGCAAGCTATTGTGCACGTGCGCTCTCCTCGTGTTCGCCCTGTCGGTCTGCGTCGCGAGGGCGCAAACGCACGCGCCGCGGAACGTCGAGCCGTACCTTCGCCCGCTGCTGGCGCGGCCCATCCACGACCTGCCCGACCTGGCCCGGATGCTCGAGTACGGACGCCTGCCGGTACTCGTGCGGACGACGGGTTCGCCGTACGCGCTGGAGCGTTACGGCGTTCGCATCAGGGGCGCGGTTGGGTCGATCGCATCGGCGGATCTCGATCCGGCCGACCTGCCCCGCCTGGCGTCCGCGCGTGAGCTACTCTACGTCGAAGGCCCCAAGCGGATGTACCCGGCGGCGCCGGCGCTGAATCGAAGTCTTCCGTCCGTAGGACTGGACACGATCCACAGCGCGAACCCCGCCTACCGGGGCCGCGACGTGATGGTCGCCTTCATCGACTCGGGCCTGGACATCACGCACCCGGCGTTCATGACCGCCGACGGCTCGACGCGCGTGCTCGCCGTGTGGGACCAGGCCATCACTCTCCCGGGCAGGAGCCCCGAGGAGCTGGGCTACGGCACCGAATGGACATCCGCCGACATAGACGCCGGCCGCGCGGACGTCACCGACCGCAGCGGTCACGGAACGCATGTCATGGGGATCGCCGCCGGCAACGGCGCGACGCGCGACGGCTCGGGCGCGCCGGGCGACACGACCCCTCAGTACGTTGGCGTCGCCCCGGAGGCGGGCATCGTCCTCGTCCGTACGACGTACACGAACGTGGCGATACTGGACGCCGCCATCTACATCATTGAGCGCGCGGAACAGTTCGGCATGCCGGTGGCCATCAACATGAGTCTGGGCAACTCGTGGGGGCCGCACGACGGCCGGGGATTGCTCCAGGAGGTGTTGCAGGATCTCACGACTTCGCGTCCCGGAGTGGCGATGATCGCGGCGGCCGGCAACGGCGGTGACTCCAACGAGCACGCTCGCATGTTCCTCTCGCCCGACGACCCGCCGCAGCGGCTGTACTTCCGCGCGCACGGCGCGTCCGACGCGGTCTACGTCGAGGCGTGGCAAGCGACCGGGGCGACGAGTCGCGTCCGCCCTCTCTTCCCGCGGAACAACGCCGGGGACCTCGGCGAGTTCGGGTTCGATTGGGTCGAGGAGGGCGCCTTCGCGTTCGATCCAGTAGGGGGCGGGCCAGTTGCCGCTTTGACGACGTTCGTGGACTTCTCGGAGGCGCCGTCGGCCACCTACGACGACCTTGACGAGCTGTTCACCGTCTTCACGCAGGCGGGCGACCTCACAGTGCCGCTCTCGGACCACGTGTTCGCGCTGGAATTCGACGGCGAGGGCATCGTTGACGCGTGGGTGCACGAGGGGTCGTTCGTCCAGCGACCAGGCGATCCTGACGCCGTCATGCCGGACGGGTTCATGACCATCAACGCGCCTGCGGATGCGGACCTCATCATCGCTCCGATCTCCGTTGCGACCCGCACCGTCTGGCCGGGCATCGACGGCAACCTGTGGACGAGCGAGGGAGCCCCAGTCGGGGAACGTTCTGAGTTCTCCAGCATCGGCCCACGTCGCGACGGGTACGAGAAGCCGGACATCGCCGCGCCCGGCGAGTTCGTCGTCGCACCCTTGTCGGCCGGCGCGGCGTACAGCTTCGACGACACCCGCATCGCGCCCGACGGTTCCTATGCCGTCCTTCGGGGCACCAGCATGGCGACCGCGCACACGACCGGCATGGTCGCGCTGCTGCTCGAGCAGAATCCTGACATGCCCGCCGAGGAAGTCGTGGAGCGTGTCCGCGCGTCGGGGGTCGCGGGGTTCTGGTCGCCCGAGTTGGGGTACGGGGCGCTGGATCCACACGCCCTGTTGGACGTGCCGTGGCCGCCCATAGGTCTGCGCGCCGACATCGTGGGCGGACAGCCCGTGGTGTCGTGGGACGCCTTCATCGACCCGGACGTAACGTACCGTCTTTACGTGGATGGCGCAGCCTCCGACGTTCCCACCGGCGCCGCCGCGGCGCTGTCGGACTTCGGGGATGGCGAGATGCTCATCACGGTGACATCGGTCAACGCGGCTGGGCGAGAGAGCGCGCACTCCGACAGCATCGTCGTCACACCGGGCGGGTCGTTCCTGGGTCCGACGGCGTCCGTGTCGGTGCAGAATCTCAACGGCGGCGTCGCTCTGGAATGGGACGCCGTTGACGGCGCGGCGGGCTACCGAGTCGAGTGGGGGCTCGGAGAGAACGCTCTGGTGAATGAGCTAGATACGACGGTGCCGGGAGCTGCCTTCGGCGGGCTGGCCAACGGCGTCACATACTTCTTCCGCGTAGTAGCCGTTGGAGACGATGGCGCGTCGGGTGTGGGTTCGGAGACAGTCAGCGCGCTCCCAAGACCAACGCCAACTCTGACGCGTACGGGCTTCACGATGCGACGGGGCTTCCCCATCGAGGCGGGGCACGACTACATTGCCGCCCCGACCGTGGCGGACCTGGACGGCGACGGGACGCTTGAGATACTGACGGCGAACGTCGACGGCAGCGTGTACGCGTTCCACGACAGTGGCCGGCCCGTGTCGGGGTGGCCGCAGAGCACGGGCGAGGCGTTAGTGGGCGCGGTCGCCGTCGCGGACATCGATCTCGACGGGGCGCCAGAGGTCGCCGCCGCCGGAGGCAATCGCCTCTACGTGTGGCACGCGAACGGTGACGACATGCGCGGATTCCCTGGGAGCACGCCCAACGTGATGCGCGCACATCCCGTGCTGGCGAACATCGACGACGACCCCAAGCTCGAGGTGCTCGCGACCGTGTCGCAAGGCACGGCGGGTGTCTACGCCTGGGACGCGCGCGGGCAGTTCGTTCCGCGCTATCCGCTGGTTCCGGCAGCCTTTCCTGGGCTGCCAGACTTCATCGCTACGGAGCCGATCTTCACCGCCCCGGTGGTTGCCGACGCGGATCTGGACGGCCACGCCGAGGTATACGTCAGCACCCGGTTCGGCGGCGTGTTCAGTTGGACCGGTAAGGGCGAGGGCCGGGCAGGCTTCCCCGTTCTCCCGGAAGGAGTTGCCGTCGCCAGCGGCGGCGTGCCGGAGCACGCGACGCCCATGCTCGCCGATCTCGGTGGCGACTCGCTCAGCATACTGAGTGGCGGCCGCACCGCTGGCGTCATCGCGCACGACATCGACGGCGAGGTGAGATCAGGCTTCCCGGTGCCGGTCAGGCGATCGATCGGCGCACCGGTGTCCGTCGGCGACCTGGACGGCGATGGATCGGTCGAGGTCATCGCCGCCGACGAATCGGGGATGCTATACGCGTGGCGGGAGGACGGCGACCTCGTTGACGGGTTCCCCACCGACATGGTGAACTCCGGCCGCCCGTCGGCAGTGACGGGAGACCTCGATGGCGATGGCGACGACGAGATCATCGTCGCCAGCAATAGGTCGCGGAACTTCGGCGCCGTCATCTATGTGTTCGACGGCGACGGGTCGCTACTGGACTCGGTGAACGTCGACGTCAACGTGGGCGGCACCCCCACGCTGGCGGACCTCGACGGCGACGGTCAGGCCGAGCTTGTGGCGACGACACTGCGCAGGCTCGCGGATCCCGACAACCCGACCGACTTCCCGGAGATTGGCGGACGTCTCTTCGTGTGGGACCTCCCGTTCACACTCGGTAGGTCGGTTTGGTCGACGGAGCAGGGCGGCAGCGCGAAGCTCGGCGTCTCGCCGCACGGCATCCCACCCAGCTCGCAGGTCACGTCCGTCCGCGGTCTGTGGGACGCCGAGGGAGGCCGACTGTCGTGGACGACCGAGGCCGAAGACGGGAACGTTGGGTGGCATGTGTTCCGCGGCAGTCGGCGCGACGGGCCGATGGAGCGCGTCAGCGACGAGGCCATCGCCTCGAAGCGGCCGTCGTCCTCCAGCAAGGTGCAGTACGCCTGGTACGACAGGACCGCCGACGACACCAGGACCCAATACTATCGACTCGTCGGCTACGGCACGATGGGCCGCCGTACGACATCCGGTCCCATCGAGATGCTGTCGCGGGCGGAGCAGTTGGCGAAGACGTGGCTCACCACGTGGGGGCGCGTCCGAACGGTCGAGGCGTTGGCGCCGTTCCCGAGCCCAGCGAACCCCGAAGTGTGGGTGCCGTTCATGCTGGGCCGCGCCGAGGACGTCACGATCACGATATACGACGCCACCGGCTCCGTCGTGCGTGAGGTCAACTTGGGACGCCTACAGCCCGGCGCGTACACGACCCGCGGACGCGCGGCCCACTGGGACGGCCGCAACGAGCAGTCAGAGCGCGTAGCCAGCGGTCTGTACTTCACCGAGGTACGCGCGGGCGGCGTGAGGACGGCCACCCGGCGAGTCTTTCTGAGCAAATAGGTCGTCGCGGCCAGCGGCCCGGGCGAACGGCGTGACCAGGCCGTCTCCTCTCGCTATACTCCCGCCACCACACAGATACGGCTTTGCGCGACAGGAATGCAGGGAGGCCCGGCTCAGTGCCTGACGTAAGCACCAATTCCGAGGGACTGCCCACGGTACCGTTCACGGAGGAGCAGCGGTACCTCTTCGACGTGCGCGGGTGGATCGCCATCGCCGGTGTCCTCGACGACGACGACATCAACGATATGCGCGAGCACTGCCTCCAACTGCGCTCCGACAGCTCGGCGCTCCCGGAGAAGGACCGGTCATCAGTGGGCGGCCCGCTGCATCGGCTGACGGATCACCCCGTCGTCGTGGGCTTCATGGAAGAGTTCGTCGCGCACGCGCCCCTCGCCAGCGACGACGGGTACGGCTTCCGAATGGACGGCAGCTTCCTATCGACGCGCACGGCTGGCTCCGACGCCTTCCGTCCCCACGGCGGCAACGGTATGGGACGTTTCCCCGGGAACCACCACACGTACAACGTGCTGCCTGGAGCCGCCAACAGCGGCCTCACGCGGGTCGTGTGGGAGCTCAACCCGGTGAAACACGGGACTGGCGGCACGCTGTTCCTGACCGGCAGCCACAAAGCGGCGTTCCCCGCGCCAGCCAGCACCTCGGATTGCGACAGTGACCTATGGGACACGTACGGGTGCCCACCAGGCTCGGTGCTGTTCTTCACCGAAGCCGTGCGACACACGGGGGCGTTCTGGTCGAACGAGGAGAACGACCGTGTCGCGGTGTTCAACTGCTACAACACGGTCGGAAGTAAGTGGCACAGTTGGGAAGTACACCCAGATCTGCTCGCGTCGATGCCGGCGAAGCGGCAGTCGCTCTTCCGCCCTGTCCACTGCCAGGACAACCGCGTTGAGGCAGCCGGGTGATCCGGGCGCTCGTCGTGCTTGTCTGCGCTCTCTGGCTGACGACGCTTCCAGCGCAGGCGCAGAGGGCCACTTCGGAGGCGCAGCGCCTGTATCTGGAAGGGAAGCAGGCGGCGGCCAGCCGCGAGTTCGGACGCGCGGAGGATCTGTTCCAGCGAGCCCTGCGCCAGGCGACGCACCGCGCGACGCGAGCCAACATCCTCAACGACCTGGGGAAGGCGCTCTACGAGCTCGAGCGCTTCGAAGAGGCGCGGGACGCCTTCGTAGGGGCGCTCGAGATACGGCCGAACTTCACCCGCGCGCAGGCGAATCTCGAGATCGTGCGATGGGCGCTGCCTCCGGTCGAGCGGGAACCTCACGAACGGCTGTCGGGCGGCGCTACGTTCGCCGGGCAGGTCGCGGGGTCGTACATGACCGGCGCGGTCGTCGGAGGATGGTTCATCTTCTTCGGACGCATCATGGGTTACAAGGAAGCGGACGGGCAATTGGCTCTGCTGAGCGCGGGGCTCGTGTTCGCCTCGACGTTTCGCGTCTCTCAGTTCGCTGAGGAGTGGAACTACGGACACGGGGCGCAACGGAACGCTGTCGCTGGCGCGTTCATCGGGCCGCTGGCCGGCGCCCTTGCGGTCATGGTCGCGGATGGCGACGCAAGCCGTGCGAGCCAGGTCAAGGGCGCCCGCATCGGGGCGTACGCCTCGCCGGTTCTGGCAACGGCGGGATACGCGCTATCTACGTCGCGCGTGTTTGGTGGTCGACGCCCTCCGCGTCGGCCACGTGCGCTCGATGCGGACAGAGAGCTAGGAGCATCTGGGCCAGTACTCCGCAATGAACTGGCGGTCGCCGTGCCGTTCGCACGCCTCACGTTCTAACCCACCCGGCAGGCTATCCATTCCCGTAGACGCCACCCCATGTTGAGGTTTCCATGGACATCACGTTTCTCGGCACGTCGACGGTTGTACCGGGAGCCGGCCACGAGACGGCCTCCGCGATCGTGAACGGCACGTACCTGATAGACACCGGCTGGTACGCCGCCATCCGCATGAAGAGCTATGGGTACGACCCCATGCTCCTCGACTCCGTCTTCCTGACGCACTGCCACCACGACCACTACATCGGTCTGCCCCATCTCTTCTTCTACATGTGCATGCGGGCGCGAGAGCGGCCAGACAGGCCGCCGCTGAAGGTCATCGGGCCGTCGGAGGACGTCCAGCGCGTGGTCGACCTGTCGCTGGCGTTGCTCCAGCCGGAGACGTTCGAGGCGTGCGCGTACGAGCCGGAGGTCATAGAGATGGCGCCGGGCGATACGTACGAGCATGGGGCTCTGAGAGTCGAGGCATCGCGCACCGTGCACCCGGTTGCCAGTCTGTGCTACCGGTTCACCGACACCCAGTCGGGGGCGAGTCTCGCGTACACGGGAGACACGGCGTACCACGCGCCCATCGCGCAGGCCGCCGAGGGCGTAGACCTGCTCATCACGGAGGCTTCCTACGGGGCGGACGCAGCCCCAGCCAGCAACGCGTCCCTCCACTCCGGGGCGCCCGAGGCCGCGCGGCTGGCGTCCGAAGCGGGCGCCAGCCGCCTGGCGTTGGTACACGTGCCCGAGGACAAGCAGGACGCGGCGGTGGCCGCGGCGAGGGCGCTGTTCGCCGAGAGCTTCATCCCTGCCGACGGTGAGACGGTCAGCCTCTAGGCATCGACACGCACAGGCGGCGCCGGCAGGCAGACGCGGTTAGCTTCGCGATGCCACGTCTGGCACATCCAAGGGACGTAACTCGAAGTCGGTCGTGACGGCCTGCGTCTGACCGGTCTGCGCCGCGCGGTAGCCCAGCTCAATGACCTCAATGACGTGGCGGGCGTGCTCCGCGCTCACGGCAGGCTGCTTGCCGTGCAGCACGCAGTCGACCATGTGCATGATGTCGGAGTATACGTGCGATTCCTGGATGCTCCGGTGCTCCCCGACGACGAACGGCATCGCGCCCTGCGGCTTCTCGCCGCGTCGACCGCCCTCGACGCTGGAACCCCACGTCACCAGCTCGCCACCTTCGTACGCGACCGCGCCCGAACTCCCCGAGATGTATGGCGAGGAGAAGCCCCGCGGGCCGCCGTGGCTGTTCGTGCCGAAGAGGATGCAGAACACGCTGTCGCCAAAGTCGAGGAGCAGGTGCGTGTTGTCGTCCATGTCGACTGGCAGCGTCTGGTCCTTGAACGTGCGTTCCTTGAGACCGATGCCGGACATGCCGGTCACGTTGCGGACGGGGCCGAGTATGCCCGTGATGGTGTGCAGCGCATAGACCGCCATGTCGTACATTGGCCCGCCGCCAGGCCGGCGGTAGTACCACGCTGGGTTCACGTTCGACAGGACATCATCGCCTCGTCGGAAGCCTTCGTGTTCGTGCCCGGAGCCAGCCGTTCCGATCTCCGCGAAGTACACGCGGCCTATATCGCCGGACTCGATGATCTCCTTGATCCGCTTGGTACCAGCGCGATGCCCGCGGCCTGGCGACGCGACGACGGTCAAGCCTGCCGCCGCGGCCGCCGCGATAACCTCGTCCGCCTCGGCCTTCGTGGTGGTCATCGTCTTGTTAAGATGGAGGTGCTTGCCGCGTTCGAGGGCCTGCATCGCCTGCTCGAAGTGCAAGCCGATAGGCGATGCGATGACGACCGCGTCGATGTCGGACGAGAGCATGTCCGCGTAGTCGGTGAAGTGGCTACCGGCGCCGAACTTCTCGGCGGTCGCTTCCGCGCGGCCGGGTTCGGGATCCATGACGGCGGCGAGCTCGCACCACCCCCGGATGTCCTCCTGCGCCAGATGCGGCAGCAAGCCGCGCTGCGAGACGCTTCCACAACCTGCAATTCCAATGCGTACGCGGTCCATATCGCTCCCCTTCTCACGTGCCTCCGCGGCCGTGTGCTGGAGCAGCTTAGCCACCGTGGCGCCGGCGTGCAACAGACGGCCGCACGCGTTATATCGCGGCGGCCGGCGACCGACGCCCGCGCCGCTGGCCGCGTTGACTTTCGATCCGACGGCCGACTAAGGTTCAGGCCCAACCGAGAGCATATTCCGGCGTACGCGCTAAGTCTGAGAGGACATCCACGATGGTGTCACTATCGCGCAAGGCACAGGGAGTCACGCCGTCCGCTACGCTTGCTATAAGCGCCAAGGCGAAGGCGATGCAGGCCGAGGGCCATGACGTCATAGGGTTCGGGGCCGGCGAGCCCGATTTCGACACGCCGGACAATATCAAAGACGCCGCGAAGGCGGCTCTCGACGCGGGGTACACGAAGTACACGCCCGCCAGCGGCGCCGCCGACCTCAAGGGCGCTGTGGCGGAGCGATACGTGCGCACGCACGCCATCGACTATGACGCGAGCAACGTCGTCGTGTCGTGCGGCGGCAAGCACGCGCTGTACAACATATTCCAGGCCATCTGTAACCCGGGCGACGAGGTGATCTTCGCCGCTCCGTACTGGGTCAGCTATCCAGAGATGGTTAAGCTCGCCGACGGCGTGCCGGTCATCGTGTCGACCACCGCCGAAGACAACTACACGCTCTCCGCCGAGGCGATATCCGCCCACCTGACGGACAAGACGGTCGCCGCCATCATCAACAGCCCAAGCAACCCAACCGGCACGATGTACACCCGCGAGCAGTTGGTGGAAATCGCCGACCTCGCGCTCGAGCGCGGCTTCTGCGTCATCTCGGACGAGATCTACGACGAGATGGTCTTCGAAGGGTCGACGTTCGAGAGTGTCGCCACGCTGCGTCCCGGCATGGAGAAGCAGACGCTCATCATCAACGCCGTCTCGAAGACGTACTCGATGACGGGTTGGCGCGTGGGCTGGACGCTGGGGCCGGCGGATATCATCAAGGCGATGGGCGGCATCCAGAGCCACAGCACGTCGAACCCGACGTCCATCGCGCAGGCAGCCGCGCTGGAAGCCATCACGGGTCCACAGGACGCCGTGCCCACAATGCTCTCAGCGTTCGAGGGACGGCGTGACGGCATCGCCAAGCTCCTGGGCGCCATACCAGGCGTGACCTTCGCGAGGCCGGAAGGCGCGTTCTACATCTTCCCAGACTTCTCAGCGCACTACACGGACGAGATCGCCGGATCCAACGACCTGGCGAACCACCTTCTCGACACCGTGCAGGTCGCTCTCGTGCCGGGCGGCGCGTTCGGTGAGGACCGATGCGCCCGGCTCTCCTACGCCACGTCGATGGAGAACATCGAGGCCGGCGTCGAGCGTATTGCGAAGGCGCTCGCGTAGTCGCGAGCAGGCGCTGGAGGCCCGCCGTCGCGCGGGCCTCGGAGCGTCCTGCCACGCGCGCCGTCCTAGCTCGGAGTCCACGCCATGCAGCCCGCAGTCATGTGCCACGGGCCGTTCGACTACCGGTGGGAGGACGTGCCCGTCCCGACGGCTGGCCCAGGCGAGGTAGTCATCGACGTGGGCGCCTGCGGCGTGTGCGCCAGCGACGTGAAGTGCTACACCGGGGCGCCGCTCTTCTGGGGCGACGACGACCGCGAAGGGTACGTGCACGGGCCGGTCATACCCGGGCATGAGTTCATCGGCACTGTCGTCGAGCTAGGCGAGGGTGCCGCCGAACGGTACGGACTCACGCTCGGTGACACGGCGATTTCCGAGCAGATCGTGCCGTGTGGCGCGTGTCGCTACTGCGAGCGCGGGCAGTACTGGATGTGCCAGGTCCACGACATCTACGGCTTCCGACGCGTCGTTCACGGAGGCTGGACGCCGCGCATGAAGTTCCCCGCAAAGGCGCGCGTCTACAGGGTTCCCGCGGATGTGCCGATGTGGCAGGCGGCGCTCATTGAGCCGCTGGCATGCTCGATCCACGCCGTGGAGCGCGGCGAGATCGAGCTGGGCGACGTCGTCGTCATCGCGGGAGCGGGCACGCTCGGGCTGGGCATGGTCGCCGCCGCGCGGCTGAAGAACCCCGCCACACTCGTCGTGCTCGACATGAACGACAGCCGGTTGGAGGTCGCGACCGCGCTGGGGGCCGACGTCGCGCTGAACCCCGGCCGGGAGGATGCGCTACAAGCCGTCCTGGACCTCACGGAGGGGTACGGCTGCGACGTGTACATCGAGGCGACCGGGCATCCCGACGCCGTCAAGCAAGGCCTCATGATGATCCGCAAGCTCGGGACGTTCGTCGAATTCAGCGTGATGCGGGAGCCCGTCACGGTCGACTGGACGATCATCGGCGACACGAAGGAACTGAACATCCACGGGTCACACCTAGGGCCGTACTGCTACCCCATCGCTATCGACATGATCGCGAAGGGCCGCATGGATGCGTCGCGGGTCGTCACGCATCGCCTGCCGCTGTCAGAGTACGCCGAGGGCATCGAGCTCGTCCGTGCCGGGACGGACTCGATCAAGGTGCTGCTCGAGCCGTAGCGGACGCGCGCCGCCGATCCAACACCGCCCTAGCGACGGAGCGCGGCCCAACTGGTAGTTAGCATCCCAGCCGGGTGTACTGGCAGCAGCGCCCCAGCCATGACTTGCTTGATTTCATCTGGCGACAGCACGCGGTCTAGACGGCCAACTCATCCATGTAGAAGTTCGCCGCTGGCCCAGCGTACGCCGGTGAGTTGCCCACGAAGAGGCCGCCGTCGCCCTGGATGAACGCCTCCGCGACCGCAATCTTCGCCTTTGCCTCTCCGTCGACATAGCCGACGAGCTCCCCACCGGACGTGGTTCCCGCCACGTGGTACCACTGGTTGAGTTCGAAGTGCGTGTTGTCGCCCTCCGGCCCGAGACCCCAGAACCCAAGATTACCGGGCTCGTAGCGGTAGTGGATGCCGAGGCTGCCTGTTTCGACCCACAGGCCTGGAGAACGGTCGCTGCCTGGGGCAGTCTTCGCGAGGATCTGGTCCCACCCTCCCGTTGCCGCCGCAGGGAAGCGGAGCCAGAAGAGGAAGGTGTTGTCCTCGTACGTCTCCAGGGCGGCAAAGCTCTCGACCTCGACGCGGTTGTCCCCGCCTTCGATGCGCAGTGAGCCGGTCCCGGAGGCGACCTCGTCGGTGACGATGGCGGCCCCGGAGCTGAGAGTGCCGTCGTGCCCGCCTCCGCTCGTATCCTCGACCGTGTCACCGTCGGCCTTGTCGAATGTTAGGTGCACCAGCAGTCCGTCCTCGATCGCGGCTGCATGGCATGGCAGCGCCGAAGCGCCGGCTAGCGCGACCGCACAGCACAATATAGCGAAATGCTTCATGGGTTCCTCCCTGGGCTTCCAGTGACATGTGCTCGCTCACGCTGGCGCGAAGGTCCGACGTCAGCCCGGGTTATACCACGACCCACGATAGTTCCACACGCGCGCGAGGTAGACGCGCCGGACGCCGACGGGGCGCGTGCGCTACGGCGCACCGTGTGCCGGCTCGTGACGTTGTGTGGTAAGTACTTGTGGACGCGCAGCTCGCGACCTTCGCCACGGACACCAACCGCCTTGAACGTGACAGACGCCATCAGCGCCTTCATCGCAGGGATCAACCGGGACACGTCCCGCCCCTTCCTGTTCCTCTTCGATCCCAACGACCTGCTGGCCGACGTCGACAGCGTAGACGCGTGGGGTAAGCCATGCGCCATCACCCGGTACCGCGATCCGCTCTCGCTACGAGCGTCGCTGGAGCGTCGGCGCGAGAACCCAGGATACGACTGCGAGCACCCGGTCGCCGTTGTCACTATCCCACCCGACGCCACGCGCATGGAGCCCGTTCCCGACATGACGGCGCGCGCGCAGTGCATTGAGGTGACGCCACAGTCGCTGTTGCGCAGCTTGCAGCCACAGCACACGTGGCCCCCGGAAATCGGCGTCCTGCGTGGGGCCGACTTCTGGACGCTTGTCGATGCCCTGTTGATAGCCAGACCGGGCTGGGGAGATGCTCTCACGGGTACCACAACGCCTCTCCTCATCGCGGAGTGCGCCGTCGGCCGGGAGCTCCGGGAAGGAGCGGCCGCAGACGACGCAGTCGAAGCATGGGCGCGGGTGCACGACGACGCAGACACGCGCGACATGCTAGGCCGGTACCCAGCTGCCCTGCAGGCGGCGCGTCACGAACTCCTGGACGCCATGCCCGTCGCATCGAAGCTCAACCACGACCCTGAGTTCGGCGTGTTCCTTTGGACGATGTACCTGGTCCGCAAACACGCGCCGAAGGGGGCCGCGGGGCTCCCGGACCTGTTCGAGGGCGAGCTCTGGGGCAAATACGTCGACTACGACGATGGACGGCTCCTCGCTACCTGTGAGGGGATTATCGGCACGGACCCACTCGCGGCCGTGTCGCAGATGCGCATGGCGGAGCGCGCCGTGTCGCTCGATCCGACCCGCGCCGACCTGTTCCTGGGCGTGCTGGGGCTCAGGAGCGCAAGGCGCTTCGAGGTCGCCCGCCGCATAGCCGCCACGGAGACGCTCTCCGGCTACGTGACGGAAGAGGCGCTGCGGATCCTGTTGCCACGGGTCATCGCGGATCCTGACGCGCTCTCCAAGACGCGTGCACGGAAGATCCGCTCCGTGCTGACGCGAAGCCACCTGGCGAACAAGCACCCGCAATACTACCCCCGCCTGACGCGCTCGGCGGAGATCTACACGAAGACACTGGAGCTCGCGGAACTCGTCCGACAGTTCGGGTCACGCGGGTGGGGACAGACGCTCGTCGTCCAGCCGATCGAGACGTGGATGGACGACGCGTATCCACTGTGCCTGGCGCCGATGAGCGTCGTGTACGAGTCGCTGGAGGAACTCCTCGGCCGAGGCTCGTCGCGATTCGGTCGCGCCACCGAATCGCTGATGGAGCGGGCGAGCGCCATCCTGCGCGACACCGATCGAGAGTTCGCCCGCGTCGTTGACAGCGGCTATGTCCGCTGGATATCCCGACGCGAACCGCCTCCGATGCTGACCGTCGACTTCCTCGACGAGGTGTTCCTGCCTGAGTGGCGTGAGATGGCAGCGTCCGCGCGGAATCCCCTCGCCGTCATACTGCTGGTCCATGGGTTGCGGTGGGACGAATGGTCCGTCCTGGAGCCTGTGATTCGGGAGAAGCTGCCGCGACACCGGGCCCCAGACACACGACCGATGCTGGCGCTGCTGCCCACGAGTCGCCCGTATAACACCGCCGCGCTGATCCTGGGACGCTTCCCCGCGCTCGGGGACGCCGGACAGGTAGGCGCCCTGCTGTCGGAGCGGCTGGCTCCCGAGGGCGTACCGGTGGCAGGCGCCGTCAGCGCCCCGCGACTCTCGATGGAGGGCGCCGAACGAGGCGTGCTGCTCGCTAACATCTCGCTCGCGGAAGTGGGCTCGGGCAAGACGCGCCCGACGGGCGCCGCCCGGGAGGACATTGCCGCTCTCGCGCGCGTGCGGCTGGGCGCCTTCCTGTCGTCCATACCGTCGCGCGCCACTGTGTTCGTGGTCTCCAACGGGGGCACGACGCAGATCACGGGCGCGGGCGCACGGGTCCAACCGAAGCCAGTGGAAACACAGGCGAGGTGGGTCGGGCTCGGCGACGGCGCGCCAGAGAAGGGGATGCCCGTGGACGTTGCCTATTTCAGCGCCAGCGCGTTGCATCTCCCAAACCCCGCCGTGACCCGGTGCGCGTTCGCGTACCCCGGGGAGTGGTTCTCCGCCGAGGGGCGCGAGGCGGCTACGCAGTACCTGAACGGGGGCATTTCGCTCGCGGAGATGGTTGTGCCGTGCGCAGTCTATCGGGCGCGGCGGAGGAGGAAGCCGGCCCTGGATGCGGAGGCGAGTGCACGGCCAGCGGCGCCGTGAGCACAACCTGTCGTCGGGAGGGGCGTTACTCGAACGAGAGCGGCGTCCACAGCTTGGCGTCGGCAAGGTTGAGCGAGGCGATAAACCTCCGCGCGTCCTCCGACAGCGCGATGTTGTCCAGCGAGTGCGCATCACTGCCCACCGATAGCTGCACCTCTCGCTCGACGCACAGGCTGTAGAACCACTCGACGTGCTCTTGCCCGAACTCCAGGAACTTTGGGTTCAGCTCGACGGCGAGCTCGCGTTCGCGCATCCGGTCGAGTGTCTGCACGAGACGCTTCTCGTCGACGGATTCCATCATGTCCTGCGAGAGCGCAGCCAGCCGGTCGGGAGCAACGCGGAACACCCGCGGTGACAGGACGAACGGGTGCGCGACGACATCCGTCACGGGGTGGTTCGCCGCCGCCTCGAACATGTAGAGCTC
>CAYYPK010000062.1:0-30386 GCA_964473525.1 uncultured bacterium
CGCAGTCGAAGGCGTCCGGTACGCTGTTCTGTTCTCTGCTGCCGATGGAAGGATGCGCGAGGAGACCGACCATAGGAGCTACGCGTACGGTCGCCTCGCGGGCGAGATCCATGCGTGTGCGGACGGTCTACCGCACAGGTTGGACCGCTTCCACATTGACCACGAACACCTGCTAGACGCGCCGCTTCGTTCCATCGAGCCGTTTCTGGCTCACCGCCCGAGGGACTACGACTACCTGGTGGGCACTGCCCGGCGCCTCAAGGCGCGCGTGGATGAGCTGCTATCGAAGGAGTCGCCCGAATACGGTATTTGCCACGGCGACCTCAACCGAACGAACGTCCACTTCGACGACGCCGAGGCGCCCACCGTCTTCGATTTCGACTGCTTTGGGTACGGCTGGCGGGCATACGACCTCGCCGTCTTCGGATGGCAGGCGGGCGACTTCGGATGGAGCAAGACGGCAAAGGCCAACCGCACGCGTCGGTGGAACCTGTTCCTCAGGGGCTACGAGGAGCATCGGACACTCACCGCTGGCGAACACGAAGCCGTGAAGGTGTTCCCACCGATCCGTCAGATATGGAACATGGGGCTGGGAGTCGGCAGGGCGGAAAGGTCGGGTCGTGGCGGGCCAACCGACGGGGAGTTGGACTGGTCAATGCAGTTCATCAGGGACTGGATCGACTACTATAGACTCCTCTGAACGCGGAACAGAGCCCGCATGGATTCGCGGTAGCGGATGCAATCCTCGGGGTCGAGGAGCAGCGCTAGCTATCCGCAGCGGCAGAGCGGGATCCGTAGGCGGATCCGCGAATTGTGGGGGACCGTCCCTTCACGGCTGGTGTTGCCATGCCCTGACCGTGCGGCTAACGTGTCTCCGATGAGCCGCCGTGAGCCGCCACCAGGAATACACTATGCCACCCGAAGGTCTGGCCCTTCTCGGCATCGTATTAGCTGCGAGCCCACTCGTAGCACTGGGGATGATCCTCCGCCACCGCGCGAGAATGCTCGCGCTGAAGCCTCAAGGGGCGGACAGCATTGAGGATATCAGCCGGCGCCTTGATGAGCACGAGGAGCGAATGGCCGACATCACCCTGATGCTCGAGGACGCCCTCCGCCCGCGAGTGGACGCCGCGCCCGACGATTCCGACCCCTAGGCCCGCGGCGCTGCCGGGATCTGTCACCGAGCGAACTGACTGGCAGCCATGAATTCGTGAACACCTGTCCATACCGAGGTGCACGGCTGACCGCCACGGATGGGTCTGGCTGGGCTTGGGCTACACGCGCCGCAACGCGCACGTCTGTACGACATCGTTGATGAGGATGCGGTTCGCAATGTGGCTGGCGGTGTCCTCGTCGAGATCGCCCAGGAGGTAGGTCTTGTGCCCCGTCGCGGCGCGGGTGATGCCCTCTATGCCGATGACCTTCGCGCCCTTGATGACGCTCTCGCCGACGGAGTCCGTGACCCCCGGCTTGAAGTGCGCCTCGGCCACCCAGCCGGCCGCGTCGCCCACGTCGACGGCGTCGCCTTCGAGGGCGTGTATCTGCGAGACCGGATCCGCTAGCAACTCCCGCGCGAGCCGGCGCGCTTCGTCGTCCGTCAGGTCGCCCTCAATCCAGTACATCTGCGCCACGCGGGCGGAGAGCCCTCCGTCGATGCCCAGTCCGTGCGCTTCGTGGACGACACGATCCGCCTCCGCGTCCCGGAATTCAGGCTTGTACGCTACCTCAACGGACCAGGATGGCATGCCGAGACTCCTGCTTAGAAGAACGCCGCCGGGTATATCTGCGCGTCGTAGATGGTCGTGTGGAATTCGCCCTGCTTGGGCGTGATGAGCGTGACGTCCAACTCTCCGAGCGGGCTGTCCGTCGTTGGGTCCGCCTTTAAGAGCTGGACCGACACGAGGCCGAAGAGCGACCGGAAAGTCAGCCCGCCGTGCCGCGCGTCCCCCTGCGTGTCCCAGTTCAGCCGCTTAAGGCGACCGGAATACACCTCGTTGTGCCGTTGGCCTCTCAGCGTGGAGTACACCTTCACGCGCGTGTCCAACTCCAACGGGTCCAGCACGCCAGTGCCGACGGGACTGATGATGCTCGAGTCCCACGTAAGCCGCTCGCCAGTGTCGGTCAGCAGCGCCATGTTTACGATGATGCCGTCCGCGCGGAAGTCCGTCGTACCCCGGATGCCGCCAAGGTTGGCGATGGTCTTGCCGCCGCAGCCCAAGACAACGACGGCGAGCAGCAGCAGCGCTCGGCGCTTGCTAAGAAACGGTAGTCGCATCGGTAGGGACACTCTCCGCTATGCCTGGAATTCGCTTCGGCGTCGCGCCGTGAGAAGTATACCGTGAGCCGGGAAGTGCGGGCGGGTGAGGGTCACGCTTCCTCGGGCGGCTTGCGCGTCTCCCAGCCCTCCTCGAAGAGGCGCAGGAAGTTGCGCTCGCCGTACGGATGCTTCTCCGCCTCGTCTTCGTTCAGTTCAACGCCGAAGCCGGGCGTATCCGGTACGTCGATGTAGCCGTTCTCGACGCGCGGCACGCCAGTCAGCACGTCCCACGTCCACGGCTCGAGGTTGTCGTCGAAGTTCTCGTGGATCATAAAGTTCGGGATGGACGCGTGCAGGTGCGCGTTGATAGCCGTGCAGAGCGGGCTCTGCGCCTGATGGCACGCGACCAAGCCATCGTAAGCCTCGATGATTCCGAACGCCTTGCGGATGTTCTCGATGCCCAACCCGAGCACTTCCGGCTGGATGATGTCGACCACGCGTTCAGATAGGAGATCGCCGAAGGTCGTCAGAGAGCGGAACTTCTCACCGGTGGCGACGGGCACTTCGATCGCGCGAGCGACCTCCAGCGTCGCGTGGATGTCCCGCGCGTTCACCGGAGCCTCAAACCACGTTGGCGCGTACTCCGCCATCCTTCGGCCCAGGCGAATCGCCGTCTGCACGCTGAACCGGTCGTGGCCTTCGATGAGTAGGTCAACGTCGGGGCCGACGGCTTCGCGCACGGCGCGTATGATGTCCAGCGACAGACGCTCGCTCGCAGCGTCGATTTGTAGATAGGCCCCGCCGAACGGGTCGAACTTCAGCGCCGTGTACCCCTGCTCGACCATCGCCGTCGCGCGCTCCGCGAAGAACGACGGGTCGCGCGGTCCCTGGTACCAGCCGTTCGCGTAGACACGTAGCGTGTCGCGTCGTTTGCCGCCGAACAGCTGCCACGCTGGCACGCCTAGACTGCGCGCCAGAATGTCCCAGCACGCCGTTTCGATAGAGCACATCGCGATGGACGTGTTCAGGAAGCGACCCTTGTACATCCGGTCCCAGATGCGCGACGGGCGCCGTGGATCCTCGCCGACCACAAAGCGCCGGAGTTCGTGCAGGTCGCCCTCGTTCGGCTTCGTCGACAGCCCGCCAGTGGCCTCGCCCAATCCGACGATACCCTCGTCCGTGTACAGCTTGACGAAGAGCCAGTTCTTCCACGGGTTGCCGACGATGAACGTGCGTAGGTCGGTGATCTTCACGGATGGCTCCACGTCATCAGCGGCTCCAGCGCCTCCAGTATCTCGTCGAGGTATGCGGAGGCGATGTCGTCGAGGGGCATCGCGCCGTTGCGCTTCGTCGGGGAGTCGATGACGCCGCGCCTGTGCAGCACTTCCTTGTAGCATCCTGGGAGCTGGTGCTCGAAGAAGAATAGCGGCGCCATTTCCTTGTAGATGCGCGTCGCGGTCTCCGCCTCGCCCGCCTCCAACGCGTTCCAGAGCGCGACTACGACGTCCGTGACGTGGCAGCCGGGCATCTGGCCCGCCACGCCTCGCCGGTGCTCCTCAATGAGGTAACGCCCGCCCGCGCCGCCGAAGACGCCGAGGCATACGCCGTCCGTGTCGGCGTCCACGATGCCGGACAGCTTCACGGTCGAAGGAACCGTCTCCTCCTTGATGTACTGCACGTGCTCGATCTCACGGCACAGGCGCAGCATGAACTCCGCCGACAGGTCCGTGCCGATGGGAGGCATGTTGTTCTGTATGAAGACGGGCGCGTCCGCCGCCTCGGCGATGGCGCGGTAGTAGTCGGCGATGACGTTTTCGGAGAGCGCGCCGCGTCGCAGGTAGGGAGGCATGGCGATGACGCCGTCCGCGCCGATCTCCCCAGCGTGCGTGGCGAACTCCACGGCGGCTTCGCGCGACACGCCCTGCACCCCGACGATCACGGGAAGACGCCCTTCGTTCTGCCCCACGACGATTTCCGTGAGGAACATGCGCTCCGCATCGGTGAGCGCGATGAACTCGCTGGCGTTCACTGGGTACACGAGTCCGTGGGCGCCGCACTCTATGCAGAATTCGACGACGCGTCGGAGCCCGTCCTCGTCCACCTCGCCGGTCGGGTGGAAGGGCGTGGATGGGATCGTGAAGATGCCGCGATAGGGTTCGGTCGCGGTCACGGGCTCGCCTCCAGAAGCGCAGTCGCGGGCGTGGCGATCACGGCCACGGGAACGTAGGCGCTCGGACCTTGGTGAGCCAACTCACGCCGGTCCAGAACACCGCCATCGAGAACTCACCGAAGATCATGCCGAGGAAGAACGGGCGGAAGCGACGGTACCCGCGAACCCCGCTGTACTGCAACAGCGGAGCCTTGATCGCCCACGCCGCGAACATCGGAAACCAGAACACGATAAGCGACCACGACCCCGACAGCGCATATCCCAGGGGATGCAGGGGCCACCACCAGTAGAGGGCGCGAAGCGTCGCCAAACCTACCGTGACGACGACGCCCACGCCAAAGAACATGGGTGGGATCCAGTTGTACGGTGGGCGCACGCCCTCCGCCGCGGCGGCATAGTCCCGGAACCCGAGGAGCGGGTTCGAGCGGTACGTATACCCGTACATGAGGTTCGCGCCGTGCATGTACGGGAGATAGAGCTGTATCGCCGCCGCCACGACGAACGCCACCCCCGCCGCGACCGGAAGCACGACGAGTAGCGATCGTCGTCTGAACCCAACGCCGTCGGCGATCTTCGCGCCGTCGAGCACCCCGGTCATCGTGAGACCGCGCAGGTCGCGCGTGAAGACGGCGTCGAGGAGCGAGAGCAGCGTCACGTTGCGCGCGCCAAGCGCGGCCTTCTGCCCGAACATCTCGTAGATGTTCACGGGGCGGAACGACGTCTCCGTCATGAGCATGCCCGCCTCCGCGACGCTCCGCGCCATCACGAGCACGACGACGAACAGGTAGATGCCGAACTCGAACACGGCCACCCACAGGCTGACGCCCGCCCACACACACCACACGAGCGTGGCGGCGAAGCTCCCTATGAGACCCCACACGGCGACGGGATAGGGGAGCAGTTCGTCAGCGTCCTCACCACGTCTCGATCGACCCGCAAGAGCCGACCGCAGGACGTTTCGGAAGTGCGGCAACCCGGAGTAGACGAAGTAAACGAGCAGAGCGAAATACGCGCCCGCCACCTGGTAGCCGATGTACAGGCGCGTGGGGTAGAGCGGCATCCCGGCGATGCGGAAGCCGAGCGATGTCGCGACAATGTCCTGCACGCGCGTGAGGACGAAGAACACCCACAGGCTGAACAGAACCTGCGTCGGCAGCAGGAAGAAGAACCCCATCGCCGCGAACGAGATGAACATCGGCGTGTAGTAGATGCCGCTCCAGGGCTTCACGCGGAGCCACGCTTGGACGTTGTGCGTGAGCGATACGAGTGGCACGGTCGGGACGTACTCGTGCAGCCCGTTGAGACCGAAGACGACCACGGGCAGCGCGAACCCAATCCACACAAGCGGCGCGCGGAAGAACTGCCGTCCCGCGTCCTCGTGGACGAATTCCAGCGGCAACTGCGTCAGAGGGAACGACAGCTTCTCGTTCTCGACCCACTGTCTGCGGAGGATCGCGGCGAGGCAGAGGAAGGAGAAGAACACGAACACAACGAGCGCCGACCACGACAGGACCGGAGTCATCCAGGCGCGCCATGGAATCTGCGACGCCGACTCGACCTTCTCGTAGAACAGGCGGGACACGTCCTGATTCGCCGGGCCGTTCGGGTCGAAGGGGATGAGCTCGCGCCGGATGTTGTGGAAGAACAGCTCGCGCCACGAGTTCGCGTCCGTGGCGTAGTAGTTCACCGCGATGAGCGCGGGCAGCAGCAAACCCATCATGCCGCGCGACGACACCATGGACGCGATCAGAAGCATACAGTAGACGAGCATGAGCTCCTGACGGCTCAGCCCCATTCCCCTCCCCCAACGCCCGAGCGCCTTGTTGCCGACGACGAGGAAGAAGAACACGCCTATGACGGCGGGTGGGAACTGCAGGAACCCGATCTGGATGTAGGAGATGACCTGCTCGGCGTACGAAACGATGGCGCAGATGAGCACCACGAGCGGCGTGCCGACGGCGATTGCTCGCCAGGGCGTCACGCCGTGACCGGCGGAGGGCCGAGGTGTCGTCTTCATCGCGTCGGATTGTGGTACGCGCCGGGCGACGAGTCAAAGCGCGTGGCGGAGACGACGTAGCGCAATGCGGTCAGGCGGCGCTCCCGCGCGTCCCGGATTGGTTGCGATCTCCGCCCAGGCTTCTGACCCCCGTAGGGAACGCGGGACAGACCTGTGGTACACTCGCCTGCGCCATCCAGATCAGCTCGGGGCGTCGCCGCATGCTCACCGTGAACGTCGTGTACCCTAATCTCCTGCCAGCGGAAGGGTACGCCTTGCAGCGTGGGCAGGCGCGCGTAGTCTGGACCCGGTTCCCCATCGAAGCCGCCGACCTTTACGCGTACAACAGCGCGTACAGCTACTGCGGAAAGCGATCAGCCCCGGCGGTGCTCTTCCAGAGAGAACCCGTCGTAACGCAGCCTCGTGAGTTCACGACTGAGGTTTGGGGTCATTTCGACCATGTCCTGACGATTCTAGAGGCGCTCGACGGAATCTTGCCAGAGATGCAGAGGATCCCTGTTCCCGTATACGGCAGGGACTACGGATCAATCGCGACCCCGGACTATGAGGACTTGCGCGATCTGTACCCCATCTCCGGGCGCGAACACGCGATATGCATGATCAACGGGCACAAGACTTCATCGGCGCCGGGCGAGCTGTATTCCGTGCGCGAGGAGATTGCGCGCTGGTTCCACGCGCACTCCGAGCTGACGTTTGACGTCTTCGGCCACCCGGCGTTCCCTGATCTGCCGAACTACATCCGGCCCTTGGAGCACCGAGAGAAGCTGCCGACTCTTGCCAGGTACCGGTATTCCCTCTGCCTGGAGAACTGCTATGACCCCTTCTGGTCTCTCGGGTACATCACGGAGAAGCTGCCTCAGTGCCTTGAGTCGCGCACCGTGCCCATCTACATGGGCTGTTCGAACATAGACGCCTACGTTCCGCCTGGGTGCTACATCGACTACCGGGAGCTTGGCAGTCCCGCGGCGTTGAACGACTACATCTCCGGGATATCCGAGCAGGACTACCTGGCGTATATAGACGCCATTGATGACTGGCTCCGCGCGGGCAATCTCGGGGTTTACTCGGTCGAGCACACCTACAACGTCCTGGGTGGGCTGGCCGCTCGCTACGCCAACGTTGGCATTGAGGACGTGTTCGGCGAGGAGAAGAACTGGGGTCCCTCTGCCATGCCGCCAGAGGCTAACCGACGCCCCGGCGTTGGGGCGCCAATGACCATAGCGGACAGCATCCACCCATACTGGACCTGGGAGTACCTCGCCGAGGGAGAGCTTAGAGACTGCCACGCGAGCCTGGACGCCGTAGCGCAGGCCCAGTCGCTCCGCGGGCACACCTCACGCAGACGCGCTCCCTCCGGTCCCAAGCGAGTCAACGAAATCCGCAAGGCGCTGTACGTAGGGGTCGAATCCACGCACGGTGACCACCCGGCGGATCGGCAATACAGCAGAAGGAACATCTTCCCAGCGTTGCACGCGTGGCCAGGCCTCGATATTCATCACGTCGATCCGGCGGAGGAGGTGTTGTCCTGGGGCATTGCGGGCATGTCACAGCGGCTTTGTCGTCGCGTTTCCGAGGAGGGCTATGACCTCGTCTTCTACGTCCCCTACGCGCGGACGTTCGACGTGCTGCCGGACGCGATGCGCGACATCACTTCGCTTCCGAACACGGGCGCCGTCGTGTGGCTGTCCGAGCCTCCAGACCTGTTCGAGCAGTATTCACGGCAGTGGGCCGACTGCGCTGACTACGTAGTCACAACATCCCCACACGAAGAGGCAGCATTCGCAGCCGTCGGTCACACCGACAATGTCGTACGCAGCCGCTGGGCGTTCCGTCCGTCCGCGTACCCTTCTGGAGAGCGGTCACATCGCCGGGAGGTCACGCTCGTCGGCGCCCGCACCGACCTGCGCGCGCGGGTCTTCGACCATCTGCGCGCGCACGGTATCCCGGTGACCGCGCACGGGGTTGGCTGGGGCAAGGGCAGGTATCTGCGCTTTCCTAGCCTGCTGCGTACGATGCAAGAATCCGCGATCAGCCTGAGTGTCGGGAGCCGCAGGAGGGTGTATGAGGTGACAGGCGCCGGTGGATTCCTCCTGACTACTCCTGTTGAAGGCCTTGACGAGTCGTACGTCACGGACGCTGCCAGCCCTGACCAGGCAGAGGTCAGTGTCGCATACGACGTTGATCAGCTTGTTAAGAAGGCGCGGTACTACCTGGATCATGCCGACCAGCGGGAGGCCGTCGCGGCGCGAGGGCATCGCAGGGCTCTCGCGGAGCACACGTGGCCCGACCGTCTCGCCGCCGTGTTCGCCGAGATCGGGTGGACGCTACCCATGCCCGGTGACTGAGGGCGATGCGTGTTTCGGGTCTGGTCTTGCAGTACCGCTTCAGTCCGCGCGCGCCCGAGCTCGTAGCTTCAAGAACACGCCGCGGAGCCGCGTGCGATCTTCTTCCGTCAGCTCCCCATCAGCACGCTGTAGCTGCCAGGCACCGGCGTCTACCGTCCCCGTATCCAGCTCTCGCACTCCCCGGTCCAAGGCTGCGGTTGCATCGTTGTGGCGGCCGCGCAGGATGTGAGCTTCCGCCAGCGTCGCGTAGACGATGAGTCGGGTGGCGTCCGCGTGGATGTACGAGGCGAGCCACTGCTCCGCGAGGTGGGCGGCGTCATCGAGCCGGCCCGTCCGCAGCAACAGTGCAGCATACTCCGTGAAGGCCTCCCCGAAGTACGGCTCGAGCGTCATGCACTGAGCGTAGCGATCAGCGGCTTCCTGGTCATCGCCGGTAACACCGGCGACGCGAGCGAGGTAGATCTGTGTCACTCCGTCGTCGACAAGGGTCTGCGCGGCGCGGACCAGCGCTTTCCGCGCTTCGGCATGCTGACCAGACTCGTACAGGACGATGCCGCGGTTCTTGTACAACTGCGCCATCAACAGCCCGTGTAGATGGCGACGCCGGTCTTCTCCCGGCGTGCGTTCGAGGTACGCCTTCGTGATCTCGGGCCGCAGGCGCAGGTCGGTCATGACGGTGAATCCCTCGATGTCTTCGTTCTCCAAGCTGCGAGCTGGAGAGCGCGCGAAGGTCGTGATTGCCGTCTGCACCGCTCGCAGGACGTGCTCGGCGCCGTACCTATCGCGCATGAGGAACAGACGCGCGGCATGGTTGTAGTAGGTGAGCACGTGGCCGGGACGTTCGCGCAGGACGAAGCCGATGTCATCTGAGTAGTGGGGCGAACCCACCGTCGAATACAGGCTTCGGACGTAGGGATCAGCCCGCCAGCCGGGCACGCGCTCCAGTTCGGCGCGGACGGGCGCGGCGTCGACGCCACTTGTGAATAAGTACCATGCGCGGTCGATGTGTCGCTGACGGTCGTCTACTCCAAACCGTGCGAGCCGGGCTCTCCGTCTCTGTAGGTGTCCTGCCGGCATGGGATATACGTGCCTGTCCAGGAATGCCTTCACCTGCTGCGTCCAGGAACTCTCAACGCACGCGTAACGGTATCCGGCGTCCGCGATCGCGCGCCGCTCGGCTTCGTGGGACAGGAAATAGGCGATGAGTTCCTCGGCTTCGTCGAAGTCGTCGTAGTAGACGACATGAACGCCTTCCTGCAACGGCTTTTCGAGGCCGCCAAGCTCGTTGGGGCGCCGAGCCAATACCATGGCGCCGGCCGCCATCGCCTCTCCGAGGCGGTACGTCATATTGGGCGGCCCTTGGCCGGAGTGTTGGAACACGATCTTCGAGCGGCGGTACACGTCCATCTGGTCGTGCAAGTAGATGCCTTCGCGAACGTAGACGCCAACGCCCTTGCGTGAAAGCCGGCTGAGCTTCTCGAGCTCCAGGCAACGCAGCCGGCTCTGCACGGGCGACGAGTGACCGATGAAGGAGATGTCTATCGGACGGGCGTCGGCCGACGCGTCCGCGCGCGCGTCGAATCGGGGTGTCAGCCAGCTTGCCGTGAAGTAGTTGAAGCACGCCCAATTGTCGAAGCCGTGGGACTGGAAGCTCGAGACTATCTCCGGATACGACGTGCCCACGAGATCGAAGTAGTAGGCGAGCCGGTGATACATGTCCGCGAATTTGAACTCGTCCTCGAGCCACGCGACGACAGGGACATGGGAATCATCGAGACCACGCGGCAGGAACGGCACATTTGGCCGCAGGTAGAGAACCCAATCGGGATCCCACGGCGCCCCGCGAAGCGCCGTGTCCATGTCGGCGTTGGGCTCCACCCGCGTGTATGCGCACTCCGGGTCCGCTTTCGCCCACGCGTCGATAGCGCCGTAGTTGGACGCGGGGCCAACGGCGTGCACTTCATGTCCGAGTTCGCGAAGCCCCTTATGGAACGTATGCAGGCAAGGCGTCGGAGGGTAGGAGTGCAGTACAAGAACCCGCCGGTGCGACGTGGGAACCTCGTGCCGGAAAGCTAGAGCCGAGTCCTCGGCTGACATGGGCGACTCTCCTGCGCGCGGTCCAACACGAACGATGGGCCGCGCTTTCAGCTTCTGCCGCCTACGAGCGCGGGCAAGGGAGCCCGCTGGCCACATCGTCGAGGCTGGCAGCCGCTGAGCCGGCGTTCGTGGCACACATCAGGCACGTGATACACGAGCGTTCGCGCGGCCGTCAAGAGCCCCTTGCTGGAGCCGGCAAGGTACCGACAAGGTGCGCTCCCTGCCACTGCAGGTCGCCGCCAGTTCCACGGCGTGGCGGATCTGGATACCATGTGGCGTGTTTCCCGTAAGGAGCTGCGTTAGCAGTTTCGAGCGCCGCCAAGACACTGGACTCATGCATCGTGAACTGCAACCCGCGCGGTGAGGTTCGTATTGCGACGCTCAACCGTCCGCGATGCCGCGTAGATACGGTGTCTGCCGTCCACACGCATCGCGCAGTGGCGGCGATAGACCACTACTCGGCCGACCGGTCGCGACGTGATCGCGGACCTCGGCGGCCTCGGTCAGCTGCCTAGATGTCGCTGGCAACCGACCACTTCCAATCAGAGGCGCGTGATGCGCATCGCGTACATGGGCTCCAATTACTGTGGCCAGTTCCTCCCGCCCCCAGACGGCCACGAAGCTATATGGATGCCCTACGCGCCGTTGTTAGGGCAGGCGTTCGCAGCCGCAGGGGTGGACCCCTCGTGGCCGGACGTACTCGTCGTCGTTCTCGCGGAGACTTACCCGCTGCCCATGGACATGGAGACCTGTCCCTGTCCAACCGTGGCGATCCTCGTCGACTGGCAACAGTGGGCGGACGCGCTGCTGGCGCACGCGCCGGCGTTCGATCTGATCCTGGTAGACGGCAGTGGCGCGGCTGGGCTTTCGCCGCTCCTGCCGGGCAAGGTCAGGACGTTCTCCCCCATGGGCAACTTCTCCGGCGTGACGCCGGACGATCCGCCCACTCCGCTGGCGGAGCGCCCGCACGACGTGGCATTCATAGGCCGGTTCTCTCCGCCTGAGCAGTACGCCGGGCGCGTGAAGGGTCTGAGCGCGCTCTATCCGCTGGCGCACCGATACAACGTGCGTATCCTGAGCGGGCTGAGTCCCGAGGCGTACCGCGACGCGCTCTGCTCGACCAAGATCATCGTGAACCACGCTGCGTGGCCGGTGCAGGAGGGAATGAACGCGCGAAACATCGAGGCGTCCGTGTGCGGAGCTCTCGTGCTGTCGGAGTCCTCTAACCTAGGCGTGTCTTCCTACTTCGACCACGACGAAGCGTTGTTCTACGACGAAGCCACGCTCGCGGATCAGATCTCCTGGGCGCTCACGCACGTGGACGAAGCACAGGCGATGGCGGACAGGGCGCGGAAGAAGGCGAGCGTGCCTCGCACCGCGGAATACCTTGCGATTCTGGAGGACATCGTCGGCCGCCCCCGACAGCGGACCAAGCGATCTCCCCACGACGCGCTCACGGGTCTTTGCTGCGGATTCGGCAATTGGGGCTCCGAGTCCGGTCGTCCGCCGGGGGTGATTCAGGCGATGCTGGAGTTGTCCCAGCGGAGGGATCCAGAACTCACGGCCGACGCCCGCTGGCACGATCTCCTCGGTGTCGCGTTAGCGGAGATCGCTGGCGAGTTGGACAGCATGGGTCAGTCCCATCAGGCCGACAGGCTCCGCGCGAATCCAGCGCTTGCGCCGGACGCCTCGTGGCTCCGCGCCGTAGCAGCGGACGCGTCCTCGGCGCATCCGCTCTACAACCTCGGTCGCTACTGGGTGAGTAGGCGGGAGTGGCGGCGCGCGTGGGATCTGCTTGGGCGCGCGCGCGATCTGCTGAGACGTGTCGGGCCCGACGCGGTTGAGGGTCTCCCGATCGTATATCCCGTCCGCGCGGAAGACGTGTCTGGACTCGATCGCACGCTCGCGTTTCACGCCAACGCAACGCCGTTCGAGTCGGGCGAGGAACGCCTGGCGGCCCTGTTGCTCTGGCGCACGTGCGAGTTGTTGGGAGACATCGCAGAAAGAACGGGGCGGCGCGACGACGCGCGGACGCTGTACGAGGAGGCGTGCGAGGCGTGTCCCGACATCGCGACATCGGCGCTCCGCAAGCTGCTGGAACTCGCCGTCGCGCGGGACGACACCGAGTGGCAGATGGCGTGCTGTCGTCGCATCGTCGACGTGAACCCGCTCGACCTCAGACACCGAGACCTGTGGATCGCAATGTCCCGCTCCTCGGGCGCGACAGATCAGGAGTTCGAGGCCGACACCGAGCTGCTACGCACGGCGCTGGCGTCATCGACGCCGCGTGAGCCATCGCCCGTCGAGCGCCTCTAGGACGACACGCAACGAAGCGGGACACCAAGTATCCCACGTAGCCGGCAGGGAGTGACGCCGTGCCACCGATTCGTCAGCAGATAGAAGCCAAGCTACGCGAGGTGGTGCGGCGCGTTGAGGGCGCTGGGAATACTGACATTGGCGCGAGCGAAACGCGGGAGAATATACTCGCGGCCGCGCGGGATTTGCTGGCTGCCGTACCCTCCGTCTACCATCCGAATGGCGCGGTGCGGAACGACCTCCTCGTGCGCTTTATGGACGAATTCCACGCGTTCACGATGCAGGACTTCCCGGCCGTCCTGACTAGCGGCTTCACAGCCTTCGAGCTCGAGCCGCGTTACGAAACCGACCCGCAGGTGGTGGACGGAGAGTACATCTACCAGAACGCGTGGGCTGCGGACCACGTGTTCCGGCTTCGCCCGGACTACTTCGTGGATGTGGGGTCGCAGACTGCCTTCTGTACGCTTGTGTCCCGCGTCGTGCGATGCATCGCGATCGACGCGCGCCCAACCCCGCTCTTCCTCGACAACCTCGAGTACCGCACGGGCGAGGCCCAGAGCCTGCCGTTCGACGACGGAACAGTACCCCTGCTGACCAGCCTGCACGCCCCGGAGCACTTTGGCCTTGGGCGCTACGGCGACACGGTGGACTACCACGGCACGGCGCGCGCGTTGGCCGAATACTTACGCGTCGTGGCTCCCGGCGGGCATCTTGTGGTGGCGATGCCTGCCGGGGCCAAGTCCCTGATAGTCTTCAACGCGGTACGCGTCTACACGCGGGATATGATGCGCGAGACGTTCGCGGGCTGCGATGTCCTTGACGAGCTGTTTCTGGCTCCCGACCCAATAACCCACGAGGAACTCGTGCGCCGTACCGAGGGCGACGAGCGCCGATGTGGGCTGTACGGGTTGCTGCTCCAGAAGCATGAGTGACGCTCTCTTCCCGGCGACGCCAAAGGCGGAGCACGACAGAGGCGCGTCGGTGGTAGCTAGCTACCACGCCAACGCGCCTCACCAAGTCTTACTGCCCGGCCGGCCCTCGCCGTCGCCTCTGGCACGCGACGCCGCGGGACGGGCGCATGCCTAGCCCTGTAGTTCGGCGAGGCGTTCGAGCCCCTTGTCGTTGAGCTTATAGCGCCCTTTGCCGGCGCGGACGATCTGCTTACGCTTCTTGTGCAGGTCGTTCGTGCGGTTCGACGTGCGCTTGAGCACGACGCCTACAGTGTCGAGGAGCTCCGCGCAGTCCTTGCCGGTGAAGGTCTTCTGACCTCGCACGACACGCAGATAGTCTCCCGCGACCAGGAACTGGTCGGAGATACTCAGGTTTTCACCGTGACCGGCGAGATGCGTGGCGAATGTCGGCTCGGGGTCGGCTTCGGCCACGACTTCCTCGGGCGCCTCTTCCTCGTCCGGCTCCTCGGCGACTTCCTCTTCGATACCGAGGATCTCCGCCATACGCAGCTTCTCGAAGTGCTTGAGGACAAACTCCTCCGATCCCTGCACCTCGACCTCGCGGCCGTCTCGGCTTACTCGTATACGCGTTGCGATGTCGGACACGTTTTCTCCTCCGCGTGTTCACGCGCGTCGGCGCAACGGGTTGGCGCCGGCGACACGGCGGAGCAAGCCCCGGCTCTCCGTGACTCATCCACCGGTCAGTTTCTACGACGCGGGAGGTGGGCAGGTTACCCGGCGGGCTCAGGCGCGCGAACGGCCGCGGCGTCCGCGTAGTGACAACGCGCGTCGTGACCCGGAGCGATCTCCAGCAGCTCCGGCATCTCGGTTCGGCAGTCGTCCTGCACATGAGGGCATCTCGGATGGAAGGCGCAGCCCGACGGCGGGTTGCTAGGGTCGGCCACCTCGCCTTCGAGCGCGACGCGCTTCCGTCGTCGGTTCGGATGGGGAGCCGGCACGGACGACAGCAGCGCCTCCGTGTAGGGATGCTTCGGCGCGCGGAACAGCTCGTCCGCGTCCGCCATCTCGACGATGCGACCGGCGTACATGACGGCGATACGGTCGCTGATGTGCCGCACTACGCTGAGGTCGTGCGCGATGAAGAGGTACGTCAGGCTGAGTTCGTCGCGAAGATCCTGTAGTAGGTTCAGCACCTGCGCCTGCACGGAGACGTCCAACGCGGACACCGGCTCGTCCGCGACGATGAGCTTGGGCTTCAGCGCGAGCGCCCGCGCGATGCCTATACGCTGACGCTGGCCGCCGCTGAACGCGTGCGGATAGCGACGCATGACGTGCGTCTCCAGCCCAACGCGCCTCAGCAATTCCTCGACGGCGGCCTCGCGTTCGCCGGCGTCTTTCATCCCGTGGACTAGCAGCGGCTCGCCCACGATGTCGAAGACCGTCATGCGTGGGTTCAGCGACGCGTACGGATCCTGGAACACCATCTGCATGTGGCGTCGCAGATCCTTCAGCGCCGGGCGGGAAGCCGTTGTCAGATTCGTCTCGGAGCCGTTCACGCGGAAGTACGCCTCGCCGGATGTCGCGGACAGCGCGCGCAGTATGACTCGCCCCACAGTCGTCTTCCCGGACCCGCTCTCGCCGACGAGACCGAGGCACTCCCCCTCGTACAGATCGAACGAGACCCCGTCCACCGCGCGGACGTGTCCCACGACCTGCGACATAACGCCGCTGTGTATGGGGAAGTGCTTCCGCAGGTCGCGCACGCGCAGAAGCGGATGGCGCAACTCGGTCGCCGTTGTTTCCTGAGCCTCTGCTCCGTGCGCCATGGTGGCCCTTCCGGTCGAGGAACGCTCCGTATCCGCCGCCATCATGGTCGCCCCGGCTGTCGCGAGGCAAGTCCCACGGTGGCTGAGGTACGGGGTTGCTGAACACGGTCTTGCTCAGCAACGCCAGCGCGTACATGATGCGTTGCAGCAACACGGACGACCGCAGCGCCCGAGGATGAGACATGTCCCAGCAGACACGCAGAGAGTTCCTCCGCCGCAGCGCGATGGGGGCGATGGCTCTGGCGACGGCCAGCCGCGCGGGTTCGGCGCGCCCGCCGAACATCGTCTTCATCATGGCGGACGATCTCGGCTACGGCGACCTCGGGTGCTACGGCCAGGAGCGCATCAAGACGCCGAACATCGACAAGCTCGCGGCGGAGGGCATGCGCTTCACGCAGTGTTACGC
The DNA here is from genome assembly GCA_964473525.1 of uncultured bacterium. Classification (GTDB taxonomy): domain Bacteria; phylum Poribacteria; class WGA-4E. Next base: position 16,346 of record CAYYPK010000062.1, read on the forward strand.
CGGCAGCACCGTGTGCGCGCCGTCGCGATCCTCCCTGATGACGGGTCAGCACACCGGGCACACGTTGGTGCGGGGCAACGCGCGCATCCCGTTGCGACCGGAGGACACGACCGTCGCCGAGGTGATGAAGGAGGCGGGATACGCGACGGGGATGGTCGGAAAGTGGGGTCTCGGGGAGCCGACACGACCGGCATACCCAACAGGCAGGGCTTCGACTACTGGTTCGGGTACCTGAACCAGCGCAACGCACACAACTACTATCCTGAGTACCTGTGGCGCAACGAGGATCGGTACCCGTTGCCTGCCAACGCGGACGATGCGCGGGGCTCCTACACGCACGACCTGTTCACGGACGAAGCGTTGCGCTTCATCGACGACCATCAGTCCGAGCCGTTCTTCCTCTACCTTCCCTACACGATTCCCCACGCCAACAACGAGCTCGGGCGAGAGACGGGCGACGGCATGGAAGTCCCGTCGCAGGGCGACTACGCGGACACGGACTGGCCACACGTCGAGAAGAGCACGGCGGCGATGATCTCGCGGCTCGACGCCGACGTCGGTAGAATCATGGCGCGCCTGGATGAGTTGGGCATCGACGACAACACGGTCGTGTTCTTCACGAGCGACAACGGGCCGCATCGCGAAGGAGGACACGATGCGGAGTTCTTCGAGAGTCGTGGGCCGCTTCGAGGCATCAAGCGCGCGCTTTACGAGGGTGGGATACGCGTACCCATGATCGCCCGCTGGCCGGGCGTGGTACCGGAGGGCGCGGTCAGCGACACGCCATGGGCATTCTGGGACGTCTTGCCGACGGCGGCGGACATCGCGGGCGCTTCGCCGCCAGAGGGCATCGACGGCGTGTCCGTGCTTCCAACGCTGCGCGGCGCCGACCAGACGCCTCACGATTACCTGTACTGGGAGTTCTACGAACGGGGATTCGACCAGGCCGTCCTGATGCATCCGTGGAAGGGCGTTCGTCGGAAGCGCGCAGGCGGGAAGCTCGAACTCTACAACCTAGACGACGACATCGGCGAAGCGAACGACATCGCCGCGAACCATCCCGACGTCGCCGCGCGGATCGCTGAGATCATGGGCGAGGCCCACGTCGACAACCAGCACTACCAACTGCCGACGGCGGGCGGCTAGGCGATTCTGGCGACGATGTCCTCACGGTGGGACCGGAGGATGCCGTGCGACACGCGCAACGCCGCGAGTCCGTCGCGCCCCGTGATAGTCGGCTCGTGGTCGTTGAGCACGCAGTCCAGGAAATGCTCGTTCTCACGGACGTACGAGTCCGCGTTGAAGGCGTCGTCGATCCGTTGGGAGCCCTCGGAGTCCATGCCGGCCGTTCGCCATCGGTATTCGTGCGAGTCCCACAAGCCGGGGCCAACGACCTCAGCGGCCCCCAGCGTTCCAACAACGCCCCGCGAGTTCGACCCGAGGTGCGACGACCAGCTGGCGTGGATGAACGCGGTCCCACCGTTCGCGAGGCGCATGACGACGTGCGCGTTGTCGTCGAAGCCGGGCAACTCGGGGTTGGACGCGTGAATCGTCGCGCGTACGTCCACGATGTCGCCGGCGATCCACCGGATCAGATCGATGTCGTGCGAGAGCGACTCTACGCTCATGCCGCACATCAGGTTCGGGTCAGTGCGCCAGTTGTATCCGGAGGGTATGCCGCGACCCATGCGGCGGCTCCACACCGTGATGACGTCGCCCAGGTCACCGGAGTCGACGGCGTCCTTCACCATGGCGTACCCCGGTCGGAAGCGGTGGTTGAAGGCGATCATCAGCTTGATGCCCGCCGACTCGGCCGCTTCTACGATGGCTTCGCCGTCCTCCAAGCTGATGGCGAGCGGCTTCTCCGCGACGACGTGACGTCCCGCCCGCGCCGCCACTTCGACGACTTCACGCCGCGCCGAAGGCGGTGTCAGGACATGCACTACATCCACACCGCTTACGCACTCTTCGAGCGTGGCGCAGGCGGTGGCGTCCGCCTCTGCCGCGAGCGCGGCGGCCTTCCCCGCGTCCGTGTCGACGACCGCGGTGACTCGCGCGTAGTCGATCTGGCCGATAGCGTCCACGTGTCGGCGGGCTATTCCGCCAGCTCCGACGATGGCGACTTTCAGCATGACCGGTCCCTCCGTCGGCTCGCCCGCCCCGTAACTGCCGTGGCTAAGGCGGCTTGTGGTGTCCTTCATGGCACGGGAAACAACGGTGTGCTCTGGCGCAGCACGTCCCAGACTATGCGCAAGGCATCTACTTGTAACCGGGCAGGAAAAGGGGCTGGCTAGTAAGGTTCAGGCATGCTAGCCAGCCCAACAGGAATCATCGCGTGTGGTTACGCCTTCCAAACGCAAGGGTCTGTGGCCCGGTTTCAGCTTCCGCCAAAAGCCCCCAATCGTCGTGCGTCCGACACGCCGTAAAGACCTTCCGCCTGCAAACCCGCTCTACCACTGGATGCTCTCAATCGCGCCATCGTCGCAATGAATCCGTGGATCGGGTGGAAAGCCAGTCGGTGCACGGCTCTAGCCGCGCGCGGCAACCGCGCCGCTCGGAACTCCGAATTGGGCAGTTGGAAAAGCGTGTGCATCTGGAAGTTTTCGGCGCCGGCCAAGGCATATTCAGCGGCTGTTCTGCCTGTCAGAATGTCGCCCGTGGCGCTGATAGGAGGCATCGGCGGGAGTGTCCCATCGGTTACAGCTTTTGACGCTTTCTGGAGGACTCTCAGGTTCCGCTTGCTGAGCTCGGGGCCTCCGTAGGCGACGCCGATTTTCCCGTCGAATTCCTTGTCCGCGTCGAAGAGACGGTTCGCGATGACGAGCCAGTCGGCGCCGCCGCCGTCCCCGTCGCCTTCAGTTGCCGCGCGAATCATCTCCAACTGGAAGTCGTCGTCGAACATAGCGTTCATCAGCTTGAGCCCGACGACGACCTGCCCGTCGCCTCCCGCGCGGATGAGCCCCGGCACACGACGCAGCCAGTCGAGGATCTGTCGACTGCTCTTCGCTCGGTCGTCACCCGCCAACGTGGGGCTGAAGTCCTTCTCGATGGGCATCGGCGCGTCGCCGACGACATCGCGCCACACCTCGACCAGTCGCGCCGTCGTGTACGCGTATTCATCGACGCGCCACTCCTCGCCCTCCTGGCTCGGTAGGTGGTATTTGCACGACGGCACGATGAGGACACCCGCGTCCTGCGCCACTTCGAGCGCTTGGCGGAAGAACGTGAGGTATTCGTCGAACGTGCCGTACCACCCACGGCCCTTCCACGTGACGGTCCATCCCTCGTCGCCATCGGGGTCCGTGATGCGCTCGACGAGCATCCGCGTCTCGGGGATCGCCCACTCCGACATGGACTGCCCGCCGCTCGCATCCTGCGCGATGACCGTCTTGAGGATGACGTACCCGAGCCCGCCCGCTATGTCTCCCTCGACCTGTGACGGTTGTAGAGACAACTGCCCCGACGCCTTGCCGAAGACGCATCGTATGGGCGACCCGCCGTAGGAGCCGCGCAGGTCGATGCCGTATGCCTCGGCGACGTAGCCTGCGAGGTCGGAGGGCAACCCGCCCTCCGCGAAGCGTTCGTGGTCGCGCTCCAGGGACGCGCGAGTGTCGTCCGGCAGCGGCGGGCACGAACCAAAAACTGACGACGGCATGCGGGGTCTCCGTGTGCGCGTACAGTTGTGGATGTTGAGAGTATCTGAGAGTCGTCCGTACGGCAAAAGGAGGCTGGCGCCGGACAGGCCGACGCGCTAGCGATAGGAGTGGAGAGTACCGCGCGCTTGGGCGCCAGGTAGGTCATATTGCTAACGGGCGTACCCGCGCACGGAGCTCGAACGGAGAGCCCATGCTGACTCAAGACGACGACCGTCTACGCGCGCCTGCGCAGTACAGCTCGAGTGGCATTTCGGTCGTAGACGCCGAGGGATGCCTTGTGTACGCGGTGCCGTCCGCGGAGGGCATGGGGATCATCGGGTACTCGCTCCCCGACCTCGAAGGCGCGAACGTGTTCGAGTTGGTCCACCCGGCGGATCGCCGTCGCGCGGAGGCGGCGTTCGAGCAAGTAGCGTCCACGCCGCGCGCCACACGGACCATCCACGTTCGTTTGCAGCATCTGGACGGCCGGTATCGCCATATTGAGGTCGCCGCGTCTAATCACCTGTCCAACCCCGAGATTCAGGGGGTCGTCCTCAATCTTCAGGACATCACCACAAGCGTTACGGCAGAGCATCGCCAGGACATCTTCCTCGACATGCTGGGCGATCTCGACGTCAGCATGGTGGTGCTGGTGGGCGAACGAATCGTCCGGGCCAACGCGGCGTTCTGCGATCTCACCGGGTATCAGGAGAACACGCTGCAAGGGCTCGCCTCCGCCTTCGAGCTTGTTATCCACGGGGTGGAGGAGCTGCGTATGCAGCTTGACCGCAACGCGCATGGGCAGCGCGTGCGCCCCCGTCACGAATGTACGCTACGCCGTAACGACGGCGAGGCACTCCACATTGAGGTCACTTCCCGCTGTGGAGCTGCCGAGGAAGACGACGAGTTCATCGCCATCGTTCAGGACATCACCGCACGCAAAGCTCGGGAAGCAGCTCGCGAAGAAGAGCTAGCGCGTACCCAGGACGAAGTGGTCGACCTTCGGCAGCGACTCGGGGAGAAGCTGCGTTCCGAGACGCTGGTCGGCGATTCGCCTCCCATGCGGCGTCTGTTCGCACAAATCCAGGCGGCGGCTGGGGCGGCCTCCTCACAGCTCGCTGTCCTCATCCGTGGCGAAACGGGCACGGGTAAGGAACTCGTGGCGAGAGCGATACACCGCGAGGGGCCGCGCAGGCGCCAGCCGTTTGTCAGTGTCAACTGCCCGTCGATCACAGACTCGCTTTTCGAGAGCGCGCTCTTCGGGCACGAGAAGGGAGCGTTCACGGGCGCGATCTCGCGCCATATGGGCCATTTCGAGGAGGCGCAGGGCGGCACGCTCTTCCTCGACGAAGTGGCCGAGATGGATGTCCTCCAGCAGGCCAAGCTGCTTCGTGTCTTGCAGGAGAGGAACATCCGTCGGCTTGGGGGATCCGAGACTGTCGCGCTTGATGTGCAGGTAGTTGCCGCCACGAACCGCGACCTCGAGGCCGCGATGGCGGAGTCGGCGTTTCGCGAGGATCTCTACTATCGTCTTGCCGCGTTCGAGGAGATCATCGTACCGCCGTTGCGAGACCGACGCGAAGACATACCTGAGTTGATCGAGCACTTCCTCGCTCGGTGGTCGTCCCTGCACGGCCAAGACGCGCCCTCGGTGTCCTCCGATGTCTTCGACTGGCTCATGCGATATGAGTGGCCAGGGAACGTGCGCGTTCTGGAGCATGCGGTCAGCTCCGCGGCGCAGTGGGCCGTTCTCGACTCAGGTATCATTGAGCTCGAGCACCTCCCGCCCCGGCTGCTGGAAGGCGCCCCCGCGGGACAACAGGATGCCGTCGGCAGCATGGGCCTCAGGCAACTCACGGAAGCCTACCAATGCCGAGTGATAGAATCCGCGCTGAAGGCCTGCGACGGTCAGATCACGAAGGCGGCTGACATGCTCGACGTAGACCGCTCCAACCTCCGAGTCACGATGCGCAGACTCGGGATCAGTTGGGGCAAAGACTAGCCCTTCCGCTCGCTTCCTGGCTCGCCAATCGGCCGTGAGTGAATACCACTCCTACATGGGTGATCATCACCCCTATCGTGTGCCCGCGCCCTCCTCCGGCCCGGCGGAGCGTCCTCACGAAGCGCGCACGAGTGGAATGCACCCGTTCCGCGGCTCCGACTCGATCCGCTGTGGCGCCTGGATGCCGCATGCCTACTGCATGTACGCGTCGACGGACTTCCTGGCATGGACATTGATGTAGGCAGCGTGTGAGCCAGGGACATCGTGTCTCGCCTGGTGACCGCGCCGCACGTGAAGGGGTGTCTGATGAAGAGTCTACTCGCCGTAGCCGTTCTGATGGGTTTCCACCTGACCGCGCACGCGCTGCCTCAGAACCTGGAGCGTAGTGGCCCGCGGGTTGGGGTCACCTGGAGTCAGGGGGATCTCGCCGAGTCTTACCGGCTCCGCGATTTGAACCCCATCTCGTCGCTGTTCGGATGGCAGTTCGAGCAGTCCGTGGCTTCCGCTCCTGACGAGAGCCTCGCCGTGATCTTCGAGCAATTGCCATGGGTGGCAGGACTCGATCAGGGCCTGGTGTCGCCAACTTTGAGCGTTCTCGTTGGCGTGCGTTCCGCCGCTGGCTTCGAGGTCGCCGTGGGCGCCACTCTTCTTGGTCCAACCTACCACATCGACCAGAAGGAGTGGCTGTCCCACGATCTCGTCAAGTCGGCGCACGTGACCGTAGCCGGCGGGTGGACCGTACAGGCCGGACGGATCAGCTTCCCTATCAACCTAGCGTGGTCGCCAAGCCGCGACCCCTTGAACCGTGGCTCCTGGACGACGCTCAGCGTTGGGATGAACTGGTCGTCCATGGGCGACTAGCGGGCCGGGTGGGCGCGTCGGGTGGAGGCGTGTCAGCGAGTAAGGCCCTGTCGCTAAGAGGTAATCCGCGTGCGGCGAACGAGTCGGAAGACCACGGGAGAGGCGCACCGATGAGAACGCGACAACGAGTGTGGATTCTGGCTTCGCTTGCGATGGGTATGTGCGCCGCGCCCATCTGCCTCGCGCAGGAGCCGCCCCAGGCCGCCGTACCGTACGGCGATAGTTGGGCTCTGCTCATCGGCGTGAATCGGTATCGCAACTTGGCGCAGCACCTCCAGCTCCGGTACGCCGTGAACGACGTCGATGCCATGCGCGAGGTGCTCGTCACTGAGTACGAATTCCCTGACGCCAACATCACCACTCTTACTGATGGCCAAGCCACGAAGGAGGGGATCGAGCGGGCGATGGCGGCATTCGCCGACCCCGACCGCATCAAGAGCAACGACCGCATCCTGGTCTACTTCAGCGGACACGGCGGCACGGTACCCCTCCCTGGTGGCGGCTCCAAGGGGTACCTCATCACCCACGACGCGAAGTTCAGAGGAAACGGCGCCACGCGGAATCCCAGTGACTACTACCGCACGTGCGTGGGTATGGACCGCCTGCGAGAGCTATCGTCGTTCATTCCGGCGAAGCACACCCTCTTCCTAGTAGATGCCTGCTACAGCGGCGCCGCCACGCGCGCCATTCCAGTTCTTCCGCCAACCTTACCAGACTACCTGCTGACGGTGTCGACTCTTCAAGCCGCCCAGGTGATAACTGCAGGTCTGAGCGGCGAACAGGTGGTAGAGGTCGACGGACACGGGGCCTTCACGTGGAAGCTCGTAGACGCGTTGAAGCGAGGCCTTGCCGACCAGAACCCGTCGGACGGCGTCACCACAGCGACGGAGCTGGGTACATACCTCAGCGGATCCGTGCCCGCCTTTGTGGACGAGGTGTCAGGACGGCAGCAGCACCCTCACTTCGGGCGCTACCGAGGTGAAGGGGAGTTCCTGTTCCAGCATCCCGTAGTTCCCGACTCGACGGGAGCACTTGGCGCCGAGCCCGCACAGACTCCCGTTTCGGCGCCCCCGCGCCAGACGTCGCCACAATTCGACCGCGACCCGCCGGTCATTGAGGTGGCGACCGCGACAGTTATAGAACGGGTGCTGACCATCGAGGCGATGGGAGAGGTCGTGCACTTCTCTGGCGTCGTGAAGGACAACGCGGCGGTGGCAAGCGTGGAGGTCGACGGACTCCGTGTTCCGACACGTGTCGCCCAACCCGGCCCCGGTCAAACGGTGGAGTTCTCCGCGGACATCGACATGGTCCGCCGCGTGCGCCGAGATGTGTTGATACGCGCCACGGACACCGCAGGCAATGTGGCCACCAAGACCGTCCTGGTGGACTTCCAGCCCGACGCGCGTTCCGGCAAGACCATGGTCCTGATTCGGGCCGGCCGCTTTTGGATGGGCGCCCCGGCAGGGAACGGACAGGACGACGAATACCCAAGACGAGAGGTGCGCCTGGACGCCTTCTACATAGACAAGCACGAGGTGACCGTCGGCCAATACCGCACGTTCGTGGCGAAGAACGGCCACCGAGCGCCCGACTGGAAGAAGGTCGCGAAGTATTCGCCCACCGATCAGCACCCGATGGTGCTCGTCAGCTGGAGCGATGCGGCGGCGTATGTAGAATGGGTCGGCAAGCGGCTTCCCACGGAGGCGGAGTGGGAGCGAGCCGCCGCTGGCAGGCGCGGCGACAGAACATACCCATGGGGAAACGACGCAGGCGCGGACTACGCGAACCTGAAGGGTGTGGGCCAGGCGGATCAGTGGAAATACTGCGCCCCGATCGGGAGCTTCGCGCCGAACGAATACGGCGTCCACGATCTGGGCGGCAATGTGTGGGAGTGGTGTGCCGACGGGTATCGATCCGACTACTACTCGCGTTCTCCTGACCGGAATCCTCAGGGACCGGCTACCGCTCGCAACCGCGCCGCCCGGGGAGGTAGCTGGGACCACCCGCTACGCGACCTGCGCGTCAGCAACCGACAGGCGCTGCCGCCGTCATCGCGCTACGGCGACCTGGGCTTCCGGTGCGTTGCCGGGGCTCTCGATGAGGACGGCGTGCCACGGGATCCGGTCGAAGTGGGCGCGCTAGAAGAGCGCGTGCGCTAAGCAGGCGCATCGGGGTTCGATGCTCACGGCGCGTGCTGCTCCTTTCGGCCGCGCGCGCCACGTGGTAGCGTCCTACCTATGAGAGTTCGACCAGACCGCAGGCGCAACCCAGCAGAAGACGACCTCGAACGCCGCCTCCGCGACGCGCGGCGCGCCATCATCGAGCCCGTGCGCAGGCGACTTGACCGCGAGATAGAACTGCTCGACGACACGATCGACATGTGGTTCGAGGACGAACTGCTGAATCCCGAGTTCCCGATGACGATGGACGTGTTCCTGTCGGGATTCAACGACCAGCAACGCGACAGGCTGCTCGAACGTATGCGCGCCGACGGACTGCGCGCTGACGAGGCAGGCGACAACCGCACGACCTTCGCGACGCTCGCCGTCTACCACACGCGGTTGGTCATGTGGAACGCCGAGCGCGCCGCTCCGGGGTCGTTCTTCCGGCTTGCCCTCAACCGGCAGCCGTACCTCAAGGGCATCGCCGTCGGGAATCCCGACAACCAGGTGGTCATCAACCGGGCCCGCTCCGCTGGCGCTTCGGCGTTCATCCCCATGCGGACGGTGAACCGACTCAGTTCGGAGAGGGCGCGCAGCACGCGCGCGCAGGACCGCCTCTCACAGTGCGTGCGCGCCACGCTTGCCCGAACGGCGCCTATATGCCCCAACTTCGCCGAAGGACGCGTGTGCCGTGGCGAGTGCGCCCACCTCGAGGACAACCCCGCCGAGGAGCGGCACGCTTCGCGTGTGCCGAAGTCGCGTGTTCCCACGACGCGGCGTGTGCTCTGAGCGCCTGTCGGCTGGCATAGTTTCGCTGGCGCAATACACCCAGGTTGTCGCAGGGCTTCTCGCGACCACAACCTCGGCAGCAGGCCCAGAAGCCGCCTGATGGCTCCGACCACGAAAGGTCGTCCTCGTGTCAGGCTCCGTGCCCGGTCTGTCGTCTGCCCTATGCATCGCGAGTGCCGCGCACACTGCGAGGCCGGCAGGATGATCACTGCCGTGCAACTGGCGTGTCCGGATCGCTGCCGGACGATACACGGAACGCCAGGACGTCTCTGGCGGCCGGGCCGAAACTCGCGTATTCTCGCATGGCACGTCGGTCGGCGCTGTGCCGGTGGGGATCTCGCGTCGGCCGCAGGTGCGCCAGCTGCTGACACTTAGGGTCAAACGACATCTCGACGAAGCACTGCGAAGGAGATCCCGGTGAAGCGGCTTGAAGTCTCCAACTTCGGACCCATCCGCGAGAGCGGCATCGACTTTGGCGATCTGACGCTTTTCGTGGGGCCACAAGCTACGGGCAAGAGCTTGTGCCTCGAGCTGATAAAGCTGCTGCTAGACACGGGTTCAATCCATGATGGGATGCTGCGACATGGCATCAGGTGGGGACGGGAACGTGACTTCCTTGAGTTGTACTTCGGCGAGGGCATGCACACCCTCAATCGAGACGACACCGAGATTGTGCGAGATGGAGAGCCCGTCGGGCTGGGCAGGTACCTGCGGCGATACGGCATGCGAAGGACCGATACCCAGGTGTTCTACACACCAGCGCAGCGAGTTCTGGCGCTACGCGACGGGCTGACTCGGCCTTTCACCGACTATCGCTTCGGGGACCCCTATGTGGTCCGGGACTTCAGCGACAAACTCCATCAGCTCCTTCAGACTGAGTTCGCGGGGGCCGCTAGGCTGTTCCCTCAGACCGGTAGGCTGAAGGCGTCTTACAGGGATCTGATCGAGCAGCATGTCTTCGGGCGCTTTCAGCTTCAGACCGACCTTCAGCAGTTCCCTCCGCGTATCGTCCTGAGAGACGCCGACGAGACAACGCTTCCGTTTCTCGCCTGGTCTTCTGGCCAGCGCGAGTTCGTCCCCTTACTTCTGGGTCTGTATTGGCTAATACCCGCCGGCAAGTTTAGCCGGCGGGATGGACTCAAATGGGCAGTAATCGAAGAGCCGGAGATGGGGTTGCACCCAACGGCAACGTCCGTCGTAGTGTTGCTCATGCTCGAACTGTTGCACCGCGGCTATAAGGTCTGCGTGTCAACGCATTCCCCCCATGTGCTTGATATCATCTGGGCGCTGCAGGTTCTCGCGTCCTACGGCGGAACGTCGAAGGACGTGCGGCGGATCTTCGGACTTCCCTCCAGACCAAACGAGAACGCCATGGCCAAGGACTGTCTACGTAAGCTATACCGAGTCTACTATTTCCAACCCAGCGGCCATGTGACAGACATCACCAACTTGGATCCGGGCGCCGAGGACGTGGGCGAGGCTGGTTGGGGTGGACTCACAGAGTTCAGTGGCAGGATTGGTGAAATCGTGAGCGAGGTGGTTGCCCGAAGGGAGGCGACCGAGTGACCTTTGCGGCCGCCGTTGCGCAGTTGCAGCCACCAGCGAATGGCGCGCGCCAACCTGGTCTGCAGGCATTGGGTGGCCATAGTCGAAGCATCGAATGCGCGGACACGCGCAGGATCACCGGAAGTATCGACATAGACGCGGTTCTGCGTCCTCTGCATCCAAATGCTTCGCGCTGGGACTACGGAGTCGGCTGGGAGCGTGGGGATCGGGAAGAGGCCATTTGGATTGAGGCGCACCCGGCAGCCACGAGCGACGTTAGCAAGATGATTGACAAGTTGATGTGGCTCCGTACGTGGCTCCGCGATGACGCCCCGGCGCTCGACCGCATCACCCGCCGAGATCAGCCATTCTACTGGCTGGCGACAAAGGGCGTCCATATCCCCAAGACGAGCCCGCAGGCTCGTCGCCTCGCACAGAGCGGGCTGCGTTTCCCAAGCAAGACTGTGCAACTGCGCTGATGCCGCTGTGTCCGGCTGCGGCGTGGGCCGTCAGCGCAGCAGTCCGTGACTTGGTAGCCGCGCAGACCACAAGCGAAGATGGCGCGACCTGTCGCCTCGCAAGCGTCCCGTAGGGCCGGCGCGCCATCTGGGCATCCTGCGCGGCCTTCAGCATGCTGCGCCAGGCGGGCGCCCTCCATGCTCCGGTTATGGCACGACCGAACGTGTCATCTTCGAGGTACCAACCAGCGCTAGCGTTGCGCATGTTGCGGCTGATGGGATTGTCCTCAGTTAGCCGTTCGCGGATGCGGTCGATGTATGCCGCGATCTTCTCGTCGGACCAGGCGTCGAAGTCCACCTACCCGCGACTGAGCCCAAAGAGCGCACGAGAAATCACCACACGAAACGAGCCAGTCGCCGGGTTCGAGGGACTAGGGTCCAGGTCAGGGTTGGTGACGTTCATCTTCGCTACTTCGTAGAGCAAGCACACCTTATTCGATGGCGTCCCCACCCATCCATTAGCACTGCGCCACGCATCGTCGCGATCTGGATCCGGGTCTGGAGGGCCGTCTTCCCACCATGAGCCTGGCGCGATAGCCGGTGCCGTGTCTGTGTCATGTCCCCAATACGTCTGAGGAGGCTCACCGTTAGGGAACGGCCGCATGCTCTGCACGAGCAGACGGTCGCACGCTTGGTACGTCCCTCCCTCGCCATCGCGGATGTTGGTGAATTGACCGACAAGTCCCGACGCCTCCTCCTGCTTGAATCCCCAGAACCCCGACGGCGTGTTATGGGCCACCTCCTCTCCTAGTCGGAAGTTCCCGAGTCTGCGCCGAGGGCTAAGTCGCGCTTGCTGTGCCATCTGGTGTTACTCCTGATCCTGGCGCTTGAGGGCGCCCCAACGCGTCGGTCGGTGATGACTCGCGGACACATCCGTCGAAGCGCGCAGACCCCGGCGGTACATGGCGTCGTGGCCGTACACCCACACGGCGCGCGCGGCCACGGCATGGGTTGTATGCCTTAGTCGTCCTCGAGTCGGGAACTCTAATAGCCACGTCTCGCCGCCGTCGACCGTGCGGTACACGCCGTGTCGCGAATAGGTGACGTGGTCTGGGTCGGCATCCTCGGCGACTACGCCCACCACCCAACCTTCCGTGGCGCTCACGAAGACCGGCGACGCAGCGATGAGGGGATCTAGCCACGCCCACGTGAGGCCGCCGTCAGTGGTGCGAGTCATACCGTGGACGGAACCCCAGCTCCACCCGTTGAGTGCACTCGTGAAGCGCATAATGCGACCGAACGTGGCTGCGGGGCCGTTCCGAGGGTTGCCTGCGATTGCCTCCCAGGTCTGCCCGCCGTCGTCGGTGCGGAAGAGGGTAGGACCGGTCGCGCCAGAGGCTGGTATACGCGCGTACCGTTCCCCGACGAGCGCGATCGACCGGATTGGCGGAGGGGCCCCCACGTTGGGTCGTACCGGTCGTTTGGCATCATGTCGCCGTACACGTGCATATCCCAGGTCGCCCCACCGTCCTGCGTTCTGAGCAAGCAGTGACCGCGATAGATGACGAAATCCCCGCTCTCCCCGCGACGCGTTGCCGCGACTGGACCCGCCATCGCGCCGACGCGACTGTTGGCGAAGCTGACTGCGGACACATACTTGCGATCGGCCTCTCTCGCCAAAGCTAGATCACCGAAGTGGGTCACATTTCCGAGGACGCCCTGGGCCATTCGCCACGTACGACCGCCATCCGTCGTACGGCGAAAGTTGACCGGCGCGTCGATCCCGTTGTCCTCTCCTGGGTTGTGCCCGTCGATACGTGGAAAATCGAGGCTTCCCGTGAGATCCGAGGGCGCCCATCCGTTGAGGGGGTCGGCGAAGCGCGCGCGGTGCAGCACGCGGTAATCCTCTTCGCTGATGGGTTGCACGTCCCACGTCTCGCCACCGTCGAACGTGTCCAGGCGCAGGCGTTCGCGCCCATCGTTGCGCAGGGACAGCACCCACCCCTCGTCCGCGGTGATGAAGTGCAGGGCCTCGTACGTGCCCTGCCCCTCCTCTGGGATTCCCACCTCGACCCAGGGCGACGCCTGCGCTGCCGCGCCAAGCGCCACGAGTGGAACTGATACCGCGAGTGCACAGATCGCGTGACCCACCGTGCTTCGTATCGATGTGGACATCGCCAAGGCCTCCGTCATCGTGACCGGTTGGAGAGTACCGCGGTGGGTCATATGCCCCTCGCCGTCGCGAAGGTCGGTGGTTGGTGAATTGGCCGACAAGCACACTACTTGGTGTTCGAGGAATCGCCAGAACCCGATTGGTGTGTTGTGGGCCGCCTCGTATCGAGTTGGCGGGTTCGGAGAGGGCGCGGAGCACGCGGGCGCAGGGCCGCCTCTCGCAGTGCGTGCGCCTCGCTCGCACTGCGCCCATATGCCCCAACTTCGCCGAGGGGCGCGTGTGCCGCGGCGAGTGCGCGCACCTCGAAGACAACCCCGCCGAGGCCCGGCACGCTTCGCGTGTGCCGACGTCACGGGTTCCGACGACACGTCGCGTGCCCTGAGCGACGCCCGTCTGTGACCTATATCGTGAACGTC
>CAYYPK010000063.1:0-30075 GCA_964473525.1 uncultured bacterium
TGAACTCGACATCCCCAGGCACCGGTATGGTAAGCGTGCCGGGACGGTTGAAGCTCGTCAGCAACTGCCTGGTGGCGGTGCGGACGTTCACGACGCGAGCCGTGCCGTCAACGGCGTCGTCCAGGTTGGCGACCGTAGCCGGTTCCCCGAGCTCGACCGCCGCCGTCAACAAGCTGTTAGCGAACAAACCCAGACCTGTCACCGTCAGCCGCGTGCCGTCCGGCAGCGATGCCGAACCGCCTCGGCCGCCGATGAGCGCCGCGTTGATGACCGGCGACAGAATGGACGCGTCTGTGTTCCCAGCAGCGTCCGCGGAACTGACCGCGTAGTAGAGCGTCTGTCCCTGCAACACCGACGGGTCGGCGTAGGACGTCCCGGTCACCGCCGTCGCCACTGCCGTCAGCGACGACGCGTCCGTGAACGGCGTCGTGGAGCGATAGACGTTGTATCCGCCCGCGTTCGGGTCGAACGTCCATGTCAGCAGCATCCCGCGTGAGTCGGGAGTCGCCGAGGCGGACAGACTCGTGGGAGCCGTCGTCGGCGGGTCTGAGTCGAACGACACGGTGTACGTGACGCTTTCACCCGTGTTGCCAGCTTCATCCACCGCGCGTACGACGATCGTGCTCGACCCGCCACCAACGGTGACGGTCTGGCTGAACACGCCCTGTCGCACAGGCAGAGCCGTTTCCGCGTCGTTGATGACTAGGGTCAGCGACGCCAGGTCGCCCGACAGGTTGTCCGACACGGTTCCCGACATGAAGAACGAGGCGTGGGCGACCGTCGAAGCGATGGGGTCAAGCTGCACCGTCGGCGCGACAACATCCTGGACGACCGTCAGCGTGTCGGATCTGTCGCTCAGGTTGCCCGCGTTGTCCTCGGCGGTTGCGGTGAGGGCGTTGTCGCCCGGGCTGATCTGCACTCCCTCGAACACGAACGCGCCGGTCGCATCCGCGACGGTCGTGATACCTGCCGATGTCCCGTTCGTGTTGAGCGCCACGACGATCGGTAGCGATCCAGAGCCGTCGAGGCCCGGTATGCGCCCTGCGACGCGGATTGTCGTCGTGTTCGCCGTCAGCGTCGAGCCGTCGAACGTCGGCGCCGATGGCGGGTCGAGCGACACGGAGAAGCTCCATGTAGCGAACGGCACGTTACCCGACAGGTCCGCCACCTGGATGCCGATGGAGTTGTCGCCGGTGCCTAGGAGACCAGCGCTCGTCGTGAGTGAACGCTCCAACGAAGCGGCCGCGCCAGCGCTCGCGTCGCCACCACCCAGAGAACGCTCCAGGGCGTTCAGTTCGAGCGGGTCGAACGAGGCGTTGTCGCCACCACCCAGGGAACGCTCCAGGGCGTTCAGTTCGAGCGGGTCGAACGAGGCGTTGTCGCCACCCGTGAGCGAACGCTCCAGGGCGTTCAATTCGAGCGGGTCGAACGAGAAGCCGCCACGCGCACCCTGGTACGGCGCGAACAGCGTGCGGCCGAACAGCTTCACCACTCCCGTGCGGCGGTTGAATTCCGCCTGTCCCTGCTCTTCGAGTCGGCCCAGGGCGAGTGGCTCGGAGCCAGACGGGTCGTTGATGAACAGGTACACGCCAGCCGGATCGACGCCCGTGGCGTCACCCACGGAGAACGACAGCACGTCGAGACCCGTGTCGTCGATGCTCTGGCCCTGCTGCGGGAAGAGGATCGTGATAGCCGGATCCGTGTCGTCTTCCTGGTCCGTCGCCGTCTCGAACGTCCACGTCAGTTCCCCGGGGTTCCCAGCGTGGTCGCTGACGCGGATGATCGTACGGTACGTCAGACCGTCCTCGAGCGACGGAGCGTACGTTACCTGCCCAATCGTGGCGATGAACTCGAACGCGGGGTCGTCGGTGACCGAGGCAAGCGCTTCGCCGTCCACACCGAACAGCACCTCGAGGGTGTCGGAGTCGAAATCGCGCCCTTCGATCGTAGCGGCGATGAGCGGATCCAGCGTCTGGACGACCTCATCAAGTCCTGGAATCGGGTTTGCGATGGTTGGCGCGACGCCGTCCACATAGAACGGGATGCCCAAGTTCGTCGTGTTGCCCGCAAAGTCCTGCGCGGTGATGGATGCGAAGTGGCGCAGCGGGTCGTCCGTGTCCGAAGCCGCGAACGGCTCGGGCGCGACGAACTCGACGCCGCCATCCAATGTGACCACCACGTCGACCGGCGCCTCGTCAACGAGCAACTGCACGCTGTCGGGGTCGACGCCGTTCAGGTCGCTCACGCGGGCCGCGATGGTGTCCGTGGTTGCTGGCACGACGCTGTCCGACACGGGCGCGATGAACGCAACCTGTGGGGCCACCGTGTCGAGCCGCAGCGTCACGGGCGTCGCGTCGGCGGTGTTTCCGACTTCGTCGGTCGCGGTCGCCGTCACCTCGTTGTCACCTTCGCGCAGCCGCACGGCGGACGTGCGGAAGGTGGTCCCGTCGACGAACGCCGGTGTTGGCGTCTCGTTGACGAACACAGTCACGGAGGCGCCGGCTTCGATGCCTAACCCGGTGATGACGTAGTCGGCTAGGTTCGTGATGGGCGGAACCTCGAGGGTGAACGCGCTGGTCGTCGCATCGCGCTCGAACTCGAAGAGTCGGATGTCTCCCTCGTTGCCCTGGTTGTCGACCGCCTGTACCAACAGCACGTTGTGGACCTCGGGCGCGATGCCCGACACCTCGAGCGTCGCGATCTCGTCGGTCACGGTGAACGCGATGTCCTCGCCGTTTAGCGTGCCCACCACGGCGGCGACGCCGGACAGGTCATCCGTCACGCCGAACTGTATCGTCGCGGTCTCCGCGCGAATGCGCGCCGTGAAGCCGGCGAGAAGCCGCACGCCGTCTATCTGCGGGTTCAGCAGCGATGGCGCCTGTACGTCGGACAGCCGCTCGTCGAAGCTGATCTCGGCCTCGAACACGCTCTCGTTGCCCGCGTAGTCCGCGGCGCGAACGCTGACAACGACGGATGTCCCGGTCTCGAAGGGGTCATCCGGCGTCGCCACGAAGCTGCCGATGTCGGGGTCGTACACCAACGCCGCGGCGGCGTCGGAGCCGTCCAACTCGACGACGATGCTCGCGGGGTCAACGCCGCTCAACCCGTCGGTCACGGTTCCGGTGAAGTCCGGCGACAGGTTCCCTGTGACCGACGGCGTCACGAACCCGATACTCGGCGCCGCCGTGTCGTATAGGACGATGACCGCTTCAGACAGTGGTGACACGTTGCCGAGGTCGTCGCGGGTCTGTAGCTGGATGAGCTGTTCGCCGTCGCCTTCGAACGGCACGTCGAACGCCCACGCGTTGTTCTCATCCGCGACCGTCACCCCGACGATCTGCCCGTTCAGGAAGAACGCGATCTCGGTGCCTTCCGGGGCGCCACCGTCAACGGTGAAGGGAGATGTGTTCACCACGGCAAGGAAGCGCCCGTCGGGGTCGGCTGCCTGACTCGGAGCCGAGGATGTGCCGCCCGTGCCGAAGCTCGCCGTCGCCACGTCCGTGACGACGGAGAACGTGCCGCTCCCAGAGCCCGCGTTGCCCGCCTGGTCCGCGAAGCTCACCTCGATGGTGTAGTCGCCCGCCCCGAGTTCCTCGGCGAACGTCGCCGTGATCGTACCGCCCTGATCATCGGTGGGCAGGTAGTCCGCGTCGACGGCGTCGCCGTCCAGCGTCATCACTACGGTGTCGGCGTCGATACCGGACTCACCGTCGCTGATGACGGCGGAGATCTCCTGCGCCGACGCCACGTCTCCCTCGGGGCTTGTCGAGACGAGTAGCGGCTCGGTGACGTCGTCGGCCGTCAGGTCCACCGTGAACACCCACGAGATCGTGGACGACAGACCGTTCGTCTTGCTGGCGTCGAAGGTCGCAAGATAGATGCGCCCATCGACGAGTTCCTTCGTGCCGGACACGGTCGCGGTGCTGGCGTCGTACGTGCTGGCTACGTCGCGCCCGTTGAGGCGGAGCGCGCCAGCGTCGATGTCGCCCTCACTGATTCCGTAGTCGACGGACACCGAGATCACAGGCGTCAGCGTCGACACCGTGGACGCACTCGCCGGGCTGATAATGTCCAGCACGGGCGGCAGCGCGTCGACGATGACCTCGATGGGAGAAGACGGCTCACTGACGAGCCCAAGCTCCGCGGTCGCCGTGACGATGTTCGAGCCCTGCACGAGCGTAAGGTTGGCGGAGAACGTGCCATCCGCTTCCACGAGGGACGACCCGAGCTCCTGACCATCGACATCCGAGAAGGTGATGGCTGCGTCGGGTGTGTCGCTTGTACCGGTCACCGTCACGGCTTCCGTTGCCGACGACTCGTCGGCCGACAGGACTGGCGCCGCCGGAGCAACGTTCGTCACGCGAAGCGACGCAGTCGCCGCCTGCCCAGCTTCCGGGACGACCCGCACGGCGGCCTCTTCGTTCTTGGCCGTCGGCAGGTCGATGGACGTATCCCACACCACCTGTTGCGCGCCTGACGCCAGACCGGAGAGTGATCCCGCCACCGTGGCGGGCGCCCAGTCCGAGCCGTCCGATCCCTGGTATTCCAGGCTGACGGTGGCTGCGCCCTCGGGGTTCGGGTTCACGATGGTGAATGTCACCGGGATCTGACCGGACGAGCCATCCACGACGAGGTCGGAGATCTCGATGAGCGCTGGATTCACCGTCGGTCCGTCGCCATCGAAGGTGACGGACGTCTCGCCAATAGCGGCCTCTACCGACATCGTGTACTCGCCGGTGGCAAGTCGAAGCTCCGCGGAGTAGCTCGCCCCGGTGGTGAGATCGCCGTCGCCGGTCGCCGTCATCTCGACGTCTGTCAGAGTCGTGCCGTTCCCGTCATCGAGCGTGAGCGTCACGCTGTCCGGCTCGGTCTCGTCCGGGTTCACGATGGCCGCGACGACAGTGTACGCGTCCTCAATGGTGCCGGTGGCGGGGTCGGAGTACCCGGCGACAATGGAGAAACCATCGCTTACGCCGCCGTCCGCCGGCAGGACCGTGACCAGCAGCGTGCGCGCTGTCTCACCATCGCGGTCGTCCTTGATGGTGTACGTCACAGTGTATACGTTCGCGTCGCCTACGGTCGGGCGTAGCGTCAGTTCGGCGGTCGTCCCGTCGTCGACGAAGTTGAGGCGCTCCGCCGGGAAGGCGGTGTCTATCTCGACCGTCATCGGGTCGTCGTTAGCGTCCGTCACGCCGTCGAGAAGATCAACAACGGCTTCCTCGTCCTCGAGGAGCGTGATCGGGTCCGGCGTCGGAGCCTCGGGTGGGAAGTTCTCGCCTTCCTGCACGGAGACAGCGAGTACCGCGGTGGCCGTGCCGTCTTCCTCGCCATCGTCCGCCGTGAAGGTGAACTCAACGGGTTCGTCTTGGGCATCGCCGACCGCTGGCGTCCACGCGAACGTGAAGTTCTCGTCATCGACCTTCGTGATGGACGCGCCGTCTGGACTTGGCTCGACCGTCAGGTCCAACTCATCGCCGTTGGGGTCCGTCACGCCGATATTCACCTCGAGGAGTTGCTCCTCCGTCGCCGCCTGCGAGAGGATGTCGCCGAACACTGGGGGCTCGTTCGGAGCATCGGCGACCGTAGCGACGATTTCGGCTTCGACGCTGAGGTCGCCAGTGTCGGTTGCGGACAGCGTGAAGGTGAAGTCCTCGGTCCCGATGGGAGCCTCGAAGTCGAGCGTTAGCTCAGGACCGTCGTCCCCGTCTACAAGGTCGAAGCGGACCCATTCTGGAACGCCGGAGGCGCCGAGAGTCACCGTATCCCCGTCTACGTCGCTGCCCTTCACGAGGTAGGACGACTCGACGGACTCCTGTATCTCGATGGACCCGAGAATACCAGTGTCGTCCGGCGTGTCCGCGTGCGTGAAGATCAGACCTGGCTCCTGGTTCACATCCGCCACGGTCACGACAGCGCTCGACGATGCCGTCTGATCGGCGTCGTCCACCGCGTCGACGGTGAGTACCCAGCGCCCGGAGCTCGTGTACGAAATGCTCGGCCAGTTGATGGTCGCCGATTCATCGTCAAAGCTCGCGTCATCGGGGAGGCCTGTGACGGTGAGCGTCACGTCGCCGCCCTCGGGATCGCTGGCGGATATGGTGACCTCCGCGCTACCGCCCTCATCCGCGAACACTTCGTCAATCGCATCGATGACCGGCGGCAGGTTGACGTTCTCACCGACGACGACTTGCGTCGTCGCGTTCGCGGCGCCCAACGAGTCGTCGGCGGTCCACTTCAGGGTGAAGAACTTGCCCTGAAGTTCCTCTGGAACGGCGAACGTGAGCGTCTTGACGTAGCTACCCGCGTCGGCAACCGTCTCGCTCGTGTTGAAGTCGCGGAGCGCGCTACTCACGGCGTCGCGCACGTCGTTGTCCTGCGACTGCAAGAGGCCACCTATGTCGACCGCATCGCCTTCGTTGGGATCGACCGCCGTAACCTCAATCGTCACGTCAACGCCGGTCTCCGCTACGACCTCGTCAGGAACGGACAGAGCGGGCGGCTCGTTGTTGCTTTCCGCGGTCACGTAGAATTCGACCTCGACCGGGTCGTTAAGTCCGTCCGTGACCTCCATGACGACGCGGAACTGCGCCTGCAAGCCACCGATCTCGCCAACGCCGACGGTCAGTTCCTGCGACGCAGCGTCGTACGCTACCGACGGCTCGCTGTCGCCATCGCGACCGGAGACCTGTTCGACTGTCGTCACTTCAACCGAGACCGGGTCGTCCTCGTCGTCGCTGATGGAGAGTGACACCGCCGCCTCTTCTCCTTCGGTAAGGACGATCGGCGAGATACGGCCAACAACCGGCGGGGTGTTTTCGACTTCGGGCTCCGTAGAGATCACACCGAACGAGACAGACACGGAGTCCGCGGCGACGTCGGTAACAGTGCTGACAGTGACCGTGGCTTCGCCAGCGCCGACGAGGAACACCTCCAGCGTCGTGTCAGTTAGCACGACATCCGCAACCTCGGGGGCCGACGACGCGACGGACATCTCCGCAGTCGCCTCAGGCCCTTCTGGCTGCACGAAGACCGGGTTGTCCCCCGCGAGTTCGATGGTGTGTGGCACCCCGCTGACGAGACCCTCAATGTCGTCCAGCGTGCGCGTGTCGTTCACAACAGGCGCGGGCAGCGCCGAGACCGTGACCTCGACGATGGCGGCGTCCGACGAATTCACACCGTCCGACACCTGGAAGATGAACGAATCCGAGCCGGTGAATCCCTCGACCGGGGTGTATGTCTGAGACGCTCCATCGCCTTCGAGGCTGCCGTTAGCCGGCGGCGCCACGATGGTGTACGTGAGCGCGCCATTCTCCGGGTCAGATGCGGAGAGGAATACCGTCGTCGCGGTGTCCACGTACGTGATGAACGGCCCACCCGACACCGCAGTGGGCGCCAGGTTGGGGAGCGACACGGTCACTGCCAGCTCGAACTCGTCCGAACTGAGCGGCGTGTCGCCTTCCGCTTCGACGGCGATCACGGAGAAGATGTCGTTGCCCTGGAACGCATCCGTGGGCGTGTAGGTGACGGTGAACGTGTCCGTCAACTCGACCGTGCCGCCAATGGGCGACGTGGACCCGAGCTCCAAAGTGTGTGACGCCGTGTCGGGGTCGGTGATCTCGAACGTCAGGTCGACCGGCACGCCAGCGTCCGTCGCCTGAATCGACCCGTCCGCGAGGGAGACTACCGGCGCGTCGTTGTCGGCGACGACATCGATCTCGACGGTCACGACTTCGCTGTCCAACCCACCGTCGCTGACGTGGAAGGTGAAGCTGTCGGAGCCGCTGTAGTCGGCGTCGGGCGTGTACTCGACGGTGTCGCCACCAGTCGAATCCTCGACGAGGGTACCTGCGGTTGGCTGCGTGTCGATGACGTAGGTCAGCGCGTCGCCATCGCCATCGGACGCCGTCAGCACGATGGAGGTAGTCGTGTCCTCCAGCACCTCGACGAAGTCTCCCGTAGCCGCCGGTGTGTCGTTGACCGCCGTCACCGTAACATTGAACGTCGACGAAACCGACAGCTCGCCGTCACTCACTTCCACGGTTACGGACCAGGAGCCGTTGAAGTCGGCGGCGGGCTCGTAAGTCAGCGTCTGCGTCGCCGCATCAATGGTGAAGGTCGGCGCCTCTATGCCATCGACGACAGCGGTCGCATCCACCGCGGCTTCGTATGTCAGAGCCTCGACGTCGTTATCCACGTCCGTGACCACCAGGTCGACGGTGAGGGTAGTGTCCTCTTCCGTCTCCTGATCCGCGATGGCTTCGAGCACCGGAGCGTCGTTCACGGCAGTCACCGCGAGGATGCCGGACTCGGTGGCTTCGAATTCGCCGTCGTTGGCTGTGACCGTGATGGTGACGTCGCCGAAGTAGTCCTCGGAGCCGGTGATGGTCAGCACGGACGTCGACGTGTCCAGGCTGAGCGTGACTGCATCAGTCGGATCGGCTGTCGCCGTCACTTCCAACTCGGCGATCGTGTTGTCCACGTCCTCTATCTCGAGTGCCAGGTCCAACACGCCCTCTTCGTCGACGCTGAGGCCAGACCCGTCGAACGCCTCAACGACAGGCGCGTCGTTCACGGCCGTGATGTCCAGAGTGAACGACTCCGTCGACGTCAGTTCGCCGTCGCTTGCCGTGACGGTGACGACCGAGGACGCGTCGTAGTCGGCAGTCGGCGTGATCGTCAGAAGCGAGGTCGAGTCGTCATACGAGAACGTGGCGGCGTCCGTTGGGTCGGATGCCGCGGTGACATCGAGCGTCGTCGTACCGTCCACGTCGTAGACAGCGAGTTCGACATCCAACGCGGTGTCTTCGGTCGTGGACTGGTCCGAAACAGCGTCGATGGTCGGCGCGTCGTCCACGCCGGTGATCGTCACATAGAACGTCGCGGTGCGGTCACCATCCACGGTCGCGTCGAATCGGCCCTCCGTGATGTCCACCGACGCGCTGCCAGCGTCGATGTCATCGCCCGTTACGCGAAACACGCGCGTTCCAAGGAGGTCACTCTCGCTGCTGTCGGTGTAGAGGTCCGCGACGACGAACGCCCCTTCGGCGACGCCGATGGGCGCAAACAGTCCGCCGAGAGTAGCGACGTAAGACCCGTCCGTCCCCACGGTCGTGACGACGCTCTCACTGGAGTCCAGATTGGTAAGGCGCACCACGGCGCCGTCCGCGAGGTACGTGCCCGTCGTCACCACGGACCCACCGACCGCCAACACGGGCGCGAAGCCGTCACCAGCGTCGCTCGCGAACACGATGACCTCGACCGGGCCGCTGTCGTCCGTGTTGTAGTTGGCGGCGGGCGTGATGGTCAGCTCGTCGTCAACGACCTCAAGCGTCAGTTCCGCAGCCGTGCTGCGCGCGACGTAGTAGATGCCCGACTCGCCTGAGGTGACGCTGAGCGCGATGGTCGCGGTCGTGTCCTCGACGAACGTGTGGTCGTCCACGCCGGCCACGCTGGGCAGGTACGGAACGAGGAGGATGTCCATGGGCGACACCGTCGGCTCGCTGGCCGAAATGACAACCTCGGTCGGGCCGTAGGCGTCGTGGCCGTCCGCGCTGGCGGAGACGTAGTACGTCCCTTCCTCCAGCGTCACTCGGAAGGAGCCGTCGTCCTCCACGGTCACGTCCACGGCGAAGTCCGTCCGATCGAACGTGAGCGTAGCCGCGTCCGAGGTCGCCGAGAGGCCGTAGCCGTTGTGCGACCAGAGCGAGCCGGTGATGACGGCTGCATAGGGAAGCTCGAAGTAGTCGTTCGAGAACAGCGTCTCCGAGACGGTCGATAGGTTCACGGTGCCGGCGGTATTGCGGCGGTACTTAAGAGGGATGGGTAGCGTGTAGCCAACGACGTCGCCGACCGAGTCGATGGTTTCGGTTTCGAGGTCATAGTCGCCGTCCGGCAACGCCTGCAGCTCGAACACGTCGAACTGCCCGAGCCAATACGAGTCCGACCCGCTGGCGTCAGGAATCTCGAACGTCGAAGCGATGCCGACGTCGCCGCTGTCGATGAGTTCACGGAACATAAGAGCGGCGAAGCGCTTGGATAGGTCGGTGTCGGTCGGGTCGACGCTGCCGTCTGCTGACAGCCCTAGCGAAGGACCAATATCGGCGATGCGCGCGATAGCGCTAGCGCCGTCCGTTACATCGACCCACTGGAAGTTGTACGGGTCCGGGAGCACCCAGCTCGACACGAGCGTGCCGTCGGCGAGCTCTACGTCGCCAGCAAGCGTCACTTCGTAGACGTACTGCACGACACGACCCGGTGTCAGCGAGACCGGGTCCGCGGTGGCCCACGTGGAGTTGTCGATCGCCGTGAGCGCCGCCGTGGCGGTGTTCAACACTGACCCCGTGGATGCGTCGCGCTCCTCGATGATCACATCCACGCTAGATACGGACGGAATCGACACGACGCCGGCCCCGCCTGCCCACGCGGCCAGGAAGTTGAGGGCCGCGTCCGAGTCGAATACGAACGTGTAAGGAACCAGCGTCCCGCTGTCCACGCGCAGTACGTACGCCTCCGCGCTGCCGCCGTTACCGTAGAGCGACATAGTCACGCCCGCCATGTCGGCGTCGGTCGTGGCAAGTACGTTCAGAGACGGGGCCGCCAGGACGCGCGGCACGTACCCTGCCAGGTTTCCGATGTCCGGCACGAGCCAGTCCACCGGGAACGTCATCGGGTTTCCGAGCGTGTCCGATACAAGCGAGTTGCCGTAGTCCGGGTACAGGACCGGCGCCGTGTTCGGGTAGCCGGGGATCACAAGCTGTAGGAGCGTTGTCTCGAGCGCCGTCGACAGAATGCTCTGGTCCGTCGCGCTCAGTGGCGTAGCGGACACCGCTGCGTCCGACGCCTGCTGCGTGAAGTCGACGAGCGGGTAGGCGTCGAAGCCCACCCCGTTCAACATGATCGGCACCGGTAGCTTAATGTCCAGGTCGAACGCGGTTACGCCACCGTCGATATCCGTCTGTGACAGCGTGACTGCGGCGGAGCCGACGAGATAGTCGCCATCGTACGCCTCCACGGTAATCGTGTCGCCCGCGACGACGACCGAGTCGTAGGCGTCGAACAGCGAGATCGTGAAGACACCCGAGGAGTCCGTGACGCCCGTCGTCTCCAACTCGAGTCGAGACTGGTTGTTGACGACGATGGTCAGGTCACTCACCGGGCTGCCGTCGTCGTCCAGCGCCGTTCCGCCTACGACGTAGATGACGACATCGCTGGACAGCACCGGAGACCAAGACGGCATCCAATCGTCCGCCGAATCCGAGGTTAGGGCCGTCTGCCCACTGCCGTCCGCGTACATGACATAGATGTCGGCGTAGTAGTCCAGATACGACTCGTACGCGATCATCGTGCTGTCGGGCGACCAAGCCGCTCCCGCGTTGCCGCCCATACTCCCGGATGTCAGCTGCGTGAGTCCCGTGCCGTCCGGCGCGATCGTGAACAGCTCGGGAATCTCGGTAGAATCCGAGCTGTAGGCGATGGTGTTACCGTCGGGTGACCACGAGGGCCAGAAGTCCCATGCTTCGTCGGTCGTCAACTGGTACTCGTCGCCCGTGTCCACATCAATGACGTAGATGTCGCTGTTGCCGTACCGGACACTCTGCATGACAAACTGCACGCCGTCGGGCGCCCAGCCCCCGCCGTAGACCTCGTAAGTGCTGTCCTCGGAGTCAGGATTCGACGTCACCTGCGTAAGGTTGGAGCCGTCCGTATCCATCACATACAGTTCGCCCACACCCGTGCGGTAAGAGACGAACGCGATCCGCGTGCCGTCTGGCGACCACGCCGGGTACCAGTCCTCGGCAGCGTCCGTAGTAAGGCGCGTGACGCTCTGCCCCGACGAGTCCATCACGTAGATGTCAAAGTCGCCGTCGTCCTGCGTGGAGGCGAACGCTATCTCGGTTCCGTCTGGACTCCAGGACGGAAACAGCTCCTCGTACAGGGAGTTGGACGTGAGTTGGACGATGTCCGAGCCATCGGAGGCCATCGTGTATATATCGGCGTCGCCGTCTGCCCAGGACGCGTACGCGATCCTGGTGTCGTCAACGAACGCCGACGCGGACGAGCACAGTACGCCTAGCAGCGCGATGGCGGCAGCCCCGGCCCACGCGCTTCGGGTATGTACGCCCCGCATAGGTAGCCCTCGAATTGCTGACTTGGTCGCTGGTAGCACTGCCTGGTCCACTTCCCGGGTCTCGGTCTCTATCATCGCCATAAGAATACACCAAAGCACCGTGGCGCGCTCCGGGCACAGCGGTACAATTCGGCGCCACTGTCTAAACTGTCTTGAGATGCCGGAAGTTCAACGGAAGGCCCGATGAACGGCGGCCTAGAGGTAACCCTCGAAGACCATCTGCACGCGGGTTTCGTTGCCCTCGTTGAAGCCGCGGGCGAAGAGGGCGCCGGTTTCATCTACGAACGTCCAGAAGCCGTTGAAGCCACCATGCGCCGGCCCTCTGAGTACGGAGATGGTGCCGTAGAAGCCGGGCGACATGTCGTACTCGACGCCGACTTCCCAGTCCCAGAACTGACTCTTGCTGCGCATCATGCGGAGGTTGTCCTCCGCGATGGGGAAGTTCACGTTGCTGGTGCTGCCGAACGACGTGTTCGCGAAGGTCGTCATCGTGCGGTAGCGGTAGGGATCCTGGTTCAGCGTGCGCTCCCACAGAAACTGGAACTCGACCGAGTCAAAGACGTTCACATCTCGGTCGTCCATTGGGAATGATCGGGCGGGGTCAAGCCCAGCCTCAACCTGGAACAACTGCTCGCTGCGTGACCGCAGGACGAAGTAGCCGCCACTGACACCAAAGCGTTCCCGCTCGTCCCAGTCGTATTCGAACTGCATCTTCCCGTACGCCGACCCGCCCACGGCGCCGTTCGGCACGAGGAAGTCGAGCGACTTGTCCTTGAAGAGGAAGCCGCGCGCCCGATAGTCCGCCTCTGTTCCGAGAGCTCCGTCGAGGTCGGGGTTGTCCAGCTCCTGCCGCAACGTGGTCAGGTCATAGCTCAGCTGCAGCGTCTTGTGGACGGTCGCCCAGGACACGCCGTCGCCCGGCACGTAGTTCCGCACCGCGAGAGTGTCTCCGTGCTGGTAGTAGAGCTGCGCGTCGCTGCCGATGGCGCGGAGGCCGTACTGCCAGCCGTCGGCGGCGTCCGTCGGGAATCGCACGAGCACCTTGCCCAGGTACTCACCCTCGGGGCTGAACCGCTGAACGCGTTCGATGAGCGTCGTGTAAAGCCGGCTCGAGCTGTACCGATACTGCGGCGGCAACGCCGACTGCCCGAGCATTGGCGACGGATCGTCCTTGCGCGCCGGAAGTTCCGTGGCGTGCACGCGCGTGTACACGGAGCGGTCGCCAACCAGGAGGGAGCCGTCGTTCTGGAAGGAGATTGCGAACGGCTCTCGTAGCTCGCCATCCTGCGTGCCGGGCACGCCGAAATCGCCCTGGAAGGCGCCCTCGGCGTCGAAGCGCAGCACGCGGTCGTTCTTGGTGTCGGCGAAGTAGATCGACCCGTCTGGGCCGACAGCCATCGCCTCCGCGTCGTACGTCTGGCCGGCGGCGCCCCCGGTCGTTGGGAAGTGCGTCACGTATTCGCCGTCGGAGTCCAGCACGTACACCGTGTCGAGATCGCTGACGTACAGAGCGCCGTCGGGAGAAATCGCGAGCAGCACGGTGCGACCCAGGTCGCCCACCTGCACGATCGCGGACGGCGAGCCGTCAGGAGTGATCGCGCCGGCGGCCGGTTCGTTCCACGGCTGCTTCTCGCTCAGCGGCATGTAGTGGTAGGTAGCGAGGTACTCGCCCGACGACGAGAACTTGCGCACGCCTAGCGCGTAGTAGAACGCCGGTCGTTCCGAGACGTCCTCAATGCGGGCGAAGTCACGGTCGACGACGAAGATGTTCCCGGCGGCGTCAGCAACGATGGACCCCGGCTTGAGGAGCCTGGGGTCGTCGCTCTCCAGGGTGGTATTGCTGATCTCCAGGGCAACGCGACCGGTCGTGTCCATCTTCTGAATGCGCTTGTACGTGGCGTCGGATACGTATAGATTGCCGAAACCGTCGGCGTGGAAGGACGTGCTCTCCGAGAACTGGCCGGACTGCGTCCCCTTGGAGCCGAACTCGGCGATGAGTCGAGCTTCCTGGCGGGCCGACGCGGACAGCGCAAGCGCCACCAGCAGGATTGGGACGATGCTGCGCGCGCGCGCAGACCGCGCTAGGCGCTGGTTAGAGTCCATTCGCTCGCTACTTTCTCCGAGGTGGCGACATCGGCACGATGCCCCTGGATCGCGTCCAACACGGCGTTGATGAATCGCGGCGACTCATCGGCGCCAAAATGCTTCGCTAGCTCCACCATCTCGTCTATCGCGACCGCGGCCGGAACGTCGGAAATGTAGAGCAGTTCCGCGCTGCCGAGGCGGAGGAGCGCGAGATCCACCTTCGCGATGCGGTGGAGGGCTCGCTGGCTGGCGTATTGTTCTATGAGCCGGTCGATCGTGTCAAGCTGCTTGAGCGCTAGCGTCGCGAGCTGCGTCGCGAACGTCCGCATGGGCATGTCGGCCGCCTGCCCGTCGTCCGATTTCCACTGACTTCGCAGCAGTTGCTCGACGGGTTCGAACGTCGTGCTGAACTGGTAGAGCGCGACGAACGCGAAGTACCGCGCGCGTGTGCGCGGCCGCATGGCGCCTACTTGCAGGGCCGCAGCTTCCGACGCTGGATCCTCGTCCATGGACGGAGCTTCCATGGCCGGGCCGCCAGGCGCCGAGTCCTCTTCTTGCTTGGTCGAAGCTCCCGATGCCGCGTCGTCTTCCATGGTCGAAGCTTCCAATGCCTTTGGGTCGGCGCCGGCCGCGAACAGGGCGGAGAGATGTGTGCCGCTAAGGAGGGCCCGTCGGGACTCGGCCCGATACATGGTCGCCCCCGGTGGCTGCAAAGTAAAGATGGACGACCGCTCGCCCACGGCCCTGGTCTTGCGCCCCGACCGGCTGTTTGACTCGCTGACGGCGCCGATCTTACCATCGACCGTCGGCCAACGGTCCATGACTCGTGGGAGAGGAACACTATGGCGCGCCTGGCGGTCTTCACATTCGGCAACCTACACGGCGAGCATGGAGACGACCATCCGGGCGCCAAGGAGTTCTGGGAGGCGGTCCCGGCCGTCTTCGCCGCTCTGGAGGCCGCGCCGGGATTCGTGTCGAGGGCGTCGGTCGCCGACTCCTGGGGCGAGTGGGTGGCGCCGGAGTTTGGCGACGGCCGGGATGTCCAGACTCTCTCGCTCTGGGAGGACGTCGAGTCGCTCTTTGCCGCGTCCTACGGCGGGAACCACCTCCAGGCGATGAAGCAACGGCACGAGTGGTTCAAGCCCGAGGAATCGCCCAGCAGCGTTCTGTGGTGGGTCGATGACAATCACACCCCCACGTGGGCGGAGGCGTGCGAACGGCATCGCGAGCTCCATGAGAACGGCCCCACCGCGTCGGCGTTCAACTTCCGTCGGCCGTTCGACTCCGACGGCCACGTCACCAAGGTCGACCACGCTCGCGTCCAGGCAATCGGTCGCAACGAGTAGGCGCGTGGGCAGAGCGTCCTGGCAGTGGCGCTGAATCCGGCGCCGCCTTGTGCGAGCGCCGAGCACGCTCTCGCGGACGCGCAGGCAGTCGTCGCGGCGGTCGTTGGCGGCGCGTAGCGAGCCAACGACGTCATGGGAGTTCCGTGACTCGATGGATGCCGCGCCACTCCTCGCGTGGCCTAGCCATCTACGCGGACGGTCGCTGCCCAATCGCCGTTGGCGAAACGACAGGTTGCGCTGGCGGCAGGATCACGCCGACCCGTGCAGTTTGTCTTTGCGCACTTAACGATCACCTACAGGGCGGCGCCCAACGCCTTACACTCGTCCCGCATATAGGCGCCGACGCCCGTGCCGCCCATATCGGCGCGCACCGCGTCTGCAATTACAGACGGGGGTGTTGCAAGAGACTTTCATCCACGGCCCGCCACGGGCGCCATAGAATACGCGTGGCGCAGCATGCAGCGGGTCGACACGTCGAAGCGTTACCCATACATTTCGGTATCGCCGCCCCGGCGTGCGGGCACGGACTGACGCGCAGCCGCGCGCGGCTCAGCTAGGATCTGGAAGGCGAGACTTGCCCCAGTCGAGACGACGGCTCCTCCTCGTGATCGGGTTGGGCGCTGCCTTCGGTGTCGGCGGCGGCCTTTGGATTCGTCACAATGTGATGTCCACCGCCTCGCCGCCTTCCAGGTCGTCGGACAGGGATGCGCAGCAGTATCCGCGCGTGGCGACGCCGGATGTCCGACCCACGGCGAAGGCTTCCCATGGGCCCGGCGCGATTGTCGCTACGGTGCCGAAGCAGCCTTCTGTCGGTGCAGGCGGCCCCGGCTCCGACCCATACGAGGCAGAGCTGGCGGAGGTACGCGACCAGCACGTCCTGTGGGGGAGACAGTTCACCCAGGCGTTCCCAGGCGACGCGGCAGTTGCCGCAATGGTCGAGTATTACGATGCCCTGACGCAGGAACTCATAGACCTGAACGGGTCGCTCAAACGCGAGGGCGTGACTGACGCGAGGCAGAGGGCGAGGCGCCTGTCCGGCTCTGCACGCGATCTCGCGGCCCCCGAGCGCAAACGAGCAAATCAGCTAGCACGGGAGTACTTCAACGGGAAGACGGCGTTGAAGGTCACGATAGACCGCTGGTGGACGGACAGCGAGCCACCCGTGCAACCATTCCTGCGCGAGTTGCGTGGGAAGTCGCAGTGAACGGGAGTCGGCCATACCCATGGCGAAAGGAGGCGCGCCGGATCGCTGGCCCGGAGCCCGGGGGTGGCTGGCAAGCAGGAGGGCCACAGCTCCTCGGCGCCTGCCCAGTATCGGGCATCGATGGACAATCCCAACACCTTACGGAGAAATACCGTGAGACGTGCGGTGATAGCTTTGCTCGTGTTTGCCGGCGCAGCGGGCGCTTTTCTGACGCCATCCGTTGCGCACGACCCCGATTTCGGAATGCAGTCGGTGTCTGCTAATGCCTGGGACTGGGGCGGGACGCGGCACGCGAACGCGCAGGCCGAGATAACTCACTGGGCGCCCCTCATCGATCACCATCACTCGGGTACCATCAGCGGCGTCGCACACGTCGGCAGCAAATACGACGGCGGCACGGGACGGTGTCATTCTTCACCGGCGATCACGATCCCTCGTACTACGCCATTGCGAGCGGCTATGCAGAGGGCCCGACCACGTTCACCGCTGAGGGGTTCGCATTTGCCACCGTGTTCTCAAACGATAGTGCCTCGGACGGCCTGTACTGAGCCTCGCCGGGAAGACACAGGACTGTACAATGCCGCGTAGCCACTGGACAGCCGGACTGTTCGTGATGATCCTCTCGCTGGCGGCGACCGTGCTGCTTACGAGCTCTGTGCCTGCGGATCTCAGCCGATTCGCGGAGGGCCCACCCAGTGAGGCGGCCAACGACGGCCGCCTCACCAGTGGCCCGTCGGCCTCAGCGCAGGACGCCGCGACTCGACGGCGAGTTCCCACCGTTGACGCCAAGGCCCCCGCCAGCTCGTCCACCGTCAGGTACCTGGGTTCCACGCGAGAACTCGACGGGCAGCTTCGGACGGACCTGGGCGCTGTCGACCCTCGGCTCCGTCGCATGTCGCTCGACGAAGAAATCGAGATCTCGTTGCGGTTGGTGGAGCGGCAGAAACAGGATCCCGACGCGATCGGAATCGTGCGGCTAGATGAGATGGGCGGCAAGATCCTAAGCATGTACAGGAACACTGTCTATCTGACGCATGGCTTCCGGCCGTCCGAGGACGGCACGTGGTCCTGCCACTGCGGACTGATAGGGTCAACACCCGTGACCCAGGACGGGATTCGCGCGGGGACCCGCGTGATCGAGCTGGATGACGACGGAGAGCCGCTCTTTGATTACATCGCCGTCGGAGATGAAGTCGATCCCACGTTTATTCATGAGATGCTCACCACACGGAAGGCCCCAACAGGCTCAGGAGATGACCCGCCACAGACCGCGCGCGTGCGGACATCAAGCGGCAATGGGCCTGACCAGTCCGCGCGGCCCCGTGCCGTCGAGGCCCTCGGCGCTACTGCCGGCGAGGTGGCCGACACGTCCCGGGGGCCGTCCTATGAAGACGATCCGGTCGGGGTCACGACCTACGAACTCCAGTCCTCGATTCGTCAGCACGGTATCACGGAGGGCGTCACAGCGTACTTCCAGGCCGCCGGGCCGGAACGCATGGCGCTATTGAATGAGCAGTTCGATGATCCGTCCTCGGCGGCGGATTGGCTCGAATCGCGCACCCGTGAAACGGCTGCTCCCACTGAGCACTCACACGTTGACGCGCGATAGCCGCCCGTCGCGGGGTCTGCCGTTTTGGCCTGTCTCGCCGTCGCCAGTGGCCCGTGTCTTCGACTCCCGCGTCTTCCGCGCCTCGTATGTCCTCCTTGCGGGCGTCCTGCTCGCGGCGACCTCGTGGCATCACGAGCCGTGGGCGGACGAGGCGCAGGCCTGGCTTCTCTGTCGAGACTCTGGCCTGCTGGAGCTGGTCTGGGAACGACTCCGATACGAGGGGCATCCCGGCCTCTGGTACCTGATTCTGTATATCCCAAGCAAGCTGCTGCCCTACTGGAGCATGCGTGCAATCGGGGTCGCGATCACCACCGCCGCCATCGCGGTTGTGGTCTTCCGCTCGCCGTTTCCACGTGGCGTGACTGCCCTCCTCCCACTCACGTTCTTCGTGTTCTACCAGTACGGCGTGGTCGTCCGAAGCTACGTGTTGCTGCCTTTGCTCCTGTTTCTCCTTACGGACGCGCATCGCCACCGGCTCAGCAGCGTCGGGCGCTACACCGTTCTCAATGTCCTTCTCGTGCACACGTCGGTCTATACCGCAGCAGTGTCGGCCTCGGTGATGGGCCTGCTGCTGGTCGAAGTCCTCCGCGCGCGGCGGGAGCTCAGTCGTGGCCAGATTCGACGGTTCGCGCTTCTGGCGCTCTTCTACGTCGGTTCGCTTGTCGTGCTCGTTCTGCAGCTCATGCTGCCGGATGACGGGGTCTTCGCCCCGGATTGGCTCTTCGACGTGGGGAGATTGGCGCCGCTGTCGGCAGCCATCATGAATAGTTCGATATCCGAGAGCCCGGCAGTGAGCCCGCTTTGTCGTGGGGGTCTCGTGCCTGTGGTTCCACCGGCGAAGGACCCTCACGCTGTTCCTCGTGCCGACAGCGGCAGTCCTTGTTCTCTTCTGGTGCAAGTACTACCACTACTGGCATCAGGGCATCCTGTTCCTCTGGTGGCTCACCGTTCTGTGGATGAGCTTCACGCAGCCGGACACGGAACCGGCGGAATCGCGGACGTGGATGCGTTCGGGCGTGTTGGCCGCGCTCTCCCTGACGGTGATTGTGCATGTGTACTGGGGCGTCCGTACCTCGCTGATGGACGTGAAGGACGCCTATTCCCCAGGGATCGCCGTTGCCCGCTTCCTGGGAGAGGAACGATTTGCCGAAAGCCAGATCGCCGGGACCACGTTCTGGGTAACCGCTGTCCAGCCCTACTTCCCTGAGAACGTCCTCGGCAACTACCCGTCTGGTAGGGACGCGGCGTATTGGGTATGGGGAGCCAGTTGGGGCGAGCGCACGGGACTTAACTCAGCCATGGCGGCAGAACCAGATGTCCTCGTGATTGGCAGACCTAGCGCAACGCCGGAACGTCTCGGGATGTACGGGCTGGCCAGGGTATTCGACGGCCGTCGCCTCTGGAAGGCCGGTGTCGCGCAGACGGATCGCCTTGCGGTTTACGTGCGACTCTCGCCGCCCACATCAAGGGATACCGCGCCAGCGCCGTAGCCGGCGAGAACACCGCGCGTAACGAGTCGACGACGTCACGCGCGTTGCGTGCATCGGCGGACGCCGCAGCGCGTAGGCCTCAGACGGCCAGCGGGAGAAGGAAGTGGTAGAGCGCGGGCCCTGCGAACGTGAGGCTGTCCAGTCGGTCAAGCAGCCCGCCATGTCCAGGTATGAGCCGACCGGAGTCCTTCACTCCCGCGCTCCTCTTCAGGGCTGACTCGGCGAGGTCGCCGAACTGCCCCAACACGCCGATGATGGCGCCCGCGCCGATGCCCATCAGCAAGGGCATGTCGAGCAGCCAGTGGCCGATCGCGACGGCCGCGCCGACGGAGGCGACGAACCCGCCGATGGACCCCTCCCACGTCTTGTTCGGACTGACAACCGGCGCAAGCGGGCGCTTGCCGACGGCCCGGCCGACGAAATATGCCCCAGAGTCACAGGCCCAGATGGGCGCCAGCAGCAGGAGCACGCCGCCCGCGCCGTGCGCCATGTGGACCATGCCGAGATACCGCGTAAGGCACCAGCCGCAGGCGACGACCCCGAGAAGCACGGCGCCCGCCCTCCCGAACGCGCCATCGAGGCTGTCACGAGTGAACACCACCGGCGCCAGGCTGACGCAGGCCAACGCGGCAAGCGTCGCTCCGTCTATCCACGCGGCGTCAGGCAAGAACCTGGGCGCCGCCGTCCAGACAACGGCGCCGACGCACATCGCAGCAAGCGACCCGGCGCCGATCTGCACGCCCGCCGCGCGGGCAAGGCCCACGAATTCCCAGACGAGTCCTAGAGAGATGAGGCAGAGGAGGGCAGTTACGGAAACGTCCCCGGGATCGAACCAGACGATCCCGAGGACGCATGGTATGAGAACGATGGCGCTGAGCAGGCGTGTAAGCATCAATGCCCGACGGCGTCCCGAGCTGACGCGGCCTAGAGGGTCATCAGCTCCTCTTCCTTCGCCGCCAGCAACTCGTCCACCTGTTCGATGTACTGATCCGTGGTCTTCTGGACGGCGGTCTGCTCCCGGCGGCTCTCATCCTCGGAGATGTCGCCCGCCTTCTCCTGCTTGCGCAGGTCGTCGATGGCATCGCGACGGACGCCACGGATGGACACACGCCCGTCCTCCGCGGTTTGGCGGACGACCTTGGCGAGATCCTTCCGCCGCTCCTCGGTCAGCTCCGGCACGGTAATCCGCAGGTTGTTCCCGTCGACCGACGGGTTCAGCCCCAGATTGGACATCGTGATCGCCTTCTGGATGTCCTTGACGGCGCCCTTGTCCCACGCCTGCACGACCAGCATCCGCGCCTCGGGAGCGGTGATGGTCGCGAGTTGGTTCAGGGGCGTCTTCGCGCCGTAGTACTCGACCACGATGCCCTCCAGCAGCGCCGGAGATGCACGACCCGTGCGCACGGTGTTGAACTCGTGAAGCGTGGCCTCGATAGCCTTCTTCATCCGGGCTTCGGTGTCACGTGCCATGATTCCGCCCTTCTGCGCGGCGACTTATTCGTCGCCGTCCTCAGCCGCTTCGACGACTACCTCCGCCGTCGTCGATTCCTGACCGAGCGTGTAACGCGCGAAGCGACGCACCTCGACGCGCTCGCCGATGGACGCGACGACTTCCTTGAGCAACGTCTCGACCGTCTTGCTCTCTTCCTTGATGTACGCCATGTCCATGAGGCATCGCTCCTCATAGAACTTGCGCAGCCGCCCGGTGACTATCTTGGCCGCGATTTCCGGCGGCTTGCCTTCCTTCTCGGCCTGCGCCTGAAGGATGGCGCGCTCCTTCTCGAGCGCGTCCTCGGGAACATCGTCCCGCGAGACGTACTGTGGATTCATCGCGGCGACCTGCATGGCAATTTCCTTGACGAAGTCCTGGAAAGTGTCCGTGCGGGCTACGAAGTCCGTCTCGCAGTTCACCTCGACGAGGACGCCGATCTTGCCCCCCGGGTGGATGTAGGACGTGACCAAGCCTTCGGAAGCGGCGCGGTTCGACTTCTTGTCGTACGTCTTCATGCCTTGCTCGCGCAGCCAGGCTTCCGCCTTCTCGACGTTGCCCTCCGTCTTCGAGAGGGCCTCCTTGCAGTCCATGATGCCCGCGCCGGTCTTCTCGCGCAGGGCTTTTACTTGCTGGGCCGTAATCGCCATTCGTCGTGGTCCTTCGCGCGTCGTGCCGTGTGTCTATTCTTCCTCGGAGCCGCTGTCGCCCGCGTCGCCGTCGGCGCTTTCGGCGGCGGGCTCGGCATCAGCCTCGCCCTCGGCCGGCGCGTCGTCGCCTTCGTCGGCTGCCGCGTCGGCGTCCGCCGCGTCGTCGCCAGGCTTCTCTTCATCGCCATCGTCGTCTGACGCGGCTTCTCGTAGTTCAGCTGCCAGAGCTTCGGCGGCCTGCGTCTCGCCCTCGGTGCGCGCCGCGCGTCCTTCGATGACGGCGTCCGCCATCGCGGAGACGATAAGGCGCACGGAGCGAATCGCGTCGTCGTTCCCCGGCACGGGGTAGTCGATGGGGTCTGGGTCGCAGTTCGTGTCCACGATGGCGACTACGGGGATGCCTAGCTTGTTGGCTTCGGCTACCGCGATCTTCTCCAGCCGCGTGTCGATAACGACGACCGCAGAAGGCAGACCCGTCATGGTCTTAATGCCTTCGAGGTTCCGTACGAGCTTGCCCTTCTCGCGCGTCAGCGACAGGACTTCGCGCTTCCCCAGGTCGGCCATCACGCCCTGCTCTTCCATCTCTTCGAGCTGGATGAGCCGTCCTATGCTCTTCGAGATGGTGGTGAAGTTCGTGAGCATTCCACCAAGCCAGCGATGCGTGACGAAGAACTGCCCCGCGCGCTTCGCCTCTTCCTGGATAATGTCGCGCGCCTGAGGCTTCGTGCCGACGAACAGGACGTGCCCGCCCTTGGTCGCGGCCTGCTGCACGAACGAGACCGCTTCGCGGCCCATGCGGAGCGTCTTTTGGAGGTCAACGAGGTAAATCCCGTTGCGCTCGGTATAGATGTACTCCGCCATCTTCGGGTTCCACCGCTGCGTGCGATGGCCGAAGTGAACGCCCGCTTCCAGGAGCGCCTTCATCGTAAGCTCTGCCAAGATCCGCTCTCCCTACGACGCACGCCCGGTGGCGCCGCGTCGAACTCGCTGTTTGGGTCTGTGACGTCCGCCCGTCTTCACGACAACCGTTTCCCAGTTGGCGCGGGGCCTGGCGGCTCGCGCTGCGTGGGCACCCTCGGCGTCCAGAAGGGCGTGATGATTGATGCCGGAGCGTTGTTGACACCGTTAGATGTCCGGCTCAGGCATCCGTGAACGGTAGCACGCCGGAGCGGAGGAAAGCAAACCTCGGCAGGCTCCCGCGCCGCTCCCCAAGCGCGTTCGCGCGCCGTCGGCGCTCGCGTCGATGGCGCCGGCCTTCGTATCCGTCGCGACGACGGCTGTGGTATGCTTTCTGGCATTCCCGACGGCTATCGAACGGGGCATGGCGCGACCGGCGCCGCACGGCGGCCCGCTGCGGCATAAGACCCAGGTGAGACCTTACCGTCACCGTCCCGCCGTCGCCACATACGGCGCGGCGTGCGCCCGGAGCGGCCCGACGCGAGAGAGGATCGCACGAATGGCAGCAGCGCCCACCGAGCTACCCAAGGCGTATGAGCCCGCCGACGTCGAGAAGCGGTGGCTGGACTACTGGCTCGAAAACGGGTGCTTCCGCGCCGACGATGTGTCGGACAAGCCCTCCTTCTGCATCGTGATCCCGCCTCCGAACGTCACGGGCAGCCTGCACATGGGGCATGCCATGGACAACACGCTACAGGACATCCTCATCCGGTGGCGCCGTATGTCCGGCGACAACGCGCTCTGGATGCCCGGCACCGACCACGCCGGCATCATCACGGAAATCGTGATGGAGCAGAAGCTCGCAGACGAAGGCACGGATCGGTACGAGATCGGGCGTGAAGAGTTCATCCGCCGCATGTGGGAGTGGAAGGACGAGTCGCGCGGAACCATCGTCGGACAGCTCAAGCGCCTGGGCGCCTCCTGCGACTGGGAGCGCGAGCGGTTCACGATGGACGACGATTACATGAAGGCCGTGCCGATCGCGTTCAAACGCCTGTACGAGGCCGGCTGCATCTACCGCGGCGAGGAGATGGTCAACTGGATCCCAAGCCTGCGGACCAGCGTGAGCGACCTCGAAGTCGAGCACGAGGACCGTCCAGGGAAGCTCTACCACGTCAAGTACGCCGTCAAGGACTCCGACCGCGAACTCATCGTCGCAACGACGCGACCGGAAACCATGCTCGGTGACACCGCCATCGCCGTCCACCCGGAGGACGAACGGTACGCCGATGTCATCGGCGGAACGGCGATACTCCCCATTGTCGGCCGTGAGCTGCGCATCATCGCCGACGACTACGTGGACCGCGAGTTCGGGACTGGCGCCCTCAAGGTCACGCCAGGACACGACCCGAACGACTACGAAATCGGCAAGCGTCACGACCTCGAGCGCGTGGACATTCTCAACGCCGACGCCACCATCAGCGAAAACGCGGGCCACTACGTGGGACTCGACCGCTTCGAGTGCCGCAAGCGCATCGTCGCTGACTTGGAGAAGGACGGGCGCCTCGTTAAGGTCGAGGACCACACGCACGCCGTCTCGATCTCCGAGCGCACGGGCGAGCCGGTGGAACCCCTCGTTGCGCCGGGCTGGTTCATGCGCATGGGCCCCATGGCTGAAGAGGGCATGGCTGCGGTGAACGACGGCCGCATCAGACTCATCCCCGAAGCCCAGCGTGCGAGCTTCCTGAACTGGATGGGGAATATCCGCGACTGGCCGCTGTCGCGTATGCGCTGGTGGGGGCATCGCATTCCGGCGTGGTACACGCCCGACGGTGACATCATCGTCGCGGAGAACAAGGCCGAGGCGAAGACGATCGCCGCGGAGAAATACGGCGCTGACTACGGCTCCGACGTCGAACTGCGTCAGGACGAGGACGTCTTCGACACGTGGTTCAGCAGCGGCATATGGCCGTTGGTGACGCTCGGGTGGCCGGATAAGGAGTGCGACTCGTTCAAGACGTTCTTCCCCACGAACGTCCTTGTGACTGGGTGGGACATCATCTTCTTCTGGGTGTCGCGGATGGTAAACCTGACACTGGAACTCGAGGGCGAAGCCCCCTTCCAGACGGTCTATCTGCACCCGCTGCTCGCTGGCGACGACGGCAAGAAGATGAGCAAGTCGCGGGGGAACATGATCGACGCCCTCACGATGATGGACAAATACGGCACGGACGCCTTCCGCTTCGCCATCGCGTCGACGATGATCGAGGCGCCGTGGATGCAGTTGCAGGAAGGCCGCATTGAGGGCTACCGGAACTTCTCGAACAAGCTCTGGAACGCGGCGCGCTTCACGCTCATGCACCTCAAGGACTTCGAGCCCCGCGCGGACGCCGACCTGGAGCTCGAAACCGCCGACCGGTGGATTCTGAGCCGCCTGAACACCGTGACAGCCGAGGTCGACGACTGCCTGACCCGCTTCCGGTTCGCCGACGCGGCGGCAGCCCTCTACGAGTTCGTGTGGCACGAGTTCTGTGACTGGTACATCGAGATCGCCAAGTTACGCCTGTACGGCGATGCGACGGAGGCCGAGAACTACACCGTCAAGCACGTCCTCCACGAGACACTTGATGGTGTCCTGCGACTCCTGCATCCGTTCATGCCGTTCATCACCGAGGAGATATGGCAGCACACGCCGCACGAGGGCGACGCCCTATGCCTCGCCGCCTACCCGGTGGCGGACGACGCGCGCGCGGACGCGGCCTCCGAGGCGCAGATGACCCTCGTCATGGACGTCACGCGGTCCATCCGCAACGTCCGAGGCGAGATGAACGTGCCGCCTGGTCGCGAGATCGCCGCGCTCACGCACTCCGACGACGAGGGGCAGCGCGATACGCTCAGCGCGCACGCGCACTATGTCCGGTCGCTCGCGCAGATCGGCGAGCTGGACATCGCTGCGAGTCACGACAAGCCGCGCGCCGCGGCCGCGGCCGTGGCTGGCTCCGTCGAGACGTACATTCCTCTTGAGGGCGTCATCAACATCGACGACGAGATCGCGCGGCTACAGAAGGAAGTCGGCCGCGTCGAGAAGGAACTCGAACGGCTCACGAAGAACCTCGCAAACGAGAACTTTATCAACCGCGCGCCCGCCGAAGTCGTCCAACGGGACAGGAATCGCAAGACGGAACTGGAGGGCACGCGCGAGGCGTTGCAGCGGAACCTCGCGCTACTGACCGAATAGCTCGCTGCGGGCGGGGTGATGAGCGCCTATGCGTACCTTGATGTGGCTGTGCGTTGGGTTGGCGGCTGGGGTGGCGATTTCCTTTGCGATACAACGGGGCCTCTCGACGCCAGCGGACGACCCCGAGCCCCTGGCGGACATTGAGGCAGAAGAGGCGGAGGCCGCAGAGATTGGCTCCGCCGAACGCACGCGTCGACCCCGACCGCTAGTCATCACCGACGTCTACACGTCAGATGAGGCGGCGCAGGCTGCGTTGGCGGAACGTGAGGCGATGGAGCGAGTCGCCGACATGATCCTGTCCTCCCCGCCGGAGCGTCCTGAGGGCAGCATCGACACATCAGGCACGGTCGCGGGCCTGTTCGATGACGACTCTCCAGTTCCTGCCGAGGTTGATGCCCCCGCCGACCCCGCCGCCCCCCAGACCGAACCCGGGGACCCACGCGCCGCCGCCCTCGAAGCCGAGGTGACGCGGGTGGTCGAGGGGTTCTTACGAGACGCGGTGGAAGGCCGTGACGTGCAGGCGTACCTGTCCGCGTTGGACGAGGATTTCCAGTACACGTTCGATGGTGGCACGCCGGACGACTTCGACGACGACGTCGTCTATGCGGGCGACGACTACCGTGGCATGGCGTCCGAGGAGCTGTTCGACCGGTACCCAACCGCACGAGTGCAACTGTCGGAGCCGTACGACCTGCAATTACAGGGCGCCGACGTGGCAACCGTCGAGTATGATTACGACATGTCGTTGCGAGGACCCAACGGGTCGCGGGATTTGCAGGGCGCCGCGTCGTTCCTGCTGATGCGCGGAGGGACGCGCGGCGACACGGACGCGTGGCGGATCGTCGACTGGGTCGACTCGCCGCCGCGACAGCGAGATAGGTAGCCGAAACCGTTCCGAGCGGGAGTGAAGCGATGAACACGTTGCGAATTGGGATTCCGAAGGGCAGCTTGCAGCACTCGACAGTACGTCTGTTCGGGCACGCTGGCTACCACATCGGCGTCCCCTCCCGCGCCTACAACGTGACGTTCGACGACGACGAGCTAGACGGCATGCTTTTGCGGCCGCAGGAAATGGCTCTCTACGTCGAGCAGGGCATTCTTGACATCGGCCTCGCAGGCAAGGACTGGGTGACGGAATGCGGCGCCGACGTGCAGTTCGTTACGGAGTTGGTCTATAGCCGCGCGTCGAACCGGCGGTCCAAGTGGATCATCGCCGTTCCCCAGGACTCGGGCATCGACACCGTGGCCGACCTCGACGGCAAGGTCGTCTACTCGGAGTTGGTGAACACG
This sequence comes from uncultured bacterium, assembly GCA_964473525.1. Lineage (GTDB taxonomy): Bacteria > Poribacteria > WGA-4E. The sequence continues at coordinate 27,426 of CAYYPK010000063.1, forward strand.
ACGCGAGAGTGGCTGGAGAAGCAAGGCGTGAACGCCGACGTGCGCTTCTCGCACGGCGCCACGGAGGCGAAAGCGCCCTACTTGGGCGACGCTATCGCGGACATTACGGAGACCGGTTCGTCTCTGCGCGAGAATGGCCTCAAGATCATCGGCGAGATCATGGAGACGGCGACGATCATCGTCGCCAGCCGCGCCGCGTGGGCGGACGACTGGAAGCGGCAGAAGGTCGAAGACCTCGTGATGCTCCTCCATGGCGCGCTGTCCGCCGAGGGCAAGGCGGGGCTCAAGCTGAACGCCCCACAAGCGCAGCTCAGCGACATACTGCAAATCCTCCCCGCGATGAAGGAACCCACCGTGTCCCCTCTGACGGAGAGCGGGTGGGTCGCCATTGAGACTATCGTGGAGACGAAGCAGGTGCGCGATCTGATCCCCGTGCTTAGACGCGCTGGGGCACAGGACTTCATCGAGTACCCGCTCAACAAGGTGATTCCCTAGCGAGCAAGCGCGCGCTGGCATGTCGCCAGTCTGTCATCCTGAGCGAAGCGAGGGATCTCCTGCCCGCCGCCCACGTTGGCGGCATTCTTCGCTTCGCTCACGAGGCGCGCGTGGGCGCCCGTTTTGCGACCCACACGCGCTAACCACACCACCCACAGCTAGGCGGACAGCGTGAGCGAGAAGCGCGGTCTGACAGTAGGTCTCACCGGCGGCATGGCGTGCGGCAAGAGCACCGTCGCGGGAATCTGGGGCGACCTCGGCGCGCGGACCATCGACTCGGACGCCACCGTCCACCGCCTCCTGCGCGAAGACGAAGACGTGCTCCGCGAGGTGCGTGAGGCGTTCGGCGACAGTGCCTTCACGCCCGACGGCGCCATCGACCGGCCGGCGCTGGGGCGCGTCGTCTTCGGCGACGAGGCCGGCCGACAGCGGCTCATGGCCATCCTGCACCCGAAGACTCTGGCGATCCACCGCGCGGAAGCGCAGGAGCACGTCACCGCCCATCCGACCGGCATCGCCGTGATCGACTCGCCGTTGCTGTTTGAATCCGGCCTGGACGTGGACGTGGACGTCACCGTGACGGTAGCAGCGTCCAAGGAGACGCGAATCCGACGCGCCCTCGCACGCGCGCAGGAACGCGGCGCGGCCATCGACGAGGCGGAGCTGCGTCGCCGCGACGCCATGCAGATGCCGGTCGACGAGAAGCGGGAGCGCGCTGATTTCGTGATAGAGAACGAGGGGTCGGAAGACGACCTGAACGCGCGCGCGATGAGCGTGTGGGAGGAACTGACGCGCCTGGCCGAAGCTACGTAGCGTCCTTCTCGAGGATCGCGATGTACGCTGCCCCTCCGTCATCCATCACGCGTGCGATATGCCATCCCGTGCCGTCGAGCATGTCCGTCATCTCCGCTCTCGATACGAAGAGATAGTCGAACCAGGCGCCGACGTGGCTCTTGTACCGCGAGCGGAGGCGTAGCTGACCGCTCATACGGCCACGTCGCCTGTTCCGTTCGTGATAGCCCGTGTGATCGGGGTTGTCCGTCGCATAGGGGTCGAGCGTCTCGGCAATGATGCGCGCGTCCGGCGAGGTCATTCCTGAAAGCCTGCGGAGCAGCCATCGCGCGCGCTTCGGACTCCCGAAGAGGCCGAAGTTGTTCCCGAACATGACGATGGTGTCGAACACGCCGAGGGATCGCGTGATCTGCGTGATCGACAGCACCCGCGCGGCATGCACGCCGCGAAGGCGGCACGTGTCGACGGCAAGCGGCGATACATCGATGCCTACGACATCGGTGACGCTTGCGTCCTGCTCTTGCAGATGGAGGCACACGCGCCCGGCGCCACAGCCGATATCTAGGACGCGGCCGCGCGCGAGATCGATAGCGTCTTGCTTGTACTGTGGCCAGACGTCGAAGGGCGCGAAGTAGGCCTCCGCGCCCGGGGTCGTGTCGACGTAGCCGTCGTCGCGCTCAATCACCTCGACGGCAGTGGCGCCGTGGAAGTGATCCCAGACCATGTGCCCGAAGGCGTCCGACGGACGGGACATTGTCGATGGCTCGCGCTAGTTGGCGCTGCGGTCGTGATTACGAGCCGAAGGTGACGGAGCTTGAAGTCGGCGCCGGGTGGTCGGCGCACCCTTCGTCGAGCGGGGTGTCGTCGTCGGCAGCGGTGGCCTCGACCACGTTGCTGCTGATGAGCCACTGCTCGAACTCTTCGCCGCTGACGTCGGCCAGGACGGCGTCGCCAACGCGCAGGCTAGGCTGGAGACGCTGGCCGGTGACGTTCACCATCTCCATGTAGTTCGCCGGCACGTTGATGATGTCGCGGTCTTCGTATTGGAGGTCATACTTGGCGAGCACGGCGCGCACGCCGTTGCTCCAGCCGCACGTGGGCTTCATCCAAGCGACGATCTCTGGCTGTTCCTGACGGGTCTGTTCTGCCATTCGCTTCCATATTCCTTATGCTGTTGACCGGGTCGACCACCGTCCTATTCTAATGCCCCATATCGCGGCGTAGGTCAAACCGGGATCGCCGTAGCGCCGAAGATGTCGGTAGCGGTAGGCCAGGGAGACCGAGAATACCGCGTAGCTCGTGGTCGTCACCGAGGCGCGAGAAGCATCGACGATAGCGGTCTGCGAAGAGGCGGGCGCTGAAG
>CAYYPK010000064.1:0-30009 GCA_964473525.1 uncultured bacterium
ATGGTTCCCATGGGGTAGAAGGGCTGGTTCAGGAGAACCCTCGAGTCATGCTTGCCGCAGCGATCCTGGCGCGGTACGACGTTAAGGAGTCGAGAACCCACGCACTCAGAGTATAGGCAGCTCCGGACGCATCGATGTCGTTGCGGTACCCAACGCGCGGATGTCAGACTGATCGACCGGCGCCGTCGCTCTGCTACCTCATCGACCGTGTCGATTGCCAAGGTGCGAGGGGAGCCCGTCGGTGTGAGTCGACCTGACGAGGTCATTCCATATCAGGATGACGCACCGCGAAGCCCTGGCCGTGGCGACGGCGTGGCGTGTTGAGAACACGGAGGAATGCGCATGACGTCAGCGGGCGTCGCGCTCATGGTTCTCACGGCGGCGGCGTTCTCCGTCGCGGGCCTGGCGTACGCGCGTAGGCGCCGCCCAACGCTCGACGACTTCGTCACGGCGCGTAACTCTCTTGGGCCGGGGGCGGCGGCGGGCACGCTCGTCGCATCCGGCATGGGTGGCTGGATCCTGTTCTCTCCGGCCGAGGCCGCCGTCGTGGGCGGCCTGCCTGCGATGCTGGGGTACGGTCTCGGCAGCGCCGGCGCCCTCGCCATCTTCGTAGCGGTCGGTGTGCGGCTACGTCGCGTCAATCCCAACGGACGGACGTTGCCCGAGTACGTCCTGCTGCGACTCGGCAAGCCCATGTACGCGGTCGTCATGCTCACGATGGTCTTCTACATGGCGGTCTACCTGGCGGCCGAACTCACCGGCATCGCCTTGGCCGCCCAGATGACCTATGGCGTGCCGCTGGCTGTCACGGCGTCGGTGATTGGGCTCGGCACGGTCGCTTACACCGCGACGGGTGGGTTGCCGGCGTCGGTCTTCACGGACCGTGTACAGACATGGCTCATCATCCCTCTCCTGAGCGTCGTGTTCTGCGCGGCGATGGCGCTGAGCGCAGACTCGCGACCGTTCGCGACGCTCGCCCAGACCGCGCCCGAGCTTCTCAGTTTCGGCAACCGAGGAGGCATCGAATACGGCCTCACGCTCGTGATCGCCATCGTCGGGGCGGAACTGTTCAACCAGGCGAACTGGCAACGCGTGTACGCCGCCGACTCCGCGAAGACGGCGGCTCGGGCGTTCCTCTTGGCGGGCGGGGCCGTCCTGCTGATCGTCGTGGCGATGGGGGTGTTCGGGCTGCTGGCGGTGGCCCACGGCGCCGCGGACGTGCCGTCCGTCGCGATGTTCACCTACGTGTTACAGGCGCTGCCGGGATGGGTGGTCCTGCTGACGATGGTCCTCGCCGTGGCCCTGGTCATGAGTAGCATGGACTCGCTGCTAAACGGCATCGCCAGCCTGTTTACCGTGGATGTCGCGAAGCTTACCAGCAAGACATCGGACGCGCGGGCGCTACGCCCAGCGCGGTGGATCACGTTCGCCCTAGCCGTCGGCGCCATCGCCGTCGCCACGAAGGGCGTCAGCGTCCTGTATCTGTTCCTGCTGGCGGACCTCGTGTGTGTCGCCGCGGCGTTCCCGGTAGTCTACTGCCTGTATTCGTCACGTCCGGGAGGGCGTGGCGCGGTCGTCTCAACGGCAGTGGGGCTTGTCGCGGGCGCAGCCCTGTTCCCGCCGCCGGACTTCAGTCGCGGGAATCTGCTGCATGCCTTCGTCGTCGCGCTCGCGGCGCCCGCCCTGGTGTCAATGCTGCTGACTAGCGCCCGGCGGGGCGAGAGCGACAGGCGCGGCTAGCCAGGCTGCGCGGCAGCCGCTCGTACCGCCCAACGGCGGCGTTCGTAGCACGGTCGGCCGGCCGGGTTTGCCCGGCGGGTCGTGGTCTGCCTACAATCCGAGTGCGCGACGCACTGACAGAAGGGACTCTCCGTTGACCGAGCCGTACGTCTTCGAGAAGAGCTCACCGGGCCGCCGCGCCGTCCGCATGCCTGCGTCGGACGTGCCGCACGCGCCTCTGTCGGACCTGATTCCATCAGAGCATCTGCGTCCCGAGCCCGCGGAGCTGCCAGAGCTGAGCGAGTTAGACGTCGTCAGGCACTTCACGCGGCTGTCGCAGCTGAACTTCAGCATCGACACGAACCCGTACCCGCTCGGGTCGTGCACGATGAAGTACAACCCGAAGGTCAACGAGACGGTGGCGGCGATGCCTGGCTTCGGGCGCGTGCACCCGTACACGCCCGACCGTCTGGCGCAGGGCGTGCTGCGTCTCTGCGACGACCTGCAACGCCGTCTCTGCGAAATATGCGGCATGGATGCCTTCACGCTGCAGCCGGCTGCAGGCGCGCACGGTGAGGCGTTGGGAATGCTCATCGCTCACGCCTACCACGCAAAACGGGGTCGGCCCAAACGCCGCGTGCTGATCCCCGACTCCGCGCACGGCACAAACCCCGCGAGCGCCGCGCTGCTCGGATACGACGTGACCACGGTGCCGTCGAACGCGGACGGTGAAGTCGACGTGGACGCCCTGCGCGAAGCGCTTGACGACGATGTCGCCGCGCTCATGCTCACGAATCCCAACACGCTTGGCGTCGTCGAGACGCGCGTGCGCGAGATCGTCGACATGGTCCACGACGCGGACGGCCTCGTCTACTACGATGGGGCGAACCTGAACGCCATCGTCGGCACTGCGCGTCCTGGCGACATGGGCTTCGACATCGTGCACCTGAACCTCCACAAGACGTTCTCGACGCCTCACGGAGGCGGAGGCCCGGGTGCTGGCCCGGTGGGCGTCAAAGCCGAGTTGGCGCGGTTCCTTCCCACGCCTGTCGTGGGGGGCGCCTTGAGGTGGGACCACGACCGCCCGGAATCTGTGGGTCGCATGCGGTCGTTCGTGGGGAACTTTGGCATCATCGTCCGCGCGTACACGTACATCGTGTCCAACGGAGGGGACGGGCTGCGGGACATCAGTCGGCACGCCGTCCTCAACGCGAATTACATCCTCACACGCCTGCGAGACGCGTACCCACCCGCCGTCGACCGCGTGTGCAAGCACGAGTGCGTCCTGTCGGCGCGCGACATGGCGCGCGATCATGGCGTCACCGCGACGGACGTTGCGAAGGCTCTGCTGGACTACGGCTACCACGCGCCGACGATCTACTTCCCGCTGCCCGCCGTCACGCCGGAGGCGATCATGGTCGAGCCGACCGAGACGGAGTCGAAGGAGACACTCGACGGCTTCATCGACGCCATGCGGCAAATCGCGGACGAGGCGCGCGACGACGCCGAGGCGTTACGGACGCGGCCGCGGACGACGCCCGTGCGGCGACTCGACGAGGTCGCCGCCGCGCGCAAGCCCAAGCTCCGATGGTCGGCCGAAGCATGAGCGGATGGCGCCTGCTCGACATGGGCGCCGCCGACGCCGCCTACAACATGGCCGTAGACGCCGCGCTCTTGCGGGGGCAGGGGTCGAGTTCGCCGCCGACGCTGCGGCTCTACCGGTGGTCGCGCCCTGCGGTGACGCTGGGCTATGGCCTACCCGCCGACGGCGCGGTCAATGTGGTTGGCTGCGCCGAGGCCCGTGTGGACGTGGCGCGACGATTGACCGGCGGGGGAGTCGTTGTCCACGACGGCGCGGCGACATTCAGCATCGTGGCCAGCCGAGCCCACGACGGCCTGCCGGCCACATCGCCAGGGCTGCACCGGTTTGCGATGGAGTTGGCGCGGTCTGCGTTGGTAGGCGTGGGCGTCGACGCGCGACACGCCGACGGAGCCCTCGCGGTAGCCGCTGACTCGCCCAACTGGTGCCTCGCGCGAGCGTACTGTCACGACCTGTTGGCGGCGGGCGGCAAGATGGCTGGAGGCGCTGACCGGAGAACCTCGCGAGGCGTGCTCTATCAGGGCTACGTGCGAGCATGGAGGCCATCGGCGGCCACCCTCGCTGCGGCGTACCCGCGCGGCGAGACGCCCTTGCCGGTGGACCAAGGCCCGTCGATGGACGAGGATAAGGTGCGGGCCGGCATCGCGACGGCCTTCGCGAGTCGCGTGGGCGCCGTACGGCCGGCCCAACTCACCTCGCGGGAGCGGACGGCGGCGCGGAGCATCGCCGAGACCTTCGCGCGCAGAACGTGGGTAAGTGGCCAGCGCTCTGAGATACGCCGGCTCCGGCGCGAGGTCGAGTTGGCGGCGACCCCGCAGAGCTGACCGTCAACGAAGGAGCCGACGTTGTTCGAGGAAGTCGCGCCTGGCATCTGCGCCGTGGAGCACGCCGTCGCCGAGGGGAAGAACGCCATCGTATGCGGCTCACGGCACGCGCTGCCGATAGACGCGGGCACGTACCCCGACGAGGGCGCCGCCATGGCGGACGCGGTGGCGGAACGGGGCTACGACGTGGCGCGTTTCGCACTCACGCACGGGCACGGCGACCATGTGCTGGGGTCAGAGGCGTTCGCCGCGTGTGAAGTGTACGCGCATGCGCTGACGCCGTCCGTCATGGCCGAGGGGATCCCTGGATGGACTAAGCGTTCGGGCCTCACCGAGACCCACTACCGTGAGCAACTCGCCTGGCCGACCGTCACGTTCACGGACGAGCTGCGCGTCGATCTCGGAGACGTCGCGGTGCATATGCTCCCCACGCCAGGGCACTCCTCCGACGGTGTGTCTATGTGGATTCCGAAGCACAAGACGCTCGTAGCTGGCGACGCCGTGACTACGGGCATCGTGCCCGCCATCGGCGACGGCGACAGCCGCGTCCTCCAACGGTCGCTGTACCGTCTCGTGGGGATGGATATTGACGTCCTCATCGCTGGCCACGGCCCCGTGCTGCACGGAGTGACGCGCGTGCGCGAGTGGCTCGGGTGGCTCGCGACGTACCTTGCGAACGTGCGCACGGCGGCGCGCGCGCTGGCAGCGACGGGCGCCACCGCGGCCGACATCGCGGGACAGATCGGCTACGACGAGCACGTGGGCGGGCGCCTGCCGATGGACAGGCACGGCATGGGCCGGCGACATCGAGCCACCGTCGACGTGATTGTCAGCGAGGTGTTGGCCGAGGCCGCAGACGCAGGCTAGGGAGAGAGCCATGAGGGCGCCAGCGGACGAACTGCGGCAAGTCGTCGCAGCCTGCTTCCGCGCGTGCGGGATGGACGACGACGATGCCGACTACCTGGCGGACACCCTTGTAGACGCCGACTTGTGCGGCGTGCACTCCCACGGCGCGCTGCGCGTGCCGGACTACGTGGCCAAGCTCACAGTGGAGGGGGTCGACCCGCGCGGCGTTCCAGCCGTCGTGCGTGAATTCGGGGCATGCGTCGTCGTGGACGGTGGCAACAGCATGGGGCAGATCGGCGTCAGATTCGCCATGCAGCAGGCGATCGGCCTGGCGGCCACGCACGGCATTGCGGCAGCCGCGGTTCGCGGCAGCAACCATTGTGGCGCGGTGGGGTACGTCGCCCGTATGGCGCTGGAGGCGGGCATGATCGGGGTGGCGACGACGAACGCCCTGCCCACGATGGCGCCCTGGGGCGGCGCGGAACGCATCCTGGGCATCAACCCCGTGGCGTTTGCCATACCGGCCGGCGAGGAGCGCGCGGTCGAATACGACGCGGCGTTTAGCGGCTCGTCACACGGCAAGATACGCGTCTACGCGCAGAAGGGCGAGGCGATCCCCGAGGGCTGGGCGTTGGACGCCGCCGGGCGGCCGACGACGGACGCCACGGTCGCTCTAGACGGCCTCCTGGCGCCCATCGGCGCGTACAAGGGCACTGGTCTGGCGCTGGTGATGGGTGTTCTGTCGTCTCTGCTGTCTGGCGCGAGTTACGGCACGGAACTTGGGGACATGCATGCCGGGCCGCGCGCCGGCGAGGACGGGCATTTCGTCGCCGCTATCAACCCAGCGGCGTTCGAGGATCCGCGTGTGTTTGGGTCACGGATGGACGCCGCCATACGAGAGTGGCGCCAGTGCCGGCCCGCGAGCGGCTTCGACCGGGTGTACGCCCCTGGCGAAATCGAGGCCGAGCGTCGCCATCTCTACTCGGTCGAGGGGATCCCGCTTAACGCCGCCACGCTCACCGACGTAGCAGGCGCCGCGCGCGCGTTGGGCGTCGATACCCACACGTACGCATGGCTCGAAGCCCAGGAGCGGCGCGCCCAGGGCCTCGCGGGAATTTGACGCCTCTGGGTCGCGTTCGTTAAGATACGACAGTGCCCCCACGGCCCACGCCACCAGAGAACCCACGCGGATGGAGACACGCGGCATACTGTCGACGCCCGGCGTCGTCACACTGTTGGCGGCCGGATTGGCGGTGGCGGCCTACCTGGCGTTGCGCGCGCGTCTCGACCGGCGCGATCTTCTCCTGCTCCTAACGGCCCGCATCGCTGTGCTCGCTCTGCTGTGGCTGGCGCTGCTGGAACCCACGCGGGTGTTCACGCGCGGGGTACGCATACCCGCGCAGGTGGCGGTGCTCGTCGACAGAAGCCAGAGCATGGCGATTGAGGACGAGTCGACCGCGGACGGCGCCGTCTCGCGCTGGAGCGTGGCGACGCGCGCGGCGGACTCCCTGTCCGAACGCCTGGGCGAACGGTTCGAAGTACGCGAGTACGTCTTCGATTCCGCTGCCGAACCACTTGTAGACGCCGTTTGGGGCGAGCCGGCTGGGCACGCGACCGACGTCGCGGCCGCCATCGACCTCGCCGCGCGTGACGCGCGCGGGGCGCCGCTAGCGGGTGTCGTACTCTTCACGGACGGGGCGCAGAATGTCGGACGACAGGTGGCCGGCGAGACGTATGACGCGCCGATCTTCCCGGTCGGGGTGGGCCGTCCCGTGGCCGTCGCGGACATCGTCGTGTCTTCCTTGCGCGTGGGAGACACGCTCCTGGCCGGGGAGACGGCTCAGGTGAAGGCCAGCGTCGTGATACGCGGCTACCCCGGACGACAATTCACGGTTGCTCTGACGCGAGACGACAGCCTCGTCAGCGCCGCCCGGGTGGACGCCGGAGGCGACGAGCACATTGAGGAGCTGGAGTTTCCGATCACCCCGGAGGCCGCGGGCTCGTATAGCTACGGCGTGGAGATCGCGCCCCTTGCCGACGAACTCACGCCCGCCAACAATCGCGTGGGGCGCACGGTGACCGTTCTGCCCTCGCGCACGCGCGTGCTGCTGGCATGGGGCGCGCCAGACGCAGAATTCGCCGCGCTCCGCAGGTCGCTCCGGCGCGTGCCATCGGTGGACGTCACGGTCGCGATGGCAGCCATGCCCGACGTGCGGCGAGACGTGCGCTCGCCAGTCGCGCAGTCGGGCGCGTATCCCGTCGACGGGCCGTCATCACAACTGCCCGAGGACGCGGCGGAGCTGGACGCCTACGATGTCGTCGTGCTCGGCGATCTCTCGCTGGCGCTGCTCAGCCCGAGGCAGCTCGCCTGGCTGACTGAGTTCGTGGAGGCGCGCGGCGGAGGCGTCGCGTGGTGCGCGGGCGAGCGGTGGCTTGCACGGCGCCTAGGCGTCGGCGGCGTCGAAGCGTTGCTGCCCGTGAACGTACCGACATCGGGCGCCAGACTTGCCGCCGCGGAGTTTGCCCCGTCGTTGACGCGCCAGGGACGGTCACACGCGGTGACGCAGCTTGCGCAGACGCCGCCGGACAACGACAGGCTATGGCGCCAGATGCCCCTGTGGTCGCGTCTGTACGGGTCTCTCACGCCCAAGGTCGGCAGCACGACGCTGGTGAGCGGGCCAGGCGGGCGGGCGCCGGTCGTGATCTACCACCGGGTCGGCGCGGGCAAGTCGATGCTGCTCGCCACGGACGCCATGTGGAAGTGGGCGCTCGCGGACGCCACTGGATCTCCCGCCGGCGCGACGTCGTACGACAAGCTGTGGGCGCAGGCCGTGCGGTGGCTCGCAACGCCACCCGACACGCGGCAGGTGCGTCTGGAGATCCCCTTGGCTGATGTCGACACGGGCGCCAGCGTGCCGGTCACCGTGCGTGTGTTCGGCGCCGGATACGTCCCTGAACCGGACGCGGTCGTGCTCGTTGACGTGGAGAGCCCGACCGGCGACGCGGCGTCAGCGCCAGTCACCCCGGTCCCTGGAGACGTGGGCGCCTTCCGTGCGGTACTGCGCCCAACGCGCGAGGGCGTGTGGCGGCTGACGGCGTCGGCGACGGCGCGTGGCGTTGCCCTCGGACAGGACGCCGCGACGTTGTCCGTCCAGACGCCCAGGCTTGAGTTCCAGCGTCCCGGGCGAGACGACGCGTTTCTCGCCGGCATCGCGGAGGCGTCCGGTGGGCGGTATGTCACCGTGGCGGAAGCGGGGAGCGTTGTGCCACTGCTGCGCGACAGCGACGAGACGCGCGACGTGCGTGAGCGAAAGGCGCTGTGGAACACGCCCGCGCTCCTCTTGGCGGTGGCCGCGCTTCTGGGGTCGGAGTGGTGGTTGCGCAAGAGGAGGGGTCTGGTTTGACACGGTGGATCCTCGCGGCGCTGATCCTGGCCGTCGCGGCTTCCGCGCGAGCCGCGGAGCCGTTCGCCATCGGACAGTTGCACTACGACGGCGGAGGCGACTGGTACTCCAGCGCCACGTCGATCCGCAACTGGCTCGAGGAGCTTCGGCAACGCGTCGGCCTGACGACCGCGCGTGACGCAACGGTAGTGCGCCCGATCGACGGCGAGCTCTCCGCCACTCCGTTCGTCTACGCCAACGGGCACGGCAACATGCGCCTCGCCGAAGCCGAGGCCGCGAGTCTCCGGCGGTATCTGCTGGGTGGCGGGTTCCTGTTCGTCAACGACGACTACGGGCTCGACGACAGCTTCCGGCGCGAGATCGCCAGGGCGCTCCCGGGGGAATCTCTGGATCCCATCCCCGCGTCGCACTTCATCTACCACTGCTTCTACGACCTGGACGGTCTCCCGAAGATACACGAGCACGATGGCGAACCAGCGCAGGGCTACGGTATCTTCCTAAACGGACGGCTGGCCGTGTTCTACGCGTACAGTTCGGACATCGGCGATGGCCTGGAGGACGGCGACGTGCACGGCGCCCCAGACGAGGCGCGCGAGCAGGCGGCGCGCATGGCGACGAATATCGTAGTCTACGCCCTGACGCACTGATCCGAGGAGCGGCGAGCCCATGGCAACGCCACGGCGCGTAGGTGACATCGCCGGAGATTTGCGCCGGCTGCGCGGTCGATGGCGGCTTCTGTGCGTCTCTGGGTTCGTCCTGTGGATGACCGGCCTGGCGTGCCTCGCCTTCTGCGGCGCGCTGATCCTGGGCCGCGCGCTTCCACCGGCGGTGGGTCCGCTGCTGCTGCTGGGCTGGGTCGGCGCCGTGACGTACGCGGCGAGACGCGTGTGGCCCCGGACCATCGGCTCCCGCCCCGACCTGGATGACGTGGCAGGCCGCGTCGAGGACGCGCGGCCCGGCGCGCGGCGCGTGCTGTTGGGCGCCCTGCAACTCGGTCGGCGCCGTGAGGAGCTTGTGGCGGGCGGCTACCACCCTGGCCTGGTGGACCTCGCCGTAGGCCGCGGCGCGGAGGCGACCGCGCTCGACGACTTGGACGTGGCGGTGCGGCCCGAGCGCGCGTTCGCCGTTCGCGGCGCTGGCGTGGCGCTGTCTGGCGTCGTGGCGCTGTACGCCTGCGGGGCGTTCGGCTTGGCAACAGGCGACGCGCTACGCGCGTGGGTCACTATCCCAACTGGCGCGCCTCCAGCGGTCGTGACGGGCGTATCTCCCGGCGACACGTCCGTCGTCGTTGGGAAAGGCCTAGAGGTCTCCGCCACTCTCGATAGGTCGACGAACGCAGGCGTCGCCCTTGAGGCGCGCGACGAGGGCGGTGAGTGGCGGCGGCTGCCGATGCACTCGCCGACCGAGGCGTACCCCTTGCACTACACGGCTTCCATACGCAGCGTCGTAGGTCCAATGGAGTACCGCGTGGCGGTTGGCGACGCCACTTTCTCCACATACCACGTCCGCGCGCTCCGACCCCCGGCGGCGGACGACCTGCGCATCTCGCTCGCCTTCCCAGAATACACGAGGCTGCCGGACAAGGAGCTATCGCCAGGCCAGGCTGACATCACCGCCGTCGTCGGAACGCGCGTCGCCATCGCCGGCTCGGGCGGGCCACCGCTGCGGTCGGCGGAGCTGGACTTCGTAGAGGGCGCCGATGTGCCGCTGGACGTGGACGGCCCGACGTTCGACGGCGCGTTCGTGGTCGGGGAGAGCGACCGGTACGCCCTACGGCTCGTAAGCGAGGGAGGCCTCCAGAACGAAGGCGGGACGCGCCACGTGGTGCACGCCGTTCGCGACGAGGCGCCCGTGGTGACAATCCTCGCGCCTGGGCAGGACACCGCGCTCGACAAGTCCATGGCGCTGACGGTCACGGCGGAGGCGTCGGACGACTTCGGCGTCACCGATATGCGACTCCACTACGACTACGCGGCCAAGGACGAAAGCGCCGACCTGCCGATCGCGGCGTACGCACCGGCCCGGCCGACCGCGCGAGCGACCTATGAGTGGGATCTCGGCGGCCTCGGGCTCTTCGCGGGCGACTCCGTCTCCTACTACGTCGCCGTGACGGATAACGACAGCGTCAGCGGGCCCAACCGGGCCGTGTCGCCGACGTTCACGGTGCGCCTACCGTCGCTTGTCGAGATGTTCCAGCAGGTCGCGGACAGCCAGGAATCCCAGGCTGAGACGCTGGGGTCGCTGGCGGACGCGCAGGACGAGGCGAACGACCTCGTGGACGCCGTCATGGACCGGGTGCGCAAGAGTCACGAGCTCACGGCGAGGGACCGCAAGGATCTCGAACGCGCGGTCGAGATGGAGGAGCGCATCGAGGAACAGCGCGCCGAACTGGCCGCCGAGATGGCGAAGGCGCTGGAGGACGCGACCAGGAACGAACTGCTCAGCATGGACACGCTGGACAAGATCGCCGAGATGCACCGACTGCTGGACGAGGTGGCGTCCGAGGAGCTGAAGGCGGCCATGCAGAAGCTCCAGGACGCTCTCGAGCAGGAATCCGTTGACGGCCAGGAACGGGACATGATGGCGGCGGACTTCGACCAGGAGCAGTTCCGCGAGCGGATCGAGCAGATGGTCAAACTCCTCGAGAAGATGCAGCGGAGCCAGGAGCTGGAGAAGGCGTTCCGGTTGGCGGAGGAGCTCGTCGAGCAGCAGAAGCAGGTCGTGGAGCAGACGGAGCGGATGAACCGGGAGCTCGGTGACGAGGCGCCCGCTCCCGGATCCGACGCGGCCCGCGACAGCCAGCGGCTGTCCGAGCGGGAAGACAGGATCGCCGCGCGCACAGAGGAGCTGCGCGAGCAGCTGGACACCGCAGAAGCCGCGCTACGGGAGGACGACTCTCTTCAGCAGGTCGCCGACGAGGCAGATCGCCTTGCGGGAGAAATGGACGCCCGCGACATCCGGCAACAGCTCCAGGAAGCCGGCAGTCAGTTCGCGCGCTCCAATCCGCAGGGGGCACAGCAGCCGGCGTCCGAGGCGCTCCGCGAACTACAGTACATGGAGCAACAGCTGAACAACGCGATGGAGTTCATGCAGGGAGCCGGAGGCGAGGAGCTGCAAGCCGCCCTGACGGACGCCATGCGAGAGATCATGCATCTGTCCCGGACGCACGAACGCCTCGCCGACGACGCCGCGCGACGCCACGCCCCAGCGCAGGGAACGCCGTCGCTCCAGTTCTCCGACCTGGACGACCTCGCCCTCGGAGAGCGGGTCGTGGCCGACGGCGTCGACGCGGTCGCGGCGAAGCTGCGGGCGCTGAGTCAGGAGGACGTGCAGATCCCACTAGAGCTCATGTTCCATCTTCGCGACGCGGCCGACGCCGTGCAGCGGAGCTCCGTCGCCTTCGCCGAGAACGAGCCCGGCCGCGCCGCTCCCATACAGCGCGACGCCCTCGCCAAGCTGAACCGCGTCGCCCTGGAAATGCTCGACGCGCTCAACGCCCTGAACGCCCAGCAAGGCGGATCCGGCATGCAGAACATGATGGAGCAGATGCAGCAGCTTGCGGAGGGACAGGGCGATCTCAACCAGCAGACACAGTCGCTCGAACAGATGATGCGCGAGCAGGGCAGCGCGCCCGGGATGGAAGAATCGCTACGCCGCATGGCGTTCGAGCAGTCACTCATACGCGAGGCGTTCCAGCGGATTGAGGAGCGGATGCGGGCCATGGAGCAGGGGCTGGGCGAACTGGGCGGGGTAGAGGGCGATATGGAATCCGTCGAGAGACGCCTCGAGTCCGCCGAGGTCGATCAGGAGGTGCTGGAGCGGATGCGCCGCATTGAGACGCGCATGCTGGAGAGCGCCAAGGCGCTGCAAAAGCGTCAGACGGGCAAGAGCCGCAAGGCCAGGATCGCCGACCGCATTTTCGCCGCGCAGGAGGGCGTCGAGCTGCCCGAATGGTCCGCCGCGGAGGAATTCACCGACAAGCTCCTGAGGTCAGCGGACGCCGACGCGCCGGAGGCGTACCGAGCGCAGGTGCGCGCGTACTTCCGAGCTCTCGCGGACACCGGAGGGGCAGGTGAGTAGATCCCAGCGCGTCCGCGCGGCCCTGTGCTTCCTGCTCGCGTGCGCGGCTCCGGTGTGGGCGGCCCCCCAGACGGCGGACGAGCGCACGTCCCTCGCGGCCGCCGAGGACGCGTACGCCGACCGTGAGTGGTCCGCCGCCATCGCGGCCTTCGAGGCGTTCGTCGAGGGCTATCCAGACAGCGCGCAGCTCAACAGAGCCTATCTGCGTCTGGCGCAGGCGCATGGTCAGGCAGCTCAGGATGAGCTCGCGCGGCAGTATTACTCCAAGCTCATCGCCCTCGGCCCGGATGACTCGTACGCCAACCAGGCAGTAGCGTCCTGGGGGAGTCTGTACGTCCGGCGGTACCAGTACCGCGAGGCGGCTCAGATGTGCGAGGAGGTGATGCGCATGTACCCCGGCACGCGCGCCGGGGAGGTAGCGCACTTCTACATCGGCAACTACCTGTACGGCGACAAGCGTTACGACGACGCGATCCACGCGTACGTCACCTTCCTGGAGGCTTACCCGAAGTCAGTCTACCAGCGCTCGGGGCTGCGCCAGCTCGTGGACATCCTGCTGCGTGAGTCCAGGAGCGACCAGGCGGAGGAAGTCCTGCAGAAGTACATCACCGCCTCGCCCGACGACTCGCTGATACTTGGTCAGTTGGCCGAGGTGTACGCCGGGCAGGAGCGGTTCGAGGACGCGGTGCGCATGTTGGAGCAGGCGCTGGAGCGCAAGCCTGGCGACGTGCAACTGCTCCAGAGCCTTGGTACTGCCTACATCGAGAGCGGCGAACGCTCCAAAGCGCGAGATGCCTGGTTGCGTGTGGTCGAGGTCGACAAGCCCACGTATTCGACGCACCAACGCGTCGCGCATCTCCTCAAACAGCATGGCTTCTACGACGAGGCCGCGACGCACTACACCGTCGCCATCGATCTACAGCCGCGCGTCGCGTACCTCTACACGCAGCTTGCCGACATCCGCAAGATACAGGGCGACACGGCCGGCGCGCTCGCCGTTTCGGTCAAGTCGCTGCTGACACTCGGGATGGCGCCTGCGCCGCGCGCGACTGTATTGACAGCGATTGCGGAGCTGTATCCCGCCAGCGACGCCGCCCGCGCGTACGATGACATGGAAGCCGTCATACGTCAGGAGGTCGGAGGCGGAGAGATCACCGACCCGGCAGCCCTCCTCACGCTCGCCGAGGCGCGCTTCATGGCGGGGGACTACGAAGGCAGCGTCGCGTGGTTCGAACGGTTGGCGGCCGCAGCTTCGGACAACGGCGTCGCCATGGCGGAGTACGCGCGCGGTCTCGAGGAGAGGCGCGATGACGCCGCGGCGGAGATCTTCTACGCCTCCCTGCTGCGAGCGCATCCTCGCGCGCCGGAGACCCCCGCGTGGTGGCAGAGCAGGGGGCAGGCGGCGGAACGCCTGGGCAAGCATGGCGAAGCCGTCGCGTTCTACCGCTCCGCGATCAAGGCGGATCCCACGCGCGCGCAGGCGCCCACCGCCGACCTCGCGCTCGCGAGGGCGTTGATGCGGGGCACACACGAGCCGGGCGTCGCGCTGGCGCACCTGAGCGCGGTGCGGAAGCATCCGCAGCTGGCCCGCCTGCGGCTAGAACTCGACGTGCTCATCGCCGAGGCGCACATGCTCATGGGGTCGCACGACCAGGCCGAGGCGGTGCTCACCCGTGGGTCGTGGGGCCGAGGCGACACGGCGGCGCGCGCGAAGTACGTCCTCGGCGAGCTGTATCTCGCGCAAGGGCGTTACGAACAGGCGACCGATGAGTACATGCTCGTGGCGCGCACGTACGGGTCGTCGGGTTGGGCGAACGACGCCATCGACCGGATGACGCTCATTCAGGCGAACACTGGGTACGGATCCGCGCTCGACGCGTACGTAGCCGCCCTGTCACTTCGCGCCACGGGCGACGCGCAAGCTGCCATCCGCGAGTGCCGGGCCGTCGTCGACGCGGCGCCGTCGGCTCCGGTCGCGCAAGACGCGCTCATGCTGCTCGCCGAGGTCGCGGCGGAAACAGGCGACGTCAGCGCGGCAGAGGCGTCCTACGACACTCTGTCGCGCGCTGAGGGCCACCTCGCCGACCGGGCGCTACTCGAGCTGGGGCGCTTGCGGGCGGCGCGGCCGGACTCCGGGAGCGCGAGGGCCGCATATGAGCAGTTGCTACTGCGCTCGCCGGCCGGCGCGTTCGCTGTCACGGCGCGCGCAGAATTGCGCGCCCTCCAGGACCAGCCCCTCGCGCCGTAGTGGCGTTGACGCGCTCGCCCGCGCCGCACATACTGTGCCTAGTGGGTCTAGACGTCCGTCCCTCGTCCCTACCGCATCGGTGACTATGTCCCAGACTGGCGCATCATCGCTCGCGTTCGAGATCGCGGGTGTAAGCAAGGCGTTCGGCGGCGTCCCCGCCTTGGCCGACGTAAACCTCGCCGTGGGCGGTGGATCCACAACGGTGCTGATTGGGCCGAGCGGGTGCGGCAAGTCCACGCTGCTGAGGCTGATGGTCGGGCTTCTTGCGGCTGATACCGGGCAGGTGCGTTTCGACGGGTCTCCGATCGCGTCGACCGACGTCGAGGCCCTGCGCCAGCGGATGGGCTACGTCATCCAGGACGGTGGCCTGTTTCCCCACCTCACCGCCCGACGCAACGCTTCGCTCATGGCGACGCATCTGGGATGGTCACGCGCGGACACGGACGCACGGATCGCTGACCTTGGCGCGCTGACACAGTTCCCGGAGGACGGGCTCGATCGGTACCCGGCGCAGCTCAGTGGTGGCCAGCGCCAGCGCGTCAGCCTGATGCGCGCGCTCATGCTGGACCCAGACGTATTGCTGATGGACGAGCCGCTGGGCGCCCTCGACCCCATGATCCGGGCCGACCTGCAGCAGCAACTGCGCGACATCTTTGCGAGCCTGGGCAAGACCGTCGTGATGGTCACCCATGACCTGGCGGAGGCGCGCTACTTCGGCGACACCATCGTCCTGCTCCGAGATGGGCGGATCGTGCAGCAAGGGACGTTTCAGTCGCTCGTAGACGAGCCCGCCGAGGAGTTCGTGCGTGAATTCGTAAGGGCGCAGCAGATGGGTCGCGAGGAGGCAGACGCATGAACCTCGCACCGCGTCGGCTGGCAGTGGTCGCGGTGGCCCTCATCGCCGCGCTCGGGAGCGCATCGGCGCAGACCAAGGTCACGACCGGCTCGAAGGCGTTCACTGAGAACGTGATCCTCGGTGAGGTCCTGGCGCGTCTTGCCGTCGATGCCGGAGCCGAAGCGGAGCACACGGATCAACTCGGTGGCACACGCATCCTGTGGAACGCCCTGGAACGAGGCGACATCGACGCCTACGTCGAATACACGGGCACTCTGAGCCAGGAGATCCTCGCCGGTTCCGGGGCGAAGACCGACGACGAGATACGCGCCGCCCTGGCGGCCCAGGGCATCGTCATGATGCAGCCTCTGGGCTTCAACAACACGTACGCGCTCGGAATGCGCGAGGAGCTCGCCGCCGAGATGGGCATCGCCGCCATCTCCGACCTGCGGGACCATCCAGACCTCGCCTTCGGCTTCACGAACGAGTTCATGGATCGCGAGGACGGCTGGCCGGCGCTCCGAGCCCACTACGACCTGCCTCAGCGCGACGTGAAGGGCCTCGATCACGACCTGGCCTACCGTGGGCTGGAGCAGGGCGACATCGCGCTCACCGACCTGTATTCGACCGACGCGGAGATACGCTACTACGGCTTGCGGGTGCTGCGCGACGACCTGTCTCTGTTCCCACCGTACCAAGCGGTTGTCGTGCACCGCGCGGATCTGGCGACGCGCGCGCCGGATGTCGTGGCGGCGTTCCGCCGGCTCGAGGGGCGCGTGCCGGAGGCCGAGATGATCGGCATGAACGCCCGCGCCAAGCTCGCGCGGATACCGGCTCCGCGGGTGGCCGCCGACTTCCTGACGACCGCGTTCGCCGTGGAGAGCGAAGTCGTGACGGACACGTGGGTGCAACGGCTGGGACGCAACACGATGGCGCATCTGCTACTGGTGGTCGTGGCGCTGGCGGCGGGGATCGTGATCGCGGTGCCCACGGGCATCCTCGCCTCCCGTCAGGCGGCAGTGGCTCAGCTCGCCCTCGGTCTCTCGGGCATCCTACAGACGGTGCCGGCGCTGGCTCTGCTGGTCCTGATGATCCCGCTGGTTGGCCTCAGCGCGCCACCGGCAATCCTCGCGCTCTTCCTCTACAGCCTCCTGCCCATGGTCCGCAACACGTACGACGGCCTGCGGTCCATACCGGCGTCGACGACCGAGTCGGCGACGGCGCTCGGTCTGTCGTCCGGCGCGCGACTGCGTCTCGTCGAGCTGCCACTTGCCATGCCGTCCATCCTGGCCGGGATCAAGATCGCGACGGTGCAGATGGTGGGGTTCGCGACCCTGGGAGCCTTGGTCGGCGCGGGCGGTTACGGACAGCCGATACTGACGGGTATCCGTCTCGACGACGTAGGGCTCATACTTGAGGGGGCGCTACCGGCAGCCGGTCTCGCCCTCCTGACACAGGGCGGCTTCGAGTTGGTGGAACGCGCGGTCGTGTCGAAGGGGCTTCGGTTGAGGCCCGAGACTGCGTAGGTACCTGGCGGCGGGAGGATCAGTGAGCGAACCGCGTATACGAGTCGTGGCGACGGACGTCGATGAACGACGAGGCGCTTTTGCCGAAGATGTGCGCCGAGGACTTACCTCCACCCCGAAGACGCTTCCGTGCGTGTACTTCTACGACGAGAAGGGCTCCCAGCTCTTCGAGGCGATCTGCGAGCTCCCAGAGTACTACCTGACGCGGGCCGAGGCCGAGATACTGACCTCCCGCGCGGCCGAGATCGTGTCCGCCGCTGGCGAGAACCTCGAGTTGGTCGAGTTGGGCAGCGGCAGCGCGACGAAGACGCGCATCATCATCGATGCGCTCCTCAGCCGACAGTCCGAGCTCCTGTACCGCCCAATCGACATCTCCCGGGCCGCCCTGGACGACAGTGCCGCCACGCTCGGCGTGGCCTACCCTCGGCTCACCATTGAGGGCGTCGAAGGTGAATACGCCGAGGGCATACGACGCCTGGGCGAAGCCGCGAACGCGCCACGCCTCATCCTCTTCCTGGGTTCGAACATTGGGAACATGTCGCCGGACGAGGCGGTTACGTTCCTGACGGCGATTCGTAGGAACGTGCGGGATGTCGACAACATGCTCATCGGCATGGATCTCCGGAAGGACGCGGCAGTCCTCGAGAGCGCGTACGACGATTCACAGGGGGTGACCGCGGCGTTCAACATGAACGTGCTGGAGCGCGTGAATCGCGAGTTGGCCGGCGATTTCGACCTCGCAGCGTTCCGCCACTCGGCTCGGTACGACGCCGACGAAGGCCGCGTCGAGATGCACCTCGTCAGCGAGCAGGCGCAGGAAGTGGACATTGCCCGCCTTGGGTTGACCGTGCGATTCGAGCAGCGCGAGACGATCCACACGGAGAACTCCTACAAGTACGCCCCCGACCAGATCGACGACATCGCGCGCCGCGCGGGTTGGAGCGTCCGCCACAGATGGCTGGACCAAGCCGCGCAGTTCAGCGTGAACCTGTTTACGCCCGCTGACGTCCCGCCGACGAGTTAGGACGCATCCCCGCGACGCGGGCGCGCAGTTGGAGCCCCTCATCACACGCCAGGTCGCTTGGCTCGCGGTTGGGTTCGCCTTCCTCTTCTGTGGCGCGTCGCACCAGCAGTTCTTGGTCAACTACCTGCGTGGGACGCTGGGATGGCATGAGTCGACAGCGCAGGCGCTTCTCGCCACGGTCTACGTGTCCTTCGCGGCTTGGCGTCTGCTCGTCTGCCACACGCTGGTGCGACTCGGCGGGGCTCGGTCCATCCTCTTCGGGGCGGCGACGTACCCAGCGTTCGTGCTGACCATCCTAGTGGCGAGCTATGCCGAGGGAGCCGCCTGGGCCACGTGGTTGTGCTTCGCCGCGGCCACCGCGTGGGGTTGGGGCGCCGCGTCGATGTGGATTACGAGCGGCACGCACGTCCTCTCCGCGGCGCCCAAGACGCGGTACGGGACGGCGACAGGATTCTTCTACGGGGGCACGAACGCCGGCTTTGCCGTCGGCGTGGTCGCGTTCGACGCGCTCATGCGGTCCTCCTCCTCACCAGTTGCGGGAGAGCGATGGCGGCTGGTCGCCACGGCGGGCGTGATGGTCGTTGGGATCGCCGTCCTGACACGCGTGCGACCGGACGACTCTCGGCTCCCGACCCGGCCCGGCAATCCGTTCCGCGCGCTCGCACACCCCGAGATGCGCGTGGCGGCGTTCCTGATGTTCTCGGGCGCGGTGGGCTTCGGGCTGATGCTGTCGGTGTACCCGAACTACCTGCGCGAGACCGTAACGCTGTCCGTGCTGAGCGCCGCAGCGTTCTCGCCTCTGGCGCGCGCGGTGCTTAGCGTGACTGGCAGCCCGTTCTCCGATCGGTGGGGCCGTGGCCGGGTGCTGTTCGTGTCGTTTGGCGTCAGCGCGCTGGGCGTGGGCGTCGCGGTGGCGTATCCGTCTGGGTGGAGCGCCTCGCTGGCTGCGCTCATGCTAGGATTGCAGGGCGGCCTGGTGCCGCCGATCGCGACGGCGCTCGTCGGCGACGTCACGGCGCCGGAGGATCGCCCGTCTGCCCTGGGCGCGGTGTTCTTCTGGCGGGACGTTGGAGTCGTGATGGTGTTCGGCGTCAGCATCCTGCGGTCGTCGACTGGCTTCACGGTCGAGGCGCGCGCGCTCATGGGAGCGTTCGCAGCGTTGTACGCCGTGTGCGCCGTGGTGTCTGCATTCCTAGTGCGAGGGCGAGGCCGGTGACACGCACGCAACCGCAGCGCATCCTGGTGACGGGCGCCGCAGGCTTCATTGGATCCCATGTCGTAGACCGACTCGCCGCGGAAGGGCGGGTCGTGACCGCCCTCGACAACTTCGACCCGTACTACGCGCGGGACGTGAAGCAGGCCTCGGTGGCTCCATGGGCCGATCTCGACAACGTGACGTTCGTCGACGCGGACATCCGCGACCGCGACGCGCTGCACGCCGCCCTCCGCGACGGCGACATCGAAGGCGTGATCCACCTTGCGGCGAAGGCGGGCGTGCGAGCGTCTGTCGGCGATGACGCGGCCTACTTCGACGTGAACCTCACCGGCACGCTGATCCTGCTAGACGCCATGCGAGCGGCCGGGGTCGACCGCCTGGTGTTCGGGACATCGTCGTCGTCGTATGCGAACGACACGCCGCCGTTCCGCGAAGACTCCGCCGCCGACAGGCCCCTCCAGCCCTACGCCGCCTCGAAGCGGGCCGGGGAACTCCTGATCCACAGCCATTGCCACCTGCACGGGCTGCATGCGTATTGCACGCGTTTCTTCAGCGCCTACGGGCCGCGGATGCGACCGGACCTGGCGATGCACAAGTTCGCCAGCGCCATCCACCGCGGCGAGGAATTGCCTCTGCTCGGCGACGGCTCGGCCCTGCGCGACTACACGTACATCGACGACATCGTCGACGGTGTTGTCGCGTCGCTCGACCGCGCGCGCGGCTACGAGATCATCAACCTGGGCGCGGGAGAGACCACGCCACTACACAGGGTGATCGAGCTGCTGGAGGCGGGTCTCGACGCGAAGGCGACCATCAAGCGTCTCCCAGCCAACCGGAGCGACGCGGACGTCACGTGCGCCGACATCGCGAAGGCCCGGCGCCTGCTCGACTACGCGCCGACGGTGGCAATCGAGGACGGCGTGCAACGGTTCGTGGACTGGTTCACCGCGTCGGTGGGCGGACAGTAGAGACACGCCATCGGGCATGGGAGGCCGGCACGGTGAAGATCACAGCCATCGAGACGACGCCGTTGCGATCCCGGGCGCTGCTGGTGACTGTTGCCACCGACGAGGGCGTCGTGGGATACGGCGAGCCGATGAACTACGAACACGGTCGCGTCGTCGCCCAGGCCATCGCGGACATGGCGGAGTACCTGATAGGCCGTGACCCGCGCGACATTGAGGACCACTGGCAGGCCATCTTTCGGTCGAGCTACAGCCGTCAGATGCCCATTCTCCTGTCGGCGCTCAGCGGCATTGAGCAGGCGCTCTGGGACATCATGGGCAAGTGGCTTGGCGTCCCTGTGTGGCGGCTGCTTGGCGGGGCGTGTCGGAGCCGCCTCCGCGTTTACGGCAGCGCGGGAGGCGCGACCCCTGACGAGTGCGCGGCGAACGCTTCCAGGCGGGTCGCCGAGGGCTTCGACGCCATCAAGACGACCCCGACGTCACACGCGCTTAGGCACATCGATACGCCGGCGACGGTGGATGAGATCGTCGCGAAGATCGGCGCCATGCGAGACGCTGTTGGCGACTCGGTCGACATTGCCATCGACTTCCACCGCGCGTTCAGTCCCGCCATGTCGATTAAGGTGATGCGCGAGTTGGAGCCGCTGCGACCCGTGTTCGTCGAGGAGCCGTGTCACGTGGAGAACGTCGACGCTCTCGTCACGGTGGCGCGATCGACGTCGATCCCAATCGCCACCGGTGAGAGAGGCGCCACACGCTGGGGATTCCGCGAGATCGTGGAGAAGCAGGCGGCCGCCGTCCTCCAGCCGGACATCCGCCACGCAGGCGGGATCCAGGAAATGAGGAGAATCGCCGCCCTGGCGGAGACCCACTACATCACGATGGCGCCCCACTCCGCCGCTGGGCCCGTGGGTGTGGCGGCCTCGCTGCAGGCGATGGCGTCGACCCCGAATTTCCTGATGCAGGAATTCGGCGGCGGGGATGGCGCGGGCTTGCTGACGCCTCCCCTTCAGTTCGACGGCGGGTTCGTCGAGCTGCCAACCGGGCCAGGTCTCGGCTTCGACATCGACCCCGACGGCCTGCGTGCCTTCACCGACGAGACGTACCGCTCGCGACCGATGTGGCGGCTCGCCGAGGACGACTCCGTGGCGGACATCTAGGCCCGGGCGGCGGCCCTCTTGACAGGATCACGCGGCGCCAGCATCCTCTGCCGACCCGCGACTGCGCCCGCCGGCCACGCAACCACGGACACGACCATGACGCACATCGAGGGCCTGCTCACGCTCGACGAGCTCACGGAACTCGTCCACCGGCGCGAGATAACGCAGGTGCTCGCCGTGTTCCCCGACTTCTACGGGCGCGTCATAGGCAAGCGCATCACGGGCGATTACTTCATCGAGCATGTCGCCACCGACGGCATGCACGCGTGCGACTACCTGCTGACCGTCGACATGGACATGACGCCGGTGCCGGGGTATCGCCTGTCGAGCTGGGAGAGCGGCTACGGCGACTTCCACGCGGTCGTCGACTGGAAGACGCTACGCGTCGCTTCGTGGCTGGAGAGCACCGCCATCGTGCTCTGCGACCTCGTCGACGACGGCGCCGGCGACGCCATCGACGTGGCGCCGCGCTCCATCTTGCGCCGGCAGATTGCGCGCGTCGAGGAGGCGGGGTACACGCCGTTCGCGGCGTCGGAGCTGGAGTTCTACCTCTTCAACGACACGTACGAGGCAGCGCGGGAGAAGCGTTACCACGACATCGCGCGGGCGGGCTGGTACATAGAGGACTACCACATCTTCCAGGGGACCAAGGAGGACGATGTCGTCGGCGGCATCCGTGACCACCTCCAGCGGTCGGGCGTCCCAGTGGAGTTCAGCAAGGGCGAGTGGGGGCCGGGCCAGCAGGAGATCAACATCCGGTACGCCGAGGCGCTGGAGATGGCGGATCGGCACACGCTGTACAAGCACATCGCCAAGGAAGTCGCCTGGGGTCACGACAAGTGCCTGACGTTCATGGCGAAGTGGGACGCCGAGGAGGCGGGCAGTAGCTGCCACGTCCACATGAGCCTGCGCGACATCGCGGCGGCTGCATCGGCGTTCGTGGGAAGCGACGCCGCCGCGCTGGCCGGGTCGGACGTTATCTGCACGCCGACGTTCCGGCACTTCGTGGGCGGAATGCTGGACCGCGCGAGAGAGATCACGCTCTGCCTGGCGACGACCGTCAACTCGTACAAGCGTTTCCAGCCGGACACGTTCGCGCCCACGGCCATCACGTGGAGCTACGACAATCGGACGTCCGCGTTCCGGCTGGTGGGCAAGGGTGAAAGCCTGCGCGTCGAGTGTCGTGTCCCGGGCGCCGACGTGAATCCGTACCTGGCGTACGCCGCGCTCCTGGCGGCCGGCATGGACGGCATCGCGAACCAGACCGAGCCTCCCGCGCTGTTCGCCGGCAACGCGTACGAGGCCGATCTGCCGACGATCCCCGCGAGTCTGCGCGAGGCGGCCGACCTGGCCGAGGGTAGCGCCTTCCTTCGTGGGGCACTGGGCGATGGCGTCGTCGACCACCTCGTGCACTTCGCGCGGACGGAGCAGGCGGTCCATGACGCTTCCGTCACGGACTGGGAACGCATTCGGTACTTCGAGCGCATCTGACGACGGGGAGCCATGGGCGACACGGTCGAGTTCTCATTCCCAACGCGCGTTGTGTTCGGTCCAGGCTCCGTAGCTGGCGTGGCCGCGCTCTGCGCTGAGTTGGGCGTCACGCGGCCACTCATCGTGACGGACCCCGGCCTCGTCGCGGCGGGCCTCCACGAGCGCGTGCTGGCCCCGCTGGATGCCGCTGGTCTCGCGAGCCAGGTGTTCCACGACATCCAGGGCAACCCCGTCGAGCAGAACGTGCTGGACGCGACGCAGGCGTACCGGGAGCATCGCGCGGACGGCGTCGTCGGCCTTGGCGGCGGAAGCGCGCTCGACGTGACGAAGGCTGTACGGCTGCGCGCGACTCACGACTTGCCACTCGAGGAGTACGACGAGTACGTCGAGGGGTGGAGGAAGACGCACGCCAACGTGCCGCCCATGGTCGCCATAGCGACCACTGCGGGCACCGGCAGCGAAGTGGGTCGCGCGGCAGTGATAACGCTGAAGTCGACGAACCGGAAGACGGTCCTGTTCAGCCCCCACCTGATGCCCACCGTGGCAGTGCTCGACGCGGAGATGACGCTGGGCCTGCCGCCCACTCTGACGGCGTGGACCGGGATGGACGCTCTGACGCACTCTCTCGAAGCGTACCTCTCTCCGAACTTCCACCCGTTCTGTGACGCGGTCGCGCTGCACGGGTTACGGCTCTGCTTCGAGCATCTTCCGAGGGCCTACGCGGACGGTGGCGACACCGAGGCGCGTGGAGCCATGCTCCTGGCGTCGGCGATGGGGGCGACGGCGTTCCAGAAGGGCTTGGGGGCCACGCACTCGCTTGCGCATCCACTCTCGACGCTACACGGGGTGCACCACGGCCTGGCGAACGCGATCATGTTGGCCACGACGCTAGCCTTCAACGAAGACGCCGCGGCCGACAGACTTGCGGACATCGCATACGCCGTGGGGGCGTCTGGCACGACGCGCGAAGCGGTGGCGGAGTTGGCGTCGCTCGTGGGCATTCCACAAACGCTGAGTGAGGTAGGGGTGGCGGAAGGCGACGTCGCCGCGCTGGCGGAGGCAGCCATTCAGGACGGGTGCCACCTGACGAATCCGCGACCGGTGACCGAGGACGACATGGTTAGCATGTACCGAGCGGCGCTGTAGCGTCGTTGGCGCATCGCACGCGAAAGCACATCCACAACCTGGGGATATGGCAGCGATGGAGCGCAGTTTCACGTATAGACGCGAATACACGGGCGAACTGAAGGCCGTGATCCTGGATTGGGCCGGCACCACGCTGGACTATGGATGCTACGCGCCCGCCGTCGTCTTCATTGACGTGTTCGAGCGCAAGGGCGTGCCGATAACGATCGAGGAGGCGCGGGCGCCGATGGGGGCGCACAAGCTCGTGCACATCCGCAAGATCTCGCGCATCCCCGCCGTGGCGAAGCGGTGGGAGGCCCAGCACGGGAGCAAGCCCACCGAGGAAGACGTGCAGGCGATGTTCGAGGACTTCATCCCGCTGCAGTTGGCGTGCCTCGCCGACTACGGCGACCTCATTCCCGGCGCCCTCGAGGCCGTAGCCGACTTCCGTGAACGGGGTCTCAAGATCGGATCGACGACCGGGTACACGACGGAAATGGGCGACATCCTGTTCGAGGAGGCCAAGCGGCGCGGGTACTCTCCAGACACCGCCGTCTGCGCCTCGGAGGTGCCCGCCGGCCGGCCAGAGCCGTGGATGTGCTTGCAGAACGCGTTCAACCTCCAGGTCTACCCGATGGAGGCGATCGTCAAGGTCGGCGACACGCTGCCGGACGTGGAGGAGGGCCTGAACGCTGGCATGTGGACCATAGGTCTTGCCAAGACCGGCAACGAAATCGGTCTGAACGGCGCCGAAATCGCGGCCCTGCCGGAGGACGAGCTCGAGGAGCGCCTCGCTGGCGCGTACAAGCGGCTGTACCAGACCGGGGCGCACTACGTAGTCGACGGCATATGGGACGTTCCGCCGCTTCTCGACGACATCAACGCTAGATTGGCGCACGGCGAACGGCCCTGAACACGCCGACGCGAACCCGCACAGGATGGACCGCACCCATGGAGCTAGGCCCCTCGACGCCAGCGGGCGACCGTATCGTCGACTCGCGGTACACGCGCGTACCCGACACGAACACCGTCTTTGACCCGCCCATCCCCGCGTACGCCACGGTCGAGGAGTGGGAGCACCGCAAGGCCGAGTTGCGCCTGCACATTCTCGCCGCGACGGGGCTCTTCCCCGCCCCCGAGAAGTGCGAACTGAACGCCAGGACGACGGGAACGCACGAAGGCGACGGGTACGTGGTCGAGAACGTCCACTTCGACAGCTACCCGGGCTTCTACGTGACGGGCAACCTGTACCGCCCCGCGACCACCGACGGCATGCGACCTGGAATCGCGTGCCCGCACGGCCACGCCGCGCACGGGCGTCTCGAGGACACGGAGATATTCTCCGTGCCGGCGCGGTGCGTGTCGCTCGCGATCCAGGGCAACGTCGTGTTCTCGTATGACATGGTGGGGTACAACGACAGCCTGCAACTGCCGCACGACTTCCAGGGCGAGCGCGAGTACCTCTGGGGTATTTCGCTCCTGGGGCTGCAGCTGTGGAACAGCATCCGCGTGTTGGACTACCTCACTTCGCGGGACGACGTGGACGACACGCGCATCGCATGCACGGGCGCGTCAGGAGGCGGCACGCAGACGTTCCTGCTCGCCGCCGTGGACGACCGCGTCAAAGTGAGCGTGCCGGCGGTGATGGTATCGTCGCACATGCAGGGCGGCTGCCTGTGCGAGAACGTGCCGCACCTTCGACTGGAGACGAACAACGTCGAGATCGCCGCGATGGCCGCTCCGCGGCCACAGCTGCTCGTGTCCGCGACCGGCGACTGGACCAAGGACACCCCAACCGTCGAATACCCCGCCATCCGCGAGATATATGCCCTCTACGGGGCGGAAGCCAAACTCGCCGAGCATCAGGTCGACGCGGGACACAACACAAACCTCGAAAGCCGCGAGGCGATGTACGCGTGGATGGCGAAGTGGTTCCACGGTGAGTTGGACCCAGGGAAGACGAAGGAGCCAGCGTACGCGCTGCCCGCGCCCGACGCCCGCCGTGTCTTCCCGGACGGACTCCCCGCGGGCGCGTCGGATCGCGAAACCATCGTCGGTGACATCATTGAGCGGTCGCAGGCGCAGCTCGAGTCGCTCGTGCCGGTAGACGCGGAGTCGTTGGACCGCGCCCGCACCGTCCTGGGTGGGCTCTACGCTCACACGCTGAACCCAGCGCCGGTGGCCGACATCGAGGCGACCAGCTCGGCTGTCAACGGGCAGGGCGAGCGACTGTGTCTATCCCCAGCCGGGCTCGGCCACGCGGTTCCCGCCGCGCTCGTCTCGCCAGAAGCGGAATTCTCAGAGCTCGTGGTGCTTGTGACCACCGACGGAAAGGACGCCGCCGCGGCCGACGGGATCGTGGACACCATCGTTGGCGCTGGGTACGGCGTGCTCGCGGTGGACGTGTTCGGCGTCGGCGAAGCGGGCGGCCGTGAACGCGAGGAAGCCAGACACTGCCTGACGTTCAACCGCTCCGATGCCGCAGCACGGGTGCAGGATGTAGTGACGGCAGCCTCGTACGCGGCAACCCGCTGCCAGCGGGTGCACGTAGTGGGTCTAGGCGCCGCAGGATTATGGACGCTGCTGGCCCGTCCGCTCGTCGAAGTCAGCGGCCGCTGCATTGTCGACACGCAGGGGCTCGACCCGTCCGACGACGGCGCGCTCATCGCCCGGGCGTACATCCCAGGGCTGGCCCGCGCCGGCGGCGTCCTTACGGCAGGCATCCTGACGGCCCCGTCCCCGCTCATGCTGTGCTCGGTGACCTCCGACGTGGATGTATCGCCAATCGCGAGCGCGTACGAGGCGGCTGGCGCCGGCGACGCGTTCTCCACCAGTTCCGCATCGGCGAGCGTGGGTCTCGCGCTACGAGAGTTGTCGCGCTCGTGAGGCGACGCGGCGTCGCCGGTAGGTGGGAGGAAGGCCATGTGGAGCGTTGACGGCGCGGCTCTGCCGACGGACGTACAGGGCACGCAGTTCCCCAGAATGGCGCGGGTGCGTCAGAGCTTCGACCGCCCACGGGTCGACGACATCTCAGCCACCGTGGTCGAGCAGGTCGCCGCGTGCGGCCTCGGGGAGCGGGTGGGCGCTGGGCAATCGGTCGCCATCACCGCTGGTTCGCGCGGCATCGCCAACATGGCGGAGATCGCGCGCGCGTTGGTCGATGCAGTTAGGGATGTCGGGGGCGAGCCGTTCGTCTTCCCGGCGATGGGGAGCCACGGCGGAGCAACCGCCGAAGGCCAGGCCGCCGTACTCGAGCACTACGGGATCACCGAAGCGACGATGGGCTGCCCCATCAGGTCCGGCTCCGACGCCGTTGAGGTGGGGCGGCTGCGCGACGGCACCCCGGTCTACCTCGACCGCTACGCCAACGAGGCGGACCATCTGCTCGTCGTGAACCGCGTCAAGCCGCACACGGGGTTCCACGCCGCCGTTGAGAGCGGGCTGTGCAAGATGCTCGCGATCGGCGTGGGCAAGCAGGTCGGCGCGAGCTACTATCACCGCGCCTTCCTCCGTCAGGACTTCCAGGAGACCGTCCTTGGGGCGGCCAACTTCCTCATCGAGTCGGGCCACGTCGCGATGGGACTCGCCATCGTGGAGAACGCGTACGACGAGACCGCGATGCTAGTCGGCCTGGCGCCAGAAGAGATCGTAACCGTGGAGAAGAAGCTCATCCAGCAGGCGCGCAACCTGATGGGCTCGATCCCGTTCGACGAGGTGGACTGCCTCATCGTGGACTACATCGGGAAAGACGTCAGCGGCGCCGGCATGGATAGCAACATCACGGGACGCAAGTTCCGGGCCGGCGAGGGCGCATCGTCGGTGCACGCCCCTGATGTGCTGCGCATCTTCGTTCGCGATCTGACCGAGAAGTCGCAGGGCAACGCTACCGGCATCGGAGCCGCGGACGTCACGACCAAACGCGTCGTGGACCAGATAGACCGCGCGGCGACGTACATGAACGCCCTGACGGCCAAGGTCACCGCTGGGTGCAAGATACCCCCGTACTTCGACACAGACGCCGCCGCGCTCGCGTGGGTGCTGAACACCGTCGGGCTGACGGAACCGCAGGACACCAAGGTCGTGCGCATTCGCTCGACACTGGACCTCGAAGAGATGCTGGTCTCCGAGGCGTTGCTGGACGAAGCGGCGTCGCTCGCCCACGCCCGTGTCCTGGGCGACGCGCAGGCGATGCAGTTCAGCGACGATGGCGCGCTCGTCGAGTTCTAGCCCGGCGCATACCAAGGGAGGCGGCGATGGTGGCCCCTCTGACCCCCGCCCAAGTGGACGCGTACGAGCGCGACGGATTCGTCGTGACAGCGAACGTGTTCTCGCGCGCCGAACTGGCGGAGATGGATGTCGAGTTTGACCGGCTCCTGGCGGAAGCGGCCGCGAACCCCGACGCCCCAGGGCAGCCCGGGAGCGGGTGGCTCCTGCGCCTGGGACTGCTGTCTCCGATGACAGCGGCCTGGTGCGCGGACGAACGCGTCCTCGACCTCATCTCACCCATTGTTCGCCCGGGCATCGCCATCTACTCGGCGAAGCTGGTGAGCAAGGAGCCGCGGGCGCCCGAGGTGTGCCACTGGCACCAGGACGACGCCTACTACGTCAGCCAGTCGCAGAGCGCGTGCCGCATGTCGATATGGGCGCCCTTGCAGGATGTCGAGCGCGAGCACGGCTGCCTGCGCGTGATTCCCGGCAGTCACCGGTGTGGGTTGCAGCCGACGGAGCGGAAGCCAGACGGCACGTGCGACCTGAGCATCGCCACCGAATTCGACCTCAGCGCGGCAGTCGACGTGCCCCTGGCCGCGGACAGCATGGTGCTGTTCAGCGCGCTGCTGTACCACGCGTCGAACGGGAACGCCACTGACACGCGCCGCCGTGCGTTCATCGTGTCCTACCAGGAGGGCACGGTGGGCAAGGGGAACGGCGACCAGTACCGGGTCCTCCGCAAGCCGTGACGCCGGGGGCCGCTCATGCGTGCGTCAGCCTCGCGACGCCCAGCTTGTCCGCGATCTCGTCGAGGTTGCGTGCCGTGCCGTCCGGTAGCGGGATGCCGGCCGCGGAGCGGCGCTCGAATTCCAGATGCTCGCGCTCTCCCGGGACGAGAACGTCGTCCGATCCGTCAGCTGCTGGCAACGCCTTGATGGCGTCTATCAGCGCGTCAACTCGCGTGCGGTAGTCGTCGACGCCGGTGAACGCCGCGACGTCGACGGCGATGACGATGCCGTTCTGGTTGTGGGGCCGCTCGGCGCCGGCCGCCGACATGAACGGCTCGGCCAGCGGGTTCGCCGCCATGATGCTGGCGAGGCACTCGAACATCATAGCGAGTCCAGAGCCCTTGTAGAGACCGGCCGGCAGCAAGACGCTGGCTCGCGCGGCGTCGGTGGTTGGTTGGCCATTCGCGTCGAGCGCCCAGCCCTCTCCTAGCGGCACGCCTCTGTCTCTCGCGTGATAGAGCTTGCCCCCGGCGGCCACGCTCGTTGCCATGTCGAGCACGAGGGGAGGGTGGTCGCGCGTCGGCACGGCGATGGTGATGGGGCTGTTGTGCAGCCCTGCGGCGCGCGCGCCGTACGGCGCCATGTTAGGCGGGCTGCACACGATGGCTATCCCCGCCATACCCTCGGCGGCGGCCATCAACGAGTAGTAAGCCATGGCGCCCTGGTGGGTGACGTTGCGGATGAGTCCCCAGCCAACGCCGAGGTCGCGCGCCTTGCGCATCACAGCGCGCATGGCCATCTTCGTCACCGGGGGGCCCATGGACCTATCGGCGTCCCAGTGGACGATGGCGGGCGTCTCGTGGGTCACTCGAACGGTGGGGCGCGAGTTCATTTCGCCGCGGCCCAGTAGCGCCACGTACCACGGGATGCGCAGTACGCCGTGTGAGTCGACCCCGCGGAGGGTGTCAAGGATTCGGTGTAAACGGCCTTCTCACGTCACTGGCATCCT
>CAYYPK010000065.1:0-17729 GCA_964473525.1 uncultured bacterium
AGAAGGCCGTTTACACCGAATCCTTGACACCCTCCACCCTCAGCCACCTCTACGAGTCGATGCTGCGTGAGATGCGTGACGCTGCCGGCGACTCGGGAGAGTTCTACACGCCTCGGCCTGTTGTGCGCTTCATGGTCGAGGCGACAGACCCCAAGCTCGGCGAGACGGTACTCGACCCCGCCTGCGGAACGGGCGGCTTCCTCGTTGAGAGTTTCGAGCATCTGGCCGCCCAGGTAGAGACGGTCGAGGATCGACGAGTCTTGCAGGACAGCAGCATCTTCGGAGGCGAGGCGAAGCCGCTTCCGTTCTTGCTCGGCCAGATGAACCTGTTGCTCCACGGCTTGGAGTATCCCCAGGTAGGATTCGCCAACAGCCTCAACGTACGGCTGACGGACATCGGTGAATCCGACCGCGTCGACGTGATCCTCACGAACCCGCCCTTCGGTGGTGAGGAAGAGCGCGGCATACTCGACGGGTTCCCCGTACGCATGCGCACGGCGGAGACGGCGCTACTGTTCCTCCAGCTCATCATGCGGAAGCTCAAGAGAACGACAGCAACGAGCCGCGCCGCTGTCGTTGTCCCGAATGGTACGCTGTCAGCCGAGGGCGTCGGCGCGCGGGTTAAGCACGCGCTCGTCACTGACTTCAACCTGCACACTATCGTCAGACTGCCCAACGGCGTGTTCGCCCCGTACACTCCGATCCCATCGAACGTACTGTTCTTTGACCGGAGTGGTCCCACTCGCCGCATCTGGTATTACGAACACCCACTGCCCGAAGGGCGAAAGAACTACACCAAGACGAAGCCGCTTCGGCACGAGGAATTCGCGGCCTGTCTCGCCTGGTGGCCAGATCGAGCCGAAGGCGACTGCGCGTGGTGCGTGGACGTTGACGATGTCGTCGCAACCGACGCCGCCAGCGGCGAGGTCACGGTTAACCTTGACGCGCGAAATCCGCGTGGTGCAGACGCCCTGCAGTACAGCCCGCCGCACGAACTCATCGAACGGATCGTGGAGACTGAGCAGGAGATGATGGACGTGTTAGCGGCGATTCGCCGACTAGTGTCGAGGGAATAGCGATGACCACAGCGCGCGTCCAGGAGTCACGATGGCCGCTTGCCGCATTCTCCGAAGTGATGGAACGGGTCGACCGGCGGTTCGTGCTTCAGGACGACAGGGAGTACGCCTGTGTCGGCGTGCGGTGGTGGGGGATGGGCGCCTTTGTCCGTGAGCGCAAGAGCGGAGTCGACATACGCCGTAAGCAACAGTGGGAACTGCGAGTAGGCGATGTCGTCTACAACAAGCTGTTTGCGTGGAAAGGCGCGTTCGCCATCGCAGACGCCACGGTCGACGGCTGCACCGTGTCCGACAAGTTCCCGACGTACCGATGCATCGCAACGGTCCTTGACCCAGATTATCTGGCGTGCTACTTCCAATCGCCATCCCTGTGGCGACAGGCGGAAGGGCGCTCCCGAGGCGCTGCGGCAATTAGCAAGCTCACGCTCAATCCCCCAGAGTTCTGGAATCTCACCATCCCACTGCCCCCGCTGGACGAACAGCGAGCCATCGCAGACCGGGTATCCGATATCGCGGGCGAGATAGGTCGGGCCGAGGCCCTTGCAGATACGTTGCGGGGGGCCGTGGAGGCCCTCGTACCGTCGGATGTTCAGCGCGCCCTGCAGCGATGGCCTGTCGACGGTACGCTAGGAGACGTGCTTAGATCGAAGCCGCGCAACGGATGGTCGCCGAGGTGTGATGGCGCTGCTGGCGGTGCGGCGGTCCTATCCCTCAGCGCGATTACCCACTTCTCGTACCGCGCGGGGGAGCATAAGCGCACGTCGGAGCCAGTTCGACCCGACGCGCATTACTGGCTACATGCCGGAGATCTCCTAGTCTCGCGCAGCAACACTCCGGAGCTAGTTGGACATGCCGCCATTTACGACGGCGATCCATCGCCCTGCATCTACCCGGACCTTATGATGAGGGTGGACCCTGATCCGTCTAAGGTACTACCGGAATTCGTGCATATGGTGATGCGCGCGCCCGCAACGCGCGCGTTCATCCGGCTTCACGCGAAGGGCAGCAGCCCTACGATGAAGAAGATCTCGCAGAAGGTGGTCATGAATATCCCGTTCCCAACATCGGTGCCGCTGCATGAGCAGGCGGAGCTGGTGCGGCGCATGCACGCCGTACAGGCCCTGACGGATCGGGGTGCGAACCTGCGTGCAGGGCAACAGGCCGAGCTGCAAACGCTGCGGATGTCTGTCTTGAACGCCGCGTTTCGTGGCAATCTCTAGCGAGGCCCTGCGGGAGCGTCCATGGCCAAGAAGAAGCGGGGCGACCGCTGCTACATCTGCGGAAAGCAGGCATCGCAGGACGACCGTCTCCCGCCCAGGAACCTGTTTCCGCCGCCTCGTCCTGACTCTCATCACAGTCTGCATCTGCGCGTCCTGCCACAAGCCTACTAACCACGACGACGATCTGTTCCGCCTCATGCTGGTGTCGCAGATGGACCCGGCCGATCCCGCGTACGCGGTTCTCTGGCCGAAGGTGCAGCGGGCGTTGCAGCGTCGGCAAATCAAGCCACTCGACCTCACTGAGGACCTGCACCGTAGCGTGGAGGTAAGAACACATGCCGGGGTCATCACCGGGCATGCCCCGCGCAACGTACAGGCGGGAGCCGATCCAGCGCGTTGTGAACCGCATCGTGCGGGGGATGTTCTACCACGAGCGGGCAGAGCTACTGGGAGACGACCACGTAGTCGACGACTTCGTCCTGAACCCCGACCTGGAGAAGCTCGACGAGCGAACGCTCCAACCAATCCAGAACACGCCGTGGCACGAATCCAGCGACACCGTATTCAACTACAGGCTAATTCCGACGGACGAGGACCCGCGTGTGTGCTTCTTCGGCATGCAGTTCTACCAGCGCACGTTCTTCCTGACATGGACACTGCCAAGGGCGGACTGGACTAGCGACTCGTCTCGGGACCCGGCGGGCCGCCGGGGAGACCACCACGGTCGCGGGAACGGCGTGGCCGCGCGTCAACCAGGACATTATCTGCCCTGGTGCGCGGATGAAGAGTGACCCGACCCAGGTGGTGCCAAAATGGTGCCAAAGACGTGTGCTTTGTACCGACAACCAATGAAGCCATATGAGGACGATCCGACGTTAATCCTTGTTATAACGCGGAGTAGCGGCTCCTTGGCAACACGCGCGTACGAACGTCAACCAACGTTACCGGACTTTTAATCCGGTGGTCCTGGGTTCAAGTCCCAGACCGGTCACTTCCTTCCTCTGCCTCGGGGCCCAATCAAGCGCGCGACACTACCACACAGGTTGGGCGGGCTCGCCCCTCCTGGCGTGGCTACCGCTTCGTACGCGCCCACGTCGTGGTCAGCAGGCCTTCGGGATCTACGGCCAGCGACGCATCGCCTAATGTGATTCCCGCGATGATCGGCACCGCCGCGGTCTCGAGGCTCACCATGTCGATGGTGCCAATGCGGCTCGTGGGCTTGGGATTCTCCCAGCGCGTGTTGATGAGCCCAGACCCGTTGCACGGCGGGCCTTCCAGCATCACCCATCCCCACACCGAATCCGGGTCGGGCGGGTCGGCGGCATGGTGGCACCAGTCGTCCGAGTTCTCGTGGGAAATGAGGTCGAGTCGCTCTTCGCTACCGTCCTCGTAGTTCAGGACGAACTGGTAGCTCGGGCCGCCGCCAAACTCCCATCCCGTGGCGTGCAGGAAGTAGAGGAACTTCGCCGTGCCTCCCACGGGGATTCCGGTCACTTCCACGGGGAACTGCGCGGCGTTGCTGCCGAACAGAGCTACGGCGCCGACCTCGATGTGGAACGGCACGACTCCGTCCGGTCCCTCGAAGTCGGCTGTCTCGCCGATCGGCAGGCGACTGTAGGTGCTGTCTCCCGCGTTGCCGGTCCACCACTCGATGTCGAGTTCGGTGGTCGACTGCTCCTGGAAGTCCACGAATATCCACTCCGCAGCGCGCGCGGTCAGCGTGAAGGCGAGGGCCAATACGAGCCATATCAGTGTCTTCATCCGAGCGTCTCCCGTCCGGGTACCGTGTCTGGAGCGAATCCGGCGCAGCATACCTACGCCGGCACACGTGCGCAACGTGTTCCGCCTGGCCCCGCCTGGTCTCAGGGCGCCCAGCGTCTCGCCTATGCGGGACGGCAGTCATAGCCGCCGGCTCTGACACGGGTCACTGTTGCCGGCCGGGCCACCGTGAGCTACGGTGATCCCAAGGCTCGGACGAACGGCTTCAGAGGCCGGGATGGCGCCGGCGCCCCACGAGGCGACCATCGCGTCCGTTCACGGCAAACGACAGTACGGCTCAGCAGGCTTAGAGGAAGTGACATGAAGACACTTGTCGTAGCGTGTCTAGCCACCATCGGCCTCACGTTCGCGGGACACGCCGGCGCCGATATCGACGTTGACACCATCGTCGGCGCCTGGTTGTTCGACGAGAACACCGGCGATGTCGCGAGGGACTCGTCCATCAACGGGAACGACGGGACGCTTGTGAAGAGCCCCGACTGGGTCGATGGGAAGTTCGGCGCCGCGTTGGAGTTCGACGGCACGAACGGCGTCGAGATCGACCAGCCAGCCAACTTCGACTTCCTGACGTGGACGTATGTGTTGTGGTTCCGAGCCGAGGCCGGCGGAGACTATCCCAACCTCATCGGCAGGCAGTTCAGCAACGCCCACGGCTGGACGATCCACCTGGACCCCGCAGGCGCGACGTTCCGCATACGCATCGACACGGACGGCGGCATCAACCAGGTGAAGACGACGCCGGCGCCCGTGCGGGACGGCGAGTGGCACCACGGCGCCATCGCGCACAACGACGAAGAGAAGACGCTGGAGCTGTACATCGACGGCGTCAAGGGGCTCTCCAACTACGCCGGCGACTATGAGAACGCAGGCGGCTTCCTGAAGATCGGATCGCCGGCGGTCGGCGCCGTGAACCTGAACGCAGGCGCGATCGACGACGTTGGCATCTTCAACGTCCTCCTAGAGGAAGAGGACATCCTCGCCATCATGGCGGACGGCCTGGAAGGCACGGGACTGCTGCCTGTTTCTCCTGCGGGGAGACTCACTTCCACGTGGGCGCGGCTTAAGAGCAGCGACGTGCGATAGGGGGTAGCAGCGGAGGCAAGTAGCCGGTCGCCGATGGCAGGCGACACCCCCGGGCACGGCTGTGCGCCACCGACGCAGGGCCTGCCATGGGCGGCCCCAGCATTCTAGGATCTGCGGCACGGCTGGGCCCACAGACGAAGGCTGAGGCGCGCGGCCCTTTCGGCATCCGCCCGCGCTGACCGACGACGCTGCGCCGAGAAGTCGCCCGCCTCTCGCGGTTCCTACCACAATCTAGACAATGCCCTTGACGCCCACGCGCGGCCAGTGTATAGTCTGTTTTGGTAGTGAATAACCTGTGTATCTAGGCATATTCTGCCGCTCTGAGGTTCCCACGGCTGGCTGCGGATGGAGGCGTTGAATGCGGGCTCACTTTCTGTTATTGGCTCTCTTAGTAGCGGCTGGATCCACGGTCGCGAGGTCTGCCTCGGGCGCCGAGGTCAAGCAGGGCGAGATGCTGCTGCTCAACGTCACCCTCACGAACACGGGCGACGTGCCCCTCACGGACGTGCAGCCGCTGTGGGACGAATCGCCGGAGTGGGTCGAGCCCATCGGCATCGCCGACCCCGTCGCCGTGGCGAAGGGCGGATCAGCGCGCCTGCCCATACGCCTACGCGTGGCGCGAAACGGGCCCATCGGCGAGGACATGACCCTCCGCCTCGGGCTGGTGGACGACGCTGGCAGCCGATGGTTCCGAGACACGACGATCACCGTACTGCCCAGACCCGTACCCGCTCTGACGCGCGCGCTCCCAAACTACCCGAATCCGTTCAACCCAGAGACGTGGATCCCGTACGAGCTGCACGAGGGGGCCGAGGTCACGCTGTGGATATACGACCTCGGCGGGAGAGCGGTGCGCAAGCTGGACCTCGGCTATCAGGAGGCCGGGTGGTACACCGCACGGTCCGACGCGGCGTATTGGGATGGACGCAACGACCTCGGCGAGCAGGTAGGTAGCGGCCTCTACGTGTACCACCTGCGAGCCGGCAAGTACTCCGCGATGCGCAAGCTGGTCGTAGCGCGATAGGCGCTCCGCAGAGAGGAAGACCATTCATGAAGCGTCTGTGGCGCGTTGGCGCGTTCGGTTGGCTCGGCGTCGCGCTGCTTGTGCCAGTCCTGTTGGCTCAGGTAGTAGAGGACGACATCGGAATTGAGATTGGCAAGGCTGCTTCGGCTGAGGCGCAGATGGAGATCGCGCGCGAAAAGCACTTCACTGAGAGGGACTACCCCGGCGCGATTGAGGCGTACGACGAGGTGGTGAACCTGTTCCCGACCTCCGACGAGGCCCCGGAAGCGCTTTTCCGCGTCGGCAACATACACCACTGGCGCCTCATCGACCCCGCCGAGGCGATCACCAGCTATCACCGGCTAGTCGACACGTATCCCGAGTCCGACTTCGCCAAGGAGGCGTGGATACGCATCGGCGAGGCGTACGGTCGCGAT
This sequence comes from uncultured bacterium, assembly GCA_964473525.1. Lineage (GTDB taxonomy): Bacteria > Poribacteria > WGA-4E. Next base: position 6,599 of record CAYYPK010000065.1, read on the forward strand.
GACCGATGGCGGGACGCGCTATCCGCGTTCCAAGAGGCGGTAGACCGCCACCCTGGCACCGACTACGCGACTTGGGCTCTGCTAGAGATCGCGAGCACCCACTACTCTGACCTGGCCGATCCGGCGACCGCTGCACCAATGTACGAAACGGTACAGCGCGACGCCCCTGGAACACGCTACGCCGGGGAGGCCCGCCTACGCCTGTCCGTGATGGCATATCTGGCCGGCGGGATTGCGCAGGACGAAGCTGTGCTCCGCTGCCGCACGGTTGCCGATGGGGCGGCTGACGACGCACTGCTGAAGGCGGACGCTCTCTTCTCCGTCGCAACGCTCTTCACCGTGGCGAAGCGCTATCAGGAGTCTCTTGCGGTCTTGGACGAGATCCTCGCCATGGAGTCGGACCTGTACGAGGATGCCCTGGCGCTGACTTACCTGAAGAGGGCGATCTGCTACCGCAACCTCGGTCAGGACACGAACGCGCAGGACAGCCTGGAAGCGGCCCTCACGGCTTACCCAACGAGCCGGTGGCGAGGGATGCTGCAAGGGCAGCTGCGAGCGCTCGGACGAGTGCGAGGGCTTGGTTGAGCGTCATGAGAGGAACAGGAATGCCACAGAGCGTGTGCGGGCGTGCGGTTCGCGTGCTGGCTCCGGCGATCTTACTCGTCGCGGCGACAACAGCGGCACACGGCTTTGGATCCTACTCGGTGTCGGTGGTGTGGGAGGAGATCAACAGCCCGCTGGACGGAAACCCAATGACGAAACACCAGACACTCGACAGCCAGGGCTTGCGAATCTTCCCAGGCAAGCCCACTGCTAGCGGTGGCGACCCAATGCAGATTGTGTGGGCGGTGGCCACTGTGAATCCACCCGACGAGAACGTGCAAGTGTACTTCAAGCTGCTTGATGTAGATGACCCGTCGACCCACCTCGCCCCAGTTGTCGCGGATGTCCCGGGCGCCGAGGGCGGAGACAACAGAAGAACCTACGACGATACCGACATTGACCCCGACAACCCGCCAGACCCGATCCTGAAACCACATGGCATTTTCTGGGAACAGAGAAAGAAGGCGACGCTTGCGGAGAAGCTTGTATACGACGCCGAGACGGGGTCGGACGGCAAGGCGCGCGTGAGAGTGCGCGTGTCGTGCTCGCCAGGAGACAACTACGTCGTTGCCGCGTCTCTCTCCGCCGCGCAGAGAGATGGCTTCGGCGAGGACAACGACGAGGTCGTGCTGATCCCGGAAGCGCAGCGCACAGACATGCTCACAGTTTGGCGGAAGCTACACGTCGAGGTAGACTCGATGGGAGAAGCGGTCGTCAGCACACCTGACGATGCCTACTTCGCGGACGTGCCTTCGCCGGACCTTTCGATGTATAACGATGCATTCTTCTGGGCATACACTGAGACCGCGCAGGATACTGGGCATGACGACTCGCAAACGGCGTTCACCCAGTCCTTCGCCACAGATGCTGCCGAGAAGAGCCATGTCCTGGGGCCGATCCAGGGGTCGCGGAACGACGACCATCTGAAGTGGTGGGTTGTCTACATCCTCGGCGCATACGAGCCGGTTGACTCCGCCCCGGACCCTTGGCCCGACTGGGACGACGACAATGACGACGACGACGAGGAAGGGTTGGTAGGGGGCACGTGGCCCACCGATAGCACCGGGCTGCCAGGGCCAGACGGATCCCTCGTGTACCAGGAGGTAGCCCGGGACGTCGCCGCGCAGCATGCGATGGGCGTTGCCGCTATCCCGCCGAGGGTCGCCCTGCATGAGATCGGCCACCACTTCTTCGCACAGCACATGGACGACCTGCCGTGGATCATGTGGGTGCCGGAGGACGACGACGACGAGGCGAACATACCCATCATGACCGATGCCTTCGACGCTGACAACATCCACATCATCCGTTCGCAAGGCATCACGACGCCGAAGTACCCATGAGAATGGCGGCAGAGGAGCGAAGAGATGACCAGCAGAGCTGCGATGGCGCTTCTAGTTGGCGGCTTACTGATTGCGCGTCCTGCGGTCTCAGTCGAGCCCATGGGCCAGCGTGAGATTCTGGCGCTGTGTTCCGTGCCGGATGCGATGGTAGGCGACGCCGTGGCAATCGACGAGTTCCTCAGAGGGATTCGGCCGGATCGGGCTCTGACTCCCAAGGAGGAGGTGCAGCGCGACATTCTGCTACGTCTTGTGTGGGATGCAGAGGGTGTTGATATCCCCATCCCCACACGGGATCCGGAGGAGAGGCATACGCGCACGATAGAGCGGGTGCAGATACGGCGTACTCTCGCGGCCGCACGGCTGCGCACGCTCATCGCACACGACTCAATGATTCCACGCCTCGCCGAGTATTTGGAGACTACACCGTCGTTCCTCCTAAAGGATCGCGACCCGACCATGGCAAGGAACGAGGAGGAAGCGAACGCGAGAATGCTCGAATGGTCGACGAGAAGGACGCGGTACGAGGTGCTGCACGCGCTTGCCGGCTCGGCAAGCAATGAAGCGATCGCCCCGATGATCCGCCTTCTGAACGACCCGCAGTTGGGGAAGCAGTCCTACCTATACCTGCGTAGATTGCTGCGCAGCCACATCCGCCCTGGGCTGTCGGAATCGGAGGCGGACCAATATAGGGCCAACGTCCTGTTCGGCTATCGCCGGAGGGCTCCCGCGTCTGACCGCGCGCGCGCGATTGAGCGCACTCTTGAGTGGTGGGACCAGAACCGAGACACGATCCAGCTGTCGCGGCATTTCGCCGTGGCGTTCCACTGAGGCAGCAGTTGGCGCGCCATCGCGCGTGACCGCAGAGCGTGTTCCTGCGTTGCGCGTCATTGTGCGCCGCTCGACGAGGTGGACCACCACGCGAGCTCCGCGCGGACAGGTCGCATACATCAAGTGTTACCGAGAGTCAGGGCGTTGCGTTGCGCGCTTAGACGGTGTGGCTCGGGACACGCAACGACCCCGCCGCACTGGTGGGCAGCGGGTTCCACGCGTACCACTCTCGCGGGTAAGTGCTGCGCGATGGGCGGGCTCGTCGTAGCGCGCTAGGCGCGCCGCAGAGAGGAAGACCATACATGAAGCGTCTGTGGCGCGTTGGCGCGTTCGGTTGGTTCGGAGTCGCGCTGCTTGTGCCGGTCGTGCTTGCCCAGGTTGCTGAACAGCACCTCGGACTGGAGATAGGCAAGGCTTCCTCGGCGGAGGCCCAGATGGAGATCGCGCGCGGAAAACACTTCACTGAGCGGGACTACCCCGGTGCTATTGAGGCCTACGACGACGTGGTGAACCTGTTTCCGACGTCAGATGAGGCTCCCGAAGCGCTGTTCCGCATAGGCAACATCCACCACTGGCGCCTCACCGACCCCGACGAGGCGATCACCAGCTATCGCCGGGTGGTCGACGCGTACCCAGAGTCCGACTTCGCGAGGGAGGCGTGGATCCGCATAGGCGAGGCGTATGGTCGCCACGACCGCTGGCAGGAGGCGCTATCCGCGTTTCAGGAGGCGGCCGACAGGCATCCGGGGACGAGATTCGCTACGTGGGCCTTCCTGAAGATCGGCCACACCCACTACATAGATCTACAGGACCGTGAGAGTGGGCGGCCCTTCCTGGAGCGCGCCGTCGCAGAACATCCCGGTACGGTCCACGCCGCCGAAGCGCAACTCAGGCTGACACGGATGGCCTACGAGGACAAGTTGCTGACACCAGACCAGGCCCTTCAGGCTTTCAGGGGTGTCGAGGCTGGCGCAGGAGACGACCCCGTCCTGCAATCGGACGCGCTCCATATGGTCGCGATGGTGTTGACCGTCGAGCGCCGGTACCGTGAGTCGCTGGTCATCCTAGACCGTATCATCAATGGCTATGAGGGGCTCTCTGAGGACTCACTGGCGATTGCGTATCGCCTCAAGAGCCTATGCTACCAGGGCTTAGGTCAACGTGACCTGGCGACGACGACGGCGGAACGGGCGTTGGCGGCGTTCCCTGCAACTAGGTGGCGCGGCCGGCTGCAGTCGCAGCTCTCATGGCTTCGCAAGGGACAGATGCAGGAAATGAGCCCCAATGAATAGGTGGTTGGCTGTAGCGTCGTGCGCGATTCTGGCTTGGGGCTCGCTGACCCCTCACGCTGCGGGGTCAGGCCAGCAGTGCGAGGTATCGGTTGTATGGGAGCAGATCGATAGCCCGCTTGATGGCAATCCCGGGCCACCGCACACGGTGCTACAGCAGGGCCTTAGGATCTATCCGGGCCGGCCAACGGCGACCGACACCACACCGTACCAGATCGTGCGCGTCGTGGCGACGATCACCCCGGCGTATTCTGGGGTACCGGTATATTTCAAGCTCCTTGACGTAAGCGATCCCTCCTCCGCCACATACCCGGTTGATCTGGACGTTCCCATGTCGGAAGGAGACGACAACAGAACTACATGAGACTATGAGAACGTCAACCAACAGAAGATCAAGATGCACGGGATCTTCTACGAGAGCAGGAAGGCTCCGACATACGAGGAACGGCTCCTCTACGAGGAGGCCACAACCAACTGAGTGGCAGACGCCTTGGTCCGCGTGTCGCTCTCTCCCGGTGACAACTACGTCGTTGCTGTGTCGTGCGATGAGGCGGAACGGGATGGCTTCGGGACCAGCAACGCTGCCATCGCCGCGATCGACGAGGCACAACGGACGGAGATGCTCACAATTTGGCGAGCCCTGCATATTGAGGTAGACTCCATGGGGAACTCTAGCGCGCAGGGGCATCCTGACGACCAGGCAATCGGAGACGTGCCTGACCCCGACCTGTGGCTGTACGATGACGCGTTCTTCCCCGCATACATCTCAGTACGCCGTGACACAGGGCACGACGATCCGCAGACGCCGTTCATCCACCACCACCCAAATGACGCGAATGAACGTGACTATGCCATACCGCAGAACGACCCAGACGGAGGCGAGAACGGATCGCGGGGTGAGAACCACCGAAAGTGGTGGGTCGTGTATGTGGTCGGCGCGTACGAGTATTGGGCGCAGGGCTACGACAACGACGGCCCGCTGGAATGTGGCATAGTCGGTGTCAACCATCCCGGGCTAGACGAGGGCGTAACAGGTGAGGCTGCGTTCGTCTTCGAGGAGACGGTACGGGACGTGGCGGATCAGTGGGGGCTACTGACGGCCGATATCCAGACATGGGTGGCGTTGCACGAAGTGGGGCACCAATTCACTATCGGCCACTCTGATGTGGGCGTGATGTGGGCTCCGACATGCGAGGAGAACCCGCCTTTCGACGAAGACGAGGCAAGCATACCAGACGCAGGAACGACCTTCGCCGAGGAGCACATTGAGGCTATTCGCGACCAGGGGCGCAGGGAGCCACGGTTCCCCTAGCGAAGACACAGTGAGGACTATGGCATGGAGTGGAGGACGTTAGTCGCGGTTCTGGCTGTCGCAAGCGTGTGGACAGCGCCCGGCGTCGCGGCGGAACGGACCCCAATGAGCGATCGCCACGTGATCGCGCTGTTTGCCCCCGAGGAGGGCGACGGCGGGCGGAAGGCCTTCGCAGCACGCGTCCAGGCGATCCGACCGGATCGTGTCCTCACGGCCGATGAGGAGATGAAGCGCGATCTGCTCATTCGGCTGATACTGGACCGAGACGGTACGGACATACCCCTGCCGCCGATCTACACCCCGAGGCCGCACCAGCACATCACCTTGGTCAGGTTCAGACGTCAGGCCGCTGCCAGGATGCTGGGCGTGCACCTGGCGCACGACACGATGGTCGAGGCTCTCACGGACTACCTCAATGCCGGCCCGCCCGTGTTGCGAGAGCAGATCACGGACATCGCGGTGCAGAGCGAGGAACACGCAACACAGCTATCGCTTCTGGCGTCGGAGTATCACACGCGAGAAGGAGCGTTGAGGGCGCTTGCGCAGTCTGGCAGTCGCGACGCCATCCCAACGCTCGTGCGAATGACCCTCGACCCTCAGCTGTATCGCCACGCCCGTGAGTACCTTCGCCGCCTGCTGGTGCCGCACGTGAGGGCACGCGTCCCGGCTGCGGACCTCGCGGGGCCTCGTCGGGGCCTCTTGCGATACGCGCCACGCTATTCAGATGCGAACGACGAGCAGCGGTCGACGAGTTACTCGAGTGGTGGGATCTGAACCGCAACGACATCGATGTCTCCCGGCACTTTGCGTTCTCGTCCCATTGAGGGCCCCACCCGGTCACGACTCAGTCTTTGGAGACCGCCAAGCGCCTGGAGAGTGTAGGCGTCGCAACCCACATGTGACGCGGAAGGTCGTCGCGCGGAGTTCACGATGAGACACACGCTGACAGCCGTCCTATTGCTCGTGTCGCTGTTCGTGGTGATCACGGCCTTGGCACGGCAGACCATGTCCACCGAGCAGGTGTCGAACATGCACCCAAAGCGTCAGCCGCCGATGTCCGCTGGCTCCGTGGCGCGACTGTACACCCACGACGCGCGTGGGCGCCCCCGCACGGCAGCGGAACTGCGTGAGCGAAGGGTGCGCCTCCTGAGCCTGGACCCTACTCGAAAGCTGACGGTGACAGAACAGGGGCGCCGCGATCTGCTTCTGCGCCTATTCCTTGATGCAGACGCCACTGACATTCCGCTGCCGGATGCCTCCGACGACTACGCGGGGCGCGAGGTCATCCTGTACGATCGGCGGCGGGCTGCGGCGAAGTACCTCGGCATACACACCGGGCACGACTCGATTGTGTCGCCGCTCGTGGACTTCCTGCGGGCAACGCCGCCTCTTATGCCGGATGACGTCAAGTGGAGCGCCGCAACGACCGTCGAAGCTGCAAATGCGATCCGCAGGCTGGATGCGGACCGCAAGGCTCGCGACGACGCCTTGACGGCGCTTGCGCGCTCGTCGAGCCGGCTCGCGATCACGCCGATGATCGACTTCCTCGAGGATCCCCAGTTGGCCGTGTCTGCGCACCACTACCTGTCAGGGCTGCTGGGAGATCGGATCGCCGCGAGCATGACGGCCGAGAAGAGGGACGTGGCGAAAGGCAGGCCACTCTTCGGATGGTCCGCGAGCATAGCGGCGGAAGCCCAGAGCGACGCGGTTACACGCCTGCGGGCCTGGTGGGGGCAGACTGAGGACGACGCCACACTGCCGCGCACCTTCATATTCACCCGTTGAGCGACCCGCCACGTACGCCTCCAGGCGCTTCAGGTCCTCACTACCCGTAGCCGCATTGACAGCACGGAGGGTTCCGCGTGAGCCACATACGCTTGTTCGTCGCGCTGGCGGCCTGCCTCGTTGCCAGTGTTGTAGCCGAGGCCCAGACGTCAATATCACCTACGCAAGTCTACGCAATGTTCTCTGAGCAGTCCGGGCCGGCACCCGACTTCGAGACCTATCTCGCAAAGCTGAAGGCGATGACGCCCGACCGCGAATTGACCGACGCAGAGATCGCGCGGCGCGACCTGTTAATGCGGCTGGTGCTTGATGCAGATGCGTCGGACATCCCACTGCCCCCAGACGAACGGCGGCACAACTACTGGCTTGACTTCGCTACGCAGAGGCGACTGCTGGCCGCGCGGTATCTCGGCATGTGGATCGCGCACGATTCCATCGTCGCTCCGCTTGCGGAGTTCGTTCGCGCGACGCCGCCACTAGTCGACGCAACGCCGCCGCAGGTGGCCGGCAGCCGCGAGAAGGCCGAGCAGTTCGCGTTGCGCGACTCCACGAGAGACGCTCGGTTCGCCGCAACCCAGGCGCTGGCCACGTCGGCTAGCAAGGAGGCCATCCCTGAGCTGGTGGGTCTCCTGGGTGATGCCCAACTGTCGGGCAGCGCTCATCACTACCTCAACGGCCTTTTGCGCGCGCGCGTCCAAGCAACCATGGCGCCGGACGAGATCGAGCAGTATCGCAGCGCGCCCTTGTTCGGGTGGTCCGCCGATGCCTCCGCCAACGCCCAGGCAGATAGCGCCGCGCGGCTACTCGCGTGGTGGAACCGGCAATGCGACGGGTTGCGTCTCCCACGCGCGTTCGTCTTCGAGCACTGACATGGCCTCGGCCGCACCCTCACCGTTGTTCGTGTGGATCACAGCGCAGAGGGCCGCGCGGGACACGCCCTGACATCTGCGCTCCCGTTGGTGGCCTTCTTCGCCATCACGGCGGGCATGCCGCAGCGGCGCGCCTTCCTCACGTCGCCGCTGCCGGACGCCCAGCGAAGCAATCAGCATGCGCCACGGCTTGGCCCAGCAGCGAAGTCTGAGGCAGGGCTTCGCCTACCCGCGCCCCGCCGTTGAGGGGCGCCGCGGCGCCCGGTAATTGCCCGCCTCCAGAGGTTCCCGCAACAATCTAGAGAACCACCTTGACGCCCCGCACAGCGGATATAGAATCTATTTCGATAGTGCGTAACCTGTGTATCCCGGTATATTCTTCTGCGCGGCGGCCTGTACGCCGGCGCCGCGGACGGAGGGCGTTCGATGCGCGCGCAATCCATACTATTGGCCCTCTTGGTAGCGGCAGCATCCACAGCCGCGCGGTCTGCCTTGGGTGTCGAGGTCACGCAGGGCGAGATGCTGCTGCTCAACGTCACCCTCAACAACACGGGCGACGTGCCCCTCACGGACGTGCAGCCGCTGTGGGACGAATCACCGGAGTGGGTCGAGCCCATCGGCATCGCCGACCCCGTCGCCGTGGCGAAGGGCGGATCAGCGCGCCTGCCCATACGCCTACGCGTGGCGCGAAACGGGCCCATCGGCGAGGACATGACCCTCCGCCTCGGGCTGGTCGACGACGCTGGCAGCCGGTGGTTCCGCGACACCACGATCACCGTGCTGCCCAGGCCCGTACCCACGCAGACACGCGCCTTCCCGAACTATCCGAATCCGTTCAACCCAGAGACGTGGATTCCCTACGAACTCCACGAGGCGTCCGATGTCTCACTGTGGATTTACGACCTCGGCGGTCAGACAGTGCGCAAGCTGGACCTGGGCTACCAAGAGGCCGGGTGGTACACCTCGCGGTCGCAGGCGGCGTATTGGGACGGACGGAACGACCTTGGCGAGCAGGTAGGTAGCGGCCTCTACGTGTACCGCCTGCGCGCGGGCAAGTACTCGGCGATGCGCAAGCTTGTCGTAGCGCGCTAGGCGCGCCGCAGAGAGGAAGACCATTCATGAAGCGTCTGTGGCGCGTTGGCGCCTTCGGCTGGTTCGGGGTCGCGCTGCTTGTGCCGGTTCTGTTGGCGCAGGTGGCCGAGCAGAACATCGGAATCGAAATCGGGAAGGCGGCAAGCGCAAAGGCGCAGATCGACCGCGCCTTCGGTAGGCACTTCGAGGAGGGAGACTACCCTGGCGCAATCGCCGCGTACGAGGAGGTAGTCGAGCTGTTTCCAGCTTCCGACGAGGCGCCGGAGGCGCTCTTCCGCGTCGGGAACATCCACCACTGGCAGCTAGTCGACCCGGACGAGGCCATCGCGAGCTACCAACGGGTCATCGACGAGTACCCCGCATCCGCGCGGGCCAAGGAGGCGTGGATACGTATCGGCGAGGCGCACGGCCGCCACAAGCGGTGGGACGACGCGCTGGTCGCGTTCCAGGAAGCCGTAGACCGACACCCAGGGACGGAATACGCGGGGTGGGCTCTCCTGAAGATCGGTCACACGCACTACATTGACCGGCAGGATCGCGAGACCGGGCGTCCCTTCCTGAAGCAGGTGGTGAATGAACACCCGGGCACGACGCACGCCGCCGAGGCTCGGCTCAGGCTGACGCGCATGGACTATGAGGATGGCGCCTTGAGCCCTGAGCAGGCGATCGCGGCGTTCGAGAACGTCGCCGCGTCCGCGATGGGCGACCCGGTGCTCGAAACCGACGCCCTCCACATGGTCGCGATGGTGCTGACAGTAGAACGGCGCTACGAGGAATCGCTGGTGGTGCTGAACCGGATCGTCAACGACTACGCCGGGGTGTCGGTGGATTCCCAGATGATCGCGCACCACCTTCAGGTTGTCTGCTATCGGCAACTCGGGGACCACAGTACCGCGGTGCAGACGGCAGAGCAGGCGCTCCAGGTTCTGCCAACATCTAGGTGGCGCGGCCGGGTCCAGGCGCAGCTGTCGTCGATGCGCAACCGGGCAACAGAGGGGAATGCGCTCAATGAATAAGTGGGCGGCTGTCGTGTGTTGCGCCAGCCTATTGCTGATTGCCGCAGATCCTGTGGCCCATGCGTCGGGGTCCCAGACCCAGGTTTCCGTTGCTTGGGTGCCGCTTTGGAGCCCGCTGGACGGCAATCCTGGCCCGCCACACGCCGTCCTAGGGCAGGGCCAACGGATGTTTCCGGGTCGCCCCCTGCCCGGCGATGGTACTCCGTTCCAGACGGTAGGCGTGAGGGCAACTCTGTCACCACGTCTCGAGGGCGAAACGGTCTACCTGCAGTTGCTTGATGTCGATGACCCCTCCTCGTCGGACTGGCCGATCGATCCAGCGGACGAAGGAGGCGAGCCCCTCGGTGGTGACAACCGGACGACACGCGATAGCGGCGGCCAGGATCACGGCTACTGGATCGAGTCCGACGGCGTCATCCTCGAGGGTCAGCCTGCGGACTACACATTATATGAGACTACAACGGATTCGCAGGGGGAGGTGTTCGCTACCGTCCGCGTATCGCTCTCGCCTGGCGACAACTACATCGCTACGGCATCACTGAATGGGTTCGAATTCGGGGAAGATGATGAGGAGGTGGCACTTATCCCACAGCCTCAGCGAACGACCATGCTCACAGTCTGGCGGCGCTTCCACGTTGAGGTCGACTCCATGGGTGCGTCGGACCACGAGATCGCTGAAGGCGAGACGGACCCGCAGGAACTGGACGACCCTCAGACGGCAGATGTGCCCACCCCTGACCTCCACCACTATGATAGCGCCTTCCACGCGGCCTACGTGACAGTGCACCGACTCCCTCAATACGACGACCCACAGACATACTTCGGGCGGAGTTTCAACTCCCAGGAAAGCGAAGCGATATACTATTGGGACTCAGAGATCGGCATCAACCAGAGCCAGCAGGACGAACACCGGAAGTTCTGGGTGGGTCACGTCGTGTCGGTCTATCAAGGTCGCTATGACGGCAATGACAACGATCCTGAGTCCGAATTCGCC
>CAYYPK010000065.1:17739-29836 GCA_964473525.1 uncultured bacterium
GGGTGGCACTCTCCGAGTGCCACCCATCGTCCCAGAGACGTCCGCAGTGTACGACGAGGTCGTGAGAGACGTTGCTGCGCAGCATGGCATGGACATAACCGTGCTCCGGCGGGTCGTGGCCCTCCACGAGGTTGGCCACCAGTTCGGCCTACGAGTTGGCGTGAATGGTCACGCCAATGCAGGACTGAACGACTCTGTGATGTGGGCACCGGGCACAGACGCCGAGGAGGCCCTTGCCGACGACGGCGTCTATGTCTTTGACGATGAAGAACTAGGCAACCTGCGCAATCAAGGGCGCAGGTCGCCTCCTCACCCTTGATTGCATCTTCGTTGCGGAGGGCAGTGCGTGACTCATTTCCGACTGTGTACCGCGTTGGCCGTTGGCTTGGTGGCGAGCACCATCGTTGTGGCGCAGGAGCCCGTGGCGCCTGCGCAAGTGTACGCAATGTTCGAGGCTCAGGCCGCCTCGCTAGGGGATCTGCGGGCACAGATTGCGGCGCTGACTGAGATGGATCCGTCCCGCGTGCTAACGGAAGCCGAGGAGGAACGGCGGGATCTGCTGGTGCGGCTGCTGGTCGACCCGAACGCGTCGGACATCCCGTTGCCCTCGCACCAACGAGAGGACATCTACTGGGTAGACTTCCTCAGTGAACGTCGAACGCTAGCCGCCCAGTATCTGGGCATCTGGATTGCGCACGACTCGATTGTGGATCCGCTCGCGCAGTTCCTTCGCACAACACCGCCCGTCGTGGGCCCTATCCCGCCACAGCAGGTCGCAAACCGCGCACAGGCCGACCAGCTGTCGTTGCGCGTTTCCGCGCGCGACGCCCGATCCTCCGCAATTGACGCGTTGGCGTCGTCGTCCAGCAAGGACGCTATACCCGAGCTCGTAAGCCTGCTGGGCGACCCCCAGCTGTCTGTTGGCGCTCACCACTACCTTACCGTGCTGCTTGGCCCGCACATCAAGGCCACCCTTGCGCCGAGCCGGATCGCCCAGTTCCACGGTCGGTTACTCTTCGGGTGGGCGCAGGACGCGTCCGCCGCAGAGCAGCAAGCGAGCATTGACCGGCTGCGCGAGTGGTGGATCCGCGAGAGCGATGGTCTTCGGCTCTCACGCGCGTTCGTATTCGGGTATTAGCGTGGTCGTCGTCAGGGAGACCCCAGTCGCTCGTGTGACGCTGACCCCTTGAACACAGTGCGTCGACATAGCGTCGCCCGGATCGGCCTCGCTGCCGCGTTGTTGGTCGGCCTGGTGGTCTTCGCCGCCGCGCGCGGCCAGCGGTACGGCGTGTTCTTCTGCGGTTCGTGCACGCTGGTGTACGCCGTCTCCGGTGCCATCAAGGCGCTGTGGCTGGCCATGCACCGGCGTACGCCGCCACTGTCTTCGGCCTGCCAGCCCGGTGCCCCGCTGCCCACGTACACGGCGCTCGTGCCGCTATACCACGAGTCGAGCGTCCTCCTCGCCCTTCTACGCGCGCTCAACGACATCGACTATCCAGCCGACCGACTGCAGGGCCTCCTCCTCGTGGAACCGGACGACGATGAGACCCTGTCGGCGCTCGGGGAGTGCGACCTCGCCGCGCCGTTCGAGGTGATCGTCGTCTCCGACACGGCGCCCAGGACGAAGCCCAAGGCGTGCAACGAAGGTCTCGCCAAGGCCACCGGCGAATACGTCGTCGTCTACGACGCCGAGGACCGCCCCGAGCCGGACCAACTACGCAAGGCGGTTGCGGCGTTCGCCTCCGCGCCGGACGACGTCGGATGCTTCCAGGCGCGCCTCAACGTGTACAACGCCCGTCAGAACTTCCTCACCCGCATGTTCCGGCTGGAATACACGCTCTGGTTCGACGTGTTGCTGCCCGCTTTGTCGCGCCTCAACACGGTAGTGCCCCTGGGCGGCACATCCAACCACTTCCGCACGGAAACGCTGCGCGAGCTAGGCGGCTGGGATCCGTACAACGTCGCGGAGGACTGCGACCTCGGCGTGCGCATCCGCCGCGCGGGGCTCCGAGTCGGATTGTTGGACTCGACGACGTACGAGGAGGCGCCGTGTCGCCTGGGCATCTGGGTGCGCCAGCGGTCACGGTGGATCAAGGGGTACATGCAGACGTTCCTCGTCCACACTCGCCGGCCTGTGCGCCTGCTGCGCGACCTCGGCCCGCGCCGCCTGTGGGACTTCCTCATGCTGGTCGGCGTCGGTCCCTTCCTCACGCTCGTGAATCCCGCCTTCTGGGCGATGTTCTGGTGGTATGTCGTCACGAAGTCGCCGCTGGTGGACGGTCTCTTCCCGGGCGTCATCGGGGTCGTGGGCGCGCTGAATCTCGTCGTTGGGAACACGGCGTTCATCTACCTGCACATGTTCGCCGCCGTGCCGCGCAAGGACTACGACCTCGTGAAGTACGGTCTGCTAGCTCCGGTGACGTGGGGTCTGATGAGCGTCGCGGCGTGGATGGCGCTGTTCGAGCTGTTCTTCCGCCCGCACTACTGGCACAAGACCGAGCACGGCCTGGCGCCAGAGCCTGCCAACGCGTCTACCGACGAGCGTGACGGCGGATAGCCTTCGCGACCGGCTTCCACCGTCCGTTCGGCTGCAACAGGCCGTAGGGGCTCTCCGTCGCGCGGTGGTCGTAGCTCCACACGAGCACGCCCATGTAGCCTCCGTCCTCCGCCCCGGCGAGGAACTGGCCGACGATCTCTGCCTGGCGCTCTGGGTCGGCCGCCGTCTCGCGCGTCGTGTTGTATTCGCCGATGAGGCACGGCAGGTCGAGCCCTAGCGACTCGACGGAGGGCGGGGCGGTGGCGTCGTCGTACAGGTGTACGTCGTACAGGTGTACGTCGTAGAAGTCGAGCCCGATCCCTGAATAGAGCCCGGCTTGCAGGTTCTCGTAGGAGTGCCATCCTGAGCCGGCGGACACGCGGGCCGTTGGGGCGACTGCGTGGATGGCGTCGACGCATTCGCTCAGGAAGGCGCGCATTGTCGGCCAGTCCGTCCCGACGCGCTTCCAGTTGCCGCGAGTACCCGCGACGTCCGATTCCGGCTCGTTCATCAGGTCGAACGCGAACAGCGAGGGATGCGCGCCGTATCTCTCGGCAAGCGGCGTCACCACGTTCTCGATGTAGGCGCGCCGAATAGCTGCATCCGTAACGATGTTAGAGTGCTGCGTGTCGATGAGGCCGGCGAGCAGGCACCAGTACATCCTGATTCCGTAGGTTGGACACAGCTCGTCCATCACGAGGTCGATGCGCTCGTACACCTCGGGCTGAACCCCCGTCGGGGCGCCTTCCGCGTCGAAGACGATCCCCGCGCGGCCGTCTGCGAACAGCCACCACCGGATGACGGACACGCCCATGCGCTCCATGTCCGCGAAGTGCGCCCGGGCGCTATCCTCGTCGAAGCCTACGCCCCACTCGGCGTGGTCGGCGATGTCCCAGCCCATCTTGCCGTCAAGCCACGGCAGATTGGCTCCCGTGATGAACGCGGACGGCTCTCGCTCCGCACGGCACGCGGCGAACAGCAGGCTACCGGCCAGCAGCGCGGAAACTGCCAGGCGGGTCGCTGCCGGGGTGGTTGACGGGGCGGTTGTATACTTCACGGATGCCATGGGCGGGCGCGCGGTGTGTCACATATAGCGGCTCCCCGAAGGTATGCGGAGGCCCGGAATTGCACAATGGGTGCGGCTACATCAACGTCGCGGGGAGTTCGTGGTACCGCCAGCCGTACAACTCACCGTAGTCGTCCGCGCCGCCCGGCTCTCCCCAGCAACGCACGGCACGTGGTTCGAGATGGCTGTGATCTCGAACGCGGCGGCACGACGCGGCCCAAGGCGCGCCACACCCGGGCTGCTGGCGGTTCTGCGGTCGTGCACGGCGCTGAGAGTCGCCCACAGTCAGACGAGCCGCGGAGAACGGGCGGGGCGTTACCCCGGTGGCGGGCGACGCTGCGGCCGGAAATCACCCGACTCTCGCGGTTCCTGCCACAATATAGGGAATGCCCTTAACGCCTTGCCACGGCCCGTGTAGAATCCGGTTCGGTAGTGCGTAACCTGTGTATCCTGGCATATTCTGCTGCGCGGCGGCATGTCCGCCTGCGTCGCGGACGGAGGGCGTTCGATGCGCGCGCGATCGTCGGTTCTTGGCATTCTGGCGTCCGCCGTCATGGTTGTGGCAGGCAACGCTGAGGCGATAACGGTACCCCAGGGCAAGGCAGGCGTCCTCCGCCTGCGGATCGTCAACGACGGCGATATGCCCCTGGACGGCGTTGCAGCGGAGTGGGGGCAGATCCCTGATTGGGTGCGCCCGGCGCGTTCGTCCGCCCGCGTGGTTGCCCGAGTTGGGCAGGCGTCGTCGCTGCTGCTGTCCTTCGAGGTCAGCCGCTCGGCTCCAGCGGCAGTTGACGTTCCACTGCGATTCACCCTCGTCGACGCGGACGGCACACGCTGGCCCTACACGGTCGCGCTATCCGTCGTCGAGGCGCCGCGCCCGGACCTCACGTCCGTGCTCCCGAGCTACCCGAATCCGTTCAACCCCGAGACGTGGATTCCCTACCAACTCAGCGAGGCCGCTGACGTCGTCGTGCACATCTACGACATGCACGGCACGATGATCCGCGAGTTGGCAGTGGGCAGGCAGGAAGCGGGCTGGTACACGAAGCGACGCGACGCCGCCTACTGGGACGGGCGCAACCGCCTGGGCGAGCACGTGGCCAGCGGGATGTACGTCTACCACCTTCGAGCTGGGGCGTATTCCGCCTCCGGCCGTCTACTCGTCCGGAAATAACACCGGCAGGTAACGACGCCCTGGAGAGAGGCGCACATGAGACTGTTCAGGATAGGGTTGGTCGCGGCTGTCATGGCCGCCGGCGCCCTGCCATTCCTGCTAGCGCAGGTTGTCGAGGAAGACGTCGAGGTCGTCATCGGCAAGGCGGATACCGCGAAGAACCAACTCGACCGTGCGCGGAAGGCGCAGTTCGAGGACCGCGATTACCCGGCCGCGGTTGCAGCGTATGAGGATCTGGTGGCTCGGTTCCCAGACAGCGCCGAGGCGCCGGAGGCGCTGTCCGGCATCGCAAACATCCACCACCTGAACCACTTCGATCCGGAGACAGCAGTCCCCGCGTACGAGAGGCTGATAACGGCGTTTCCCACATCTTCCTACGCGGAGGAGGCCCGCGTTCGCATTGGCCAGTGCCGAGCGCGTATGGGCGAATACGAGGCTGCGGTCGAGGAGTGTGACCGCCTACTCGACGAGCATCCTGCTTCTGCGCACGTGCCACTCGCGCTCGTCACCAAGGGGAGTCTCCTCCTGTTCGACCTGCACGACAGGCACGCTGCGGCAGCGTTGTACTCAACGCTGGTGGAGGCGCACCCAGAAACACCGCAGGCGGATCAGGCACGTATCTGGCAGACGCACATGCGGCAGAAGCGCATCCTCCGGCCCGGGGACGACGAGGGGCCGGACGTAGTGCCGACGATGGATCCCGCCGACGAGTTGGCAAAGCTAGCGGAATACCGCGCTGTGCTGGACGGGTCCGAGGACTATCACACGCGGGCGACGGCTCAGTACATGATAGGGTTCAGCCACTACTTACAGGCCGATCTGGAGGGCGCAGTGCGTGAGGCGCAACTCCTCCTGACAGAATACCCTGACGCATCCGGCGACCAACTGGCTCAGGCCCACTATTTCATCGGGGCCATGTACGAGCGGATGGGCCGGTACGCGGCAGCGGCGCAATCGTACACGATCAGCTCGACGAGGTACCCGAGCAACTTGCGCGAAGACATAGCCGAACGCGGCGCGGCGCGCGCTCGCCAAAAAGCAGGGAGAGCGTCACAGTGACACACTTTCGCGCCACCGTGGCCTCGGGTCGAGCGAGGGCGGCGCTCCTACTGGCGGCCCTCTGTGCCACGCTTGCCTCGTCCGTCCACGCGAGTCCCGATCCCCTGTCAGTCGATATCACGGAATTCAACAACGTGTCGCCCGCCGCGGACGTATCCGTTGTGCGCGGCACGGTTACAGGCGGGACGGCTGTCTGGTCCGGAAGCGGCAGCGGCACGTATGCCGTAGCCTGGCGAGGCGTCATGCCGGAGTGGCTCTACGCCGTGCCCGAGGGTCAGTGGGCTAAGGGAGGGCAGCTCACCATCAATCCCACCACGGCGACAACGGGTTCCTGGTCGGGCGCCTTCGTCGCGAACACAGAGTTCAAGGTGCGTATATGGGATGCGGTCGATAACAGCAACAAGACCCCTTGGGAGACCGTGACGGTAACTGTGACACCGCGGGACTGGCTCTTGGATCCGCTCCCCGCAGCGGAGGAGTCCACGACCTGGGGCGACACACCGGTAACGGTGAACACGCCGCTGGGCTATCTCGACCTCGAGGCGGACTACTCAGGTGTGTCTGCGGGGTGGGTGAATGACGGCGGCCCGAACAGCGACATCCGCTACGCCAAGCTGTACGGTGACGTCGCGGCGTACTACGCGATCCACCACGACCTGGTGAACCCGCAGGGCCCCTTTCGGCTCGCCCAGTTGCAGCCTGGCGAAACAGGGGCGCCGGGCCCATGTTGGATTTACGACTTTGACCTTGAGCGCGAAACCCGGCGACACGAATACGACTACCCCATGCCCGTCGCGGGCTTCAGCCACTACACCAACATGAGCTGGCTCCTCAGTGACGGCGACAAGAATCCAGCTACCGCGGCGGAGTCGATAACGTCGTTCTTCTATGGCGGGGTGCACTATCTGTCGAACGGCCAGACGACCTCCGGCTCTGGGAGCTTCAAGGCGTATGTCATAGCTAAGATGGATGAGAGATGGGGTGGCACGTGGAACCAGTGGGTGACCATGCCCGAGCCCCCAAGCGGCCAGGAAACGCCAACCGGCGAGTTCCTCGGGAACATCCAGTACGACTACTGAAGTCTGCGGCCGGTCGGTGATCCGCGGCACAGCCGCTGAGACACGACGTCCTGAACGTGGAGAGCACGCATGAGATGTCTAAGGGAACACGCGTTACCACTGCTGATAGCGGGAGCGGCTACGCTATCGGTCTACGCGACGGAGCCCGCGCCGGACCCAGTCGCCGCGCCCGACCAGGCGGCCGGGCTGTCAGCTCGCCGTCTAGTCAGAGACCACATGCGCGAGATAGATGAGCACCGCGCTGTGTTCGCCAGCGCCGCGGCGATGCTAGGCGACCCGGACGTAGGCGTGCGACACAACGCGATCCACGTCGTTGTCAGCGCGGCGCGTTCCGCCAACGTGCTCAGCGCCGTCCCCCAGGAGCGCCAGGCAGCGTCGGCGCTACGGGCGGACGCCCTTCAGGCCATCAGCGCGAGAGTACCTGTTGAGTACCACCCGAAGATCCGCGCGTCCATCACGATGGCGGCAGGCGCCCTGGCTGTAGATGGAAGCGTGCCACTGCTCATCGCGATGGCCGACGACCCGGTCACGTACGTGGCACGGCACGCGATACGCGGGCTTGGCAGGGCGGGCCGGTCGAATCCGCTGCTCCTGGCCACGATCATCCCGTACCTGGAAGAGCGGCTGACGGTGGAGCTGGACGCGCTCGCGGTCGAGAATGTCGGCTACGTCGACAGCATTGTGCGCGCGCTCGGTCATCTGGATGACAGGCGAGCGTTGGTCGCCGTGGAAAGAGCGGGCCGACATGCCAGCTTTGGACTCACGGTAAGCGTCGTTGCCGCCTTGCAGAGCTTCGCGCAGAGAAGTCGCTACGCCGACCTGAATGAAGACGCGACATTCCGGCGCGGGGCCATCGCGGCGGCCGACCGCAACAGAGCCGAAGACCTGATCACGGAAGCAGCGCAGTTCCATAGCGGCGAAGTAGGACTCGTTGCGGAACGTGCGCTGCTGCGTCTTGCGGCGAGAGACAGCCAGATGCGTGGCCCAGGAACCGCAGAACTGAAGCCGTAGCGGAGTCAACGGCTGCACAGCCGCCTGGCTGGCGACCCCAACTCGACCGAGGCCCACAGTGAAGGTGAAGCGCGTGAGAAGTATTCCTCTGGTACACGCACTACTGATCATTGTTGCAGTAGTCGCTAGTGGCGGTCGCGCCGTTGCGTTCGAGGTGACGGCAATAGGTGGCGACCTCTACAACCAGATGCCTGGACAGTCCATGTCCGCTTACCTGGAGACCGATGCGCAGTTTAGCCGCGCCGACTGGGAGGTGGACGGCGTCCGTGTCTGGCGGGAATGTGTACCCGCCGCAGAGAGCGTGTTCACGACCGCCCTGGCCACGAGCTCCGCTGCAACCACTCCCTACACCATCACCGCCAGAGCGTTCGAGCCGGGGACCGCGTCGCCCGACGAGGACTCTTACACGGCGCACGCCTGGACCGTCGACATCTTCGACGACGCCTTGGTCCTCGACATCACTGTGTACGATGATGGCGCACCGACCACCGTCACCGTGTGGGATTCGGCGGCCAGGGCCTTCGTGGTACCCGCCTCGCAAGTACGGGTCGCGGAGTACGGCCGCCGCCCGCAACAGCCCTTCGAAACCGGCCCCGGGGGCTCGCCCGATCCGTCGTATGGGTACGTCCCACCCAAGGGCGGCCCCAGGAAGGATCCCCAAGGCCGTTGGTTGGACAGAGGCAAAGGGCGATGGAAACGGCATAACGACCACCCTGACATACACTGGGATGTCGAGCCATTTCCCTACCGGCCCGGCGTCTATGTCGTGGTGCGGCCTCCTCTGGAACCGACAGCGGACGATCCGAATCCCCAGCCGACGGTAGAACCGAAACATGAGGACGCGCGCGACAAAGCGACGGACATCCAAGACGCCATTGAGGAGCACGGCCTGAACTTGAATTGGTTCTCACCTGGTGAGATAGTCACCGTGTTGGGGGGCACCGTTGCGACCGTGGGTGTGGGCTACATCGTCTACCGCATCGTGCGGGGCGGCGCGGGCGTTGGGATCACAGTCTTCTCCGGGGGCGCAGCGACGGGGCCAGGCATCTGGTTAGTCTTCGGTCCATAGCAGGGGGTGCCACAGGTTGACAAGCTACTACGGCTTCGTCAGGGTGTCAGGGGACTTCGCGATACCCCCGATCTACGAGCACGTGACGCAATTCGAGGAAGGTCGAGCGCGCTACGTAGTTCGGGGAAAGGTCGGATTCCTTGCGCAAGACGGCCGCGAGGCAATCGCGGCGCGCTTTGGTGACGCCGGCCCGTACCGCGAGGGCTTCGCGGCCGTAGTCGAGTGGGACTACGACCTGCACGGGAAGGACGTATCGCGCGAACAGGCCGGGGCCGTCCTGCAGGCCAACAGGCCGCTGGGCTACATAGACAAGGCGGGCGACTGCGCCATCCCCCCGGCTTTCATTCACGGGCAGGCGTTCTCGGGGGGTTTGGCGGCTGTCGAACATGAGGTAGGCAGATACGGGTTCGTCGACACGGCGGGCAACATCAGCCCGGTGGACGCGAAATGGGTGGTCTCGTTCTGTGAGGGACGCGCGCGGTTCGCCGCGGCGGATGCGCGGAAGGGCTTCTACGACAGCCAGCTGCGTGTGGTGATTCCACCATCGTATCGGCAGGCGTTTGACTTCTGCGAGGGCATCGCCCGGGTTCGCGAAGAACGCGGTGATGAGCGCTCGCACTTCCTCAACCCGGATGGCGATCGCGTTCTGACGTTCGAAGGCCCCTGCGATGAGGAATTCAGCAATGGGCTGCTAGCCGCGCGCCAAGGAGCACATTGGGGGTACATCAACAAGGGCGGCGAGTGGGTGATCCCGCCTGCGTACACAACTCGCCCAGCCACGTTCAACGAGGGCTTCGCCACTGTCGCCGTCGATGACAGGTACGGGTTCATCAACACACAGGGTGATGTCGCTGTGGAGCCTCAGTACGAGGCCCTCTACCCAATATCTGGAGGGCTTGCGGCCGTCTATGTCAACGGGCTGTGGGGGTTCCTGAACGCCGCTGGGGACATGGTCATCGACCCACAGTTCGCGGAGCCAGGCATCTTCTCCGAGGGTTTGTGCGGCGTGGGCGTTGCGGCGGGCGCCGCGAGCCGCGCCGGATAGGCGACCCGCCTCGTCCTCGGTCAGGCGCGCGCATCGCGCATTCGAGCGGCACTCCCTCACCTTCTGCGGTCTGTACGGCTGGTGGGAACGGGGTGGGCGTGGCCCGCGTCGGAGTCGACTCCCCACTCGGCGTGGTCGGCGATGTCCCAGGCCATCTTGCCGTCAAGCCACGGCAGATTGGCTCCCGTGACGAACGTGGACGGCTCACGCTCCGCACGGCACGCGGCGAACAGCAGGCTGCCGGCCAGCAGCGCGGAAACGGCCAGGCGAGTCGTTGCCGGGGTGGTTGACGGGGCGGTTGTATACTTCACGGATGCCATGGGCGGGCGCGGTGTGTCACACATAGCGGCTCCCCGACGGTAAGCGGAGGCCCGGACTTGCGCAATGGCTGCGGCTACATCAACGTCGCGGGGGAGTTCGTGGCGCCGCCGGTGTACGATGGTGTCACGCACTTCTCCGAGGGTCGCGGGCATGTCCGTACCGGGAGGGCAGTTGGATACGTGTCGCGGGAAGGCGACGAAGTTATTCCAACGCGCTATGGCTATGCGGACTGGTTCCACGAAGGGTTGGCTGCAGCCATGGACTGGGATCCCCGCGTACACGCCTCGGCAACGCCTCCCGCCAGCCAAGCGGCGCTTGAGAAGAACCAGGGCGTGGGGTATATAGACGCCTCGGGGCGATACACCATCGAGCCTTCCTACGTTGAGGCCCAGGAGTTCTCCGAAGGGCTAGCGGCGGTCGCCTGCGAGCTCGATAGTTGGGCGTTTATAGACAGAAGCGGCGAGATGCGCCCCGTGAATGGCAGGCGCGTTCGACCGTTCCGCGAGGGCCGCGCCCAGTTCGAGGCCAGTGACGGCCGTTGCGGTTTCCTCGGCCCCGATCTAGACGTGGTCATTCCAGCCACTTACGCGGGTGCAGGCGACTTCAGCGATGGCCTCGCCTGGGCAACTGAGGACTACGGGCAGGCCTGCAGCTACTTCCTGGGTCCCGATGGAGAGCGCGTGTTGAGATTCGACGCGCCCTGCGACATGGAGTTCAGCGACGGTCTGCTGGCGGTCAGAGAGGGCGATCTCTGGGGTTACGTGAACCGACAACAGGAGTGGGTGATACGCCCAGCATTCGACTTCTGTTACCCCTTCCTCGAGCAGATGACGACGATTCAGGTGGACGGAATGTGGGGCTTCCTAACGGCCCAAGGCGACATCGCCGTCGAGCCGCGCTACGATGGGGCGTGGCCATTCTCTGAGGGGCTCGCCGCAGTTAGGGTTGGCCCCGTCTGGGGCTTCATCAACGCGAGCGGAGACATGGTGATCGACCCGCAATTCGGTGAGGCTGGTATGTTCCACGAGGGACGTTGCGCCGCTGCGGTTCCATCCGACGTTGCGCAACGCATCTCGTAGCCGCAAGAGGCCCGTTGAGCCCGGGCGCCGCCGGTTTGGGGCTCGGTGTCCTCGTGATCGTGGGCCCGTAGGTAGTGAGGAAGGTCTGGTCGTGTCAACCCGCGTTGGATTCATCGGTACCTCGGGCGCATTCGTCATTCCGCCAGTCTACCGCGACGTACAGGATTTCTCGGAGGGCGTAGCGGGAGTTCGTCTAGATGACCGACTGGCGTTCGTGGCCCGCGACGGGCGAGAAGTGATCCCTGAGAGATTCGCCGAGGCGAAATGGTTCAGCGAAGGCCTCGCTTCGGTCGTTGAATGGAGCCCTACCTTGGCCGCAGCCGCGACGTGCCGGGCTCGCGCGCACGCCCTGCGCCAGAAAGAGAAATCGGTGGGGTATGTCGACCGCGCGGGGGAATATGCCATAGAGCCGGCGTTCATCTATGGCGACTGGTTCTCTGAGGGCCTGGCAGGCGTAGAATACGACGTGGGAAGATGGGGGTTCGTCAACGCAGCCGGGCACACACGTCCTGTTGAGGGATGTCCGTACGCGTTTCGCGAGGGGTACGCGCGATTCGAGGCAGATGATGGACGCCAGGGCTTTCTCGACAGCGATCTGCGCGTGTGAGGGTGTACATAGATCGGTGTAAACGACCATGGCTGATATAGCATGGGGGTC
>CAYYPK010000066.1:0-29654 GCA_964473525.1 uncultured bacterium
TAGCACAAACAACATACGCCGACAGGGCGAACCGGTCATTCCATGGTGTCTGAGCATCGCGAAGAATCTCCCGGGCGAGCAACCACGCCGAGATCCTACGGCGCTTCGCTTCTCAGGATGGCAGCGGCAGGATGGCGCGACGGCGCGTTGCCATCGCGTGTAGAGACCACCCGTGGCGCGCGCCGCCGTGCGGGTGGCGGCGCGGCCGGGCTATGATCGGTACGGTGTGACACGTGGCGGAGAGACGGGAGGGCAGCATGGCGGAGCGAACCAGGCCGGGCATGGGGCTCATACCTGGCATCATCCGAGAGGAGACGGCGGCCGACTTCTGGGGCGCCATGGACGCCGTCGCGGACATCGGCTACGAAGGGATTGAGGGCGGCGCCAACCTCATTGACGGCGATGTCGCGCGGAACAAGGCGCGACTGGACGGGCTCGGACTGGCGGCGGTCTCAGTGGGCGCGTCCCGACAGCAGCTAGAAGCCGAGCTGGACAGGTTCATCGACGGCGCCCTGACACTCGACGCATGCCACATCAGCACCTGGTGGGGTCCCTGCGAATCCGCCGAGCAGGTCAAGCGAGACGCCGACTTCTACGAGACCGTGGGCGAACGGGTCGCCGCCGCCGGTCTCAAGTTCTGCTACCACAACCACGACCATGAGCTGTTGACGCAGTTCGACGGCGTCTCTGGACTCGACATGCTCATGGCGGCGACCGATCCGCAGCACGTGTACATCGAACTGGACATCGCCTGGGTGGTGTACGGCGGCGAAGACCCCGTCGAGCTGATCCAGAGCCATCCCGGCCGCTTCCCCGCCCTCCACGTGAAGGACATCGCGGACCTGGGCGAGCGCGCTTCACGTCCGTGGGCACCGGCGTAGTGGATGTGAAGGCGTGCCTCGAGGCAGGCGCCGCCACGGGCGTCGAGTGGTTCGTGGTTGAGCAGGACGCGCCAAACCTGCTCACACCGATGGAGAGCGTCACGGTCAGCTACCTGAACCTCAAGGAGATGGGCTTCGCCTGACGCAGGACACGCCGCAATGCGAGGCGCGCTCGCGGAATGTCGACCGAGGCGGGTGGCGGCGCTCCGCACGGGCCGTCGTGCCGACGAGCCGAAGGCGACGGCGTATCTCGCGGCAGTGGTCACCCCTGCTCGGTGTAGCGGCAGACGTGCGGCCCCGACCGGGGCCCTGCCCGGAAGAGATGCTTCGCCTCGGCTCAGCACGACACGGGAGCGGCCGCCCGCGTGCCACACCAGTCGCCGCCAACTGGCAATGAGCGCACCCCGTGGCCCGAGGACAGCCGGCCCCGACGGCGAACCGGGAATACCCAATGGGGTTTGGGTCGACTCGACGCCAGGGCCGGCATACTGTCCCGTAGGGCCTATGTGTAGCCCGACGGCCAGCGCATCCCAAAGCCGGCGCGGGGTTGGCGAAACCATCGGCTCCCGCGGCCCGATCTTCTAGGGTGAACACCACCCACAAGACGGGAGACCGCGCATGGCGACGGACGGCGCACGCATGGCCCAATGGCGCAACGTAACTTGCCCGGATGCGGCTCCAGACGCCGACATCGCCCGCATCAACAGCATGGAAGACGAGCTGGGGCCGCTCCCGGACGCGGTCGAGCACGTCCGGGCGCTTATCTCACGGTTCGACTCGCTCTCCCACTACCGCGCGCTCGACAACCTCACGTTCATCATCCGCGCGATCGGGTCTAGCGACTATCCTGGCATGCCAGCCGTCGACGTGCTCTGGCGACACGCGCGTATCGACGACGAGAGACGCGGGCAGTTCAAGGCGTACTACCAGGCTCTGAGGGCGTGGCTCGCTGGGAAGCCGCTGGATCGAGCGGCCGAGGGCGCCGACGAGGCGGACGAGGTGTATGCCGCCCTCGGCGAATCAGACCCAGCCAAAGTGTGGCTCGCCGAGTCGCTGGCGAAGACCCTGGCTGAATGCGTTCTGCTTCCCGAGGACGTCATCGCCGAGCACGACGACGAAGCATACGTGCGAGCCCTTTACGAGGCCGTCCTCCACCGACACCCGTCGCCGGACGATCTGCGATTCCGCGTGGAGGAGTTGGCCAGCGGACGGACGCGAGACGAGCTGTTCGCCGATATCCTCAACGCGGCCGAACACACGGAACATGTGCGCGCCCACTTGGCAGGAATCCTCGGACGTTCCGCCGCACGGTAGCGGCGGGAAGTTAAGGCCATCGCGCGGGACAGCGAGAGACCGGCGCCGATGCGCCGGTCTCGGCGCGTACACTTCCGCCGCCGTTCCGGCCACGCTATAACCTCTATCGTCGCCCGCGAGAGAGCGCCAGCCACCGAACGCAGGAGGACGCGACGTGAAGGCCGAGAATCCACATATCCCGTATTCGCGCGAGGATCTCCTGAGCCCTGGTCGCCCCCGCACGTACACCGGGCGTGAGCTGGACAACATCGGCTTTCCGCTCGGAGGCATCGGCACGGGAATGATCTCCCTCGGCGGGTGGGGTCAGCTGTACGACTTCGAGATATTCAACCGGCCGTCGAAGGGGCTGGCGTTCAACTACACGTTCTTCACGCTGCACGCGCGGCGCGACGGCTCGGAGCCCGTAACTCGCGTAGTGCAAGGCCCCGTCGGCGGCGCGGACTACACGGGCCGTGGGTCCGGCGTGACCCGCATGGACGGCTCCGGCCTGCCCCACTTCTCCTCGGTCGAGTTCACCGGGCAGTTCCCGTGTGCGCGGCTGGACTTCTCCGACGACGGCGTGCCGTTGGACGTGTCCATGGAGGCATTCAACCCCTTTATCCCACTGAACCCCGACGATTCGGGCCTGCCCGCCGCGCTGTTCACGTTTGTCCTGCGGAATCCCGGCGACGCTCCGGTAGACGTCACGCTGTTCGCAAACCTCGAGAACAGAGTCGGCCACCCCGACGCTGGCGACGGATGCATCGAGTATTTCGACGACGGCGTAGCCCGTGGTCTGAAGATGAGCAGCTCGAAACACGAGCCGTCCTCGCCACGCCACGGCACGCTCGCGCTGGCCACATCGCACGAGGAGCTCAACGTACAGACGCATTGGTTCCGCGGGGGTTGGTTCGACGCTCTGCACCGCTTCTGGGACCAGGCGTGCGAGGGCGAGCTGGAGGAGAACCGCGAGCCAGCGACCGTCGAGAACGGCACCGACGTCGGGTCCATCGGACTGAAGGCGACCGTGCACCCGGGCGACACCGTACGCCTGCCCGTGTGGATCGTGTGGCACAACCCCAACCACGAGAAGTACTGGGGCAGCGCCGACGGCGAACGCCCCGTGTGGCGCAACTACTACGCCACGCAGTTCGAGGACGCCCGGGACGTCGCGCGGTACATCTCCCAGAACTACGGGCGGCTCGAGGGAGACACGCGCAAGTTCGCGGATGCGTTGTTCTCGTCGACGCTCCCGGCCCCCGTGCTCGACGCCGTCTCGTCACAGATGTCGATCCTGAAGACGACCACCTGCCTGCGCCTGGAGGATGGGACGTTCTACGGCTGGGAAGGCTGTAGCCCCGACAGCGGGTGTTGCGAGGGCACCTGCACGCACGTGTGGAACTACGCGCAGGCGCTGCCGTACCTCTTCCCCAGCCTCGAGCGGACCATCCGCGACAAGGACTACGAGATCAACCTGCACGACGACGGGCACATGACGTTCCGCATGCCGCTGCCGTTGGGCGTGGTGCCGGACGCGGGATTCCACGCAGCCACGGACGGGCAACTCGGCGGGGTCATGAAGGTCTACCGTGAGTGGCTGAACTGTGGTGACGACGAGTGGCTCAGGGGTCTGTGGCCGTCCGTGAAGGGCTCGCTAGAGTACGCCTTCAAGTACTGGGATCGCGACCAGGACGGCGTGATGGAGGGGGTACAGCACAACACGTACGACATCGAGTTCTACGGCCCCAACACCATGCTGGGTAGCTTCTACCTGGGAGCTCTCCGGGCAGGCGAGGAGATGGCGAAGCACCTCGAGGACAACGAAGCGGCGGAGCTGTACCGTCGCGTGTTCGAGAGCGGCCGGGAGGGACACGAGCCGCTCTTCAACGGCGAATACTATGTGCAGGATGTGCGCTTGGAAGCGCAGGAGCAATCATCTCACGGCGCAGACGTCGCCTTCGGCGGACAGTCGCTGGACCCGTTGAACCCTGACTACCCGAAATACCAGTACGGCAAGGGCTGCCTGTCCGATCAGATGATCGGGCAGTGGTTCGCGCGCATCGTCGGGCTGGGCGACCTGTTCGACGCTGACAACGTGCGTACGACGATGGCGTCCATCTTCCGGCACAACTGGCGTGGCGATCTGTCGGACCACGCGAACCCGCAGCGCGTCTACGCCCTCAACGACGAGGCCGGGCTGCTGCTCGCGAGTTGGCCGCACGGGGAGCGCCCGGCGCTACCGTTCGTGTATTCCGACGAGGTGTGGTGCGGCATCGAGTATCAGGTCGCGAGCCACCTGATCTACGAGGGCATGGTTGAAGAGGGACTAGCGATCGTGAAGGGCGTGCGCGACCGCCACACTGGCGAGCGCCGCAACCCTTGGAACGAATTCGAGTGTGGACACCACTATGCCCGCTCCATGGCGTCGTATTCGGTCCTCCTGGCTCTGGCCGACTTCCGGTACCACGCGCAACGCCAGTCGCTGCACTTCGCGCCGCGCGTACATGAGGACAACTTCGCGTGCCTCTTCTCCGTGGATGGGGCGTGGGGAATGCTGCGGCAGTATTCTGCGGCGGGCATGCGGCGGGTACTCGTCGAGGTGCTCGGCGGCGCGCTGACGCTGAAGTCGCTCAGCCTGGGCTTTGCGATCGTCAACCCCCGCGCGCGTCTGGCGGGAACGAACGTGGCGCTGGAGAGGGTGGGTCGCGACTGGGGCACGGACAGCGTTCGGTTCGACGACCCGATCATCATCGACGCTGGCGAGACGCTCAGCGTCAGCGTCTGGGACTGATGCAGCAAGGTGGGCGGGGCTGTCGCCGCCGCCCACCTAGCCGGAGTCAGCGCCGCAAGTGGCCCCAGAGCGTCGCCAGCTTGCCGCGCGGTTCGACGGCCAGCACCGCGCCGGACATGTCCGTCTGGATTTCCTCGACGGTCAGCGCGCGGTCGTAGAGCACGAAGTCGTCCATCGACCCCGCGAAACGGTTGCCGAGTTGTATGGCCACGTCCGTATCCGGCACGACGCCTACGGGAGACGGGGCCTCGGCCAGTAGTTCGCCGTCGATGTAGAGGCGTAGGTCCGAGCCGTCGAACACCGCCGCGATGTGGAACCACTCGCCGAGAGGGAAGTCGTCCGGCTGGGTGATCGCGCGCGACGCTGTCTCCTGAATCCCGAAGTAGATCTTGCCGTCGTTCCACGGCTGCACGAGATAGCTCATCGTCGGCCCCCAGTCGGTGCCCTTCTGCACCAGCCCCGTGGCCTGCTGCCCCTCCATCCACACCCATATCTCGACGGTCATCTCGTCGAACGCGTCCAACGAGCCGTCGCCCTCAATGTGGATCTCGTCGGTCGCGGTGACCGCGAGGGCAGAGCCCATCTTCCCGGGGACGACGTCCGCGGCTCCGGTCAGCACGCCGTCGCGACCAGAGCCCGAGGCGTCCGCGACGATGTCTCCCGATAGGCTGTCCATGGGCAGGTAGACGAGCATGTCCTGGCCGACCGCCAATGCTTGCGATGCCGCCAGCATGGCCGACAGGCCGACAGCGGCGCCGAGTGATCTCAGCATCGGTTCCTCCCGTGTCCGCGCCGAAACTCCACTTCGCGATCACGGGGAGAGTAGGTCGGGCGCATTGACGCCGCAAGTCTGGCAGGCGGGCGTACAGCAGAACGGGCGGACCACCATCGGTCGCCCGCCCGTCGGGTTCGACGTTCGATGCCGCTAGCTGGCCGGCGTCCAGCTCTCCTGGATGACACGTAGGTCGCCGCCGACACGGACGAACACGAGTGTCTTGGTGCCGGTATCGGTGTAGCTTGGCTTAGCGCGTCTATCGCCGGCCCAGGCCGCGAAGTCCTGCTGGAAGCGGGCCACGATGCGGGCCCCGTCGTGCGAAACCTGGACATCGGCTATGGCGACGTCCACCCGCGTGTACCGCGCGCGAAGGCGCTCCACACGGCGGCGGAGTTCGTCGAGGCCGAGCCCTTCGTCCGCCTTCGCGCCACTCTTCACGACACTAACGCGCGTTACCGAGGCCTCGGGGTGGTACCAGTCCATGTATTCGCTCACCAGACCGGTCTGCCACGCCGATCGCCATCCTTTGACAGCGGCGATGACATCTTGCGTCGAGATGGGCGCCTCTGCGACAGGCGGCGCCGGGCGTTGGGCTATCGCGTCACGCAGGTCTGTCACCTGGGACTCAAAGCTGTCGAAGCGGGCGAGGATCTTCTCCGTGAGGCTGATCACTCGATCCTCCGCCGCCGTGATGCGCCCCTCAATGGCGCGGAGGTCGGTCTGTAGCGCGGTCTGTCCCGCGTCGAGGCCCTGCACGTCCGTCACCAGGCCCTCGATGGTCGCCTCAATCCCGTAGTACCGCGCCGCGAGTTTGGCCACCCGTTCGTCTGTCGAGGGGGCCACGACCTCTGCCGCCCGAGGCGCCGTGGGCGCCTTGGGCGCTTCCGATGCCGCGACATGGCTGGCGGTCACCTCTGGAACGGTCGCGGCGCACCCGGCAACGAGGGCGGCCGTCACACACGCCATGGCGTGCGGCGCGAATGCTCTAAGCGTGCTGTTCATCTGTGATTCCCCGCGGTCAAGGCGAACGCTACTGTTCCCGTCGGTCTGGCTCCGTCTTCCCATTTACTTCCAAGTGTACGCCAAGATGCGCCATGCAACGTATCGGGCAAAGCCTGATTTTCCCGCCAGCGATTGCGGGTTTCAGCGTGCAGCGGGCGCCGCGTAGCCTCCGCTTGCAGGCGGAGCGCCGCGCGGATATAACGCTGGCTCGGAGGCGTCTCGACAATTCGACACACCACAGCCACCCGCCATGGAGACCTGGATGCCCTCCCCTCTGGACGCCTCGCAGCTCGAGCGGTACGAGCGCGACGGCTACTGTATCGCCCGCGACTTCGTCGACCGAACCGCGTTGGGCACGATCCGGGCCAGCATTGGCGTCGCCTTGGGTACCGATGACGCAGACGAGCCGTGGCGACGAGACGCCGACCGCAAGGACGGGGCGGAGGTGGACGGCGTGGGACGCTATCGTAAGGTCGGACAGTACGCGCGACGTGACCCGGCCTTGTGGGACGCGTTCCTGACGCATGAGAACGTCATCGCGGCGAACCGACACTTCTTGGGCGACGATGTCCGGCTCTGGTGGGACTCCGTGTTCACGAAGCCCGCCAAGGTCGGCGAGGAGACACCGTGGCATCAGGACATCGGGCTGTGGACGTTCCACCCGCCGCAGAAGAGGAACATCGTCAGGTATGGCGACGCCCTGTCCATCTGGCTCGCCGTCGACGCGTCCACCAAGGCGAACGGGTGCCTGCAGTTCGTGCCGGGGAGCCACCGCGGCGAGGTCGTCGAGCACATCCAATACGACGACGCCATCCACTGCGAACTGCCGCGCGAGTTGGTAGCGAACATCGACCCTGTACACGTGGAGCTTCAGCCGGGCGACGCCGTCATCTGGCACGCCCACGCGTGGCACTACAGCCCGCCGAACCACTCAGATGAGAACCGTTGGGGCATCGCCTGCGTGACGCTGCCAGAGGAGGCCGCGCGCGCTGCGGATCTCACGGGGTTCCCGCCGCTCATCGTGGCCGGCGAGGCGCAGCCTTTCGGTCCACCGTCCGCCTGACCCACGCGGCCCAGCCCTACATCCTACATTTGTAGGCGCGGCCGAAGGCGCTGCGAGGTACACTCCGAAGAGTTGGCGGCGGCCCGTGGTGGGGAACCATGGCGCGCGCCACCATGGCCGGGGAGGACCGCGACGCGTGGGTATCGAGCGTTTCGACGCGCTGGGCAGATGGCTCGTTAGTGACATAGGCTGGGTATCGGCTGAGATCCTCGTGCTTACGGGGATCGTGTATGTCCTGACTAAGTGGGGTCGCGTCCGCGGACACGACGGTGGCTGTGGACGCTGGCGGTCGCCAAGCCGCTCGTGACGCTGCTCTTCACGTGGTCGCTGGCTCTCGGCGGCTCTGGACCGCAGGTAGCGCCGCTACAGGATCCGCCGCCAGAGAAACTCGCGGAACTCCCGTCCCTCGCGGAGGTGATCCCGGCGGAGGGCTTCATGACCGGGGCCGCGACACGCGGCCGGGCGCACGACACACGCCCGTCGAGTCCGTCAGAGGACGCGTCCGCGTCCGTCACGGTTCGCGTCGCTGGCGGGAGCCCCGTCACGGGTTTCGCGGTGTTGGGCGCGATGTGGCTCGTCGGAGCCGTGGGGCTGAGTGTCTACACGGTCTTCGGCGCTGGCTGGCTCCTACGGGTGCGGCGGAGCGCGGTGCTCATTCCAACGGAGGATCTTGTCCCCGCGTGCGAGCAATACGCCGATGAGGTCGCCGAGCTCGTTCAGCGCGTCGACGTGCGACTGACTACACGGTTGTCAGAGCCGTGCATCTACGGCTTCTTCCGTCCCACGATCCTGCTGCCCACCTGGTGCCTCGAAGACAACACTCCGCCAAACCTCGAGTACATCCTTCTCCACGAGGGAATGCACCATCAAGCGAAGGACCACTGGTTCTTGGGCCTGCGTCGCGCGATGGAGGTCCTGCTCTGGTTCCATCCCGCCGTCTGGTACGCCGGTCACAAGGCGATGGGGGAGGCGGAGAACGTCTGTGACGAGGCCGTAGTGAACCTCGCTTACGCGAACGGCACACCCTCAGCCGCGCTCGTTTATTCTTCGTGTCTCATGCGCGTGCTCGAAAGGGCGACACGGCACTCCTTCGAGGCGCTGGTGCCAGGGGTGATTCCTACCGCCGAGCGTATTCGGCGGCTTGTGCAGCAGACTGGCCCGTTCGCCAACTCCGTGTCCACGGCAGCCGTGGTCGCGGTGGCGGCCTTCGGCATCGTCCTGCTGCCAGGCGCTGGGGGACCCCACGCGTCGCTGGCGGAGGTGGGGTATGAGGCGCTCGCCAGGCAGGAAGCTCCCGTCACCGAGATACTGTTCTCGACCAAGCGGCTCGGTGACTACCACTACAATCTGTACGCGGTACGATCCGATGGTTCCGGCATCCGCCGCGTCACGCACGACGAGTGCCACTACGAGGAGTCGAGTTGGTCTCCTGACGGCTCACGGATCGCCGCGTTCTCGTGGCAACCCGACACGGGCGGCTGGACCACGTACATCCTGGATGCCGACGGCACGATGCTACATTCACTGTGCGGCCCGGGTTGGGGTCCGAGGGGAGCGACGTGGCCGCCCGACGGCAAGTACCTCATTGCGAGCGGCCGCAGGATGCCGCGACAGGGCGGGAACGACGCGACCTACAACCTGTACCGGTTCGACGCCGACCAGTGGAAGATACACCGACTCACCGACGATACGGTGGACCGGCAGCGCGCGTCATGGTCGCCGGATGGGAAGACGGTCGCGTATCTTCGCGCTCGCGACGGCGCGTCGGGGTACGATCTGGCGTTCATGAATCCAGACGGCACGGGCGAACGGGTCGTGCGTCACGACGGGCCGGAGGGAGTCTTCCAGTCGAGCCCGGCGTGGTCGCCCGACTCGACGCGGCTCGCGTACCTTGTGCACGGCAGGACCACCCGGCTGCCTCACGAGCTCAGGGTCATGGATGTCGCGACCCAGGAAAGTACGGTGCTGGGGTTGTTGCCTGGCAAGCTGGGGCAACGCCGTCAGAGCGTGGCGTGGCTCCGCGGGCAGGACACGCTTGTTGTGACGGACCTACGCGAAGGCGATGTCATGCGGCGGCTGTACCGCGTGTCACTCGATACCGGTGAGATGACCGCTCTTACGTCGGGCTTCGCGGATGCCCGTTTCCCTAGCGCGGGCCCACCCGTGGGCGGGCCTGCGAAGGCAGACACGACGCCTAAGGCTCCCGCGGTGGTGGGATCCGTGCAGCATCCTCGCACCGGTCACATGTACTACGCCGTTATAGCGGAGCGCGGCATCACGGGCGCCGCGGCGGCGGCGGCGGCTGGGAGCATGATCCGCGGTGGCGCGCCCGGTCACCTTGCAGCGGTGACCTCCGACGAGGAGGGCGAGTTCCTACTTGCGAGCTTCCCATTCGCGCACGATGGGTTCTGGCTCGGCGGACGAGGCGCTCGAATACAGCCCGAGGCCAGGCTTGCCAGCCGCCCATGGACATGGTCCACGGGCGAGGAGTGGGGGTACACCTCGTGGCTGGAGGATGAGCCGAACCGCCGCAGCGCTGTCCTCACGTGGCGCGTCACCACCACCAGCTTCGCGGCGACCAGGCCAGATCTCGCGCGGTCGCTGACGCGTCCGATGTGGAAGGGCCGGAGCGAAGCGATCCACCAGCGCGGGTTCATCGTTGAGTTCGACCCTTCGCAGGCGCCGCATGCTGACACCCACATCGCCACGAACTGACCGCAGCCACGGCCCACGCGTAAGACGCCCTCTGCGGCGCTCGCCGCGCCTAGAGCAGGCGTGGCGAACTGCGGCTCACCGGCGCGGCCCTTGCGGCGCCACGCTTCGGTGCACCGCCGCGTGAACCGCCAACACCTCGGGGTCTTCCGGCGCTTGCGTGCGCGCCAGGTTGACCTGCAGACGCGCCTGGTTTGCCTCCCCCATCCGGAGGTAAACGAGCGCGAGCGTCGCGCGGCGCGTCGGCGTTGGATCTGCCGTGAGGGCGCTGACGGCGAGGTCGTAGGCTAGGGCGATGTCGCGGTTGTTCAGGGCGAGGAGACGGGCGAGCGCCGCCTTGGGAGGGATCGCATCTGGAGCGACGCCGATGGCTGCCCGCAGATCAGCCTCGGCCCCCACACTGTCGCCAAGACGCTCGCGGGCGATGCCTCGGAGCCACAGGCCGGGCGCCCAGGTAGGGCGCCGCTCCAGGGCTTCCGTAACACTGGCGACGGCGCGGCCGGTATCGCCACGCGCCAGCAAGGCCTCCGCCAACAGCCGGTGGCGCCGTGTGCCTTGCCGGTCGGTCGCCTCCGCGACCCCCAGTGCCTCCTCGGCGGCAGCCGGCTCCCCGAGGCGCAGGTACGCCGTCGCGGTCTCCATCGCGATGTCAGGGGATGACGGATCCGCGTTCCTGGCTATCAGGAGCCGCGCCAGAGCGTCCCGCCACTGCCCTACCGCCATCAGCGCCTTCCCCGCGCTCAGGTACTTGATGGCGGTCGCCTGGCGGAAGGCATCGCGCGCGAGCGCGGCGCCGGGAAGGTCGCCCGTTCGCCTCATCGCCCTTGCGCGCGCTGCGTGGAATGCCGGTTCGGCGGGATCCCGCTCGGACGCCTGTGTGTAGCAGCGGAGGGCTTCTGGCAGGTTCCGCGAACGTTCCCACGAGCGTCCGAGGCCGAAATGAGCAAGGGCGAACGTGGCGTCGGTCTTGATGGCTGCCGCGAAGGCTGCGCGCGCGTCCGCCGTCAGGTTTTGTCGAAGGAGGGCGTCGCCCAGGTTGTAGTGCGGCTCGGGCGCGGCGGGGCTCGCGTCCCGCGCTGCGGAGAAGCGCTCGGAGGCGCTTTCGGCGCGGCCGCGCGACAGTTCCACGAGGCCGAGACCCACGAGCCAGACAGCGGCGCCATCGCCCTGCGACAGCTCCAGGGCTCGCAGGTAATGCTCCTCGGCGGCATCCACGCGCCGCTCGCGCCTCAGTGCGTCGCCGAGTTCTCCATGGGCGAGCGCGCTGCCGGGCGACAAGGCGACAGCGCGGCGGAACGAGTCGGTCGCCTGGGCGGTCAGCCCGAGGTTAGCGGCACACCTGCCTCGCCGGAACGCGGCGACGGCAAGCGACGGATCGGCGCGCAACGCCCTGTCGTACCCCGCCATCGCCGACACCCACTGCCCGGCGGCGTACGCCGCGTCCGCCTCCGCCAGTCCGAGGCCGGCGCCAGAATCCGATGCGCCCGACGCCGGGAACGCCGTGCACGCGAGATGGCCGACCGCCAGCGCTGTCGCCACGGCGATCGGCCATCCGCGAGTCTCACGCCCCGCCAACACGCGCCTGGCAATGCGAGACCACATGCGTCAGCGCGCTCGCTTGATGCTGGCCCAAGTCGCTGGGAGTTTGCCGCGGGGCTGCACCGGGAGAAGGCCGAGCGATGCGCCTAGCCCGTCCTCCATGAGGGTGGCTAAGTCCGCCGGTTCGAGCGCAACGTGCCATATGGACACGTCGTCGATGAGGCCGGGGAACCAGTTGCCCGTGGCGTCCCAGACGCCACACCCGCCGATGTTCACGAAGAAGTTCGACGAGCCCCGGTTTGGGGCGCCACCGGACGTGGCTTCGATGTCGTCGACGTAGACGGCGGTGACGTCGGGGCTGGCGACGGCCGCCACGAAGTGCCACTCTCCCTGGTCGTGCCCGTAGGCGAGGGACGCCGCCCCGTTAGGCGTCCATAGGTTCAGCGTGCCGGCGGGATTGAACCCGAACTCCGGTGAGTCGTTCTGCCCGACAAGCCCGATCCGGCCGCCCACCATGTCGATGGGCTTCACCCACAGGGTGATGGTGAAGTCGGACAGTCCGTCCAGCAGCTTCTCGCCCGTCTCGACGCACGCGTCCGTGCCGTTGAATTCGAGCGCCTTGCCGAAGGCGGCGTCGTCCGTCCACGTCGCGTTGACGAGCGTACCGTCGTTGCCGAGCCCTGACATGTCGGCGGCCGTGTCGCCCGAGCCCTCGTCGAAGAGCCAGACCCCAACGGCGTCGCCTCCGTCGATTGCTGCGTAGCCGATTCCGTGGACGAGTAGCGCGGCGACAACCGCCCCGATGTGCACAAGACGACGAGTCGTCGACATGTCGTACCTCCTAATCCCTCGCGGCGCCGACCCGCATTGCGGCCGCCAGCCGCGTGCTGCGACACGGCTGCTACGGCCTCACACGCCGTGTGGCTAGCAGCCGTGCAGAGCATATAGGAATGCCGCGTCTTGCTCAACACTTCTCTTGTGGGCGCGGCTGCTCCAGCAGGCCGCGCGCGGACGCGTGCCGTCGGCCGGGCAATGCGGTCTCGGCGAGCGCGGGCCACCGCGCTGACAGTCACGCAGTGCGGCGCGTGATGGCCGGCCACCCATTCGCACGTCTCGCCCCATATGGGACATGTGGGGAGCGCAGGCGTGCCAGCGCGGGCGCCAATCGCGCCGACGGCGCGCGTCGTTCCCGATGTATGGTGTGCTGGCGCTCTCCGTCTCTCTGGCCCCCTTCTTGCGTTGTGTCTCACGCAGGCCACGAGCCCGCGCGGTTCGAACGGCGCGCCGGCACAGAGGAGTTGGCACATGCTGAGCGTGGAGCGTCTTGTTAGGACAACCCGCGGTGTTCTCGCTGTCGCGCTGGCGGTCGCCCCTCTCGCGGGGTGTGGCTCTCTACTGTCCCGCGAGCCAATGGTCAACCGAGCGCGGGACACGGGCGTCCGAGCGCTGGCGCGCGTCGCGGGTTCCACAAACACGGCTGGGGCACGCGCGTTGGTCCTCGTCGACGGGGATCGAGGCACCGCGACCGTGGCGACCGTGGCGTCGGTGGTTCTCCCTGTCCCGCGCCCTGTCCACGCCGTGTACGTGCGCGCCCCGGACGTCGTCGATATGGACATCTACATCCGGGAGCCTCCAGACGGCCTGTGGCGCCGGGCGCGCCGGTTCACCAACTGTCGCGGGGGCGCGCGTCTAACGCTCAAGGGGAACCCAACGCTGGACGGCGTCAGGGTACGCGTCCTGCGTAGCACGACCGACGTGCAGCTCCGCCGTGAGGAGTGGCGGGACGCGGTAGGATCTGCCGGGGACAAGGCGGCCCGGAGCCTCCTGAAGCGCGATAAACAACACCGCGATCGGAGTCGGGAAATGACCCCTGGATGGGGCGTCCTCGAACTTGAGGCAACCACGGAGGAGCCCGTTCGGCGCCCGGTCAACTACGTGCGGGCGCGCATCTACGAGATTGAGGTGCTCGGGCCCGGATAGGGCGTCGCGGTCTCGCAGAACTAGAGAGTCTGGCCGATCTCGCCGGCAGCTTCGCCGGCGCGCGACAGGTGCAAGACGCCGCCACCCCGTAGTCAGTGTCGGAGGGTTAAGCATGGGATTCCCGCTGCGACTAGCCTTGGCCGTTCTCATGGTGTCGTTCGCCTCCTCACGAGCCCTGGCGCAAGACTGGGAGAGCTGGGATATCGGCGACCCAGAGCCCGGATCCTTCGACGACAACGGGGGCTCGTGGACGATCGAGGCCAACGGCGCGGACATCTGGGCAGCGGCAGACTCGTTCCGCTACACGTATCAGGAGACGGAGGGAGACTTCGATATCTCAGCGCGCGTCGTGTCCTTCGAGGACGTCCACGAGTGGTCGAAGACTGGCATCATGGCGCGGCAGACGCTGGACGCTGGGTCTCCCAACGTGTTCGTGAATCTGACGGGAACACACGGCGTGAAGGTGATCCACCGCGACACCCCAGGAGGCGCCACGGGGCCGGATCCGTGGGCGGCGAACGCGGAAGCCCCGGTGTTCCTGCGGATGACCCGCGCGGGCGACCTGTTCACGTCGTTCCTGTCTCAGGACGGCGCCGACTGGGAGCCGGCGGAGGTACCCGGCGCCCCAGCCGAGGTCACCCTCGCGCTGACCGACCCACTGTACGTGGGCGTTGCCGTGACATCCCACGTGGCCGGCACGCTGATGACCGCCGAGGTGGACAGCGTGCAGGGCAGTTTCCTTGCGGTCGAGGCGCGCGGGAAGGTGGCGGCGGTGTGGGGCGCGCTGAAGGCGTCACGGTAGAGGACGAGGCGTGCCTGTCAGGGGTGTTTTGGACTCCTATCGAGTTGTGGCGCGCACGAGAGTAGGGTAAGGTGGCCGCTGGACCGAACATGTGTAGGGACGGCTACACAGAGTAGGCAACGCAGTATAACGAGGAGGTGCGACTTGAGGAAGGTATGCCATACGGTTTCCGTGTACGCCGCGCTGATTGCGCTCGTGAGCGTGGCGCCCCACGTCGCCGCGCAGGATGGCCTAGTCGGGCACTGGATGCTTGATGACGGGAGTGGCGCGGTCGCGGCGGACAGTTCCGGCAGCGGCCACGACGGGGTGTTCGAGGGCGATCCTCAGTGGGCGGCCGGCGGTCAGTCGGGCGGCGCGGTGGACTTCGACGGGGACGGCGACTACCTCCAGACGACTCTCTTCGACGAGTTGCACACTGCCGAGAACTTCACGGTGTCCGCGTGGTTCAGGACCAACGTGACCGACTCCGGCCAGCAGCACATCCTCTGGATTGGCGACGTTGGCGGCAACGGTTGGGGTGCGCAAGCCGAACTGCACATGGGCGTCAACCACTTCGGATTCAGCAACAAGCTGGTGTTCTACTTCGGGTCGGGCGCCGACACCGACGGCGAGAGCATCAACATCGTGAGCCTCGACGATTTCTCGGACACGTCTGGCTGGCACCACCTCGCAGGCGTCGTTGAGAATGCGAACGGCCCGGTTGTCACCGGCGCGATGTACCTGGACGGGGCGATGGTGGCCCCGTTCGTCGATGGCTTTGAGACCGGCGACGGCGTCGCGTTCCCTACCATCGATTCTACGGACACGGCGCCGGATCGAACGCCCTGGAACACGGCGTTGCGGATTGGCTCGCCGGGCGCCGCGCAGCGATGGTTCAACGGCATGATCGACGATGTCCGCGTGTACAGCCGCGCGTTGGACGCGTCCGAGATATTCAGCTCGGACACGCCCGTGGAGCCGCGAGGGAAGCTCGCCACGACGTGGGGCGCTGTCCGCGCGCGTCTGTAAACTGTCCGCGGAGCCGGGTGAGGAGCAAGGATGCGAGGCGCAACCATCTTGGCAGCTGCTTGCTGGATGCTTGCTGCGTCCGTCTGCTCCGCCGGGCCCGACACGTGGGCGGAGGCAGCGTCGATGCCATCGCCGGCGGATGGGCTGTCCGCGAGCGTAGTGGGTCGAACGCTGTACGTCATGGGTGGGGCGGAGGGTCAGGTCCTGGCATACAGCCCCGCGACGAACCGATGGACGCGGAAGGCGCCGATGCCCACGCCTCGCCGGAACCTCGCCACATCGGTCGTGGGCGGTCTGATCTACGCTGTCGGCGGCCACATCCCCGGCCGCGACGCGGACGAGGCCTGGACGGACGCGGTCGAGGCGTACGACCCTCGCGCGAACACCTGGCGGAAGCGCGCCCCCATGCCGCAGCCGCGGGGGTTCCTCGGCGCCGCCACTCTCGGCGGGAAGCTGTACGCCATCGGCGGCTGGGACTGGCGGGAACTGTTCCCTTCCGTGCACGAGTACGATCCGGCGACGGACACGTGGCGGTCGAGGGCCGACATGCCTGACCCCCGCTTTGCCTTCGGGACGGCGGCGGTGGACGGCAGGATATACGTCATCGGCGGCCAGTCGGTTGATCCTGGCCCCTGCCCATGCGCCGGCTGGGAGATCGTCGGCAGCGTCCTGGAATATGACCCGGTTCGCAACAGATGGGACGCCAGAGCTCCCATGGCCGACCCGCGCTTGCGTCTCGCCGCAGTGGGCGTTGGCCCCGACGTGTACGCGATCGGCGGCTCGAGCCCCGACCTCGGTGTGATCCACGACCGAGTCGAGATGTACGACTACCGCAGGGATCGGTGGGTTCAAAAGCGCCCCATGCCGACGGCGCGATCCAGCGTTGCGGCGGCCGCGATCGGCGGGCGGGTGTACGCGGTCGGAGGCCGCGACGGCGCCCAGACCGTGGACGCATTGGAAGTGTACGACACCGGGCTGACTCTCCCGGTGGATGGCGCCTCCAAGGCGCCCGGTGTGTGGGCGCGGATCAAGGCCGCTCACGACCGGGCGCCCGCTGACTCGCGCTGAGCCGGCGCCACCACCAGACAGATGCCACGCATCCGGCGGCCGGGACAATCGGCCTGGACAGTCGACGGGCGCACAACGCGGGAGAACGGCCGCGCGCCAGGCCGGGTCTGCCGCAGCTACCGCCGCAGTGTGACTGCGAGTTCGCTGGAGCCAACGGTCACCCGCAGTTCGCGGTGTTCCGTGGCGTAGCCGTCCCGCATCACACGCA
Source organism: uncultured bacterium (assembly GCA_964473525.1). Classification (GTDB taxonomy): domain Bacteria; phylum Poribacteria; class WGA-4E. The sequence goes on from CAYYPK010000066.1 coordinate 17,123, forward strand.
GCCCATACACCCCGACCGGGAGTTGGTAGCGCCGTCTGCTCGCGGCCGGCACAACCAGGAGGCTCCGTGACAGCCCAGAGTAGTCCAGGGACGTCCCTTCAATAGCCACCCTCGCGTCGGGTGGAGACACCGTAATCACGACGGTCCCGAGCGTCGGTGGCTCGGGTTCGTCCCGGGCCTCCGTCGCCTGCGCGACAAGGACAAAGCTGCTACCAGGATCGTTGCCGTAGAGCTCGCCGCTCCGAGGCTCCGGGGTGACTCGGTCTAGGTAGAGGAGCATCTCCTCCAACGTGAGAATGCCGTCGCCGCCACCGTAGCTTCGGAGCGCTTCGAGAACCTGACGGACGAACGGGCTGTGATAGCCAGGTCGCCCATCCGGGACGTACTCGCGCCCGCCCGCCGTGATGTATCTCCGCGTGCGGTGGCGGAGCTTCCGCTCGACGTATTCGTCGCGGGGCACCAGGCCGTATGGCTCGTTGACGGGTCGCGCGCCCGGCGCCATCGCGATCGTCGGGTCCAGCGTCCCACTGAAGCACGAGTCGACCACCAACAGCACGTGCTTGCACGCCAGCCGTTCGATGACGGTTCGTAGGTTCTCATGTGAGACATAGGTGTCATAGAACGGATCCTCGTCGAGGGCGGCGCTGTCACGGAACGCCAGGAAGCCCCGCTTCAACCGCTCGTCGTACCAACCGTGCCCAGAGAACATCACTATGAGTTCATCCGCCTCGTCGTATTCACGATCAGCAAGCGCGTACAGCGCCGTCAGGAAGTCGTGTCGGGTGGGGTCATCGAGGGCTTCCACGGTGGCGCCGTAGGCCTCGGTGAGCTCCGCCGCGACAGCCTGGATGTCTCCAACGGGGTTCACGAGGTCGGCGTGGTTGTCGTACTGGTTGACACCTACGAGCAGCGCGTGCGTGCTAACCAACCGTGTCTTGGGCTGACGGACGGTCACCGTGCGGTAGTCCTCGATACCGTACTGCTCACGCCGTTCCGTGGCGTTGACGCGGAGGGCCACCGACGAGGCAGCCAGGCCCCCTGGCGCGGCGTACGCAAACGTAAAGCTCGCCGTGCCGCCGGGGGCCACCGTATCAACCGGGACGCCGGTGGCCGCCACCTCGGACGCCTGCCGATCGCCCAAGGCCACCACTGTCACCCGCACGCCCTCGGCGTCTCCCGTCCCGTTGTTCGTGAGGGACACCTCAATGGTGTGGACAGACCCGGCAGCGATGACGCCGGCCTCGGAGCCGTCCACGAGAACTGCCGCGACAAGCAGTTCCGGTTCCGGCGGCGGCTGTGTCTCGAAGCTCAAGTCTGCCGGTTGCGAACGCGCCCCATCGGCGTCGACCGCCACAAGCGTGAGGGTGCGAGTCGTTCCCTGGACATCCTCCAGAGCCCCGATCGGGAGCGTCACCGCCTCGCTCGCCCCTGCGGCGATATCGCCGACGAACACCGACGCCATGTACATCAGACCGGGTAGACTCGGCGGGCTGACGACAACGCGCACGCCAGGGGCCACGGCCGACCCTTCGTTGGCAACCTGGATACGCAGAGACGCGGGCTCCCCGGCAACAAGCACTCCGTCGGGATCGGCGTCGCGGAGTTGCGCCTCAACAACGGTCAGCGAGGGCGCGGGAGCCTCCCACACTGGCAAGACAACGCGTTCGTCCACGCCGAAGGAGCCGGCCGCCTCGCGCGCTATGATACGAACCGGTAGATGCACGCCGGTCAGCGTTCTTGGCGGCGCCAGCAGGAACGACACGGAGACGGAACTGGCGGGGCTCAGGGCCCCCACGCGCACGACGTTGGGGCCGTCCGCCTGTTGCGCCGACGAAGGCAGCGCTGTGACGTCCGCCGTATCGGCGATCAGCGAGACCGAGACATCTGCCGCAGGTCCGGAGCCCTCGTTGCGTATGGTAATCGACGCTGTCGTGGTCTCTCCCGGCGTGACGCCGTTGTCGTCCGTGGTGGCGTAGTCGAGAATTGTCAGCGACGGCTCCGGACGCTGTCGTGTCGCAAGACGGTACACCGACGATGCCACGAGAACGCCGTCCGCGTCGCGGACGCTGATCTGCAATTCGTGCGCCGCGGTGGTGATCTCAGCGGTCGCTCTGATGGACACCGAGAAGGCAGTGAACGCCCCGGGGAGGACGTCCGGGACATCTAGTCGTGGCACGTACACGAGATGCGGTATCGCTGGAGGCGATATGGCGATCTGGAAGCCGGAAGCGGCGCCATCGCCGTCGTTGTGCACGCGGATGTTGAGATCAGCGGTGCTCTCGGCCTCAAGGACGCCATCGCCGATGGGTGTCCGCAGAGAGATGTCTGCTTCGGACAGCCGTAGTCGCGGCGTTGGTGATGGCGCCACAGTCGGTGTAGGCGGTTCGTCTTGTGGGGCTACAGGCTCTGCCGCAGGCTCGGGCTGCACGGCGAGTGGGGCGCCAGAAGTGTCGCGTCGCCACAGGCGCGTGACGCGATCGCTGCCTACCGACACGAGCCAGTCGCCCACGGCGCCGAAGGCCACGTCGTTGACGGCCTTAGAGTGACCCTCCAGGACGGCGAGCTCCGAGCCGCTTGAGGCCTCCCAGAGCCGAACAGTCTCGTCGTCAGAGCACGTTGCGATGAGATCGCCCGCCGGCGAGACGGCGACGCCTCGTATGGCCGCGATGTGACCAGTAGACGCGCGAGCCGACACGCCGGGCGCCCACACCGTGAGCACTCCAGCCTCGCCGCCAGCCGCGAACGTGTTCCCATCGTCACTGCGTGCGATGGCCGCATTGATCGCCCCGTCCTTCGCCGTGATGTACCTCTCGCCGAGGTAAGCCCCGGTTGTGGTGGCGAGGCCATGGATCCGAATGGACGTCCAGTCGAACGGGCCTCCTGATACGAGCGCCATGGCGCCTGAGACGTCGATGAGAATGTCAGTCACGACGCCTACGCGTCCTCGCACGCCGTACTCGCGCAGCTTGCCGCCGCTGTTGGCGTCGAAGAACCGTACGACGTTGTCCGACCCGCCGCTGATGATGATGTTGTTCTCGCCGTCGATCGCCACGGCTGTGGCCGCGGATCGGGTGCCGCGGATTTCCAGGCGGATTCTCCGCCGGTCAACGTCCCATACGCGTAGAGTGCGGTCTTTGCTCGCCGACACGAGGTATGCGCCTGTCGGGTCGTATGCGACGTCGTTCACCGCGTCGGTGTGGCCGCGAAGGGCGCTGTTCTTCCCAGTGAGGACGTTGCGTAAGCGCACGGTGCCGTCCTCGGCGCCGGTGACGATGCTCTCCCCGTCCGGGGATGCGGCTACGGTGAGTATCGGGCCGCCCGGCTCCCGCCACTTGTCCGCCTCGACCCATTCTTCGGGCGCGGCGAGAGCGGGGAGCGTCAGGCGCGCAAGGAGGAGCAGCGCAAGCAGTGGGAAGAGTTGGGAGGAAGCGACGGGTCGATTGCCCAAGGCGCCCTCGAGGGGTTGGACGGGACGTCGGCGTCCGTTAGACACTGATATCGCCCAGCGTCTTTGGGAATTCTAAACGGCCTGCCGCAGAGAACACAATACAATCCGTAACCCGCGACACGCTCGCGACGCGTCTTCACCCCGTTCGTTGGCATCGTCCGACGCGGTGCAAAGGCGCTGGCGAGGGCCGAAGCTTGCCGGGCGTGTGACCTCAACGCCGGCTCCGGCGCCGCAATCATCGAGGGATCGCCCTCACCGCAGACGCGATCAGGTTCTTCCCGCGCTCCATCTCCATCCACCCATCGATGATGACGTGTCCGCCCTTGGACAGCTCCGCGCCGCCGCGTCTGTAGATGTCCTCGAACAGCACGGCGTCCATGATGCCGGTCTCGTCGCTGAGATTCAGGGACACGACCGTCTTACCGGAGCGCGTGGGCAGCTTGTGGATGTTCACTGTCAGGCCCGACGCGAGGATGCGGCGCGGATCCGGGAGAATCGTTCCAACTCCAGCCGGCCACACGAGTTTGCATGCTCCCGGAGGCCCACAGTCCAGCTTGTCCATCGACCCCGGTCCTCGTATCCTGAGGCCGTTCATCGGGGCTTGCCGCGCGATGTCGTCGCATGGTCCACGGATTCGGAGCGACCAATGTCTGGATTCATGGTATTCGCCCTCATCGTCGGTGCGTGGTTGTCCATGATCCTGGGGGCGCTCATAAACGACCAGCATTGGAAGAGGCATAAGCTGGGGAAGGGCTCGGCCCAGCGCCGGTTGGAGGATGTCGAAGGGACGCTACGCGCCATTGAGGAGCGCATCGCGCGCGTGGAACAGCACCACGCGGATGACGTGCTAGACACGTACAGAGCTGAAGCGGCCCAACTGCCGCGCGAACGCGATGACAGGTAACGTCGACCTACGCGCCGTGGGGACACCCACCCGGCGATGGTCACCATGTGGCCGAATCCATCTACGCGACAGGCTTCCCGCGGGAGAGAGGCACGCGATACGGGGTTCTAGCGCGCTCACCCGCCATGCAGTGTCGTGCCCTCGCGCAGGGCTGGGTAGTAGACCGTGTCTGGAGCGTCGCCATGGCGGGCGATATCGCCGGTGGTTGCTACGACGATGTCCTTCCCAACGCCGCTACCGGCGAGAAGCGTGTACAGAGCTGAAGCGGTCTTGCGCCGGTGCGTGCCGTCCGGCATGACGACGAGGAGGTCGACGTCACTCCCGGCGTCGGCGTCGCCGCGCGCGTGGGAGCCGAACAGAATCACTCGCTCCGGGTCGCAGTGCTCTACGATCCGGCGCGCCATCACCTCGATGATGCGCTCGCGTTCCGCCATGTCCGTGACGAATGCCATCGCCTGTTCCTCACTGCAACTGACCACAAGTTGAGGATGGCATGGGGCGGACTGTCCGGCAAGTCGTTGTCATCGCGGGATCGCCGTCACGGACGACGCAATCAGGTTCTTCCCGCGCTCCAGCTCCATCCACCCGTCGATGATGACGAGCCCGCCCTTGAACAGCTCCGCGCCGTCGCGCTTGTAGATGTCCTCGAACAGCACGGCGTCCATGATGCCCGTCTCGTCGCTGAGATTCAGGAACACGACCGTCTTACCGGAGCGCGTGGGCGGCTTGTGGATGTTCACCGTGACGCCTGACGCGAGGATGCGGCGCGGCTCCGTGAGCGCCTTCGCCTCCGCGCAGGTCATCGTTCCCGGCGGACGGTAGAACTCCATCGGGTGGTACTTCGCGCAGAACCCGACGGACTTCCACTCAAGGCTGCACTTCTCCAACTCGGTGTAGTCCTCGACGTCCGGCAGCGAAAACGCTGGCGCCTCCAACCCCAACGGGTTCTCGCCCATGTCCACGTCGTATCGATCCTCCGCCAACGCCCATAGCAGCGCGCGACGGTTTGGATAGAGGCGATCGAAAGCGCCTGCGTAGGCGAGCATCTCCAACTCGTTCCGGCGCGGCTCGACGCGCGTCACGAAGTCCCTGAGACTCACGAACGGGTCGAGGAAATGCTCCGTCTCCATGCGCTCCCGCGTGCGGGACGACAGCCCATGCACCGCGCGCCATCCCGTGCGGATGGTGTTCTCCGCCGCCGTGAAGTTGTCGCGACTGTGCTGGATGTCCAACGGCAGCACGTCGATGCCCCGCCGCTTCGCCTCCTGCATCAGCACAAACGTCGGGAAATAGCCCATCGGCTGATGGTTCAGCATCGCCGCGTAGAACGGCGCCGGGTGATGCTTCAGCAGGTACGTCGTGCGGTACGCCGTGTCTCCAAACGAAACGGCGTGCGCCTCCGCGAACCCATAGCCCGTGTAGTTCCCGATGAAGTCGAACACGCGATCCGCGTCGGCGCGTGAGACTCCCTTCGTCGCGGCGCCCTGTCTGAATCGCTCGCGCCACTCCGCCAACTCCTCGTCCGTTGGGCGGTCGCCGATGACGCGCCGCAGCTTGTCCGCCGCTCCTACGGAAAGGCCGCCAACAGCCTGCGCGATCTCGTTCACCTGCTCCTGAAACACGAGCACGCCGTTCGTCCCGCGAAGGATCGGCTCCGTAAGTGGATGTGGGTAGACGATGGACTTCGGATCCTCCCTGCCGTCGAGGAAACGCCGCTTACCGTCATCCTTCATCGGCCCCGGACGAATCAACGCCACCGCGACGATGATGTCGTCCAGGCTTTGGGCGTTCAGCTCCGCCTGCAACACGCGCTGCGCGGGCGACTGGATGTTGAACGCCCCCGCCGTCTCGCCCGTGTTGATGAGCTCGAACGTCTCCGGGTCGTCGGTGGGTATCTCGTCGTATTCGAACGCGTCCTCCTCGCCATAGGTATCAGACGTCAGCGCCTGGCGCTGCATGTGGTGTTCCGTGTCCTGCACGGCGCCGAACATAGGCAGGCAGAGCAGATCCAGCTTAGGTATGTCCACGTTCTCCAGGTCGCGCTTGTCGAACGGGATGATGTTGACACCCTTCGCCGCCTCTTGCAGGTGCGCGATGCCGTAGATGGGCTTGCCGCAGATGACGACGCCACCGCAGTGCGTCCCGATATGGCGTGGCTGCCCGGCGATCTCGTGGCAGAAGCGGAACAGATGCCCGAGGCGCTTCTTGGACACGTTCAGGGCGCGCAACTCCGGCACCGTGTCGAGATGCCTCTCGATGTCGGTAGCGCGCGCGCTCCAGGGGATGCGCTTCGCGATGACGCCCAACTCGTCCTCGCGGAACCCCAGCGTCTTGCCCACCTCGCGGAACGCGCCGCGCGCCTTGTATCGCTGGAAGGTGCACACCGTCGCGACGTAGTCCTCGCCGTACGTGTCGGAGACGTACTGCGTCACCTTGTCCCGGTCCTCGCGCGTGAAGTCGAGGTCGATGTCGGGGTCGTGCATGCGATCGGTGTTCATGAAGCGCGAGAACATGAGCTTCCGACGCGGGTCGATACGCGACATCTTGAGAAGCCGCACAATGACGGAGCCACCCGCCGAACCACGCCCCGCGTAGCGCATGCCCTTCTCGCGCGCGAATCTCACAACGTCTTCGACGACGAGGAAGTACCCGGCGTATCCCGACCGGATGATGATCTCCAGCTCGTGGGTGATCTGCGGCAGCAGGTCGCTGGGCACCTCGCCGTAGCGTTGGATCGTCGCCGCGAGCGTCTTCTGCGTGAGCGCCTTGCCAGCGTCCTCGCCACGCTGACCGGGGAAGTCGGGCAGGAAGTCGTGACCTCCAATGACGAACGGCTCGCACATCTCCGCGACGCGCAGCGTGTTCCCAACCGCTTTGGGGCAGTCGGCGAAGATGCGACGCATGACGTCCGGCGCCTTGAGGTACTCCTCGCCGTTGATGCGGCGCTCCGGGTGCGGCTCGTCGATGCGCGTGCCCGTGCGAATGCAGGTCATAACGTCGCGTAGGTAGAAATCCTCACGCGTGGCGCCGTGGACGTTGTTCGTCGCGACGACACGGACGCCCGCGCTGCTAGCAAGGTCGCGCAACGCGGCGTTCAGGATGCGATCTCCAGGCCACGCCAGGCGCTGAATCTCGACGAAGCACGCGTCGCGCCCGAACGCCGCGACGAGTCGGTCGAGAGTGCGCCGCGCGCCGTCCATGTCACCGTGAACCACCGCCTGCGGGACGGCTCCCCGCGCGCAGCCAGTCAGGCAGATGAGCCCCTCGGCGTGCTCCTCGACCCACTCCCAAGCCACCTGCGGGGCTCCGCGTTCGTGTCGCAGGTGCGCCTTCGAGAGGAGTCGGCACAGGTTCTCGTAGCCCACGGCGTTCCGAGCGAGGAGAATCAGGCGGGAGGCGTCGTCCAACCCGATTTCGGCGCCAACGATGGGACGCACGCCGACCCTTTCGCACGCGTGGCGGAAGCGAATGACTCCCGCAACGGTGTGCAGGTCCGTGATCGCCAGCGCCGGCATGCCAAGATCGGCACAGCGGTCGGCGAGCACACGGACATCGGAGGCGCCGTCCAGAAAACTGAACGCGCTATGGACGTGCAGGTGGACGAATGGCATTGGATCTCGGCACCCGACGTGGCGCGTGAATAGTTATGTGCGAAGGCTAGTCGCTAGCGGTCGGAACACCACGAAGCCCCTCGGACACCGTCATTCTGAGGAGCGTAGACGAGCGATGCCATTCGGCATCAACAAGCGAGAGGAAGAATCTCCGTATGGGCGCACCACGAGATTCTTCGCTTCGCTCAGAATGACAGATGCCTGATAGGCCGCGTGCCTTGCGCTAGCAGAACCAGCCCGATCCTAGCGGGCAGACTCCCGAGTCCATGAGCGACATGGCGGCGAATCTCGACGTTGGCTGCGTCGAGGATGCGCGCACGAGACAGCGATTGCCGAAGCGCGCCGCTGCCATCTCCATCAACTCGGCGGTGGCGCGGCGCGCCTGCTGCCGGATGTCCTCCCATATCGACGTCTGCTCAGCCTCGTAGGGCTGTATGGCGCCGAAGACGAGGGACAATTCCGCCACCTCCTGCCCTTCCCATACTTCTCGTAGAAGCCGCTCGAAACGATGCGCGCGCATGGACGCCGTTACGTCGCGCCGCGCGAATCGCGTCTTCGCCTCGCGCTTCTCACCTCCCTCGAACTCGACGACGACGGTCAGCGCGACCGCCTTCTCCTGTTCGAGGGACAACCGTGCATTCCCTTCCTCGATGAGGCGATGGAACGACGCCATCACCCGTGGTTCCATGTCCGTGGGCGGCATGAACCGCTCGGACGCTTCGACCGTCTTCGGTGGATAGTTCGACTGTATCGGGCGTATTTCGATACCCGCCGCGAACGCCTTCAGAGGCCATGCGAGGCCCTTCCCGACGAGCTTTGCCAACTCGTATTCCGAGAACGGCTCCACGTCGCGGACGATTCTCAGACCGAGTCTCAGCAGACGCTCCCGCGCGTCTTTCGGCACAAACGGGCAGTGCGTCAACGGCGCGTGGGCGATGAGGCGCGTTTCCTCGGATTTCCAGCGCGGCACGAATCCTGAGCCGTCGCCAAGAGACGCTATCCACGCGGAAGTGAACGTCGAGCCTCCCCCTACGCGCGCGGTGAGTCCGACTGCGTCCTGTATCTCCGCGCGCGCGGCGTCGGCGCACTCGACGAGCGACATTCCACGGAAGCAGCCCGTGAGATCCACGACTGCCTCGTGGTAGTCGATCACTTCTATCAGCGGAGTGTGCGCCGCGAGCAGGTTCCACACGCGCTCGTGCAGCGCGACGACGGTGGACGGCTCCTCCGCGATAAGGACGCCGCCAGCGAGTCGGCGCGCCCTGTGCATGGGCATGCCTATCTCGACGCCTCTGGCGATCACTTCGGGCGAGGCGTCGAGGACGGCGTCGTTCCGGGCGACGACCAGCGGCGCGTCGGGATCGTATCCCTGCTCGCGCGCGGCGAGGACGTACATCCCCGGAACGTGGATAGTGAGTATGCGTCTCATGCAGTCTTTCTCCGCCAGGCTCCTGGCGCGTCATCGGGCATCCCTCTGATGGAGCCATTCGGTCTCCCTTCCCCCTTGCAAGGGGGTTGGCGCACAACACAACGACGCACAGGACAACATCAGACGCGGTACGCCTCAGGCATGTATCCGTCGTCGTAGCGCACCTTACCGACGTACTTCCCGAGGATGTCCCAGTCGTTGTCGCCGTGGTCGATGACGATGTCTTCGTAGTCGTCGTTGGCGGCGACGAACCGGACGCGGCCGTTCTCGGGGTAGTAGCCCTTGAGCGTCGCCTCGGTGTCGAAGTCGCGTATCTGAACGGCAACGATCTCGCCGGAATCTGCCGTCTGTTGCGTGCGAAGGATGGCGTAGTCGCCGTCGAGAATATCGGCGTCCTTCATGGAGTCGCCCTTAACGCGTAGGGCAAAGTCACCGCGTCCGGTGAGATCGCGAACAAGGTCCGCTGCGTTCTTGCTCTGCTGCGCCAGGATGGGCAAGCCAGCGGCGATGTCGCCGAGGACGGGTATGGGACGATGCGTCACCTCGCTCTTGCCGAGGCTCGTGAGGGTGACGCTACGGCTCTTACCGGGCGTCTTGCGTATGAGCTGCGCTTCCTGGAGTTTCCGCAGGTGGTATTGCACCACGGCGGGCGATTTCACGCCCAGGAACTCCACGAACTCGAGAATGGTCGGCGGACCGACTCCCCGCGCGGCTGCCTCCGCTAGGCGGTTCAGAATCTTCCGCTGCTTCTCATGTATCTCCATGGGATGTGCCACCTTTCCGGTGTAGTCGCATGGGATGGGCCGTCCTTTCGATAGTATCTATGGACTAGTATAAACGTACCGTGAGGTGGACGCAACAGTATTCGGTCGTCGTTGGGACGCTGTTCTCCGGCCAGTCCACCCACGCTGCCGCAGGTGAGCGGAGAAAACCTGACAGCCCAGCCCAAATGCGTACTCAGCGCGCCGAACTTCGGGTGCTTTGCCTGATGATTTGGAGGCCTCACAGGGCTCACAATCTTAAGGTTCGCCGCTACAGGGCGACTTCGGAACCAGATCATCTGAGCGTCCAGGCACGGCGCCGACACACGCGGCGCGTAGGACAGGCGGAGCGCAGACATCGAGCACGGGGAGGATGCCCATGGCCCGCGTAGCAGTCTACACGTTCTTCAATATCGTTGGCAGACCTGGCGATGGCAACGCAGGGGCGGCCGAGCTCATGGAGTGGGTCGGGCCCGTGTTCGAGAGTATCGACGCGGCCCCTGGGTTCATCGACCGACATCAGGGACCAGACGACCACCGGTGGGGGCCGATGCTTACCCCCGAGTTCGACGACGGGAATCCTCTCGGCACGTTGTCCCTCTGGGAAGACCTCGAGTCCGTCTTCGCCGAGACGTACAACGGACTGCACATAGACGCCATGCGGAAGCGCGACGCGTGGTTCAGGAAGGAACGCGGCCCCACGTACACGGTGTGGTGGGTCGACGACCATCACATGCCGACCTGGGAAGAGGCGATCGCCCGCCAGAGGAAGCTTCACGAGGAGGGTTCGACAGCGGACGCCTTCACGTTCCGCAGCCCATTCGACGCAAACGGCCGCACCGTCCGCATTGACCGGACCCGCGTGGATGCGATCTCGACGCCGCAGGTCGCCGGCCCGGGCGAGAGCCAGCCCACGTCCTTCGGGGGCGCGCCGACCGTCAATGCCGGGTCGGCGGAGACGCTCGCGCAGATATGCAAATCGTACGACCACGTGCAGACGCCCATCATGGCGGCGAACACCGACATGGAGCTCGTCTACGCCAATCCGCTGGCGGTCGAGGTCGTCACGAGCATTGAGCCAGACGTGAAGGAGGCATTCGGCGTCACCGTCGCGGACGTGCTGGGTGGGTCCATCCATCGATTCCACTCGGACCCGGAACGGATCGAGGACATCCTCGCCAATCCCAGGTCGCTGCCACGAACCGCCACATTCACCTTCGGCGGAACGACGCTGGAAACCCATATCAGCCGCATTACGGGGGCCGACGGCGACGTCCTCGGGTACGTCGTAGCGTGGCTGGACATCAGCGAAGCCGCCAGGAAGGCGGACGACGCCGCGAAGGCGCGCAGCATCGTCGAGAACGCGCCGACGAACATCATGGTCGCTAGCCGCGACTGCATCATTGAGTACATGAACCCGGCGATGCTGAAGTCGCTCGAGAACATCGCGGACCAGCGACGGTTCCTCGCCAACGACTCGAACCTGCCGCATACCGCGCAGCTCACCATCGGTGGCGAGACGGCGGTTCTCCAGATGGCCGCCGTCTACAACAACTCCGGCGAGTACACCGGCGCGATGGTGACGTGGGAGTTCATCACCGAACGCCTCGCGATGGAGGAGGAGCGGCGCGAAGCCAACGAGCGCGAACGTGCGGAGGCGCTCGCGCTTCAGGAGAAGGTCGACGAGATGCTAACCGTCGTGCAGGCGTCCGCCGAGGGCGACCTCACACAGGACGTCACCGTGACCGGTGATGACGCCATCGGCCACATGGGAGACGGCCTGCGCGGCTTCCTCCGAGGCTTGCGCGACAGTCTCCGCGTTATTCGCGACACGGGCGACAAGGTGAACGAGGCGTCTGCCACGCTGATGGAAGTCAGCGAGCAAATGGGAGCCAACGCCGAGGAGACTTCCGCCCAGGCGGACGTCGTATCCAACAGCGCTGGAACCGTCAGCGAGAGCCTCCAGACGATCGCCGCCGCTGTCGAGCAGATGACCGCCAGCATTGGCGAGATCTCCTCCAACGCCAGCAAGGCGTCCCGCATGGCGGCGGACGCGGTCGACAAGACGGACCGCGCCAACAAGATCATCGAGAAGCTGGGAGACAGCACGTCCGAGGTCGGCGACGTCGTCAAGCTCATCACGTCCATTGCCGAACAGACGAACCTGCTGGCGCTCAACGCCACGATTGAGGCAGCGCGAGCCGGCGAGGTCGGGCGTGGGTTCGCCGTGGTCGCGAACGAGGTGAAGGATCTCGCCAAGGAAACCGCTCGGTCCACCGAGGTCATCAGCGAGAAGATCGAGAACATCCAGGCGGACACGGCTCAGGCGACCGAGGCGACCGTGAGCGTGAACACGCTGATTCAGGAGATCAACGACGT
>CAYYPK010000067.1:0-24368 GCA_964473525.1 uncultured bacterium
ACGCTGGCTCGCCCGGACATCCCACTGTAGACGTAGCGCCAACCTGCGGTTGTAACACTAGCCTTCCCCTTCCGAAGGGGGAAGGGACGCGTCCGCTGGCGCTGCATCAGTCTGGCGAAGCCGCCCTATGGCGTGCCAGTGGCGTCAGCCTCAGCGAGAGGCGGTCAGGTGATTGCGGCGCGGCATACGATAGCAGCCGTCGTGATCGTCGCGGCCAGAGCCCTGCTGCCTGCGACCTGCGGATCGGCGCGAATCACTTGTGCATGACGATGCGTCGCGTCTCTCGGTGCGCGCCTGCCGTCAGCTCGACGAAGTACACGCCGCTTGCCGTCGCCTCGCCCTCGTCCGTGCGCCCGTTCCAGTACGCGGCCCGGTCCTTCGTCCGGTACGCGCCGGGCTGGCGCTGACCCAAGTCCATGTAGCGCACGCGGTTCCCGGCGGAATCGTAGATCGACACGGTCACGTTGGCGGCGCCGCTCAGGTCGAAGGGGATCCAGGTCTCCGGGTTGAACGGGTTGGGGTAGTTGGGGAGGGCGGCGGTCGCATACGGCGCGAGACCGTCACGCTTCGTCTGCGCCCAAGTGGCTTGTGCCTTCCCCTGTGCCTCCACCGCGGTCGGGACGTCGGTCGGGACATCAGAAATCGACCAAAGGAACACGCCATCTCCGCCAGCCGCCAGAAGCGTGCCATCTGGACTGAATCCCAAGGCGTGCTGGAAGCTGCCATCGGGACCCGTGAGAGTCGCGATTTCCTGGCGCGATGCGACGTCCCACACCGTCCCGGTACCGAAGTTGCCAATGCTTGCCAGCATCCGGCCGTCCGGGCTGAACGAAATCGCCCGGGATCTGTCGGGCGCATCAAGAACGGCCGCCTCCCTGCTGGCGGCGACATCCCAAAGCCTGGTCGTCAGGTCGCGGCCTCCAGTTGCGAGGAGCCGTCCGTCCGGGCTGAACTCAAGATCGAGGATGACCTGTTCGTGTCCATGCCATCGCGCGTACTCCGCTGCCATGGCGACATCAGTTCCGATCGCGCGCGCCGCGTTGAGGACCTCGGCGACGTCCCAGAGCCAGACCGCGTTGGGCGCGCTCCTTTCGCCGTTCATGCTGGCTGCGGCAAGAATGCTGCCGTCTGGGCTGGACGCCACCGAGTAGGTCGCGTCAGCGTGTCCGACGACTGTGGCGAGGCGCCGTCGTGACGCGACATCCCAGATCGTCACGGCCTGGTCCCTACTGCCGATCGCGAGCAGCTGTCCGTCCGGTGTGAAGGCGGGAGGGCCGTATCCTGGCAGGCGGCCGGTTGGCCGCCGTGTCGCCACATCCCACAGCGTGACGCCCGTGGAGCCACCGGCTGCAAGCACTCTCCCATCCGGGCTGAACACGGGGTCATACAGCGCGTTCTCCGCGTCGGAGAGGGTGTCCACACGCCGCCCTGACGCGATATCCCACAATACGACTTCGCCCGTCTGTCCTCCAGAGGTCGCGATCGTCTGCCCGTCCGGGCTGAACGACAGCTTGTTCACACGCGAGATCGGCGGCCCGAACGAGTCGATCTGCTGGCGGGACGCGAGATCCCAGACTCTTACGGCGTCCGCCGTAGGCTTGGGATCCGTGCCTAGCATGCTGCCGCTGATGAGAGAGCCGCCGTCTGGCCGAAATGCCACCATGATGACCGCGCCTTCAGTGCCGCCAGCCAGCGCCACGGTCGCGCGCGCCGATGCAACGTCCCAAAGCCTGACGGAGTGGTCATCACCGCCCGTCGCAAGCGTCTGACCGTCCAGACTGAACGCCACTGAGCGGACGGCGCCCGTGTGGCCGGCGAGCGTCGCGACCTGTAGCCGGTCGCGGAGGTTCCACAGCCTAGCAGTGTCATCGCCGCCACTGGCGAGTGTACCGCCGTCTGGGCTGAACGCCAGGCAGTTGACCCCGCCGGTGTGACCGACAAGCGTGGCGATCTCTTGTCGTGATCCGACACTCCAAAGCTTGATGGTATCGTCGCCGCCAGCGGCCGCCACGACATCGCCTCCCGGGCTGAAAGCAACGGAACGCGCGCGCCTGTGGACGCCAAGCACAGCTACCTTTCGACGTGCCGCGACACTCCATAGGGCGACCTCGTGGAAGCTGCCGGCAAGGGGCTCACCGTCCGGGTCGTACCCGGCGTAGACGCCAGCAATGGACTTCCCGTCCGGGCTGTACGCCAGCGAGCGGCCGCGCCCTTGAAGTCTCCCGATCTCCTTGCCGGAGCGGGCATCTCTGAGGGTGATGTAGTCTGAATACAGCGGCCCGGGGGCAGCCATCGTGGCCTCGTCGGCGCTGAACGCAGGGCTGTAGAGCGGGCCCTTGAGCAGACGGATGGGCCTTCCGCTCCCGGCGTCGATTACCTGCAGTTCGCCGTAGCCGGTACCGACGACGAGGAGATTGCCCAGTGGCAGGTAGAGCATGGCGCCGGGCCTGTACAGGCCGATACGCCCAACGGCGGTGATCTCCTCAGTGGCGGCGTGCGCGGCAAGGGATGGAACGAACAGAGCCACGAGAAGGAGAGACCGCCACCCACCCACCGCCATCAACGTGGTGTAGGCGCTCGCCGAAACTGACGGCCGTCCAAGATGCATCTGCCTCAGCTCCCTACTTCCGTAGCGCGATACGTCGAGCGCTCCTATGGCTCCCCGCTACCAGCTCCGCGAAGTACACTCCGCTGCCGACCTCCTCACCTTGTCCGTTGCGGCCGTCCCAGTATGCGGCCCGGTGTCGGGCGCGGTACGCGCCTGCGGGCCGCGCGCCGAGGTCCAGCCGCCGGAGGACGCGGCCTGCGGTGTCGTGGATCGAGATCGTAACCTCGGCGGCGGCGCTCAGGTCGAAGGGAATCCACGTCTCGGGGTTGAACGGGTTGGGGTAGTTGGGGAGGACGGTCGTGCTGCTTGGGGTCGCCGCCGTCTGCTTGATGTACCCCCACCTCGAGTCGGTCTTGCCTCTTGCGTCCACCGTCGCTGCCACGACGGAGGCGTCGGCGATCTCCCACAGGAGCACCCCGTCGCCGCCGGAGGCCAGGAGCGTGCCGTCCGGGCTGAACTCTAACGCGAATATGAACGGATAACGGTGCCCCCCTACGGTCGCTATCTCCTGGAACGACGGGACATCCCACAGTCGGGTGGCTTCCCCGTACCCCACGCTAGTCATGAGCCGACCGGTGGGGCTCAGAGTGAGGGCTCTTGACCGGCCCGCCGCATCCAGGTTGGCGATCTCTGCGTCAGTGGTCATGTCCCAGATTCGCACGCTTCCGTCTCGGCTGCCGCTCGCCAGGAGGCGCCCGTCGAGCGTGAACTCCAGACCCGTGACATGCTGTGTGTGCCCACGCAGTTGGGCAAGTTCCGCCCGCAGCGGAACATCAGGTCCGGTCGCGCCACCCGCTCGTCGCACGAGGTCCAGATCCCACACGCGTGTGATGTGGTCCGCATCGCCCGCGGCGAGGACCGTGCCGTCAGGACTGACGCCCAGGGAGGTGTTCCGCTCCGCGTGTCCATCAAGCGTAGCGACCTTCCGCCCCGACGCGACATCCCACAGGACGATATGCTCGCCCGCCGTCAGGAGGCCGCTGCCATCCGGCGTAAAGGTGAGGGCAAATACTTCGCCGGCCTCGACGGTTGGTACCTCCTGCCGTCGGGCGACGTCCCAGGCTCTCACTCCCCCGTCGGTCGCAGCCATGAGTGTCGATCCGTTGGGAGCGAACTCCAGCGTGCCCAGCCGAATGGCGCCGGCGAGCGTGCCGACGCGCCTCCGCGAGGGAACATCCCATAGGACGATTTCCTCCTCCCAACCCTCGGCGGCGAGGATGCTCCCGTCCGGGCTGAACGCGAGCGTGCTGACGTGGGCGAAGTAATCCCCGAAGGCGTCAGCCACTTTTTGAGTCGCCAGATCCCAGCGTCGCATGCGCGGGCCCGTAGGGATGTCCCCCGGGAAATGACTCCACGGGCCCGAATGCCCGCTCACCAGAGACGCGCCATCCTCACTGAACGCCGCCATGACAACGGGCCCGTCGTGTCCAACGAGCGTAGCTGTCTGGCGACCCGACGCGACATCCCAAAGCTTGATGGTGTGGTCGCGGCTGCCGCTTACGAGCGACCGACCATCGGGGCTGAATGCCACTGAAGTCACCGCGTCGTCGTGCCCTGCAAGCGTCGCCATCGCGGCCCGGCTCGCAAGATCCCACAGCCTGATAGTGTGGTCATCGCTGCCAGTCGCGAGCAGGCCTCCGCCGCCATCGAATGCGATGGTGTTGACCGCATCCGTATGGCCCGCCAGAGAGGCGGTCTCCTGTCGGGTCGCGGTGTCCCATAGGGTCACCGTGGCGTCGCTGCGCGCGCTCGCGAGAGTCGTACCGTCCGGACTGAAAGCCACGTCGTAGACGGTCCCGTCGGCCACGGACACGGGGTCAGCCTCCGGCCGGGTCAGATCCCACAGGTCGAGACCCCGCCAACCCCCAGCCAGCGTCTCGCCATCAGGACTGAACGCCAACGAGTGGACGAGGCGGTCAGGCTTTGGCAGTCTGGCGACCTCGCGACCGGTCTGGATGTCCAGGAGGCTAACGTAGCCCTCGGTCGTACCGGCCGCCGCGGTCGCGCCATCCGGGGAGAATCCGATGCCTCTGCTATAGCCCGGGAAGGAGCTGGTGGGCGTCGGTGGGATGAACGGGAACATGACGACCGGCTTGCCCGTTGCGGCGTCGATCACCTGGGCGTCGGGGAGGGAATCAGCGATGTTGCCGGTACACACCCCGATGAGGTCGCCGCGAGGGGCATACACCATGGAGCGCACGCCCGGTAGGCCGAGGCGGCCGATCGGCTTGGGTTGGGTCGCCGTGGCGTCGGTCGCGCTGAGCAAGCAGTAGAGGGCGGCCAGCAGCGCGTACCGCGCGTGCTCCCTACCGAGCCTGCTCCCGCTCCGCCGCGTTGTCATGCTATGGCCTCGCCTCGCTGCCACCGCTCGCCCGAAGGCGCTGGCGACGGTCTCCGCCTGTGTAGCCCGCGCCGCTCATCGCGCTGACCTCGCGACGCGCACGAGCCATTTGCCCTCGTTGCGCTACATGCCAGGCGTGTAGAATCCAGCTGGGGTCAGTCTAACGCCTGCTGACGGGTCGCGCCAGCGGCAATGCGAAAGACCAGCCGTGGATCCGTGCTGAGCCGCAGGGCGGAGTACGGTCTGTCAGCATGGGGTGCGACAGATGCCTCGGCAACGAGAGCCCGACCGTTGGGCGCGCGAGGCGGATCGCTCGCAACCCAGGACGGGCCGATCGCTGACCCGGTCGAGGTCGATGGCGGAGACCGTGTCCGCTGGGAAGTGATTGGCTCGCACTGCGGGCCGCGTCCGCCACCGGGCGGCGACGGCATGCTCTCGGAATTGGGTCGGTAACGTCGCTCGCGGGGCCGCCCGCTCGATGCGCCCTCCGCCAGGCGTTGGGCGCGAAGGGGAGTCGCTATGGGCGGCGCGTTTTACGGGCGAGTCGACCGATCGCTGCCCCGAGATGTCGGAACTCGCTGGCGATGAACCGCCAATACGATGGGCCGTGTGGCCGCGCCACGACCGTCCGGGGCAGCGGAGCGGTTGGCCGAGCGCCGCGCTCCGCCTCCCGTCGCTGCATCATCTCCTGGGCGAGCTGCCGTTTGCGTCGTAGCATCGCGACCGTGACCGCGCCTGCGTGGATCATGGCTTCGCCTCCTGAAACGAGGTTAGCACCTGGTCGACGAACACGCCAACGCGGGGAACGCTGGGCTGGTTCAATCCATCGCGAGCCCGAAGGCGGGCCAGTGAAGCCGCAGTTCATCGGTGTCGTTGCGAACGGGCGCCGCCACGTGCCCGTTGGCGTCCACCCGTCGCAGGTGCAGCCCGGCGCCAACGCGCACGCGGCTGGGGTTGTGGAAGTCGAACCCCGCGCGCGGGCCTTCGTAGCACACGGCATCTACATAGGCGACGTCTCCAGACTGGCCGCACTCCCACCGCACGTCGTGGCCAAAGTAGACGCCGGGCAGCACGTGTACCACAGCTTCCCGATGTCCGGCGCGCAAGGCGAACGTGCTCGCGTTCAGTTGGCAGGCCGAGACGCCGACACCCTGAAGCTGGTACCGCGCGCGGAACGACTCCGCGTGGAAGACGCCGTCCTCGGGCCGGTCGAGCTGCCCGTGCCAGTCGCCGCCGTCGGGTCGCGTGCCGAACCGTGTCAACACCGCCGGGCCAGCCTGCGCGTTCTCAACCGTTGCCGACGCGAAGTCGCGCCCATCGTGCAGGAAGCGCAGCCGCAAACAGACCGCTGCGTCCTCGTCGGTTCGCCAGTAGCCGAGTAGCACGCGGCGTTGGGTCCAGAAGTACCCGCGGTTCATCGAACCCAAGCAGGCGTCCTCGTCTAGCCACGTGGAGCCGGTCGTGGACCGCGCGGCATCCTTCTCGCGGATCAGCGTCTGATGTCGCTCGTAAGGGGTAACGGGGAGCGCCTCGAAGCGGCGACGTATGTCTTCCGGGCAGGGCAACGAAGGGAACAGGGGCGGCTCTCCCGCGTCCGGTCGGGGAGCGGCGAGAGCGCCGTCCGAGGCGCGGTAGGGCAGAGCCAGACCCGTGCCGTTCACGAGCTTCGCCGCCGTCGACTCCGGCAGCCAGTCGCTGTACGCGCGGCTCTGCGGCCCGACGAACTGCGCGGTAGCCGGATGGTAGTACGCCGCGATGGATTCCCAGGCGAAACGGCGTAGCGACTCCGCGTGCTCACGAGTCTCTGAGTCGCGTACGATCGCGAGCGGGCGTTCCAGTTCGGCCAACGCTACGAACGTGTACGTAGGACTGTTGAATTCGTTGAAGCTCCCATGGTACCGCGCGTGTTCCACGCTCTTGCGGAGCCGTTCGCGGCCGTAGACGAGGAGCGCGTCGTCGGCCAGCAACTCGCCCGCCGCCGCCGTCACTCCGCCGCCCATGATGGCAATGTTGGTGTAGCCCGGGCCGACATCGCGTCGCACGATGGCGGCGGCCGCGTGTCCGAGCGACGCGCGCATCTCCTCGGCGAGGGACGCGGGCACGCGGTCAGGGAGCCGCGCGAGGATCGTCGCCAGCGTGGCGCCGAGGAAGTCCGCCCAGTTCCAGTCGGGCGGTCGCATGTCTTCGAGCGGCTCTTCGAGATACCACGACCATATACCGTAGGTGGCGCTGTCCGGGTCGGTATCCTGCAACGAGATCACCTTGCGGATGACCTCGTGGGCGCGGTCCTGATGGCTCCGGGAGTCGCTCATCAGCAACTGGTGACCGTACCGCAACGAATCCCGGGTAGAGTGCACCGGCGTGCCCGGCGTCAGCGCGGTGTGATAGCCGATCCCGCCAATGACGTCGGTCGTCATCCTCGCTTCGGGGTCGTAGCGCGGTTCCATGCGCGCCAGGTACTGCGCGAGGAGCTCTTCGGCGGACATGTGCGCGGCCTCCGACGGGAGCGGTGTGGGGAGCGTCGCGTGAACGTGGCCGTGGTTTGCGATACAGTTGCCAAGCGCGTCTCACACACACGAATAGCCGTCGACGCGGCAGGGAGTATGCGGGGCAATGGCCGAACGGGTCAAACTGGGCTACGTGGGGTGCGGCTTCATGGCGCAGAAGGTGCACATCCCCAACTTCATGAGCATCCCCGAATGCGAGCTTGTCGCGGTCGCCGAGGCCCGACCTCGGTTGGGGGCGCTCGTGCGCGACCGGCTGCGCATCCCCACGCTCTACGCGTCGCACGAGGAACTCGCCGCCGATCCCCAAGTCGATGCCGTTGCGGTGTCCGCAGGATTCTCGTTGCAGGGCGACATCGCGCGCGACCTGCTCGCAGCGGGCAAACACGTCTTCATGGAGAAGCCGATGGCGGTCTCCGTGGAGCAGGGCGAGGCGGTCGTGGGCGCCGCGGAGGCCACGGGCAAGACGCTCATGGTCGGTTACATGAAGCGTTACGACGCCGGCAACGTCCTCATGCGCGACCAGATACGCTCCTTCCGCGAGAGCGACGAGCTCGGGGCGCTGACCTACGCGCGCAACCACGGCTTCTGCGGCGACTGGATATGCAACCTCGACACGCCGATGGACTCGACTGACGAGTCCATGCCCTCCGCGCCGGCGGTCACGCCCGAGTGGCTCCCCGACGATTGGGTCAACCCGTACCTCGGCTACTTGCAGCAATACACGCACAACGTGAACCTGCTGCGCTACTTTCTGGACGCAGGGGACGACGTGACCGTCCGCGTGGTGGATCTCAATGACGACGGCTACGAGGGCGTCACGATCTTCGATATGGCTGGCACGCGCGTCGTCCTGGAGACCGGCTCGGTCAGTCACTACCGCTGGGACGAGCACACGCAGGTATACTTCCGGCACGGCTGGGTCCACACGTGGGCGCCGCCCCTGCTCCTTAAGAACACGCCCGCGGAGGTGGAGATCTACCGCGCTGGCGACGA
The DNA here is from genome assembly GCA_964473525.1 of uncultured bacterium. Taxonomy (GTDB): domain Bacteria; phylum Poribacteria; class WGA-4E. Next base: position 8,450 of record CAYYPK010000067.1, read on the forward strand.
ACAGACTATATCGCGCCCCGTCGCGAAGCCGCGGTGGACCTGGGCATACAAGCGCGAGGCGGAGCACTTCATAGAACGCGTTGCCGACGGAGGCTCCGTCGACTCCTCGGGCGCGGACACCCTGACGGACGTTCGTCTGTTTGAGGACATCTACCGCATCTTCCTGGAAAGCCGGTTGGGGACGAGCCTGAGTTGACGCGCACGATCTATCTCGACCACAACTCGACAACGCCGCTGCTGCCCGAAGCGTTCGAGGCGATGACGCCGTACCTGACGACGCATCACGGCAACGCCTCCAGCATGCATCGCTTCGGCCGTGAGGCGCGTGACGCCATTGAGGTCGCGCGGGACTCGGTGGCAGCGGCCATCGGGGCGCGGTCGTCCGAGGTCATCTTCACGAGCGGCGGCACGGAGTCGAACAACCTTGCGCTTCAAGGGGTGACGCGGGAAGGCGCGGCGCGCGGCCGTTCCGCGGTCGTCACGACCGCGATCGAGCATCACGCCGTACTTGAGACCGCAGAGGCGCTCGGCCGCGAGGGTCACGCCCTGACCGTCGTCGGCGTCGATGACTGTGCGCGCGTAAGCGTTGATGACCTGCGCGCGGCGGTCGGCTCCGACACCGTCATCGTAAGCGTCATGCACGCCAACAACGAAACCGGGGCGGTCCAGCCGATAGCCCGTGCCGCCGACGTGGCGCACGAGCGTGGCGCGCTATTCCACACGGATGCGGTCCAGACGGTGGGCAAGACGCCAGTCGACGTTCGCGCGCTTGGGGTGGACCTGCTGTCGCTGTCGGCGCACAAGTTCGGTGGGCCGAAGGGCGTCGGCGCCCTCTACGTCAAGCACGGCACGCCGTTGGCCCGCTTCCACCACGGTGGCGCGCACGAGCGCAACCTGAGGGCAGGCACGGAGAACGTGGCGGGAATAGTCGGCATGGCGCGGGCGCTCGAGGTCGCGTGTGAGGACATGGAAGACTGCCGACGCGTCACGTCCGGGTTGGCGTCCACGTTTGTCGCTGGGGTGACGAGCCGAATCGAGCGCGTGCGCGTGAACTCCCTCGAGGACGGCCTTCCCGGCACGGTAAACCTGTCGTTCGAGGATGTCGAGGGTGAGAGTCTCGTCCTGGGGTTCGACCTGGAGGGCATCTGCCTCTCGACGGGATCCGCCTGCGCGTCTGGCTCCATGGAGCCGTCGCACGTCGTCCAGGCGATGGGGATCGGTGACGACCTGGCGCGAGGTACGCTACGCTTCTCGTTTGGACGGGGGAATACCGTCGAGCATGTCGACGAGACGCTCGACGCGTTGGAACGACTTGTGGCGCGATGCCGTAGGCGCGCCGCCGCTGGAACGGGGTGACGATTGACCGCAGATGCAGCTACTGAACCGGACTCCGCGCCCGTCGGCTCGCTGGGAGTCACGTTTCTCGGCACGGGCACGTCCACCGGGGTGCCCGTCATCGCGTGCGATTGCGCTGTCTGCACGTCCGACAACCCGAAGAACCCCCGCGGCCGGGTGTCGGTCATGCTGACGTGGGATGACAACAACGTGGTCATCGACACGGGGCCTGACTTTCGCGAGCAGATGCTACGGCACAAGGTGACGCACGTCGAGGCGGTGCTGTACACGCATTCCCACGTCGACCACCTGTATGGCCTGGACGACCTGCGCATGTTCTGCTTCAAGCGCGGCGGCCCCATCCCGGCATACGCTGACCGGTTCACACTGAGTCGTATCCGCCACGTCTTCGACTTCATCTTCGAGACGAGGTCCGAGGGCGGAGGTACCGCGAAGCTGGATCTCGCTCCCCTGGACGGGCCGTTCGAGCTGCTGGGACGCACAGTTACGCCCCTCATCGTGATGCACGGCTCTCTCCCCGTGACCGCATTCCGCGTCGATCGCTTTGCCTATGCCACGGACTGCAACCACGTCCCCGACGAGACGATCGCGGGGCTCCAGGGACTGGACGTGCTGGTGCTGGACGCGCTACGAGAGAGACCGCATTCCACGCACTTCAGCATCGACCAGGCGGTCGAGGTCGCTCAGTCGATCGGCGCGCGCCAGACGTACTTCGTGCACATGACTCACGACGTGGATCACGACGCGGTCAGCGCCGATCTCCCTGACGGCATCGAACTCGCGTACGACGGATTGCAGATACAGGTATGAGCGTGCATCGCGGACTCATGGCCGCCGGTCTCGCGCTCGCGTGCTGCTGCCAGGCCTTCGCCGGCCCGACCGCCCACGTGTCGGATGTCCTCGCACTCGTACGCATGCGCGCGAGAGACCTGCCGCTGCCAGACGTGTCGAACACGACGGCCCGGGATCTGGGCGCCACGTGGGCTCTGCCGCTGCGCGTGCCTCTCACGCCCGACGTGATCCGTACCCCGGGCGACCCGAGGCCCTACCGCCACGGCGTACACCAGGGCACGGACTTCTACGGCGTGGAGCTGGGCGAAGCCGTCTATCCCGTCGCTGCCGGCCTCGTGATCCGCGCGGACGTCGACTACACGCGCCTGGCGCCCGAGTACCGCGGCGCCATGCTCGACCGCTGCCGCAAAGTAGGCGGCACGCCCGGCGAGATGGGCGTGGGCGCGGACCCAACGTACGGTGACATCCTCGACAAGCTGCGGGGCCGCCAGGTGTGGCTGTACCACGGCGACACGGAAGCGGGGTCGCCCGTCCTCAGCATCTACGCGCACCTCCAAGAGGTCGGTGAGCTACACGTGGGCGAGTACGTCGGTAGTGGCCGCCGAATCGGCGCGGCTGGGAACACCGGCACGTCTGACGAGGGCTCCACGGCCGGCGTGCATCTGCACCTGGAAATCTACGTAGGCGATGAATACTGGACGCCTCGCGAACCCCACGAGCGAGGCCACGTGCAGGCGCCAGCGCGCAGGACTGAACTCCGCAAGGCGACGCTCCGAGCTCTCGGCTGGTAGCCGCTTGCCCGGGCGCGCGCATTGGCTATACGTCGTAACGTGTCCGGTCCCATGCACCCCCAAGGCGCGACCCGATGCTGGCACTGACTCCGCTGCTGTTCCTGGCTGCGTCGGCCTATACCTTCAGTCCACCCGTGGCGACGTTGGACGGGTATACGCTCGCGATCCAGCCGGTCCCGACGGTCGAGGCGCTGGGCGTCGACATCCCCGTCGTCGTCACGGTCAGTCGCGATGAGGGCCGCGGCGACAGCGGCTCGGCCCGCGTCAGCGTGACCCTGGAGGTCATTGACACTTGGCGCGTCGTCGGCGACGCGACACAGTGGTCCGATGCCCAGCCTGGCGAGCGGGTGGAGTTCCACTTTGTGTGCGTAGCGGGCGAGGGAACACATGCCGCGCACTACCCCATACGCGCCCGCGCCACGATCGACACGCCACCGGGCGAACAGGCGCTAGACGCCGTGCATGTGGTGGAGATCCCCCGCGACGCTGTCGCGCGCGCTCGAACTGAGGGAGCGCTGCCAGAGGCCTACGCGCTGCTCGCGCCGGGCCGCCTCAGCCTTCTGGATTCTCCCGCGCGCGTCGCGTTCCGCGTCGGTGACGACGGCGAAACGACACACAGACCTGTGGGATGGGCAGGCACGGACGACGCGACAGGGACGAGCGTCGGCCATGCGGCGGCTTCGCGCGGCGACCGTCGCGCTGCCTTGACCGTGCATCCTCCGTGGCGGACAGGTTGGGGTTCGGTGTGGAGCGAGTGGACGGTCGATCTACCAGCAGCCGGACCCATCGTCCTCGACTTCGCAACGGCGATCCGGGACCACGACCCAGAAACCGAGCCGCCCAGCGATGGGGTGCTGTTCGAGGTGTGGGCTGGCGTCGGGGACGGTGGCGAGATGGCGCGCGAGTGGAGCCGCTTCTCAGACGCAAAGCGCTGGGAGCCAGCCCGCATCAGCCTGACTAGTTTCGCAGGGAAGCGCGTCCACATCAGGCTCGTCACGCATCCAGGCCCAGAGCGCAACACGACCTGCGACGCCGCCTTCTGGGGCGACCCCGTTCTCGTCGCGGGCGTGACGCCGGAGGAAAGGCAAGGGCGCGACCCCAGCCAGGTGGAGCCCGTCGAAGCGAAGGCCCACGCAGCTCTGCGTGGCGAGGGCGCGAACAACGCGCTGCGCATGTCCGACCAGGCCGCTGCAGCCGTACAGCCAGGACGCCACGGGATCGTGGACGGACTGCTAAGCCTGGCGGTGGACCCAGGCGAGGTCACGTACCACGGCTTCAGGATAGGAGTCGACGGGCGGCGCATCGGCGACTGGCGGAGCGGCTTCGCCTACGGCGCGTTGGAGACGCGCGGAGAGACGTGGGCCTTGCCGGTGCGCGACGGGCATCGCGAATTCACCCTCCGTCAGCGCGTCTGGACGGAAGGTGGCGCGCTCCGCGTGCGCTTCTCCCTGGGCGGGTTCGAGGCGGGCGACGCGGATCGCCCGCGCATCACGCACATCTCCCTCGGCCCGTCGAACCAGGACGTGTATCGACTCTACGCCGGCCACGGGAACGTGCTCGTCGAGCCGGGCGCGCTCCGGCTGGTCTACAACGGGTTCAACCTGTCGACCTCGTTCGTGGGGTTCGACTTCGAGAACGGCGCCAGCGTGGTGCAGGCGACGGATATCCCGCCGGACGCGCTCGTCCACGACCCGCAGGACCGGCTGGCGACCCTCGAAGCGAGCCACGACGTCACGTGGACGCTTGTCCCATCGACGGCAGGCGCCTTCGACGCCGCGCGTCGCTACCGAGCGGTCGCAGGCCTGCGAGCCCCCGCCAGCCTGTCGAAGATCAGCGGCCGTATGTGCCTGGATCAGTGGGGCGGAGACTATGCCCGCGCGGCAACGGACATAGAGCGCGCCGCGCGTTACGGACTGACCGACGCCGTCTTCGTGAAGCACGTCTGGCAGCGCTGGGGATACGACTACCGCCTCCCCGACATCTACCCGCCCGCTGGCGACGGCGACGACTTCCAGGCGATGGTGGACGCCTGCAAGCGCGCCGGCATCCTCTTCGCCCCGCACGACAACTACATCGACTTCTACCCCGACGCCCCCGGTTTCTCGTACAGGCACGTCATCTTCAACCGCAACGGCACGCCGCAGCGCGCCTGGTACAACAAGGGCCGCGAGGCGCAGAGCTACCGGTGGCTGTCCCACGCGTACCAGCCGTGGATGGAAGCCAACCTCGCCGCGATTCGGGACGGTGTCGCCCCGACGAGCTACTTCGTGGACGTGTTCAGCGCCATCACGCCGCGTGACTATTACGACGAGGACGGCGCGTTCTTCCCGAAGACGGAGTCCGTGAAGCGGTGGGGCGAGACGTTCGACATCGCCCGCGAACGCTTCCGCGGCGCGCCGATGATCGGCGAGGCGGGGCACGACGCCCTGATCGGGCATCTCGACGCCGCGCAGGCCGATCACATGGGATGGACGCCCGCCGACGGCTCGGCGAGCGGGTCGTGGTCCTGGAAGTTGCCCGCAGCGGACGGCGAGCGCGTCCCGTGGCACGACATGGTGACGCACGGCTACTTCGCGCTCATGGCTGGCGGCTTGGGGAACAGGTATCAGGGCGATGGGACGCGCGAGCTACACGGCTACGGCTCTGACGACTACCTCACGATGACCGTCCTCGGGGGCCGCAACCCTATGTGCGACGGGCCGTACAACCGCAGCGCCGTGATGACCTACTGGCTTCTACACGGGCTGTGCGCGGAACTCGCCGACCGCGAGATGACGCAACATCAGTTCGTGGGCGACGACATCCACCGGCAGACGGTGCGGTTCGGCGAGGACGCCGTGGTCCACGTGAACCGTGGCGGGACGGATTGGGGGGTCGCAGGGCACGCGCTCCCACCCTACGGCTTCTACGCGCAATCGGCCGACTCCCGCGCCGCCATTGAGCGCCTCGACGGCAAGATCGCTGCTTGGTCGGAGACGCCGGACGCGTTCTTCTTCGACGCGCGACCTCCTGAGCACTTCGGTGGCGTGCCCATCCGCGCCGAGGTGGTCGATGTCGAGGTGCTCGAAGGGCGTCGCCTACGACTGCGTATGCGGTGGACGGTAGACAGCGCCGTCGACGCGCCAGGGCGACCGTTCCTCCACTTCACGAACGCCGACACATCCCCGGGAGGCGAGGAGATCGCGTTCCAGGGAGCCGTGCCCTTGACGTCGGAAGACCGGTCGCGCCCTGGGATCTATGACGTCGTCGCTGACGCTACCCTCCCAGAGGACGCTCCCGCGGGAATGGCCGCGACGCGGACGTACGGTGTCCGGTTCGGCATCTACCAGCCGGAGCAGGGCGGCCGCCGACTACGCCTACAGGGCCGCCGGGACGGCTCTGGACGTCAGGACGGCGGCGAACTCGTCCTCGAGGCCAGTGAGGAGACGTGGACAGCCGCGACGCACGTCGCCCCTCCGCGCGACGGCGCGTCCGACCGGCTCAACCTGTCGCGCGAGATGGTAGACTTCGGGTCAGCGGCAACGAACGGCGCGTTCCGACTCTTGCGGACTGCGCGCGTCGTTGTTCCGCTGCCGAACAGCGCTGCCTTCCGCTTGGTTCTCCACATGGACGCGCTTGGACTCGACCCGACCGTGTCCGGCGTCGACGCCCTCGACGAAGACGGCGCTAGCGTCGGCGGCGTCCACTACTCCGTGGAAGGAGACAGCGTGACGTTCGACACGTCGCCGGACGTATTCGCGTATCGACTGCGGCGATGAACCGTAGCCACTGGACGCTACGCGACTACTGGCCCGACTTCAGCGCGCCCCATGCAAGAGCGGCCTTCCCACGCGCGTCCACGGCAAGGTTGCCGTCTTCGAGTTCTGCCACGCGGAAGTGGTCGGGGGAGCTCCAGTAGCCTCCCTGCTGGGTCTCGTCGCTGGCGATGCGCGCCTCGCCTTCGCGTTCCTGCACGGCCGGCCCCTCGTCGTCTACGTCCGTGTCCCCTGAGATGAACATGATACCGACGATGCGCCCCAGCAGTTCCCTTTCGGTCGGGTCGACGCCGAGGACTTCCCAGTCGATGGCAGCCTCGATGTACCAGCCATCGGCCGTGGCGCCGCTGGCCGAGGTCACGTGGTCGGCGGCGAGTCCGCCGTCAAGGTCGAGGTGCCCAGCGCCACCGAATGCCGTGCTGCTCACCTCGCGCAGTTGCGGCTCGCCCCAGCCGTCGTTCTTGTCCAGCGGCGTCCACACGAAGACGTAGTGGTTCTCAGTGAACGTCTGCACGCCTTCGAAGTCCTCTTCGGTGGCGAAGTAGAAGCGGATGTAGTCGGAGTCGCGGTAGTCGGCTTCCGCGACGTCGGACGATAGCGTGACGTCGTCGTCGGCGTCGCACGCGAAGTACAGCGCGCGGGCGTCGTAGGACACGTAGACGTCGTAGTCGCTGTCGGGGTCCAAGCCTCCGCCAGCGTGGTTGATGCGTACGTCCAGGTTGAATTCGGTGGACTTGTCGGCGATTCCCGCGTCCTTCTCGCCGTCGATGACGAGCGTGCCGATGCTGAGCGTGAACTCGGGATCGTCAGCCGCGTTCGATGCCGCTGCAACCAGACCCGCCGCGATGAAGGCCAGTGTCATTGAGTAACGCATGCTTCCTCTCCCTGCGTGAGCTCGGACATCCACGGTGAGGATAAAGTCGGCGCGGCGAAGCGGCAAGCGTCATGGGACACGCGGGCGACTGGCATCCGTACGCCGTGTCGATCAGGCGCCCGCTTCCCGCCGTCTGCCGGGACGTGTCCTCAGCGCACAAACTCGTTTTGGGGCGACCTCATTGTATCAGGCTCGCCGCCACGATACGATGCGACGCGCGTCACCTCGGGAGTACGTATGGGAGGCCGTATGGCAGACCGCTGGAAGCCCATCGAAGAGATGCGGCATATGACGAAGCGCACTCCGCGCATCGACGGCCTGGAACTCGTAACTGGACGCGCCAAGTACGCCGGCGACGTGCGCCCGGACGGCATGCTGTACGCCCGCCTACTGACGTGCCCGCATCCAAATTCTGCGATCCTGAGCGTGGACACTACCAACGCGGCGGCGGTTCCCGGTGTAAGAGCCGTGTGGAGTGTGCTTGACCCGGGCGAGTGGGTGGAGACCCCCCGCTCGCGCCGCTGGCATCCCGGCGGATACGTGGCGGCGGTCAGCGCCGTGTCGGACGCGATCGCGGAGGACGCCTTGCGCCACGTGCAAGTCGAATACGAGGAGTATCCGCACGTCGTACGGATGCAAGACGCCATACTGCCGGACGCTCCGGCGGTCCAACCTGGGCGGCCGAACGTCGTGCTCGGCACGGTCGAGGCCCGAGGGGACATCGCCGGCGAACTGAGTAGGGCGCATAGGACGTTAGAGAGCGTCTACGCCATGCCCGCGCAGCGCCACGCCATGCTGGAGGGCCTTTCGGTCACATGCATGTGGGGCGACGCCCGGGAGCTGACCGTGTGGCTGCCGACCCAGGCCCTGTTCACTGTCCGCAGCTTCCTCATGGCGCACTTCGACCTGACCCCAGACTCCGCGCGCGTCGTGTGCCGGCTTGTAGGCGGAGCATTCGGCGGCCGCCTGGATGTTGATGACATAGTGCCCATCACCGTGTTGCTCGCCCAGCGTTCTGGGGCCCCCGTGAGATGTTCCCTGTCGCGTAACCAACATGACGAGCGAGCAGGCGGCCGCACGTCGAATGAGCAGAAGCTCCTCGCGGGCGTCGACGAAAGCGGTTCCCTGATGGCGCTTAGCATGGAGGCGCACGGCTCGGGAGGGTGGGCAAACAGTGCGTCGATACCCGGTCCTAGGGTCTATCGCCCGGATGCATGGCACGGCCGGCAGAGCAACATCTACGTCAACACGCTAGGTGGAGGACACATTCGCGCGCAGGGCCTCGTGCAAGCGGCGTGGGGCGCCGAACGCCTGATGGACGACCTTGCGGACACGCTCGGTATGGACCCGCTGGAAATCCGACTGCGCAACGACGTCGACGACATGCGGCGGCGGCAGCTGCGAAGGTTGGCCGACGAGATCGGGTGGCAGCGGCGCGGCGCGTTCGAGCCGGCAGGGCCGCTACGTCGCGGTCTGGGCCTTGCCGCTGGGGCGTGGGACAACCCCGGAGCTAACGCGCACGCGGAAGTACAGATCACGTCGGACGGTACCATCGTTGCCCGCTGTGGGACGGAGGATCTTGGCACGGGCGTGCGTACCGCCATCGCGGTGATCGTAGCCGAGGCCGCCGGTCTGACGGTTGACGCAGTCACCGTGCAAACGGGGGACACTCGGTTGCCCTACACACCGGGCAGCGGCGGCTCCATAGGGATGGCGTCCGTGGGACCGGCCGTGCACGTCGCCACCATGAAGGCACTGCAGCAGCTGTATGAGCGTGTGGGACAGGCGCTAGGGGAGTCGCCACGCCGGGTGGAGGCCAGGGACGGGCGCGTCGGGGTAGCTGGCGATCCTGGGCGCGCCTTGGCGTGGAGTGACGCGTGCCGCCTACTTGGTTCGACGCCGGCATACGCGTACGGGGTCTCGGACCGGGCCCTCGGGTCCCGTGGGGTCGCCGGATGCTGCGGGGCCGAAGTGGAAGTCGACACCGAGACAGGGCGTGTCTCAGTCGTCAGGATGGTGTCTATTCAGGACTGTGGGTTGGTCGTGAACCGGCAGGGCGTCGAGAGCCAAATACTAGGGGCGATGGTGATGGGACTCTCGATCGCGCTGCTCGAGGAGCGTGTGGTCGATCCCCTCGCCGGTCGTGGGCTGAACCCGGGCTTCGAGTTCTACAAGATCGCCTCCTCGATGGACGTAGGCGAACTCGTGCCGATCGCCTGGATGGAACCCGACTCCCTCGCGCAAGGGATCAAGGGCGTCGGCGAGCCCCCGCTAATTCCGGTTGCCCCTGCCATTGGGAACGCGGTCAGGAACGCCATCGGCGTGCCGGTGAACCACTTGCCGATGACTCCCCGTCGCGTGCTCGAGGCGCTCCACACCCTGTAGCTCGCCGGAGTTGGCGGCTCCGCGTGCAGAATCTGCTCAGAACCGCGATGCGAGTTGCGTCTTCTTTAGTGGAGAGGCGCGGTATGCAGTTTCGACCTGAACGGGCGCTTGTGCGCGCTGCCCAGCAGGGCAGCCCAGAGGCATACGGTGTGCTCGTCCGCCGGTACGAGGCGCGCGTATACGCAGTCACGTTCGGCTTGCTGGTCGAACGTCGCGACGCCGAAGACGCGGCCCAGGAGGCGTTCCTCAGAGCCTGGGAGCGGATCGCCACTCTCCGACAGCCCGGCGGGTTCGCCGCATGGCTGACGCGCATCGCCTACACATGCGCCGCGGATGTTGGGCGGTCACGGTCGAGGGAGATCCTGATGGATGTACACGCCGCGTTCGCCGAGCGAGCGCATCCATCTGTCGAGCAGGAAGAGAGCGCGCTACGGGACGACATGAGTCGGCTTGTTGACCAAGGTCTCCGGTCGTTGCCCGAGCCCCTACGGGTAGCCTTGGCGATGCGCTACATCGGCCAGCAGACCTACGGCGAGATCGCGGAAGGCCTGAGCATTACGCAGGGGGCGGCGCATCAGCGCGTCTCGACGGCCAAGCGACATCTGCGCAAGTATTTCGCGCGCGCGGACGCCGAAGCGGAGTGCCTCGACATTCTGTATTCCCAACGCATGGTAGCGCCAGCGTCGCTGCCGATCGCAGCCCCCGTTCTGGCCGAGCTAACGAGCCGCGCGCAGCAAGAAAGCCACCCCACGAACGCGCTGACGCCGCGGATCCTCGTCTCGTCGCTTCTCGGGAGCGCGGTGGCAGTGGTGGCCGCTGGTCTGCTCTATGGGTACATCGGTCAGCACGATGACGTCGGACAGGCGCCGGGCACAGCAACCGCGATGGCGGTCGACGTGGCCATCTACCGCCCCGATGCGGGATTCCGCCCGGTGGATCAGGAGACGCGCACGCTCGTACGCCCGGGCGATGACGCGCTGGGATGGCGGGCGTGGAAGCCGGCGCAGGAACCGGCCCTCCCGCAATGGACCACGGCGCATATGGGCAGCCCTCCCCGAGGCGCTGTGACGCACAGCAACAACGGGGTGTATCGCGAATTCGAGCCCGCCACCGGCGAGGTGACGTGCGAGGTGTGGATCAAGGCGGCGCCTCCGGGATTCGACAACTACCTGTTCCTGATGTCGGACGGCGAGCGACTTTGGCACGACGGCGTCAGCCTACATAAGCAGGCCACGTCCGAGTGGTGGCACCACGGCAACGCGTCGCACCAAGACCCCGCCGACTATCGGGGCACGATGTACTACAACGCAGCCGCTTGGTCGCCCATCGCTCCCGTGGTCCCGTCGGGTCAACGGATTCGGATAACGCACCGCACGGCCGTGGGCCGCTACGACGTGCACATCGACGGAGAGCTCGTTGCGCACGATGTCCCTGCGCCGAAGACCCGCGGGAAGGCAGTGACAGGCGTATGGATCAACAGCAGCGCGGGCAACCCGGCCCACTCGCCGCCCACGTACTTCGACGACCTTCGCGTAACGGTGCGGCCGATGAGGCGCGGGCCCCCAGACATCTTCGCTTCCACCACCGGCTCGTAGGCGACGCGGACCTCGCCCATCGGAAGGACGGCTCTATGCGACATCGGCCACATCTAGAATTCCTATGTGCAGCTACGCTCATGCTGCTATCGGCGGCAGGGAATGCAGTCGTCTGGACACAGCTCGACGGGCCGTACGGCGGGGAAATGGGCGCCGCGTTCGAGGATTCCTCGGGTGTCGCCTACGTTGGGCACCACTGGAGCGGCGGCCTCTACCGTTCCGTAGACGGCGGCGTGACGTGGTCGCGCTCAGACGCGGGGATGCCGAATCCCTCAGCCTGGGCATTCGCCGAGACCGGTGGGTACGTGTTCGTGTCAAACGGCGGGGGCGTCTACCGCACCGATGTCGGTGGCGGCGTATGGGAGCACACTGGGTTCGGCGTGCCGTCGGAGGACCTCCTGGTCGTAGACTGGCCAGACGGCACGATAAGCATGTTCGCCGCCGCCGGGCAGTTCAACGGGACAACAGGCGGGGTGTACCGGACGGACGATCTGTGGCAGACCTGGACGCTCATGGATGGCGGGTTCCCGACCCACGGCGACGGCAGCCCAGCAGGCGATGTCCCTGCGCTCGAGTCGGTCGATTGGGGCGACGGCGTCGTGTCTGTCTTCGCCGCCATCTGGGGTCACGCGGTCTACAGGACAGACGATCGCGGCGTCGGTTGGACCCCAACGGCAGCCGGCATAGCCACCGCGCGGCCAGTGCTCCACGGTCTGGAAACAGTGGGCACGAGACTGTACTACTCCGGCGCCGGGGCCGGGACCAGCAATATCAGCTACACCGACGACGGTGGGGCCACGTGGGTGTCCGCGAACGACGGCTTGCCGATAGGCGGTACCACCAACACGACGGTAGTCCACCAGCACGGCGGCAGCTTGTTCACAGGCGTCCAGTTCGCGGGCATCCATCGCTCTGACAACGCGGCGGTCTCTTGGGCGCCAAAGAGCTCCGGGTATTTCGGGGCGACAACGCCATCTCTGTTCGCGTCCGTTGGACCCGCGATTCTGGTCGCCTCCGCAGCGGGCCTGCACCGCTCAGACGACAACGGTGAGTCGTGGGTGGCGTCACAGACGGGCATCCAGTCGTCATACGTGCGGCATCTCTTCACACAGCCGGGCGTCATCTACGCTGGCACGTACCAGGGGCTTCAATATACCAGCGACGGCGGAACGAGCTGGAGTCAGGGCGTCGGGATCCAATCGCCAGACGTCAACGCCGTCACCATGCACGACGGAACGCTCTATGCCGGCACGCAGAACGGGTGGTCCATCGGCGAGGAGGTCTACACGTCCGTGGACGGAGGGGCGACGTGGTCCCCGACGACCACTCTGGGCGGCCACATCATCCGCGGGCTGACCAGTCACGGCGCGTACGTCTTCGCCGGGACGGAGGGCGGCGGGGTCTTCCGGTCAGACAACGGGGGCGGGATTTGGGAGCCGGTGAACACTGGCCTGAGCGGCAGCGCGCTGAAGATCCGCGCGTTCCTCCCACTAGGCGGCCTGCTTCTGATAGGCACGGACGACGGCGTCTACTACACCAGCGACTTCGGCGGGCTCTGGACGTCAGCTGGCGCCGCCGGCATACGCGTCTTGTCGCTTGCTGGCGAGGGCTCCGTGGTCTACGCAGGCACGGACAACGGTGGCGGGTTCCATCGTTCGGCCGATGGAGGGTTGACCTGGACACAGACCGGGTCGTCGCCAGGCAACGGGTATTCCGTTGCCGTAGTGGGGCCGACGGTATACGCGGGAACGACCCGCGTGCAGCACAGCGATGACGGAGGGGATACCTGGACGAACGACGACACGGGCATGGGCGCACACAGCACGGGCAACCCCGTGTTTGGGCTGGCGGTCGACGGCGACACGCTCTACGCCGGGACATCGGATGCAGGCGTCTTCGCGGCGTATGTCGGTGGGCCGGCCGCAAGCGTCACGCCCGACCCGCTCGACTTCGGTTCTACGGAGGCGGGCGTCGCCGTCACGCTCACGCTGACGGTGACGAACACAGGTTCCGAGACGCTCTCGGTCACGGACATCGTATCCACGGATAGCGCCTTCACCGTCGACGCGACCACCCTCACCGTTCCCTCGGCAGGAAGCGCGACTGTCGACGTCACCTTCACGCCAGCTACGGCTGGCCCGTACGCCGCGGACGTCGTCATCACCCACAACGCGACGGGCGGGTCGACTACGGTCGCGGCCACGGGAACGGCCACCGCGCCACCGACCAGCGTCAGCATCACGCACCCGACGGCTGCGAAGACGCTTCCACCGGGCTCCGCAACCACGCGGCTTGCTGTCGACATTGAGGGTCACGCCGCGCCCGGGCACTGGCATTGGCAGTTGGGCACGGCGTTCCCGGTTTCCGGCGCAGCCGGTGGGAACGAGGCAGCTGCTGGCGCGACATCCGCGACGATCTCTGGCTTGACGGACGGGTCGTCGTACACCGTCTACGTCACGCTCGTCGACGATCAGCACAACGTCCTCCCCACGCCAGTCGGCGATAGCGTGTCCTTCTCCGTCGACACGCTCCCAGCCGATGCAGTCCAGGTACTCAGCGCGCACGGCGCCGCGGGGTCCACGGTGTCCGTGCCGGTCCACATCTACGACGTGTCGCTTCTAGATGTGACCGGAGTGGACCTCACCATCACGTACGACGCGACCGTTCTCACGCCTACAAGCGACGTAAACGGCGTGACGTCGTTCAGCATGGGTGATGTCGTGGCGGCGGGATGGGCGATGGAGCAGAACGTCGTTACTCCCGGTCAGTTGGACGTGGTGCTTGGTGGCCCGTTCAACGCGCCTCTAACCGGCGATGGGATGTTGGCATACCTGGCGTTCGACGTGGACGCCGCAGCGCCTCTGAACGCGACGAGCGCGCTGGGTCTTACGCGCGCCGACCTCAACGAAGGCGCCGTCGCCTCGACGCCAGTGGACGGCATATTCACGGTCCTACAGTTCATGTACGGCGACGTGACGGGCAACGGAGTCGTCAGTGGGTTCGACGCGTCGCACGTGCTCGAACACGTGGCGCAGGTGCTCGTAGGTGGCCACCACACGTTCCCGATTGAACTCCAAGCGCCTGTATGGGCGCCATCGCCGCTGACACATGACGAAGCGCATGTTGTCGCAGACGTGGACGTCGACGCCGCCACAACGTCGGCAGATGCATCGGTCATCCTGCGGCACGCTGTGCACATCGTCCCAAACCTGCCCTTCACGCCAGCGCAGGCTCCTGCTCGACATGTCGTGTCGGATGGGTACGACCTACGAGCCACAGCGACCTCCAACCGTCCGGGGGCTCGTATCGTCGTGTCGCTTGACGCCTCGGGCATACCTAGCCTGCTCGCGGGAGAACTCCTGCTGAGGTTCGACCCGGCGCTCTTGCGGTTCGTCGACGTGTCGGTGGCGTCCCAAGGCAAGGACCAACCGTTGCTCGCGCAGCGTGAGCGCGACGGTCGGGTGGCGGTCGCCTTTGCGTCGGCGAACCCCATCGACGTTGCGGGCGGCACGCTCGACTTAACCTTCGAAGCGCTAGGCCGAGTGGACCGTCGCGCCGCAGGCTCCATCCGCGCGACCCACCTGCGCCTCAACGGCGCGCTCGTAGACCCGGGATTCGAGTACCGATTCGCCATCGAGCCGTACCTCAACCGCCTCATGGCGAACTACCCGAACCCCTTCAACCCCGAGACGTGGATACCGTTCGAGCTCGCCGCGGATGCGGACGTGACGATCCGCATCTACGGCATGGACGGCGGGCTTGTCCGCACGCTGGGCCTCGGCGCGCGCGCGATGGGCGAATACAGGAGTCGCGCAGACGCTGCCCATTGGGACGGCGCCAACGAACGCGGGGAGAGTGTCGCCAGCGGCGTGTACATCTACGAACTGACGGCAGGCGACTACCACTCGCTGCGGCGGATGGTCGTGCGCAAGTAGCAGAGCTGGCGCAACATGCTGCGCCTGAGAAAGAGGGAGTTCCAATGGCTTTGCGAACACGGATGGCACTCGCAGTCGCTATCCCATTGATGTCAGCGTTGGGCGTGTCGGCCCATGCCCAACTAGAGAACACGCGACTCGCGTTCCGTATGGACGCCGATCTCTATACTATGCGGCCGGACGGGACGGAACTCACCAACATCACTAACACGCCTGATATCTCAGAAGACATGCCGCGCTGGTCGCCGGATGCGACGCAGTTGGTCTACGAGATCTACAGCCCCGATCCCAACGATATCTACACCATGGCCCCCGACGGGACGGGCAGCGTACGCATCGTCAGCACACCTGATCTCGAATCGGAAGCGCGATGGTCCCCCGACGGGTCGAAGATCGCCTTCCACACTAACCGCGACGGCAACTACGAGATCTACGT
>CAYYPK010000067.1:24446-26843 GCA_964473525.1 uncultured bacterium
TCTATATCTCGGATGCCGAGTTCTACACGATTAACGTAGACGGCACAGCTCGTACCCGACTGACGACATCGGCGAACAACAAGGTACGTCCTGCATGGTCGCCCGACGGAAGCGCCATCGTGTTCGTCTACGACAACGGGGACGGGTCGAACGATCTGTACCTGGTGGACCCCGTCGGGTCTGCGATGACGTCACTGACCACGGACGCCTACACCTATGCGTATCCCGCGTGGTCTCCCGACGGGTTCTACGTACTCACGAACTCGTCCCGGAACTCCGAGCCAGCGCTGTGGGCAGTGGCCTCCGACGGATCTGGGGCCACGAAGATCCCTGCCAGCTCGGGTTCCATGGTTGAGGCAACGTGGTCACCAATCCTCCCGCCAGACGACATCACCGGCGAACTGGCAGATACACAGATCCTGCTCTCCTCAATGACCGCCGGAAACTGGGACATCTTCTCAGTGGACCCCGATGGCTCCAACGCCACGCAGCTGACCTCTGACCCAGGATCGGACAACGGAGCGGACTGGTCGCCCGACCGCAGTCAAGTAGCTTTCCATTCGAACCGCGATGGCGATTCGGACATCTACGTAATGAACGCCGACGGCACGGGCGTGACGCAGCTTACCAACGATCCCGGCAACGACATGAACCCTTCCTGGTCCCCAGACGGGTCGAAGATCGCCTTCAGTACCAGCCGGGATGGCGATGGCGAAGTCTACGCAATGGGTCCTGACGGCTCCAACCCGACGAACATCACAAACAGCGCGGGAGGAGACTCGCTGCCTGCGTGGTCTCCTGACGGCACGCAGATCGCGTTCCTGTCCAGCCGTGACGGCAACGCAAACATCTATGTGATGGGCGCCAGCGGCGCCAACCCAGTTGCGCTCACGACGGACCCGGGCCACGACAGCCACCCGCGGTGGTCGCCCGACGGCACGCAAATCGTGTTCTGGTCGGACCGGGCGGGCGCAGGCGACATCTACATCATGGACGCGACCGGAGCGAACACAACTCGCCTGACGTACCACGAAGCCTGGGATGTCGATCCGACGTGGTCGCCTGACGGTTCGCGGATTGCGTTTAACTCAGGCCGCGCTGGTCCTGACAGCGAACGCGAAGTGTTCATGATGAATACGGACGGCAGCAACCTGTTCCAGCTCACCCACGACACCGTTGGCACCGGGTCGCCGCGTTGGTCACCGTACAGCGCGCCGATCGCCGATGTCTCCCCGACGACCGCGGACGCGGGCATTGTCGAGGTCGATTCCGCAGGGACGGCGACGTTCGACGTCACGAACGCCGGCGCGAGTCCGCTAACCGTCACGGGCATCGCGTCGGACAACGCGCAATATGCGGTGGCGCCGGCGGCGTTCACGCTCGCCGTAGGCGCCAGTCAGACGGTGACCGTGACCTTCACACCTACTGTCGTAGGCTGGGAGACAGCCAACCTGACGGTCGCGCACGACGGCGTGGGCAGCCCGACCGTGGTAACGGCGAGTGGCATTGGGTCCGTCATCGCCCCTACTGGAAATGTGCTGACTGACACGAGGATGGCGTTCATGTCCGAGCGTGACGGCGCCAACATCCTCGAAATCTACTCGGTGGCGTTGGATGGCACGGAAGAGGCGCGGCTGACCAACGACGCATTCCTGTCGCAAGGCCCCGCGTGGTCCCCCGACGGGACGTGGATCGCGTTCAACTCGGACGAGTCCGGCGACAACGACATCTGGGTCATGGAAGCCGATGGGCAAGGCCCAGCGAATCTGACGACAGATGCCGCCTCCGACCGGTTCCCGTCCTGGTCTCCTGACGGCACGCAGATCGCGTTTATGTCGGACCGGACCGGCTTTGAACAGGTGTTCGTGATGCCCGCCGTTGGTGGGGCCGCCGTCAATGTTTCCGGCGCGGAACACGCGGAGCACGCCTCTTGGTCCCCAGACGGCTCGAAGATCGTGTTCGAGTCGCACCGCGAAGGGGACCGCGAAATCCTCGTCATGCGCGCCGACGGCAGCGACATGCGGCAGCTGACGGACAACGCCTCGTGGGACTCGCACGCGCGCTGGTCCCCGGATGGCTCGCGGATCGCCTTCTACTCTGATCGCGATGCCGGAGACCATGACATATATACGATGCGCGCGGACGGGACGGACATCGTCCGCTTGACAACAGACGCCTCTCACGACCTATACCCCTCATGGTCGCCCGACGGGGCGGAGATCGCCTTCACCTCGGCGAGGAGCGGCGTCAACCAGATCCACGTGCTGAATTCCGACGGGACGGGCGTCCGCCAGCTGACGACGCTTGGGCCAAACGTGTGGCCCACATGGTCGCCGTTGCTGTCCGGAGGGTGTCAAGGATTCGGTGTAAACGGCCTTCTCACGTCACTGGCATCCT
>CAYYPK010000068.1:0-15481 GCA_964473525.1 uncultured bacterium
CGCTGGCTCGCCCGGACATCCCACTGTAGACGTAGCGCCAACCTGCGGTTGTAATGCTAGGCCGGGAAGTCCGTCGGATGGCAGCCCGCAGGAGGCTGCATGTCGGCCCGGCGCGCCAGCGGCCACAGCTTCACGCCTGTCCATCCCAAGAGTTGCGTGTCGCGAGCCACGCGACTCTACACCGGCTAAGATCGCCACGGCGGCCTGTCGCCATCGTTGGCGACATAGAGCGTTGCACGGACGCGTCCTACGGGACCGTCTCGTTCCGTTTCCCGACGCCGTGCGTCGTCTTCTGCCAGTAGTGCGGCCTCCGCACCAACTCCCACAACGCGATCCAGGCGGCCACGCTTATGAGCCCCCAACCGATCGGCGCGAGAATTGCCGACGCGATCAGGTTCCTTTGTGTCGACATGATCGCCGCTAAGGCAAGCGCGTAGATGAATACCAGGTTCCCCGCGATGAGGTTGAACAACCCAACCACCCCAACGACGCCGGGGAACAGCGATTCGACAGAGTCGGACCCGCTCAGCGCGTGCCACAGAAACATCGCCCAGAACACAGGGTTGAGTAGGGAGAGAACCGGCGTCGCTCCGATCAGGATGCTGAAACACAGGAACTGCCCGAACCCAGTCTCGCGCACGAACCGGATGGGGCTGCGGGTATGGACAAGGTAGGTCTGCAGGTACCCCTTTTGCCATCGTGACCGCTGCCGCAGCCAGGGACCCACTCGCGTTGGGGCCTCCTCGTAGGTCGTTGAGTCCAGCATGGCGACGCGATAGCCTGCCCGGGCGAGCCGGATCCCAAGATCGCAATCCTCCGTGACGTTGTAGGCGTCCCATCCTCCGAGCTGCGTCAACGCATCGGTGCGGAAGTGGTTTGAGGATCCGCCGAGCGGAACGGGAGCTTCCCAGCGCGTCAACGCTGGCAGCATGAGCCGGTACCAGAACGCGTACTCCAGCTGGAATAGCCTGGTTAACAGGTTCTCGGTGGCGTTGTCCATGACCAACGTCGCCTGATGGCAAGCGATGCGTCGGTCTGGCGACGCCCTGAATGCGGACACGGCCTTACGAAGCTGGTCCGGCTCTGGGCGGTCTTCGGCGTCATAGATGACGAGCAACTCGCCGACGGCGCGGGAAAGTCCTTCGTTGCATGCCTTGGGCTTCGTCTTCGGTGGCCCGTCCGATACGACCAGTATCTCGAACGGTGATGCCAATTCCTGCCGCCGTAGCGCGTCGTGTGTTCCCCGATCGTCCGCCTCCACGAGGAGGAGGATCTGGAGGCGAGCAGGCGGGTAATCCAGCGCGCGCAACGCAGCGACCAGGTTGCCGACGACATTGGCCTCGCGATAGAGCGGGACGAGGATCGTGTACGTCGGCAGGTCGTGCTCCTCGGCAGTCGCGGTCGCACTCTGTACGGCGCGTGAGCGTAGCAGTCGCCCCAGCCACGTCAACTTCACCATCGTTACAAGCGCATACGCGACCGTGCACACACCCACCGTGACAACGAGATAGCCGAACCAGTCGAAGGTGATGAGAAGGCAGCAGGCAACCATCAGAAGGCCGAGGAGAACCTTCTGACGCGCGCAGAGGGTCCGTTGGGCGGTGGCGAACGAGGCGGACGTCGGCATACGATCCATTTAGATGTCAGTCACCAGAGAATATCTGGATCGCCGTCGAGTTTCGCCGCTTGCCGAGAACCCTTTGTTCGTCTGCCGTCCAGTGCAGTTGTTGGAGGCGGTCGAACGTGCGGATGACTGTCCCCGCATGGATATCCAACATTGAGGAGGCGCGGTAGCGCTTGACCAACGCCCTACGGCTATCCGACGACCAAGCTACCGCGGCTGGATGCGGGTATAGGTCCAAGACCAGTTGGTCGGTCCGTGTGCGGAATATCCCCGACGTCGATCCCTCGTAGGACGGCGCGAAGTAATGGTCACCGTCAGGCGAGAAGTAGATTCCCCGGTGCGACGTCTCAGTCCCGGAACCGGTCATCGGATCGTACCGCTCGACGCTGTCGCCGACGACATAGATCATGCCATCGAACCGCGCCCAGTGAACGTCCGCCCCACCATGTTCGTCGAGCCTCCTCGCGCTGCCGGTCTCGAGGTCCATGATCCACAGGCCCGACGGAGAGAACTCCAGTCCGCCCTCACGGTACGGCCCCGTAATGTAGGCGACCTTGCCACCGTCCGGCGACCAGGAGAAGCGGCGGCCGTCGGGTATGTCGGCCAGTACGCCTGCACTCGGGGACACCACTAGGAGATGAGCTGCCTGCGCTTCGTCGGTGCCCATCGCCGCAACGACGTCACTCGTGGGAGATCGCTCGAGGACCTTCCCGTGGATCTCCGAGAACAGCAGGGCGCCATCCGAAAACACCGTCAGGCTCGCTCCTGTCAGCGTGTCGTAGAGGGAGATCGAATGGTCGTCGTAGAACGCAAGCCTTGTCACGGGCGCTAGCGAGTCGCTTCCGATGGCCCCGGCTCCCGCGACGCCATTCACGCCGGTACCGACCCCAATCGCAGCGACCAGGAGTGCCATCGAAGCCACCCCAAACGTGCGCGCGGGACGCTTCACTCTTGTCATGCATGAGCCCATTCTGTTTGAGCGGCGCGCTTAGTTCGATGTGCCGTCGGGATCGGTTATCCGGACGTGGAAGTGGTTGCTGTGGCCTGACAGGTATTCCACCCGGTCTTCGCTGATTCCCTCGAAGTAATCCACAATGTCCTGGTCCGATGTGTACACGAGCGCCGTGCGTCCACGGCCCAGGAAGCACGCGATCAGTGCAATGCTTAGGCTTTCATCATAGTCCCCGGAGGTGATGGTGACAGCGCCCGTCTCACCATCGTTTCTGACGTAACGGACATCGACGTCTATGCCGTTCTGGTGAGAGCTGTGGTCGGGCGTCCAGTCGTCGCCGCCCTCGAGACTCATGTCTCCCACTCCCATGTCAGGATGGTCTTCGTCATCCCAACACCTGCCGGCGTGCTCGATCGTGTTGACGAGAGCCAGCGTACCCCAGTTGTCGGTGTCCGCAGTATCCCCACCTCGAAAATAATAGTAGTCAGTGCTCGAGTTTGCGATGCGGATGCCGTCGTCTAGCGTTCCATTAGTAGGTGTGCCTCCAGCAATGGAATCGTTGTCGTCAGCCGAACTCGCGTTGGTCCCCATCTCGCTCTCGACCGCAGTCGATCGCCCGTCCATGTCAGAGTCTATTGAGTACGAGGGGTAGCACATCGGCACGCCGGCGCCCACTGCCCAGTATGTAATGAGAAGCAACAACACGAGAGTAGCAGCGCGGTGGACTGTCGGAGCGCTTCGCGGCGGTGCAGCCATTAGTTCTTCCTCTGTTGGCCGGGCAGTTCTGGCGAATACCGGGGTTGGCATTGAGCAACGTGTGGATCCGTCGTTGGACGTGCGCCGTCCAGCGATTGTTCGGATAGGCGTCGAGGATCGCTCGGTATTGCTCGACCGAGCCTCGGGTGTCGCCGCTGGCGAGGAGCACTTCAGCAGCCTCACTCAGAGCCAAGGCTTTCATGTCCCCATGGACGGCGGGGAAGTCGGCCACGACGGCTTCGTAGGCTGCAAGGGCTTCGTCGTGCCGCATCATCAGGCGGTACGTCTGTCCCACTAGGTATTGCGCATGCGCCCCCGCAGTTGGGAGTGCGCGGTGCTTGTGTGCCAACGCCGTGAAAATCGCCAGCGATTCCCGCCTGTCGCGGGGCCCCTTCGACGCGATGCGGGCCAATGCGACTTCGGCCTCAGCGGCATCGCTAGTACCAGGATAGCGGCTCTCGATGACGGAATAGATCTCCGAAGCGGCCCTCACGTCCCCCATGTCAAACATCAGTGTGTTGGACAGGTCAATGAGCGCCATGGCGGCGTACGGACTGTCCGGGAAGTCGTCGACGACCTGGCGGAAGTGCGCCATCGCAGTGTCGAAGTGGTTCATGCGAGCATAGGCCTCGCCGATCCGTATCGCCGCCTCGACTGCCAGGTCGGGCCCAGGGTGATGCGCGATCACATCACCATACGCCTCAATCGCCGTCGCGGGATCTCCCAACTCCCAGTGATAGAGGTTGGCGATGCGGGACCGCGCCTCCGCGGCCTGGCTCGAATCTGGGAAGCGAGTAAGCAGATCCCGGTACGCGGCAAGAGCGCCTTCGTGGTCGTCGGTCCCGAAGTGGCGACCGTGTGCGATGGTCAACTGCGACCTGGCTGTCGCGCCCTTCCCGACGATGATCTCGATGGGGTCGCCGGCCTGTGCCAGAACTACTGTCAAGCCCATTAACAACGCAATGGGCACGATGGCCGCTGCCCTGATGAGCGCCTTCTTCACGTTTCGTTACTCCCAATGTGACTACCGGGCGATGAGCATCCGGCGGGCCCGCCTGTAGGCGCCGGCGCGCAATTCGTACACATACACGCCGCTAGCGACCGCTTCACCGCTGGTATTCCTGCCGTCCCAATACGCTGCTTCGCCGCGACGGTGGTGACGGCCTGCCCCCCGCCTGCCCAGATCAAGGACTCTAACCAAATCGCCCCGTAGGCTGTGTATGTAGACCGAGACATCCGCCGCTTCGCTTAGTTCGAAGGGTATCCATGTCTCGGGGTTAAACGGGTTTGGGTAGTTCGTTAGGGATCGTGTCTGTGCCGGCATCGTGCCCCGCCCAACGGTGAGAGAGACGCTCTGCGGCCAAGCCGTCCCCTCGCCATCAATGAGGCGGAAGCGCAACTCCGACTCCTCGGACACCGGCGCGCGGGCAGAAACCCTAAACCGGGCAGTTGCCGCCACGGACCCGCCAATTGGAATGGTGACGGGGTCGTGGGGCGCTAGGGGCGTGATCCACCCGGCGTACTGGTCCCACACCACGCGGACGCCGGTCAGGTGCACCTCGCCCGCATTGTGGACGTTGAGGCGGAGCGTGGCGGATTCTCCCCTATTCACCTCGTAGGGCCGCGCGGCAGCAGTTGCCATCCCAACCGGAATCAGAAGGGCCGCTACTAAGGACACACGCATGTAGACCTCCCTTAATCTGGTAGTGAGCTACGGAGTCACTGAATACGTCCAATACTATACGAGACCATCACGTCATACCGCGGCGCAAGGCGAAGGTGACTTGCGGCGGGAGGGATGAGGAGGGGGCGCGTCGCCCAGCAGACGCGGGAGGCAACCGCCTCTCGGGACGATGCCAGCGCGCGACGCGATCGGCGGCCCGGCCTGGCTGCCGCGCGCGCGATCTATTGCGCCCGCTGCGGGATGTCGTCCTTCTCCGGCCTCTCGTTGTGTTCCCAGTGACCGTGCGTGTCCCTGCCGCGCGTGATGATCGCCGTGCCACCCCACGAGTTCAGAGGGCGCACGTCCGGCGGGGCGAAGCGCATCGTCAGGCCACACCGACGGCGGTCGGAACTGTTCGCCTCGGAGCCATGCAGCAGCAGGTCGGAGTGCAGCGAGATCTGGCCCGCCTTCATCTCCACCGCGACGGAATCTCCACCGTACTTCTCGTACTCGTACACGGACTGGTTCAGGACGTTCTCTTCCTCCGGCTTGCTCCAGTCGAACGGTATCTGCCCGTCAAGGTGCGAGCCTGGGATGAGCTCCATCGCGCCGTTGCCCATGTCCACGTCGTCGATGGCGAGCCACACGGTCACGGTCTTGCTAGGCGTCAGCGGCCAGTAGGACGCGTCCTGGTGGTAGGCGACCTTCGCCGTGCCGCCGGGCAGCTTCGAGAAGTAGTGCGTCGCCCAGCAGATGAGGTTTTCGCCCAGCAGATCCTGCACGTAGTCGAGGATACGCGGCTCGTTTACCAGGTCGTAGATGCCCGTGCAACGCGCCTGCCATCCGTTGATGGAGAAGCTGTTCCAGCCCTTCGCGACCGCGTCGTCCATCAGTTGGTCGAAGTAGGCGCGATGGTTGGCGATCTCGGCGGCAGAGAACACGTCCAGTGGGAACACGTAGCCGCGCTCGTTGTACTGGTCGACCTGAGCTGCGGTCAGTGTCTTGGGCGACGGGTTGTCGGTCGGGTAGAACGTCAGGTCTCTGCCGAGGTCGGGCATCGCGTCCTGGACGGTGGCCATCCGGTGGTTTCCTCCTGCGCGCAAAGTACGGCTCTACGGGCGGCAAGGCTGGCGGCCAAACAGGGGGTCGGGCCGGCGGTAAGCTATCGTGGCCGAGCGCGCGCGTCAATCCCCGCACGGGCGGCTGGTCGGCAGCACAGACACGTGGCAGGCCGGGAGGCGGGCGGACGCGAATCAGGCAGCTGGGCAGTAGGTGGCTCGCGGTGCTATGCGGCGCTCCAGAACGTGGCGCCGCATGAGTTGCAGGCGCGCTCTCGTTCTGTCACGGCGGCGTCGACGGCGATCGCGGCTGCGCGCGTCACTCCTAACGAGCGTGTCTCGCCCGTGGCGAGGGCGGTGTGGTTCCCGCAGTTGGCGCACGAACAGGCGTGCCGACGCATGTGGCTCGCGGCCCAGACGGAGGTAGCCGTGAGTCCTGTTGTCCACACGATGATCCAAAGCATGACGGTATATCCCTCGCGGTGGCATTGATGGCGTGGATGTTCGCGAGAAACGTGCCAACCCGCTAGCCGGTCCAATCCCGCTGAAAGAGGCTCTCTCGCGCCGGCTCGCGGCCGAGCTGTCTACGCAACTGCACACCCCGCGCGCGCCCACGTGCTCTTTAGGATACGGAGGCCCGCGGGTCGAGGCCGGGAGCAAGCCGCCGACGCGCTTGCCGCAGGCCCGTTGGCCCACGTGCACAGTTCGCGTACGCTGGGCGGCGAGCCGACCTGGCGAATCGATCGAAGGTATAGACACGCTGCTACATTCACGGGTCTCGGCGTCTCTAGGGAGTGCGATGAAAAGCGTGGTGCTTGGTCGAGGGTTCCTCGGCGAGGAATACGAACGGCACGGCTACGACGTCTGGGGCCGCGACCGATTCGAGATCGAGGACGCGAACACCCTACGCTATGACGACGCTCTGTTCGATTACGACGTCATCATCAACTGCATCGGCAAGAGCGACACGCGGTGGTGCGAACGACCCGAGAACTGGGAGGAGACCCTCCTCGTCAACGGAATCCTCCCGTCGCGGCTAGCGGCCCTGTGCGAGCAGCACGGCAAGAAGTTCGTGCACATCAGCACCGGGTGCCTCTACGACCGGAACGACTACCCGCAGACCGAGGCGGACTTCACCGTCAGCCATTGTCGCTACACCGTCGCCAAATGGGTCGGCGAGAACGGGCTGAACCCGGAGCGAGACCTGATCCTGCGGCCAAGGCTGTTCTTCAACGACCAGGACCACCCCAAGAACCTGCTCCGCAAGCTGCCGCGGTTCACGTCGTATCTCGACGAACTGAACAGCTTCACGCACACTTCCGAGGTCGTGCGCGCGACATCCGCGCTCGTCGCCGCCGACTGCGCGGGCGTCTACAACGTGGCCTGCGAGGGCTTCCTCACGGTGTTCGATCTCGCCCAGCTAGTCGGCTTGCGCGGCGGGAAGATCCACGCAGACACCCTCCATCTGCGCGAGGGTCTCTACCTCGTCAACAACATCCTGAACCTCGACAAGCTCAAGCGGCACTACGAGCCGGCGAATCTGGTCGACAGCGTCCTCAAAGCCAACGCCGCGCTGAATGGCGCGGCCCACGCATGATCGGAGTAGGCGTCGTCGGCTACGGTTACTGGGGGCCGAATCTGGTCAGGAACTTCGACGCCCAGGCGAACGGGCGCGTCGCCGCCGTGTGCGACTCGCGGCAAGAGAAGCTCGACCTCGTCAAGGCGTTGTATCCGTCCGCCCGGACGTACCTACGGCTAGAGGACATGCTCGACGACGCCAATGTGCAGGCGGTCGCCGTGGCCACCCCCGTCGACACGCACTACCCTCTCGCGATGCAGTGCCTGGAAGCGGGCCGGCACATCTTCGTCGAGAAGCCGCTGACGTCATCCGTGGAAACCTCAGAAGAGCTGATCGTGGAGGCGCGCAAGCGCGGTCTCACGCTGATGGTGGACCACACGTTCCTCTACACCGGCGCGGTGCGGAAGCTGCGCCAGTTGGTCGACGAGGGCGAGATCGGCGACATCTACGAGTACGACTCCGTGCGGGTGAACCTCGGGCTCTTCCAGCACGATGTGAACGTCGTGTGGGATCTGGCGGTGCACGACCTGTCGATCATGGACTACCTCATCGACGAGAGACCGGTCGCCGTGTCTAGTTGCGGCATCTCGAACATACCTGGCCAGACAGAGAACACCGCCTACATGACGATGTTCTTCGACGGGCCGCTCATCGCCCACGTGCATGTGAGCTGGCTGTCGCCCGTGAAGGTGCGCCGCACGCTGCTTAGCGGCAGCAAGAAGATGGCGATCTTCGACGACCTCGAGCCCAGCGAGAAGGTCAAACTTTACGACAGTGGCGTCACGCTGGCCGAGGACGCCACCAGCCGGTACAGGATGCTTGTCGACTATCGCACCGGCGACATGTGGGCGCCGCAGATTGCCCCGACCGAAGCTCTGGCGTTGGAGACGGAGCACTTCCTGGATTGCGTGGCGCATGGGAAGACGCCGCTGTCCGACGGAGAAGCGGGGTTGCGAGTCGTGCGTATCCTGGAGGCGGCGTCCCAGTCCATCGCGGCGCGCGGGGCGCCGGTGGACATCGTCTGAGGCGGCGACGCACGATTGGAAACTAGCGAAGTGAGCCCCTGATGATCCATTTCGCCGACTTGCCCGCCGAGTTCCAGGCGATCAGAGACGAGGTATTCGAAGCGATAGCGCCCGTGATGGAGTCGGGGCAGTTCGCCCTGGGCTTCGCCGTGGAGCAGTTCGAGGAGGACTACGCCAGATACTGCCGCGCGGAGCACGCGGTCGGGGTGAATTCCGGCACGAGCGCGCTGCACCTGGCGCTCCTCGCCGCCGGCGTAGGGGAGGGCGATGAAGTCGTCACGGTGTCGCACACGTTCATCGCCACGATCGCGGCGATTCGGTACACCGGCGCTACGCCCGTCCTTGTCGAGGTGGAGCCGCACAGCTACAACCTGGACCCCAGTCGCATTGAAGCCGCGATCACGCCGCGTACACGCGCGATCGTCCCGGTGCATCTTTACGGCCAGCCAGCGGACATGGACCCTATCCTGGACATCGCGCGTAGGCATGGCCTCGTCGTTGTTGAGGACGCATGCCAGGCTCACGGCGCGGAGTATAGAGGGCGTCGTTGTGGCAGCATCGGCGACCTCGCGGCGTTCAGCTTCTATCCCGGCAAGAACCTGGGCGCCTTCGGCGAGGGCGGCGCGGTGACGACGAACCGCGCGGACTACGCCGAGAAGATCCGGTCCATGCGGCATTGGGGTCAGACACGACGCTACTACCACGACCTCCCTGGGTACAACTACCGGATGGACGGCATCCAGGGCGCGGTGCTGAGTGTGAAGCTGCGGCACATCGAGGCGTGGACGGACCAACGAATCGAGCGCGCCGGGTGGTACGACGCACTGCTCGGAGAAGGGCCGTTCGCCCCGCCCACGGCGCGCGACGACTGCCGCCACGTCTACCACCGCTACGTGATCGAGACGGACGACCGAGAGGCACTACAGGAGTGGTTGACCGACCACGATATCGACTCGGGTATTCACTACCCAGTGCCGGTGCACCTCCAGGGGGTGCACGGGGATCTCGGCTACTCCGCTGGCGACCTACCGGTCACGGAGCGCGCTGCCTCGCGGGTTCTGTCTCTCCCGTTGGCGCCACAGCACACACGCGAGGAGATCGAAACCGTGGCGTCCTGCTTGCGCGCGTTTGGTGGCGGGGGAGCAGCATGATGAAGGGCGGATTTGCTGTCGTGATGGGTTCCGGCGGTACGCGCGCGCGACCCCATCCTAGCCTTCCCCTGCGAGGGGAAGGGACTGCGCGCTTCCCGACCGCAGTCCTCGCTATCCGACCCGCTCGCCGTCCTTGTGGAGGCCGCTGAGCGATGTTCGGACGGACGCTCATCACGGGTGGGGCCGGGCTGATAGGGTCCACCATAGCGGAACGCCTCGCCGCCGCTGGACACAACAACATCGTCGTGCTCGACAACTTCGTGCGCGGACGGCGCGACAACCTGGGCGATCTCGTAGAGCGCGGGGTAGTTGAACTCATCGACGGTGACATCCGTGACCGCGATACGCTACGGCGCGCGATGGCGGGCGTGGACGTGCTGTTCCATCAGGCCGCGATCCGCATCACGCAGTGCGCGCGGGAACCCCGACTGGCGCTGGAAGTGCTCGTGGACGGGACATACAACGTAGTCGAGACCGCCGCCGAAGCCGGTGTGCGCAGGACCGTGGCGGCGTCGTCCGCGTCCGTCTACGGCATGGCGGAGCAGTTCCCGACCACCGAACGCCACCACGCGTACAACAACGACACGTTCTACGGCGCCGCCAAGGCGTTCAACGAGGGCATGCTGCGCAGCTTCAAGCAGATGCACGACCTGGACTACGTCGTCCTTCGATACTTCAACGTTTACGGTCCCAAGATGGACGTGCACGGCAAGTACACCGAGGTGCTCGTGCGGTGGATGGAACGCATCGAAGCCGGCGAGCCGCCGCTCATCTTCGGCGATGGCGCGCAGACGATGGACTTCGTGTACGCCGACGACATCGCGCGCGCGAACATCCTCGCTGCCGAGGCGCACGTCACGGACACGGTGTACAACGTCGCGTCGGGCGTCGAGACGAGCCTGAGCGGCCTTGCCGCCGCCCTCCTGCGCGTCATGGACTCCGACTTGACGCCAGAGCACCGGGACGAACGCGCCGTGAACAACGTCCGCCGACGCCTCGCGGACACATCACGCGCCGCCGAGGAGCTTGGCTTCGTCGCGCAGGTCTCCATCGACGATGGCCTCGCGCGCCTCGTGGACTGGTGGCGGAAGGCGCGCGTGGCGTGAACATTCCCATCACCAAGCCGCTCCTGGACGCGCGCGAGCAGGAGCTCGTCGCTGAGGTAATCGCGTCCGGGTGGGTGACGCAAGGGCCCCGCGTCGGGGAGTTCGAGAAGGCGTTCGCGGCATACGTCGGCGCGCCACACGCTGTCGCGGTCACCTCCTGCACCACGGCGCTGCACCTCGCGTTGCTCGCCCTGGACGTTGGGCCGGGCGACGAGGTCATCGTGCCGTCCATGACGTTCATCGCCACCGCGAACACGATCGCACACGCTGGCGCCACGCCCGTATTCGTCGAAGTCGACGCCCGCACCTACAACCTCGACCCCGTCGCGGCCGAGGGCGCTATCACATCCCGTACGAAGGCGATCATGCCGGTGCATCAGGTCGGGATGCCCGCGGACATAGTCGCCTTTCTGGACATCGGCCAACGACATGGCGTGCGAGTACTGGAGGACGCCGCGTGCGCCATCGGGAGTGAAGTGGCCGTCGGTGATGGATGGGAGCGCGTCGGCAAGCCACACGGCGACCTCGCCTGCTTCTCGCTTCACCCGAGGAAGCTCATCACCACGGGTGAAGGCGGCATGATAACCTGCCACGACGAGGCGACGGCTACGCGACTACGCCGCCTGCGTCACCACGGCATGTCCGTAAGCGACACGACACGGCACGCATCGCGCCAAGTCGTAGCGGAGGAGTACGTCGAGGTCGCTTACAACTACCGGATGACGGACGTACAGGCGGCGATAGGGCTCGGGCAGATGGAGAAGCTGCCGGCGATCATCGAGTCCCGCCGTCGGCTCGCGCGACGCTACAACGACCGTCTCGCCAATCTTGCGACGCTCAGCACGCCGTTCGAGCCGGACTATGCCAGGAGCAACTACCAGTCGTACTGCGTGCGCCTGACGTCCGACGCGCCGCTCTCCCGCGACGAACTCATGCAGGGGCTGCTGGACCGGGGCATCGCTTCACGGCGCGGGATCATGACCATACACCGTGAGCCCGCATACGCGCAGGCGTGCCGCGACGTCCATCTGCCCGTCACCGAACGCGCCAGCGACGACTCTCTCCTGCTGCCGCTGTACCCGCAGATGACCGAGGAAGAGCACGACACCGTCGTCCGCGCGGTCGTCGAGTTGGTGGGCGCCTCCTGATGGCGGGGGCGGCGCGCGGGCGCGACCGGGTCTTGCTTCTGCACAGCTACCCGCCGACGCCATGTCTGTACCCGTTCGAGAAGGGACTGCGCGAACTGGGGCACGAGGTAGTGGCCTTCGGCCCCGAGGGCGATTACGGCGATGCCGAGCAGTTCCAGACGCTCGAGCCGGGTTGCCATTACACGGGTGTGCCGCCCACGCCGACCGTAGACGAGCTGTTCGACCTGGCGGGAGGGCAGCCAGATTGGTTGCTCTACCTCCAACCAAACAGGCCGTTGCTGCCGCGTGGTCTCCGCGACTGCCCGGTACCCACGGTGGGTTGGCTGACGGAAGAGTACAAGTCCGCCGATCTCGACCAGGGGCTCTACTACTACTTCGACTTGGCTCCGACCGCTTTTCCGCAGATCGCGCGCATGTACGAAGAGCGTGGGTACGACAATCGCCCGTGCTTCAATTTCACCGGCTGCAACTGGCTACAGCCCGACGTGACGCCGCACGAACGGACCATAGACGTCGCATTCGTGGGCGTGACGCATCCGGTTCTGTCGCGCGAGCGGTGCCGGGAGTTGGAGAAGCTTCTGCGGCTACGCGGCAAAGGGTTCGAGGTGGTCGTGAGGGGTGGCGTCTACCTGAGGGATATGCTGAACCTGTACGCGCGGTCGAAGATCGTGTTTCAGCACTCGGGGCAGGGCGCCAACAATCTCACGTATCGCGTGAGCGAAGCCATGTCGGCGGGGGCGCTGGTGCTCTCTCGGAGGCCGGAGGATGTGGGCGGCATGGGCGACCAGCCGCTGGTTGAGGGCAAGCACATCGTCTACTACGACGACTTCGACGAAGCCGAGGAACTGATCCGCTTCTACACGACACACGAACAGGAACGCCGCGCCATCGTGGACGAGGCGACGCGATACGTCGAGGAGCAATACCCGTGGGTCGACCAGATCGAGCGGTTCGTCGATGACTTCGTCTACAGCATACCCGATGACTTCCTGGAGCGACGTCAAGAGCGACTCGCCCGGTTCGCTGTGGACGCAAGGCGCGAGCGTCTGGATTACGCCCGGTGCTTCATCCTTGGGGCGGTCGCGGGCGCGCCAGCGCGTGCCCTCGTGGAGGAGATCCCCGGGTGGGAGACCGACGCCGACGCTCGGGCCGTGCACGGCGTAGCCTGCATGGCCACGGGCGATGTGGAGGCGTACAGCGAGGATCTCGCGTTCATCACGGGGAATGGGCCCCACGCTCTGGCCCTGTACAACCATGCGATCGTGCTGTTCTCTCAACGGAAGGGCATGGGGCGGGAAAACGCGCTTCAGCACATCCTGTCGGTACTAAGGCGCTTCGAGCGACTCAGTCCCGACGACTTGCAGGGAGACGCGGTGGAGGGGGCGGTAGCGCATCTGGTCCCGACACGCGCGCGGCTTGAGGTGGCGTTGGCGCACTTCAACTTCCCGCCCGGCGCCGCCCGGCGCCAACGGCTCTGCCATCTGTATCTGTGGTCCATGCGCCTGGCGGTTGCGACGCTGCAACGTGAGCTAGGACAGTTCGCGCTCGCCATTGCTAGCTACCGGGACGCCTTGGCGCTCATGCCGGACGACGGCCATGCCATGGCGCACATGGCGCACGCGCTCGACCAGGTGGGGCGTCCCAACGACGCCATACCCGTCTACGAGAAGGCCATCGCCCTGGAGCCGTTCCTCTACACCGCCCGGCTCCAGTTGGCGACGTTGCTGCTTGTCGCTGACCGCGCTCAGGACGCGGCGGACCTGCTGGAGGATACAGTCCTCACGGGGATTGAGCGCGACGCGGCGTACTTCGAAGCCTACCAACTGCTTTCGCGCGCGCACGCTCAGACCGGTAACGCCGCGGCCGCCCTACACACACTGCAGACCGGCTCCGACCAGCTCGAGATCCTTGTGCTGGAAACCGACCAACTGTCGGAGAGCGACGTCACGAAGCTGCGAACAGGCTTCCGAGCCCTGTCGCAAGCCCTGCGGTCGTTGCTGAGGTGACCCGGGCGTCGGCGCGAGGCAGCCCTACAAGAGCCGGCCGGTCCAGGACTTCCGGGCGGTCGCGCCAAGGCCGTGCGCGGGGTCGGATCGCCTAGTGGTTGCTTGCGAACTCCGCAGAGTTCAGCAGGCTCCAGTACAGATCCTCGAACGCCTTGTTCTTGTCTCTGTACCCACTGCTCTGGCGGTAGTTGCGGAAGTAGCTCCGCTCCGCCCCCGTCGGTTTACGGGCCAGAACGGACAGGAAGATCGAGTCGAGGCGTCGCTGCGCGTCGGTCTGCGTGCGCAGGATGCGATCCAGGCGTGTGCCTTCCTTCGCGACGATGCCATCGTTGACGATCGTGCCGTTGAGCAGCATGAGCGCCTGCGAGATGGTCGCCTTGTTGATCTCGTCCTCCTCCATCTCGTCGTTCCCAAACACGAACCGGAAGCGACGGAGATAGTCCCGCTTCATCGCCTGCACGTTCTCCTGCCGACGCTGCTTGCGGCTCTCGAGGTTCGTCGCCTCCAGCAGGGAGTAGAACAGTTGCTCCGCGGTCAGCGGGCGGATGCGCGCGTGGGACAGGTACTGGGTGTCGTTCTTGTTGCGCTCGGTGGTCTTCGCGGATCGCTGGTACATCTCCGTGCTGAGGATGCTCCGCACGAGGTAGCGCAGGTCGTAGCCGTGCGCGACGAAGTCCTCGGCGAGCCAGTCCAGCAGCGCGGGGTGCGTCGGTCGCGTGTTGACGCTGAACCAGTCGATGGGGTCGACGATGCCTGCGCCCGTGAAGTAAGACCACACCCGGTTCACGGTCGCCTTCGCGAAGTAGGGGTTCACTGGGTCCGTCATCCAGTCCGCGTAACTGACCCGAGCGGCTCTGGACGCCGTGCCGCGATATGCCGCCTTGTCGAGGAACGCCGGCTCGACGCTGACTCCGGTGTCCGGCACGTTCGCCGGCTTTACCTCGCGGTCTCTCAGATACGAGCCTATGTACTGCTTCTCCGTTCTCCCGTTCCGCTCGACTTCCTCGTAGATCTGCTCGCGTTCGATGCTCCTGAAGAACGCGACGACGCCGTAGAAGTCCTCCTGCGTCCACGGCTCGGACTTGTGGTCGTGGCACTGCGCGCACTGCAGCGGCAGGCCGAGGAAGGTCCGAGACGTGCGCGCCGTGAGTTCTTCCGGGTCGAGGTCGTAGCGCATCATGTACTGAGCCGAACCCACCTCGTGCGTTGGTCCAGCCGTCGTCAGCAGCTCTCGCACCATCTCGTCGTAGGGCGTGTTCTTGTCGAGTTGGTCGCGGAACCAGTTGCGCAGCAGCATGATGTCGTTGTTCCCGGAGTCGAAGCGCCCGGCGAGCCACACAGTCCAGACATCTGCCCAGTGGTCGAGGTACTCCTCGGAACCGATGAGCTCGTCGATCACCTCGGCGCGGGCGG
>CAYYPK010000068.1:15496-17825 GCA_964473525.1 uncultured bacterium
CCGCCGCCCGCCAGTGCGAATTCCGCCGCCACGGTGGAGGGAGGGATGACGCCTGTAAGGTCGAGCCAGACGCGTCGCAGATAGGCGCCTGGGCGAGCGCGTGGCGACGCCTCAAGGCCAACGGCCTGGATCTTCGTGTACACGAACTCGTCGATCTTCCGCGCCGCGGCCTTGATCGCGTCGTCGTCCACCGGCGCGCGTTCCCGTTGTTCGCCCTGAGACGTGCCCCAGCCGGGCGCAAGGGGAAGCAGGGCTACTTCGGCGGGCATCGCGATGGGGGTCTGCTTTCGTTTGGGACGGGCGCCGCTCATCGCTCCGCCGCCCGGCTTCACGATGGCCGCGGCGTCTCCGCCGCCCTCGGTGGGCGCGGCAGCGTTCCCGTTGGACGGCGCCATCGTGGCGTCCATGGAAGTAGCTGATGATGGATCGACGGTGGCGCCGACGCCTGTCATGAGCTCGTCGGAAACGTCCACACCAGTCGATGGCGCGTCGGACGGCGGCGCGGGCGGACGTGTGTCGGTGGATGACTCGAGCGCGTTCTTGGGCGTCTTGCCCGTGACTTCGCGATGCTTGAGGGTCTCCATGCCGCGGAGGGCAGCCTTGCGGACAGCCTCGGAGTCGTCGGCGACGGCTATCTCGCGGAGGATGACGTTGTCGGCGGGCTCGCCAGCGCGGCCCAGCGCCATCGCCGCCTCGCTACGCACGCCCCAATTCTCGTCGCGGAGCATCGCGCGAATGGCGTCTACCGCTACGGGCGACGCCTTGGCGCGGGCAAGCGCGGAGACCGTCTCCCAGCGCAGGTTCGGATCTTCAGAACTGAGCATGTGGACCAGCCCAGACACGCCTGGCTTTCCGGCGCTCGCGAGCAGCTTGCAGTAGTCACCGCGCATCGCTGCCGAAGCGGCCTGGACCTTGTCCACGATGCCCAGGATGGTCGCGGGCAGATCCCTTCGGGCTATCTCGGGTAGGTCGGGGAGCCGCTCGAGTACGGACTCCGCCTCGGCGTCGGCCGACATGGACTGCGCAGTCACGAACGGGCTGAAGATCACAAGGCTGAGGACGGCGGCTGAGAGCCACAACGCGCGTCGAATGCTGAACATAGGCGCCTGCTTATCCCTTTGCGACCCGATTGCGCTCGGACGGCGTCCATAACGGGGGCGCCGCGCGCGGGTTCATTTTCCCGACTACGAAGCTGCGGCGCGCGGTGGGCCAGGAACGGCGACCGGCCTCCTCGCGCTGACGCCGCGCGTTCCGGCCTCGCTGAGCCTTGTTGGCCCGTCCATCCCTATGCTATCACTGACTCGCCGCATGGCAACAGACGGCACGGCCCGCACGATCTCATTATAGGAGCGCTTCGATGGCCAATGTTGGCTACGACGATACCCCACAGCTGCCCGGTCGCAAATGGCTAGTACATGACGGTAGCCGCCCACAGCCCCGCGTTGTCACGCCCGGCGCGGCCGGTGGCGCGCCCTCCGACGCGGTCGTCCTGTTCGACGGCACGGACCTGTCCGCGTGGAAGGGCCGCGACGGCGCCGCCGCGTGGAAGGTCGAAGGCGGCTATATGGAGGTCGCGCCTGGCACGGGCGACATTCAGACGGTCGAGCAGTTCGGTGACTGCCAGCTGCATCTCGAGTTCCGCTCGCCTCACGAGGTGAAGGGCGACAGCCAGGGGCGTGGCAACAGCGGCGTCTTCCTGATGGGTCTGTACGAGATTCAGGTGCTCGACAGCTACGACAACCCGACATACGCTGATGGCGGCGCGGGCAGCATCTACGGGCAGCATCCGACGCTCGTGAACGCCTCCCGCAAACCGGGCGAGTGGCAGTCGTACGACATTATCTTCCAGGCGCCACGCTTCGACGGCGGCGCGCTGGCCAGCCCGGCGATCCTTACCGTCGCGCACAACGGCGTCATCGTGCAGCACGCGCAGGAGTCTGACGGGCCGACGGGGCATCGCTCCGTGTCGTCCTACAGCGCCGACCATCCCGGCTCCGGCCCGTTGAAACTGCAGGACCACGGCGACCTCGTGCGGTTCCGCAACATCTGGGTGCGCCCGCTGCCCGCTAGCGACAAGACCTAGGCGATCCGACACAGTACGGCTGTAGCGCGGCGAGTTGGGTATGCGGCCTGGCTCGCCGCGGCCCTGGCGGGGCCATCGGCGCCCAGCCTCCACAGCCCCGCGAATTCGCCGTCGCACCCTACCCTCTCCCTTTCGACCCCCGCGCTGGCGTGGTACCGCGACCACGCTCTGTGCCAGTCCGTGCCCTCCTAGGGCCGTCCCAGTCATCGCTTCACTGTCGACGGTTGTGGCCGGCATCTTGCGCGG
>CAYYPK010000068.1:17835-25824 GCA_964473525.1 uncultured bacterium
CTCGCCGCCTTCCGGCACTCCAGACCAGGTGCAGTTGCGGGTGCGTGAGCGTTGAGCCGCGAGCCTACACGTGGTGTATGTTCGCACCCGCATCGCAGAAGCACTCAGTCTGCCGCACTGAACCGACTGACGTGGCGAGCGTCGAGGCCGCTGGCCGCTTGGCGAAGCGCGTTCGGGCCCTGAATCGACCAAGTGACCGGACTATCGAGCCCGGCCGCCGACCCATCAGGCAGCTGCGGCGCAACGCCCAGTCGAGGCATTCGGTGAGAACCTAGCCTCTTGACCCGCGCGGGCCGGTGTGGTAGTAACACCACACGATATATGCTACATGTATTGGAGACCTGATGTTAGCACGTGCGACTAGGCTCGGCTGCAATCGTCTCAGCTTATTAGTACCTGTGCTGGCGTGCTGGCTGCTGCTGCTGCAGGTCGCCTGCCAGCGCGCAGCGACGGGCGGAGACCTCCAGCGTCCGCCCGGCTCTGATGAGACCGAACGGCGTGCAAACGAGCCGCCGCCCATGTCGGCCGACGAGGGTGAATGGGGTGAGGACGAGGAGCCGGACATGTCCGCAGACGAGGGTGAGTGGGGTGAGGACGAGGAACCGACGATGTCGGCCGACGAGGGCGAGTGGGGTGAGGACGCGGAGCCGACGATGTCGGCCGACGACGGCGAGTGGGAAGCGACTCCTGCGTTCTCTGGGCGCCGCCTGGTTGCACTAGCGACGCACGTAGGCGCCCTCAACGCGCAGGCCGTTCGCGACCTACCCGTCCCATTTCGGGGGGCGCTGGCGCGTGTGGTGTGGGAACAGGAGGACCGGGTGGCGCGGCTTAAGCACGCGGGCGGTAGTGTCTCACCGGGTGCCGAACTCGCTGTTGCGAGGCAAATCGCGGTCACGCAGCAGGCGTTCGTGCAGGCACTGGCGGGCGTTGTGGCGACAATGGGACCGACTAGCCGGACCCCAGGTGGACTCCCACTCTCCGCAGACCCTGAGTTCGGCCGGCTGCTGTCCGAGCAAGGCGCCCTAGTCGCGGGCATCAACGAGGACGAGCGGTCACTGTCCGAGGAGCGTTTGGCCGAGTTCGTGTCCGCGCAGACGGCTCTTGCAGACCGCGCCTACCGCTTCGCTGGCTCGCTCGCGCGGGCTCACGCCGACTCGGGGGCGGCAGCTCACGGGGGTGAACAGGGCTCCCGGCGTCCACCCAGCGCGGATCCGGGCGAATGGGAAGACCCACCTATACAGAGCGCCGACCAGGGCGAATGGCCGACAGCCACGGGCGGGAACGAGGACGTGGGCGTTGATGAGGGTGACCTAGACCACGAGGACGGCACGGAGACGACACTCGCCAGGCTGGCCGCACTGAGATCGCTGTTGCAGGAGCACGCCACACCCGGCCCGCAGGATTCGCCCACAGAATCGGAGAGCACGCGGTCATTCAGCGTTGTCGCTGGCCAGGAAGTGGATCCCGGAGGCGAGCTTGCCAACCGCGCTTCGGGCTATGTGACTGTGGGCAGTTTCAGCATTGAGGAGTTTGGCAGGACCAAGCGAGCGAAGCTGCCCGTAATGCACGTCCTAGCGGGTATAGCGGACAGATTCGACATTCTCGCGGTCCAAGGCATCCGCGACAGGTCAATGGAGACGCCTGGCGAGTTCCTAGAATGGCTGAATGACGAGGGCCCCGAGGAGCACGACGTAGCGGTGAGCGACCGGCTCGGCCGCTCGTCCCGCAGAGAGCAGTATGCAGTCTACTACGATACGCGATTCGTGACGTTGTTGCGCTCTCCAGCGACTTACCCAGACAGCGGCGGTGTGTTTGAGCGAGAGCCGTTTGCGGTGCGGTTCAGAGTCGGTATGGTCGATTTTGTGCTGTTGACTGTCCACGTGGACTCGAACAACGCGGCCGAGGAGATTGCGGCCCTGGGTAACGCGGTAGACTGGGCGGTGGAGGCGTTTGACGACGAGGACATCATGGTTGTTGGGGCTCTGAACGCTGACTGCGTCCATTTCCCAGAGTCAGAGCGCGAGAGCGCATTGCCAATGGCCTGGATCACTCCGACGACGCTTGACACGACGGTATCGGGCGCAGGTTGCACGTACGACCATATCCTTCTCAGCGAGTCGCTAGCGACGAGGACCAGGGGTACGGCCGAAGCGTTGCGCTTCGATGTTGACTTCCGGCTGGGCAACCTCGACCCACTCCAGATAAGCGGCCGTTACCCTGTGTGGGTAGAGCTGACCACGACGCCGTGAACCCATGGCCAGACGAGAGGATCTCGCGGTCCATAGAACGGCTCTGCACGACACTACGCAGCAGACGGCGGCACCAGATTGTGCCTTGGGTGGCCGTTGTGGTGTCGCTGGCGGCAGCTGGTGTGTCGGCGTGGCAGCTTGCGGAGGTCCACGACTTCTACAGGGCCACCACAGCTCCCCGCGTCTCGATCCTTCGACGCGGCGTTGTCCAACAGGGGAGAGACTACGGGGTCATCATCGAGAATGCTGGGGACCACCCGGCCGAATTCGTCGCCGTGAAGACGTACTACATGGGGCAGCAGATCCCGCCCTCCAACGCAAGCCGTCCTGCATTCGTGGGCAACACTGTCATCCAAGCCATCCTACGCGACCAAGGTCTGACGGCGCCGCGCCCGCGCGAGAACGTGTTCCTCATTGCCGCAATGCGCCAAGGGTTGTATGTCCGGAGCCGTGAGGGATTCCTGCTCTTCGGCATCCCCAAGGAGCGGATGTCAGAAGCCCGAACTCGCGATGGTGACTTCTACCGCCGCGTGGTGCAGGCGTTCATCGTGAACGGCGGCATGGAACTCACCGTCGAAGGGCTGTACGACCAACGGCAGACCGTCACCTGTGCATCCACCACTCCGTAATAGCTAGAGCGTGCGCGGAAGACGAACTCCATGCCTGGGGGTTGACGGCCTCTTTCTGCCGTGCGCACTACGCCGTAACACCCGCTGTAATCCGCATCCGACTCGGCATGGACGTTCGGTCCTCGCGCGTCTACCGTTATCTCCGGCTCAGGCGGCCTTACGCGGCTCAACAGGCAGTATCAGGAATCCCGGCAATGCGTACCATCGCGTGTATCGTCTCCCTATCGGCGCTCATTGGCTTCGGTGTCGGCGCGGCGCAGGCCGACTCGGACGAAGACGACAATCCCTACATACAGAGGCAGATGGCGGCGCACAAGCTGAGCGAGCCGCCCATCATAGACGGCGACCTGTCGGACTCCGTGTGGCACGAGGCGTCCACGGGCGACACGTTCACCGACCAGAAGACGATGGCGGAGGTCGCCGATCAGACGAAGTTCTGGCTCGGCTACGACGAGACCGCCATCTATTTCGCGGCGTATTGCTACGACTCCGAACCTGCTCGCATCCTCATGGAGGAGACGAAGCGCGATGTCGGTCTGTGGCGCGACGACCACATCAACCTTGAGATCGACGCCTACCACTCGCACAACTGGGGCGACTTCTCGTCGTTCGCCGTGAACCCGCGTGGCACGCAGAACTCCGAGATGGGCGGCGGCCGCTCAGGCAAGACGGAGTGGAAGGGCGACTGGCAAGCGGCGTCCAAGGTGACGACGGACGGCTGGGTCACGGAGATGGCCATTCCGTGGGCCATCCTGACGTACCCCAGCAAGGAAGAGCCGGTGACGCTCGGCTTCAACGTCCGGCGTAACCACGCGCGCGATCACTACGACTCGCAGTACTCCAACATCGGGCGCACCTGGCGCAACGAGTGGGCCGCCGACTGGATCGGCGTGCAACTGCCGGCAAGCATCTTCGAGCCGGAGTTGCTCGTGCTGCCGTTCCTGGCTGCCGGCGCTGCGGAGCGCGACGACGTCTTCGACGAGACCGCCCGCGGCGGCCTGGATCTGCGCTACCGCCCGACGCCACAGATGACTGCGGTAGCCGCCGTTAACCCCGACTTCCGCAACGTCGAGGGTGAGGTCGAGGGAATCGACTTCACGCGCGGCGAGCGGTTCGTGCGTGAGTCACGGCCGTTCTTCCAAGAAGGCAGCCGCATGTTCCGCAGCTGGTCGGGCATGGGCGACTATTTCTACAGCCGGCGCATCGAGAACATCGACATGGGCACGAAGCTCTACGGGAAGCTTGCCCAGCGCACGAACGTAGGCATCCTTGGGGCGTTCGATTTCGCGGATCAGCACGGCGACCCGTGGGCGATCCATCGGCAGGACTACCTGATGAACCTGTCGCAGGGATTCGGCGAGGGCACCGGGGCGTCGGTGATGACAACGCATCGCAACTCGGCGCGCGAGCAGAACTCCGTGTGGGGCTACCAGGCGAACACGCGCATCACCCGCAGCACGTCCATACAGGGGCGCTACGGGTCCAGCGCGTGGCGAGGCGTGGAAACCGACGACGAGGCCGACACGAGTGGCGATCCCGACGCCGCCCCGCTCACGTATCTCCGCGGCGACCTTGCCCAGCTATCGATGGACGCGTGGAACGAGTGGTTCTTCATGAACATCGACGCGGGATTCCTCAGCCCAGGATTCCGGTCCAGCAACGGGTTCTTCGAGTATCAAGGGCGCAGGAACACCGGGTTCTACATGGGTGGCGGCAACGAATTCCGCGACTCCGTAGTGCGCCGCGTGGGCGTTGACCTGTTCGCGGGCTACTCCGAGCGCTACTCCGAAGGCAACGGCTTCGACGGCATGGACTCGTTCCTTAGCCGCGCGCTGTCCACTATCGGCGACCGCGACTCGAACGACGCGTTCTTCCGCGACAACGTTGGCTACTGGACCGGCCTCTGGTTCAGGAACAACGTCTCGCTCCGGCACTCCGCGGACATCGGCCACTTCCGAGAGGAAGGCGCGGAGGTGTCAGACCGCGACTGGTCGACGAACTGGAACGTGAGTTACGAGAGCGAGGACCGCAACAAGCGGGTGCGCGTCGGCTACGGGTTCGGCCGCGCCGACGAGACGCGTCGCCACTTCCCCTCCATCGGCGGCTCCTGGAAGAGGGATGCGTTCTCGGTCAGTCTGAACGCCTCCGTGCTACGCCACACGGAGCGTCGCCAGCAGCACATTCTGGGGTTGAACTACGACATCAGCGAGACGGTCGGCATCGGCGGACGGCTCGTGTTCCGTCGCGACGACATCGCCGACGAGAACACGTGGAACCCCTACCTGTCGTTCCGCCGCTCGGGGGAAACCGGCATCAAGACGTTCCTCATCCTCGGCGACCCGAGCGGGGACACCTTCACGCCTCGGATGGAGGGGAAGGTGCTGTTCCCGTTGTAAAGGCCGGACGGCATGCCAGGCGGCCCGCTGCGAGCGCCGCAGCTCAGACGGTGGAGTCCGCACCTTTCTCCGACTGCAGAATCTGGCGCATGGCATCGGCACAGTCGACTACAGCTCTGTTCCTTCGCTCCGACCACTGTTGGGCCCTTCGCAGCATGTACTCGGACGCTGCAACTATCTCGCGAATGGAGCTAGCGTCCAGCCGTTCGCGGAAGGTGAGGTAGAAGTCGAGGAACGCCGTCGCGGCGTTATATGGATAGGTCCAATGCACCCTCTCGTGAATCTGGCGCTGGATGATCGCCCTAGCCTTGCGGAACTCCGGCATGCACGTCGCGGCATCGTCCGACCTGATACTGGCAACCAGCAAGTACCTCGAGTAGTGGTTGTCTATCTGGAACGTGTCGAAGTCGATCCCGCGGGAGAGGGCGTATGCGGTATCGAAGTAAGTACCAGCACGCTCGAGGTCGTCAAGCACGAAGCACGCAATCGCGTACTGAAGCCAGAACAGCGGGTAGCGCGTGTTCGAGCCTAGCCGTCGGATTCCCTCATAGAACTTCAGGGCAGATGGCAACTTCTGTTGGGCGGGTAGGAGCTTATTCAGGTTCCCGAAGCGCGTCAGATCCCTCTTGAGGTCGTCCCATTTGGCGTCGACTCTCCGCAACTCATCTGCTCGGACCACGATATGTATCAGCGTGTCAACGACCTTCCGCGCGTCCGCCACGCTCCGTAGAATATACTCCGCCACAAGCGCGGATCGCAGCCGAATAGTCCCGCCATCGAAGCTCACCAACTGCTTGACTGTCGGATCGTGCGCGAACCCGCCACGGAGGACGCCATCGCCCCAGATGTCCACCAGCGTCGACAAAGACACTGGATGCTTCAGCGCAACGAAGACACAGATCGTGAGGATTTGGGCGTGATGTCCGCTCTGGGTTCGCAGGTCGCTGAGCAGCGCCGACAGCTTAGTGCGCAACTGCGGGGCATCCAACACCTCCGCGAGAATGCCCGAGAACTTTGCATCGCGCACGTACCGTCTCTGCTGTTCCCTACTCAGTGATGCACTGTCGCCCCACAGACCATACTCCGTCAGCGTGCCGACCACCCAGTCCACATCCCCGCCATGGAGTTCATCGGCGCTGTACTCAGCAGCGCACGCACAGCGAACATCCGGCACAGCTCTCGGTAGTACGTGTCGTTCAAGGACGTTCGTGCTGCAAGCACGATCCGCAACTGAGCTCCTGCATGCTGTGCGAGGAATTCGACTGTCGCGATGCTGCGGGTGTAGTCGTCGATGATCACCGTTTGCGCTGTGTCAGATCGCAGGACTGTGTCGAGTTCGGAGATTGCATCATCGCCATGCTCGATTACCTCATACACTGCGTGGCCGCTCTCCTCCATACGGTATTTCAGCCCCTCGAGCACAGCGGTCTTGCCGTTGCCTAACTCTCCACAAACCACGATTGGTCCGGCCTCTGCGCGCAGCTGAGACACGATCTGTCCCGTGACGGCGCGTTCCAGGAAGTATCGCCTTTGACCGTACAGGCTGTCGCGTGTGAGCGCGGGTACCGTTTCGCCAGTTAACAGGAGATCGAAGATCCGTTCGCCGGTCCACTCCGCCGACTGCGAGGGCACGGTGAACCTCCGGACTGCCGACTCGATCCGCGGAATCTCCGCAGGTGGCGTGTAGGACACACGCTTGCGCTC
This sequence comes from uncultured bacterium, assembly GCA_964473525.1. Classification (GTDB taxonomy): domain Bacteria; phylum Poribacteria; class WGA-4E. The sequence continues at coordinate 24,814 of CAYYPK010000068.1, forward strand.
CAAGATGGTCGCGAATTCATCCGTGCCCACCCGCTCGACTGTTCCGGCGTTAGCCAGTCGCCGCACCGTTGTGTCGTCTGCCTGGTTCCCTACGAAGAGGAACGTCTTCGCGGCGGCCTCTGGCTCGCTCCTCAGCAGCCGAGCGATATCGATGTCGGCCAGCGAATAACCAACAATGAAGACTGCTCGCGCGAGGCGCAGTTCCTGACGGAACCGGCTCATCCAAGGTGATGAGGAGATGCTCTCGGAGAGGTAACTTCCTTCCGTGAGTTTCAGTTCGTCTTGTAGGCATCCACGGGTCAGGCGCTCGATATAGCCATTCAAGTGGAGGCACCACGTCGCCCCGTCACGAGGCAGCTGACTGCGATCGTCACTCAGCACGATCGCGTCAATGGCTTTCCCCTCCTCCGAGGCTGCCCGCTCGACTACGCTATCGTAGTTCGTTGTGAAGATCGATCTCCACGGTACACTGGCGATCTGCCGCTGGGGAGCGGATACCGACGCCACGGTGAACTGCGATCTGAGAAGTTGGAGGAGGGCTGCCTCGCCCTTCACATCGATGTACTCATCTGCCGCGTGCTGGAGTTGGGTGCCCGCAGCCAGCCCTACTTCGCCCGACAGATGCCGACCTAGCTCCGCCCCCGTCATGAGGAAGTCCCCGGAGACATTACGCGCACTGCGAGAGAACCCGGATCCCACGAACAGGATCGCCTGGCCGTTCAGCGCGTGTTCGAGAGCGCCATCAATGTCCATGCGCACAAATCCTCGCATACTCAGACGATCTGAGTCACGTGCCCCTGCGACCCATCTGCCCTGCCAGTTCCACGACGAGGCCTCGTGCTAGGGAGTATAACAGCAATCGACTGTGGCGCCACGGCTGGCCGCCATGGCAGGCACACTGCACCGCTCGAAACGTCGGTCCTGGGCATGGGTAGTCGTACCGTAACCAGAGCTTCCCACGATGCCCAAGACTCGACGGTCCCGCCCGCATATCGGCCTATACCGGTATGG
>CAYYPK010000069.1:0-24658 GCA_964473525.1 uncultured bacterium
TTCGCCACGTTCCGCAGGTGGTAGTGGTTAGGCGCCACCAGATCGAAGTCGAACAGCGCGGCGATCTGGTGCGATATGGACGCCGACCTATGCCGGATGACGTACGCCTCGACACCGAGATACACCTGAATCTCGCGCTCCTCGCCTGCGGAGGCGACTTCGGCGCGCAGCTCCTTGATGCGGGCGGAGTTTAGGTCGAAGCTATAGCAGTGGTCGCTGATGCCGATGCGGTCGTAGCCCGCCCTCTCGGCGGCGTCCAAGATGGCCGGCAGCACCATGTCACCATCGGCGCAGGGCGAGTGATGTGTATGGATGTGGTAGTTGGCGCGAACCATGCCGCCTCCCCGCCGCTATGATCGCGAGGTCGCTGCCAGCCGACCCCGCTTTACCATACGTACCACGCGCAAGCAGCCGACGACAAGCGCGGCGAGCAAGCGGGCTATCCGTGTCCTGGCGCCGCGCCGGTGGACGACTTCCGCGTATCCTCAACCACCTCGTAGAGGCCAGCCGCCTCTTCCTTGCGTATCCCGCGCGTGGGCAGATCCAGGACGCGGCACACGAGCTTTCCGTCGGAGCCGAAGCTGAGCGCCACGGTGTCCCCGACCTCGAGAGAGCGACCCGGCTTCGCCGGCCGCTCGTTCACCTCGACACGCCCGCGGCTACAGAGCTGCGTGGCAACCGTGCGCCGTTTGACGATCCTGCTTGTCTGAAGGAACTTATCGAGTCGCATGGGTGTTAGAACGACTCCGAGCATTCTACGTTTCGATCAATGCTTGGGCGCCGTCGCGTCCTCCAGTGCCAGTCGGATCGACTGCGAGCAGAAGTTGGGGAAATCGCGGTACAGGAACTCGAGGAACGCCTGACGGACGCTATCCACCACCTCGACCTCACGCTTCCCAAGTTCCTCGTCGAGGATCTCGAGCGCCTCCTTGTTCGACAGGAAGTACTCCGAGTTGTCGAGGAAGTAGCGCGCCGCATGTCGAACCCACGTGCGCACGTCCGCGCGCATCTGTAAGAACACGTCGTCGACGAACTGCTTCTCGTCGACTTCCGTGGGGATCGACCAGTCGCCCTCCTCCATGAGGGCGTGCACGAGATCCGCCAGCCCGTCCTTGAAGAGGAACGCGTCGAGCGTGCTCGCCTGACCAGTCTGATCCCCCAACAGGGGCGTGCTGTCGTGGTTAGGATTGTGAGGCATTGGCGTGGTAAATCCCTGTTAGTTCATGCCACGTCCGCGCCGGCAGCCACCGAGCGGCACGTCGCCTCCCAATACTACATCGCGGCCGGGAGGGTATCAACAGCGCGGCCTAGCTGTGACGCCCGCTCGCGCCCGTGTCACGCACCAGGCGCGAGGCGCTTTCGACTGTCCCAGGTTGTCCTGAACCCCACGCGCCCACGATCGCGGCCCGCGATGGCTTCCCTGCGCGGGTCCATGTCGTCCACGAGATCCACGAGTTGGGCGCCCAGGAACCGCAGGCGGTGCCACGTCGACACGAGATGTTGGTCGGCCGATGCGACCTGGGACAGATCTGTGTCGGCTATGCCCACAAGATCGCGCGCGAGCACAGGGTACCTGGCGAGGGCGTCGGCAACCGTGCCAACGACTTCCCGGAAATCTGCGAGCGAGTTCAGGCCGGGCCCGCGCTCCGCCAGGTCTTGAGACCGCGAAATGGGCTCGACAGGAGTGCGCTGTACGACATGCCTGCTGCTCTCTCGCGCCTCCACTGCTGGCTACAGCCCCAGCGCGTCCAGCGTCGCCGGGCCCGCAACGCCGTCTACGGCAAGTTGCTCCCATGCAGCCGCAGAGGCGTTGTAGTCGGCCTGGAACTGCCGGACGACACCTGCGGTGCCCCGCCCGTAGAACCCGTCCACGCTGACCGAGTGACCCTTGTCGACCAACGCCTGCTGGACAGCCTTGACGTCGTCGCCACGCGTCATGGGGTCGGTCACGCGGAGCACCCGGTCTCCGACGCCTTCGACATCCGCCACCGCGGAGGCCCGTACCGGCGTCGAGTCGAGAAGCAGGTCTTCGGTGATTTCTACGCCCCGGACACGGAAGGGCAGGCCCAGCTCCCAGTTGCCTGTGTCGATTAGCGCGGTGAACGCGTCCATGCGGTAGACCGTCCTCGCAAGCAAGCCACCCTTGCCGACGAGCCAGTTCCTCCGCACCTGAATGTACCGTTCGATCCACACCTGCTCGCCGATGCTGTCTGGGGTGACGTCGTCTTCTCCAGTGGTCTCGTTCCGCCGGGCCCTCCAGCTGCCATGGATGTTGCTGTCGTAGACCACGCCCACACCCAGCCCCGACTTGATGTTGAGGTTGGCCGCGCTACGGCTGCTCGGGTTCCAGTAGACGCGGTCGAAGAACTCGTCCTGGACAAAGCGCATCACCGGGTCATCGCCAGCTTCGCGCAGCACCGCGTGGAGTTCCGCATCTGTGTCGAGCGCGGCTGCCTTCGTAGCGAGACCTTCGAGGTAGCCCTTCAGTTCGTCCGCGAATTGCGCGTCCTCGGCCTCACAGTATTTGGCGATGAGGAGATGCAGGTTCCCGCTGGCGATGGTCGTCTGCGACCTGCCGTACGTCAGGCGTCCGCTGTCGCCCTTCAGCAGCGTGACCTTGCCGTAGTCTCCCAGCGGCGAGCCGGTCTCGAACACGTTCACGATGGCCTTGGCGGCCTTCTTCTTCAGATCTGCTGACATACGTCCACCTTCCTGGTTGGTCCGTCGGCGCGCTCCCCGTCGGCATGGGCGCTACGGCGGCCGTCACTTCACGGGCGTGTGTTCGATGCCATCCATGAGCGGCGCGTATTCGGTGATCGTGTCGATGTCATCCACGAGGCCGCGGAATTCCTCCGGCGCGCGCTCGTCCTCAATCGTGAGCAACTTGCGCCGCCATTCGCGATTCAGAGCCGTCGCGCGGCTCCGCCAATACGACGCCTCGACCGCCGAGCGCTCGGACCTCCCCGAGTCCGTCAGCAGCTGGCGCGCGACCGTGGTCAGTGCGGCTATCCCCGCGAATGTCGACGTCCAGTCGAATCGCCGTCCTCCTCCGGTCTGAAGGCCTCTATCGTTGGCGGAACCCCCGCTACGCCAGCGGCCGCGTCCAGAACCAGCTTGGCGCCGCTTGTCTCTTCGCGGCGCGCCGCCCTCTGCCGGAACCGATGTGTCGCCCTGGCTAGGAGCCACGCAATGTCCTCCTTGGTCGCGCTGCGCCCGTCGAGCGACGCGGCATCGTCCCACACCGTCTCGCTGGCGGGTTGTGGCGCTTGCAGGACCGGCGGCGCGATCGCCACACACCCGAGTTGCGCGCAGCCAGCCGCCAGCCACACGCCGACCCAGCCAACCACCGCGCCATACGCCCGACCCCCGTCGCACTTCCGCCGCCCGCCCGCCCAGCGGCGGCGTGACCCGACAGGCGCCGTTGGCGTCTCGCGCGCTGCGTGCGGAGGGTCCATGCTGCGTCGCGAACATCCGGCGTGTGTGTCGCGCAAGGCTCGCCCCTCCGCTATCGCCCCGTCGCGGCAACTACTCCAGACCTGGCCCTGGCAACCCAATTGTGTATAGAAGGCAGTTCTTACCTCGCATCCGACCTTACACGAGGCTGATGTGTGAAGCAACCGTAGCAGCGCCTCGGCGTCGTCTCAGCGGCGCGCCGGTAACAGATGCCCGCTCTCCCCCACCGATAGGCCCGAAAGTGCATCCGTGGTACAGTATGGGTGGAGCAAGCGTGGGATCCCTGCGTCTGCTTCAAATTCACCAGGTAGCGGGCCTAGTAATCACCTGCCCACCTGGGGGAAACCGAAAGGAGGCAATTGCTTATGGTTGCTATAGTTGGAGGCTTGTCGCTCTAGCAGCGACTCGCCGAGAACGACCGTGAGGGGCGAGGTATTTCGCCTTGCTCCTCACCCCCTCGCTTCGTTAAGCTGCTGAGGATGTCTCAGCGCCCGCGAGACGCCCTGGCTGGGCGACCCGGGAACATGGAATGGAGACCGCGTAGAATGTGGAATGCGCCAAACACGAACAGGGAAGGATGCAGCGAGATGACTCGTTTATTCCGACTGGATGTCAGTACGTCGGCAAGGAATCGGATTCGGCGGATCCCGCCGACGGGCCAGGAGTCCAGTACCCCGCGCTGCTAGCGAGACCCCACGTTTCCCTCCGTCACGGTTGCGACGTGGCCTGACAAGACCACGATCGTGAAACGGTGACAGCCAGACTCGACGTTCTTGCACGCCCTCGAACGTCTCTGGCGTCGGAAAGCTTGGCAGTCTCGCCCGCCAGGGTAATGAGACGCGACGTCATCCACCACTCACAGTGGCACGGATGATGGGCCTGTACGATACCGACGCTACGAGACACCCGACCCGAACTGACCGACCAAGATTATCTCGATGAACCGCGCCGCCATACGGCCATGCGTGGTTGGGCGTGCCGTCGGATGACCTCGACTTGAGGAGTCAGGATGTCATCGGCTAACCCCGATTTCTGGGAAATCCCCGTCGAACCGTACAAGCTGGAGGCCTTCTCGACGGATCGCGCGCTGTGGAAGCCACAGCCCGCGACGCCGTCTCCGAAGGTGTCGCAGCAACGGAAGATGATCGCAACGCTACGCAAACTCGTCGACAGTGAACTGACCGACAGACAGCGCGAGTGCGTCCGCCTCTACTTCTTCGAGGGTCGCACGCAGCAGCAGGTGGCAGAGCAGTTAGGCATCTGTCGCCGTGTCGTCAGTCAGCACCTGTTCGGGATACGCCGCAACGGCCGGCAGGTCGGTGGCGCGCTGAACCGCATCAAGAAGCTGTGCAAACGCTACGGGCTACAGATGACCGCGTAGCCCACGCCACGGAAACACGGGAGGACACACATTGCCGACAGATAGCCGCACACGAACCGAGACAGTCGAACTCAGACGCGTGGTTGCCGCCGCAACAGCGGCGCGGCCACGCGCCCCGCAGTGGAGACAGAGACTTGAAGGACATATCGAGCATCCGCGCCGGTGAGCGCCGCGGAACAGTACATAAGAAGACCCTCGGGCACTACTTCGTGGACGAGGATGGGCGCGAGGTGGTGTGCACCATCTCCAGTCTGCTGCGACGCACTCTCGTGTACCCCATCGCGGACCCCGCGTCGCTGCGACCGGTCGTCGTCGGCACCCGGGACATTCGTGAAGTCGACCCGGTGGCGGTAGGCGACAACGTCACGTTCGTGGACGCCGAGGACGGCAAGGGCGTCATCACCGATGTCGCGCCGCGTCGCACGAAGCTGTCGAGACGAGCGGCTGGGGCGAAACCCATCGAGCAGGTGCTCGTCGCCAACGCGGACCAGGTCATCCCAATGTTCAGCGCCGCCAAGCCGAAGCCCAAGTGGGCGATGCTGGACCGCTACCTCGTAAGCGCGGAAGCAGCCGGCCTCGAGGCCGTCATCTCGATCACGAAGACGGACCTCGTGGACGTGGCCCAGATCGAGCAGGAGCTACAGACATATCGAGACATAGGGTATCGAGTTGTGTTGTCGAGCACGGTCACGGGAGAAGGCGTCGACGAGATGCGGGAGACGCTGCATGGCAAGTCGTCGGTTTTCGTCGGGAAATCCGGCGTCGGCAAGACGTCGCTTCTGAACGCGGTGCAGCCAGGGCTGGGTCTGCGTGTGCAGGAGACCGGCGGCAAGACGGGCAAAGGAAAGCACACGACGACGAATCTAGCGATGTTCAAGCTCGACGGCGGAGGGTCGATCGTCGACACTCCTGGGATGCGCGAGTTCGGCCTGTGGAACGTCAAGGGAGCCGGCGCCGACACCGATCGGGCGGGCGCAAGGCGCGCTGATGCGACCACGGGCGGACGGGCGAGCGACCTGGCGTCGCTATTCCCGGAGATGCGGCCGTATCTTGGTGAATGCCAGTTCCACTCGGATTGCACGCACACGCACGAGCCGGGGTGCGCCGTGAAGGCAGCCGTCGAAGCGGGCGCGGTTGCGCAGCCGCGGTACACGAGTTACCAGAAGATGCGCGGCTAGCACATGTCGCGAGACGCTGGCACGGACACGGATCAGGAGGGGATCGTATGGCGCGCGGGGCGAAACGCAGACGACGTGGGGCCGCGGCGCGCGCGAACGCGGATCTGGGCGCCCATATCGAGTCCCTCGGGCTCAAGTCAGTGTCCGAATACCAGGCGTGGCGTCGCAAGCACGGGATCTCGGGCGGGCTGAACCAGTCGTGGCAGGACAGGCGCGAGGAACGCCGGCTGGCCGAGAAGGACGCCGACGCGTCTGACGCCAACGCCGAACTGCTCGCACACGTCGCTGCGGTGGGTCTGAGTTCGGTTGACGAGTACCGCGCGTGGTGCGGTGAGCACGGCCTCGGCGCTGGACTCAACAAGAGCCGTGCGCAGCGCAAGCGCGAGGTGCAGACGGCGGAGCAGCTGCGCGCCGACGCCGCGCTCCTCGGCGCCCGCCGCATGACGAGCAAGCCCAAGCACACGTTGCGCCGCATCCACGAAGGCGAATTCACGCGCGACGATATGCCGACCTCCCTGTTGGGGGCGGTCCACGACGCATTTGCAGCGACGGATGAACACGAGGGGGCTCGTGACGCCCTCTACCGACTGCTTCGACAGGCGGAACAGAGAAGCGATCTCCTGACGGAGGAGCCCGTGGTCTCGCAGTTCGGAGATGCGGTGGGAAATACGTACGTCGAGGCGATGGTCGCACTCGCGATCCGCAGCCGCGAGTGGCGCGACGACCCCGATAGCTGGCGGCCCAAGAGCCACAATTCGCGCCGTCAGTTCGGGTCGCTCGCCCGGCATCTGCTCGTGCAGTACGACGTGCCGGCGTTCATGGACACCGCGTGGTTCCAGGGCGCCACCCCCGAGGCGCGCTCGCGTCAGGACTGGTTCGTCGGCGTCGGCACGGGGACGAACATCCGCAAGGCCGAGGGCGTCCCGGTAGGACTGACAAAGAAGATGGCGCACCTCCTGATGCAGGCGCCGCGCACATTCACGATTGACCAGGCGCTGCGATGGACACAGGTCGTGGGTATGGGTGGCAGCGAGGCACTCGCCAGCGCGATCATGGCAACCCGTCTGGGCGATTCGTTCGACAACGAGGAGTTCTGGGTGTCCGTCGTGAAGTTCCTCGTCTACAACCCCATGCTGGACCCAAGCTACGCCGAGCCGATCGTGAGCTACATCCACAGCCAGAGGTACGAACCATTGCGGGTCACGCTGGCCGACGGATCGGTGGAGTACGGCGACCCCCCGCATGCCGGTTTCTCGATGCGGACGCGTAAGGTAGACGCCCTGCTCGCGGAGGTGGACGAGTGGCGCGACGCGCGTGACCGCGTGGAGAAGGTGGGAGCGCAGTCGTGGGAGCCGTCTGAGGGCATTGAGCCATACGACGCGGAGGAAACTGACGCGCACGGCTACACGCGCTGGACCATTCGCGAGCTCACGACCATGCGCGAGCTGCAGGCCGAGGGCAAGGCGATGAGTCACTGCGTCGCGAGCTACGCGAGGTCGTGCCGAGCGGGCAGCAAGTCTGTGTGGTCGCTGCAAGCGGCAAACGAGGAGGGGATGTCCCGGCGGGTCATGACCATCTCCGTCAAGACGACGACGCGTCGGGTTGATCAGGCGCGTGGCAAGTCGAACGCGCATCCCCTACAGGGGCACCGCAACGCATGGCACAGGACGCGGCTTCGAGAGGCGTACAAGGTGATGCGCCGATGGGCCGGCAGCCACGACGTTATCGTCCCCAAGAACATCTAGCGGACGCGACGACCGGCGAGCGCGTTGGCGCCGCTTGTGCGTGCGTGTCTGAGGTTTGCGCGGCCGCTCGTGGCGTTGCATAGGCCGATGTGGGCCGCGACAATAGTCGAATTGGATACGGCGCATCGCTGAGGTGTGGCCTGGCGCGTACATGTCGCCCAAACGCGCCACCCCGCCAGGAGGCAGACCCGCATGGAGCGCATCGACCCGTTGCCCGGAGCGTTGGGGCCTTCCCTCACAGCCGCCGGGATCGCCCCTGACACCGTACGCGTGACCGTCCGCAGCGACCTGGACGCCTCCGGCGCGTTCGGTGAGAGTTGGTTCGTCCTCGCCGAGTCGGAGATGGTCGTCCTGGACGCGGACGGCTCCGTCCGCGCGCGCATCTCGCGCGCCAACATCCGGGGCGCTCACGCTACGGCCGTCGTCGGTGGCGGCGTATTCGGCGTCCACACCGCAAGCGACTCCCAGGATCTTCTCCGGTATTCCAACGTCGTGGCCGCCAAGTTCGCGTACGTCGCCCGGTGGATCAGCGAAGAGATAGACCACCGCGAGGGCAAGCGCGACGAGGCGCCCGTGTGGGACTTCGAAGCGGAGGAGAAGTTCTGCAAGCAGTGCGGTCTGGCATTGCGCGACGAGTACGCGCCGTGCCCCGCCTGCACGAAGAAGCACCGCGTGATGCTTCGCATCTTCACGTACCTCGGCCCGTACAAGTCGCGCACCGCGATCGTCCTCGGGCTACTGCTCGCGACGACGTTCATTGCGCTCGTGCCTACCTACATGAGCAAGATCGTCATCGACGACGTCTTGAGGGTGAATTTCGACCCCGCTGAGGACGTGGGTCTAATCCGGGGCCTCATCCGCAACATTGCGTCGGCGGCGATAGCGCTGTCTGTGATCTCGGGCGCCCTCGTCCTTGTGCACATTCTGACGAACCTGCTGGGCATCTTCCACGGCCGGCTGGGCGCATGGCTCACGTTCCGCATTGTCGCGGACATTCGGGCAGAGCTGTACGACAAGCTCCACAGCCTGTCGCTACGGTTCTTCGACAAGCGCAAGACGGGCACGGTGATTTCGCACATCACCGAGGACAGTTCCCGTCTACAGCACTTCCTTCTCGAGGCGCTGAGCTTCATCGTGCGCGACGGTCTGATGCTCATCGGCATCGGTGTCCTGCTCTTCGTCCTCAACTGGAAGCTCGCCTGCTTCGTGTTCATACCGGTGCCAGCCATCGTCCTCGGGGCGAAGTGGTTCTGGCGGCGGGTTCGCAGCCTTTGGCACCGGGCGTACCGTCGCAGCTCCAAGCTGTATGACGTCGTCAGCGACTCGGTATCCGGGATCCGGGTTGTGCGGGCGTTCGGCCGTCAGGAGGGCGAGGTCGACAGGTTCGGCGAGGCGAACGTGGACGCGCGGGACTACATGACGTCCGCGGAGATGGTGTGGGCGACGTACTACCCGCTTCTCGGGTTCACCGTGACTCTTGGGTCGCTCATCGTGTGGTACGCCGGCGGCCTGCAGATCATCGCGGGTGAGATGACACTCGGCACGTTGATGGCGTTCCAGGGGTACCTCGGGATGTTCTACGGCCCGCTGCGCCACATCAGCCCCATCATCAACTGGGCTTCGCGGTCCATGACGGCGGCCGAGCGCATCTTCGAGGTGATCGACTCCGACGCCGAGCAGGAGGACGACGGGACGCTGATCTCCGTCCCTTCGCTGAACGGCGAGGTCGAGTTCACGAACATGACGTTCGGGTACGAGCCGCACAAGCCGGTCCTGCGCGACATCAACCTGCACGTCAAGCCCGGCGAGATGATCGGGCTTGTCGGACACTCCGGCGCGGGCAAGTCCACGCTCATCAACCTGCTGTGCCGCTTCTACGAGCCCGACGGCGGGCTGCTCGAGATCGACGGCGCCGACATCACGAGGATCCGGCTCGAGGACTTGCGCCGGCAGATTGGCGTCGTCCTCCAGGAGCCGTATCTGTTCTCCGGCACGATCGCCGAGAACATCGCGTACGCGCACCCCGACGCGCCGATGGAGCAGATCATCGCCGCAGCGAAGGCCGCGAACGCGCACGAGTTCATCGTGAAGTTCCCAGACGGCTACGACAGTGAGGTCGGCGAACGGGGTGGTCGTCTGTCCGGCGGGGAACGACAGCGCATCTCCATCTCGCGCGCGATCCTGCACAACCCGCGGATACTCATCCTCGACGAGGCGACGTCGTCCGTGGACGTGCAGACGGAGCAGAAGATCCAGCAAGCGATCGACCGGCTCGTGCAGAACCGGACCACCTTCGCCATCGCCCACCGGCTCTCGACGTTGCGCAACGCGGATCGGTTGCTGGTCCTGGAGAAGGGCAAGGCTGTCGAGTGCGGGTCGCATGACGAGCTCATGGAGAAGAAGGGCGTCTACTTCAAGCTCGTCGAGACGCAGCGCGAGGTGTCGGAGATTCGCTCCAAGCAGACGGCGGTGGAGGGCTAGAGCGCATGAGTGACGAACCGCAGGGCAGCGCCATCGCCGCGGCGGAGACCGCGACCCCGGTCGGCGTAGGCGACGGGCCGGACGACTTCGTGCCGCGCTACTTCGAGCCGGAACGGGTGCGGGTGTACCGTTCGCCCTTGGGGGCGGCGCGGATGGAACTGACGGACGAAGTCTGTTACTCCCGCGTGGGGTTCAGACAGATCATGCCTCTTAGCGACCCCGACCACTTCATCTCCGTGTGGGTGGCCGACGACGCCGAGGTCGGCATCATCCGCGATCCGTCGGAGCTGGACGCGGAGAGCCAGAAGATCATCAGCGAGGAGCTGGACGTCCGGTACTTCACGCCGGAGATCACCAAGATACACGAGGTGAAGGAGCGATTCGGCGTCCACGAGTGGGACGTCGACACGTCACGCGGACGTGTGACGTTCTCCGTGCGCGGGCTGCACCAGAACGTGAAGCAGGTTCCGCCGGCCCGCCTCATCGTTACGGACGTGCGCGAGAATCGGTACGACATCCCCGACGCCCGCCAACTCGATCACGCCTCGTTCCAGCAGATCCAGCGGCACCTATAGGCCCGGCGAAGGGCGCGGACGCGATGGTACGTCACCACGTTGCGCGCGTGAAACGCATGGCGCCGCTAGTCGCACTCGCGGCGTACGCCATGGTTGCGTTGCCAACGTCGGGCGCCGACACGCGTAGCAGGGCGCCGGTGCTCGTGGGGGCGGCAACCGAGTATGGCGAGGCGGGCGGCGAGTTGCTCGATGCACGATGGCGCTGGCGCATCGGGGATGACCCAGCGTATGCAGCGCCTGACTACGACGACTCCAACTGGAGCGAGACGCTGTCGTGGAATCCGCCGCGGCGTGAGGGCGGCCCGACGATCGGGTGGCTCCGTCTGCGCTTCCAGGTTCCCGAAGCCCTTCAGGGGCGCGTACTGACGTTCCTCGTGACGCAGTGCGGGGCGTCGGAGATCTACGTCAACGGAGCCCGCGTTGGGAGCTTCGGCGTCGTCGGCGAGGTGGAACGCGAGGAGCCGGCGTTCGCAGATCGCCTGTCGCGGAAAGTCGCGGTCGCCACCATGGCGGCGCAAGCCGACCAGGTCATCGCGGTGCGGCATTCCAACGCCAGCCGTCATGTGCTGTTGCATGGCGAGCTGGGCTCGGTGACGGGCGTTGCCGTCCAAGCGTTCGCCGGGGGCCCGGACGAGGGCGTCACCGCGTTCACGGCGCTGGTCCACACGCTGGCGCGCCACCAGACCTTCCAGGTCGCAACCGCCGCCACGTTCGCGTTCCTGCACTTGCTCCTGTTCGTGTTCTACCCCCAACTGCGTGAGAATCTCCATTTCGCTGCCTTCGCCGCGGCGTATGCTCTGGTGGTAGGTCTTTCAATCCCGGCGTACGGCTGGCCCAACAGCGCTGGGGCGGCATTGTGGGTGTCGCGCGCGTCACGATCAGCCGCGCTTCTCGCTGGTCTTGCGGGTTGCCACTTCCTTTACCGCATATTCGGCGCGCAAAGGACGCGGTGGGCGCGCGTCGTACTGGCGGCAAGCTCCGTGGGCGTCTGTGTCGCGTGGGCCGTCCCATACCACGTTGTGGACTATGTGGGGCTGGCTCTCCTGGCCGAAATGCTGAGGCTATCGGTCATCGCCGTGATACGACGGCGGGACCGCGTGTGGATCGTCGGCGCCGGGGCTCTCGCCTTCGCGGCATCAGGGCTGGCGACGGCGCACCCCGCCCTCGCTGACCACACTGCTCGCACGCTCATGTCGTTCGACGTCGGGCTTGTGATCCTCATGGGTTCCATGTCCGTCTACCTGTCGCAGGGCTTCGCGCGGACCCACAGGACGCTGGCGGCGCGCACGGAGGAGCTGGAGATCCTGAATGTCGAGCTCGAGGACCGCGTCGTCGAACGGACGGAGCAGCTCGCGACGGCAAACACCGACCTTGAAGTGCGGAACCAGTTCATCCAGCGCGTGTTCGGTCGCTACCTTTCCGAGGAGATCGTCGACACGCTGCTGGAATCACCAGACGCGCTGAACGTGGGTGGTGAGAAGCGGTCCATCACCATCCTGATGTCCGACCTGCGCGGCTTCTCGACGCTCTCGGAACGGCTGCCGCCGGAGCAGGTCGTCAGGCTCCTCAACAACTATCTGGGTGCCATGACGGACATCATCGTCGCGCACGATGGCACAATCGACGAGTTCATCGGCGACGCGATCCTCGTGTTCTTCGGGGCTCCCATAGTCCGCGATGATGACTGCGAGCGCGCGGTTGCGTGCGCAATGGCGATGCAGGACGCGATGGCGGACGTAAACGCGTGGAACGCCGTGAACGACCTGCCCGAAGTGCAGATGGGCATTGCCGTCAACGCGGGCGACGTCGTCGTGGGCAACATCGGTTCGATGAAGCGCGCGAAGTACGCAGCGGTCGGCGCGCAAGTGAACCTGGCATCGCGCATCCAGTCGTACGCCGCCGGCGGCGAGGTGGTCGTCACCGACAGCGTGGTTCCCGCGCTGGCCAGCCTCGCGCGCGTTGTGCGACACGACACCGTGACACCCAAGGGGGTGCGCGCGCCCGTGACCATCTCGTGGATCGAGCCCGCCAGACCGGCTCCCTAGCATGGTATCGAGCCGCAGAGCGTCGCGGGCGCCTCGGAACGGTGGCGCCCCATTCGTCCTGGCGCGGACCATTACCGATAACGTAGTATGTCGTAGTAGGTACCGCTCGCACATGCACGCGCCTACAGGCTGTACGTATCGGCCCCACGGATCGCCTCGCCACCGCGGCCCGCCAGGGGTAGTGGGAGGACTCGCCATGCGCTCGCCAACGCGCACTCGCCTGTCTCTGACTTTGTCGCTCGTAATCCATGGCGTCGCCCTCATCGCCTTGGGGATGTACGTCCTCGTACAGAAGGACATCCTTCCGAACCCGTTCGCGGCGGACTTCGTCCTGCCGAAGCCGCCACCGAAACCCCGGGTGCGTAAGCCGATCGCGAAGAGGCGACTGCCTCCGAAGCCGGTCGCGTTGACGGAGAGCGGGCCGACGGTCCCGACGGTGGGTGTCGGCGTGCCCCGCGTGTCGGCGGCCCGCAAGGCATCGCACGTGGCCGCCCCGTCGGCCGTCGAAGTTACCGGGCCGCACAGTCAAGCGTTGCTTCCGGCGCTCTCCCCTGGCGCGCCCGCGCGCGTTCGGGCGCCGGCCGTTCCCGAGGTTGTTACGAACGCCAATCTCCCCGTCGCTGACTCCCGCGACGCCCTTGCGTACGCCGCGCCAGTGGGTGGCGGCCTGTCTGGCGGCGGAGGAGGAGGGCCGGGCCTCGGCCGCCAGGTAGCGGCCGGCGTCGGCGGCACACTCGCGAGATTCCGCGCGCAGGCGCTGACGCCAGCGGGAATCTCGCTGCTCGATCACGTCGGCGCGGAAGTCGACGGCATGGCGGACATGGTAGACCGAGCGGTGCTTGGCTCCCTGGACGTGCTGCCGCTCCCGCGCGGCGAGCCTGGAGGTCGCGTCGTGGGCCGGGGCCGGGACATACGCGGCGTCTTCCGTCTCGTACGGGTCAAGCATTCGCTATCCGACTGGTGGATGGACGCCGCCGCGCTGACGGGTCTGGCGAAGTGGCTCAACACAAAGACGAGGGTGAAGACGGACATGAACGTCGAGGGCGGCGCGTTGGCGTTACACGACCCCAGCATCCAGAAGTCGCCTCTGTTGTGGATGACGGGCCACGACCCGCTGATGGCGACCAGCCGTACCCTCGCGGACAACCCAGGCGCGCTACCCGACGGCCACCTCGCCAACAAGCTGTCCGACCTGGAGGCCGCGAACCTGCGACGGTACCTCGTCCAGCGTCAGGGGCTCATGGTGTTCGACGACTGCGGCATGACGCGTGGCGCCCGGGCCGCCATGACCGACCTGTTCTTGTCTCAGATGCGGCGCGTTGTTCCCGAGCACGGCGTGTCCCGCATCCCTCGGGAACACCCACTCTATAGCGTCTACTACGAGCTCGGTGGCCCGCCGGTGGGCTTCGACATATTCTGGTGGGGAACGACCCCGCCGCGCCGCAACCACCTCGACGGGATCATGATCGGCGACAAGCTAGGCGTGATCGCCGTGCGGACAGACTACATGTGCGCCATGGAGACGGTCAGCATGCCGACCAAGCACTACCTGCCGCGCGCGTCGTGGCCCGTAATGCGCTGGGCGACAAACGCCGTGATTTACGCCCTCACGAGCGGGAACATCTCAGATTACAGGGACTACGTGCCCCAGGACTTGCTCGCCGGGGAGACCCCGTCCGACACCGCTCCACAGTCGGCGAGCGTGCCGACGACGCCCCTCGACATCCGGTGAACCCGGCGCGTCCACACGGGCCCGCGCAGTCGTCGCGCAGCGCCTGTCATAGAGCGCGTTTCGCCACCCTTGCGCCTTGCCGGTTCGATCTTGACACGCCATACCCGCACGGATACTATTCAGGCGCCTGGCACTCAGGAGGCAAGAGTGCCAAGGAGGCCGCGCGCATACGTGGCCGCGCGCAGGCCACCACCAACGCCACAGACATCAGATTCCCATCGTGGGAGGATCGCCCAATGGCCCTAGAGCCGCTCTCGGACAACGTGTGCATCGAGCCGCAGGAAGAAGCGGAGGCGCGTATCGGGTCGATCATCGTCCCTGACACCGCTAAGGAACAGCCACAGATCGGCACGGTCATCGCCGTCGGTCCTGGCAAGCGGGGCGACGACGGCGAACGCCGTCCGCTCGCGGTCAAGGAGGGTGACACGGTCATCTACTCGAAGTTCGGTGGCACCGAGTTCGAGATGGACGACACGGAATACCGCGTGATGAAGGAATCGGACATCCTGGCGATCGTCAGCTAAGCAAGCTGTCAGCGAGAGGGCGAGAACGCTTATGCCGGCGAAACAGGTTGCATTCGATGAAGAAGCGCGTTCGGGTCTGAAGACCGGCGCCGCGCTGCTCTCGCGGGCGGTTCGGGTGACGCTGGGCCCGCGCGGGCGCAACGTCGTGCTCGCGAAGTCTTTCGGCGCGCCGCTCATCACGAAGGATGGCGCGTCCATCGCTAAGGAAGTCGAGCTTAGCGACCACTACGAGAATCTCGGCGCGCAGCTCATTGAGACCGCGGCGTCCAAGACGAACGACGACGCGGGCGACGGCACGACGACGGCGATCACGCTCGCGTTCGACATCCTCGAATCGGGGATGAAGGCGATCACGTCTGGCCGCAATCCGATGGCGCTGAAGCGCGGGATCGACGAGGCGTGCGCCACAGTGATTGAGCGGCTCCATGCGCAGTCAACCCCGGTCAGCGGCCGCGACGACTACGCGCGCGTCGCGCGTGTGTCCGCCAACGGCGACGCTGCGATAGGCGACATCATCGCAGACGCCCTCGAGACCGTGGGCAGCGAAGGAGTCGTGACCGTCGAGGAGGGCAAGTCCGCCGACACCACGCTCGAGGTGGTCGAGGGCATGCAGTTCGACAAGGGCTTCCTGTCCGCGCGGTTCGCCACGGAGGCGGACGGCTCCGAGGCGGTGCTGGACAACCCGTACATCCTCATCCACGACGGCAAGCTCAGCTCGCCGCAGGATGTCGTGGCGATCCTCGAGAAGATCCATCAGGTCGGCCGCCCGATCCTCATCATCGCTGAAGATGTCGAGGGCGAGGCGCTGTCGACGCTCGTCGTCAACCGCGTCCGTGGGAACCTGTCCGTGTGCGCCGTCAAGGCGCCCGGCTTCGGCGACCGCCGCAAAGAGATGCTGCGCGACATCGGCACCCTCACCGGTGGACAGGTGATCGCCGAGGAGCTCGGCATCCGGTTGGAGAACGTCGTCCTGGGCATGCTCGGCGAGGCGGAGCGCGTCATCGTCGATAAGGACAACACGACGATCGTCCGCGGTCGTGGCTCCTCCGATGACATCGAAGGGCGCAAGCGGCAGATCCGCGCGCAGATCGAGGACACCACCTCGGACTACGACCGCGAGAAGCTGCAAGAGCGTCTGGCGAAGTTGGCCGGCGGCGTCGCGCTCATCGACGTCGGCGCGCCGACGGAAGTCGCGATGAAGGAGAAGAAGGCGCGCGTCGAAGATGCGCTGAACGCCACACGCGCCGCTATCGAGGAAGGCATCCTGCCGGGCGGCGGCGTCGCGCTGATCCGCTCGCAGTCCGCGTTGGACGCCCTCATCGAGGCGCGGTCGACAGCGGACGCTTCGTCCGAGGACGAAGACGAGCTAGCGGGGATTCGCATCATCCGCGAGTCGCTGGAGGCGCCCCTGCGACAGCTGGCGGACAACGCGGGCGCGGAAGCGTCGCTCGTCGCAGCTAACATCCGGTCTGCCGACTCGGACTCCCACGGGTACAACGCCCAGACACTCGAATATGAGGATCTGGCCGCCGCAGGCATCTGCGACCCGACGAAGGTCGTCCGGTCTGCCTTGCAGAACGCCGCCAGCGTTGCGGGCATCGTGCTGACGACGGAGGCCGCGATCACCGAGGCGCCGTCAGACGAGGAAGACGAGCACGCCGGACACGGTCACGGTCCAGGCCAGCACCACCACTAGGCGGCTCGGCCGTTCAGCGAGACTCGGAACTCCCCGCGGCCCGTCGGCGCGGGGAGTTCTACGTACTGTATTCGAGCCACGCGTCTTCGATCTTGGCTTCCAACTCGTCGCCCGCGTGGACGACGATCGCATGGCGGAAGCGGAACGTCTCGCCACGGGCGACGAACTGCTCACCAGCAAAGAGGTTGCCCTCTCGCGGCGACAGCGGCCCATAGCCTCGCGTGAACCAGGAGTTGGGGTGGTCGGGGTTGCCCGGGTGGTCGAGGCACGCCAGGCCTTCCACGCCAGGGCCGCCGTACCCGTCTGGGACGGGCGCGTGGTAATCGATCCACCGCGCCGGCTGGCCGAACGTGTCCGACTCGCCGCGTCGCCCCTCGCTGCTCACGATCGAGGCGCCGGCCTTGCCGTTGAAGGCGTCCGCCATGCGGATGATGGGCAGAGCCGACTCCTTGGTGGTTCCAAGCGTCAGGTCCGCCTGCGCCGTGTACGTGTTGTCCAGGTAGAGCCAGTAGCCGTCCTCGCGCGAGAAGGACACGCCGAGCGACCGCTCCTCGGCGATGAGCGTCTCGCCTGAGGGCGCGACCCAGTCGAGGCGTTCGACGAAGCCGTGGTCGCCCGCTGCGGGAGCCCTGTCCAGCCACTCGACGTGGCGTATCTCGCCCGGCTCCTCGGTCGGTAGCTCAAGGTAGAACGTCACACCGTTCACGTCGCCGTGGCCCCACCATATGCCGTGATGGTGGATATGATCGCTGGGTGCGTCAGCGAGCAGGTTGCGGCCACTGGGCGCCGCCAGCATCGAGACGTACGGCTTCGTCGCCGCGCCGTTCATCAGGTACGCGACGCAGACGCGGTGTCGGTCGTGCAGTATCCACTTGCTGTCGTCGCGGATCACCGTTGGGTTCGAGGGCTGTCGCACACGTCGTCCAATCGTGGCTGTTGGTCGAGACGGCGTCGGCGGTTCACAGCAGCCGGGGTCCACGCGCCGCCCACATCTCGTCGTCGGTGTACCGCTGTGGCGGGTCAACGGGGTCAATCGGCGGCGTCCACTCAGGGCGGAACCGTCGGATGAGTCGCTCGGCGTTCCGGTGCGCCACGGCGTCGCGCTCGTCGTCGGCGATGGCTGCCTGCTCAACGAGCTCCTGCACGAGGCGGAAGTTGTAATAGGGCGCGTCCGTGCCAAACATTAGCCGATCCGCCGCGAGCCCATCGAGCAGATGGCGGAGTCCCCATGCGGGTTCCTCGGGGGTCGGCTTCTGCGCGATGTCGTACCAGATGTTCTCGACGTCGGCGCACTGCGCGATGGCGTCGTCGTGCCCCGGCTTGTTCATGGACACGTGGCCGATGACGAACGTCACGGCCGGGAACCGACGCGCGTAAGCGGCGATGTTGCGCGTGGAACCCGCCTGATGCAGTAGACACAGTCCCTGGCGCTCCGCGACGACTTCCAGCAGTGCGTGCAGTTCCGCCCCAAGCGAGTGACCGGACAGCGCGGGGTGGCACATGAAGCCCATTAGCCCGTCGTCGTCCATCGAGCGGCGCAGTTCGTCGACGCCGGCCTGCTCGTGCCGCACTTCCACGCCAGCGAGCCCTAGCGGGAACCGGTCTGGGAAGGCGCGGCATCCCGTCGCCACTTCCTCGTTCTGGCGGCGTGTGTCTAGAACGCCGCTTGCTTGGGGGCCGCCAGCCGTAGGGCTCAGAATCGCCGCAGTGACGCCCGCCGATGCCATACGCGCCATGTATCTGCCCACGCTCTGCCCGATGGTCGGGGCGCGCGACACCGTCATGCCGATGTGGCAATGCACGTCGATGTAGGGTCTCATGCGCTCACCTCCACGCCTCGACGCGTCCGAGTCGCCTCGCGCGCCGCCTCTATGATAGACAGGTTCCTGCGGGCGTCAGCGCCCGTCACGGGAGGCGGGTCGCCCGCGCGCATCGCCGCGAACGCCTGGCGGAAGAACGCGAGATGTCCTGTGGGGTCGTCTCGCTGCCCGTCTGGCAGATCCGGCCGCCATCGGCCTCCGTCGTGCACGTGCAGCGGATCCTCCTCCCGGTGGTACACCCGCACGGACTGGCCCGTTCCGTGCGCCTCGCACCAGCGGCCACCTTCCGTCCCGAACGTTGGGGCTGACCACGTGGAAGTGACCGTGCTTACCGTGCCATCGGCGTGGTCCAGCAGGAACAGGGCGAGGTCATCCACGTCGATGTCGAACTTCACGGTGCGGACGCGTCCCTCAACGTGGGCAACGGGAGATCCCACCAGGGCCTCAACGCTGTACAGCTCGTGGTAGGCGGAGTCGATGGCGCATCCGCCCCCTGCGGCGCGCGTCGCCCGCCAGTCGGAGGCGTCGAGGCCGTCCGCCTTGCGGAACACCGACTGCGCGCGCCCCCACGTGATCGGGCCGAACTCCGTGGCCCGCGCCACCTGACTGCCACGCTTCATGGCGTCCGAAAACAGCAAGTTGTGCGCAACCGTGTACCACACGCCCGCTTTCGCGACGGCGTCCAGGATGGCATCCGCCTCGACGAGGGTGGACGCCATGGGCTTCTCGCTGAGGATGTTCACGCCGGCCTGGGCGGCGCCAATCGCCTGCTCGGCGTGCAGGTGGTGCGGCGTCGCGATGCACACGGCATCGAGCCCGCCTGCGCTCAGCATGTCCTGATAGGCCGTGTAGACGCGCGAGGACGGCACGCCCAACGCCTCCGCCACGCCTTCCCGCGCAGCTTCCTGCGGGTCCGCGACCGCTACAACACGGACATCGCTGGCGGCCTCTCCGTAGGCGCGGGAGTGGACGTGCGCCACGATCCCGCCGCAGCCTATGAGGCCCAGTCTGATGGGTCCGGGCGTCATCTAGTTCCCTCGCGTGTTCTCCGCACGCCAGAGCCACGCGCGGTACGGTGAGTGATACGACCGCGGCGCGCGACTCGGCACAGCGTTCCCGACGGTTGACGCGCGCGGCGCGCTCCTGTTGAATGCACGAGCCGCACACCCGACGGAGGAGAGGCATGGATTTCCGAATCACGGACATCGAAGTCGTTACGGTGGACGTGCCGTTCACGGAGGTAGCTGGCAGGAATATGCGCCGCGGGATGCATCCGTGGTCGGTCGCCGAGATCTACCGCGTGAAGACGAACGTGGGGCTCGTGGGCGTTGGCGAGACGATCGTCAACTACACGTGGTCGCGCGGTTCGGCGGAGAAGACGCGCGAGGCGATTGGGAAGAACCCCTACGAACTGCTCTACCGGGACGACCTGGGCGCCGGCGTACAGATAGCCGTCTGGGATCTGGCCGCGCAACACGCCGGCGTTCCCGTCCACGCGCTGGTCGGCGAGCGCTGCCGCGACGCCGCCCCCATCGCGTGGTGGTGCATCGACATGCCGCCTGACGACTGGGCGGACGAAGCCCGACGCGCGGTCGCAGCGGGGTATACGACGTTCAAGCTGAAGGGGCGTCCCTGGTTCGACATCGTCGAGCAGATCCAGGCGGTCGTCGCCGTCGGCGGACCGTCAGTGCTGATCGATGTGGACTTCAACGACTTCCTGCTAGACGCCGACAACGCGCTGGAGGTGTGTCGCGCGCTCGAGGAGATCCCCAACATCGCCATCTTCGAGACGCCCATCCCCCAGGGCGACATCGAAGGCAACAAGCGGCTGCGCGCGGAGCTGCGGTCGGAAATCGCACACCACATGGGCTCCCCACCTGTTCCCGTCGCGGCGCGCGAGGGGGTGTGCGATGGATTCGTCCTGTGCGCGGGCGCCGACCGCATCATCCGCCAGGCGCACGCCGCCCAGGAACTGGAGATGCCGTTCTGGATTCAACTCGTTGGCACGGGCATTACCACGTCTTGGGCGAACCACCTCGGAGTCGCGCTACAGAACGCGACATGGCCGGCGATAACGTGCATGAACATCTACTCGGAGCAGATGATCGCCGAACCTATCGTCGTTGAGGATGGCCACATCGCCGTGGACGACAGCGTCGGGCTGGGCGTCGACCTGGACGACGACGCCGTGGCGCGGTGGCGGGTAGAGCCGCCTGTCGAAGCCGAGCAGCCGCGATGGGTGCACACGATCGCATTCGCGGACGGGCAGAAGGCGCACTACCGTAACGCCGACGCGTATCGTCAGGACTTCAAGGCGCGCGGCATGCCCATAGGACACAGGAATGTCAGCCTCGAGACGTGGCATGACGATGGCTCCGAAGCCTTCGCGGAGCTGTTCGCCCGTGTAGAGTCAGGCCCCGTGCGGGAGGGCGGCTGATAGGACGAAATAGCTGTCTCCGCCACGACCCTCCCTGCGTTGATTCTAACGCACTAGATCAGGGGACCTTTCGGAGGGAAGGTGAAGCTACTGTGGACATGGACAGCTTCTCCGGGGACAACGCACCCGGCAGCACGCCGCGCGCGTGGGACGGCCACGGGGTGTTCGAAGGCCCGGTGGGCGACCGTCGACGCGTCAGCCCGGCGAGTGGATCAGACACGCCCCTCGATGAAACCGATGCCATGACCGCTGGGGCGTACATCGAGCAACTTGCGCACGCAAACCCAAGGAAGCGCGAGGAGGCCATACAGCGGCTATCCGAAATGGGTTGGGAGGAAACCGACGGGCCGTTGCGCGCGCTGCTACCACGCCTACGCGACCCGCATCCTAGCGTCAGGGCCAAAGCTGCGGACGCGCTGGGAGTGTCCGCGGAGGGCGGGGCGGCCGAGCCCCTCATGGCCGCGCTGGACGACGACAACCGCGAGGTCCGCTTCCGCGCGGCGTTCGCACTGGAGCAGTTGGAGCCCGCCGTCGACATCAACGTCCGCATACGCGCGTGGGACACCGTAGTCGGCCGGGACGGGCAGAACGTCTACGCGCTCTGCAACCTCAGCCTGGCCCACCGCGAGAGCGGTGACCGCGAGGCGGCTGTCGAGACGGCGTATCAAGCTATCGAGCTGCACCCGGAACACTTCTACCCGTATCTGCTCGTTGCCCACCTGTACGCCGAGAAGGGCGAGCGCGAGGCGGCGGAGCGGTACTACAAGTGCGCCATCAGGTGCAATCCAGAGCACGCGACGACGTACTACGAGCTCGCAGAGCTCCACCGGCTCGATGGCGACTACGCGTCGGCGGTGAAGCAGTACGCCGAGGCGCTGCAGGTCGACCCGGACCACTCGGAGAGCCACTTCGGTCTGGGTTTCTGCTACAACCGTATGGAACGCTACGAAGACGCCATCGCGGCCTATGGCGAGTGCCTGCGGCTCAGCCCGGACCACTACGTCGCCCACAACAACCTGGGCATGGCGCACCGGTACCGTGGCTCGTACGAGACGGCGATGGAGTGCTTCAAGCACGCGCTGGAGCTGAGCCCGGACTACGCGGCGGCGCAGCTCAATCTCGGCGACACGTTCGTCGTCGTGTCGTCGGCCCGCGAAGAATGAGCGGCTAGCGAGCATGGGCATTATCAGGCGGTGGCGAGAGCGCGGGCAGCGGGCGCGGTCGTACGCGCAGGCGGAGCGGCACATCGCCAGCGGCGACCTGGCCGCCGCGCTCGCCGAACTCCTGCCGCTCCTGGATGCCGACCCGGGCGACGGCGTCGTCGCCATCAAGGTGATCGAGGCCTACGCCGAGCTCGGCGAGGCGGATCGGGCGTCCGAACGGCTCGCCGACCTCATCGAAGCGGACCCGAAGCAGGTCGCCCTCATCAACAACGCCTCGTTCGACGACATCCGCGCGACGGATGCCTTCGCGGCGGTCTACGAATCGGCGGTCGCCGTAGTCACGTCGGCGCTGGACGACAACCCCGACGACACGCAGGCGCGGTTCCTCCTCGCAGAACACCACGAGGCGCTCGGGAACACTCTCGTCGCCCACGGCGAGTACGCGCTACTGCGCAGGGACGAGGAGGTCAGCGTCCGATCCCGCGCGAACTACCTCGACGCCCGGCTGCACGCCACCGAGGGAGCGATCGATAGCGCCGCGGAGCGCCTACGCGAAGCCATCTCCGACAGCCCGTCGCTTGCCACGGCCTCGCAGACGGACCCGGCGTTTGACGAGCTCCTAGCGTCCGAAGCAATGGGGAATGTGGGCGAACTGGCGGCGGCCGCGGAGGAGCAGACCCTACGCCGCCAGATGGCCGAGACCCCGGACAATCCCGTGCCGCGTCGGCGTTTGGTGGCGTGGTTGGGAGCAAACGGGCGTCGCGATGAGGCGCTGAGCCTCGCGGCCGAGGCGTTGGAGGACTTCCCGGCGGACGCCGAGCTCCTGGAGGCGCACGCTGACTGCCTCTTCGATATGGCACGCTACGGCGAGGCGCTCGAGAGCTACCAGGAGGCTCTACGTCTGCATCCAGGACGTACGTGGCCGGTGTACCGGGCCGGGGCGGTTTACGAGCGCCAGGAGCTGCCGGATGCCGCGCGCAGCGCATATTGGGACGCTCTGGACGCAACGCGCGACGACGCCGGTATGGCGCTGCTGGTCGCGCGGGGCATGGCCCGGCTGGACGACGATGCAGGCATGTACGAGGCCCTCAGGCGCACGGTGCAACTGTCCATCACGTTGCGGGAGCCGTCGCCGGACGATGTCTATGCGGCGTTGAACTCGGTCGAGGAGTTCGCGCGCTACCGGGGGCAGGCCGATTTCCGCGCGATACATGACGAACTGCAGCGGGAGTCCACCGTCGCCGACGACGAGGATGAGGACTGGGACGGAGACGCTGACGCTGACGACTTTGAGGCGCTGGATCTCTAGAGATCTCCGCGCATTTGGAAGAGGCGGATGAGCGCGCGGTCGACCATCTCCTCCGGCCCGCCCACCGCAATCGGGGCTACCGTGCTGTCTCCGCCGTACCCACCCATCGCCGCGGCCTCGATGGTCGGGAAGTAGAGCTGGTGGCCGTTGCAGTAGCCGAACACCAGCGTCGGCATCGGCGCGCGGGCCTTCAGGCGCAACCCGAGGTCGCAGAAGAGCTCGCCGGATACGCCAGCAAATGCGATCTCGAAGTCGGCGCCGGAGACGTAAACCGTCGTCAGATGTGGACGGACTCCGTCGGCAAATTCGTGGACGGCGGCCTCGACGATCTCCGGGTAGAACGCCTCTGAATACAGCGCGAGGATGAGCGGCGAGGCGAAATTCACGCGCGACGCGAACTGGAAGTCGTCCTCGCGGAACGCCACTCGGGCATCCGCCACCGACGCCGTCCGCATCTCACCGAGGGCGGCGAGTACCTCCGTCGCCAGTTGAGCGCCCATGCCCTCCGCGCTGCGACCGCCGGCGGGCAGCGCTGAGAGGTCTCCGGCTGCTCCTTGCATGAAGAGGCAGACGCCTCCCGTTTCCGCCTCCACCGCGCGCATCATGTGCCCTGGGTAGTCCGCGGAGAACTCCATGTGCTCGGAATCCAGCATGGTGGGGTGGGCCGCGTAGTTCACGAGGGTGGCGATGGCGCTGCCGGCAGACGTTGTCACGTGGAGCGTCGACAAGCCGCTATCCAACGGCGGGTCGTCGCCCTCCCAGTGTCGGTTGCGATTCAGCTGTACGTCGCGCTGGTCCAGAGCGACGAACGCGGGGACGACTGCTGATGCCGCTTCTACGATGGCGTCTATGATCCGCTGCTCGAGCGTCCGCGCGTAGGGCTCCTCAGGCGAGGGCCACGATTCGGTTTCGATTACCGGTCCGTGGTGAGTGTGAGACCCGACGACCATCACCGCATCCACTCCCGCCCACTCCAGGACAGCGGCGCGTATCGTCGCCATGGAGGGCCTGGTCGGTGATCGCCCCAGGTCGAGCCCGACGAGCGCGACCTTGTCGTCGCCCGCTTGCAGGACTAGAGCCTTAGCGTACAGCGCGTCCGTCACACCAACGCTGGGTAGA
>CAYYPK010000070.1:0-20763 GCA_964473525.1 uncultured bacterium
GATGCGGTCCATCCCCACGTGCGTGGGGAACACGCAGGAAGCGTCGCGGGTAGGCTCCTCTAGCGCGGTCCATCCCCACGTGCGTGGGGAACACACTTGATGAACACTGCGTTTGCGGCTCTCAGACGCCGCCAAGTGTCCTCACTCGACGCAGCATCTTAGCGTAGGCTGTTGCTGCCGAGAAGATGGCGCTTTGCCTCCCATTCCGCGTTGCGCAACGCGACCAGGGGGATGCCGTCGAAGTCGATGACGGACCTGTCATCGTGGCCAGCGAGACGTATGTCCAGGCCCATCTCGGTGTTGGTGCGATAGACCTGACAGCAGCGCCCTCCGGCGCTCTTCGCGACGCACTTCTCCCACAGCAGGTCGCGCACGATCGCGCTAAGAGTTCCGACGAAGACGCCGGTCTGTATCTCTTGCATCCATCTGCTGAGTTCGCCTCGCAGACTTCTAGGAACCTTCTCCAGAACCATCACGACCATGATCCGTGCCTCCTTCCACGTCGCCGTCCGGGTCCCAGAGTCGACCAGGCTGCGCCGCATCTTCCGAGTAAGCGTCATCGTCCTCAGCGGTTGCGTCGCCGTCGTCGCCGAGGCCCTGGAACAATCGGTGCAGGTCACCGACGACGTTTTCGAGGAGGCGGATGTCTCGGAGTTGCTCTCGGAGAGCGGTCCGTACTCGACTTTCCACGCGTTCTGGAGACTCCGCCGTCGCGGCGAACGCAGCCGGAATGACGGTGGTCGCCTTGTACAGGTCCGCGATATCGTACACGAAGGACAGCTGCTTGCCGGTGTGGATGAACCCAAGAGCCGTGCTGTATCCCGCGGATACGATGGCAGCGTGGCAGACGCCATAGAGCAAGGACGACCCCGAGGACAGCGCCCGATTGATGGGGTCGGCGTCGCGCCAGTTCCCTCGGTTGTAGTTGCGTCCCTTCCACTCGACTCCCGTCTCTCGACTCGCCACTGCGTATGCCTCGCGTACGCGTACTCCTTCTCTTCCTCGGATCTGCTGTAGCGTCAGGTTTTGGGGCAGTGGTTCGGGGAATCTGAAACGATACAGCCGCAGCACCACTTCCATGTGGAGTTTCGGGATGGAGACCGCCTGCGCCTGTTTTAGCAGCCGCGCGGCGCTCCGCGTTTCGCCTTGCCCCTGGGCGTAGAACCGCCCCATATCCTCGCCTACCCAGATGACCGAGCATCCGTTGTCGGCAAGGAACTTGATCGCCGCGTGCGTAACGCGGGTTCCAGGCCCCAAAGCCAACACGCCAAGCGCCGCCGCGGGGACAGCAACAGCTCCGTCCTCGCGGTACAG
Source organism: uncultured bacterium (assembly GCA_964473525.1). Classification (GTDB taxonomy): domain Bacteria; phylum Poribacteria; class WGA-4E. Next base: position 1,315 of record CAYYPK010000070.1, read on the forward strand.
CATGATGCCCTTTGCCTCCTGTTCCACGATGGCGCGCTCGACGTACAGGTATGACATCCCGTCTCGGAACTTTGGCAACTCTCTCAGGTTGCGGCTTTCGTACCGCATCTCATTCATCTCCAATCGGAGCGATGGACATCAGTCCAAGCCCGAAGGCTTTTGCGTGTCCAATGCCGTGCGATAGGGCGTTGGACGCCTGGTTTGGGTCCACGACGCGCATTGCCCCCTCAAACACGGTCGCGTCGAGACTGATCTGGTGGGAGTTCTTTCGAGCGCGGAGCCGCTCGGTCGCCACGATCATGACGCCGTCGAGGGCGAAACCGTGAGTTTCCGCCTGCCTGCTGAGCCACGCCATCTTCTGTTCCGGCATGTGGAGAGCATGGCGCTTACCCTCGCGTTTCACGGAGACATTCGCCTTTAGGCGAAAGCGCACTCGTTGGTCGACCCACAGGGATGGGGCGTAGAACTTCGGGCTGTCCGACGCCACGTCGGCATAGTCAGGGTTGCGCTCCAGCACGACGTCCCACTGGGGACGCGCATGCGTCTGCACGAGCAGGACAGGCATCCCGCGTCGTCCCGGTTCAAGGCGCCATAGAAGGCGCTCATTGTGAGAGGCCTCCGCTTCCGTGACCGCCCACAGGAGAGTGCGATGCATCTCGTAGGCGTTTGAGAGGTCGCGGCGGGCGCGGTGGCTGCGCAGGTTCAGAGTCAGCTTCGACAGGTACATCACACTGCTCCTTCCGTCTCGGTAATTGGGGGTTCTCCTGCCGGGAACTCGACACTACGCACGCGCCGCGCGCCGAACCGTCTCTCCGAGAATGGGGCTATGGGAAGGTCCATGCGTAACGCGCCGTGGTCGGAGTCGAGGACGTAGCGGTAGCGTCCCGGCGCCTCGCCCTGTAGGGCGGGATAACCGGCGAGGGCGTCTTCCAGCGCCGTGTTGATCATCCCGTCCGGCAGCCACACAGAATGACCAGGGACGTAGGACTTGCGTCCGAGCCCGAGTCGCCAGTGTGGCGCCCTCAGCGCGTCGTGGACCCCGGTCAGCAGGGCGCCGTCTTCTCCTTCCAGCCCGACCAGAAAGGCCGCGTCGGCGAGGTAGTAGCGCTGGCTAGTGACAGCGCTCTGCAAACCCTTGGTGGGATCCGCCCGCCGCACGTTCTGCGCGGTCTGGAAGTCGCGTCGCAGCAGACCTTCTCGGTCGACACGCACGCCCATACGTAGCGCTGCCAGGTCGTCGACCCGTTCCGCGCGGTCACGACCCAGGGCGGCGCAGACGAGCCCAATGACACCGCTCTTCGACGGTTCCAGGTCGGTGTCTCTTTCGTCAAACCGGCTGCGGGATCCCCACGATTGCATCGGTCCCGCAAGCCGCATCAGCAACGTAGGCATCGTTATCCTCCTACGGTTGCCCGCACGGCGGAGACGACGGATGCGACCAACTCCTCGACACTGGTGACCTGCTTGGCGTCGGCGTTGTTCAGGCCTTCCGCGTCCGCGTCGGTTAGGTTCATGTAGGCGGATGATGGGTTGTCTCCGACGCCGTACGCCGCGTCCAGCTTCAGCCACTCCTTGATAAGCAGGGCGACGGAGAGATCCGTCAGCCCGTTGTCGGAGTTGCCGACGGGCTTCTCGAAGGCGTTGACGAGGTTCCGTGGGATGGCGTTGGAGCGTACGCTGACCCCAACGAAGTTCGGCGGGTTGTGCGCAGCGAACGAGTTCTGCTTGCCGGTGGGGATCGCCACGATACTCGCGCGGAGGAATGCCCCGACGCCTCGGATGGCGAGTTCGTTATCTCCCAGGAGGTTCGCGGCGAGGAGGTCTAGGTCCAGCGCGGCGTAGCGGTAGAAGCATGCCGAGTTGAACTCGATGGTCCCTAGCATCCCGGCGCCTGTGTCCGCAGCGGTGTTAAGGTCGTCCACGGCCGTATAGAAGTCGAACTCCCGCTCGACCTTGTGGGTCGAGATGGCGTGGGCGACCTGAGCAGCGGCGTCTTGGTTCCTGTGGGGGAGGTTCGCCAGCATCCGTCCGAAGAGCGCGACGTCGATCGCCTTCCCGCCGTCCAGGGCATTGTCCAGCCCGGTGGCCAGTTCCTTGGGGAGCTTGGTCTGTTTGCCCTTCTTCCCCTCGGAGGGCACGGCGGCGGACAGTGCGTCCCAGTGCTCGTCTATGAGCTCGGCGACGCGGTCGAGTTCCTGGTTCCCGAGGAAAAGCAGGTACTGACTTTGGCCGTCCTTCAGCGTGAGTTTGAGGACGCCTAGAGCGACCTCGATGATCGCGTCGGTGTCGTCCGTCAACCTTCCTCGTTCCTCGAGCAGTGCCGACAGACGTTCCGTGACACGCTGCGTGCGCACGGCGAGGTGCTCGTCAGGAATGAGGTCCGCGGGATCACTCGCGAACCGCGTACGGATGGACCGCTTGAGGCATTGGCTGGATATACGCGCGCGCCGTGACCCGCCGAAGAAGGCGTCCTTGGGACTGCCGGTGTCGTCGCGGTTCAGGTTCGAGGGGGCGAAGTTCTGGATCATGTGGATTTCGAGCGTGCGACTCATGTCGTGTGTCCCTTTCAGTCGTTCGTGTCGTCGGTCTCGTCTTGGTCATGTTCAGCCGGTTGGGCGCTGTAGAAGCCGCGCGCCCATCGGCGCTGCACGCGGCGCTCCGGGTGGTTCCACCAGAACAGGTCGTCCAGAAGTTGCGCCCAGTCCACGCTAACGGACTCGCCCTTCACCAGCGAGACCATCTGCCGCAGTCGGTAGGACAACTGATCCGAGTCAGCGTCCAGTAGCGCGAGGAAGCGCGTCTCCGTGCTACCGCTTGGCTTTCGCCGCTGCAGATCTGCCACGCTCCTTCCGAAGTTGTGCCCCTCGGCGTGTTCAGGGTGTAGCGCGTGAAGCCCCGCAGTGAGGTAGTAGGCGGTTCGCCTCCATCCATCGTCATCGTCCGGGGCGAACCGCTCGACGTACCGGAACGCCAGCACGTGCTGCCCAGGATCGAACGCGAGGCTGCGCCTCAGTTCCGCTCGCGCGCCGCGGTCAAGCCCGCTCAGGTGCTCGATGAACCGTTGCGCTAGTTGAGTTGCCATGGGTCCTCCTGCCGTTCGTTTCGCCGGCTACTCTGCCCGTTCCCGCAGCGGGCTCAGGCGCCTGTGAAGCTCATTCTCCGCGTGCTGGATAGCTCTCAATGTCCGAGCGTCCACGCCAACGCTGGCGACGGCTGTGCGCCAGGCGTCGTTGGCGGTATCTAGGAGCGCGTTGTCCCAGAACACCTGTGACGCGTCGGCGTCCCAGCCCGGTCTGAATCGGTTAAGGAGCGCGGGGAAGTGCGATTCCAAGCTGCTCCAATAGCTCGTCACAAGCGGGATGGTCTGCGAGATGCACGCGATGTCGTCCCGGTGGGGCTTCCGGTCACCGGTGGAGAGTAGCTTTCCGGCGAGAGCGCGACTGACGGCGCGCAATGACTGCCCCGTCTCCTCCGCAGCCTCGAGGCATGCCTCCACGACCTGGACCGCAGGACGCTCGCGTAGCACGGCGCTGGGTAGATAGAAGGTCTCGGAGCGCCACCGCTCCAGCTTCGCTTGCGCTGGGACGCGTCCCTGTCCCAACACTTGCACGGGGAGTACGGCGTCATCGCCCGTTTCCTGTCGCACGTACGCCGCGTGTTCCACGGTGCGCGCGGGAGTCCAGCTGGAGTGGCCGGGAATCAGCGCGAGGAAGTCGCGCCAGAGCGCTTGACCGCCTCGCAGCCGGATCGCCACGGGTCCCTTGTCACCAGCGCGGAAGGGAGACATCGGATCTATGTCGATTTCCGCCACCTCCGCCTTGTCCAGCCCGGCTCCCGAAGCGTAGATCGTCTGTGTCACCGTGAGGTCGTCGTTGGGCTGCAGTCGCACGCAGCGGGTTTGCCACGTGTATCGATCGGTCAGCCCTAGAGGCACGCGCATGGGGCTGGCGCGCAGGGCATCAAGGGTCAGAGGGGGACGCTCCCACGCGGGCGCGTCTTGCTCGCGGTTTGCGGGGGGATAGGGGAGGAGATTCAGGCAGAACGTCTCGAAGAGGGTCTCCCCGACTGGTACTACCGCGAGCGCGCTTGCCAGGGGGCCGTCTCTTCGATTGCTGAGGCCCAGCGAGGATTTGCCGCCGCCGAGGGCGAACGACTGATCGGCGACCAGGAGGCGAGCGGCTTCAGCAGCGCTGATAGGACGCGGGTTCTCGTCGCCGGAGTGATCGAACAAGGTCGCGTTGTTTCGGCCTGCGACTTCGGCGGCGAGCGTCGTGCATGGCGCATGCAGCTTAGGATCAAGGAAATCATCGTGCGGTTCGACCTGCAAGAACCGCATGTTCTCGGAGAACAGTTCGAACCGCCCCTTCCATGCGTCGAGATAACCGTCGATGTCCTCAGCGGGGAAGGCTCCGTCCATCAGCCACTCGGCGGCGGCGATGCTGTCTTCCGGCCCCTCGAGCGCGCGGTGCAGAACGGCGAGCAGCAGTCGGTGTAGCGACGCCACGACAAGGGGAGACGGATCCTCGATGCCCTGGAGTTCGTGGGCGCGTACGAGCGTGTCCCGCAGGCTATATAGATCCTGCGACCCGTCTAGCGCGCGCGCTGGTATCCAGGGTTCGTTGATCAGGTTGAAGGCTGTGTTCACTCGATGTCCCTCATGGGTTTGAGAACACGACTCCGAGTTCCGGGTCGAGGGTTGTGTCCGTCCGGCCTATACGAACCGCGCCGCGGTGAAGGATAAGAGGGCGGCACCGGCAGAGAAGCGGGCTGTCTTGCCATGTGTCGGGGACGTCCTCCGCCTTCAGGGCGTGGTAAATGCCCTTCCGACTCAGGGAGACACTTTGGAGGTACAGCCGACGCGCCCGGTCGGCGGTCGGCGGCACGGTAAGGTCTACTTCATGCGTCCCTGCCGCATCGATGTAGACAGCTCCATCGATCTCGTGCAGCGGTACCACCGTGATGCTTGGGTCTCCAATTCGGGTGCGAGCACGTAGGATGGGTGGGAAATCGGGATCGTCCTCGTCGGACAGGTGCACGGGATCGGCCGCGTTACGTAGATACCGCGCGGGATCGTCGAGACCGGTTGCCCGCGCCTGCATCTGTTCGGTCACGTTCCGTTCCAGCATCTCCTTGCGTACGGAGCGCCAGACTTCGCGCGCTGCGTTCGAGAGACCGTCGGGTTCGTCCTCCGCGTCGTACACCCTCTCGATGAGTGCCTGCGCGTCCTGCGCTGGTCTCAGCGTCTCGACCCCCTGGAGCGCATACCAACTGCGGAACAGCACATACGCCTCGTACACGTAGTCCCAGGCGTGTGTCGAGAGATCGGGCAGCTCACCGACAGCGTCCAGCCCGGCGATGTGCAGTGTCGCGGTCGCGTGGGCGGATGGGCGGGGCCGGTCGTGCCGATGCAGCCGACCCGCGCGTTGCAGCAGCAGATCGATCGGGGAGAGGTCGCTGTACATGACGTCGAAGTCCAGGTCGAGGCTCTGTTCTACAACCTGCGTCGCGATCAGCACAGAGCGCGAAGGCCGATCTTCGGACTCCTTCCCGAGGAGTCGGAGGATCGTGTTCTCCCTGGCGTGGCGCTCCTCTATGGGATAACGGGCGTGAAACAGGTAAACGTCGACTCCTTCGACGCGCTTGCCGCACATTACGCCCCCGTTCTCTATCCGTTTGCCGTCTCCTAGCGCCCTGTACACGTCCTGCGCGCGCTGCACCGTGTTGACGATGCATGCGAGACAGCCTCCGCTCTCAACGGCTGTTGCCAGGGACCGCGCGATATCCAGAACGTCGGTCGGCGCTGACCGCAGGGAGTATTCGGGCATCTCTCGCACTTCGAACGAGCGTGTCGCCGTGCGCTGGGGTGTCACGACCGTAACGTGTGGATAGGGAGGTGGAGGCACGTCGATAGCGCCGTACGTGGCGAGCAACTCGCGCCGGCGAGCCGGTGGGAGCGTCGCGCTCATGACAATTGCCGACGACCCTAGGGCGTGAAGCCAGCGCAGTAGGATGTCGAGCAGCCCGGAGGTGTACGTGTCGTACGCATGTATCTCGTCCAGGATGACGACCCGGTTGCTCAGCCCCCAAAGCCTCACGAACTGGTGCTTGAGGTTCAGGATAGAGAAGAGGGCCTGGTCCACGGTGCCGACGCCGTATTCCGACAGCAGGGCACGCTTCTTGTGTGTGAACCACTCCCTCGCTACGACGTTGGCGTTCCGGTCGACGGCGCCTGTGGAATCGTCCCAGACGTCACGTATCCGCAGCTCGGTGAACGACTCGTTGAGGAAGGAGGCGCCGTGCAGCAGCTGCAGGTCTGGCGGCTGCTCTCGGTCGCAGGCTTCGAGGAATGCGCACACGCGCTCGAACATCGCGTTTCCCGTAGCCATCGTTGGCAGAGCAACGTACAAGCCGCGGTGTCCGACCGCTCGCTGCAGCTGAACGTAAGCGAACAGCGCTGCTTCGGTCTTGCCCTCTCCAGTGGGCGCCTCGATGAGGGTGAGAGAAGGCGTGTCGACGTCCTCGACGAGTTCCGAGGTGACGCTCTGGAGAGGTCGTGGAGAGAACGGGAACATGTCTGCGAACGGCACACTGCGCGGTTTCAGAGGCGCGCGTCGCGTCCACCCAATACGGTCGAGGGCGAAGCGCGCCCGATCGCGAGACTCCGCGAAGTGCTCGTCGATTCGCGCCGCATCGCCGGTCGGACCGAAGTGCCGGGTGTCCGATCCTATCCAGTCCGCGAAGCTGGTCAAGCCGGCGAGGCGCATATATGCCGCGCCGTCCAGGGAGTCTGTCGTCGGTGTCTCATGCACACCCAGAACTGAGAATATGGCGTCGATCAGTTCATCACGGACCTCGCTCCATACTTCCGCGCCGAGGGAATCGAAGCGTGCGGCGCGGACATCCTTCCTCGTCGCGCGGAAGCCGTGGTGCGCGCCGATCGCTGACGCCACGTGCGAGGACGCCCTTCGCGCCCATCCACGGTTGCTCAACAGCTCCGGTAGGCCCGCCTCCGTAACGACGCCGTGCGGCGCCGACCCGACGCGCGCAGTCCAGGTGAGCCCATGCTGACGGACTCTCTCAGCGCCGGAATCCCACTTGGCCTGGAACGCAGGAGACGCCTTCCCAAGGTCGTGAAGCGCGATGAGCGCGCAGACGCATTCGCGCGCGGCGTCCACGCCTAGATCCCGGGAGTATTGCTCCGTGCTGCTGGGGGGCTCACGGTCGAGGATCTCCCAGGCTACCGCCGCCACGTCTAGCATGTGGCAGATCAGGGGGTAACCGAGACCGTCCTCGGTGCTCTTCCCCCATAAGGTTTGAGAGCGTACCGAAAGTGTTGACATGGTGGTGCGACCTCCCTCAGGACGGGATCCCGTCGTTACTCCTCTCCGAGCGCTTCCGGCGCGCTATCGAACTCCCTGTACGCGGTTCGCATCTGGCGCAGTTCCTCCGCGATCGCCGACCGTAGTTCAGGCGGTTCCAACGCCTCCGCGTGCGATCCGTGCTGCAGAACCCATCGCTTTACTTCGTCCAGACCGGTCACGCGGAACGAGAGGACCAGACCCCCGTCGTCGAGCTCTTGTACACGTTGCGTCGGGTGCCATTCGCGCTCTCGTATCCAGCGCGCCTGATACGAGTCGAACCTGATCGAGACGTCTACGGCCGAGTTGCCTCGCTCCGCCCCGAACGACTCCGCCAGGTATGCGGCGAGGTCGAACGATTCGGGCACTGCGAAGTGCTCGTCCGTGAGATTGGCGTCGATCATGCGGCTGAGCAGGAAATGCCGCATCGCACTGCGCAGGTGGTCGTGCGCGATGGCGTACCAGTCTCCATCCCGGTTCCACAGGTGGTACACGTCGATCGCGCGCTCGGTCACCTCGTCCCGGTAGGCCCCGCGATACGTGATATGGAGGCGGTGACGGTTCATCGTGGCGCGGACGAAGGCCCCGTAGACTCGCGCGTCCACTGGAGACACGGGGCCGACGTCAAACGTGATCGACGTATCCACGTCTGCTAGGGACAGCGACGCGGATTCCGGCAGTCGCTTCACGATCTTACCGAACGCCTGTCGCAGTTGGTTCTCGTAGCGCGTGTCCGTGTACTCGCGCAGGACCTTCCCCGGGATGAGCACCGCGAACATCTCCCCCTCGGTCAGGGGGATCGACGGGAGTTCGTAGTCGTCGCGGGTGTAGTAATAGCCGTTATGACCTCGGTCGAACGCCGATGGAGCTCCCAGTCGGTCGCGCAGGAAGCGGATATCTCGATACGCCGTTCTGTCGCTTACTTCGAATGTGCTCGCGACGTCAGAAGCCTTGGGGTACCTGGTCTCGCGGAGACGAGCATGTAGCCAGAGCATACGCTCAATCGGCGGACGGGAGTGTTGTTCCATGCTGACGGGACCCGTTGGATTGGAGCTCTGTCACTGGCAGGATAGAGCATGTGCCCTGACATCCGCTGTCAGGGCTCGATCTTTATTCGTGAAAATCGCCCCCGGCGCAAGGAAAGAACTGGCGCGCGTCTCCGACTCCCCGCAGAGTTGGGGCTCCTGGGCGCGGCGCATCGTCCGATCAAAGTGCAGAAGGCCGTACAGCGGCTCGCGGCACGTTGGGGATCAGAGGGGATCAGACGCGGGCGTGTGTCTGACGGTATAGGACATGCAGATGTTCGCTGACTGCAGAGGCGACGATGTCCACGGGAGGACAAGGCAAGCGGCCAGCGATGCTGATGTTCCTGCCCCATATCTCCACTGGGACACCACCCAATATCGCCAGATCCGACCCGCATGACAGCGAATCCGAAGACGGTTGCGCCGAGGGGTTCTGGGACAGTCCGTCACATGCGCTCTTTGCCTTGCCGAATAGGCGGCATTGCCGTATATTCCTTGTGGTTCTAGGAAGCGCTTTACGATGCCCGATAACGGCCAGCCTCCTGCGATGGTTTTCGAGTGGGACCCCAACAAGGCGCTCCGAAACCACCGCGTCCACCGCGTGCGCTTCGAGGCTGCGCAGTATGTGTTCGGGGATGAGGATCGGACTGAGGAGATCGATGACCGGGTCGACTATGGCGAGGAGCGCTGGCGTACGACGGGGATGCTGCACGACCGCGTCCTGGTGGTTGTGTACACCGAAGTGGACGGAGTCATCCGGCTGATCTCAGCCCGAAAGGCAGACGATGGGGAAGAAGCCCGATACTTTCGTGAGAAGTTCGGTTGACGTTAGTCAGCCACCCGAGGACGTCATGGACTGGGAAGAGTTCGACGCCCTCACGAACGAGGAAGTGCGCGCAGCTGCGGAGCAAGACCCGGACAATCCGCCTATGACGGAGGAGGAGTTGGCCCGTATGCGCCGTGTGCCCGACGTCCGCCGCATACGGCTCGGGACCGGCCTATCACAGGCGAAGTTCGCCGCGAAGTTTGGGGTGCCTTTGGCTTCACTGAAGGACTGGGAGCAGGGCCGCCGGACTCCCGCTCACGGCACGCAGACTCTGATGCGCATCATCCAACACGAACCCGAGGCCGTCGATCGCGCGCTGCAGAAGGCCAACGATGCGGGGCGCGTGTGACATAGTCCCCTATTATCGGATGGTCGGCCCTCCGACTACGGGTCGTCGCTGGTCTCTGGACGGCGCGCCCGCGCGTTGACGGGGTAACTTCTGGGCGAGGAATCCATACTCCTCTCCGCGATGCACGCGTATCTCGCCCGCGTACTCGTCGGAGGGACCGCGAGCGATCCACCCGAAGCCATGCGCGGCGCATCGATCGTCCTCTCCACTCCACGTAAACTCCAAGCGGTCCCATCCCGGATACTCCACCACCTGTCCGTGAAGCTCGCCCGTAGCCTCCACTAACGCGAAGCTGCCATCCCCTTCGCGGTCAACCGTGATTTGTCCCGACTGCTCAACAGCGGCGTATTCGCCATCTCCCGCGTGGGTGTGGGTGATGCGCCAACTTCCGTCGTATTCGCCTTCCACATCATCTGGCAGACGGTTCCCCTCGCTGTCAGGGATGTAGGGGATGACGCCGTCCTCGTAGGCGCTTCGCCGAATGTGTATGGGAGCCGTGCGGATGTCCGCAGGTAGCCCGTCTACAAGAACGGTCCAGATGAGCGGGTTGTCGCCCTTGCGCGCATCGACCGTCCAGTCCGGGTGCATCTGGACGAGGTCCATGGCGTCCATGATGCGTGTGGCTTTCTCGCTTGCGTTCCCCTGGCTTACGCCGAAGAGGGTGCAGAGGTCATCTGCCCGCATATGCGGTTCCATCGACGTGTCGAACAAGAAGTTGACCCGTGCGATGGCGTACAGCACACCAGCGGCCCAACTCTTTGGTTGACCGCGCGCGAGCAGATCTTCGTGATGCATGGCGAGTTCGTCGGTCAGGTTGGCGCACATCTCGCCGAACTCCTCGGTGAGGTGTTCGGCGCAGAACGCGTCCGTCGCGGCGACCATCGCGTCAACGCGTTCGTGGAGGGCGTCTCGATTCGTCGGTCCCTTACGCATGCTCCGCCACCCCCATCTTCTCTCGCGTGGCCGCCCATAGAGGTTCAGGATAGCACGTCGTCGTCGGGACACTCCAATGCCCGTCGCGCCATCGGCCGCCTGCTCGCAGGGGCTCCATCGAACTTCCGAGAATGCTCGTTATGAAAACTTCGCGCGCGTCCAACTCAACACTACGGCCGATTCTGTGGCTGTCGGATCGTCCGGAAAGCCGCATGTCCAGGGCTCCGCGCTGCGGGGAATGCAACGGTAGGGCTCAACCGTTGCGTTCTTAATGCTGGGCGCGGACACCGGACCATCTACCCACGGGAGTCATCGATGGACGCGGATACGATCAAGTGGCTGACCAAGAGCGAGCTCGAGGCGTTCTTCAAAGCGATCCCTCGCCGCACGAAGCAGGGAAAGCGCGACCGCGCGCTCTTCTACACGATCTATCGGCATGGGCTACGGGTGTCCGAGGCGACGACGCTACGCATCGAGGACATCGACTCCGAGCGCATGCGCCTGATGGTTCGTCGACAGAAGGGCAGCTACGGTGGCGAATACCCGCTGTCCCCCGACGTGTGGAAGGCGATCAAGGCGACGCTGTCGACGCGCGACGACGACAACCCCTACCTGTTCCTCTCGAACCGCGGCACGCCGCTACACCGCTCGACGGCGTTCCGGATGTTCCAGAACTACGCGACCGAGGCTGGCATACCTATCGACAAGCGCCATCCGCACGTGCTGAAGCACTCGATCGCTACGCACCTGATGGAGTCCAACGAGGACATCGCCGTCGTGCGCGACTGGCTGGGCCACCGGAACATCCAGAACACGATGGTCTACGCGAAGATCACGAGCCGACAGAGGGATCAGGTGGGTCGCAGGATGGACTCGTCCACGTCGGTGCTGTGACGTAGGCCGGGCGGTGAGAGTGAGGCCGCACCGCATGGACGTGTTACCCTTACCCAAAGCAGGGAGCCCTGCCCCACTCAGATATCACGCGAGGACGCCTGTGGGACTGCTCATATCGGATGATGTGTTGAACGCAGCCCGAATGACCGAGGGCGAACTGCGCCAGGAAGTCGCAACGCTCCTCTTCGAGCGGGAGAAGCTGACGCTAGCGCAGGCTGCCAGTCTCGCTCAGATGTCGCGTATCCAGTTCCAGCATCTGCTTGCGAGTCGCGAGATCCCCGTCCACTACGGCGTCGAGGAGTTCGATCAGGACCTCCACACGCTCCGCGAACTCGGTCAGCTGTGATCTGCGTCTGTAACACTTCCCCTATCACGAATCTCGCCGCCATCGGTCAGCTTGAGCTTTTATCGAAGCTGTACGGTCAGTTGTTCGTGCCCGACGAGGTCGCGCGGGAACTGGCAGAGGGGTTCCCGGGCGCCCCTGGATTCGTCGATGTGACCGAGGTAGCGTGGATCCACGCTCAACCTGTCGACAACCGGCCGCTGGTTGCGTCCCTTCTCTCTGAGTTGGACTTGGGTGAAGCAGCCGCAATCGCTCTGGCGAACGAGCGCGCTGCGCTGCTCCTCATCGACGAGCGACGGGGACGCCAGGTGGCCGCGCGACTTGGTCTACGCCATATTGGGCTGCTAGGCGCGTTGGTCGTGGCAAGACAACGCGACTTGATACCCGCGGTCAAGCCTATCCTAGACGACCTGGTGCATACCGCAGGTTTCTGGATCGGCCCTGCGCTCTACGATCGCGTCATCAAGAGCGTTGGTGAGTGACGGTCGCCGGTCACCTTACTGTCCATCCTGCTCCCGAATCGCCGGCGGCCGCCGACAAGATTCGACGTTTTGCATCTTCTGTCTATCTTTGCAGCGGCATCGTCCGCTTCCGATGCACGTTCGCAGGAGGTCGAGCGGACCACCTTATCGGGTCAGATATCTACATTCGACCTTCCGCCCGGATCCCTTGATGCTTCGCTCTGAACGATACAGTACATCCCCTCACTCGCCGACATCGACGCTGTGGTACCCTTGGCCGTCAGCCGTGACGACCATCACACCGTCCGAGGCATCGCCCCTTGTCAAGATTGGCTACCGACGATCGTTCCATCTTACGCGGCGTTCCCACGCTCTCGGAGTACCCGCCGCTGGCGGAGCACCTGAGTCTGCCCGACCGCCAGGTATCGAAGCCGTGGCAGGCGGCGCTGGAACGCCTCTGCGGCAAGATGGTCGACACCATCGCGGGAGACCCTGTGCTGTATCGGATGGTGTCCGACTCCCCGAAGCTGGCGAAGCTACTCGCGGATAGATCGACCGCCGCCGATGGCGTGGATGGAGCCGAGGACGTCGACACTCCCTCGTCGATGGACGACTTCGAGCGCTGTCTGGCGACGCTCGACGCGGTGCAGTTTGATGAACAGGAACTCGCTTGGATTCGTGATTACGGCGTGCGCGTCTGGCTCGTCCTGGGTCCCATACTCCGCGACTTCACCCACCACGCGGATTTCGAGCGCATCGTGCGGTCCTTCGTCGAGGCGATTTCCACGCTGGAGAACGTCACCGCCTTCGTCGACGAGGTGGAGCCACTCATCGACCGCATCTTCACCCCTGACCGCGTGAAGCAGGTAAGCCGCGGCATCGATGCGGTGTTGGAAGAGGTGCTGGATCCGTACTCCGATTCGTGGTGGATCGAGCTTATCGAGTGCGCGGCGGACTTGCTGTCCACTCCCGAAGGCATGCCCGCCCTGTCGTCCATGGCCCACTGGTTCCTGCGCCAGGTCATCTCGCCAGAGCGCTTCCAGCAGACGCTGGACTGGATAGCTGACGCCTTCGTGAGCTGGGCGAAGGACCAGTCGGCGTGGTTGGCGGCGGAAGACCTGGACGTCGAGCAGATGGCGTTCTGGCTGAGCATCACCCCCAATACCATGCACAAGCACATCCAGCACCGCGCAGGCACCGATGCCGCGGTCCCGGTGCGACTGGTGAAGGACCAGGGCGGCCGAGGGCGTGGCAAGTACTACGTCTCCCGCAGTGACCTCTTCTCGTGGGCCCGCGACCACTGGCGCTCCCCCAAGAAGCGCATCCTCTTCCCCTCGTAGCATCGTCCAGGCACGCCATGTCGACCGCTATCGTGCGCGCGACCTATCTACCATTTTAACTAAGTGGTATACTGGGTAAAGGCCGCAGAGGACGCTCTGCGCCTGTTGCGGGCGCGCGAGAACTGCAGGCAGTTGCCACAAGGATGGCGACGCGAAGGCAACACGAGGGCAACGCAAAGGAAGGACGCTCGATGAGGAACCGTAGCAGCCCGACGGAATCAGTCCGCCAGAAGCATCCGACTGAGGCATTCGACTGAGGCATTCGACTTAAGACAGAAGCCTCACCCCGACGGTCTGGACAACTTCCGGGGTGGGGCTTCCTGGGCGCATCGACACGGCATCAGAGACACCACGCCAACGCGCAGAAAGTATACACGATGCACACTGACCGCTCTCGCCACTCCCGATACTCCGGTGACACCGCCGCGCCCAGGAGCCCCGCGCGGTCCATGCGGACCTGTAACGCGCGCCCATCGGCAGGGCGCCGCGCTTCGCCGCACCCTACTGTCGTCTCCGCATCGGCCTCCGCAACCTTCCCGGAAGCCTCGTTGTCGCGACCTCGGCACGTGGCTGGCAATCATGCGTGGTTCTACGCGGCGCTTGGCGACATCGACGGGACACCCGTCTCCGGGCGGCAAAATCCGAGCACTAGCCGGCCACTAGCGCCACACTGGTCCGGCATTAGTCGGGGATTGAAATCCGTCGATTTTCGCCCAATGCGCGGCGAAAGGGGCCACTGATGCTGTACAGGGGGCACCGATACGTGCGTCTGAGCACGAAACTCGCCCGCGCGCTGGGTATGTCGTACCGCGCGATGTGGAACCAGCTGCAAAACGACGATTCCGGCTTCGAAGTGATGCGCATACCCACGCGACAGCCACAAAAGCGCCTCATGTACATCCGACTCGCGGACATCAACCGCGCGTTGGGATACCCGCTGTACGACCCGCCCACGCTTGCGGACCACGGTCTGCGCGGCGGCGGGAGCGTAGACGCGCGAGAACGCCAAGATGCCAAGGAGACGGACCATGCCGATCATCCCAAGACGTAACAGCGACTCTCAGCCCGTCGAGGGGCAGGACCTCTACACCTGGGCGCGACAGTTGCCTCCCTGCACGGTGCACGTGAGAGAGTCTTCCGGGTACGTCGGGTGCTTCAGCTCGCATGAGATACAGGGCGACATGCCGATCGAGGAGTACCTGCTGTCGGAATTCGGGGTGGGCACCTTCGAGTTGGTAGCGCACGCCAACGGTCTCTTCCTACCGGGAAGGCAGAAGGTGCACATCGGCTCCCAAGCCGACCGGCAGGCGGCGCGTCACGCGCAAGCTACGCGGGACGCCCAAGGCAGCGGCGGCGCGCTCGGGGATATCCCGCAGGTCGTCGCCATGCTCAAGGACCTCGGATGGACGCCTGGCCAGCAGACAAACCAGGGAAACAACGAACTCACGACCATGCTCGTGCAACACGCCGTGAAGACCCTGCAGCCGCCCGACCCAGCGGAGACGATGGACCAGGTGGTTGGGCTCATGAAGAGCATGAACGAGTTACAGCGCAACAACGCCCCGCCGCTGCCACCGCGCCGGAAACGCCGCCACAAGAAACAGGACGCGTCAGATGAGACTCGCCCCACCAGTGGCATTGGGGATTTCAACGGCATGGCCACCGCGGCGGTATTGGGCGGAGCCGGCTTCGCGATGCGACATCCAGACATAACGAAGAAGGTGTCTGACGGGATCTCCGCGAAGGCCCAAGGCGCCGTGAACTGGTTCCGCCAAAGGACCCAGACACCCACCGAAGAAAGCGTCAGCGCGGCTACCAAAGACGGTACGCCTGCGACAGGCTCCGACCCCGCCGTAACTCTTGAACAAGCCATCGAGTCTGCCAAGACGATGTTGGCGACGCCCATCGGGCAGCGGATGGTGGACTACGTGCGGGGGTCGATACACGACGTGGCTCCCGAAGACATCGCGCGGCGCGGACTCGACGGCGCGCGGCAGTGGCTTGGAGCCGACCATCCATTGCTGATGCGCCTGCACGAAGACCCAGGCCGCGTCTTCGACGAGATGTCCGAGATCGTCGGACTCACCGGCGACTCTTGGTGGAAGGCTCGGAGTCACTTCGTCGCCATGATGACGGACGAGGAAGACGAAACGCCTACTTCCGCGCCGTCGGCCGGTGAAGCGCCTCGCGCCTCTGCTCAGGGTACCCAGACCGTGACACAGGAGCCGGTGGAGCGACACGGCGCCGAGGATGTTCGCAATGCGTCTGGCCTCGACAATGCAGCTGGGCCAGCTACAGACGCTGACGAGCGTGAGGAGTCGATCGGCGGTGTCGAGCCCGGCGATGGAGACCGTTGAGCCAGCCAGAAGGTCGGCGCCTCCATGATGGCGGGCGTGCTGTTGTCCCGATCCAGGAAATGGAAGGTCGCCACCGACCCATCTTCAATACCAGGCGAACCTGTCCCGAGGTCATCGAGGTCATCGAGGTCAGGGCGCCCGTATCAGCGACGGTATTTGGTGGACGTTCGTAAGCGGCTTGAGCAGCTATAGGCCGGTCTGTCTCCTACTCATATGGAAAAGGCCCCAGACCGTACCATATATGCTCAAGCGATGCTCAATCCGCTCCTACGAGCCTAAGCCGAGATGCCGTGAAACAGCGCTGGGCGAAGCCGAGTCTGCTGCGATAGGGTTCGGGCGAGCGCAGCGAGGTCGAGGAACGGACCCGTCCCGTAAGGGTCATCTCCACATGGACAGCCCTACCAGCCGTGTAGAGCGCCCAGCACCCGACGCCCTGCCGTGTAGCCCGATGGAGGCGACAGGAGAGCGTAGGGAGCCTCCTAGACCGTTTCCGGTGCGCGAGGCCATAGACGGCTGCCGCAGTATTCTCCCGGTGACGCCAAGAGCGTTCCGTGACGTACGACGGGACGCTTCGCCCACGCAGCTTGAGCAGCTATAGTCCGGTCTGTCTCCTACTCATATGCGAAAGGATCCAGACCGGACTATAGCTGCTCAAGGGATGCTCAATCTGCCCCTACGAGCCGACGACGCCCGAACACACGACCACTGGATGAACGACCAACCGGACACCCAATTCCCCCGGAAATAGCTACCGAAGGCGCCCGCGGCCCGTCGCCGAACGCGACGCCGCACCCGCCCCCTGGCTACTTCCGCCTGAGAATCTCCCACGATACGTGCGCGAAGCCTACGTCCCGGCGGAGTCGCCCTACTTCGTGGACTCGGACGAGTTCTCCGCTCGCGGCGTGGTAGGCTACGCCAAGACGTCACCGGAGCTGCGCTACCTGGCCGGCACGCTTCGAATCCTGCGCCGCGTCTTCTGTCTGAAGGCGTGCGACCCACACGAGGGCGGCGCGCCGGCGGACGTGATCCACCCTCGCACCGTACAAGCGGGACTGAGGGCTGCGCTGTGAGGTCTAGGACGCTCTCGAACGTCGCCAACCGACCACGGGGGGACCGAGCCAATGAATCGCCTCACGGGCCTGCTACGGCCTTGGACTCCCGTCACACGCGCGGTCGCCGTGGCGATCCTGGTGATGGTTGCGATGGGCTGTCAGGAGGAGGCTGCGGCGGACGACGCCCTCGACACGGATTCGCCAGGCGCCACGGTCACCATCGGGACGTTCAACATCCAGATCTTCGGGAAGGCGAAACGCGCTAAGCCAGACGTGATGGAAGTGCTCGCCGACATCGCGGACGAGTTCGACATCCTGGCCATCCAGGAGATCCGCGACTCCTCTGGGGACACTCCCCGTGTCTATCTCGACGCCATGAACGCCCAAGGCGCTGAACGCCACAAGATGCTCGTCGGCCCCCGCCTGGGGCGATCCCGCTCGAAGGAGGAGTATGCGTTCTACTACGACGCCGACGTGGTCGACATCGTTGGCGAGCCGTGGACGTATCCGGATCCCGGCGACGTCTTCGAACGCGAACCGTTCCTCGCGCGCTTCCGCGTTGGCTCACTCGACTTCGTCCTCGCTAACGTCCACGTCAAGCCGGACGATGCCTTGGCGGAGATTGACGCCCTGGACGACGTTGTCGAGTGGGCCAGGGCGCAGTTTGGCGACACCGACATCATCGTCCTGGGCAACCTCAACGCTGACTGCTCCTACTTCAAGGAAGACACGCAGCGGGTCCTCTTCGACATGAACTGGATCACACCAACGGGCTTCGACACGACCGTCAAGGACACCGACTGCACCTACGACCACTTCGTCATCTCCGACTCCCTGCTGGATGAATACACCGGCCAGGTCGGCGTGTACCGATTCGACACGGAATACGGTCTGACGCGGGAGTTCTCGACGAAGGTCTCCGACCACTACCCGTTGTTCGCGACGTTCACTGTGGGGCGATGACGGGAAGTGCCAACCGAGTCGCATGGCGCCAAGGCGTTAGCGGCCTTCTGGCGTCCACCATCCGGGCGAATGACCTTGGACGAAGTCACATCATCTAGCAGGCTGCCCGCAGAGCACGTGCTGGCCGTCTGCCGTCACGAGTCGATCAGTGGGTCGGGGGTTTGGCGGTGGATGCTCACGCCACCAGCCATGTTCGGGAAGCGGCAGTCTTGATCGGCTATCGTCTGATCGGGAAGCCATGAAGCTCCACCGTATGGATGAGACTGGATGATCCCATGACCCAGCGGATGCGAACGGTCGGAATCGCGATATGCGTGGCTGCGATGGCCACGCTATTGGCGTCGTATTCCGCCGCGCAGACGGGGAAGATCGACGACGACCTCCAACGCGCGCAGGAGATTCTGAACCAGTTAGCGACCTCGGGCCTGGAACAGAGTTCGCGGGCATCGCTAGATGAGGAACTGAAGCGCATTGAGGCGCACGAATACGTCGTCACCGCGAACTTGCACGCGCGCGCATATACCGCAGGCAGCGGCTACTTCCCTGTCACTGTGTCGGTCCCGGGACTGTTGGAGCCGCCGTTGGTCGGCCGGATCGAGATGCCGAAGGCAAAGTCGAGGCGCGCGAAGTCCCAACTGAATCCGGCCTACGCCACCGTCAGGGTTCGTGCGGTTGAGCAGGCGGTAAGTGTTGCCACGCAGGTGGTGACGTCCCTGTGGGTGCGGGTGGACGGCGATGTATGGAGCGTGGCCTCTCCCGACGCGCGTATACAGACGCTCCCGCCGATGCCGTCTATGCCACAGACACCCAGATCAACGCCCGACCGCACGCCAGGAGACCCCGGAAACGAAGCGGACATGATGGCGACCCTCCGAAGGGCGAGAGAGATACTGGCACTGGCCACTCCACAGGATGAATTCGAGACCACGGCTGAATACGCTGCGCGGGTTGGCAACTACAACACGCTTGTTCCGGAGCTTCGGTCCATCGCCACCCTTAGATTCGACGTGATGATGACCGTCGAAGACGTCGGTCGTTACGATGCTGAGACCGAGACCTTCCCAGTAGTCGTCTCGAAGGAGGGATTGCTTGCCACCGTCAAGGGAATGGTGGCCATACCGCGTTCCAAGGCGCGGAGCGCAAAGCGGCAGCTAAACAAGGCGTGGGCGAGGACGCAGATCAGGGTCGCTCCCGCGACGCAGGAAGCACTCCCCTATCCGCTGGAGGTGTATGTTCACGCTGGGATGACTCGGTGGCCCGTTGCCTTAGAACCGGTGTGGGTCGAGGGTCCACGGTTCAAAGCGGAAGAGGGCGTGAGGATACTGGCGCTCAGTCCGAGCACTCCGCACGTAGCGTCGGTTGAGGCGGGCAGCGAATCAAGGCTTCGCGTGTGGGATGCGGCAGAGGGCAGTCTCGCACTCTCGGTAGATACAGGCGGACGCGCCATCTGTTCCACGTTCTCTCCTGATGGACGTGTCTTGGCAGTCGGTATGATGAGGGTGTACATAGATCGGTGTAAACGACCATGGCTGATATAGCATGGGGGTC
>CAYYPK010000071.1:0-19793 GCA_964473525.1 uncultured bacterium
GCTGCGTACAGCCCCTGTCGCGTCGCGGTGGGCTTCGTTCGTCCAGCGTAGTGCCCCTGCTCCGCGATGAGGCGGAAGAACTCTCCCTTGGCGTCCTTCTGACGCTGCGTGTACGAGCAGTTGTCGGCGACGGCAATGAACTGGTTGGTGAGGATGTCGATCACTCGGTCGTCGGAAAAGACGGACGCACGGCCCGTCACGCCGTTGTTTCACACGCAGCCCAAGGGATCACCGTTCATCGCCCAGATGAACAGGGGTTTGCCTTCGTCAGCCGCTCTGACACGCCCTTGCCACAGGTCGGGCTCCCACGGTATCCGCCGCCACTTCTCCTCGTGACCGGCCGCAGTGAGAAACGTGTGCGCCGCCCTGAACTGTTTCTCGGTCTCCATTCCCGCCTCCACTGCTGCAAGGACCGCAAGCTGTTCGCCGCGCTCGCGCAGGCCCTGCACCGTCGTCTGACCTAGCGTTGCCGTTGGCGTCGCGATGCCAAACGCTACGGCCATCCCAAGTAGGCCCAGGATGTTCACACGCATACACAGTCTCCGCATCCCTTAACGGCGCCCCCACGACCCAGGTCGGGGTCAGGGTACGCCACTACGGCCATGGTCTGCAAACCGTCTAGGAGGCGGATCGAGGAGCGTGGTCGCGCTAACTACACGTGACCCGATGGCCCCGAGAAGTCGCGCGTCGTCCGTCGGGATGAGCGGCACTTGCGAAGTAGTGGCACGGAGGCCTGAAGCTCAGAGCGGTTTCGGCCGATAGGTTACTACCATGTCCCCTAAACCCACGTCGGGGACGCTCACGTGGGTAGGAAACGCAGTCAAACCGGGCGATCCCTACATATCGTCCGGTTTGCCACTCCAGCCTCCGACTTCAACCCCGCGACACCTCTCGATACAGGTCGGCGTATGTTCCTGTCGGCATGCCCGATTCGCGCACGTACCGGAACGTCAGGTCCAGCATTCTCATGTCGGGGTCGAACTGGTCGAGCGACCACGGGTGCCAGATGAGCGACACGAACGGCGCGCTCTCTGCGACCGCAGCGCCGAGGAGGACGCGGTTGACGGCAAACTCCTCCTCTGGCGTCTCAACGTGCCCGGTTGGGATCGCCTCGGGACGCTCCGGAGGCCAGAGCGTCAGGCGACGCACCGCCACCTGCGTCGTGTTCTTCAGGATGTTCTCGTGCCAGCCGTGGCCCGGTAGCTCCCAGAGATCAGGGAAGCCGTCCGCCGCGTAGGTGAACGGCGGGTCGATGGGAGCCGGCAAGCTGTAGTCGTCTCCCCACAGCTGACTGCTGACGTAGCCGAATCCCGCCTCGGTCATGTGCGCAACTTCCTCGGTGGCGCCGCTCATGGCGTTTGAGAACCCGCAGCCGGGACGTAGCCCAACGCACTCCCGTCCGAAGGCGTCCTCCAGTACCTGCTTGCCCCGCCGAATCTCAATCTCCCGCTGCTCCGGCGAGGCGGCTGGCCCGCACACTGGATGGTCGCGGAGCATCTTGTGCGAATAGGTGTGGGACGCCACCTCGAAGAGCGGGTCGTCCAGCAACTCGACGTACTCACGGCGGTTCGCCTCCAGCGTCTTGCCGACGATGAAGAACGTCGCGGGCATGTTGTGGCGTCGGTGTGCCTCGACGATCTTACGGCACGCCGCGAGGCAGGCGGGGGATTCCGTGTCGTAAGCGGCGATGTATCGGGTCACCCGCGTGGGCTCCTCGGTGGCCCGTGGCTACGCGTCGCGTCTGGTGACGGTTGCTGTCTCCGCCTCGACGCTCTCAGGCGGATCGGCGGCCAGCCCACGCAGTTGCATAGTGAGCGCGTCGATCCTCTCGTTCTGCTCGGCCTGGGTGAGCACCAACTCCGCGATATGCTCCTCCTGCTCGACTCTCGCCTGCTGCAACTCGTCGTTCAGCTTCGACAGTTTCTCAGGGTCGGCCTGCGACCACGGGCCACTATCGAACCAGAACAAGTAGATGGCGCGGGCGGAGCACGCCAGCGCGAACGCGATCAGCCAGCCCAAGCCCAGTCCCAGAATCGCCGGGAACAACTTCGCGAGAATGAGGACGAACGCCATGGAGGCGACCTGGACGAGCTTCAGGTCGACGATCGTGAGCTTCCTGACTGTGTGGTTCCACGATCGGACCCATTCGATGATGCCGCGCATGATCCAGAATCTCCCATTCGGGCGGGTCTGAACTCAGCCGCTTCGTCGTATCGAGTGTAGAGTCGCGTTGCGAGCTCCGCAATGGGAGACGCCTTCTCAGCTCGTGGCGGCGCCGGCTCAGAAGGGGCGCGACCCCAGCGCGCCTTACTACTTTAGGAGCGTCAGACGCCGCACTTCCCGATAGTCCTCAGCGCGGAACTCGACGAAGTAGGCGCCGGAGGCCATCTCCTCGCCGTGGTCGTTGCGACCGTCCCAGTGCGCGGCGCGCTCGGGGGAGTCGTGGTACCCCGCTTCACGGGCGCCCAGACGGATGCGTCTGACGGCCCGCCCACGGGCGTCGAATATCGTGAGGGTGACTTCTCCACCTTCAGCCAACTGGAACGGGATCCACGTCTCGGGATTGAACGGGTTTGGGTAGTTTGGGTGTAGGGCTGACTCCGCGGGAGCCGAGGAAGGCACGAGCGCTTTGAGGTTCGCAACGCCACGACGGAACTCCTCGCCGCGATCAGTGACGCCCTCTGCCTCGGCGAGCCAGGTCTTCACCATTGGCGCCTGCTCGACGCCCGGCTTCGCAGGCGCGGCCAGGTTGAGCGACTCGCCAAAGTGCGCGGCCACGAACACGAGGTCGACGATGTTCACGACACCGTCTCTGGTGACATCGCCCGGTAACGGGGGGCCCTCCGCGCCTGTCACGCTCCCGAAGTCCCACGCGACGGACACCAGATCCACGATGTCGATCACGTCGTCGCCGTTGACGTCCCAGGGGAGTGCCTCACGGACGGCGATGCTCAGCGCCGTTGAGACCACGTCGTCCTCCGTCGCCGCACTAACAACGATCATGTAGGGATCGTCGCGCGCCTGATCGAAGTCGGGCAGAATCCGCAGAGCGGCCTGCGCTTCGGGAGAGGCGTCCGCTTGGCCCATGAGCGACGCCATCTGGGCGAGTTCGCCGAGCTCAACGGAAAGGTCGACCGGGGCGCTTCCCATATCGGAGGCCGTTAGCTGTATGTCGAGTACTTCGCCTTCTCTAACGGCGAACTCCTCCGCGGTCGCGTCCTGAGATGTCGCGCTGATGACTATCGTGGGCAGCACGAGCAGCATAAAGCTCGCCGTCGCGGCGAACCCGAGGTCGTCTGTCGCCGTCAACGTGACGTACCTCACGCCTGGGTCGGTGAACGCATGGCCGGCGAGATCCTGTCCGCTCGTCGCCCCGTCTCCAAAGTCCCAGCGAAAGTCGACCAGCTGTCCAAACCGCGCTGAGCTGCGCGAGGCGTCGAACGTCAGGTGCTCTCCGACCGTGGCGAGGGGGTTGTCGAGACCCCCGATGCCGAGCGAGCGTTCCAGCGCGTTCAGTTCGAGTGGGTCGTGGCGGCTGATGTCGATCTTCGGCGTGACGCGCGGCGTGGGCCCCTGGGTGAAGCCAGAGCCGACCTTCGCGATGAGCGTGTCCGTCGCGGTCTGTCCGTCGTCATCGGTAACGGTGAGAGTTACGGTGTATGTGCCACCGATGAACGGGCCGGGACCGGCATAGTCGTGCGCGACCACGGCGCCGACAGCCACGGAGCCGTCTCCGAACTCCCAGTCGTATCGTGCGATGGCGCCGTCCGCGTCCCACGAAGCGGACCCGTCCACCTCTATGCGCGATGCCCCCGTCGTGAATGCCGCCACGTCCTCGCCGCCCACGTGTAATACCGCGACCGGTGGCGCGGGCGCGACGAAGAACTGCACGGCAGCGGCGACCGGCGGATCCAGCACAAGCCCGCGCTCGTCGATCAACGTGACGTGCGCCACCGTCGACACACCGTCGCGCAGGCCCTCAATGGTATCGCCGTCAGCGCCTCGCACGACCACGCCACCGGGCGCGCCGGTGTCCTCGAGCGGTTCGTCGAGACGCCAATGCCAGCCGCCGATCGGGTTGACTATGTCCACAACGAGAGGCACGGACGTGGTTCCGCCTGGAAACACCTCGCCCGGGGCTGGGGAGGCAACCGACAGCTGCGGCGCCGCGCCCACAGAGACCGTGACGCTCTCAATCACGTCTGGGGCGAGCATCCCGCGGGCGCCGTTCGTCAGACCCACATAGATCGTGTGCGTAGATCGGTCGTGCAAACCGACGACGGTCGTTCTGTCTCCCGACGGCACGTGGACGCCGCTTCCGGTGGCGCCCAGAGACGGGTCGTCGAGCCACCAGCTCCATCCGCTGACGTGGTCGCCCATGTCGACAGTCAACGTGACTGAGTCTGAACCGGCGCCCAGCTGTGCTCCCGTTTCTGGGGCGACGATGCTGACCTGAGAGGCCAACGAGGGTACCGACACCCAGACACTTGCGTGCGCCTGCTCCAGCTCCCGCTCGGTGACGGTGTGCGTGGTCTCGCCAACATGCGCGCGGTCGGGGTGTTTTGCCGTGACCGTGATGGTGTCTCCGACTTCTGCGACCGGCGCGGAGGAATCGGTGCGCAGGACAGAATAGACCCCGTGGCCACCAGCGATGCCGGTCGTTGCAGCACGCTCCCAGCCACGAGTTTGATTGCGCACCACGACGGTCCAGCCGTCTAGCGGAGCCCGGTTGGCGTTCACCACTGCGCCCGTGACGGCCAGGACATGAGTCGCCGCGCGTGGCGCTTCTTGGGCGTCGGCCCCTAGCGCCAGGCCTAGAAGACAACCTGACAGAGACACGATCGCGCGTCGTCGTACCCGCCAGGCCTGCATCGCCTTCCTTCCTCGCTCCTTGCGCCGCGCGGCTACTCTGTCATCACGTTGTGGCAGGTGCGCGCGTGTCTTGGGTGAACGCGATGCCCGCGTCTCCAACGCCAACGGTCACTGAATCCCCGTCCACGAACGACCCCTGGAGCATCTCGATCGCCAGCGGGTCGAGGACCGAGCGTTGGAACAGCCTACGCAGCGGACGGGCGCCGTACGTCGGGTCGTACCCGTTTTCCGCGAGCCACGACCGCGCCTCACCGGACAGCGTGAGGTCGATGTGCCTCTCGACGACGCGCTCGCGCAGATCGGCGAACTCCAGGTCGACAATCTCCGCGATGGCATCCTGCGACAGCCGCTCGAACAGGATTGTGTCGTCCACGCGGTTCAGGAACTCCGGGCGGAACGAGTCGCGCAGGTCCTCCATCACCTTGTCCCGCACGCTCTCCACGCTGTCCCCCGTCTGTAGCCAATGACTGCCGATGTTCGACGTCATGATGACGACGGTGTTGCGGAAGTCGACCGTGCGGCCCTTGCTGTCCGTCATGCGCCCGTCGTCGAGCAGTTGCAGGAGGGCGTTGAACACCTCCGGGTGCGCCTTCTCGATCTCGTCGAACAGGACGACCGAGTAGGGCTTACGACGTACCGCCTCCGTGAGCTGCCCTCCCTCGTCGTGCCCGATGTATCCGGGAGGGGCGCCGATGAGTCGAGCGACGGAGTGCTGCTCCATGTACTCACTCATGTCGACGCGGGTCATGGCGTCCGGTGAGTCGAACAGGAACTCGGCGAGCGCCTTGGCGAGATGCGTCTTACCCACGCCCGTCGGTCCAAGGAAGATGAAAGACCCGATGGGACGCTGGCTGTCTTGGAGCCCCGCGCGGGCGCGGCGTATCGCGTTGGACACCGTGCCCACGGCTTCGTCCTGGCCGACAACGGACTGCCGCAAGCCCTCCTCCATGTGGATGAGCTTGTGCACCTCGCTCTCCAACATGCGGGAGACGGGGATGCCCGTCCACGACGAGATGACCTCGGCGATCTCGTCGGGCGTAACCTCCTCCTTGAGCATCGGCTCGGTGTCTTGCTCCTGCTGCTTGAGTTCTTCCAGCTTCGCCTCGGCGTCGGGAATCTCGCCGTAGCGTATGCGGCTGGCGCGGTCGAAGTCGCTGCGGCGCGCCGCCTGCTCGCTCTCGACCTTGAGCTGCTCTACGCGCTCCATGATCTCCCGCTGCTCTTCGATGACGCCCTTCTCGCTCGCCCAGCGCAGCTTGAGCGCCTTCGCCTGCTCCGCGATCTCCGACAACTCGTCGTTCAGCCGGTCGAGCCGTTCGCGCGACGCTGCATCCGTCTCGATCTCCAGAGCGCGCTGCTCGATCTGTAGCTGCGTCATGCGGCGCTCCACCTCGTCGATCTCGACTGGAACGCTGTCGATCTCCATACGCAACCGTGACGACGCCTCGTCGATCAGGTCCACAGCCTTATCGGGCAAGAAACGGTCGCTGATGTAGCGGTGCGAGAGCGTCGCGGCGGCCACCAGCGAGCCGTCCTGAATGCGCACTCCGTGGTGCACCTCGTACCGCTCCTTGAGACCGCGCAGGATGGCGACCGTCTCCTCGACGTTCGGCTCCTCGACCATGACGGGCTGGAACCGCCGTTCGAGCGCGGCGTCTTTCTCAATGTGCTTGCGGTACTCGTCGAGAGTCGTCGCGCCGACACAGCGTAGCTCGCCACGCGCGAGGGCGGGCTTCAGCATGTTCGACGCGTCCATGGCTCCCTCGCCGGCGCCCGCGCCGACGATCGTGTGCAGCTCGTCTATGAACAGGATGACGTCGCCGTCCGCCTTCTCGACCTCCTTGAGGACCGCCTTCAGCCTGTCCTCGAACTCGCCCCGGAACTTCGACCCGGCCACCAGGGCCCCCATGTCGAGACCCATGAGCCGCTTGTCCGTGAGCGTCTCAGGCACGTCGCCCGCTACGATCCGCTGTGCGAGACCCTCGGCAATAGCGGTCTTGCCAACGCCCGGCTCGCCGATAAGCACTGGGTTGTTCTTCGTGCGCCGCGATAGCACCTGCATGACCCGCCGCACCTCGGTGTCACGCCCGATGACCGGGTCCAACTGGCCTTGACGCGCCATCTCCGTGTAGTCACGCGCGAACCGCTCCAGCGACTGATACTTGTCTTCGGCGTTGGGATCCTCGACCTTCTGCCCGCCTCGAATGCTCTCCAGCGCATCCAGTATCTTCGCCGCCGAGATACCGTGCTTACGCAGGAGCTTGCCCGCCGCGGAGTCCTTGTCCCTCGCCGTGGCGATAAGCAGATGCTCCGTGCTCATGTAGGCGTCTTCGAGTTCCTGCGCCTCTTTCCAGGCGCCGTCTAATATGCGCCGTGTCGATGTCGAGAAATACAGATCCGCCGCGAGGCCCTGGACGCGCGCCTTCTTGTCCAACTCCTCCTGAGCGGCTTCCTTCACGCGGGCGATGTCTGCCCCGACGCTCGTCACAATGGCGGGTGTCGGCGCGCCTTCTTGAGTCAGGAGCGCCATCAGCAGATGTTCCGGGCTGACCTCCGCGTGCTCGGCGTCCTTGGCTAGCTCCTGCGCGTTCCCCAGGGCTTCCTGAGACTTTACGGTGAAGCGGTCCATCCGCATGTGTCGTGCCCTCCGCTATGAACTAATGCGATCCGTCGCCTTCGATGTCCTTCGATGACATCGGACGCAACGTCCGTACCACCCGCCGAATCCCCTGAGAATGCGGCTTGGCGGGCGCCGCCTACGCGACATCATGCCAGATTGACACGCGATTGTCGCGCTCGCGTTGCGGCTGTAGACTTCCAGCATGTCAGCTTCCCAACGCGCGGTGGTCCTGCTCGACGGCTACTACGACGAGCGCTACCCGGAGTTTTACGCGGAATCGTGCTCCCGCGACGACCCCTTTGTCGTCTGCGCGGACGGGGCGCTCCGCGTGTGCGAGGAGTTGCTACAGGGCGTCACGCCGGACCTCGTCGTAGGCGACATGGACTCCCTCGGCGACATCGACCGCGAGTCGTGGATGAAACGAGGCACGCGCTTCGATGACACGTGGGAGGGGAAGACGGACAAGGACCACACGGACGGGCAACTTGCCCTCCACGCCGCGTTGGGCGCCGGCAGCTCGCGCATCGACTTCCACGGCGGACTCGCGCGTCGCGTCGCCTACGACCACGACCACTTCCTGGGCAACCTCTCGCTGATCGCCGAGGCACACGAGCGGCTCGGCGATGCGCCAGACGATGCCGTGCGCATCTACGAGCCCCTCGAAACAGTCTACCGGTGTCGGAGCCGTCTGGGGATCTCGCGAGACGGCAGCGGCCTGAACCGCGTATCCGTCGTGTCTCTTGGGGGGTCCGCCCGCGTGGAGCGCAGCGAGGGGCTGCGGTGGGATTTGACGGGCTATGAGGTCAACGCGGCTCCCGCGAACGCGCTACGCAACGAGTTCCGCGAAGACGCTGCGTCGGCTGTTATTGAGATGGCGCCAGACTCGCCGCCCGTGTACGTCTTCCACAACCGATACGAGTGGAGCGGGGCGTGAAAGCAGGCGCCGACTCCTCGTTTCGTGTGACGCCGCGCTCGGTCGCCATCGGCCTTCTGTACGTCGTCTTCCTCGCCGCCCTGACCCCCTACAACGACTACTACATCCGCAACACGTTCCTGGCGGGGAACCACTTCCCCATCGGTTCGTTCTTCCTGTTCTCGGTGCTCGTGATCGGCGTGAACCCGCTCATGCGCCGCGTCGGTCTGCGTAAGACGCTGACGCCGACGGAACTGATGGTCGTATGGATCATGATGCTCGTGGGGTCCGGCATCCCGTCGTCGGGCTACCTGCGGTACCACCTGTTCATGCTGACCGCGCCGAAGTACTTCGCGAACTCCTCGAACGACTGGGCGAGGCTGTTTCACCAGTATCTTCCCGACTGGCTCGTTATCAAGGACGCAAAGGCAGCGCAGGCGTTCTACGAGGGTCTCGACCCGCTGGCGCCTGTGCCGTGGGCGCTGTGGGTGAAGCCTGCGCTTATTTGGTCGGGATACGCGTTGCTGACGTACTTCGTCATGCTGTGCATCACGGTCATCCTGCGCAAGCAGTGGGTGGAACACGAACGGTTCGCGTTCCCACTCGTGAAGCTGCCGCAGGAGATGGTCGAAGAGCCGACGGCGGGCAAGGCGTTCAACGCGTTCTTCCGCAACCCGATGACGTGGGCGGGATTCGCGATCCCCGTGCTCGTGCATACGCTGAACGGCGTGCACGCGCACATACCCGCCGTGCCGAACATCCCGCTGTATCTGAATCCGAACGCGCTGTTCTCGGAGCGCCCGTGGACCGGGTTGCGGTGGATGACGATGTCCATCTACCCGACCGTCATCGGGTTCTCGTACCTCCTGCCGCTGGACGTGTCGCTGAGCTTCTGGCTGTTCTACCTGCTGTTCAAGGCGCAGAACGTCCTCACGGTTGCGATGGGGACCAGCGTCAACGGCTTCACGATGGCGAACCGGCAGGAGATGGGCGGATACATCGCCCTCATTCTCTACGTCGGTTGGCTGGCACGTCGGCATATGGCGAACATCGCGCGCGCGACGTTCACCTCCGCCAAGGGTGACGATGCGAACGAGGCGCTGCCCTATCGCGTGGCTCTGCTAGGACTCATCTTCGGGACGATCGGGCTGAGCGTGATGTGCAAGCTGGCGGGCATGTCGTTCTGGCTGGGGCTGACGATCCACCTGCTCTTCTACATGATGTGCGTCGTGCTGACGTGGATGGTCACGGACGGCGGGTTCCTGTTCCTGCTGGCGATCTTCCGGCCGTCGGACTACGTCGTGATTCCCCTGGGCACGTCGCGCCTCGCGCCGTCGGACCTGACGATCATGGCGTACGAGAAGACGCTCATGTTCGACCTGCGCGAAGTGATGATGCCGCACATGATGAACAGCCTGAAAGCCGCCGATGTCGCTCGCGTGAGGCATCGGAAGCTGCTGCTGCCGATTGGGCTGGCGATCGTCGTCGCGCTCGCCGTGTCTTACGTGTCGGGGCTGTGGGTTTGGTATCGCAAGGGCGGCCTGAACCTGGGGTACTGGCACGCCCCCGAGCCGTTCGACCGGCTGACGCGGCAGCTCATGAGTCCCACGGGCACGAACTGGATCGAGCTGCTCTACGTCGGCATCGGCATGGCCATCATGTCGGGGCTTATCTTCATGCGGTACCAGTTCACGTGGTGGCGCCTGCATCCCCTCGGCTACGCCATGACGACGAGTTGGGCGCCGTACACCGTGTGGTTCTCGTTCTTCTGGGGGTGGCTGCTCAAGTACGCCATCATGCGCGGGCTGGGCTTCAAGGGCTATCGGACGTGGCGCCCGTTCTTCCTGGGGATGGTCGTCGGGGACGCGCTTATGGCGGGGGTGTGGGTCATCGTCGGGCTGATTACGAAAGTGCCTTACCAGATTATGCCGGGGTGAGGTATCCGGTCGGCCGGTGCCTGACCCGGGGCCGGCTAATTCAGCCCCAAGCGTGCGCGCTGTGCGACGCAGCACCAAGCACCAACGTCCGGGCGAACAGCGGCCGGTTCTCCAGCAACTGAGTCATGGCACGAGCGGCACCCGCAGACCGCCGAGCCATGGCGCGGGCCGTACGAACCGCTGCGGCCAGTTGGATGACAGAACGCGCCAGCCGGAGAGACCTGCCCGTCCTCACGGCAGGAAGGGAGGATCAGATGGACTCAATGATGCGCCGGATGGCACCCAACTTCTGCTGTTTCTCGCGGTAATCCTTGTACTGCCGATCTGCGCGCTGAATGAGGCCATCGTACGTCTGTACCGTGACGTGAAGAGCGGCTAGGGCAGCGCGCCTCTGGCCGGGGTCCGGTGCCGCGACGACGATATCCTCCCCGAGAATGGTCACGATTTCGATGTTTGGATTCTCCTCGCCGAAGTTATCCTGTAGGCACTTCCTCACTGCCTGCCTGTATTTGTCGAGTTGGTCCGTGAGATCGCCGAACGAGGGAGTCACGCTATAGCGCTTCAGTTCGATGATCACGTGGGCCCCACCGACGGAGCGGTAGAAGATGTCGATCCTGCCCTTCCGCTCGGACTTCTTCAGTCGCTTGTTGATCTTGCCGAAGATGGTTTCAACGCGCTGCTCCACACGCGTATCCACCGTCGCACGTTCCCACGCAGGGTCAATGAGCCACAGATGCTCTGACAGGTACCGTTGGACCAATTTCTCCTTCACGTCGGTGTCCACCAGCCGACGAAACTCAGCGAGGATCTTGAGGCGGCCCTCGACAATCTGGCCATAGGCTACGGCCTCGGCCCAATCCAAGTCCTCGAACACGTCGAAGAGAGTTGCCAGGCCGTCGGGCGTGTCTATTTGGCTCAGCTTATCCAGCGCATCCCACGCCATGAAGGTATGGAATGCAGCAATGGCATGCCGGTAGAATTCGCGGCGGTCTGCGACCGCGATCGCCATGCCGTCAATCTTCCGGAAGAGATCTGCGGCGTGCCGCCTCCGCGCGGGTGTCAGTTCGTCTAGCCACTCGTCGATGGCACCAATCTTCCGTGCCTTCGCAAGGCCGTCTTCGCCGCGCCACTCCTGCCACACCTTCTGAACATCTTTGAGCGCCTTGGAGACATACGCCCGAAGGGCCACGTACCGTGCGTCGTCCTGATGAAGGGCCTGTCGGCTCGTCGTCGTTGCGTCACGTTCATCGTCTACATCAAGGAAGTCGGCATTGATCTCACCAACGACGTACTTTGTGTAGACGCCGCCCTCGTGCAGATCCTTGAGTATGTCATCCTGCTGAGACTTGCCGCGGGCGTACACGACAATCGCGTTGTCTTCGTCTGGACTCGTGATAGCTCCCTGATCACGGTATGTTCCGATCCATCCGCTCACAGTCCAGCCTGGTTTGACCTCAATGGGCTCGCCATCCTCATTGAGTCCACCTGTCAGCTCCGCAACCGATTCGGTCAGCTTCTTGACTCTGGCATCCTGCACCAGGCCCGCGTATGCCTGGTACGGGTTGGCGGGGTCTTCCCCGACCAGCCACAGGTATTCGATTTCCTTGAAGTGTGGCCGATTGGGAAGCGAAATAGCCTCACCGTTCACGCACACTTGGAACCTCTCCCCATCAATCACCGTGAAGCGGCGACCTAGCCGTTTGGTCAGGTAATGGTGGGCGCTCTTGATGTCGCGGTCGAGCTCGGACAGCCGGAGCTCTGTCCCGGCGCTGAGCACGATGGTGTCGGGGTCAATCGCCGGAAGCGGAATCGTTGGCATTCCCGTTTCGTCACGCTGCCGCCCGATCTCCTGCTGCATCTTGTCATAGTCCATGATGAAGCCACGCTTCTCGCTAGTGCGGTGGTCCACAGTCCGGACTTCTACGCGGTTGGCAATTGCGAACAGGGATAGCTTGCCAAGGCCCTTCCTTCCCATTGGCTCCCGTTCGAATCGCGGCGTCAGTGGGGCATCTTCTTGACGTCGATCTCGACCGACTTTCAGGTATTTCTCGTTGCATTCTGCCTCGGACATCCCTATGCCGTCGTCGGTTATGACGATTGTGCCTTGGGAGGGGTCGATGCTGATTTCCACGAGCGTGGCGTCGGCATCCCATGCGTTGGCAACTGCCTCCGCAAGCACGGCTGGCACGCTGCTATACAGGTTGCGGCCCAGGTGCGCTATGACATTGAGATCAATGGATATGCCGAACTGCGATTCGCTCACCCCAATGCTCCAAGGTGACGGAGAATGGACTCGCCTACGGCCTCGGCAACCTTGACAGGCACGGCGTTGCCAATGTGCCGCCCGACCTGCCCGATGCTGACTGGTGAGTGCAGGGCCGTGAATTGGTAGTCCCGAGGGAAGGTCTGTAGCATCGCCGCCTCCCGAAGTGAGATCGCCCGGTCTTGGTCGGGGTGCCCAAACCGCCCGTTGCCATACCCGTGGCACTGAGTCGTCATTGTCGGGGCCGGTTCGTCCCACTTCATGCGGCCATAGACGCTGGAGTAGGTCTTCCCGCTAGGTCGGCGATGACACGCGGCGCGGAGTTCCTCCGGCCAGTCGCCCCACCCGCCGCCTTCAGGCGTCGCGCGGATGCGTTGCAGATTCAGAGCGCTGAGGTTGCTGGCGGTGTGGAGAGGGTCAGCGTGGTGGCTCTGGCCCGCCCCGACGGGCGGCATGCCTCCGATCGCCTCTCGGACACTCACATGGCTGTCTGCGGAATGCGACGGAGGAACCAGTCCAATGTCCCCGATGCGCGACGCGAGCAGCACGAGTCGCTTGCGTGTCTGCGGCACGCCGTAGTCTGCGCAGGTCACGACGTGGGGCGGCTCAGGGTAACGATACCCATTCCGATCCAGGCATTCGAGGAAACTCGCGAACACTTCGTGCTTCGTTACCCGGGGCACGTTTTCCATGGACACGATATCAGGACGGAGATCATCCACTAGACGGACGAATTCCTGGAGAAGGGCCCACTGCCCGTCATCCCGCCGCTTCTGACTGTAGAGGGAGAACGGTTGGCAAGGAGCGCACCCAACGAGCACCCGAACGCAGCCATCGGGGTAGAGTGCTGCGACCTGCTCCGACGTAACGCGTTCGATCGAATCCTCTATGAACTTCGCGCCAACATTGGTCTCGTACGGATAGCGGCAGGAAGGGTCGCTGTCGATCCCCGCAACAACATTGACGCCACGGGCCCTGAGCCCATAACTCAGTCCTCCTACCCCGCAGAACAGATCCACAGCGGCGGGCCTCCGGTGTCGTTGTTCCATAGTCGCTCCCGATCCCGGCGGCCCGCCGCGGCCCGCCTCTTGCCTCTACTCTAACATATTCGATGGCAGGGCGGGAGGACCGACAACATGCCGCAGGACGCCCGGACACGTGGCCGACGTCACGCGGCGGAGGCGGGTGTCCGAGCGACGGGCATCAGACCGGCGGCTCGCCCGCCAACCGCACAACCATCTTCCCAACGTTCCGCCCGCTGAACAGGTCGATAAAGGCGCCGGGAGCAGCTTCCAGCCCATCGACAACGGTCTCGCGGTACGTCACGCGCCCGTCCTTGATCCAACCCGTTACCTCGCTCCGGAACTCGTCGGCGAGCTCTCCGTGGTCGGAGATGATGAAGCCCTGCATGAGCACGCGATTGCCGATGAGGGAGAACATGTTTCGCGGCCCGGGCTCGGGCTCCTCGTTGTTGTAGACGGAGATCATGCCGCACACGGGGATGCGCGCGTTCATGTTCACCAGGCCGAGGACGGCTTCCAGCATCGCGCCGCCGACGTTCTCGTAATACACGTCGATGCCATCTGGACACGCCTCGGCTAGCGCGCCGGGTAGGTCGTCCGTCGCGCGGTAGTCGATGGCGGCGTCGAAGCCGAGGTCGTCCGTGAGGTGCGCGCACTTGTCAGGTCCACCCGCCGTCCCGACGACGCGGCAGCCCTTGATCTTCGCGATCTGCCCCACGAGAGAACCCACCGCTCCAGCAGCGGCGGACACGACGACGGTCTCGCCAGCTTGCGGCTCGCCGATCCGCGTCAGGCCGTACCACGCCGTGAAGCCCGGCATCCCCACAACACCCAGATACGCCGACAGCGGCGACACCTGCGGATCGATGCGGTCGGCGCTTTCGCAAACGGCGTATTCGCGCCAGCTCTGTCCGTTGACGACGATGCAGCCCTCGGGGAAGTCGGCGTTACGCGACTCGACCACCTGCCCGACCGCTCCGCCTGAGGGCGTCGTGCCGAGCGCCAGCCCGCGCATCATGCCGCGCATGTACGGATCGACGGACATGTACACGTTGCGCACGAGGAACTGACCGTCAGAGAGCCCCGGGATCGCCGACTCCTCGACGCGGTAGTCGCTCTCCTTCGGCACGCCCACCGGTCGAGACACCAGGACCAGCGACCTGTTTACGCGTTCCGTCATTCGGGGCCTCCTATCAGCGCGCGCGTCTCGGCGACTGCTATACCGTGTCTATCGGCCACCACATGGGGTTCCGCTTCGGGAACAACACCTCTAGAAGGTCGCGCGTCGCCTTCGGCGCGGCGATGTGCACGTGAGCGTCAGAGCCCGTCAGCAGGTTGAACAGGTCGCGTTGCGGGAGCGAGACGTCCACGGCGCCCTCGGGGATATCGTGCGACACCGTCACCCCGTCGGACCCTATCCTGATCGCTACGGTCTGCCCGCAGGACGTGAGGGCGACGGCCCCTCGCGGGGGCGTGGGATGGTCGCACGCGGCGATCTGCTTCGCGAAGTTCGGGACGAGGGCCTGTAGCATGATCTCGAGGTCGACGATGCGAAGCAAGTTCGTCTCGACGAGCGTCGTCGTGCAGCGCAACGTCCGTAGGATGTAGAGGAGCGGCTCGTGGCAGGGCAGATAGACGCCGCACCCCTTCGTCCCGCGACTGCGCATGAGGCGCATCTCGGCTCCGAGCAAAGTGAGCGCGGCCATCTCGTGCCCGGTGGCGTACCCGGTCTCCCAGATGGTGTTGGTGTCGGCGCGCATGTAACCGACG
This sequence comes from uncultured bacterium, assembly GCA_964473525.1. Lineage (GTDB taxonomy): Bacteria > Poribacteria > WGA-4E. Next base: position 15,398 of record CAYYPK010000071.1, read on the forward strand.
ATCTCGCCATCAAGTTCCGCGACGTAGAACGCCTCCTCGCGCTCCTTGCGGCACCACGAGAAGTGCTTGCGCCAGTAGTTCGCGTCCCGCACGAGCGTCATGGGGCTGTCGCGATTGTAGTCGTCGTGGACCGCCGCGACGGCTTCCAGGTCCGCGCTCCGGTCGAAGCGTCGCACACGGTAGTCGCCCATGGGAGGCAGTCGCTCAGGCTGCACGGCAAGGTCGAGACGGTACGTGGGCCATCGCTCCCAGTGTTCCGCTGCGTAGAACTCGACGACGCCGGAGATGATGAGGCTGAACCCGCACTCCCATTCGTGATAGCAGCCGAGGGCGTCGCGGAGCAACTCACGACCGTATCCCTTGCGCCTGTCCTCGGGACGCGTGTAGACGTCCGCCATCCCGCCGCACTGGATCGTCGCGCCGCCCCAGCGTAGCGTCCGGTTGTACAGCCGCACGTGCGAGGCGATTCGTCCCTCTACGAGCGCGACGCGGCTGTTCTCCCAACCGCCTTCCAGGCCGTCGTAGTGGCTCTCGTAGTATTCGATGGGGGTTCCGCCGCGCTCGTTCACCATGTCGCGGTAAAGGCCTGCCTCGTCGGCCGCCAACCCGCGTACCTCTACGGACAAGGTCTATCTCCCGTGATTCAAGTGCGTCGCCAGGAACGGAGCGGCTGTTTCCCAATCAAGGAGATGACCACTCGGGTGCAATTGGTAATCGTAGCTCGCGGACGCTTCCAAGTCCGCGTAGACGCGTCGCACGGTGGCGTCAATGTGGTCGCGGTCTTCGTCAGTGATGAGTCCGTCGCCCTCCCCGGCTTGCAGCAGCAGAGGTCGCGGCGCTATCAGGCTGAACAACTCCGGCGTGTCGCCGTAGCGCAGGATGCCCGGTAGATACTGAATCCCACACGAGGACAGCTTCAACGAGCGCTCGCGGAAGGTGTTCATCGCCCCCGCCGACACGCACGCGCGTATGCGGTCGTCGAAGATCGTGAGCCACATCGCCGTCCGTCCACCGTACGAGTTCCCGAGGCAGCCGATGCGCCCCGCGTCGACTTCGGGACGCGCCGCGAGGGCGTCGATCGCAGCCTGCCCGTCCTGTATGTGCAGGTCGAGGACGTTCAGACCGTACATGCCCGCCGCCATCTGGATGACGTTGCAGCGGTCGCGGGAGCCAACGCGGTCGAGATGCCCGTCTCTCCCTGCCCAGCCCCACCACGCGGGCGCGAGGACTACGTAGCCGGCGCGCACGGTGTGCAGGGCGTAGGCGCGGCGCTCGCCGTCGCCCTCGTCCATGCCTCGGACGCCGCACACCGAGTCGATGCCGTAGGGGGCGTGCCCGTGCGAGACGATCACGCCAGCGCGTCGCTCGCCGTGGGCGATGTCGTTGGGTATCAGCAGGTAGGCCACGAGCGTGGAGACTTCGCTCACGCGGATGCGCAGGAGATGCCGCGTGTGGTCCTCTTCCTCGGTGGATTCGACGATCTCCGTCGTCGGCTCGACGCGCTCTGGGACAGGCCCGCGTAGCGACTCGACGGCTGCTCGGAACGGCGCCTGCCACTCGCGGACGTTCCCGGCGCCGTCCAGCTGCATGGACGGGGGATGTTCCCGCCCGTAGCCGGTCAGGAAATCGACGAACGACTCGGTCTGTGTCGGCACGCGCTGCTCCTCAGGCGGCCTGCCGCCCGCACAAGGCAGCCTTAGGTTCGGGTGGAACCAGGGAAGCCCAATCATAGGCGCAGACCCTCTGCCCCGCAACGCGCCGCACACGCGTTTGTTGTCTATAGGCGATGGCACTGGACAGCGCGGCATCCAACCGTCTGCCACTCTGATGGACGAGCGATGCCGTATGGCATCAATGAGCGAGCGGAAGAGTCTCCTGGCCTAGAGGGATACCGACATCCTTCCGGCCGCCTGTTGGCGCCTGATGGCATCGCCTGTCTTCGCTCCTCAGCACGACAGCGCGGAGCGACAGTCAGCGCGATGCCTTGACGTGTAGCCACCACCCACGCGCGGGTCCGTCCGCCGACGGTCTGCGTAGAAGTCCGTTTTTATTCACGGATAATGTTGCGCGCGGGCACGGCGGGCTGTAGACTCCACACATGGCACACGCAAATCACGCAACGGATGAGAACGCCGATCCCGTCACTCTCACGGCAGAAGAGATGCAGGTCTACGGCGACGCGCTCGCCGCGCTGCGCGCCCGTCAGGCTTCCGCGGCGCGTCTGGAAGTGCAGCTACGGCAGGAGCGGCTCGCCGTCCAGGCGATCGACCGAGAGAGGGCGCGGATATGGGTCCACATCTGCCGCGCGCATGGGATGGACCCCGAAGGCGGATACACGCTCGACGACGCGGGGCAGGTGTTCGCCGAGGCCGAGACGACCACGGAGAGCGTCGAAAACACACGGTGAGGGACGCAACGCATGGCAGACTACCCGACCGAGGTTTGGGATCCGTACGACCAGAGCTACCCGTACCGGAATCAGGACGGGTCCACGCAGGTGAACACCACGTACATGAACGCGCGCGACAACGAGACGGTCGCTATTGAGGCGGTGCTGGGCGCGAACCTTGCTCCGGTTCCAGGATCCCAGGGCGCGCGGCCGCTCTCCGACCGGCTGAAGGTCGTGACCGACAGCACGCTGCAAGTTGGTAGGATCACCGACTTCGATCCGGAGGAGGACGCGGGCGTACAGATACGCATTGGTCCCGACGACTGTAGCAGTTCGTGGCTCGACGTGAGAAAGCCGTCGAGCGTCGGGCCGATGGAGATACAGGCGAACTACCACGATAGCGGCAAGGTACTGTACCCAACCGACCTCGCGCTGCAACCGGACGGTGGCAACCTGGGCGTGGGCACGAACGCGCCCTTGGGCAAGGCTCACGTGCAGTCGAGCCTCGTCTCCGGCGGCTCCGTCAGCGCGGACGCGGACGATCTCGTTGTCGAGAGCAGCGGCAATACAGGTGTGACGTTGTTGTCGGGGCCAGGAACCAGCAGCGCCGTGTATTTCGCCGACGCGTCCAGCGAACGCAAGGCGATGGTCGGCTACGACGGGGCAGAGGGCGAGATGGTGATCGGCGCCACCGCAGCGGCGACGGACACAGTCATCCGCACGGGCTCCGAACCCGAGGCGCTTCGGTTGCCGAACGTCGGACCCGCCGCGTTCGCGCGGGGTGTGACTGCGACAAATCTCACCGTGGATGGGCCTTGGCTCCGCATCAAGGATTCCACCGTCGTCGACAACCACCCAACAACTGGGACACTCGGGTACGGCGGGCAGATAAGGTGGGACGAGACGTACCTCTACATCTGCACCGCCTCCAGCGGTCAGACCCGAGGCGATTGGAAGCGAATACAGCTCTCTTCTTGGAGTTAGCCACTCGCCTCGCTCTGGCTCTGTCGCTGGCTCAGGCACGTCAGACGACCGACGACGATGGCACGCAGGTAACGGAGATACGGATGCCGAAAGTACCGCACGGCTTCGATGTCGGGATCTACTGGCTGAACGGAGTCGCCGGATCCGGCTCCAGCACGCTCGAACAGCTCAAGAACGAGATGCGACGAGCCCACGAGGGTGAGAAGGACATCGCCTACGAGGCGTTCAACGTCATCCACTCTGGAGGAGACCCGAACACCTGGGCATTGCCAGCCAGCCGCCCAAACGAGCCAGCGAACGCTGGCGCCACGCAGGAAGAGCGAAGAGCCAACAACGTCGCGGGTTGGATGGACTATCTCCGGACGATCCGGGATCTGTCAGGGGAGTTGGGCATTCCGGTCGGAGGGCTCCGAGGCACTATCTCGCGCGATATATGTGGCATGCACGAGGGGTTCAACACCAGCGTAGTCCTAGGGCCCTGGACGCTGCCCATCGTGACGGACTTCGTGACCGATCTCTGCTCACAGATTGTGGCGGAGCAGCTCTCGCCGTACGTTGCTGGCTGGTTCTTCGGAAACGAGGTGTACTCCTCGACGCATTATCTAACGTGGGACGCCGCGAAGTTCGGCGCGCTCGTCGCGGCGGTGCACACCGCACAGCTAGCGGAAGGATGCAACTTCCCGTTCTATTGGGCGGAGTTCGTCACGGGGACCGATGAAGCTGCGGTTTACCCCTACACCGGACGCGCGTTCTGGACCCGCAACACCACCAACGACGATCCGTGGGACTACCGGGTTCCAGACACCTTCAGAGCCTGGCTAGACACGTTCCCGTTCACGGAAGATCAGGACACGGCGAAGCTCATCCTGCAGACGCACTACTATCCGTGGGGAACGCCGCTCACGGCGTGGCGCTACGAGAAGACGCGAAAGCCGGCGGGGCTAGATCGCTACAAGGAGCTACCTTCGGAGGGGCCGTGGCGGGTCTGGTCGACTATTCTGGACGCTGACGACCCGTACACCG
>CAYYPK010000072.1:0-18708 GCA_964473525.1 uncultured bacterium
CAATGCAAGTATCGATTCGTCGAGAACCGCTTCGTCTTCATCGACGTCGTCATCCGTTCCATTGTCGTTGTCGTCCGTGTCCTCAACGTCGTCATCGTCGCCATCGGTCTCCACGTCGTCTTCCTCGACGTCGCCCGTGTCGTCGTCGCCCTCTTCGGCGTCGGTCTCCTCGTCGACTTCCGCTACGTCCGCGTCGTCCTCGGCCCCGTCATCGTCTTCCGCGTCCTCTACGTCCTCGAGATCCTGCACGTCATCCGGGTCGGCCGCGTCATCGTCACCCTCTTCGTCCTGGAGTTTGATGAGCACATCCGCGGCGGCCTCGTCCCCCAGGTCGGCTTCCGCCGCGAATACAGGCGTCCGAAGGAACGGCCCGAACACCAGAGATAGGACTGCTAGCCACATCGCGAGAGCAATGGGTCGGAATCCCAGTATGCTTCGATTCATCGGACACCGTCTCCGTCTTCGGGTTGCCAAAAAGCCGTTAGAGATCGCGGGTCGGCAGAAGCCCCACGGCGTTGAACGGCTACCCCAACGCGAGGCTGACAGCGAGGTTCAATATTCTGGCGGCGAGCCGAATGTGCCGAGAGGCGCGTTGCACAACCCGCGCGTGCCCTGCAATGATACGACGGCCGCGCCAGGCGTTCACTGTCGGCAAAGGGAGGGTCGCCGTGCGAGTTGGTATGGTCTACGGGCCGGGCAAGCTGGGTGTCGAGGAAGCGGATATGCCTGTCGCCACGGGCGACGATGTCGTCGTGCGGGTGCGGTCGGCGGGGATATGCGGGAGCGACCTGCACTACCACCGCGGCGGAGGCGAGCCCACGCGTCGACGCGCGGGCGGCCACGAGTTGAGCGGCGAGGTCGCCGAGATCGGTCCCGACGTCTCCCACGTCGCCGTCGGCGACCGCGTTGGCGTCGAGCCTCTGCTGGGCTGCGGGACGTGTCGCTTCTGTCGCGCGGGCGACTATCACATCTGTAACGACCTCACGCACCCGGGCGGCGGGTTCGGCGAGTACACGATGGTGAAGGCGGAGAACGTCTTCGGGATCCCCGACCACGTGTCCGACGACGCGGCGTCGCTTCTCGACTGTGTGGCGGTCGGCGTGCACGCAGTCCAACGCGCCAAGACGGAAGCGACGGACACCGCCGTTGTCCTGGGCGATGCGACGATCGGGCTCTGCACCTTACAGGTGGCCAAAGCGAACGGGGCGGCGCGCGTAGGCGTCGTGGGTCACCACGATGGCGCCCTGGACATCGCCACGGAGTTGGGCGCGGACTTCGTCGTAAACGCCAAGAGCGAGGACGCTTCCGAAGCCGTCATGGATCACACGCAGGGGCTCGGCGCGGATATCGTGTACGAGAGCGTGGGCGGCGTCGCGACGACGATGGAGACCGCGCAGGAAGTGGTGCGGCCAGGAGGCGTCATTGCCGTCATCGGCAGCTTCCGAGAGGCGCCTGCCCTGAACTTCCGACGACTGTTGCGCTATGAGGTGGACGTGCGTTTCGCGTGGAGCTACGCCATGTGGAACGGCGTGCCGGAGTTCAAGATCTCCATCGACATGCTCGCCGACGGACGCGTGCGCGCGGAGCCGATCATCACGCATCGGTTCCCGTTGGCCGACATCCAGTTGGCGTTCGACGCGTGCCTGGACCGGTATGCGTCTGGCGCGGTGAAGGTTGTGATCAACCCATAGGGCGGTCGCACAGGCGTTCGTTAGACCGGGTCCGTGGTAACGTCGAGGGTCGTGGCGTCGTCACTGTAGACGATTCCATGCGTCGACCGGCGCCGCGCAGGGCGGCCACGAAACTCGAGGAACGTCATGAACCAGCCCAGCACCGCGACCCCTCCCGCGCCCGCCGGCATTCCGCTCGAACGCCTGATCGGGGGCAGCGGCTCTCAGGAAACAACCGCGAAGGCTGCGCGTGAGTCCAAAGCCGCCTCGGTCCGCGCGGGCATCACGCGCATGCGCGCGGAGTACGACGCCGTCCGCGAGGAGCGCGACTACCTCCGGGGCGAGGTCGATCGGCTTCACACGCGCATGGAAGCAGTCGAGGCGAGCCTGCGAGAGGTGACTACGGCGCTCCGCACGACGCACGACGCCCAGAGCGACAGCGCCGACGCCATGAACGCGAGGGTGGCCGAGCTGCAAGCGACCGTGAACCGTCTCACGGAGGCGTTCCTCCCCGACGAAGACGCCGCCCCGGAGGAATCCGCCCGCGACCTCACGACCGGCGAGCGCGCGCGGCGATGGATCGTCGGTCTGTTCCGCGACGACGAAGAGTATTACGTAGACTGACGCCTCCCTGGCGTCCTCACCTGGCGCGTCACGTCGTTCCCCGCGCACGCTCGTCGGCCTTCCCGCGTTCCGCATCGGCGCTTACAATGCCGCCACGGCTACCGCGTGTTACCGCGTGAAGCAGCTCGGATGGGGAGACTATGAGCGCCTCCGATTTCCGCCTGACCGACCAGCACATTGGGCATTTCGAGACTTTCGGTTATCTGGGCTTCCCAGGTCTGCTGGCGGATCGTATCGACGCCATTACCGAAGCCTTCGAGGAGGTGTGGTCAGAGCGTGGAGGCGGCCACGACGGGAAGCCGCACGGCGAGGTGGCGCGGTCGTGCATCGTGCCGTTCATAGACCAGCACGACTACCTGTGCTCGCTGCTCGACGACCCGCGTATCCTGGCGATTCAGAAGCAGCTGCTCGGAGACGACTTCAACTACATGGGCAGCGACGGGAACTACTACGTCGGTGACACAGGTTGGCACTCGGACGGGTGGCACGAGGGCATAACGCACATCAAGATCGCCCTCTACCTGGACACCCTCACGCGCGACACAGGATGCCTGCGAGTCATCCCGGGCAGTCACAAGCGCGGCACACACTACGCCGACGAGGTGATGGAGAACATCGGGCACTCGCAGGACAAGTGGGGTCTGGCGCCCAACGAAGTGCCGGCAATGGCGCTGGAGGTGACGCCGGGTGATGTTGTCCTCTTCAACCACAACACGAAGCACGCGGCGTTTGGCGGCGGAGTGCGGCGGCGCATGTTCACGATCAACACGTGCGAACGCTACCCGGAAAGCCGGCTACAGGAGTTGCGCGACTACATCAACGGCGCCGCGCGGTTCTGGATAGACCGCGTGTACAGCGAGACGATGGTCGCCACCGCAGACGCCGAGCGCATGGTGCATCTCGAGCAGGTGCGCGCGAACGACGATCACCTTGCCGCTCTGTCTGCGGAGGCGCGGGAGCGCATGTCGGAGCCGTCGCGAGGCTAGCGCGACGTCCCAACTCAAGCCTGCCCATACACGACCTGAACGGATGGCCTGAATGAGCGACCCGCGGATGAATGCCGACGAGAACAGCTTCATGGAGCAGCAGGCGGCGGCACTGCTCAACGCGGCTGGCGACACGCTGCGGCGAGTTCCTCCCTCGCTGCCGGAGCCTCCCGAACGACGCCTCGCGCTGCTGCTGCTCGACGGCGTCCTGCACGAGGAAGCAGCGGCCACGCGCGTCGCCGTGCAGGCGTTCCACCGTGAGCGAATCCGCGCGGCGGCAGCGGAAATCGCCGAGACGTCCGTGGTGGGCGGCGCGCGGGTGTGGAAGCTCTACGACCACGGCTTCGTCGTCAAGACGGCGTCCGTGACGTTTGCGTTCGACCTGGTGAGCGGCGTGCACGTCGCGGGCGGCGCCTTCGCCGTCGATGACGACGTGATGGAGACGCTCGCGGACGCGTGCGACGCCATGTTCATCAGCCATCGCCACGCGGACCACGCGGACCCCGTCGTCGTGGAGGCCTTCCTGTCGCGCGGCAGGCCCGTCGTCGCGCCACCGACGCTGTGGGCGGGCGACCCGCTGCACGCCCGGATGACGCATATCGCCCGCGAGGCGCACACCGAGCACACGCTCGTGACGCGTGATGGGGCTCCCGACTTGCGGGTTGTGGCGTACCCCGGTTACCAGGGCGGCGACGACAGCATCGAGAACAACGTCACCCTCGTGACGACGCCCGAGGGCATGGGGTTCATGCAGACGGGCGACCAGTCGGATCCCCGGGCGTTCGCCTGGATCGACGACGTCGCGGACCATCATCGGGTCGATGTGCTCATGCCCAACTGCTGGACGACGGACATCGTGCGCCTCATCGACGGCACGCGACCGTCTGTCGTCATCACGGGGCACGAGAACGAGATGGGCCACACCATCGACCACCGTGAGCCCTACTGGCTAACGTACGAACGCCAGACCGGCTCCGACCGCTGGGGCGGCAGTCAGGATGTGGGCTACGACACGCCACTCGTCCTCATGACCTGGGGCGAGTCGTTCGCGTACACGCCCGCTGGCTGATGTGGGCGGCGCCCCGTGGCAATCCCATACTCGCCGAAAGTGCAAATAGAGCGTACTGAAGGCGCGTTCGCGCCGATAGTAGCAATGACGCCGCCTTTGCGCGGCGTCTAGACAACTCCCCTTGTCTTGCAGGTCGGTGGTTCGCCACCGATCCGCACAGTCGTTGCTTGACGTGTTCGAGGGACGTGACAGGTTCTCGTCCCTCGCGGAAAACGAGCCGTGGCGCGGCGGACATGTGTGCCGCCGCGGATGGCGTTCCGTTCCGCACGTCCACTGCAGGACACGCTTTCGGCGACAGCAGAATCCCCTAGGTTCTTGCCCGGCACGGCGCGCGACCCCGTCTGCCTCTGGAAGAGCCGGTCTGGTAGATGCGGGAGAAGTCTGCCATGTTCCGGATAAACACGAATATACTCGCGCTGACGGCGCAGAACAGTCTGCTCCGGGCGAGCGCGGACATGCAGATTCAGATGGAGCGCCTGTCGTCGGGGCTGCGCATCAACCGCGCGGCGGACGACCCGGCGGGTCTCTCCATGTCTGAGGGCATGCGCGCGCAGCTGGCGGGTCAGCGCACCGCCAATGACAACATGTCTCGCACGATCAGCCTCCTTCAGACCGCCGACAGCGGCCTCGAGCAGATCGGTCTCATGCTCATCCGACTCAAGGAGTTGGCGGAGCAGGCTGCGGACGGCACGCTCAACCAGTCGAACCGCAGCGGACTGTCCACCGAGGCGGCGGCGCTCATCGCCGAGATCGACCGAGTCGCCTCCTCAACGACCTTCAACGGCATCAGCCTTATCGACTCAGCCGGCACGGCCGGATCGCGTACGAACCTGACGTTCTACGTCGGGGACGGCACGGCGTCGTCCGCTGCCAGTACGCAGGTGATCGGCCTCGCCCTTAAGGGCGTCATGTTCACGACCGGTGGGCTGGGCTGCATCGGCGACACCGCGCTCAACTTCACCGTCGCGGACTTCCTCGGTCAGACGTCTGCTCAGGCGCTCGTCACCAGCATCGACCAGGCCGTCACCAGCCTCGCGATGATCCGCACGGATGTCGGCGCCTTCCAGAACCGGGTCGAACGGTCGCAGGCGAACATCCAGGCGGCGATGGAGCAGACAGCGCGCTCAGAGTCGACGATCCGCGACGTGGACTTCGCGGAGGCTGCGTCCGCGCTCGCGCGCGCGCAGATTCTGGCGCAGGTCGGCGCTCAGATGCTCGCCCAGGCGAACTTGATGCCGGTGTTGGCGCTCCAACTCATCCTGTAGGCCGACTCGCGTTGTCCGCCACTCGACGCGCCCGTACCGCGCCTGGCCGTAAGATCCCCGACGAACCTACGACGCCTATCTGGTATGCTTGGCGGCGTTGCGCGCCGCCCGCGCGTGTGCCCGACCGCGTGCTAGACAGGGAAACGGCCCCGCCACCCGGAGGAGATACGGCATGGAACGCCGACGCTTGGGACGCACCGGTATCGAAGTGACGCCGCTGGGGTTGGGCGGCCTGTTCGTATCCAGCGTAGGGGGCAGGGGCCGCGACGAGGCGCGTTCCGCGATCCACCGCGCTCTCGACCTGGGCATCAACTGGATCGACACGGCTCCGACGTACGCGGACAGCGAGGAAGTGCTGGGCATCGCGCTGGACGGCGTGACACACCCCTATTGCATCGCCACCAAGCTTGGCGGGCGTCCCCGCCCGTTCGATCCCAAGGACAAGGATCACCTGCGCCGCTCCGTAGACGAAAGCCTGCGGCTGCTGAAGCGAGACACCATCGACCTGCTCCTGATCCACGAGCCAGAGAGGCCTGGGCAGTACGACTGGTGGGACGAGTGGGAGACGTTCAGCGGCCCCGTGAACGACGTCCTGGACGAACTCAAGGAGCAGGGGGTCATCAGGTTCACGGGCCTGGGAGGGACGACCGCGTACGCGATGGCGCGCGTCATGGCCACCGGGCGCTTCGACGTGGTCCTCACGGCGTTCAACTACGCGCTGCTCTGGCGAGAGGCGGAGACGACCATATTGCCCGAGGCGAAGCGGCAAGACATGGGCGTCATCGTTGGATCCCCCTTGCATCAGGGCGCGCTGGCGCAGCGTCACGACGACGAGGTCGCCAACGGCGCGCCGTGGATGACCGATGCTCGTAGGAACCAGCTGAAGGCGCTCTATGCCCTCCTGGACGACACGGGGCTATCCTTGCCCGAAGTCGCGCTGCGGTGGGTGCTGTCGAACCCGGACATCTCCATGACGCTGACGGGATCGCGTTCAGTCGAGGAGGTGGAGCTCAACTTCGCCGCGGCAGAGCGCGGGCCGCTCCCGCAGGACATACTGACCCGTCTCGACGAGATATACGCCATGCTGCCGTATCGACCGTTCGAGGAACCCGTCACCCTCTCTCTCGGCAGGGATCACCTGGGTATGGGCAATGTGCGCTAACGCCGCGTTGGCGAGCCGCGCGCGTCTCGCGCCCGTCGTTGTCGCCGTGTGCGCCGCCATCATGCTTACGGAGGCCGGAACCGTGTCCGCGCAAGCCACCACACTGTACGTGTCCACGACCGGCGCTGACTCCTGGACCGGCGCCCTGCCCGACCCGAACGCCGACCGCAGCGATGGCCCACTCGCAACTCTGGAAGCCGCCCGCGACGCGCTCAGGGGCGCAGCCGGCGGCGGGACGGTCGTCCTGCGTGGCGGAGTCCATGAGCGGAGCGAGACGTTCCATCTCACCAGCGAGGACTCCGGCGCGGACGGCGCGCCTGTCGTCTATCGCGCCGCCAAGGGCGAGACGGCGCGCCTCGTCGGCGGCAAACGCGTGAGCGATTTCGCCGCCGTGACGAACGCCGACATCCTGAATCGCCTCGCGCCCGAGGCCCGAGGCAATGTCATGCACGCGGACCTCGGGGCGCTCGGAGTCACCGACTTCGGCTCGCCAGGTGGCGGCGGTCTGGAGCTGTTCTACAACGCAGAGCCGATGACACCCGCCCGATGGCCCAACGAAGGATTTGTCCGCGTCACTGATCTAGTCGGCGGCGACCCTGTGGACGTACGCGGCACCAAGGGCGACAAGATCGGCCAGTTCATGTACGACGGCGACCGCCCGTCGCGATGGACCGAGGAGAACGACCCATGGGTCCACGGCTACTGGTTCTGGGACTGGTCGGACCAGCGCCACCGCGTCGAGTCCATCGACGTTGAGAAGAGCGTCATCGCTGTCGAGCCGCCCTACCACGGCTACGGCTACCGCGTTGGGCAGTGGTTCTACGCGTTCAATCTGCTCGCGGAATTGGACAGCCCCGGCGAGTGGTACCTGGATCGCGAAGCCGGCGTTCTCTACTTCTGGCCGCCATCGCCCGTCACCGACGGAGAGGCGTTGGTCTCAGGAATCGACACGATCATCAGCGCGGCCGACGCGGAGCACGTGGAGTTCCGCGGGCTGACGTTGGAGGCGTGTCGCGCCACCGCGGTCGAGGTGACAGGAGGCGAGGGCGTGCGTGTCGTCGGATGCGCCATCCGCAACACGGGGTCGTGGGCCGTACGCATCAGCGGCGGCTCGGAAAACGGGGTCGTGGGCTGCGACATCACGGGCACGGGTGGCGGAGGCGTGTCGCTGTCGGGCGGAGACAGGCCCAGCCTGACGCCCTCTGGCCACTACGCCGACAACAACCACATCCACCACTACAGCCGGTGGAGCCGGATGTACAACCCGGCGATCTCGATGGGAGGCGTCGGGCAGCGCGCCACGCATAACCTCATCGACAACGCCCCGCACATGGGGATCGGGTTCAGCGGCAACGACCACCTCATGGAATTCAACGAGATACACAGCGTCTGCTACGAGTCCAACGACGCGGGCGCGATATACGCCGGACGCGACTGGACGATGCGCGGCACGGTCATCCGGCACAACTACATGCACCACGTGAACGGCTTCGAGGCGAAGGGTTGCGTGGGCGTCTACCTGGACGACATGTTCTGCGGCACGGAGATCGTCGGGAACGTGTTCTACAAGGTAACCCGGGCGGCTTTCATCGGAGGCGGACGCGACTGCCTCGTCGAGAACAACCTGTTCGTGGACTGCGAGCCCGCGTTGCACATCGACAACCGCGCCATGGGATGGGCGGGTTACCACGTAGCCACGACGATGAAGGACCGGCTCGACGACATGCCGTTCCGCGATCCCATCTGGGTCGAGCGGTACCCGGAATTGCAGACGGTGTGGGAAGACGAGCCAGCGGCCCCGAAGGGGAACGTGGTCGCTCGCAACGTCTCGTTTGGCGGCAGGTGGGACGGCGTGCAGGAAGGCGCGCGCGGCTACGTTGCGTTCGAGGACAACCTCGTCGACGAAGATCCCGCTTTCCTGGGCACGCCGCCAGCGGACTTCCGCCTCGCCGAGGACTCGCCCGCGCTCGACCTCGGGTTTGTGCCCATCCCAATCGACCGCATCGGGCTGTACGAGTCGGAGGAGCGGGCGTCGTGGCCGGTGGAGCATGCCGTCCGCGAGAGACCAGCCGAAGTCGGCGACTGACGGACGCTGGCTGCGGGGGCGCGCGATGCGAACCGGCGACGGGCGTCGCCAGCAGCATGGTACCTAACAGGGCGGACGGTCTAGCTGTCGTCCTTCTCCGCCGCCTTCTCCGCCTCTTCCCGGGCCGCCTGCTTCGCCTTCACGATGCCGACCATGGTCGTGAGCCGAGCGCCCTCGTCCGGCGTGCGTCTGGACAGGTACACGGAGCCGGCGATCTCAATGGCAAGGAATCCACCCGCGAACCCGAGCCAAAACCGTGGGGTCACCATACGTGGTCCACCGATGGTGACCAGCAGCTCCCCTATGCGAGAGCGCTCCACTTCCTCTTCCTCGAGAGGCTCGAGCACTCCACGCACGGGGCTCGGTGGCTGCCCGCTGACAACAAACGCCGCCAACAGTCCTGCCAGGAATGCCGGCAACACAAGGACGCGCGCTGCGCCCGCGAAGTCTCTGCTCGCCATCGCCGATCTCCTTGCGGACGCGCGGCGGGACACCGCGACTACCCTCGCCCCAACGCGTAGCGATACGCCTTTCGGATCGCCGGTCAAGAGCCCTTTGGTAGGCTATCGGCGCCACGGCGGTTTGACCGAAGGGCCTCGGTCACGTATGACTTACGCAAAGGGGGATCGGAGGATGAGTGCAAGTACCGAGGCGTTGCTCGTCGACGGCCGGCGGATGGATACCTACGTCTCCTCGGGCGAGGGCATAGGACCACGCCCTGGTGTAGTCGTCATCATGCATGCGGGGGGTGTCGACGAGTTCACGCGCGCCATGACAGACCGGCTCGCGGAGGAGGGATATGTCGCCGCGGCGCCAGACCTGTACCACTGGAAGGGCCCGGACGAGGCCAGATCACCACGCACGATCGACGACGCAGAGATGACGAAGGACGTCGAGGCGACGGTCGCCTATCTGGAGTCGCGCCCCGACGTGCGAAAGGACTCGCTCGGCATCATCGGCTTCTGTATGGGCGGGCGGTCGGCGTACCTCATGGCGGCGGCGGTTCCGGCGTTCAGCGCATCGGTCGCGTACTACGGAGGAGGCATCGCGCAGCCGAGAGGGAGCGTCGACGTCTCCCCCTTCGACCTGACGGCGGACATATCGTGTCCTCTGCTCTTCCACTTCGGAGGCGAGGATCGGAACCCCTCGCCCGAGGATATGCTGAGCCTCGACGCTGAGATGACGAAGCACGGCAAGGAGCACGAGTTCCACGCGTACGAGGGAGCGGGTCACGCGTTCATGGACTTCACGAGCGAGCGCCACCACGAGGAGGCGTCTCGCGTGTCGTGGCCTCGCACGCTGGACTTCCTGGCGCGCCATCTGAGGCCTGGGGAGTAGCCCCTACTGGACACGGGCCGCCACCATATGGACAGACCGCCCGCCTACGCCGCATCGCCCAGGCACTGCTCGATGATGTCGAGCGCCCTGTCCAACTCATCTTGTGCGATCGTGAGTGGCGGCGCGAGTGACAGCACGTTCCCCATCGTGACCTTGAAGCTGAGTCCCCTGGCGAGGGCGTCGTACATGACGCGATCCGCGAGGTCGTTCGCCGGCGACTGATCCGACGGGTCGTGCAGTTCGACCCCGAGCAGCAGGCCACGTCCGCGCACCTCGGCGATAGCGTCGTGCCTCTCTGCCATGCCTCGCAGGCGGCTGAGCGCGTGCCTCCCGAGCGAGGCAGAGCGTTCCAGAAGGCCCTCATCCTCGATGACCTCCAGCGTCGCCAGGGCAGCCGCGCACGCCACGGGGTTCTTCTCGTGCGTGTAGTGCCCGAGCGCAGCTTCGGGGGCGAGGTCTAGGCGCGTGCGTGCCACCATGGCCGCGAACGGGAAGATGCCACCTCCTAGTCCTTTGCCGAGGACCAGGACATCGGGATCCACGCCGTCGTGCTCGAAGGCGAACATGCGACCGGTGCGTCCCAACG
Organism: uncultured bacterium; assembly: GCA_964473525.1. GTDB lineage: Bacteria > Poribacteria > WGA-4E. The sequence goes on from CAYYPK010000072.1 coordinate 10,787, forward strand.
CGTGGGGTATCTCGTCGAAGATCAGGAGGGCGCCGTACCGGTCGCAGGCGTCTCGCACTTGCCTCCAGTACTCCGCCGGAGGAAAGATGGCGGCGCTACGCGTCGGCTCCGCGATGACCGCCGCGACATCGCCCTCGTTCCGCAGGATGAACTCGACGTAGTCAGCGCATCGGGTGTTGCACTCGCCACCACACCCGAAGAGGCAGTGGCCGGCGTACGGGTACGGGACGTGCTCCGTGCCTGGCAGCAGTGGACCCGCGTTGCGCCGGAAGCCTGCCGCCCCGCCGACGCTGATGGCGTCCAGCGACGCGCCGTGGAACGAATCCCACATCGAAATCGTCTTGTGGCGACCCGTCGCCATGCGCGCGAGCTTCATCGCCATGCCCACCGCAGACGTGCCGCCGGGCGCGAACAGCACCTTGCCTAGCTCGTCCGGCGTGATCTCGACAAGCTTCCTCGCCAGCTCCACCGCCTTCGCGTTCGTGTACCGCCGCGTACAGAAGGACAACGCGCGCATCTGCTCCGTGATGGCCTCAATGACGCGAGGATGACCGAAGCCTATCTGGTGCACGCTGTTGCCGTGGAAGTCCATGTAGCGACGTCCCTGCGTGTCTTGCAGGTAGATGCCGTCGCAGGCTTCTAGGACGTTCATGCACGGCGTCGACAGAGACTGCCGCAGGAAGTAGCGCTCGTCTTCATCGAGTATCTCCCGCGCGTCGGCGTCGACGTGCTCGTCGAGCCACGCCTGCCGTCGCTCGGAGAGGTTGACGTCGCCCTCGGACTCTGGTGGCGTTGCGGCAGGGGTCGAAGTCAACCGGGCTCTCCTAAGGCGGTCGCGCCGCACGTCACACGCCGCGGTAGACATCGCGGCGGTGTCCAACGCGTCGGACACTCACCACGGCCTCCGCGTCGTCCACGCTGTACACGATTCTGTAGTCGCCCACCCGACACCGGTATACGTCGGCCGCCCCCTGTATCTTTCGCGCGCCGGGCGGACGCGGCTGCGTCGCAAGAGCGTCTATGACAGGTAGAATGCGTGCCTGTACGACGGGAGGAACCCGTCGCAATTCACGACGAGCGGACGACTTCATCACTATCCGGTACGGCATCCGCGGGGCCTCCGGCTCTGAGGTCGTTCAGGATCTCAGCCCGCACCGCCTCCCACGGCACATCGTCCTCACTCTCCCTCTCACGAGCAACTGCTGCGTCGAGGAGGTCCTCGATAAGGTCGCCGTACATGTCGAGGTCGATGACAACCGCGGTCCTGCTGCCGTCACCGTCTACCAGGAAGTGAATGCCGTCCATCTCAGGTCTCCTCACCGTGATGTTACCACGCGCCGTGGCACGCTGCTTCTCGCCGCCCAACGTGGGCGGTATTATCGGGCGGATCGTGAGGGAAACCACGCCGCAGTCGACCACGCAACGGCGGCCACCACCGGAGATCCGCGCGCATGCCCACTCGGCCCAACATCCTGTTCGTCTTCGCCGACGACTGGGGTCGCTACGCCAGCGCCTATCGTGACATCGACGGCGCCGGCACGCCCAACGACCTGATAGAAACCCCCAACTTCGACCGTGTGGCCCGCGAAGGCGTGCTGTTCTCGAACGCCTTCGTGCCCGCCCCGTCGTGCACGCCATGTCGCAGCTCGGTGTTGACCGGCCGTTACTTCTGGCAGACGGGGCGAGCTGCTATCCTGCAGGGTGCCGTGTGGGACGAGTCGATGCCTACGTACCCGCTGGAGCTCGAAGCTGCGGGGTACCACATCGGGTACACGTACAAGGCGTGGTCGCCCGGCACGCCTCAGGACGCTCCCTATGGCGGTCACCGGACGAGGTACGCGCCAGCGGGAACGCGGTACGGCTCCTTCTCGTTCGTAGCCACTGAACACGCGGAGGAGTTGGGCGTCGAGGGGGCCAAGGACGTGCTATACGAGGAGGCGCGGCAGAACTTCGACGCGTTCCTCGACGCGCGCCCGGACGACGCGCCGTTCTGCTACTGGTGGGGGCCGACCAACACGCATCGGAAGTGGCAGCGAGGGTCGGGCAAGGAGCTGTGGGGCCTCGAGCCCGACGACCTGAAGGGCAAGCTACCGGCGTTCCTCCCGGACGTGCACGATGTGCGCGAAGACGTCGCCGACTATCTGGGCGAGTGCCTCGCCGTGGACGCGGGTCTGGGCCTCCTCATGGATCGTCTGACGGAGCTAGGCGAACTGGACAACACCCTCGTCGTGGTGAGTGGCGACCACGGCATCCCTGGATTCCCACGAGCCAAGTGCAACCTGTACGATTTGGGCTGTGAGGTGGCGCTCGCCGCCCGCTGGCCGGGCCGCATTCCAGCGGGCCGTGTGATAGCCGACTTCGTCAACATCATGGATGTCGCTCCGACGTTCCTGGAGGCAGGCGGCGTGCCGTTCCCCGACGGCATGACAGCCAACGGCCTCCTGGACGTCCTCGAGTCGGACGCCGATGGGCAGGTGGATCCCGAGCGGACGTTCGTCGTGACTGGCCGCGAGCGGCACGTGGCGCGCGCCCGCGAGGGAGCGCTGCCGTATCCGCAGCGCGCGATACGCACGGAGGACTACCTGTACATACGCAACTTCCACCCCGAACGCTGGCCCATGGGCGATCCTCGAGGGCTTGACGACCCAGCAACGGAGCCGCCAGCCTACGAGGTGCTGGAGCACGACACGATGATCGCCTACTCGGACCTCGACGCGGGGCCGTCGAAGGCGTGGATGGTTCATCACCGCGGCGAACCGGAGGTGCGCGACCTCTTCGAGATGGGCTTCGGGAAGTTCCCGGGCGAGGAGCTGTACGACCTGCGCGTCGATCCGCACTACATGACGAACGTCGCGGACGAGCCGAGGCACGCAGCCGCGCGCGACGAGCTGTCCGCGCGGCTGATGGCCGTGCTGCGCGAACAGGACGACCCACGCGTCGTGGAGGATCCCTGTCGCTACGAACATCCGCCGTACACGGACGCGTGAAGTCGGCCCCACGGCCGTCCCATCGTCGTGCGTTGGACGCCGGGACAGCGGCGTCGTGACGGCCTAACCGCGCTTGACCGTCCCAGACGCGGCCTCCTAGAATCATGGGATGTTGCGGGCCCCGTGCCCGTGGCTCCCAGCGCAGATTCTGCCTGTTCCTGTCGGAAGGGAACGCTGCGGGATGCCTCTCCCACCAGACGACGCTGCCGACGCGACGCGTGAGCTGGCCGCCCTCAGGGCCCGCGTGCGCGAGTTGGAGACCCGCGACGACCCCGATCTCGTCGCCGCGCTCCACGCCGAGCGAGACCGCGCACAGCGTTACCTTGATGTTGCCGGCGTGATGCTCGTGGGCTTGGACCCGACGGGTCGCGTGACGCTCGCGAACCGGCGGGCGTGCGAACTTCTTGGGTACCCGCGGGATGAGGTCGTGGGGCAGATGTGGGCGGACCGGTTCGTGCCAGACGCTGCCCGGGACTACGTACAGCGTTTCGTGGCACGGCTCGTCGAAGGCGAGATCGCCTATTCAGAGCAATACACCGGGGTCATTCTGACATCGTCCGGCGACACGCGCTCCATCACGTGGCAGAACGCGCGTATAGAGGACGCGGAGGGCGTGTTCCTGGGGTCACTCAGTTCCGGGCTGGACGTGACGGAACAGCTCTCGGCGTCAGCCGCCCTCCGTCAGAGCCAAGACACGATGTCCGCCATCCTGGCCGCGATGCCGGATCTCGTGCTCCACCAGGATGCCGAGGGACGCTACCTGAACTGCTTCAAGGCTCCAGATGTCGACACGCTGCTCCCCGTACGTGAGTTCCTGGGCAGGCTCATGGAGGAGGTGCTGCCGGAGGAGTTGTCCGTAGCAGGGCGAGAGCTGATCGCCGATGTCCTGTCGTCTGGCGAAGTCGCCAGCGCGGAGTACGACATGGATATGCCCGAGGGCCCACGGTCGTACGACATGCGGATGGCGCCAGTAGGCTCCGACGAGGTCGTAAGCGTGATCCGTGACGTCACGGACGCCCGCGTCGCCGCGCGAAGGCTGGAGGAGAGCGAGCGACGGTTCCGCTCGCTCTTTGACGAGTCTCCGCTAGGGCTCATGGTTGCGGACGGCCATGGCGTTGTTCTCGCGGCGAATCGCGCCATGGCGTCGTTCCTGGGAGCGTCTCCCGAAGACATCCAGGGCAGAACGCTGGCGGACATCACCCACCCTGACGACGTAGGGACGACTCAGGAGTTGGTGGAACTCCTCCGCCAGAGCGCTGGCGGGTCGGAGAACGTGGATACGCGGTACCTGCGGGTAGACGGCGCCGTGGTGCATGCCCGCGTGCGAGCAGTGTTCCACCGCGACGACGGTGAGGGGCAGGAGCGCATCTTTGCCCTCGTGGACGACGTAACCGAGCGACGCCACACCGACGGTTTGCTGGCGACACGCACCAGCCAGCAGTCCGCTCTGGCTCGCTTCAGCCAGGAGGCGCTCGCCGGACGAGACGTGCCGGGCCTGATGCAGCGAGCTTGCGAGTTGCTGGCGGACACGCTGCGTGTCGAATACGCAAAGGTGCTCGAGCTGGCGCCGGAAGGCGGCGGTCTTCTCCTGAGAGCAGGTGTCGGATGGACCTCTGGCCTAGTCGGTTGCGCGGTCGTAGGCATCGGCCCCGACTCCCAGGCCGGCTACACGCTGCTAAGCGGGGAGCCGGTGGTAGTCGCGGACCTCGCAACCGAAACCCGCTTCAGTGGGCCCGAACTGCTGGTCGACCACGGCGTCGTCAGTGGCATGAGCGTGGCGATCAGGGGCGCGGACCGCGATGGGGCGTCCTACGGCGTGCTCGGCGTGCATACGGCAGCGCCCCGCGACTTCTCTCCCGACGACGTCCAATTCCTGCACGCGTTCGCGGCCTCCCTCACAACCGCAGTTGTCCGCGCGCGACGCGAGGAGGAAATCGAGGAGTTGAACGCGCGCCTGGAGGCCCGCGTTCAGGAGCGCACGCTCGAGCTTCACGACGCCAACCAGCTTCTGCATTCAGAGCTGCGGCTGCGGGAACAGACCGACGAGGCGCTACGACGCACCGAGTCGGAGCGGTCGCAACTGACGCAGCGCATCCTTACCGTGCAGGAGGATGAGCAGGCGCACATCGCGCGCGAGCTTCACGACCGAGCGGGGCAGGGGCTGTCGTCGCTGCTGGTGGGACTGCGGCTGCTGTCGCGTCAGGCGGGCTCGGTGGAACTCAGCGACGCCCTGGAAGAGTTGCGGAATCAGACGTCCGACACGCTGGACAGTATCCGCAACCTGGCGTTCGACATGCGGCCCACCTCGCTCGATCACCTGGGTCTGGCCGCCACGCTGGAGCAGGACGTCCGCAGGCTCGGCACGCAGATGCAGATCAGCGTCGATTTTCTGGCCGGCCCGGCGGAACGGGAGCCGCTCCCGAAGCACGTCGAGATCTCGATCTACCGCACGGTACACGCCGCGCTGACCAACGCCTCCAGGCACAGCGAGGCATCAAACGTGAGCGTGACGATGCAGCGCCGCGACAGTCGGCTCTCCATTGTCGTTGAGGACGACGGCAAGGGCTTCGATGTCGACGCTGTAACCGCTGGACCTGTCGAGGGGCGCTTCGGACTGCTCGGCATGGAGGAACGCGTGCGCCCGTTCGGCGGCCGCGTGAACTTCGAGTCGAGTCCCGGCGCCGGCACATCCGTCTTCATTGAGCTGCCCGTCGGTGGCGAGACGGGCCGCCAGGGATCGTGACACGTCACGCCCGGTTGTTCGTCTACTCCCCGACTGTCAGCGATACCCGCACGCGCTTTGTCTCGTAGACGAACGACTGGGCGCCCTGGCCGTCGCGGCGGACATCGCCGGTCTTCTGGTAGTCGTAAACGCCGCGGAATTCGATGAGGTGGCCGGGCGGGCAGTCCTCCCGGATGCACACCTCCGACACCCGCCTCGCGGTGCCCGACCAGTCTGGGCGATGCCGCCACACCGTTCGCTCGCGCGTGCGGTCGACGTACGGGTCGTCGGTGAAGAGGGACAGGCCGTACCACATGCCGTCCTGCCTGTCCGACTGCGCGAGCACGCTGACCCACTCGCCGGGCTCCGCCACGCCGTTCCCGTTCCCCCCGCCGAACGCGGCCTCTTCCCCGTCGTCCTGCATCAGCGAAAGCCCGTCCGCCACACGGTACTCCGCCAGATCCTCGACGGCGGAGTAGAACGGTACGTCGATGAGATAGCGGCGCGTGTCGCCGTCGTGCGTTACCAACGCCTTGAGTCGCCCGACTTCCAGGGCATCTGACCGACACTGAATGCGGAACGACGTGTCGAGCGAGACCCCACCGACGCCGACGTGGTCCACCTGCGCTGCTGGGTCGAGGATCTCAATGTCCTCGCTCTGGCTGATGAGCTCCACGCGCGCGCCGCGCACGTCGGCGCCTCCCGCGTTGTACAGCACTGGGGTCAGACGCATCACGCGCCACGCTTCCGGGACCGGCGTGTCGAGTCGGTGGTCCGCGACGACGAGGGAGCCGCTGGCGCCGTCCACGTGGGTTCCCACGTACTCGCCCGCGCCGGAGACCTCCATATGCAGCCGGCCCTGTGCGTCCGTCGCGACGGTCTCGTATGATACGGACAGGTCGTCGAGCGCCAGGCGGCAGATGGTGTGCGGCGCGCTGGGCGTGTACACGGCGTCTGACGTGACGCTGACTCGGGCCGTCGGAATGCTTGGACCATCGGGCAGCCACTTGCGCGTCGTGATCTTCATGCCCGCCGCCGATGCCTCGTCGATGCACGTGAAGCCTGGCTCGTCCCGGTCACTCGTGAAGCTGTATCCCCAGATGTCGAAGTCTGGGTAGACGTCGATGTGGCTCCACGCCTCGGGGGCGGCCACCGGCTGGCGGAAGTGGCGCATGTGGAAGTCGAACTGCCCATCGACGTTCACGACGGTGTGGAAGCCGTCGAAGTAGTTCACGCCGTAGTGCCACGCCTCGTAGGAGAGCTCCTGCGTCTTGAACTCTCGGTCGATGCCCAGATCGTGCTGACGCAGGAAGTCCTTCATGCCCACGTGCTGGCGAATCGGCAGACCCACGTAGTTGCGCCCCATGTGCCGGAACGGCGTGTACACCTGCATGTCGCGCGGCCCTATGATGAACGCCGACGACGGATTGAAGAACGACGCGCTGCCAATGAGGTGGGGGTACTTGGACGCGACGAACATCGACATGAAGCCACCCATGCTGAGCCCGGAGGTGGCTCTCCCCGCGCGCGACGGGATCGTACGGTACTCGCGGTCGATGTGGCGCACGAGTTCGGGGAAGTAGTCCACGAAGTGCAGGTCGTCCCTCACCGGCCCCACGTCGTATGGGCGTGGATACTGCGCCGCCACGTAGCCGTCCCACTTGACGACGACCACGTCGTGCTCCGCCACGTACGTCGCGATGTTGTCTCGAGGATCCGGCCCGCACCGCTCCAGGTTCCCGTTCCACTCGTCGTAGTAGCGTGACTCCGCCGACTGTGACTGTGTGCCGTCCGCCGGCCCGTTGTACCTACCGCCGTAGCCGTGGAAGAAGTAGATGACCGGGTAAGGGCCAGCATCGTTGTCGCCGTAACTTGGCGGCAGGAACACCCGGTAGTGACGGTCCTCGCCGAACACGTCGCTGTGGTGCGACCGGTCCGAGATAGTCGAATCGGCGGCCGAGGAAGAGGCGGCGACTCCACACAGACACACGGACAGGAGCAGGGATCGCATGGCGCGCAACCTCTGTGGCTGGCATGGCGGGACGCGGCGCCTCAGCGTAGCACGGAGCCAGCGTGGACACGAGCGGGTTGTCTGCGAGGGGCGTGGTCACAGAACGCTGGTAGCGGCGCGCCCCGCCGTTCGCGCCTGCCTGTCATGCTGATATTGCATGACCTTGTCAAGTCGACTTACACCGACTGGCTCCGTTCGTTCC
>CAYYPK010000073.1:0-16766 GCA_964473525.1 uncultured bacterium
ATCTTCTCCCACTGAGCGTCACTCAATTCGTAACGTCCAACCACCGTGATGCCTCGTGATGCCTCCTGTATCGCGGAGGCAGTATCATAGCGCACAGAACGCCATCGAACCAAATGTCGAATCGCCCTAGTAACGGGTAACATCGAACCCTTCGTCGAGGAGCGCTTGCATCCTGTGCTCGGTGGTGAGATCCAGGACGTCGTACAGTAAGTCAGTAAACATCGCGCGCGCATACTCCAGCAGCCGAAGATCGACTGGCACCAGCTCTCCGTGGTGTACGATGCGCGAAGGCAGTCCCTGCGAGCGTCCGGCTCCGAACGTCACGTTAGCCTCCCCGCGTGATGTGCCGTACGTCCTCGCAAGCCTGTCATTGAGCGCTGCCACGTTCGTTTCGGGCATGGCGAGCGTTTCTATGGCGACCCAGTATTTCAGGAATGAGTCGATCGTATCGCCGGACAGCGCCGCCTCGACCCAGCGCAGAGCCAGACGAACACGGTTGGCGGCATCGTCCGGGAGCGAGGCCTGCGCCCGCGCCGCTTGCGCCAACACGGGGCCGCGACTACCAGAAACATCTGGAGGAGGCACGTAGAGAGGGTTGCGGCTTGCCGGACGCCTCACGGTTAGGCGGTCCCCGACCATGTCCAGCTCATGGTCGAAGAGGCGTTCGGCGACGACGTTCGGTGTGTTGACGACGGCTAACAATCCCGCAGTCGCGTCCAGGCTAGCCGTCGTGGCGGCCTCGTCGCCCGGCACGTTGTCTACCCTGTAGGGCGTGAGGACCATAAGATACGGCCCCTCCTCCGCCTGGACCCTCCGCAGGCCGGGCTGCACGCGCAACTGGGTGGGGCGTTCGTCTGCGACGCTCACACGCGTGCTGGATGCATCGTAGTAATCGAGCGCCCCGTAGAACAGGAACGCGCGCACGTTACCAATGCTGATCGTGGTGTTCAAGCTGTCTATCGGCGGCGAGGCTGTCGGCCTTCGTGAGCCGTTCTACTCGGTAGCCCCGGACCCAGATGCTGCTTGTCTCCACGTCGTCGAACCACGTGTCGTCGGCGAGACTCGCCCACGAGTGGGCCAGCTGTTCGGGTCGCGCATCTGTCATGGGCCGCTACCGTCCTGCCCTGGGTGGACTCCAGCCGCGCTGCATCGAGTCGCTATCGACGCGCGGCAGGCGACGTGTGCGCGATGGTGCTACGCGGCCTAGAACGACGTCCCGCTAGTGAACCGGAAGTCGCGCACCTTCAGCGCCGGAACCATCGCCGGCGACCCCACACGCGAAGCGGCGCTCATCGCCTCGACGCTCTCCATGACGCGCAGCGGGCTCTCGTTGAAGCGCAGGTTCGTGACGCCGTGCTGTACCTGGCCGACCTCCACCCAGAGCAGGCCGTCCGCCAACGACATCACGTCCGCGCCTTAATGTCGGCCCACGTCGCGGCGAGTTTGCCCTCAGGCGATACGGCGAACCCAGGCCCGCCGTCGGCGACGTCGTCGCCCTTGACGTTGTAGTCGTCGAACTGCGGCAGCGAGCGTGCGGAGAAGACGCCTACGCGCCCGGACAGCGGGGCGCCGCCCTCGAACTCGAACAGCAACTCATCGTCAACGTACAGCTCGACGAGGGCGCCCTTCACCTCGGCGCGGAGGGCGTACCACTGCCGGAAGCCCACTTTGATCTGCTGCTCGACCAGCGTATTCCCAGCGATGCCCGCGGCAAACTTCGTCCACGCCACCGACAGACCTAGCCAGGCGTAGTTGTCGTCGTTTTGGTACCGGAAGACGATCCCAGTCCAATCGCCGCCGGCGAGGTTCTGCACGTTCGCCAGGCATCTGACGGTGTAGTCGCCCCAGGACTCGTCGCCCGTCAGACGAAGCGACCAGACGTCGGACTCCACCAACTCGCCGTTCAGCACTCCGTCCGACTCGACCCAGTCAGCCGGTTCACCTGCCTCTTCCCAGTCGACGGAGGCAGCATCCTCGAAGTCGTCCGACCAGGAGCCCGCCCACGCGGGGGTTGCGGCAAGAACGAGAGTCCACACCAACGCGTATCGCTGCCACATCCGCCGTCCCTCCAGAAGTAGCGCCCACGTCGGTGTCGCTCCGGGCTAGAACGACGTGCCGCTCGTGAACCGGAAGTCGCGCACCTTCAGCGCAGGTACCATCGCGGGCGACCCCACGCGCGACGCGGCGCTCATCGCTTCGACGTTCTCCATGACGCGCAACGGACTCTCGTTGAACCGCAGGTTCGTGATGCCGTGGCGCACCTCGCCATCCTCGACCCAGAACAGCCCATCTCGCGTCATCCCCGTGAGTAGGAACGCCATGGGGTCTACGAAGCGAATGTACCAGAAGCGAGTGACGAGGATGCCGCGCTCGGTCGAGGCGATCAGGTCGTCCACGGACCCCTCACCGCCGTCCATGACGAAGTTCACCGGCTGTGTCACCGCGTGGTCGTGCTTCGCCGCCCAGTAGCGTGAGTAACGCAGGTTCGCGAGCTCCCCACGGTCGATCCACTTGACCTCCGGCGCGGGCAGGCCGGCCTCGATGGTCGCCGAAAGTCCAACGTCGGCGTGCGTCGGCACGGACGCGATGGTGATGTTGCCGCCCGCGACTCGCTCGCCTTCCTTCTCGCGCAGACACGTCCGTCCTTCGTGGGCCGCCTTCGCGTCCAGCACGCCGTAGAACGTGGAGAGTAGGTCGTACGTCGCGTTGGGTTCGAGGATGACGGTGTATGCGCCGGGCTCGACGTCTCGTGGCGCTTGCCCGACGCGCGCCTTGTGGATCGCGGAATCCGCGGTCGCCATGACGTCGACATCCGCGACGCTACGTGCGGCAGAAGTCGCCCACCCCGAGCTGTCGTCCGTCATCGCCGTGTTCGTGTATTGCGCCCACGTGGAATCCTCGGCGTGGTACAGGCCCGCGCTGTTGAGCACGGCTTCCGAGGACCACGACGCGCGGTACCTACCGGCGAGCGTGACGCCACCCTTGTCCGCTGCCCGGACGGCGCCGAGGATGGCGCTGGCGGCGTCGTCAGGCGTGAACGCCCGCGTCGCGTCGGAGCTGGCGGCAACCGTGGGGTACGCATCAGGCGCGGGCGGCGGAGGCACGTACTCGGGGTCGGGCGAGACAGACCTTGCCACGTCCTCCGCGCGCCGGACGACGGCGCGGATCCCCTCGTCGGACAGGTCGTTGTCCGATGCGTGTCCAACCTGCGCGCCGAAGGCTGCGGACACGGTGATGGACCGGTCTCGTCTGTCCACATTCTGCGTGATAGCGCTGTTGGCGATCCGCGTGACGAGCTCCTCCGACTCGTGCACGGCGACCGTCACGTGGTCGGCCGAGGCGTGGGACAGCGCGCGTTCCATGATGTCCCGTGTGTCTGTTGTCGACGCCATGTTGCTCTCCCCCTACTTCGCCGCGCCGACGGTGATGCCTCGGAACCGCGCGGGAGCCGCGCCATGGGTCATCTTTTGGACCTGCATCGGGTCGCCCTTGCCGCAGTTGACGACGCCGTTGGGTACCCAGAAGCGCTCGTCGCAGATGGCGTCACAGGCGTTCCAGAATGCCGGTGTAATGGACTGGTAGGTCACGTTCTTCAGCATCCCGGTGATCTTGCCGCCCTTCACCTCCCAGAACGCGTCGCCGCCGAACTGGAAGTTCTGGCGCATCTGGTCGATGCTGAAGCTGCCCATGCCCTCGATGTAGATGCCGTCGTCCGTCGACGCGATGAGCTCCTCCGGCGTGAGCGGCTCGTCGCCCGGCATCAGGCTGAGATTCGGAATGCGCACGATGGGGATGCTGCTCCAATGGTCGGCGCGGCAGCCGCCGACGCTACGGTCCAGCCCGATGGCGCCCGCCACCTCGCGACCCGTGGAGTAGCCCGTGAACAGGCCGTCCTTGATGATGTGCCACTTGCCCGACGGAACGCCGTCGTCGTCGAAGCCCTCGCTGGCGAGACCGCCCGGCAGCGTGTTGTCGGCGACAAAGTTCACGTGCGGCGCGCCGTACTGTAGGTTTCCGAGCAGATCCGGCGTGGCGAAGCTGCGCCCCGCGAGGCTCTCCTCCATGCCTAGGGCGCGGTCAAGCTCCGTGGCGTGCCCGACCGACTCGTGCATCGTGAGCGCCAGATTATGGGGGTCGAGGATCAGATCCTTCTCGCCTACCGGACACTGGCGCGCGGACAGATGCTCAAGCGCCTGCTGCGCCACCCGTTCGGTGTTGGCGAGCAGGTCGTCGGCGCTCACGTTCTCGTAGCCCAGCGTGCGTGGAGGAGGCACATAGCTGCGCGTCTTCACCTCGCCGTTCCCCACGGCGGTCGCCGTGTAGTCCGCGAGAGTAGTGAAGATGTCGCTCTCCATGACCGAGCCGTCCGTGTTCGCGTACAGCCGCTCGTCTCGTCGCAGCGACATCCGCGCGAACGCCTTCTTGATGTCCGCGTGCTGCTCGTGCAGCGCGGCGTTTACGGAGAGCAGCAGTTCCACCTTCTCCGACGTGGCCACGCTAAACGGATTGACCTCGCAGGGGCTCCTGAACGTGAGTTCCGCGGCAGGCTCGGCGGCCCATTCGACCGGCTTGGCCGTAACCTGAGCGCTCGCCTTCGCGACGGCGACTGCCCTCTCCGCGACGCGCTGTACCTCGTCGCGCGTGAGTTGGGCGCTGGCGGCGAATCCCCACGCGCCGTTGGCCAGCACGCGCACGCCGAACCCAGCGTCGGCGTCGTCCGACAGATGGGCAATGCGGGCGTCCTCGGCGAACACGCTCTGGCGCCGTCGGTGGATGATGCGAACGTCCGCGTACGTCGCGCCCTGGCTCCGCGCGGCGTCTATGGCGAGTTTCGCCAGATCATGCATGACCGTCCCCCTTCGCGTGGCGTGATTCTACTCGCGGCGTGGCGAGTGAGCAAACAGCGTCGCCCGGTCACGCGGGCAGTGTCCCAGGCGCCGGTTGCCGCTCCATGGTCTTCCTGCCACAATCGGCCGGTCGCATCGTGTCGCGCGTGGAGGCGTTATCTCGTGGCGCAGGCAGAACGTACGCACACCTCCTACGCGCCCGCTCAGGTGCTCTGTATCGACCCGGGCGGCGGGCGCGCGACGGTCGCGGAGGCCCGTGCGCGCTGCGACGCGGCCAGGGCGGTCGTTTCGTCTCTCCCCACTTACCGCGCGGCGCGGGGGCACAGGGCGGCGGCTGTCGATGTCGCTGGAGACATCGTCCTGGTCGCCCTCTTCGCTGACGACGTGAGTATCGTGACATGCGCGCGCGAGTTCGTCGAGAAGTGGCTCGCCGCTGGCCAGACAGGTCACCGCGTTGGAGCACACGTCGGGCCGGTCTCCCAAGCGGAGGAACTCGGCGCGACATCGACGGTCGAGGGCCCCGGCGCGTCTGTCGCGCGCGCGGTCATGGAGTGCGGCGACGTAGGCCACGTCTTGCTATCGGAGACGGTCGTGGTCGACGCGGCAGAACGGGCGTCGACCTCTGTCGTTGGCCGCGTGGAAGTGATGCCCGGTCTACCCCTGGAGCTCCTGAGCCTCGTCGAGGGAGATGTCGGGCGGGCGGAGGAGCCAACCCGCGCGGCGCAACTCAGCCAGGCACGGGCCGCTAGACTTGCGCCCCTCCCTCTCCCGTCGATGCCGGGGCGGTTCGTTGGGCGCGAGACGGAACTGTCCGGCATCGCCGACGCCCTGGACGAGGCAAGCATCGTGTCCCTGGTGGGGCCGGCTGGCGTCGGCAAGACGCGGCTTGCCATTGAGGCCGCGGGTCGCTCGGAGCCTGGCCGCCCGCATGGGCCGTGGTTCGCCGATCTGACGGCCGTGTCGGAGCCGCTCGACGTAGCCTGGGCAATCGCACGAGCGGTGGGGCTTCGGGAGTTCGGCCGTGAGCCCACGCTCGACCGCCTCGCGCGCTACCTGCGGCCCCAGGACGGGCTGCTCGTGCTGGACGCTTGCGAGGCAGTCGCTGACGCGACCGTGGAGGTCGTCGAGAAACTGACGTCGGAGTGCGGCGAGCTCAGCATCCTCGCGACCAGCCGCAAGCCACTGTCCTACGACGGCGCGCGTTGTATCCGCGTTGGCGGCTTCGCTGCTGCACGCGCGCCCACCACCGTCGACGGGACGTGGGCCGACAGTCCCGCCGTGGAGCTGTTCGAACGCAAGGCGTATGAGGCGAACCGAGCGTTCCGCGTGACCGACGCGCTCGTGGATCCCATCGCCGAGATGTGCTCGGTCGCCGACGGGCGCCCAATGACCATTGGCCTGATCGCGGCGGCGACCGCCATGGAGACGTCGACTCCCGACAGGACGCTGGCCTCCGCATCTGAACGCTTGGGAGACGGGAGCCCCCAGGGCTCGGGCATCGTGGCGTGGGCGTGCGACCGCCTGCCCCGGCCCGCGCGTCACGCGCTACGGCGCCTGTCAGCCTTCGACGGCTGGTTCGGCGCGTCCGCCGCCGACGCCGTGAACGGCGACGTTCCTGTCCACGACCAGCTGGACCTCCTGACTCGCCGTGGCCTCCTGCTGACCGACGAGCGTGCACGGATGTACCGACTGGCCCGACCGGTGGCAGCGTACCTTCGCGAGGGAGCGCCGGACGACCACGCGTCGGCCGCGCTGCTGCGCGCCACGTACTATGCGTCGCCGATGTCGAGTCTGGCGGACGCCGAAGCCGACGAGGCGGAACGGGCTCTCGCCTGGTCAGCCGACAACAACCGCGAGCTCAGCGTGGCCCTGGCGACGCGGTTGTCATCCGCGTGGCGGGCGACGGGCGACTGGGAGCGCACGGACAGGTGGCTAAGTCGGCTCCTGGTTGACCGAGACGGAGTGGCGGTCGATCTCTTGGCGCACGCGCTGACGGCGCGGTCACGGGCGCGTGTGGAACTGGCACGCGCCGACGAGGCGCTCGCGGATGCCGAGGAGGCCCTCGCCTTCGCGAGCTCCGTCGACGACCGCCAGGCCGTTGCCGCGGGGCGACAGACGCAAGGGCAGGCGCTCATCGCGGTCGGCGCCATCGACGACGGCTTACGGCGTCACGAGCAGGCCCTCGCAACTCTCCGTCGCCTCGACATGCGCGCGGAAGAGGCAGACGCGCTGGCCGACCTGGCGGCTGGCAGCCTGCTGGCCGGCGATGCCGACAGGGCGATGGCTTGCTGCCTCGAAGGGCTGCGCGCCGCCGCGGAAGCGCCGTCGGCGACGGCCGAATCCAGCCTAATGCTGTTGCGTGGCATGGCGGCGGCTCAGTCCGGCCAATACACCCGCGCGCTGGACGCGTTCTCGGCGGCTCTCGCAGTCCACCGTCGCGTCGGAGCGGCACGTCACGAGGCGTCCAACCTGCTGTGGCAGGCGCGACTCGCCACTCGCGCCTCAGACCACCACTCCGCCGCCCTTTACCACGGCGTGCGAGTCGACGTGCTCGGCCGCGTCGGGTCGACCAACGACATCGCGCAGGCGCTACGGCTGGCGGCGGTGGCAGCCTGTCGCGGCAGCCGGCTGTTGGACGCAAGGCGGCTTGCCCGCGAAGAGGCACGCCTACGCGCGGCGTCCGGCAATGACGGCGAGGCGGCGCGAGCCCTACTTGTGAAAGCGTTCGCCGAGACGTCCGCTGGTGACACGGCGGCCGCGCGCGACACGCTCAAAGCAGTCCTGAGTGAGGCCGCCGACAACACGACGCAAGCCCTGTGTGTAGCTGGCCTTGGCGTGGCAGCGCACGGCGCGGGCGCGTTGGAGGAGGCCGCGACGTTACTCGCCGCGTCCGACCGGTGGTGGCGCGATAGCGACGGCGAGCCTGAAGAGCCGGTCGCGATGCTGTACGCCGCCGCCGCCGCGACCGCGCGTGTAGCCGTCTGGGACGCGATGCCCGGCGACGCCTACGGGCATGCGGCCACGCGAGGCGACGCGATGGACATACAAGCTGCCGCAGACTTCGCGCGCGGACGAGGCTGAGGCGCCGAGGGCTAGAGCGCGCCGTCGGTGGGTATCTCGATGAAGACAGCCGTGCCTTCGCCAGGACTGGATTCGACGGAGACGGATCCGTGCAGCATGAGCGCACGTTCGTCCATCGCCAGCAGCCCGAACCGACCCTCCACGGGGCCAGCTAGAACCGCGTCGAGGTCGAAGCCCACGCCGTCGTCGTCGACCATCACCGAGACCAGCTCCGACGTGCTCGTCAGCACGACGCTCACGGACGATGCGTTGCTGTGTCGGACCGTATTCGTCAGGGCGGCGTGGACCATGCGGTACAGACCAACCTGACGCTCCTTGGACAGGTCCGGCTCGGCCCCTGTCGGAGTGGCCCGGAACGCCGTATGGACACGTGCCTGTTCGCCCAGCGTGACGAGGTCGCGCTCGAGGGCCGCCGCGAGACCCACGTCCTCCATGGAGCTGGGGTGCATGTCGAAGGCGATGCGCCGCACGGTTTCCAGCGTCTCGGATGTTTGCGTCCGGGCAGTCTCGATGAACTCGAACGCGTCTTCTATCGGCACCCGCTCCGCGGCGCGTAGCCCGAGGAGGACGGACGTCAGTTCCTGCCCAACCTGGTCGTGCAACTCGCGCGCGATGCGCGCCTGCTCCTCCTCCTGCACGGTGACGATCCGCTGCACCAGCATCGCGCGCTGGCGTTCACTCTCGGTAAGGGCTTCCTGCGCCTGGACGAACTCCGTCACATCCCGGTTCACGCCGACCAACCCGACGACCTCGCCGTCGGCATCGTGCATCGGCACCTTCGTCACATGGGTCCAGATCGCGCTCCCCGGTTCCACCGTCGGTCCCATGTCCCGCTGGATCTTCCCTACCAGCGGCTCACCCGTCGCCAGTATGCGGCTCTCCTCATCAAGGAACTCCTGCGCGGCTTCCTGCCCCTCAAGATCCGCGTCGGTGTACCCGATTGCGTCGGACGGCGTGGGCACAGCCAACTGCCTGGCGCTCACCTGGTTCACGCGGACGAATCGTGACTCGGTGTCCTTGAAGTAGATCGCGTCGGCGGCGCTGTCCATCAGGGACGCGAAGAGCTGACGCTCGTGGTCGAGGGCGTCTTGTGTGTGCCTGCGGGCTATAGCCAGCGCGATCTGCTGCCCCACGTACGTCATCATCTCGACATCTTGCGAGGAGTACGGATCGTCCATTCCCGGGTTGAGCATTCTCACAACGCCTAGCAACCGGTCCTCCACGACGAGTGGCACACCCAGCCACGCGGCGGCGTCCGCACCGTGCAATTTGACATCGCCCTCCGCAGCCAATCTCTGAGACTCCGCGGCAGTGAGGTAGAGGGTTCGCCGACTGGTGGCCACCATCGCGGTGCGAGAGTCTGGGATGCGCGCGGCGGTCGTGAGCTCCTCGACAACGGCGCCCGCATCGACGCTGTACGCCATGGAGAACGAGTCTGGGTCTTGCGAATCCTGTAGCCAAATCGTGAAGCCTGGCGCGTCGATAATGCGCGACAGCGACTCGTATATGGTCGCGTAGAGCTCGTGCAAGTCACTGGCGGTCTGCGCTGCCTCGGACATTTCGTACAGGGCGGTTCGAACCGCCTCCGCGCGCCTTTCCTCCGTGATGTCCTCGATCATGTGAACGTCGTATATCTGCGCGCCACGATCGTCATACACCGCAGAGGAGGTGACCCGACCCCACATCGACGATCCGTCCCGGCGAAGGTACCGCGCCTCCATTTGGAAGGTCGGCCTCTGCCCTCTCTCGAGCGCTCCGGTAGCTTGAGCCGGGCGGGCGAGGTCGTCTGGATGTACGATCTCGCGTAGGGGCGTCGACGCCAGATCCCCCTTCTCGTAGCCCAGCATCCCCGCCAGGGTGACATTCGCCTCGACCACGCGGCGATCCCGGCCGACAATCGCCATACCCAAGGGGCTCTCGTCGAATAGGCGGCGGAACCGCTCCTCGCTCCGTCGCAGATCCTCTTGCGCGCGCCGTGGCGTGGTGACGTCCCTCGTCACGCCGACGATCCGCCAGCGGCCCTCCTCGGCAGCGCGTACGTAGACATCCTCGTGCAGCCAACGGAGTGACCCGTGGGCGTCGATGGCGCGGTAGTCCTGCGAATACTCCGTCTCGCCCGCGCGTAGCGCGTGTTCCGCGTAGGTGGCCATCCTCGCGGCGTCCTCCCGCAACCGCGACGCGTACATCGCCTCCTCCAGCGTCGCGCCGTCGGCGACGTGTAGCGGCATCAATCGGTGTACGGCGTCCTCATGCAGCTGCTCAAATCGCCAGGTCAAGCCGTCGGGAGTGTCCTCGACCGTCGCCTCCCATAGCAGGCAGCGCGCGGTCATCACGACGCGTTCCAGGGAGTCGCGCGTGTCCTTATGCTCGTCCGCTTCCTGCCGCAGTTCCTCCGCGCGCGACTCGACGCGCTCTTCGAGCTCGACGTTCAGCTCCCGTAGCCTCTCCTGCGCGTCGAGCAGGTCCGTGACATCTCGCGTGATGCCGACCAGCCCGACGGAATTCCCGGCTTCGTCGGCGAACGGTATCTTCGTGGACTGCACCCACCTGTCCATTCTGCCAGTGAAGATGTCGGGAAGAATCCGCCCCACGAGGGGCGCCCCGTTCTTCAGCGCTTCCTGCTCGGTCTCATACACCTCGCGCGCATCGTCGTCCGAGCGGAAGTCAAAGCCGGACAACCCCACGGCATCGGATGGGTCGTCGAGGCCGAGCGCGTCCGCCATGGCCTTGTTGATGCGGAGGAACTCCGAGTCTGGCGTCTTGAAGAACACGCGGTCGGGCACGTTATCCATGAGCGCCTGGAACAGGCGGCGCTCCTCCGCGAGCCGCTCATACGCCTGCTGTCGGCCTATCGCCGTGCCGACCTGTCCGGCGACGAACGTCAGCACCTCGACATCGTCCTCCGAGTACGGGGACGGATGCTCGTCGTCCTTCAGGCGCAGCACGCCGATACACCGGTCGTCCACGACCATCGGCACGCCAACCCATGCGCCACCGCTGGACTCGCCGAGGTCGATCTCGCCTGCGTCCACCAGGGCGCGCGTCTCGTCCGCGCTGAAGCGCTGCGGGGCGCGCAGGTCGAGCACGCGTCGTGTACGAGCGTTTAGCACCTCGACGCGCACGCCAGCGTAGTCGTTCTCGGTGGACAGCCACGCGCCGTGCTCGGCCGATGCCGGATCGTCGACGTCGATCGCGTCGAGGAGGAGCACGGCCAGGTCGCAGGCGGTCATCAGCTTCGCCAGCGACCCGTGTGTCGCCCGCAGGAGATGTGGCAGACCGGCGCTGGCATGTGCCGCCTCCGATATCTCGTACATGACCTCGTGGCGGATCTGCGTGCGCCTGATGGCCGTGATGTCCTGGAATCCCACGGACACGCACGGGGAATCCACGGCGGGTTCGGCGACCCGGGACGCGTTCAGTAGGATCCACGCCTGGCGGCCGGTAGGCGGGCGAACGCGCATCTCGGCCTGCACGGCCGGCCGCGACCCATCCAGCAGTCGATCCCACTCCGGTAGGGCTTCGCGGATGTCACCGGATACCAGGGGCGTCCAGGGCGTGATCGACCACGCGTCGCCGAGCTCGCGAGCGAAGGCGTGGAACGCGGGGTTGACTCGCAACACGTACCCGCGGCTGTCGACGAACGCCGTCGGCGTCGAGCTGGAATCGAACGCCGCGCGGAAGGGGGGCTCCGTGTCCGACAGAGCTTCACAGAGGACGTCGACAGGCAGGCTAAGGTCGGGGTCAATCTCCGCGAGCGCCCCGGCGGCCGCCACACGCACGGTTCTGCTCGAGTCCCGCAGGGCCGCCACTAACGGACGTGTCGCCGTCGCCGCGGAGGAGCCCATTGAGCCCAGGGCGCCAGCGGCAGCTACGCGTACCGCGGCACTGGAGTCGCTCAGGGCGGCGACAAGGGCGAGTGTGGCCTCGGCGGACGCGATCCGACCGAGTTGGGCAGCCGCTCGCGCGCGTTCCTCCCGATCACGGCCTCTATCCGCGAGTCGCTCGACCAGGCGCGCGGACTCCGCCGACCCCACGTGGGTCCCGTCGGGCTCGGGCAATGTGTCTTCCTTACGCACTGCGTGTACGGGTGGGGCGAGATGGAACGAGGACACCACCAAGGGCATAGCGGGGTGCGTGCTACGGTAGTTCATCGTACAACAATAGTGGGCGGCGCGCATGGGCCAACTGCGGAATGCCTTGACCTGGACGCACGCCGACGCCGCTACGCTACGCCACCCGCACGGCGCTCGCGCGGGCGGCAGCCGATGCCCGCGAGCCGACTCGGACGTCAGTGCCAAACCCCATACGTAGGCATATCCCACAGCAGGCCTATCAGGCTCCACACGCAGCCCATCGTGTAGTCTCCGAGCAGAATGCCGAGGAACAGCGGCGCCGCGGAGCGGTACGCTCTTACGCCTCCGAATCGTAGGATCGTGAGCTTGCAGGCCCAGGTGATGAACGTGGCGAACCACAGCCCGATGAAGCCACCACCGGTTGTCAGAACGTACCCCGCGGGATGGAACGGGAACCAGAGGAAGCGCGACTTCAGGAACATGAGCAGCACGGCGAACGCGAAGCCTCCTGCCATCCCGGCCGCCTCCAGTGGACGAGCAGGGCGCGGATTGGCCACCCACGATTGGAGCCGGTTGTACGTCTCGTTCCCCATGTACACGAGCCACCCGCGCGCGCGGTTGTCCGCGCCCATGCCGTAGAGCACGTGCAGGTATATCCAGAACGTGATGAGCGTGCCCGCGACCGTCGTCAGGCCAATGCCGATGAGCATGGCGCGAGGCCGGACCCCGCCGCGCTGGGCGATCCTGAGCGCCTCGAGTTGGCTGGGCATGGGGTGCGCTCGGAAGCAGCGCGCGAACGGGTACAGCAGCGTCATCAGAGACAGATTGCGCGCGCCGAAGACGCCCGTGCCGAGGCCTGCGACAAGCGTCCTCTCCGGGTCGGTGAGGATGACCTGATGCACGGGCGGCCCAACCTCCGCCCGCGAACGCGCGACACCTATCACCATGGGGAGGTACACCGCGAAGTAGAGCGCGAACACCCACCACGACATTCCGGCGGCGCCCCACACGACCCCAAGCGCGACAATGCCGCCGACCAGGCCGACGAGAGCGACGCGGTAGCTGACCGCCTCCCCCGCATCGAGCCAGCGGCCGTCGCCACCCTGGATGGCGTAACGTAGCATCTCCAGGAACCACCGACGCCCCAGCCACAGCGGAATCAGCCCCAGCGCCACCCATGCCCCGATGGACTGCTCGAACCCGTAGTGGCGCTGCCCGCCCATCGCAACCACCAGAACGCGCCACAGTTGGGCGAGCACGTAGAAGAACCAGACCGAGAAAGACAGGTCCAGCGGCGTGAAGTACATCAACCCGATGACGAACGGGTAAAACGCCACGGATATGCCGCCCATCGCGCGCCACGGCGTGGTCGAGAAGGTGACGACGTGCAGGCCCTTGATGGGGAGCGTCGGCACGAGAGGCTGAAGGAACGCCACGCCGTTCCACACGTCGAGGGCGGCCACGACGACGAAGCCGACCCACATCCAGCGGCTCTTGAAGAACCGCACCGGATCAGCGGTGAGCGACAGCGGCAACTGGGTGATGGGGTAACTCAGCTTCTCATGGTCGGCCCACTGACGTCTGAGAAGCACAGCCGTCAGCATGAAGACCGTCCACAGCAGGACGATGATGCCCGTCCACGCCAACACGGGCGCCGCCCACGCGCGCAGCGCGGTCTCCGTGTATAGGGACGCGTCGCCCTCGAAGTACCCGCGCAGCGCGGCGCGGTCCTTCACGACGAGCCAGTCGGGGAGGTGATGGCCGAAGAGCGCCGGCCACTCGTTCTCCGGGGTAGCGAACCAGAAGACATGCTCCATCACCGGGAGCAGGTAGCCCATCATCGTGTGGCCGCTGATGGTGGTCAGGATAACGACCATCACGTACAGGAGGAGTATCTCCGCCCGCGTTGGGGCGAGAGGTGGCGCGATCCGTCGCAGGGCTCCGGCGCCGATCACGAGCAGGAAGAGCGTGAAGACGGCGTTGAAGAACAGCGACGCAATGGTGAGTTGCGTCGAGTGCCACACCTCGCTCCCGAGCATCACCCACCACGAGTTGAGCGCGATGAGCGCGATACCGACAGGATATACCTGCCAGCGCACGCCTTCTGGCCGCGGTGATGTCTTGGGTGACGAGCGCATGGTGGATCTCCCGCGCCGCCCGGCTGGCTTACCCCAACGGAGCGCCGCCAACAGCCACGCGACGGCATCGGGACCGCATGATACACGCAGGACACAGGCGCAACACGGCCGTTGGCCGGGCCAGAAGGCGGCAACTGGTCGCGCGTCTGGGAACCCCGGTCTTCTATGGACTGACTGGCCCGCCGCCACTGGGCGGCCTCGGCGCCCACAGCGGCGTCAGCCACGACGCGGCGCCGGACGTTCATCCAGGCAGGCGGCACATCTCACTCGCACCCCTGTTTACCGGGCACGTTGCCGATGCTAGCGATAAGCGACCCCGTAGTGCTGAATCGACCACTGGTAGGCGACAACCTGCGGGCGAGGCGCAACGAGGAGTTCTCCGCAGGAACCAAGGGACTGATCGCGGTGATCGCGCACAACGTCGTGCCCACGCTGTACGTAGTGGAGTTGTTCCGAGATGGAGACACCGTAGGTCTTGTCGACGCGCCAGAAGATGCGCTCACGCTGATGGGGCAGCCCCGCGTGTGACGTGCGCCGCCGCCCGTCGGGGTCACCCACAGCCGCCTCGGCTGTACGCGATGGCGTTGACAGGTCGTCGCCGCACCCACTGTCCCCCGGGATTGCTCCCTACCGCGCCGCGCGCTCCGCCGCTGCCGCCAGTTCGTCAACGACGCGTCCGGCATCCCTCCGCCGGCGGATCATGGCGACGCTAGCTGACGGAACGCCTGCCTGCGACACCTCGGAGAGTATCCGCCTTATGTGCCCACGTCGGTAGCGGACGACTGCGCGGGACAGGAAGACGACCGCCAGGAAGAACGGCTCACCGTCGTCGCGCACCTGGACCGGAAGCGGCGTCACTCGCCGCCAGCCGAGCCTACGGCCGAGGGTCCGCACGGCGATGCGCCATACGCACACCAACGGCGGCAGATCGAACGCGACCACGTGCGTCGCGCGGGCTAGCACGATGTCTCGGACACGGCTGTAGTTGCCGTCGAGGATCCAGCGGTCGTCCGCGCAGATTGCACCCACGACGCGGCGAAACTCCCCGGTACCGAGTTCCTCCCATCCGGGCAGGTGGAAGATGTCGTCGAGGTGCGTGACAGGGAGCTGGCAACGGCTGCCGAGGGCTGCCGCGACGGTCGATTTGCCGCTGCCTGGAGCGCCGAACACGGCTACTCGCACGCGGCGCCTCCCTGCGGGACGTCAGTGCCAGACGCCGTACGTCGGCATGTCCCACACCAGTCCGATGAGGCTCCACACGCAGCCCATCGTGTAGTCGCCAAGCAACACGCCCAGGAAGAAGGGCGCCGCCGCGCGGTATCCCTTCACGCCCCCTACGCGGAGGATCACCAGCTTCAGCGCCCAACTGACGAACGTCGCGAACCACTCGCGTCCGAAGCCGCCGCCCGTCGTAAGCACGTAACCCCCGGGGTGAAACGGGAACCACAGGAATCGCGACTTCAGGAACATCAGCAGCATCGTGAATGCGAAGCCCCCGTACATTCCACTCACCTCGAGCGGGCGTGGCGTGCGGGGGTTCGTGAGCCACGACTGCAGGCGATTGAACGTCTCGAAGCCCATGTGCACGATCCAACCGCGCGCTCGGTTGTCGGCTCCGAGATCGTACAGGACGTGCAGATATATCCAGAACGTGACAAACGACCCGATGACCGTCGCCAGCGTCATGCCGATGATCATCGAGCGAGGCCGCACCCCGGCGCGCTCCGCAATACGCAGAGCTTCGAGTTGGCTGGGCATTGGGTTCGCGCGGTAGCAGCGGTTCAGCGGGTAGAGCAGCGTCATCAGCGACAGGTTTCGCGGCCCGAACGGCCGCGTACCCATGCCGGCAACAAGGGTTCGGCCCGGGTCCACGTAGATGAGCGTGTGCACCGGCGGACCGATCTCCGCGCGGGACCGCGCGATGCCGATGACCATCGGGAAGTAGATAGCGAAGTACAGCCCGAAGACCCACCACGACATGCCCGCTGATGTCCACAGGATACCGAGGACGCCCACGCCGACGAGTATCCCGAGCATCGCGGCGCGGTAGCCCACCGGCTCGTCCGCGTCGATCCGCCGGCCGCCGCGATGTCCCCGCAGGATGTACCGCGCCATTTCCAGGAACCAGCGGCGTCCTAGCCACAGTGGGATCAGCCCCAGCGCCACCCACGCGCCGATGGACTGCTCGTACCGGTACGCGTTCTGCCCGCCCGCCGCGACCACCGCCACGGCCCACAGACGACCCAGCACGTAGAAGAACCAGCACGAGAACGACAGGTCAAGCGGCGTAAAGTACATCAGGCCGATCACGAACGGATAGAACGACACCCACACGCTGCCGAGCGCGCGCCACGGGCCGGTGGTAAAAGTCGTCACGCGGTGGTTCTTGATAGGCAACGTTGGCATCACGGGATGGAGGAACGCGACGCCGTTCCAGATGTCGAGCGCGACGATCAGACCAAAGCCCGCCCACATCCACCGGCTGCGGAAGAACTGCACCGGGTCGGCGGTCAGCGCCAGCGGCAACTGCGTTACCGGGTAGCTGAGCTTCTCGTGCTCGGTCCACTGACGACGCAGAAGTGTCGTCGTGAGCATGAGGACCGTCCACAGGACGACGATGACTCCCG
>CAYYPK010000074.1:0-4273 GCA_964473525.1 uncultured bacterium
GGGGCACCGACCGACCGACCGACCGCGTCGACCGACTGGCGCGCCGATCTTCTCGCTCAGGTTGCCAGACTTGAGGCAGACAAGGTCGATGCCCTGCGGCGTGAGCAGGAGGCGGGCGAGCGTGAGGAGCGGTCGAAGGCGCGAATCATCGACCTAGAGCGTGCAGCCACCGTGCGGGAGAGCCGCATCGCTGACATGGATGCCGCGCACGCTGACTTACTAGCCGCGCACGCCAGCGAAGTCGCCGACCTACGCGGCCAGGTCGCCATCCTGGAAGCGAAGGTGCGGGAGACGCTCGAGGAGCGCGCGGAGGAGAACGGTCAGCTCGCCAACCGCATCGCTGACCTCGTCACCGCGCAGCAGGAAATGCAGACACGCGTCTACGAGCTAGAACCCGTTGCCAACCAGGTTCCGATGCTGCAGGCCGCCGTCGAGGAGAAGGATGCCACCCTCTCCGAGCGCGAGCGGGAGCTGGAACTGCGAGAACATGAGCTCAGCAACGTTCGCGACGACATTGAGGCGATTGCCAGTCGCCCGGTTACTGGCGGCGTGTTCCGTCTGCTGACGAAAGGGAAGCTACGCGTCTAACGCCTGCCAGGGCGCTACCGGCGAAACAGCCGACCTTGCATTGGGTCATCTACGACCGGCGCCACCGGTCTGTCGAACAGATTCGGCTGAGAAGGTGCCGCGGTCTCTCTCGGGAAGTCCTCGTCGACGAGCCATCCTGCCAGAGGATGCCCGGTGTCGACCGACACGACGCTGTACCCATGCGCCCGACGGCGTTTGAGTAGCGTGCGCATCTGCGCCAGTGCTGCGTGTTCGTCAGGTACCGTGTACGACTCGCCGCGGAGAAACCAGCCGGAGCGACCCCACTGGGTTGATACGATGTAGGGCATGGGAGCGGAGGCATCGAGCGTCAGTGTGAGAACGTACCGTCGCGCGCGGTTAGCCGGAGCGCTGTTGGAGTGAAGCTCCATTCGATGCTGCGTCTGAGGGTACATGCCTGATACCGTCATGCGAGGATGGCGCCGCCTCAAGACTTCATGTGCTCGTAGCGCCGGGATGTCAATCTCGCTCTCCATCGAAAAGTGAGAGCTGTTCCGCCTTCGCTGCCGCGGGTCGTTCCTTCTCGCGCCGTTTCCTCGACGGCCCTGCCTCTGCGCGCCCGTCGCCTACCTGCTCCGAATCGAGCCAGCTCCGCAGAGGGTGATTCTGGCTCATCGTGACGACGCGGAACCCCGCGTGTCGTTGGGTGGTCACGATCTCGCGCATGTGGTGGACAGCATCCGCCATGGACCGGTGGCGCCATTCTCTGGTGTGGCGTTCCTGTCCTAGCAGGCCACGCTCCATGCGCAGCACATACGGCTTGTCTGACGAGGGTCGGACAATGAGCGTCATGTGCAGCCTGCTGGGCGGCTCACGACCCAGACTGAGGGTGTGCAACTCGATGTGGTATTCCATAGCCCACGCGTCTGATTCCTGCCGTCACCTGCGTTGCGACGGTGCTGGACTCGTCCGGCGTCGAGTGTGGACGAGCCGCTTTGGCAGCTAGATAACGCAAGCGATGGCAGGATGGCAAGCGACAGGCGCTGTGCGTCTGTCTCATTGGCGCTGTCAGCAGCGGCAAGATGCGCAGCGGAGCCGGTATGTTCGTCAGATGGGCAAGGCGTGTCGTCATCGGCCTAACCAACGGCGTCGGCGCCGGCCGCGCAGCATAGCGGGACGCTAAGGCTGTGGATTAGACCGCGGGCGTCTCAGAACAGAGTGGTCTGTGCATCGTCCTCTTCGCTAGCGTCACGCTCTGACGTGGCGTTCCCTTCGATCCACGCTCGATAGGGATGCGCGCGTGGCACGCGTCGCAGCGTGTACCCCATGCGCTCCTGTCGGGTCACGAGGACCTGGATATGCCGCAACGCCGCGGCTTCGGTGGGGAACTCCCACGAGAGCGCGCCGGGGTCGGCCCCCTCGCCGCTGTATTGCATCCGCACGCTGTACGGGTTCTCCCAACTGGCCTGGGCCAACAGGTCGACCACGTATCGATCTGGCTGAGAGCCTCTGTTCGTTGCTGACTTGCGGAGTTCCAGGCTGTGCAGCAGATTGTCCTGGGTCGTGTCGTTGCTCACAGACAGGTACCACCCTCCTGAGCATGGAGGGTACGCGCGCGTGAGGGCGGGCGCTAGCCGTCTGCCCTGTGTACGAAGAGGACCAAGAACTCGGGCGGCGCCCATGTCGTGCTCAACATCTTGCGATCTTGGGTTTGGGACGGCGTTGGAGCATACTTGCGCTCAATTCGCCCCGATCCGGGGTCGAAATCCCAACATCTTCTGTCGTAGAGCGGGTTTCGGGCGTCTTCGTGTGACCGTATGAACGCTATCAGAAGAGAGGGACTGAGCAAGCAGTGACAGCCGGAGGCCGGGACTTGTCTTATTCAGAGTCTTCCGACTGCTCTTCGTGCGGCTTCACATGCTTCCGCGCGCTCATGGCGATACCGACGATGAGACCCAGCATCAGGACGCTGGCGGCTGCGATACCTATCGTGGTCGGCATGTCGGCTCCCTGTTGGTTCGCGCATATTGCGGCTGCTTGATACTGTCTCGCCGATCACAACGGCATCGCTGGGTGCGAGCAGACGCCGATAGTCCAAGAGCATGACCGGTCTCCGCCACGCTGCAAGAGTAGCCACTCTGGTGCGCGTCGCGACGAGCGGAGAGACAGAATGAACGCTACTGGGAGTCGGACGGATATCGCAGGAGCAGCGCTAGACTTACGGCATCCGTTTGATCTCATCGATCGCAAGTACGGTGGCGCCAACGCCCATGACAGCGACCGCGGAATATACGAATACCTTCGCTTGTACCCCCTCTCTAGGGAATACGGCTCCGCCTGTCAGGATGAGCAGACCGACGGATAGCAAGGACAGGCCCAACTTGACCTTCTTGCTCATGGGTTCGCGGTCGTTGCTCGTCGGTGGCTGCGGCATGAGACGTTGGACACCTAGCTGTGAACCACCCGTAGCCTTAGTCCGTCACGTCCGCCAACCCGGTAGCTGGAACGGACTGGCATCTCGTTCACTTTCCGTTGAAGTGACGCGGTCGATGCACTCCACGCCGTGAGAGCCCCTTCACGACGAGAGTGCAGGTGGCCAACACTCAATGCCTCTTCTGATTCATGCCTCGAACGCGTCGGCGCCGGCGGTCACGTTCTCGGCTAGCAGTCCTAGCCTGTACCGTGCTAAGGGCTCGTTTGGGGGACTCGGCGGTCGCGCCTTCGGCGATGCTGTATGGATCCGCTGCACGCTAGTCAGGAGCGGCAATGCGCGCTATGTGTAGGACAGTTAGCAGGTCTGCAAACAGGAAGCGCGTATGGCTGTCGGTAGCACTCTTCATTCATCCCGAAGGGGATTGGACCACCTACTCCATGAGGCGTTTGGCAACGAACAGTCCAAGCTGTACGGAGCCGTCAGCAACTTCGTCGTTCTGGCGATCTTCTTCTCGATTACTACGATCGTCTTGGAGTCGGTCGAGAGCCTCCACGCTCAGTACGAGTCCTTCTTCCGCATCTCGGAATACATCGTCGTAGGCATATTCATCCTCGAATACGCCGGGCAGGTGTACGTCACGACTCCCAGCCGGAAGTACATCTTCGGCGCGTGGGGGATCATCGACTTCCTAGCGATCGCCCCGTCGCTTATCCAATGGCTGGATCTGCGCCAGCTGAAGATCGCGCGAATCCTTCGCGTTATGCGCTTCCTTCGTCTGATGCGGATCATGAAACTGGCGAAGGTTGTCGCCAGCGACTACGAGGAGATCAAGGAGCAGAAGCACGGCACGCTGAAGATGGATCTGCAGATCTACTTCATCGCGATGTTCTCGGTTCTCATCATCACAAGCACGCTCGTGTATTACGCGGAACGGGCTGTGCCCGGCACCGCGTTCACGAACATCCCACAGGCCATGTGGTGGGGCATCACGACGATGACGACCGTCGGCTATGGTGACATGTCTCCCGAGACATTGCTTGGTCGTGTCGTGGCTGGCTTCACGGCTCTGTGCGGTCTAGCTCTGTTTGCGATGCTCATGCAGGTGGTCGGGAAGGCTCTTATGGAAGGCCTCTTCGGCACGGATGAGGAACTGGAAGATACTGAGGCGAGCGATACCCTCGAAGGTCGATCGTTCCTCACAGTTTCGGATCGCATGCGCGATCTGTTGGAGCTTCGTGAGCAAGGCCTCGTCAGCGAAGAAGAATTCGAGCAACAGCGGAAGCGGCTGATTGC
>CAYYPK010000074.1:4283-14103 GCA_964473525.1 uncultured bacterium
ATATAGGACTTCCCTCCGCGTGACCTAAGGCCTTCAAGCGCACGCATGGTCTTGCGGTAACCACCTACGACTGATTGTCTCCTGTTGCCGTCTGTCCTATCGCGACAAGTTCCTCTCCATGCCGATGGGAGCCTCCTGGCTTGCTCAGGGAGCTTGGGCAGGGAGGCTAAGGCGCTGTGTGGCGTCGATCAGCGGCGGCTGGCATCAGACACCGTGCATGATATGACGGATGATGATTACTAATGCGGCGGTCGATATGAGGGCGCACGCGCCGAGGTAGAGCTTCTTGATGGATGTCAGTCCCATGTGCGTTGCTGCCTTCCGAGTTGCTAGCGCTCGTAGCGTGGTCGGTGAACTATCCGTGCAGATAAGTAGCTCCCCGAACCTGGGTTCAGTAGTCTGCAACGGACGCTCCTCTGTAACGGTCCGCTCTGTCCGCGTCAATCCAGCTATATAGGCGATCCAGGCACGCGAGTGCTCGTGCCGGAAGTTCCTATATATGGTCCAGGACCCAGCATCTCCAGCGTGGTACCCGGCGGGAATCGCTGTGCGGAAGGGCAGCGGGAGCTGCGCTCGACGGGCAAAGCCACGGTCGGTAAGGAGTCTGCCCGGGAGGCCGCCGGTGTTGGGACACACCGTCCGAGCGGGGCTACTCATGGGGACGAACAGCGGCAAGTGGACTGAGAGGCATCAGCTCCGAGGAAGCACAATGAGCCTTCACACGGCGCGCATCGCCATCCTCGCGCTCGGGATCTTCGTGACGACCGCAGCTCACGCGCGCGAGACTGCTCCCGCCTTCACGCTGCCGACACTCGATGGCGCCCTCGTGAGTCTGGCAGACTACCGCGGCGATGTCGTTCTCCTGAACTTCTGGGCGTCGTGGTGCCCGCCCTGCAAGGCGGAGATCCCCCTACTCGTCGAACTCCACGCGCGCGAGTTGCCGGGCCTCACGATCATAGGCGTTGCGACGTATGACGAATTGGAGGATGCGCGCGTTGGGGTGGTGGAGTTCGGGATGGAATACACGATCGTGTTTGACGCACTCGGAGACATCTCTACTACCTATGGTGCGCGGGGCATACCGACGAACGTCATCGTTGACCACGCCGGCCGCATGCACAGCACGCATCTCGGCTACCTGAGCGAGGAGAGATTTCGCGCAACGGTGGAGGCAGCCATCCTCGGAGCGCTAGCCGAGCGTCCGCGACCTGTGCACCCGCGTGGGCAGCTTGCGACCACTTGGGGCCGCTTGCGAGTGCGGTAGCCTAGTGATCGACCACGCTGCATTTGGTGCGGGGGCCCGCCAAACCTATCCTAGACTTCTCCTGAGGGAAGGGTCTCGTGGTCTTCGTGCGCTGCATCGAATCCGCCGTTATCACTGTGGTGGACCACCTGCACGCGAGGACTTGGTTGAAGCACGCGAATGGCCAGACCGGGCGGGCTTCCTGGGGCGAACCTTGACGGAGCTGTTCTATGCGATGCCCGGTGGGGAGGTTCACGCTTCGGCCGCGCTGATCTGCGGGGCTGCGATTTGCGCGACGCCGCCGTCGGTCATGTGGAACTACGCGACGCGACTTACGACGTCACGACGGTCTGCCCGCGAACGTTCGATCCGGCCGCTGCCGGCATGGTCGAGGTCCATGCGTAGCTGGCAGTCCAACGGCTGAGGTCGGCTCGGGAAGCATGTAGAACCCTGTGGGTGACTACCCACGGCATGGGAAATGCAGTGGGTATACGGCTTCACAAGGCATGGCGTCGCAGAACACCTCCGAAAGTCAGTGGTCACACAGCTCGGAAAGCACGGAGGACACGCGACCCATCTACGCACGCAACTTGGATACGACCCCGGAGAATCGTGCCAACCCCAGCCGCCCACAAGGTCTTACATGCTTCCGTCGGTTCCGATATATGGGCTTATGTCCCTCCGCGGCGCGCCGCGACAATCCAGTCGTGGAACTGGGTTCCGCCACGGAGTGACCGCTGTCAGCAGGCCATCTCTCCCAACGAGACACCATCCTAAAATCTCCTCGTTGGAGCAGCCGTATGCCTTAGCGTGGTCGGGCACCCGACGGAGTGTACCAAACGTCTGGCATCGGTAAGGACGGTGTCGTCTTCAGCACAGGCCCTTGCAGCGCCACGGGGATTCCTGCAGACTGCGCTGGCTTGGATTTGCATCTGGCGGATCTAGCGCGAAGGCTAAGCGAGGTGGGTGGCTGCAGTCGTTCGGCACCGGGTCCCTGCCTTTGACATCGATGATATACGTGCGGGAGGTTTTGGCATGTACATGGCGCGCTTCGCTCCACGACGACGGATCGTGACGTTCGTCGGCGTTTCCCTGCTCGCTGGTGTGGTGGCGATCGGCGTATCGCAGCAATCTGCGCGGGCCGAACACCATGAGACAGCGGAAGCGGCTGAGGACTCACTCTATACCCGCCTAGGGGGTACCTACGCGATTGCTACAGTCGTCGACGACTTCATCGAGCGCGTGTCCGTCAACGACACTCTGAACGCCAACCCCGCGATCGACGCCGCGCGTGAGCGCGTTCCGCCGGCTGGCCTGAAGTTCCAGGTCACGGCGTTCATGATCCAGGCAACTGGTGGCCCGTATAAGTATCACGGACGCAACATGGTGGACTCGCATAAGCACCTGCACATCACCGAAGGTGAGTGGCAGGCACTTGCTGCCGACTTCAAAGCATCTCTCGATCATTTCGAAGTGCCTGAGAAGGAGCAGGGCGAACTGTTTGCACTGGTCGGCACGACCCACGATGACATCGTCACCGTCGAGTAGCCGCGCCTCGCGATAGCCGCGGCGCGGGCACGGCCCTGCGCGCGGCTATCCCCGGCCGTGCGTTTTGCCCTGTTCTGTTCGATGAGCAGTGTGGGTTGCGATATTCCTATCATCCAGCCAGTGGGACGCTAGACGGCGTCGGACCCGTCAACTTCCGATAATTAGTATACTGTCATCGTCGCCGAAGCCGACTAAACCCTGTGATGACTAGGGTTTGGAGCGATTCGACGTGGTTATCGACTCGCGATGGGGCGGAATTGCGCCGGACTTGCGCTGAATCTCCCAAAACCGATGATAAGGGTGCGCGAGGTCAGCCATGCGGCATTGGTCGTATCGGCGACATGACGAGCGGCGGGCGGGCGGTCAGCGACTCAAGTGGATTCCCAGCTAGTCTGAGTCGTCGTTGCTTTTGGCAGCCTCGCGCAAGTTCCTCAGCAGCTCTCCCAAGTTCTCACCGTCTGGGTCCACCCAGTGGTCTGCATCGGAATTCTGGCCTCGTATGACGCAGGCCGCTGTGGATGCCGAAGTGAAGAACTGATCGCTGGTGAACACCCTATTCTCGATGACCCCAGATTCGATAAGCTGCCGACGCTTATTGGCGGCCCCTGCGTTTCCTTGCTCGAAGGAAGCGCGCGCTTCAGCCACAACAGAGGAGCCCTCCTTCACCGAAACCCCACCCTCGACCGGCTGAAGAGTGGCCTCGGCCTCCTGGAACTTCAGAGTGTAGATCTTGTCCCGGTTCAACTGGTTGTATCTGGCAGCGATAGCCCCTCGGCCGCTACCTATTGCAGGCGACGTGCCGCCTTCCTCATCAAGCGTTTCGTCGTTCTCACCGCTCAGCAAGTTATGGAAGCCTAGAAGGGGCAGCATCAAGAGGACATCGCGAAGGAACCCGTCCGCAAGAGGCCGATCCTCCTCGGCTAACGTGGGTTCCCCAGGAGCCTGCGAGTTGACGAGGTACACGCCCCGTTCTTTCAGGAGGGCGATCAGTTTACCCTCAATCAGCTGGATATGTGCCTTGTTGAGTCGGTCACCCTCGGAGACGAAGAATACCGCACGCGTCCAAAAGGCCTTGTCGGAGTCATTCGCGTGATACTCGAGGCGATCTCCTACAGACTCACCCTCGCCAACATATACTTTCCCGTTTCCTACGAGCATGTATACGCCCGGCTTGCGGAACTCCTTCCGGCCTTTGGCGTCTCCTAACAGCTCGCGGGGAAACACGACGCCCCGCCCATTCCAGTTGTCGCGAGTGGCAACGATGACCGCGGTCGGATCGCCGCTCGG
Organism: uncultured bacterium; assembly: GCA_964473525.1. Taxonomy (GTDB): domain Bacteria; phylum Poribacteria; class WGA-4E. The sequence continues at coordinate 8,362 of CAYYPK010000074.1, forward strand.
GACATAGAGCCGAATGCAATACGGCCGTTCGTTCATGAGTTATCTCCATGAGCGTTGGCATCGTCGCGTGCAACGCTCACCGCAACATCTAGCACGCGGCGTGGCTCACATGGCCGGCCTATTTCATGAGCACTAGCCGGCGCATTTCGCGGAACTCGCCCGCAGTGAGTTCTACGAAGTAAGCGCCGCTAGCAACCTCTTCGCCGCGGTCGTTGCGCCCATCCCAGTGTGCGGCGCGGTTAGGCGTGCGGTAGACGCCGGAAGCCTGTTGTCCGAGGTCCAGGCGTCGAACGACCCGCCCAAGGACGTCGTAGACGGTCACGGTGACCTTGGCGTCTTCGCTCAATTCGAATGGAATCCACGTCTCCGGATTGAACGGGTTGGGGTAGTTGGGTTGGAGTGAAGTCTGCGCGGGGACAGTGGCCACGCCGATGGGGCCTAGATCAACATGGAACGTGCGAAGGTGCTCGTCCCGGAGATGGACGGTGATGGACTGTCCAGCGGGTTCCAGGGAAACTGTTAGAACATTGCCCTCAGTGAACTCCTTCCCTTCTGTCAACACGATGGGCAGAGCGAAGCGGCCCGACTCGTCTATGCGGGCCACATGCTGTCGCGGAGAGAGCCGCGTCCGTGCGCACACATCCATCCCTTCGTAGATAGTCGGCGCAGCTCCATCGCTATCCCCGACGCTACCCTCGATGACTAGGGCAGCACTTGTACCCGCGTACACGCGATGCGCTGGCGCTGCGGGGACAGACGGCGTGGTTCTCCACGGATCACCAGTGTAAGGCAGCGTTCCCGCTTCCGTGGCTAATACGATGTACCCTCGACCTGGTTCGGCGATGTTGTCAGAGGGAGGGGAACTGATGAATCTTCCGTTTTCCTCGCGGATCACCCTTCGGATAGGAGGGGTCTCTCCCTCAGATGAGTGCATGTACCATCGAGTAATCGTGGAGATCCTGCCCTCAGGCCGATGCCTCGGGAACCCGATGAGGTTGATTCCCTGCCGGAAGGTGATCACAGGCTCTAGGATGGCACCGGAGAAGCCGACATCTTTGGGGCGTTTCATGATCACGACCACAGCCGTCGAGTCATTGATCGGCGTGTCGCCGGACGCGCCGGGACGCGAGCGCGATGTGAACGCCACAAATTGCCCATCCGGGTCGAGTGACACTATGGATGCAACATCATCACTCCCGCCTAGGTGGCGATAGAGGCTGCTAACCTTATCGACTCCTTCCTGTTGTACAGGAACGTGGATTACGTTAAGTCCAGTGTGCAAGCGGATCATGACAGAGGAAGTCGTCCCCAGTTCACTGACAGGAGGCGCTGGTTCCGCAGCGAGAAGGGCATCCACATGGTCTGCATCGGCGAGCGCTGGTGACCAGGATGGGGCCATGTCATTCGCTGGGCTGCTGGTGATGTTATGCAGCTGCCCGCTTGCCACGTCCATCACGTATACCTCGTAGTTACCGTCTCGATTGGTGTGGAAAGCGATCTTTGATCCGTCCGGAGACCACGACGGGTACGCATCATCCGCTGCATGTCGCGTGAGATTCTGGGCCCCCTGGCCTGACGAGAGATCCAGTAGGTATATCTCACTGTCGAGCCCTAGTAGGGAGGCGCTGAATGCTATCTGCGCCCCGTCTGGGGACCAACGCACGGAGCCCGCGTGCACTGCGTCTCCACACTCTGTCAGGAGCATGTCCAGCTGCGACATGCCCGCCGATCCCGCGAAGTCCCATGTATATAGGCTTAGCCGCGGCCCTGGGGGCCACTGTTCCCATTGGTCCCAGAATTCCGCGTCACTGTAACTGATGAATGCTATGCGGTCGCCATGTCGTTCCCAGTCCATGGCCATGGGCGCATCGGGTCCGGCGTAAAATGGCACGCGCGCGACGTGGTCACCGGTATCGGATCGGATGATTCTGGTACCTGGTTCCCGCGTGTCCACGTCATTGAACATAGAGAAACTGTGCGGATTCTCTGTGGACGAAAGAGAGCGATAGAGGTGCTGCACCGCCGTGTGGCGTGCATCCGATGACCAGGCGAGTCGACCTAGCCAGACGACATCCCCACGCGGATCACGAGTCCTGTCTGTGAGCACGCGTAGACCACCGTCGTTCAGATCCATCAAGACGATAGACGCCCCGTTAGCAGTGTCGGCGTGAAACGCGAGATAGGCCGCATCAGGGGACCAAGACAACATGGCGTCGGAGAGCCAGGGGCCCCAGTACTCTGACTGCCTGATCCTCGCACTGGTGTGTAATCCTGTGGGAAGTGTCCTGTTGGAGGCGGGGTCGGTGGCGTAGGTACGAGTGCCGCTATCACGATCCGTCAGAAACAGTATGCGGCTACCCCCCACGTCACTCATATCACTAGGTAGTGGCTCAGAGCGTGCCGGGCCGACGGACTCGATAAGATCCCTGATGATGCTCACGAACAGTGGGTCTTCTGATGGGTTGGACCAGGGCACTGAATCCGATCCAACGAGCTTGCCCTCCACCATCTCGCGGTGGTCGTAGCCCCCAATGGGCGCGTACTCTGGGTTGCGCACGCTGAAATCGCGCACCTGCTTGTCTGGGTAGTACTCGTGTGCCATCTCAGCACTCGCGGTCGGTACCATCCCGTCGTTGTCCGCAAAGCACCCCAGCGCTGGCCTAAGGTACTCATCGAGCGAAGCCAAGATCGTATGGAGGCCATCGAGACCCTCACTCTCGTAAACCGGCGCTATGTCGAGTTGTGGCAGAACGCCTGATTCCCCAAGGATGAATAAGACCCAGTCCACGATATGGGTCCCACCCGTATTCCCGCCGACATAGAACACCATTCGGGAGATGTGGGAGTCTACCGGATCGTCGTTTAGGCGGACGAGGGCACCCTCTGGTGCTGTGTCACTACGTTCGCGTCTCCCCAATGCTTCGACACCAGGTAAATGGGGCCGGTCGCTCTTCCAGTTGTACGGGTCGTCCCGGCTAAACGACATAACCGGTACGTGCCTGTCGTCCCATTGCAGCGTTTCTAGCGCGATGTTCCCATCGACTTGCCATGGGCTCAGTGCTGAGTCTTCCAGAGTGTCCACAACCTGCTGGTATTCACCGTCTCTCAATGCGCTGTTCAGCTGTTCAAATGTCTCGCTTCTAGGGTTCCCGTCGCGGTGTGAAGCGAGAAGCAGATCGGCAGTGGGGCTCCCTAGATGCGGCGTGGCAAGCGTAATGAGCCGTCGGGTATCGTACTGCTCGTCATAGTCGTACATGAACCTACGGGCAACCAGTCCACCATAGCTGTGAGCCAAGAGGACGAGCGATCGGCCAGCCAGGTTGGGCCATTGCCCGGATGGGCTTTGGTAGAGTCTTACGCTGTCGGGAGCACCCACCGGCTTCGCGCCATTGGCCAACTGGATCGTCTGATGTAGGCGTGCCGCGCATTCTTCAAGCGTTAGGCTGCGAGAGTCGTACACATACCGCCAGATCTCGAACAGCTCGTAGACCGGACCGGACGGCTCCTGTTCTGTGTTCTCGTTTGCGGCAGCTAGCAGCCTCTCCCAACGCTCCTTCGACGGCCTTCGGTTGGAGAGCCAGTTCTCGGGTACATCCGTGAGATCCTGGGAGTGTATGCCGTGGATGAGAATCAACACGGCTTCGGCAGATGGATTGGCGTGCTCGAGAACTAGCTCCCCTCGTCGGCTGATGTATGCAAAGAGCGAGTTGTCGGCGTCTGGCGATGCACGGGTGACACCCACCACGCAACAGACGGTGGATACAGCGACGCACAGCAGTACGGAGGGCGCCAGCCGCCGAAAGTTCCGGTGGGCGCTCTGGCGATGTCGCATCATGGATCTGCTCTCGGGCCGGTTGGTAAGGTATCCACTCCTGCTGATAACAAGGGATGGTGGAGTTATTCAGCACTAGCGGCAACCGGGCCGTATAACGGGACGTCGGCGCGTTGGGTCAACTGGGGTCGTTCGGGAGATTCGTAGCCGACGCAGACCCCTACGGCCATGGCGTGAGGGCCGGATCAGGGCGTTGGGGACACACCCGGTCGGCATGCCGTTGACGTAGGGCATTGGGAGGCGTCAGCAGGTAGCGGTATGCGCCCGACCCGCTGATCGACTCGTGCCGGAACACCGGCTCGCACTGGCGAAAGACCGCAAGCACTTCATCAGAAGTTAGGCCAGTCGCAAAGCTGACCCCGTCCAAGGTCATTCGCCCGGACGGCGACTGCCATAACGCCATCAGCACCTTGACAGGATGTGGGTTCGGAATCGTGTCGGAATGGTATCGATTCCGGGCGGAAACGGAGATATGGTCTGAAGTTGTGTATGGGGCGGAATGAGCAGGCGGCGTATCCTTGGTGGATGTCGAGACCACCAGTCCAGAAAGGTCGGATACGCCAGTTTCGGTTGGACAACCAAAAGTCACCGACCCGTTGACAGAGCTTCTGCGCCAGGGGGCCAGGGAACTCATCGCCCGTGCGGTGGAAGCGGAGTTTGCTACCTTCCTCGCTGCGTATGATGACGCGCTGGACGACGAGGGTCGACGGCAGGTCGTACGCAACGGATATCTCCCCGAGCGTGAGATGCAGACCGGCATCGGGTCGGTGTGCGTGCGTGTTCCTCGCGCTCGTGACAGGAGTGGCTCGGGGATCGTGTTCCACTCGAATCTGCTGCCTCCCTACCTGCGTCGCACCAAGAGCGTCGAGGACCTGATTTCCTGGCTCTATCTCAAGGGCATCTCCACGGGCGACTTCTCCGAAGCCCTTTCCGCACTGCTGGGAGTGAATGCCGCTGGTCTGTCCGCTTCGACGGTGAGTCGGATGAAGGACGGGTGGACCGAGGTATACGAGGAGTGGGGTCAACGCGAGTTGAGCGAGAAGTGCTACGTCTACTTCTGGGTAGATGGTGTCTACCCCCAGGCGCGGATGGGAGACCCCAACCCGTGCCTGCTGGTCATCATTGGAGCAGATGACTCGGGGAGGAAGGAGTCGGTCGGCGTCTGGGACGGCTTTCGCGAGAGCGAACAGTCCTGGCTGGAACTGCTGTTGGACCTGAAACGGCGAGGTCTGGCGATCGCTCCCAAGGTCGCGGTAGGCGACGGCGCGATGGGCTTCTGGAAGGCGCTGACGCAGGTGTATCCCTCAACGCGCCACCAACGCTGTTGGGTCCACAAGACCAGGAACATCCTCAACAGGCTGCCCAAGAGCCTGCAGCCGCACGCAAAGGAACAGGCCCACGCCATATGGATGGCTCCCACGCGCGAGGAGGCCGAAGCCGCCTTCGACCACTTCATCGCAACGTATGGCGCGAAGTATCCCAAGGCAGTTGCCTGTCTGACGAAGGACCGTGAGGAGTTGCTGGTCTTCTACGACTTCCCTGGGAACACTGGCGGCATCTGAGGACCACCAACCCCATCGAGTCGACCTTCGCCACCATCCGGTTACGGACGGCGAAGACACGAGGATGCCTGTCGAGGAAGACGGCGTTGGCGATGGTCTACAAGCTCGCGCTATCCGCCCAGAGGGGATGGAGACGGCTGAACAAGTCAGAGTTACTAACCGACGTCGTCGGAGGAGTCATCTTCAAGGACGGCGTCAGGACCCACGAGGACGTCACCCAAACCGAGGATGCCGCCTGAACCCCATACACAACTCTTGACCATATCTCGCGGAAACGTCGTCGTGGTGCCTTTGGGAGGGTGTCAAGGATTCGGTGTAAACGGCCTTCTCACGTCACTGGCATCCTGT
>CAYYPK010000075.1:0-13959 GCA_964473525.1 uncultured bacterium
CTGGGGTGTAGGCACGGTACAGGGCCTCAACGCGCCCGAGGAGGTTGGTAGCACTGCCGCACGAGTCCCACAGTTGCTCGTAGCCCATGTGGAGGTAGAAGTAGGAGAGGTCCTCCACGGCGCCATGGGACGCCTGCACGAGTTCGAGCGCGCGACGATCCGACTCCAGATGTAGAGATGCCACCTCAGCGTAGGCCGCCAACGACGGCTTATCGTTGGGGAGTCTGGAGTCGTCCGAATACCGTATCGCATAGTCCGCGACCGCCACCCTGGAGAACAGGCGAGTCTTCGCGACGAGCCACCGCCTCTCGGCCGGTATGGACTCGACATCGGCCCATCGGTCTGAGCCAAACTCGACCACACGCCTTAGCCACCCGTCCGCCGGGTAATCTCGGATGCGCTTGGTGAGCGTGTCCAGGGGGACATTGGTGATCAGCATGGTGAACCAAAGGGGTCGGCGACCGGGCGGCGGCGATCAGCGTGTCCCACTAACATACCACAGAGGCCGGGCCGCCGTTGCGTGGTCAGCTGTGCCTTGGGATGTCTTGGCACCACCGCGCCCGCGACTGCAGCGCTGTCTCAGTCGGCACCGCGGACGCCTGGCGACGCCAGCGAACGGGCGCGGCGCAACTTGTGCCGCCCAGTCCATGTCTTGACCCAAGCATCGAAGTCCTGCTCGCTCGCGTGCCACCCGAGGACGGTCTTGATGAAAGGACACCACTCCCGACGGCCCTTGGCACGTCGGATGCGCGAGTAGAGGGCTTCCTCACTGATGCCCGCTCTCTCGGCAGCGTGTCTGATCGTCAGCTTTCTCGACGACCGCACCCAATCCCGCTGCGCCGGCTCGACCCCGTCGTCATCCACCTCGCCGAGCTCAGATGCCGTCGCCGCGGTTTCCCGGGCCACCTTGTCGTCAGCAGATTCCATCGTCACGCCCTCGAACGTCCCAGGCACCCATCGCATCCCATCCACGAGGAAGCTGTCCCAGCGCGCGTTGGGGTCAGTGTCGATTGCGAAGACCAGTCGTTGACCCAACACGGCGGCTATCTCTCGCAAGGTCTCCAACTGCCTAGTGAGCTTCTGACACGCATTCCACGGGTCGTCGCCTAGGAGAACGGGTTCCACAAGGTGTCGATGCGCTCGCAACTCCTGCGTGATGGTCGTGCGGCTGCCGCCCACCGCCTGCTCGACTTGCCTGACTGTCGGGAGCTTGCCCGATCCTGCGGCCCTGGCCTCGATGTACTCCCGCATTCGCGCCCTGCGCCTTGACAGACGGTCGGTTGCCACGGCATCGCCTCCTTGGCCAAGTGTAACATAGTTACTAATAGGCGCATGGTAGAGTGTAGTTCACACCGAGTATGCCTGCAAGTAGTGCTTGGATATAGGCAGGTGGGGTGGCATACTCGGCGTGTGGATGGGCGTCCCGCAGAACTACCAGAGGAGACGACACATGCGACTCGCGGAACTGCGGCGGGAACGAGGCATGAGCCTCGCGTTGCTGGCAGGCATGGCGAGGGTATCGCCCGGCCTGCTGTCTTACGCTGAGAAGGGGCGTTACCAACTCTCGAGCGGGCAAGCACGCAAACTGGCGGATGTCCTGCACGTTGAGCCTGCCGATGTCGAGGAGCTGCGCGACGCTGTCGACGTTGGCCAGACAGGTACCCTCCCCGAGGGCTTGCACGGCGCGCGGGCAGCGGCAACCGTCGAATAGCGGGGCATCGGCCCATGGTTACGCGCTGCGAATGCGCCAAGGAGGCAGGTCTGTCTCACCAGGGCGAGGAGGCCCGCCGGCCAAACGCCGGGCGTTCCCACTGTGGGCAATAGACGGCAGTAGCCTGTTGAGGCCTGTGGCGGGCGGGCCCAATGCGACGGGGCGTTCGCAGACCGCCAGACCGTGGCGTCGACGCGGCGGCGGGGAGGCGGAAGACAGCCACAGGAACTGAAGCCAGGGCCGTCCGCAGGTTGGTCAAGACGCGCGGACGGCCAGGGACAACACGTGCTAGCAGGACGACTGCGCATGGTGTCAGGAAGATGCTATGCCGAGACTACGCGTCGGGCAACAGGCGATTGTGCACAGCTCGCGCAGAAGGAGATAGGTCGATGAAACGGACAGAACGCCAGGAGTTGCTTCGCAGCCATGCCAGGCAGTACGCGGAGGCGGGGTTCTCAGTGATTCCGCTGATCCCCCGGTCGAAGAACCCAGCGGGAGCGTGGAAGGCCGCGCAGGCACGGAAGATGTCGCCAGAGGCAGCCGAGGAGGCCTGGGCCACGCCAGGGCAAGACGGCTGCAACATCGGGATCGTCACGGGTGACCTCTCACATGTCTTCGTGTTGGACTGGGACGGTGATGAGCATGGGTGGGTAGAGCTACAGGTGATGGGCCTGCCGGACACGGCTACCGTCGCTACCGCCAACGGCAGGCACTTCTACTTCCGACATCCTGGATTCCCCGTGCGGAATGGCGTCCAGGTCATCTCCGGCTGCGACATCCGGGGTGACGGAGGTTACGTAGTCGCGCCTCCCAGCGTCCACCCGGACGGCACAACGTACATGTGGGAAGGCGGCGGGGTGCCGGCGTGGCGGGACATCGCCCCGCCGCCTATTTGGCTGAGGAGCATCCTCGTGGCACGAGGGCGCCACCAACCCGACCACGAGCCCGAGGCGACAGACCCAGGCGGGCAGGAGCGCGCGGTACTCTCATACGCTACGCGGCAGTTCATCGCCGACGGCGCGCCGCAGGGCGAACGTAACAACCGCCTGTTCAAAGCCGCTGCCGACTACGCGGGCAGTGGGTACTCGCAGCAGGAAGCCCATGCCGACCTCGTCCCACCTGCGTCGGGGTCCGGGCTTGGCGAACCCGAAGTCGCGCGCACCATCGACAGCGCGTACTCGCAGCCCAGAACGCCGGCGCGCCCCTCATCGCGCCAGGGGTCTGCGCAGTCGGTGGACATCGCGGAATACAACACTTCGGACGCAGGCAACGCCGAACTCCTGGTCGCCCTCTATGGGCGCGGCATTCGGTACATCCATGGCCGCGCTCAGTGGGTCAGGTGTGTTGAAGGGCAGTGGCATGTCGACGATAGACGGCGTCTTACCCAACTCGCTATCCAGGCTGCCCGCGAACGGGGCCGACTTGCTCTAGACCTCACCGAGCAGGACGCGCGGGCGCGGCAGGTGAAGTGGGCCATCGGCTCAGAAAGTGGCCGCCGGCTAGAAGATGCCGTGCGGATAGCCGCGTCCCATCCATACAGCGCCACGATGCCATCCGACTGGGACGCCGACGCCAATCTCGTCGGAGTCGAGAACGGACTCATCGACCTGCGCACAGGCAAGTTTCGCCAGGCGTCGCGTGACGATCTCCTGCTCTGTCGCCTGGGAACTCACTACGACCCATCTGCGGAGTGCCCGAGGTGGCTGCGCTTCGTCGATGAGGTCTTTGCCGGGGAACAGCACCTGGTTGAGTTCGTCCGTCGTGCCTTCGGGTATTCCATCACTGGGGACACGAGCGAAGAGGTGCTCTTCATCGCACACGGGCCTGGCGGCAACGGCAAGAGCGTCATGCTCAACATCCTGGACGCACTGGGCGGCGACTACGCCACGACGACTCCATTCTCGACGTTCGAGAGACGAGAGGGATACCAGGGCGTGCCGAACGACCTCGCGGCCCTACACGGGAAGCGCATCGTGTCGGCGCGGGAGGTCGAGGAGGACAAGCGGCTCAACGAAGCGCGCATCAAGGCCACGACTGGCCGAGACCCCATCTCGTGTCGATTCATGCGCGGCGAGTTCTTCACCTATACGCCGACGTTCAAGGTGTGGATGGCGGTGAACCACCTGCCAGCCATCCGTGACACCTCAGCCGGCATGTGGCGACGAATCCGCGTGATCCCATTCTCGCAGTCCTTCATAGGACGGGAAGACAAGCGCTTGGAGGGCGCACTGCGCGAGGAGTTGCCGGGCATCCTGAATTGGGCACTTCGCGGGGTGGCCGACTGGCGGCACAACGGCGACCTGGGTAAGCCGGACTCCGTCGCTACGCCCACATCCAAGTACCAGGAGCAGTCCGACGCGATAGCCAGGTTCGTCGGCGAGCGCTGCGAACTGAACGAGGCCGCCAGGGCGGGCGCGACAGCGCTATATGGGGCGTTCCTCGCCTGGTCAGGGCTCGGCAAAGACGACATGTCGCAGACGGCGTTCGGCGACAGGATGACGGAGAAGGGCTACGCCCGTGGCCGCGATGGGAGCGGACGCACGGTGTACCTCGGTCTTTCGCTCGCACCCCGGGAGGCCACTGAGCCAGCGGAAGGCGGGGCAAATGACGTGGCAGGCTAGGCCGAGTTCCGTCAACAGACAATGGGCGTCCGAAGGGTCGAAGGCTCCGAACGGAATTCGCAGATTGCTTCGTAGAGCCACCCGTAGGGAAGAACCTGGGACAAGGGCTCAGGAGGCTCGGGAACGGCAGGAAGGCGCATGATCACAGGGTTTTCAGCGGACGGTCACGGTTCGGAGGCCATCGCACACACAGCGGCGGTGGACACGGTGCCAGCACGCTGGCCGGCTCTGCACAACTACGGCTGGACCCCGGACTGCTGCGGCGGTCGATGGGTGTCGACTCGCATCGCCCCGTTCCTCAACGGATGGCGGCGCGGGCGATGATCGCGCGAAGGCGGCGAGGCAACCTACCGCCAGGCGTGTGGCGACGCTACGCGAGGGCGGATAGGTACCGGTAGTCGGGAGAAGGGGCGAGGCCATGGCGGCGGCGACAGCACAGGCTGAGGACTGGAGGAAGACGATGACGATGGACGGAGAGCGGTACGTGACCGTGGACGACGTGGCGGCACTGCTGGGCGTGTCACCGAAGACCGTCTATAACTGGGTGTGCGCGAAGACGATCCCGCACACCAAGTTCGGGCGGTCGGTGCTGCGGTTCCGTCTCAAGGACATCGAGGCCTGGGCCGAATCGCACGCGGTGCCCGTGGCGTCGGGCGTCGGGCGCGGTGGACAGTCACCAACGGGTAACACCACGACCTAGCGAGAACACGCTGGGAACGGTGCGCGAGGTACTTGGATTCAGGAAAGAATCTGGGAAAGTGAGCGCACCCCTAACGCGCCAGTACCCTGCCAATACTGGTGTGCAGGGGAAGGGTCTCGTGACTACGGATCACGCGGTCGGGAGTTCGAATCTCTCCGGGTGCGCCACCCCTCCTTCCCGTTGACCCTCTCGCGCGGACACCCACGTGCCTCGACAGCGCGGCTACCGTTGCGTGTAGTTCGCCAGCATGGGCACGTCTGGGCCGTGCCTCGCCGCCAGCGCATACCGAGCAAGCCCGTGCAGGAGGAAGGCTGGCCCCATCTGCGACTCGTACCAGTCGATGCCTGCGGCTCCCGACGGGATCCGTCGGTGGAAGTAGAGGGGGAGGAGGCTCTCCGCGAGGCCGCCAGCGGCGTCCAGCCACCGCCCGTCGGAGGTCGTCGCGTAGAGATCCACGAGCAGGTCAAGCGCGATGCCTGGGTCGGCGGCAGGAATCGCCGCGGAGCCGGGCGCGGCCTCGGGAAACGGAGTGGCGGCGTACGCTTCACCGACGGCGCGAGCCCACTCCAGAAGGCGAGGATCCTGCGTAAGCTGCCACGCCCGCAGGCACAGGAGCGCGGTCGATGCCACGCTGGGTTCGCCATAGACGCTGCCCCACAGAGCCATCTGCTCCCGTATCCCGCCGTCCTCTCTCAGGCACAGACTGACATATATCCGCCGGTCTAGCTCATGCGGCGCCGTCAGGAACCCATCAATGTACGTCGCCGCGTAGCGACGCATGCGCGCCGCGAGATCCGCGTCCTGCCCGTCAAGCAGCGAGGCGCCCTCAAGCAGACTCACCGCCAGCGAAAAGGTCTGTGTCGGCGCGTTCACGAGGTGGAAGCGACTCGCCTCTAAGGGCGATCGGCTTTCTATGAGCAACAGGCCATTGGCGTCCTTCTTCTCCCACCAATACTCCAGGTACTCCTTCATCCGTGCGAGGGTGCCTGGCCGCGGCTGTCGTGAGTGCGCGAAGGCCAGGTCGAGGATGTAGAACCCGCTGTGTCTGGGGAAGTCGCACGACCTCGCGCCTCGCGGGTGAGGACGCGTCTGCTCGATGTACGCGTGTCGGATGTACTCGCGTGGCGATCCCTCGGTCCAGTGGTTGTCGAGACCGTCGGCAAACCGTTGCACGCACTCGGGCGTCACGGCGTCCAGGGCCTCCCACAACCAGACTGGAGCTTGGCGCAGGTGGTCGTGAATGGCGTCGCGGCGCGCTTCGTCAGGCGACAGCGCTTCGCGCGAGGAGCCGACGCGACCTTCGACGAGGTGCCAGAACGCGTGCTCGCCCCACGGGAAGAGGCCACTGGGTGTATCGGTGCAACCGGCGCCGTAGGCCTCCAGGTACCGGTCGGCCGCATCGCCTAGATGCGACCGCGCGTCCAGCTCCGCGAGGGCGTACATCGCCTTCAACAGCGGCTCGTCGTGGATCAGGTTGTTTCCGAGGGCGCAACGGTCGCCATCGCGCTGCCCGTGGATCGCCGGTGGGAGCTCGTTGAGCATGGCGCCCGTCGCGGGATCCAGCAGTGAGGGGAACAGGCCGCCATACGGCTCGCCAGCGGCGACGATGCCGTCGATCGCTGCGACGACCGTATCGAGCACCAGCGGTCCGTTCGATGACTCCGGCGTTATCGCCTCCACACCACTGCCTCCTCTGACGACGCGTGTACGAGCGCGGCGCGAACTGTACCCGTCGGCGCCCCGCTACGCAACGCCGGGCCCATCTCAGCCGGCGACGGGAGGGCGAGGAACCGTGGGCCTGACTTGCCTTCGCGTGTGTGGTATACCGCACGCAGAGGAGGGCGCGTCTTGGCGACCGAGAGCGCGACGAAGGTGCATCGCATACTGTCACTCCTGGCGGACGAACTCGGCGCGCCGGCCCACGACGTGTCGGGCGACCCGGTGGGAGAGATCGTCGGGACGATCCTGTCGCAGAACACGACAAGCGCCAACAGCAGCAAGGCCTACGACGCGCTTCGGCTTGCACTCCCTACGTGGTCCGACGTTCGTGACGCCGATGCCCGCTTCCTCATCGACACTATCCGGCCTGCCGGTCTGGCCGACACGAAGGCGGCCACCATCCAGAGGGTGCTGGGTGGACTGCCGACGCGTGACGAGCAGCCGTCGCTTCACGCTCTGGACGACATGGACGACGACGACGCCACTGCCCATCTCGTGGCGTTCAGCGGCGTTGGCGTCAAGACGGCAGCATGCGTTCTCGTCTTCGCGCTCGGGCGGGATATCTGCCCAGTGGACACCCACGTTCACCGGGTGGCGAACCGACTCGGCCTGGTGGACACGAAGGCGCCAGACAAGACCTACGGCGCGCTGAAGTCGGTCATTCCCGCCGGGCGGTCGTACGACGCGCACGTGCTTCTCGTCCGCTTCGGGCGGGCGACCTGCAAGGCGCGTAATCCTCTCTGCCACGCATGCCCCGTGTTCGACTGCTGTGCCTTCGAGGAACGGCACGACCACGCGGCGCGGGCGGCTCGGCGGGCCGACGCGTGAGGGTGGCGCGCGAAGTCCCACTGAACCCCAACATCGTGCTGTACCACTGCGACGTGGCGTTCACGACGCGGATAGTCGAGGCGTTCCGGCCCGGCGACGAGGGCGCGCGGCCGCCCATCGCCGGGCTGCTGGACCGAGGCGCCGTGAGCGTGCACATGACGCGGTACAAGCTGAGTGTCAGGAAGCATGCCGACCTCGACATGCTGACCTTCCTCGCCGACGCCGAGCCCGCCGTGTGCGAGTGGTGGGGCTCGGACGTGATACCGGCCGCGCCGGCCCGAATGCCCAAGTGGCGTGACTTCGCCACACCCGTCGACGCGACCCTCGAGGGCGCGCGTGAGGTGTACGAGTCCAGCGACCATGCCGCCGCGAACCCCGTCGCGTCGATGCTGTTCGGGGTCGACGGCGTCGCCGAGCTCGTCATCACATCGGGCTCGGTCGCCGTCGGGAAGGGCGTCCTGTTCACTTGGGACAGCCTGGCTCCGGCGGTCGAGCGCGTCCTGAGTAGCCTGTCAGCCAACTGACCCGAGATACCCAGCCATGGATCTGTTCGACGTAGACAGCGACATCCCGCCAGACGACGCTCCTCTGGCGGCCCGCATGCGTCCACGCACATTCGACGAGTTCCTCGGGCAGGACCACATCCTCGCTCCGGGTCGGCCGTTTCGGCTCGAAATCGAGGCAGACTCTGTCCGTTCCATGGTGCTCTGGGGGCCTCCGGGCTGCGGCAAGACGACCCTCGCACGCCTCATTGCCCGCGCCTCGCAGGCGGCGTTCGAGCCGTTTCACGCAGCAACCGAAGGCGTGCCGGAGCTCCGCAAGCGGATCTCGCAGGCGCGCGAGCGGCGCAAGTTCCATCGCAAGGGCACGATCCTGTTCCTCGACGAGATCCACCGGTTCAACAGGGCCCAGCAAGACTCCCTGCTGCCCCACGTCGAGGAGGGCGCCGTCACCCTCATCGGGGCGACGACCGAGAACCCGTCCTTCGAGCTGAACGCTCCGCTGCTGTCTCGCGCGCGGGTGGTGGTCCTCAACCCGCTCGAGGACGCCCACATCCTGGGTCTGGTGACGGCCGCCTTGGAGTCGTCGCGTGGCCTGGCGCCGTTGTCGCCGGACGTGTCAGACGACGTCATCGCCCGCATCGTCGAGATCTCTGACGGCGACGCCCGCACGGCACTGAACCTGTTGGAGTCCACCGTCCCGTCTGCTCCGGTCGTGGACGGCAAGCGTGTGGTTCGCGCCGACCACTTCGCGGAGGTGCTTCAGCGCCACGCTCTCAGGCACGACAAGCGGGGCGACAGCCACTACCAGGTGATCTCCGCGCTCATCAAGTCGATTCGTGGCAGCGACCCCGACGCCGCTGTCTATTGGCTGGCCCGTCTGGTCGAGGCCGGCGTGGATCCCAGGTTCGTCGCGCGCCGCGTGGTCATCTCGGCGAGCGAGGACGTTGGCAACGCGGACCCCCAGGCCTTGTCCGTTGCTACGGCCGCGGCGCACGCTGTCGAATACGTCGGGATGCCGGAGGCGCAGATATGCCTCGCGCAGGCGGTCACGTACCTCGCGTCCGCCCCCAAGAGCAGCGCCAGCTATGTCTCGCTGATCGAGGCCCGCGCGTCCGTCCGCGGAAGCCGCGCGTACCCAGTGCCGCTGCATCTCCGCAACGCCGTCACCTCCCTGCAGCGCGACTTGGGGCACGGCGACGGGTACCGCTACGCGCACGATGCCGACGACGGGTACGTCGCGCAGCGTCACCTCCCGGACGACATGCCCGACACGATGTTCTACCATCCCAAGGACATCGGCGAGGAGCGCGCGATCCGCGAGCGGCTAGAGGGTTGGAGCGAGCGTAGGAAGCGGGAACTGGAGGAGCCGGACACAACGTGAGCAAATGGAACGTCATCCTGACCGCGCCGATCCACCGCGCTGGCACGGACGCGCTCAATGGCCACGCCACCTGGAGCCTTCTTCCGGGCATGGACGAAGACGCCGTGCTGTCGGCCGTCCGTGACGCGGACGGGATGATCGTCCGCGCGGTCGGGTTCGTGGGACCGGCGATCATGGACGCGGGACCACGGCTCAAGGTCATTGGCAGGCACGGCGTTGGGGTCGACAACGTCGACATCGAAGCGGCGACCGAACGTGGCATCTGGGTCGTCAACACGCCCGAGGCCAACGCCGAGGCGGTGGCGGAACATGTCGTCGGGAGCATGCTGGCGTTCGCGCGGCGACTGGTAGTCGCCGATGCCGCCACCCGCGTTGGCGACTGGACGCTGCGCGACCGCGACTACGGCTACGAGGTGACCGGACGCACGCTTGGCATCGTCGGGGTTGGCCGCATCGGCGCCCGCGTGGCGCGGATCGCGTCGCTGGGTCTGAACATGGATGTCGTCTACACGGACGTCATCGCGCGGGAGGATCTGGAGCGTGACGTTGGGGCGCGTAGGGCGTCGTTCGAGGAACTGCTCGAAGCGTCGGACGTCGTGACCGTCCACACACCCGCGACGCCCCAGACGATCCGCATGTTCAACACCGAGGCGTTCGCGCGCATGAAAAGCGACGCGCTCTTCATCAACGCCTCGCGCGGGCCGGTCGTCGACGAGGCGGCGATCGTCGACGCGCTGCGGGAGGGGCGGATCGGCGGGGCGTGCCTCGACGTGTTCGAGGAGGAGCCGTTGTCCACGGACTCGCCTCTAATGGACTTGCCCAACGTGATCCTGTCGCCACACAAGGCGGGGCAGTCGGAGACGTCCATGCGCAACATGTCGCTGGTCTCGTTGGACATTCTGCGGGTGCTGCGCGGCGAGGAGCCAACGTACCCCGTGAACCGTCCGGCGGATCCCCGGTGACGCCCGCACTCATCGTTGGCCTGCTCGCCGGCCTCGCGGCCCCCGTGATCGTGGGAGGCCTGTTCCTACTGACCCTAAGGCGCAAGGCGTGATTACGCGCATCCAGGCCCGCAACTACAAGTGCCTGAAAGACGTGGACGTCAGTCTGTCGCCGTTTCAGGTGCTTGTGGGCGCGAACGGAAGCGGCAAGAGCACGTTCATGGACGTGCTGGGCTTCATCCGCGACATGCTCTTGGAGCACGACGGCCTGAACGCCGCCGTGGAGAAACGGGCACGGTCTCTCTCCGAGCTGACCTGGAACGGCGAGGGCGGGGCGATAGACTTTGCCGTCGAGGTGGGGCGGCGCGACGAGGAGGCCGAGGGTGGCCGGATCGCCACGTGGCGGTATGCGCTGACATGTGCGCACGACGAGGACGCAGGTGGGCTCGCCATCGCTTCCGAGCGGCTCATGGTCGACGCTTCGTCAGAAGCTGCTAGCGCGTCTGCCGGGGTGGCCGGCACGGCGTCGGACAACACGGCCGGCGCGTGGAGAGATGTGTTCCGACGGCAGGGAGAGCTCGGCGTAATAGGGACGAGCGGGGAAGACGTGTCTGCGGCGTTCCCGCTGATCCCGCCCTACAGATCCCACTTCCACGACGCGGTCTACGCCGCTGCGTCGCGATCAGAGGGTGCCGAGGTACTCGGATCAATACTACACGTGCATGGGATCCTCTCGTTACACGCAGGCATATTCACGGTTAACTCCGGCGCAATGCGCACGCCTTGTCGCCCCGACGCGAGGAAGACGCTCGAGGACGACGGCTCGAACGTGGCAAAGGTCGTGGCGACCCTCAAGGAGGACGACCCGACGAGCTACAAGGACTGGATCCAGCATCTGCGAACCGTACTGGCGGATCTGAAGGACATCATCGTCGTCGAACAGGAACACGACCGCCATCTGTACATCAAGATGCTGCGCACCGGCCGCCCGCCGACACCGGCCTGGCTCATGTCCGACGGGGAACTGCGGCTCCTCGCGTTGACGCTGCTCGCCTACGCCCCGGCCACTGAGGCCGTCGTCCTCGTGGAGGAGCCAGAGGACGGCGTCCATCCGCAGGCGATAGAGGCCGTCTTCGACTCCCTGCGTTCCATCCACCAGAGCCAGGTGCTTTTGGCGACGCATTCGCCGCTCATGGTTGGGCTCGCGGCTCCCGAGCAGCTCGTGTGCCTCGCTCAGACGGATGAGGGTGGAACTCGCATGGTACGCGGCGACCAGCATCCCCGGATGAAGCACTGGCGACGCGAGACGGACCTTGGCACCCTCTACGCCTCTGGCATACTGGACGGCGATGGGTGACCCCACTCCCGGCGACTTAGTCGCGCTCGTCGCCGACAGCCACATGCGGTCGGCCCTCACCGCGCTCCTCGCGCGCACGCGCGCGTTGGGTATCCGGCGCATCGAAGCGCGGATCGACGTGCACACACAACGCGATCCAGGGGTATACCGCGGGGCGCACGAGCATCTCAGGTACCACCAGGACGCCTATTCACACGCGCTCGCTCTTTTCGACCGCGAGGGATGCGGCGATGAGGAGCGCGGCGTCGCGGACCTCGAGGCAATCGTGCAGACTCGGTTGGACGGCTCCGGCTGGCAGGGCCGGTCGGCGGTCGTTGCGATCCACCCCGAGCTGGAGGCTTGGGTCTGGGGAGAGCGCGGGGCCGTGGCGAGGGCCATCGGCGTTCCGCGCGCGGATCTGCTCGAGGTCCTCTCCGACGTGCCAGTGGGTGAAGACGGTAAGCCCAACCGTCCCAAGGAAGCCCTCGAAGAGGCCCTGCGTCGCAGGCGGGCCCGGGTCTCCACAGCCGTGTTCGAGCAGATCGGCGCGCAAGTCGGCTTCCGCAACTGCCGTGATAGGTCGTTCCTCCGTCTGCAAGATATCCTACGGGCGTGGTTCCCGCCGGACCCGAGCTCGCCGTAGACATGGGCGCCAACCCGTCGTCACGGGAGGGCCTCACCGCCTCACTTGAGGCGCCACGACGCGTCGAATAGACTCAGGCCGTACGCGACATAGCAGCACACGGGGAAGCGCCATGGCTCACAAGGTTCTGCTCGTCATAGGCGACGCCGTCGAGGCGACCGACACGCTCTACCCGTACTTCCGCGTGCAGGAGGACGGCTTCGAGTGCGTCGTCATCGCGCCCGAGAAGCGCGTGTACCAGATGGTGATTCACGACCCGCGGCCCGATTGGGATCTGACCGAGGAGTCCAAGGGGTACAAGCTCGCGAGCGACCTGGCGTTCCGAGACGTCCGGGTCGAGGAGTACACCGGCCTCGTCATCAGTGGCGGCCGCGCGCCGGAGTACCTGCGCTACGACGACGACCTGATGGCGATCACTCGGCACTTCTTCGAGACGGGCAAGCCGGTGGGCGTGGTGTGCCACGGCATCGAGATCGTCGCCGCAGCGGATGTCATACGAGGCAAGAAGGTCACGACCGTGCCTAAGTGTCGATATGACGCCGAATTCTCCGGCGCTACGTACCTCGACCAACCCGTGGTTGTCGATGGCAACATGGTGTGCGCGCGCACGTTCTGGGACAACGCGCCGTGGATGCGGGAGTTCATGAAGTTGCTGAACCGTGCCCGGGACGCCGCGGACGCGTAGATCAACACGCGGCGGGGAGCTACGGTAACCGCAGCAAGTTGCGTAGCGCGAGCGCCACGTCCTGACGCCGCGTGGTGGAGTAGTTGTACCGAACCTCGAAGCGACACGATGCGGTGCGCACCCACCCCTGGTCCTGCCACTGGATCTGTATCCGCTCGCCGTCGCGCGCGAGGACTTCGTACGGCGGCCCCAGCTCCGTGAAGCCAATGGGTATGTCCGCCTGCGCCAGACCCAACCCCTCTCGATCGACGACGTAGTCCGTCTCGCGGAAGCTGTTCCAGGCTTGCTGCGTCAGGTGGAAGACTCGGTGTTCGCCGTCGACGTTCGCTGCCTCCATAGCGTAGTCTGGTTGGCCGTCGTCGCCGGGCGTCGACGTCTTCTTCACCACGCGGCCCTCCCACCGCACGAGGGCCTCGTCTCGGTAGGGCAGCGGCCGCACGGCGGTTCGGGAGGAGAACGCCGCCTCATCGACGATGCCGGAGTGAACCGTGCGTGACGATGCAGCCAACGCCCACCCGGTGATCGGCCGCGCGATCTCTATCTTTGCCCAGTCGCCTGCGAACAGCATGACCCGCTTCGACATACCGGCGGGGGCGTGCGCGTACGTGCGCGAGTCCACCCGCGGGAAGCGGCGAAGACCCACGCGCGAGTCGAACACGCCTACGGTCGTGGCGGCGTCGCCCCGCGTCACGCGTGAGCCCACGGACGTGTCGCCGCGAAGCGGCGTGTCCAGCGTCAGAACTCGACGCGCGCGGTCGACGTCGGCGACGGTCGCTCGGGTCGTGTCGTCGCCGACATCAACAACCACCGCCTCGCCGACCGCGAAGGGCGCCACCGTGTCGAGTAGCACCTCCGTCGCGCCGCTGGGCGCGCCTTGAGACAGGGCCGCGT
>CAYYPK010000076.1:0-13582 GCA_964473525.1 uncultured bacterium
GAACTTCCGAGAGTGCTCGTTATGCAAAACTCGGCGGCGGGCGCTCGCGTAGGCGCGATGGCCGGCTTCTCCCCAAACACGCTCCGACATACGGCTTGTGCACCCATGTGCGCGTTCCCGCGGCGGTCGTTACGCGTGGCACGTGTTGTGCACGGTGCACTACGCGTTAAGAACGGTCATTTGCACGCTATGCACGCGATTTTGCACCTGTCGGTGCGGGTCCAGGGAACTCTCGCGCTAAAAGAAGCTTTTGCTATGGTCTTGCTATGGTCTTGCCGTGTTCCTGCTATGGTCTAAATTCTGGCCGAAACACCCGTGAGGGCGAATCTCGCGTGGAAACGAGCGCCGAGTTCGCGCTGCGCCCCACGCCCATCGCACGGTCGCTTCTTTCGCTCCGCCGGATGCCATAATCTGTGTTCCACGCGCGTCCTTTCCATCGCCCCAACGCGATCGTCCGCACAGGAATCAGGTGGCTATTGCGTAGCAGATCGCCGAAGCATCATCTCCCCGGATACGAACACGCCGTGGACTCCCACCCCGTCCTCACGCGTGAGCAAGAGCGAGACCTGTTCCTGCGATATGCCGATGGTGATGACGACGCGCGGGAGACGATCCTTCTCTCCAACGTCCGACTGGTGGCGAAGGTGTGTGGGTGGTACATGCGTGACGGCACGGTGCTGGAGGATCTGGTCCAAGACGGCATGGTGGGGTTGATGACTGCCGTCGAGAAGTTTGAGGTGGAGCGGGGTCTCAAGTTCTCGACGTACGCCACGTGGTGGATCCGTCAGGCGGTGCAGAGGACGTCGTGGGAGTCGCGTCACCCCGTGCACGTCCCCATACGTCATTCGACGACGCTCAATCGCGTGAGCAAAGCATGGCAGGAGTTGGCTCAGCAGTTGGGGGAAGAACCCACCGACGAGGAGATCGCGGAACGCCTGGACATGGACCTCGATGAAGTGGCGGCGTTGACGACGCTTTCGATGAGGGCGCGCTCCCTCGACGCGCCTGTGCGGGAGTCGTCTTCGGACTCGGATGCCGTGGACATCAAGAACTCCCTACCTGACGACCGTGAGGAACATCCGCTCGAGTGGCTCAGCCGTGACGAAGAGGTGGCTCGCGCGCTTCGTGTGCTGTCTCCGGAACACCGAGAGTTATTGGAGCGTCGGTATGGTCTTGTCGACCCCCGCGAGGAGGCGTTGACGTATCGTGACGTGGTGGACTTCTTCGGGGTAACGCATCAGCGTCTTCATCAGATGGAGACACAGGCGTTTGCGGCGGTGCGTCGGATGTTCCCTCGGGAGCGCGCCGACCATGTTCCGTCGTCCCGACACGTCGTCGACGATGCACGCGACTCGGAGACGGTAGAACCCGAAGCCCAAGACGAGCCGCAACTGTCGCTGTTCCGCTAACCTGCGTGGCGTCACATGTCTCGCGTGTACTTCCTGCAATGCTCGTCGAGGAAACGACGGACGGCATGAGCGGGTCGCGACGATTCCAGCCTTTGTGTACGCTCCCGCGCGGTATGAACGCGTGTGCACGCGTCCCACGACGTGGCGTTGCATGTGGGCCGGTGTTCACGGCGTACAAGGCGTCTCAAACGGTCGCACTTACATGTTGTGCACGCAGTCTGCCAGGTGCACGGGCGGGAACCGGGTGATTTGCGGCGCATTCTGGCAAAGCGGAGCGTTAGTGGTGCCGTGGGTGTGCCCGAGGCGTGTTCTGGGCGTTACCGAGTTTTCCGGCAGATGCGCCTCTGCGGGTAAGCTTTGCGTTGAAAAGGCCGCTATATCTGAGTCTCACGCCACGTCTCATCGACGGCGGAGAGGCGGGGCCCTTCCAGCTGTCGTGAGCCGCTGGAGGCTGGATATACTGGTCGCCAAATAGGCAGTGACACGATCCGAAAGCAGGGCTTCGGGGGCGGTTGGTCGTTGCCGGCGGCGTTGGTGTTCCCGGGAGCGCGAGGACGGCGCAAGGCATGGGTGGGTGTCGTCACGAGACTTCCGAGAATCCTCGGACCTCAACCGCAGCACCCTACCGCTGCAGCATCAACAATGCCATGCGAGTTCGCATCCCACACGGCAAGCGAGGAATCGGCTGTAGTGTTGCGCTTGCTGGCGCCAGCACAACAGCGACATAGCGTGAGCCATGTCGGGAACTGCGCGAACCTCGAGCAACGAGGATGAGCGCGAAACACGCTACGACCTATACCGTGCATAGGCCTCGAAGGGTCACGCTACGAGCGTGGTTAGTTCGAGCCGCAGGGGCGCCCCGCCGAGATGCATGCCGTGCAACGCGGTCACAGCCGCGTTTGCTTCGCGTGACTCCGCGAACTCGACAAAGGCGCACCCAGCGATTCGTAGCATGCGAACTCGCACCACAACGCCGTGTTCCGCGAACAACTCATGCGTTCCTAGTTCGTCGACACCCACCGGCAGATTAGCGACGAATATGACCTTCCCCGCGATACTCACCTCCTAGCCCTATCGTCCTACCACGCGGGCTTTTGTCTCCACAGATCGTGTCAAGTGATCTATACGCCGGACGGAACGCCTCGGTTAGCGCCGTAGACACGCGCCGACGCACTACTTCAGGACCAGCAACACCGTGGAGCCGATAGACGGGATAAGCGCCGTCGCGCTCGATGCCACTGGATTCGCCGCCTAGTTCTGTGCCGAGCGCCATTGCTCAGACACGATGCGCCACTCGTTATCCACATCACGCGCGTACACGAGCGTCTTACGCCCGCGGTCCACGTAGTCTGGGCTTGCTCCAGCGTCGGCGCGCCATGCAACGAAGTCCTCATCGAAGGTGGACACTACCAAGTCGCCTTCGTGGCTCACGTCCAGGTTGTCGATGTTCACCTGGATGCGGTGGTAGGCATCAAACACGTTCTGCGCGCGTGCCGAGAGGCGCTCCTTGGTAAACTGACGCGAGCGCCCTACAGTGTTCGTACGGGCGACAGAGTGGTCGGGGTGGAACAGATCAACGTACGCTTCTGTATCCCGACCCTCCCACACAGACCGCCACTGATCGACCGCATCCAGAATGTCTGCCGATGCAGACGCAACGACGAGTTCCTGCTCTTCCGCAAGAGGCCCAGCGACCGCGTCGACAGGCGCGAGATCTACAACCGATGGCTCAGGAGCAACCGCGACGGCGGTCGGTGTGACATCAGGCGGCCCACTGAGCAGCACTGGGGATGTCACTGATGCCGCCACTGGAGCCTCCGCGAGGCTTGTAGTGTCGTCTGCCACGCGCGGGGCTGTGGGCGGCGCAACCACCACGGAGGCCGGTGATGAAGCGGGAACGACCACAACTACGGTGTCCACTCGCGGCGCTGCGGGTGCGGTGAACCGATCCAGGTCCACACTGATCGGACCTGCCCCGGCGATGGTCGTGAGTTCCAGATCACGTGGACCAGACACGGGTGCCTCCGGAGCCTGCACTACGTCAACAGAGGCACGGACAACGCGCGTAGGTGTTTCGTGGATCCCCATGGCCTGCCACCCGACCAGAGCGAAAGCACCGACTGAGGCGCAGCAGAGCGCTACCTGACCGAGCATCTCGCGACCACTCCGCTGAATCCAGGACGCGCACGTCGTCTGGACATATCGCCCGATATCGCCAATGGACAGATATCGCAGGCCGAGTCTCGATATCGTCGCGGCGTGTGAGGCGTCGGCTCCATGCGCGGCGGCCTCGACTTCGCCGTCCATCATGCGAGCTATGACAGGGTCGAATCCCGCTGGGAACGTGGTCCGCTCGTCGTAACGGGCGCCTCGAAGGCGCGCGTCTGTAAGTGACGCTCCCGCGAGTTCCGCCCCACGGAGATCCGCTTGTGCGAAGTCGGCCCAGGAGAAGTCTGCCCCTCGAAGATCTGCCCGCCGCAGGTCAGCGTCCTGAAGAATCGACCCCCGCGCGTTGGCACGTCGGAGTACCGCCCCGTGCAGTCCAGAGCCGCTCATGTTGGCGCAGTAGAGGACTGCTCCGGTGAGATTGGCGGAATTCAGTTGGGCGCCCGACAGATCTGCGCCGGTCATGTCGGCATCCTCTAGCTGAGCGCCACTGAGCGCCGCGCCCTTCAGCCTTTTCCACTGCATCTTCGCTGCCCGGATCACCGTGCGCGGCACGACAGCGTAGGCCCCTTTGGACTTAGGGTCGAAGCTCTCGGGAAACACGGTGTCCCCATCATACAGAGCGCCGCGCAGCCGGGCGCCTGTCAGATCGGCATCGACGAGGTTGGCCCCACGTAGGTCCGCCCCCATCAGCTTGGCGCGCGTGAGATCCGCCCCTGAGAGGTCCTCGCCACGGAACTCGAAGCCGGTCAGGTCCGCTCGCGGCAGTTCTGCCTCCGGTCCCAAGAAGCACATCCCCCGATCAACGGGGTCCAGACCAGTCGGAAATACGGTCGTATCATCGTACACAGCGCCATCTAGACGCGCGCTTAGCAGGTTGGCGTTGTCCATATCAGCGCCACGTAGGTCGCAGCGCCTCAAGTCAGCGCCGTACATATCCGCTTTACGCAGCGTCGCGCTGTGGAGCACCGCATCCGCCAGTCGGGTGTCGCGTAGGACAGCGCCGTCCAGGTCGACCGACTCGAGTCGAGCCTTCTCCATATTGGCATCCGTCAACACCACGTTGGTCATCTTCGCTTCGAACAACTGGGCGCCGGACAGATCCGCGCTAGCCATATCCGAACCTTGGAGATCGACCCATCGCAGGTTTGCCATGCGGAGGTCCGCAGAGCGGAATCCAGCTCCCTCCAGCATCGCTGCGGGTAGCGTTGCGCCGCGCATCTTCGCGCCGATAAACGACGCATGCCGCGCTATCACGCCTTGCAGATAAGAGCCGGAGAAATCCGCGCCTTGGAACCGACCCCCGCTCAGATTCGCGCTGGCGAGATTCACGCCGGAGAGATCGACGTTGCTGAGGTTGCTGCCGTTGAGGTTGGGCGCGTCTCGAAGCGTACGAACAAGGTCAGCCTTCGGCAGACGCGATAGGTTCTTACGAATACTGCACCTCCTTCGCTTACACGCTGCCGGCGTCAGCCGCGGCAGAACATGAGACACCTACTTCTGCGCAGCATTCGTGCCAAATGGACGTGGATCGGGTGAACACCGGCGATGGGCGCAATCGACCACACGCACAGGACATGAGAGACCGTAGGAACATCGCGCGCTGCGACGGACTGTCGCTAAATGCGCCATCAGGCATGAGCGCATTCCCGACCTGCACCGACCTGCAGGATGCCGAATGATGACGGATGGTGGGGCTGCAACAGGCGTAACGCGGGAAGATGGTATGAAGCTAACGTGAATCGCCGCGGCCGGCATTACCGCACTCACCTCACCGAGGTCAGTCACACATCATCAGCGGCCGCCGGTCGTTTCCATGGATGCATGGGCTAACGGGTAGGCGTCAAGTCCAAGCAGACCAGTTCTTCTTGGTTGCGCACATAGAGCCTCCCGTGTGCGAGCGTAGGCGGGGTCCAGCATCGACCGCGAAGGACTTGGTCCTTCGCCACCTGCTCGTAGTCTTCCGGCGTGGCCTCGGCGAGCACCAACTTGCCCTTCTCGCTCAGGATGATGAGACGGTCGCCCGCTCGAATGAGCGAGCCCTTGCCCAACTTCCGGCGGTATGACCACATCTCGTGCCCGGTGGCTGCTTCGACGCACTTGAGGTTCGCGTTGTCGAACCCGTACAGGTAACCATCCAGCACCACGGACGAGTTGAAGTGATTCCGCATGACCCTACTCGCCCACACTTCCTCGACCCCGACCGTGTCCCCCTGCGTCATACGCACGACCGCCGACCCCTTGTCGTAGGATGCGGACACGAAGACGAGATCATCCGGCACGAACAATGGGGTGGCGATGTTGATGCCTTCAGCCCACGGGTGGCTCCACAGCGCCTCTCCGTCTGTGGGCGAAACGGCGGTCAGCGCGCGGGGTGTGAGGAAGAGCACTTGGCGCTTGCCGTCGAAGGTCAGCGCGATAGGCGATGAGTATCCCGCTTCTCCAGAACCTGCTGTCCACGCAATCTCGCCGGAATCCTGGTCGTACGCGGCGAACGCGCCGTCGTTCTCGCCGCCCGACTCGACGATCACCAGACCCCCTTCGACAAGCACCGACCCGCAGAATCCCCACTGCGGCGTTCTGCTCCCGAACTCCGCGACAAAGTCATGGCTCCACACGACGGCGCCGTCATCGGAGCTCAGGGCGTGAAGAACCCCCATCCCAGAGACGACATAGACCTTCCCGCCGTGCACCGTCGGCGTGGAACGAGGACCGGAACCCTGATCGTTGTCGAACCGCGGGCCGGTGCGCGTGCGCCATATCTCGGACGCGTCGGTGACATCCAAACACACAGCAAACTCGTCCGTGTCGGTTGCCACCATCGTATAGAGCCGTGAGCCTACGACTGACACTGCCGAGTACCCGATACCCAGCGGCGCCCGCCAAACGACGGGTGGACCACGCCATGGCCAATCGCGTGCGATGTCTTCTCCGATGGCTACGCCGTCGCGGTGCGGCCCACGCCACTGCGGCCAGTCCCCTCCAACGCCTACATCGGCGACCGCGCGAAGCGCCCCCAAACAGACAGCACACGCAACGAACGCCAACGAACAGAACCTGGGAGCGCGCAGCGGGTTGGCGGAGGGCATGTATGGCAATCCTATGAGCCGGAGTGGACGAACATGACGACTCTATGGATTCTGGCGCGTGCGGTATCTGGGTGCAAACCAGCAGAGCTGAACCGGGTTGGACAGGCGGCAACTCCGTACGTGTACCATGCGTTGTACGCACACGTGGCAACGCGGAACACAAGAAGCGATGGCGACCTACCACCTATACCGCGGCTTACCGGCCAAGCCAGCCTCTGCGACGCCCATGTACTACGGGTACGTACTGGTCGAGGCGGACTTCTCATCCCATGAGAAGGCGCTTGAACATGCCTCCGCGCTAACGCGCGGTGAGTCACGGGAATCCAGGGCTTCGGACCTATCGCACGACATGGTCTCTCAAGCCGACTTCAATGCCAGCTTTCACGCTGGCGCGGAATGGATCGTCGTCCAGGAAGGCATCTGACCGCCTGCGCCACGAACGGGCAAGATGACCGCCCAGTTGCAGCAGCTGCCGTATCGCACGTGATCATCCGCTTTCCGAGAGTCGCGCTTATGAACTGCTCGGCAACCCTATGCACACTGAAACGCGCAGGGGTTCATGCGGCTAGGGACTGCGCGCTGCGGACGCGACGTATGGATCGAGGCGAAGTTGGTAGCCCACGTCCTCGCCGAGAAGTGGGTCAAGAACGAACGCGGACAGAACACCGACTCTACCGAACAGGCCAACGCGGTGCTGGAAACCGTTCCTCAGAAGTAGTACCACTGAACCATGAAGAAGATGCTGGTCGGGTACTTCCTCCTCGTGGTCGGTGTCGTCACCGTGCTCGTCGACGCACGCTTCTGGACCGGGGACGCCCTGGCGTACGTCCTGGCGGCCGCCGGTGTGGTGACAACCGGGTGTGGGGCGATCGTCATGGTCGGGGTGTTGCTACGCGGGCTACGCCGATGATGTGCGCTCCCTAGCAACGTCGCCACGCCTGTATAGCACACGCGTGGAAGTCCCACGAAGCCCGGCCCGACCCCTTGTAAGCCGAGTCGCTATGGCTCCATGGGCATTGAGGTGAACTCCGCATCGCACGCGCGAAGGCCCTTGACGAATCTTCGCCGATCGAACGGCTTTCCGGTGTTCATCACCGCTGCGATCTCGGTCGCCACTACTACCCCAATCAGACGACGCGCTTCGTCGTCGGAGTGGCCCTGCGATGTGAGTCGGGCGTAGGTCGCCTTCGTTTCCGGTGGATCCCTGTCACGGATCTGGTTGTCCACGACCTCCAGGATCGCGCCCGTCACTCTTGGATTCGACCTCCTGATCCCTCTGTCGGTGTGCCCGACCTCTCGAAGCGCAGCGCTTGATGCAGCGGCCCGAAGGTTACATATCGCGTATTACCGAAAGACGAACTGGCACCCGTCCGCGTGACTTCCGCTGATGGACACGCTTCGTCAGTCGTCGCCTAGAGGTGGGAACACATGCACCTGAGTCGAGAGCGGCAGGACCATACCGTCGACCGGGTAGCGCAACTCGCCCAGCACCGCGATGTACCGCAGGCGCGAGAGGAGAGCTTCCCCGACGAAGCCTGAGTCCGTGAGCGACATAGGGACCGACACCCATGCCGCAGACCGGAAGTCCACGCTCTCCGACGCGGCCAACCACAGCGCGCCGTCGGTTGCGTTCCCGTCTGGCGACACCATCAGCCGTACTCGATCATCCGTGCTTTCAAACCGCCATTCGGGCGCCGGCAACGGGGCCCCAGACGCGACGAAGCGGAAGTACCCTGTGACCCCTGCCAGCGCTCGCTCGCGGTCCTCGAGCCCGTGACCGGAGTTCGGCACGTACAGCACATGCTTGGGTGGCAGCAGTTCATCCCAGTAGAGATTCAACGCGTCGAGCGCGAAGTATCGATCATTCGTGCCGACGACAGATAGCTTCGGCGCAGTCAGCCGGCCCCGATACGCGATGGGATCTATCATCTTCCACAGAATCTGGCGGTCGGGGGAGTCCATATCCTGCAGCAACCCGCGATGGTTGTAGTCCTCGAGTTGCTCGCTATACTCGCCCCACACCTGAAGTTGGTGTTCCATCTGATCGGGGATGTTGAGCGTATCGATCACCAGCGGGATGGTCGCAACCACCCGCGGGTCGGCAGCCGCTATCAACCAGCTTGTCCATCCCCGCTTCGATGCGCCGATCGTGACGAACCGCTCGACTTCACGGTCAAGGTGCGTTGCGCAGAATGCCTGCAGAGCGTCCATGGCGCTAACGGCGCTTTTGGTCATGGGCAGCAGCAGCGGGAGGGTGGGATCCCCTGTGCTTAGGTACTCCACGAACGTGTGCGCGATCAGGTCATCTTCCGTCCGGTCGCCCAAGAGTGGTTGGTTAGGGACCTGCGCCAGCGACGCGGACACAGCGCCACACGCCCTGGACAGCTGCACCCCGAAGGCGGTTTGGTCGTCGTCGTGGCGATCTCCTATCCGACCCCCGGTGATGTCGAGCAGAAGCGTCTCCGGGTATTGAACCTCGTCCGGGACGTACACCTGCATGGCGTGCTCCCAGACGATCTCTTGCCAAGTCTGAGACACGAGATGAAGATCGTGCACCGTGCAGTCGTTGACTCTCCGCGCGCCAAGATACTCCCAGCGGAACGACGCGTCGGGCGCTTCTACGTACTCGAGGAGATCACCGAACACCGACACTGGGAGCAAAGAGAGCAACCCGAGCCACAGTCCGCAGGCGCGTCGCGCCAGCTTGTAAGACCTCATGCACGCTCCTATGAGAAAACACGCCTAATACAGTTTCGCGCCATGGACGCTGACTCGCCGCTGACTTGCGTCCGGGATGCATGCAGTGACTGACCCTCTCTGGATGTCGTCGAGATTGGTGCTGAAGTCATTCTGCTGGCGAAGGATGGAGGGCACAACGACGAGGCGACGACGCCTGAACTGGGGAGGTCGTCACGCATTCATACGCGGTGTGTCTGCGCCCGAAGAACGACAGGTGCGCGCCGGTGTAAGATCTCCATCGGGGCATCGACCATGAAGTACACAGGACTGGGCGGCGCGGGCGAGGTAGGCGCCAGCTGCCACCTGCTCCAGGTGGCAGGCAAGAACATCCTCATCGACTCCGGCTTGCGCCCCAACCGGCGTGGCGAGGAAAGCCTGCCCAACTTCGAGTTGCTGCAAGCCCTCACGCGCGGCAAGCTGGATCTCTTCATCCTCAGCCACGCACACATCGACCACACCGGCTCCTTGCCGCTGATGCACTCGCTGTACCCCGCCACGCCGATGGTCTGCACCGCGCCCACACAGGTCATCACCGAGATACTGCTCAGAGACACGATCAAGATCATGGACATCCAGAAGGAGGAGAAGGGCGAGTTCCCGCTCTTCACCGCCGAGGATGTCACCAACGCCCTGGCGCATCTGCAGCCCCACACCTTCGACGTGTGGTTCGAGCCCATCGAGGGCGTGAAGGTCTACTTCCACCGCTCAGGGCACATCGTCGGAGCCGCGGCGGTCCTCATCGAGACCGAGGAAGCCAAGGTCGTCTACTCAGGCGACATCTCCGTGGCGTCGCAGCGCACCGTGGCGGGCATGCAGGCGATCGACTTCTTCCAGCCCGACTTGCTCATCCTCGAGGGCACCTACGGCGACAGCGTCCACCCAGGACGAAGCGCGCAGGAGCAAACGCTGGCGAAGTCCGTCGCCGAAGTGGTCGAGGCTGGTGGCACGGTACTCATTCCCAGCTTCGCCCTGGGACGCGCCCAGGAAGTCATCCTGATCCTCAAGTTCTCGATGCTCAGCCAGACTATCCCGACCTTCCCGATCTACGCAGACGGGATGGTGCGCTGGATATGCGACGCGTTCTACGACGTCCGCGACCCCGAGCGAGGGCTGCTGCCCTATCTGCCCGACAAGCTACAGAACTTCGTGAAGAACTCGCGCCAGCACGTGTTCTGGTCCCGCCCCGGCAAGAACATGCCCAGTGTGACCAAGATGCAGGCCAGGGAGCGCGTGAGTGTCCTCACGAAGGGACCCAAGGTCATCGTCTCGTCGTCGGGGATGCTCGTGGGTGGACCCAGCGCGTACTACGCGAAGGTGCTCGCCTCGGACAAGAAGAACGCCATCTTCATCACCGGCTACCAGGACGAGGAGGCGCCTGGAAGGCGACTCCTGGAACTCAAGACCGGCGACACGATGAAGATCGACGGCGAGGACGTGCCGATGCTATGCCGCGTGGACAAGTACAACCTCAGCGCCCACGCGGATCAGGTGCAGCTATGCCAGCAGGTCTCTTACATGAAGCCGCGGAGCATCATCCTCGTCCACGGCGAGATAGGGCCGTTGAAGACGCTTCGCGAGCAGCTCATCAGCAAGTACCTGGTGTTCGCTCCAAAGAACGGCGAGTCATTTGACCCGATGACGGCGCCCGAATGGATGTCCGACGCGAAGCAGGAGTTCCTGCAAGCAGACCGCGCCCAGTTCGTCGGGAACGTCACGGTGACCGGCGAGGGTGTTGAGGTCCGGTTCCCACGGGAAATGCGCGACCATCCCGTGTGGAAGCGACGGTTCCAGGACGCCGAAGAGCTCGAGGTCACGTTTGACGGCGCGCGGATGAGGCTCACCCCGGCCAAGAAGAAGTGAACCGACCCCGCAAGGCTTCGCAAGCGCCCTCCGTGGCTGACCGCCCCTGCGTCATGCGTCAGTGCCGCCATACCGGTCTTGCAGCTTGGCAATGTTCTGCCGAGCGGCATCCTCCAACGAAACGCCGCACGCCTTGCAGACTGCCGAGAGATACCAAAGCACGTCACCTGCCTCGTCGATTACGCGCCGGGTGGCTTCACCGTCCAGAGCCAGTTCTCCAATGGCTGTCTCGTCTCCTGTGGCTTTGCCCGACGCCCACCACGCCTTCTTGACGATGTTGGCGAGTTCTCCAGCTTCCCCCGCAAGGGCGAGAGCCGAGTAAGCCACGCCGATTCCTTCGGCGGGGTAGTTCCCAGCGGACCGCGCCCGATCTTCGTACTCCCCAAACGTCATCTGCGTCCTTTCCCCATACGACCCTGGGCGCGCGTTTATGTCGACCCGACGCGAGCGGGCATACGTGACCTATGCCCCGCCAAACGTGCCTGGATTCCGCAGCAATGTCCAACCGAGCGCTCACCGAAAGTGAAGCTCGCGACCCTCGGACTACATGGCCAGTGGCGACGCTGGCGCGCCTGACTCTCCGAGGCAGCAGATCTGGTTCTCGCGCTTGTTCCACCCGCGCGACGCCCGGACAATGCCCTGCATCGGCCGGATCGTCGGCTCGCACACCCGTATATCGCCGCAGCGACTGTGCAGGCGCCTACGAGATTCGTGACGGATTTCGCGCCTCTGCAGCGTCTTATAGGGTGACGGGTTGTTGAGGCTATGCGATCCGTCCTACGGAGGGGATGTGGAAGAGGCAGCGCGCGAGTTCGACGCGCGGATGGTGCGTCTGTGTCTGAATGGTGATCGTGACGCTTTCGCCCAGCTCGTCGAACGATATCAAAGCGAGATTCTCCGGTACTGCATCAGCCAGACTCTAAACGCGTCCACTGCGGAGGAGTTGGCTCAGGAGGCTTTTCTGCGCGCTTACCAGCGACTGAGCCAACTCAAGTCACCGGATCGCTTCCAGCCCTGGTTGTACCGAATCGCCGGAAACGTCGCGCACTCATACCGTAGAAAGCTGCGCGAGGAGCCCATGGATCCCGCGACGCATGTGCACATCAGCGCGGGCGAGATCGAGCAATACGGCACAGACCGCCGCCGCGACATGCAAGAACTCGCCGAGAACGCGCTGCGCCTGATCCCCGCCAACATCCGGGCGTGCGTGGTGCTCCGCGTGTGCGAGGACATGTCGTACCGGGATATCGCGGAGCGATTGCACATTGCTCCCGCAGCTGCGGAAAGCCGAGTTCGTCGCGCGCTGCAGACCATGCGCGAATACATCAGCGGAATCGGCCGGGAAGACGAAGTACGCGACGTGCTGCGGTACGGTATCGCGGGAACGCTGATTGGACCAGACATCGTCTCTGCGGTGATGCAACGCGTCGCAGGTCTGCCCGACCCAAGGGACACCGACACGCCCGACCGCGATCTCCGTACCTCCGCAGCATTCAGTCTGGCCATCGTAAGCGCCGTCTTCGTCGGGGTTGGAGCCATGAGTACGGGCACACGTGGCTCGGACGCGCCCACCACCGGGCGCCAAGCTGCCGCAACATCGGTGACGCCGCTATCTGCTATATCCTTCGGCGACTATGTAGGACCGATCGGTACGCCGGCTCTTACGGACGCGCCCAGTGGCGCGCTGTACGACTTCGAGTCGGGCGACATCACCGGATGGAGCGGACGCCATTACAACCGTCGTCTCGACCGCTATCACACGGTTCCCGACGCAGCGCTCCATGTACAGAAGCTCGTGTTGGACAACCCGGCAATCCCAAACAGCCGAGGGTTGAGGTTCCAGAAGGAGGACAAGGGTCCTTACCTACTCTCGTCCCTTACCAGCCCCTCCTTTGGTCCCTTCACAGAGCCATTCGTCGCCGAGTGGGACGTCCTGCTGGGCGACGACAACTACGGCATGTACCTCGCGGAAGCGAGTCCTGACGCCGCCAACTCGGAATCCGAAGTGAAACTCGCGGGCATCTACTTCTCGGGTGACACACTGACGGCGATGGCAGCGGGATACCCACGAATCGGCCACTACCAGCCCGACACGCTCTTCCACGTGCGAGTCGAGATGGATCCCCAGACTGCTACCTTCCGGCTACAGATCGACGGCAAGTCGAGTGATCTCACCGGATCCCCCCGAAGCCATGTCGCTACGGACAAGCTCCCCTTCGCCGGGACGTATTCCGGGACAGGCTTCCGGCACATCGTCTTCGTCATGGGTCAGGCTGCCAGTCGTCAGTATTACGACAGCCAGATGATCTTGGATAACGT
>CAYYPK010000077.1:0-13397 GCA_964473525.1 uncultured bacterium
TGCGATTTTCACTCAAACGAAAAGTTGGAGGTGAATCCCGACATGTCATGCATGTTGAAAAACTTGCTGTCTGCCCATTCTGCAAGAGATCTGAATTTGAAGACACCGTGTATGCACATATGCCAAGGAGTGAACTGCTCGCAGAAGATTTGAAAGCCACTGGCGCTCCGAAGAGGGAATATCAATTTGATTATAACGGGAAATATCTTGACGGAAAATATCGTTCTGTCGAGTTAACACCTTGTGCTGGCATCCATCAACACGACGAACACCGAACGCGCGCTGAAGATGATCGGCGCCGCCCTCGAAAAGTGGGAGGCGGAGCACGTAGGCGCCGCCGCGCCCACTGTACCTGCGGTCTACGAAGCGGATGATGGGTACGACCGCGTGTTCCCCGAAGGCGGCATGGCGTTGCGGCAGACGATCCGCGACCTACCGCGCGTCGACAACCCAGGCCACGACACATCGCCGCACAACTTCGATCACGTCTGGCTAACGGCGGCCGAGGCCGCCGCTCTCGTGCCGGCAGACCTCACCCCTGGCGCCGAGCACGCCGTGCCGGCGGAAGTGGTCCGCAGATTCGCTCAGTTCCACCTGGTGGACCAGGTGCGGGGCGAGGCCCCCGCCTGGAGAGCCGACAGCATCGAGCACGCCGAACTGACCCTTCGCGTTGAGAGCGTGGAGGGATCTGCCGTGGGAATCAGCCTGTCTGGCAGCGCGAAACTGACTCAGGGAGCGTCCGACGCCGTGAACCCGTTCACGGGCTTCAAAGTGGACATGGGCCGAGGCGTGGATGTGCAGATCGTCGGCCGCCTTGCGTACGACACCGACCGGAGCGCGTTCACCCGGTTCGATGTCGTTGCGACAGGGAGTCGATGGGGCGCGACGACGTACAACTTCCGCGCCAAGGACTTGGGGCCGGAGCCGATCGGCTTTGCGTTTGAGCTGCTGCCGACCACGCCCGCGAACCTGACTCCGCCTAAGTTTGTGCTGTGGGACTACTTCCGCGAGTCTTGAGGCGACAGTCCTAGGCCCGCGCCAACGCATCACTCGCCGGCTGGTCGCGCGTCGGCTGCTTGGCCGCATCTCGGCGCAGCGCGCGTCATCTCGCCGGCCCCGCGCCGTCACTCCAAGGAGCCCCAAATGAGATCCCATCGTGCGCTCTTCCTCGCCGCCGCTGCCTGCGTAGTCGTCATGGTCGCGTTCGCCGCCATGCAGACCGTAACCCTGGCGCGCGCCGACGAGCGCTCCGAGCCTACTGTCGTCAACGGACTTGATGTGGCGGTCTTACGCGGTTTGGAGGGCGCCCTCAAGGCGAACCCCCCGCTTGGGTTCGTGACATTCTTCTCGGACACCGAGTGGCAGGATGGCATGCGCAGCTTCACTTCGTTCACCGGATACCGCATTCACGGGCGAGTCCAACACGAGCAGGAGCGCCACTTCGTCCTATTGGGGGACGAAGGCGTCGAGTTCAGCGGGACCGACGCAGCGCCGGGCGCCAT
Source organism: uncultured bacterium (assembly GCA_964473525.1). GTDB lineage: Bacteria > Poribacteria > WGA-4E. The sequence continues at coordinate 1,503 of CAYYPK010000077.1, forward strand.
TGAGGAGCTGATGCACGCGATAGGCGCGAGCATTACCGCTCTGGCGAATATGAACGCCGCGTTCATGGGTGTGCGCCTCACGCAGTTCGAGGTCGCCCTCGAGTGCGATATCAAGATGCACGGCATGTTCGCGCTGAATCCTGACGTGCGTCCTGGCATCATCGACGCGCGCGCGACGATCACGATCGCTGGCGACGCCGACGAAGACACGCTGAGGGAGATCGCGATGGCGGGATACAACTTCTCTCCCGTGTCCGATTCCGTACGCAACGGCGTCACGATGACCTCTACGATCGTGGTGAAGTAGCTGGCGCCGCTGTTCTGACACGCCCTGTCTCAGGTGGCCCGAGGCTCGGGCTCGCCTCGGGTGGTCCTACGCGCCGACGTCACTCCCAATCGAGTGCGACACCCAGATATTGGCTTCGACGTAACGGATGTGGTCGGCGGCCAGATCGACATCGACCGGATGTAGAGCTCCCGGGACGATGTACGCGCCGCTCTCTGGGAAGACCATGCCAGTTCGCGCTTCCCACTGCGCCACCGTTCCCTCGACCCGGTACGCCGTCGAACACACGCCCACGACGGCCGCCCCAAGGCGAACGTGCAGCCGCAACCATGGATCGAACGGGAGCCCTTCCGCGTCACGCCAACGCACGTAGCGTGCCATGGGTGTCAGGGGGTACTGGTCCTTGAGCGTCGGTCGTAGCGGCACGACGAGGCGCGCGTGCCCGTGCCGCTGTCCGACGGCCCGCATCGCCTCCACCATCACGCCACCAAGCCCCTGCCCCTGGTGCTCGGGTAGCACGATAATCGCCAACGCGCTCATAGTGTCTCCACGCGCATCGTGGGCACGCATCCCGTCCTCCATCGCCCAGTCCCAACCGCCCTCGGGCAGATCCTCGAGTCGACCTTGCCAGGCGAGAGGAACGCTATGTGCAACCGCGACGATGGCTTCATCAGTCTCACGAATTAGCGCGAATTGGTAGTCCGCGAAGCGGGTCCAAAGCTGCGGCCAGTGGACCCCCGCGACTGCGCCATGACGCAGGAATTCCGGCCATGCGCGCTCGGCGGCGGCGTCCGAGGCGCGTTGCACTCGCTCTGGCCACTCGCTCGCGGCGCGTACGACATACCCAGACATTAGGGGCGTTTCTCCACGATGGTCAGATGAACGCGCCCCGCGAGGAGCGCCGCCGCATCATAGCGCAAGCGCGCGTGCAGATCCTCCGGCAGACCGGGCGCCACGTCGGCTATCTTGACCATGTGAGATGCTGGGTGATAGCGTTCAGATCGCCCTTGGAAAGCCGACGGGAGCCTGCCACGTGGACCGACCCATCGTCGTCGAGGATCCGTGTCCTCCCCACGTGCTCATGCGGCGCCTATTGAGCGCCTTCCCATCCGCGCGTCGGCCCTTTCTGCTCGAAAGCGTTGGCGACCATCCCTCCGACGGTCGGTGGTCGTTCCTTGGCATGGATCCGTACCGCACGCTGCGAGGCTGGGCTGACAGGACGGAAACCGCCGACACCGCCAGCGACGGCTCATACCGAGTGGCGACGGACGGGCGACACCCCCTGGACGCCCTCGCCGACGAAATCGCGCGAATGGCATCTCCGGCGGCGGCCGACGGCGGGCCCCCGTTCCGCGCCGGGGCGGTAGGGGCGCTGTCGTACGACCTTGGCGAGACCATCGAGCCGACGGCTGCTGCTCCAGAGCCGTTCGCCGACGCGCCCTTACTCGACATGGGCTTCTACAACGGCGTCGTCGCATACGACCACGCGGCTGGAGTGGCGTGGGCGATCGCGACCGAGGCGGAAGGCGCGCCGGACCCGATCTGGCTGTCGACCGCCGTGCCGCTGATGGCCCGCCGAGAGACCACCGCCTCGGACGCCGCGCCGACGTTCAGATGCGGCCCAATCGCTTCGACGGTCACTCCAGAAGGCTACGTGAAAGCCGTCCGCGCGGCGAAGGAGTACATCGCTGCCGGCGACGTGTACCAGGTGAACGTCGCTCAGGAGTTCGTTGCCCCATGCGCGGCCGCGCCCATCGACCTGTACTCGGCGCTACGCAGCGCGAATCCAGCGCCGTTCGCCGCGCTCATGGACATGGGCGACCACGCGATCGTGAGCTCCTCGCCCGAGCGCTTCCTGCGCTACGACCCCCGTAGCCGGCGCATCGAGACGAAGCCCATCAAGGGAACCCGACCGCTAGGACGCACGCCAGCCGAGCAGGCGCGCTACGCGGCTGAACTCCTGGGAAGCGGGAAGGACGCGGCAGAACTCGTCATGATCGTGGACCTCGAGCGGAACGACCTGGGTCGTATATGCGAGTATGGCTCCGTGCGCGTGTCAGCCTTGCGCGAGGTAGAGAAGTTCGCCACCGTGCAGCACACCGTCGCCACGGTAGAGGGGCGCGTGCGAGAAGGCCTGAGCGTGGCCGACGTTCTCCGCGCCACGTTCCCCGGTGGCTCCATCACGGGCGCGCCGAAGATCCGCGCCATGCAGGTCATCTCGGAACTGGAGACGGCGCGCCGAGGCGTCTACACGGGTTCTCTCGGCTACTTCGACACGGGCGGGGCGTTCGACCTGAACATCGCTATACGCACCATCGTCGCTCGCGACGGGCAGGCGAGCGTGTGGGCCGGTAGTGGCATCGTGGCGGACTCGGACCCCGAGGAGGAACACCGCGAGACGATGAGCAAGGCAGGTCCACTACTTGCCTCCCTCGGATCCGCCTGAGTGTATCCCTACGTCTGGCTGAACGGCAGCATCACGGCGCGGGAAGACACCGCGATCTCGCCGACGTCGCCAGGAGTCCTGTACGGGCAGGGGGCATTCGAGACCGTGCGTTGGGCGCCCGGGCGAGGCGCGTTCCGCACGGAGCGCCACGCCTCACGTCTACAGCGCGCGCTGGAGTTCCTCGGCATCTCGGGAGCGCCAACCCTCCCAGCATTCGAGCAGGCGATGCGCGAGGCCGTGGAGGCGAACGCCCCGGAAGGCGACGTCGCCGTGCGGCTCACCGTCGCGGAAGGGGAGGAGGTGTCGGAGCCCACGATCCTCGTCCTGCTCCGAGACATCTCGTATACGCCGGAGATGTATGAGCGCGGCGTCTCGGGTACTCTGCTCGAAGGCGGTGGGGGGCCGCTGTCCAGGCACAAGTCTCTTAACTACGCCGCGCACTGGCGCGCCCGGCGGATTGCGGCCCAGAGCGGCTACGCCGAGGCGCTGACCTATGACGCCCAGGGGAACGTCCTGGAAGGCGCGACTTCGAACCTGTTTCTCGTCTCGCAAGGGAAGGTGATGACCCCACCTTTGGAGCTGCCGCTGTTGCCTGGTATCACACGCGCCGCTGTATTAGAGCTGGCGAAGGTCGTGGGCGTCCCGGCCGAGGAATGCTCCCTCTCGCGCGGGGCCGTGAGAGGCGCTGACGAGGCGTTCCTCACGAACGCGGTCGCGGGTGTGCTGCCCCTTACGAGCGTGGATGGTGACTGCGTGGGCGATGGAGCCGTGGGCGCCGTGACGTTGAGCCTGATGACAGCATATCGCTCCGCCGTGGCCGACGAACTGGATGCTCGTCTGGACGTGAACGCATGATCCACAGTCTCGTCATCGACGCCACTGGACAGGATCTGAGACGCCTGCGGCAAGGCATGGCGGCTATCGCGGAGCTTGCCGACGCCGCGGAGACGCCCATCACGTGGGCGCTGGACCCTCGCTCCGCGCGTTCTGCCGCGTCGTGGCTACTCGAGCGCGGCGACAGGCCGGACGCGGTCATCCTGGTTCTGAACACCGGCACGTGGGGTCTCTCCGACACTAGCGCCGCCGAGGCGAACATCGACGAAGCCGCCGAGCGCCTCGTGCGCGAACGGGAGCAGCTGCCGAAGCGCGTTGCGCAGGAGCGCGAACGCCTCCTCGAGGCGCTCCCGGATACGGAGATTACGATCGCGGGCGCCGAGGCAAAGAACCCAGCGCTCATCTACGCGCTCGAGGAGACGGAGTTCCAGGGGCTGTGGGGGTATCGCTGGAACGAGGCGTCGCCGCGATCCATGGACCGTGGCTGCCCGTTCGGGTACTTCTACGCCAGCCGCGACCGACACCACTCCGCCGGCGCGCCGGCAAGCACGGTGGTGGGCGTCCCGCGCCATTCGGGTGATCTGTCGTTCTGGCGGCGGATGCCGCCGGAGCCGGGCCCAGCTCCCGACCCGGACGACGAGCTGCTCATGGGCGACGCGGCTCCCGCGCCCATTGTCGTCGACCTAAATGCGGCGACGACGCTCGGGGAACTCCGCCGTGTAGCGGCGTGCGCCGACGTCAACGCATGGAACGCCGTCGTGCAGACTGTCCACGCAGAGGAGTGCGCGACGCTCACGGAGCAGGACGCGGCAGACCTGTGCGAAGTGTGGGCCGCCGCGACAGAGATGGGATTCGCCTCAATGTCTCTGACGGACTCCGTCACGGAATACCGCACGAGATTCCCGGAGACGGAGCCGACGATCCAGGTAGCGGATCGCGGAGCCCGGGCGGACGCGGAGGGCGCCGCACCGGGGGCCCCAACGAGCGGCCGTGAGTTCTTCTACTATGACGCTCGCGGGCAATACGCCTTCGACGACGGTGGCAGTGCGCCCGCCGACTGCTACAACTACGTCACTGCCCCGGCGTCCTCGCGGTTCCTGACGGAGTACGAACTGCCGACAGTCACGCAGTTCAGTTCCGAGCGTCGTCGGAGTCAGTTGCACCTGTCGCTGGCGCTCGAATCGCCCAAGCCCATGCCCTACGCGATGTTCATGTGGAACGAGCACCGCCATCTCAGCGTGGTCGAGGAGAACGTGCTGGAGTTGCGGTGGGTGGACGAGCACGGCATGCTCATCCTCATGGACCTGGAGCCGGGCGTGAACGAGTTCTCCGTCCTGCTGACGATCTAAGCCTTCGGTCGACTCTACCCGTCATTAGAAACAGCGCCACTGCACAGGGAGAGCCACCCATGAAGTCGATATTCCGAGTCTCGCTGCTCGTTGCCCTGCTTGCGCCGCAGCTCGCTAACGCGGACTGGGCGGTCGTCCGCGCCGAGGACTACGATGCAAAGGTAGACCTGCGTGGGATTGCTTTCATCGACGACGACAGGGGATGGGCGGTAGGCGATGGTGGCACCATCGTGAGGACCACCGACGGCGGCCACACATGGGCGCAGCAAGCGATGCCGGAGCCGTCCGATGAGGTCGACGAACGCTTCCGCGGTCGCATGAAGAGCGCCCAGCTCGTCCGAGTGTTCGTGGCCGACGAGAACACGCTGTGGATTCTCGGTTCCGGCGCCGTGTTGGTTTCTCGCGACGCGGGAGAGACGTGGGACTACGTGAACATAGGCACCCGCAATCGCATGACGAACGGGGTGTTCCTGTCGGCGGATGTCGGCTTCATGGTCGGTGACAATGGCACGGCCCTAGGCACTTGGGACGGCGGAGCGACGTGGGAATCGGTGGCTGCGGGTCGACGCGCCCGCGCCGGTGACAACCGGACGACGTACGAGGCCATCGGCTTCATGTCCGACGACATCGGCTGGATTGTCGGCTCGTCCGGGACGTACATCCGTAGCGAGGACGGTGGCAAGACGTGGGGCGAACCGGAGGATGTCGACTTCGACGCCGGCGAGAATATGTTCGGCGTGGCGTGCCTGTCGGAAACCGAGGCGTGGGCCGTCGGCCAAGAGGCGACGCTGCTCCATACTTCGGACGCGGGAGAGTACTGGGAGCGCATCGAGAACGACGGTGAGAACTTCTACTACGACCTGAAGGACATCACCTTCAACGCGGACCACTCGCAGGGGTGGGTAGTTGGCGATGGCGGAACGATCCTCCACTCCGAGGACGGCGGAGAGACGTGGCCGGCGGAGGATTCGACGGTCAAGCACGACCTGAAGTCCGTTGCGGTGACGGCGTCCGGCACGGTCTTTACGGTCGGTTCGTGGGGCGTCATCCTCATGAGCGCCCCGACGGGTGTAGCGCAGCAATAGACCCAGCCTACGCGCGGCGACATCCGAGCGCCAGTCTGGGGCTTAGTATGTCGCCGCGCGTTCTCCAGCCTCGGCCGCGTGTCTGGCTACCCGGTACACGTGCCGGCGCCCAACTACGCCGTGGGAGCTGGCTCCGGCGCGGCGACGGGCATTCGGCAGAGCCACCCGCACCTTGGCCTCTACACACGCTGCCAACCGTATCTGGCAGGGGTATGCTGTTAGTTACGGCACATGTGATCCCCCGCGTGATCGCGCCGATTCGTGCAGGTGTCCGGCGTACACATTGGGGAGGAAGCCGATGCGCAGCCCCATCTCCCGAATGTCGCGGCAGCAGTTGGTACACTCACACCCTCTGCTCTTGCGTTTGAGCCTGGCGGCGTTGCCACGATCCAGGAACGTCAGCCGCTTGAGCACGTCGCCCCGGAACAGCACGCAGGACATATCCACGTGCGGCGCCGTGAGCCAGTCGTCGTCCGTGGCGAAGCGGAGGCGCGAGTGCTTGCACAGACCAATCGCGGCATAGCGCTCCTGTGCATCGAGGAAGCGGCACATCTCAGCGAGGGATCCACGTGGCATGGCCACATCGTTGTCCAGCATGAGAACGTACCTGGACGCGCCATACTGCTTGATGTGGTTGCGAGCGTCGGCGAACTGTCCGTCGCCAACGCTTGTCGACACCCACAGCGTCACGGGCACGTCCTGCGCCGTGAGCGCGGTGAGGACGTCGCCGGGGATGTTTCTCCCCTCCTCCAGCGGCATGATCACATCCACCTGCTCCGGCATGGACATGGTTTCCTCGGTTGCTCGCGGCGAGGCTGCCGTCCCTATGGGACGTTCATCACGGTAGCGAACGGTTGCGCGCTCACCCGGTCGCCGTTCAGGACGAAGAACGCCACGTAGGCGCCCGTAACCCGCTCCCCATCGACGCCGTTCTCATCCTGCCGACCGTCCCAGTACGCAGACGTGCCATGCTCCAAGGCGCCGAGGCCCGAGGTGTCCGCATCATAGACGCCGTGCGGTGAATGGTTCCGATGCTCCTTGATGCTGACGGGCGTTCCCGACAGATCGGGAAGATAACGGTCCTCGTCGAATCCCTCCGTGATGACCCGCACTTTATCTCCGTAGTCGTTGCTTGGAGTGATTTCGATACTCCACTGGTCACGCTTGCCCAGGATGATCGCGTCCGTGTGGTTCTCTGGCCGCATCAACATCTCACCAGGCGCGTTGCTCAGCCACGTAGAGGGGGCTAGCTGATGCTTGATTCGCCAGCCCTCGCCGCTGACATCTGGATCAATCGCTCTGATGTCACTGGTGGTGATGTTGCCGGGGTTGTCGGGGTCGTCCCACACGGACGTGAGCCCCTCGGTGCCGGCCCCAAACTCGTTCTGCACCGCCTCGGCGTACTTACGCGACCCGCCCTCCGTCCACTGATGCCAGATGCTGGGCCACGGCGGATACCCCTCTATCTGTGCCGGTAGGTTCCACACCATGATCCAGAACCCCGTCATCCGATCGTCATCATGGACCTCATCCCAGCGCTTCCGCATGTTCATGAGTACACGGATGATCTTGTGCGCATTCAGGTGGCCTGGATACGGTCCCAGGTTCGCCTGGTCTTCGCCCTGCCGCGCCAGATTGAACTTCGGCTGAAACTCGAGCTTGGACTTCGGGTAGTCCAGGATCGAAAACGCGCCACGCAAGGCGTGGTCCGTCGCGAAGGGCGCGGCGCCGTACGGGTCGTCCGCGTCGAGGAACGTCGACCAGTTCCGCCACGGCCCGTTGGACGGATCTTCCAGGTAGAGGGGAGCCGCGCCGGTCTTCCGATGCTTGTTGTACCTCCACTGCTGGTTTGGGGATCCCACGGGTAGAAGTGAGGTTGGAAGATCAGCTTTGCGTCGGAGAGTTCCGGCTCCGTGAAGACGTCAACCCAGGACTTGGACACCGCAGAGACCTTAAAGTCCCGAGGCTTCTGTGGGTCCGTCGTCGTGCGCACCCAGAACGCGCGGGGATTATCGGGGTCGCCGCCCGTGGTAGCCGTGGTCGTCCCCATGAAGTCTGCCCAGTAGTACGGGAAGTTGCAGGGGTCCGCGGTGTCCGTTCCCGCGCCGTATTCCTCAGGGTTCTTCTGCGCCCAATGCACCGCCTGAGCCACCTCACGAACCTGGGCGACGCCCCACTCCGCGCTCGGGTAACGCGTCACGCTGAGAATCTCGTTCCCAAAGAACCAGCCTGCCACATAGCGGGACAGATCTCGTTCGTCCGGCGTGCCCACATCCGTCTTGCGTATGGCGTAACACAGCCCCTGGATGTACGGCTTGATAACGGTTTCTGGGTCCCACTTGGTGGTACCGCCGTAGACGAGGCCACATATATCGCGGGAGATGGTCCCTCGTATCGGTGGCGGGTCGCAGCCCAGGGGGTCGTAACCTCTCTCCAGGTTCAGAGCTTCGATCTGCTTGAGGTAGATGATGAACCCAGCGATGTTGTTGGCGACGATCGCGTTGGGCCCCGCGCCCCAGAGGAGGTCGTCCCCGACTGAATGGATGACGTTGCATGCCTCGTATTCAATGGTCTCCTCGCCTTCGTAGGCTCGTCCGATCTCGGTTTTCAACTGGGCGGCGGTGCTGTTGCCACTGTCAACGCCGTTGAGCCAGTATATGCCCACGTCGAACCCGTGCTGCCTCTTGATCATCTACTTGTCCATTCTGTCGGAACATGGCCGTTCGGCAGTGCGCGGGCACACATCCCGCCGAGGGAAGGATCCACGGGCCCGCAGGAACTGGCGCACGTTGCGGCCGATCAACTCAATGCGGCGGACTTCCACCCCGCAGACGTTCTGACGTAGATGTTGTCGTCGTCCCACCGGATGTCGCCCGGGGTTCCACCGGTCGGTGAAGCGTCCGGGGTTGCGATATTGATGCTGTTGCCGGTGGCGGTCAGGCTGGAGGCCGTCACGTCGCCGGTGGCGGTCAGGCTGGAGGCCGTCACGTCGCCGGTGGCGGTCAGGCTGGGGGCCGTCACGTCGAGGTTGAACGTCGCGGCGCCATTCTTGTCCAGCACCAACGCATGACTGACATCTCCCGTTCTGATCTGGACTTCGCCGTTGTCCTCATGCGGTCCGATGTCCAGGTTCTTACTGCTGCCATCGTATTGGATGCGCGCTCGCATGGACGACGCCTGGGGCGGCGAAGTCGCGGCGACGGGCCCTCCGAAGTCGATGTTGCAGTTCCGACCCTCGCGGGTCAGGAGCGTGATGCCCACGTTGATGTCGTTCTCGATAACAAGGTCGTCCGCGCTCCCGGCGACCGAAAGCACGTCACCCGCCGGCGCCACGACCGACGATGTGTGCAAGTGCAGCGTGCCGAGCGGGCGCGGCGGCCGGCAGGGCGTCATGCTCACCTCACCGATGCTGACCCGTGCGTTCGATCCCTCCTTATGCGCCAGCCAGACGTGTTGGTACCCCTCGGCATCCACCTCGGTCTCAATACGTGCGTACTCTGCGAGTGGCTGGATCGTCCCGGTCACGGGAGGTACGAGCGGCACGAGCTTCTCTCCCAAGGACTGCTCAATCGCCTCAATCTCAGAGTCGCGCTGGTCCATATAGCCAGCGTTAACCTGTGTCGTTCCATCGTCCTCGTTCGGATCGAAGCTCTTGATCGCGCTCGGGTAACTTGCTATTGGGTCTCCTCTTCGTGTGCGGCGCCTGGCTACGCCACGTTATCTCCCTACATCATGACAGTGCAAGCGTGATATTATGGGCTACTGTATATGGGCGTCAAGCCGCTGCCCAGTAACTTGACTTCGCACACGATATCGATGAATCGTCCCGACCCGCCCAGCCTGAGGCCACCATGCGTTGCCGGGCCCTGCCCGGCGGGCGGCCGCAGAAGATCGCAGGAATCCTGTAACAATGGAAGCCCCGGTCATCACACCTGCCGGTGTATTCGTTACTTAGAAGGCTCGTGGGAGGACTGCCCGACACGGACGGGGGTCCACATATCCACGCCGGCCTGACCTGCGCAGACCCAAGGCGCCGCGCAAGCCCTGTAGCGGCCACCTTCTTGGGAGACGAAGCCTGATGAAACAGCGCTGTTGTGGTAGAGCGTGGCTACGCGCACTGGCGGCCGTGCTGGCGTGCGCCGTCATCATCGCGACCGCGTCCGAGGCGCGGCAGACCGTGGTGTGCAACACCGAGGCCTCGGAACTGCTCCTGGTCGATCTGTCGACGGGTGACCGCACCGTGCTCTCGAGCGCTACCGTCGGAACCGGGCCGGACTTGCACAGACCCATATCGATTGTGCAGGAAGCAAGCGGCGCGCTCGTAGTGGGTGGCGACGGCACCGAAGGCAGCCGCCTCCTCCGCGTGGATCCGGTGACGGGCGACCGTACTGTTCTGGCGGGCAGATGGACCGGCCCTGAAGACGACTTCGCCGGCATCACCGGCCTCGCTGTCAGGGCGGATGGGACCATTGCCGTCAGTTCCTATGGCTCGTGGCAGATCATGCTCGTTGACCCTACCACCGGAAGGAAAACAGTCGTCGCAGGCCCGTCGGTCGGGTCGGGAACGCTGATGCGCACGCCGTCGCAGCTTCTCGTCGAGGCGGATGGGGCGATTGTCTTCGTCGACACGACGCAGGCGATGCTCGTGAAGATCGATCCAACAACGCTGATCCGCACGATCATCTCATCGCCTAGCGTTGGCACGGGCAGGTCGTTTGGGGGCGCTACCGGGTTGGCCAAATTGCCGGACGGCGACTACGCCGTGTCCAATTTCCTTGCGGTTGAGGTTTACATCGTCCGGGTAGATGGAGACACCGGCGATCGCACCGCGCTGTCGGGTCGTGACGTGGGGGCGGGCCCGATTCTGGGCGGGCGGTACAGGTTGGGCGTAGATGCGGGCGGGACGCTGTATACAGCTGATTACGATTCCAACGCGCTCCTGACCGTCGACACGACGACTGGGGACCGCACCGTCGTGTCGAGTTCGTCGGTAGGGACTGGACCCGCCTTCGTCAACCCAACCGGGTTCCTCAGCAACGTCGTGCTGGCCCCTGCGTCGCACAACCCAACATCGGTCGCTACGCCGGGGCAGGGGCTCGCCACGACCTGGGGCGCGTTACGCCGGTAGCGTCGGCAGGCGTGGCGACGTGAAGTAGGTATCTGACCTGCGCAGAGCTCACGCGCCGCTTAGACCGTTCCCGGGCCGCCTTCTTGGGAGACGAGACCAGATGAAGCAGCGCTTTGTAAGGCTTGCACGTAGCGCGTGGCCGCGGGCACTGGTAGCCGTGGCCGCGTGGGCGATGATCGTCGCGACGGCAGCAGCGGCGCGGCAGACCGTAGTGTGCAACACGGAAGCGTCGGAACTCCTACTGGTCGATCTGGGGACGGGCGACCGCACCGTGCTCTCAAGCGCGACGGTGGGCGCCGGGCCAGATCTGCACAGACCCACGTCCGTTGTGCAGGAGGCGACTGGCGCCCTCATCGTGGGCGGTCAGGGCACCGAAGGCAGCCACCTCCTTCGCGTCGATCCGACGACCGGCGACCGCGCCATGCTGTCGAGCAGGTGGCGCGGAACCGGCGACGACTTCGCCAGCATAACAGGCCTCGCTGTCAGAGCGGATGGGACCATCGTTGCCAGTTCCTATGGTCTATGGCAGATCATGCTGGTCGACCCGACCACGGGAAACAGAACCGTTGTCGCGGGCCCGTCGGTCGGATCGGGGACGTGGATGCGCACGCCATGGCAGCTCATTGTCGAGTCGGATGGGACGGTCGTCTTCGTGGATACTACAGATACCTCGCTTGTGAAGATCGATTCGACGACGTTGGCCCGCACGGTCATCTCGTCGCCTAGCGTTGGCACGGGCCAGCCGCTGTGGGGCCCCCCGGGGCTGG
>CAYYPK010000078.1:0-13086 GCA_964473525.1 uncultured bacterium
GCGATCTCGGTGAAGTTCTCTTCACGCGCCGCCTTCGCCATGCCCGGGTACATGTCGGTGTACTCGTGCGTCTCACCCGCTACCGCGGCGGCGAGCATCTCCTCGACGTCGCCGATGGGCAGGTCCGTCGCTGGGTCACCGACGTCCTTCAGGTAGTCGAGGTGACCGTGCGCGTGGCCGGTCTCACCCTCGGCGGTGTCGCGGAAGAGGCCGGCGACGTCGGGGTATCCCTCGATGTCGGCGCTCTTGGCGAAGTACAGGTAGCGGCGGTTCGCCTGAGACTCGCCCGCGAAGGCGTCCTTCAGGTTCTGTACGGTCTTCGTTCCCTCGAGATCTGGCATGGGTGCGTTCCTCCTACGATACCCGGACCGGACTTGGGATCATTGCTCGATGGATGGCGGCCGGTCTCGATACGCCGACTCCGGAAGCCCTGGCTTCCGACGCGTGCAGCGCGGACAGACGCCCACGTACTCGACGTTCACCCCCGCCACTTCGCCGATGTCGAGATCGACGGGAACGGCGGGAAGCGAAGGCATCGGCACGTCCCGGATCTGGTCGCACGCCGAGCACCGGAAGTGCGCGTGTTCGTCCGTCCCAGCGTCGAACCGGGCGGGCGATGCCCCACGGGCGATCTTGCGCACGAGGCCGATACTCACCAGGGAGTCGATCCCGCTGTAGACCGTCGCAAGGCTCACGCGCGGAAGTTGGTCGCGCACGGCTCCATACACCTGCTCCGCCGTCGGATGGCTGTCCGTCGACCGCAGGTACTCATATATAGCCACGCGTTGCCGCGTGACACGGTATCCTGCGTTGCGAAGTCGGGATGTTAGCGCGTCCTGCGACATGCACTCCTCCGAGCGCGGCGACCCGTGCGGCGGAGCACGGCCCATCCAACGGCCGGAGTGTAGCATGTAGGCGGGACACTATCAATAGTAGTTATTGATATTGGCTCGGCTGATCCTCTAACAGTCGGGGAGCGGGAGCCGATCGGCGCGGCAGACAGGCCGGGATGGGGCGAGCGGTCGAGCAGCAGTGGCGAGCGGCGACTAAGCGCGCGGAAGGGGCACATCGACGAACACGACCGTGCCCTCGTCTGGGAGAGACTCGAGGCTTACGGAGCCCTCGACCATGCGCAGGCGTTCCTGCATCGCGAACATGCCGAAGCGGCCCTCGACCGGTCCTTCCAAGACCGCCTCGGCGTCGAAGCCGATGCCGTCGTCCTGGATCATCACGGTCACGGTGTCGTCGTAGTATCTCGCGATGACCTCGACGTTCTCCGCGCGCGCGTGCTGCGCGGCGTTGGTCAACACCTCGTGGGTGACGCGGTAGAGGATCACTTCGAGATCCTCGGGGAGGACGAGATGGTTGTCGTTGTATAGATGGAAGGAGAGTTGGAACCCCCACTGGTCAGCCAGTTCGCGGGCGTGCCTCTCGAGCGCGGGTCCAAAGCCCAGGTCTTCGAGGGTGCGAGGTCGCATCTCGGTGGCAAGGCGTCGCACGTCCTCGGTCAGCTCAGCCGCCGCCTCGCGAACCTCGACCACGCGTTCTCTGAGGGCGTGCAGGTCCGTCTCCGTCTCTGACGCCCGCAGAGCGACGGCCAGCGACGCTACCGCCTGCCCAACTTGCTCGTGCAACTGCTGGGCGATGCGGGCGCGTTCCTCTTCGTGCACTCCGAGGATCCTCTGCAGCATCGTGCCGCGTTGTGCCTCGCTCTGACGGAGGGCCTCTTCCATGAGCCTGCGCTCTGTGATGTCGACGCAGACGCCGACGAGGTTCCATTGTGCATCGCCCACGGATTGCACCGTGACCTGTTCCTGCAGCCACCGACTGCGGCCTTCCCGGTCGACACGATGCAACTCCTGGCTGTATCCCTGCTGGCCGGTTCGGAGAGCGTGCGCCACAACCTGGTCTGCCTGCTCGCGACTGGCTTCGGTGCCAGCCCAGTAGAAGGCGTCCATGTATCGCGCGCCGGTGGGGACATCCAGAGGCAGGAGCTTCTGAGCCGCTTGCTCGTCTATCTCCCAACCCGTCCAATCGAGCTCGGGCTCGGCTGCCGCCGGGGCTAGATCCCGGACCTGGGCGTGCCACACGAGGCAACGCGCGCCCGAGAGGACTGCTCGGAGTTCGTTGAGGCTGTCCTGGGCGTCCGCCTCCGAACTGGCTCCCGCGCCCCCGCGGACAATGCCACGCAACGCGTCGCCCACGCGGTCTGGATGGTCGGGGTCGAACACTATGTAGCCGTCGAAGCCTGCACGCATGGCGTCTGCGGCGGGGGCCGCCGCGTCGGTCTGAGTGACGATGGCGACCGGGCATGTCGGCGCGTCGGCGCGGACCACGGAGAGCACGTCGTGCGCGGAGGCCCAGGCAAGTTCACGGTCGGTGGCGACAATATCGCAGCCGGCGGCGAGCGCTGTGGCCAGGCTTTCGTGGTCTGGGGCGCAGGTGAGGAGGACATCAGGAAGGCGGCGCAACGCTTGCGGCACGGGTCCGTCGCCCGCCCGCTCGCCGTCCGTGGCGAGGAGCACACGGATCGCCTTGGGATCGGGCGCGTCGGAGGCCGCGCGTCGGTTTGGCTGAGCGCCTTCGGGCGCTGATGAGCACGAGGTTCGGTCGCGATCCACGCTCGTATTCCCGGATGTGTCACGCAGCCTGTCCGAGGACGAACTGGGTGACGTTCTCATATAGATTATGCCAGTACCCGGCGCGTTGGTAAGGCCGTTCGGCTAGTTCTCCTCGGATTCGTCGCCTACGGCCGTCACGAGCTCAGCGCCCTGCGCCGGCAGGAGTATGGCTCGGGCAAGCGCCCTGAACGTCGTCTGCGTCCAGCTTCGGTAGTGCGGGCTGAAGCCGAACAGATGCACCTGCCCGTCGCCAACAGGCACGCGCCGCCACGGTGCCGCGCCAGCGATCTTCGACGTGTTCTGCGCCCATCCAGACAGGAGTATGCCGCTCTTCGGGTAGACCAGCAGTTCCTCGCCGATGTCGTCGTCCTCCGCGCCCTCCTTGGGGACGTAGGCGCGCGAGTTGGCGAAGTACACCGGCTGCGACGCGGGGAAGCCGGCCGTCCATGGGGAATCAGACGTCGGGACCGTACGCAGAATGGAGCCTGGGCAGCGGAAGCCGTCTTCGCCTCGGCCAACGCCGTTCTCGAGCTCGAGCCCGAACAGCTCGACCGCGAAGCCTGCCGACCAGTCACACGCGATCAGCGTGCCGCCGTCGCGCACGAACTCCTCGATGGCGACGGATCCCTCCGGTTCGAGGCCACCCGTGTACTGCGCGAACACCTCGCCTTCGGCGCGACCGCGCCGAAGTGTCGACGGCGCAACGCTCGGGATGATCAGGACATCAAGATGGTCGCGTAGCCTGCCGGCGCGCACGGCTTCGTTGCGTATGCGACGGTACGGTATCTCGCAGTAGTCGAGAGTCCAGCGGAGCCAGCCCTCGTCCTTGCTCGCGGTCCACGGGGCGTAGACACCGACCCGTCGCGAGGTCGCCGTCAGCGTCTTTACGGGGTAGTCGTCGCCGGTGGCGGTAGCTGGGTCGGCGTGTTCTCCCGCGACATCCGCGGTGTCGCCCGAGACCATCCAGCGGCCTATCGCGTCGTCGTCAGGCGCCTCCACCACCAGGCGCGCCTGCGCTCCCTGCCCCAAGATGTCGAATAGGCGCCGGATGCCGTCCACGTCAGCCGTGTCGACGGAGGGCCAGGGCAGCGTGGACGCAGGCAGCGGCGGCAGGGCGGCGAGGGCGTCTTCGACGGTTGGCACGCGGCGCGCCTCCACGTCCAGCGGGCGCACGACCTCGACCCTTCGTACACCGAGCAGCATGGAGAGGGTCCATCCCGACACGTCGTAGGGCGCGAGCCCGTCTGGATAGCGCTGCACCTCGAGCAGATCCTTGGCGTAGGCTCCGTACGGCTGTGCGCGAGGCACGACTAGCGTGCCCGCGCCGTAGGTGAGACCGTCGGCTTCGAAGTCGGTCTCGGCGACGTGGACTTCGACGCCGCCGTGAATGAGCGCGCCGAGTAGGCGTTTGACGGCGTCGCGGTCGCGGTTGTCGGTGGTGATGAGCCATGCGTGCGGCGAGTCCATCTCGCCCTTCTCTACGGCGCGGCGTGAGACGTTCAGCGCGCCTTGCAGCCATCTGTCCGGCTCGCGTGACAACGTGCCCAGAAGCGACCGCGCGGCGGCGAGTTCGTACTCCACGATGTCGCCAATACGCCACCAACCGCCTGGCCATGGGTTCGGGAACCTATTCGAAGGCGCGTAGCCGGACTCTATGTCGCCGGGGCCACGCAGGTCGTCCTTGGCGAAGTAGAGAGGAGTGGCGAGAGCGGCGGACGCCATCTCGGTCAGGAGACCCACGATGTTGTGCCGCAGCGGCACGCTCCTGTTCCCACCGTTCCACCACATGTCGTAGGTGACGCCAGTTGCGACGCCGGAGAGGCCTTCCGCGGTGAGGTCCATCAGCATGCGTCCGCCGATCGCGGCGATGTTGCCGACGAGCTCAGGGTCGATGTTCGGGTTGAGCGGGTCGCGGTAGGGAGGCACGAACATCCGCTCGCGGTTCGCGGTCTTCTGGTGGACGTCCCAGTAGACCTGTGGGAACCACTCCTGATAGAGGAGGGAGGTGACGATCTGGGTCTCCTTCAGAGACAGCGCGAACCAGTCACGGTTGTTATCGTGTCCGGCGTAGCGTTGGTACAGCTCGGTCAGCGACGCCGTCTCGTAGGGAGTGTCCTTGATCCTGCGGTACCACTGAACGACGCGGTCCATGCCGTCTGGGTTCACGCTGGGGATGAGCACCACCACGATCTCACGGCGCGCCGACGCCCACGGCTCCTCCTCCGATGTCGCCAACTCGTAAGCGAGTTGCATGGACATCTCGGGCGACGCGATCTCCGTCGAGTGGATGTTGCAGGAGATGAACAGGAACAAGCGCGCGTCGTCTAGCAGCGCCCGCGCCTCGTCTTCGGACGCGATGCCGCGCGGGTCTGCTACGCGCTGCGCTGTCGCCTTCAGCTCGTCCAGCCGCGCCAGGTTCCGCGGGTCGGAGATCACCGCCGTTATCAGATCCCGGCCCTCGGTGGTCTCGCCGACCACTTGCACCTGCACGTTTGGGCTCGCGTCGGATAGGTCGTGGAAGTAGCTCTGGACGTCGTCCCAGTCGGCGAGCTGGAAGTCTGTGCCTACTGGGCGCCCGAGGGCGTCCTCGGGCGTCGGCGGGGCTTGGGCTACAGCAACCACGGCGAGCGAGACCAGACACCGAACGACCCGCCAGACTCGACGACATCCCATGTCCGATCTCCTGCTGCGAAGATGACGCACCGGGAACGCGCTGCCTACGCAGGTTCGCTCAGGCAGGCGGCGGACGCAACGGTCGCCTCGCGGCCAGCCGAAGCCCGCGGCAGCCAATCATGTCTGGTCTCGATTCCATATTGCGGGAGTTGTGGCGACGGGCTAGACTCTACGGGGTGCGGGTCGGCTGGGAAGAGCCCGCGAGATGGCCACGCGGGCCACATCGCTTCGGGCGTCGGCCGGGCAGGCATAAGAGAGGAGTCGACATGGCGGGCAGGACGAATGGCCGGGCAACCATCGCACGCAACGCCGCAAAGATGAGCAGCCTGGCGCTGGCGGCTGTGCTGCACCTGGTGTTCGCGGCGTCGGCCTCCGCCGCGCCCCCGGAAGTGATCGACATTCTACGCTGGGACGCCACTGTGCTCGTCGGCGTCGCCTTCTCCCCTGACGGCGAGACACTCGCGGCCGCAGGCGGCGATTACGTGAGGGTGTGGGATCTGACGACACGGCAGGAGATCGCTACCGTGGGCGGATCCTCAGGGAATCATGTCACATCCGTGGCGTTTTCGCCGAACGGCACGATGCTCGCGGCCGGCGAGGAAGAGTCGATGATGAGGATCTGGGACACAGCCACTCTGGCGGAGATCGCGACCCTGACACCACAAGCTGGGAGCGTCGACGCCCTCGCGTTTTCCCCGGATGGAGCGGTACTCGCGGGCGCCAGCTACTGGGGAGCAATCACGCTGTGGGATCCGGCCTCCCTGCAGCAAGTCGGCGTGCTGGCGCCCGCCGGTAGCCCCAGTTGGATCACATTCTCGCCCGACGGATCCACGCTTGCAGTCTGCAACGGCGCCGGCTTGGCCCTCTGGGATGTGGCGGCACGGCAGAACGTCACAACGTTGTGGGGAAGCGACGACGACTTCTGGTCCGTTGCGTTCTCCCCTGACGGCGTTACGCTCGCAGGCGCGAGCCTGAACCGCATGGTGAAACTGTGGGACATAGTCGCCAGGCAGGAAATCGGTGCTCTGGAAGGGCACTCGCAACTGGTCCAAACCGTCGCGTTCTCCCCGGACGGCGCGACGCTCGCAAGCGGCAGCCAGGACAGAACCGTCAAGCTCTGGGATCCGGTCACCGGGCAGGAAACCGCCAGCCTCGACGGACACACCTCGGCCGTGAACAACATCGCGTTTGCGCCCGACGGCTCCATGCTCGCGGCAGTCAGCTACGGGGAAGTGAAGCTGTGGGGGTTGTCGGACGCAGGCCAATCCCGCATCCGCGTGACGGCGGTGGACACGCACGGGCTGCCGGAGGCCACCGCCGTGCGCGTGCCGATCGCAGTTGAGGACGTGACGGACCTTGGGCTGATCGGTGTCGAGTTCGACCTGCGGTACGACGCGACGGTCCTAACCGCCGTCGGGATTGAGCGGGAGGGTACCCTCACGGAGGGGTGGGCGGTGTCGCCCACAATCGCTGACGGCTCCATCACGGTGGCCACGGCGAGCACGACCCCGATTGGCGGGGGCGGGGTGCTGCTGTACGTGCTCTTCGATGTGCAGAGCGCCGCGGCGGGCGGCCGCGGCAGCACCCTCCGGTTCGCGCGCGTCGCGCTCAACGAAGGCGGGATCGCCGCCGTGCCGTACAACGGTGTCTTCAGCGTAGACGAGGTGCTTCTATACGGCGACGTGGGCGGGAACGGCGTCGTGGGCGCCCTTGACGCAGGGCATGTGCTGCAATACAGCTCCGGCGCGCTGACCTCGTTCCCGATCGAGTCGACCACGGCTGTCTGGGCCGCAGGGCCGCTGCCGGCAGGAAGCGCCCGGCGGACAGCGGACGTCAGCGCCGACGGAACCGTGAGCGCGTTCGACGCCGGGCTGATCCTCCGCTATGCCTCGGGCGCGATTGAGCTGTTCCCAGTCGAAGATGTCAGCGCGGCGCCGTCAGCTTTGACTGCCTCCGACATACAGATCCAAACGCACGCATCGCCTATCGATGCGCGGCCCGGCGACCCCGTCACGTTCGCCGTTCACGTCGACGCATCCGAGCCGATATGGTCTGGCCAGTTCGACGTGGCGTACGACACGACCGCGTTACAGGTGGTGTCGGTGGAATTCGCTGGTGACGGCGGCGCAGGTACCCTGTCCGACTACACCGTTGCCGACGGCCGCATCAGAGCGGTTGTGGCCCGGACGTATCCCTTCGCTGGTGGCGCGTTTCTGGAGATAGCCCTGGCCGCGCGGGGCGACGTGCGGGAGCCGACTGCCACCAGTGTCCGCGTCACCGAGGCGACGATCAACGAGATTTCGGTCGGCGTGCCGCGCGCGCAGAGCTACGCGATACAGCCGTACGAATTCCGGTTGCACGCCAACTTCCCCAACCCGTTTAACCCAGAGACGTGGATCCCATTCGAGCTTAGCGAGGGGTCCGACGTGTTGGTGGACATCTACGACCTGCACGGGAAGCGCCTGCGACGCCTGGATTTGGGCCACCGAAACACCGGCATTTACGCAACCCGGGACACCGCAGCCTACTGGGACGGTCGAAACACCTCGGGGGAGCCGGCGGCGTCGGGCGTCTATGTGTACCGCCTACGGGCCGGCGCGCGCTCCGCGGCTGGCAGGATGATTCTGCGCAAGTAGCGCACGTGAAAGGCAAGAAGATGCTGTCTTCGCCGCGCCTGTGCGCCGCTGTGGCCGTCGCGCTCCTGAGCGGCGTCTCCCTCGCACACGCCGTCGATGTGGCGCTCGGATCCGTGACCGCCGGGCCCGGCTCCTCCGTGGCAATACCACTCTCCGCGGCCACCGTCACCGGTCTCGACCTCATAGGCGTGGACGCCGCGATCACCTACGACGCGTCGGCGCTCACGGCAACCGGGGTCGACGCGAACGGCACGCTCCTCGACGGGTGGCTCAGTTCCACGCACGTCACGGTCGACGGCACGACCGGTGCTATGAACGTCGCCATGTCGAACGGAGTGGCCGCGGTCGGGGCCGGAGTCCTGGTGTACGTGCTGTTCGACGTTGACACCTCCGCGGCCGGCGATGTCGCGCTAGTCCTCAACGTCCGCCTTAACGAAGGGCGGATACCTACATCGGCAATGGCGGGTTCCGTTACGGTGGCCGCAGCCACGCCGACGTTCGTACAGAGGAATTCCTGGATCTTCGAACCATCGGCTGAGAGCAGGAACGGACAGGCCGACGCCGGGGAGCGTATCCAGCCCCGCGTTCGCCTGAAGAACGAGGGAGCGGCGGACGCACGCAACGTCAGCGTGACGCTCACGCTCTCCGACCCCGACGTGACGGTGGTCAAGGCCGCCGTAACCCACGACACGTGGCCGGTGGGCATGGCACGGAACAACGTCGGCCTCGAGTTGAGCATCTCGCCCGACGCTGCGACACACGACGCGCTGGTGACGGTGAACGTGACCGCTGACAACGGCGGGCCGTGGCAGTTTACCTTCATGTTCCCAGTCGTCGGGGCTCCGCCCGCGCCGGACCTGGCGTTGCGCAGCGTCTGGGTCAGAGATCGGGACACCGGCAACGACGACAGCGTAGCCAACCCTGGGGAACGCCTGGAGCTCCGCGTCAGACTCCGGAACGACGGCGATGCCGAGGCCGTCAACGTGGCCGTCTCGCTGACGACACAGGATCCAGACGTCTCGATTGTCGACGGCCGCGTCGAACACGCGACGTGGCCCATAGGCGAGGCCCGCAACAACGTCGGGCTCGCGCTGGACATCGGCCCGACGGCGTCGGGATCGGTCGCTCTCACGGTTACCGTCACCGCCGACAGTGGTGGACCGTGGATGTTTCCCTACGCGCTACCAGTAATCGCGCCGCCGCGCTTCGTCGAGCGCAGCTTCTGGGTCCGCGACAAGGTGACAGGTGACGCGGACGGGCTGACCGAGCCCGGCGAACGCGTAGAGACGCGGGTGCGTGTCAAGAACGCCGGCCCCGTTGACGCCGAGGACGTCGTCGTCACGCTGCGCTCTGCTAGCCCACACATCGAGATCACGAGCGCGCCAACGACGTACGGCAGTTGGGCGGCAGGCGCGGCGCGAACCGTGCCCGGTATCGCCGTCATCGGCCCCGACGCGGTCGGCGATGTAGCGGTTACAGTCGAGGTTGTGGCCAGCAACGGTGGACCGTGGGAGTTCGCGTACACGATCGCAGTCGCGCCCGTGGCAGAGATGGTGTCACGCAGTTTCTGGGCGCGGGACAAGGTCACGGGCGACGGAGACGGCGAAGCCGACGGCGGGGAACGCATTGAGTTGCGCGCGCGACTCAAGAACGTCGGAGCTGTCGCGGCAGAGAACGTCACCGTGACCCTGACCACGACCACGTCGGGAGTTGACATCGTGGCGGGAGTCTTGACCTACGCCACTTGGCCGGTAGGCGAGGCGCGCAACAACGTGGGGCTGCTTGTCGACATCGGCTCCGGTGTAACCGAAGCTGTGTCGTTCACGCTGACGGTCGAGGCGGACAACGGCGGGCCGTGGGAGCTGGCATACTCGTTGCCAGTGACCCCGATGCCCCTCGGAATGGTGTTGCGGAACGCCTGGGGACGGGACAAGACAACGGGGAACGCAAACGGCAGCCTCAACCCCGACGAGCGGATAGAGGTGCGAACGCGGCTCAAGAACGAGGGTATCACGTCGCTGGAGAACGTGGTCGTGACTCTGGTCAGCGTTGATGGTCAGGCGAGCGTCCAGAAGGAGTCGGTGCTCCACGCGTCATGGCCCGCGGGCGAGGCGCGCACCAACGTCGGTCACACCGCCGTGATTTCGGCGGACGCCTCCGGCTCCGCAGACTTCCGCATTGACGTGACCGCAGACAACGGCGGGCCGTGGCAGTTCCCGTTCACGCTGCCGATCACGCCGTCCCCGGCGACGTTCGCCTATCGGAACGCGTGGGCGCGCGACAAGACGACGGGCGACGGCGACGGACTGGCCGAGCCCGGGGAGCGTGTCGAGCTGAGAGTGCGCCTCAAGAACGACGGGCAGGTCGACGCCGGCGTCGTCACCGTGACGCTGAGCTCCGAGGACGTGAACGTGACAGTGGTGGATTCAAAGGTCACACATTCGACGTGGCCGGGCGGCCTGGCGCGCAACAACGCCGGCTTCACCGTCGATCTTGGGGAATCCGTGGGGCCGAGCGTCGCCTTTGCCGTTGACGTGATGACCGACGGTGGGTCGTGGGAGTTTGCCTTCGCCGTTCCCATCGCCGCGCCGGCCGCGCCTTCCGCTCTTAGGAAGCCTGAGGACATAGATCGCGACGGCGCCGTGGGGCTGACCGACATCGTCGCGTTCGCCCCGCTGTTCGGCGCGTCCGCCGCCAGCAGGCCTGGAGCCGACCTCAACGGTGACGGCGTGCTGGACTTCGCCGACATGGTGGTGATCCACGTGGCGCGGTCGGACCTGGGCAGCATGGCACCGGCGGCGGCGCCGAGCGCGCTGTCCCAGACGCAAGCGTGGATCGACGAGGCGCGCGCGCGTGACGACGGGTCTGTCGTCTATCAACGTGGGCTGCCCGCCCTCGAGCGGATCCTGCGTGCAATGACGCCAGCGGCGACCGCCCTACTGCCGAACTACCCGAATCCCTTCAACCCGGAGACGTGGATACCGTTCGACATCGCCGAGGATGCGGATGCCACCGTACGGATCTACGACGTCACAGGCAGCCTGGTCCGCAGGCTGGACCTGGGTAGGTTGCCTCCGGGCTCCTACCGGTCCCGTGGCGACGCGGCGTATTGGGACGGATTGAATGGCGCGGGCGAAAGGGTGGCGAGCGGCGTGTATGTGTATGAGCTCCAGGCGGGGTCGGTTCGCCGCGCGCGGCGCATGGTGGTGCGCAAGTAGCACGCCGCTGACAGAGAGCAGCCAGGCCCGCGTGTGCCAGCGCAGCACGGAGCCGCCACCGCAGATGTCATGACGGGTAGCGCATTTCGAAGGCCAGGTCGGGCGCTGACGGCATCGCCGTCAACGCCGACTGGCGCCAACTTCCCCGGGCCTGTTGCGGCTGGTCAGTTAGCAAGACCGACCAAGCCAGTGGGGCAAGCTGGCTGTGGGACAAACGTCGAGCAGAACGTGAGTGCGGCGCGTTAACGCCGCGTGGCATGGCGGTTGGCCCGCACTGCAAGCCGCGAGGGACATTCCACAACAGTCGGTTGGGGCGACGCGCGCAATCGGCTACGCGTCCAGACGAGGTCAACGCCTTGACGCTCCGCACGCCTATCCAACGACCAGGAACGCCAACGCGGTCTGGGCTGAGACGGTCTCCACCGTTCGTCGGCCGGGGCGTCCCGCCATCCATCTAGGATCATAGGCATTCGCGCGCGGAGTGTCCGGCAGGCAACGCGCTATACAACGGCGTGTGTGTGTAAGGTTTCTCGGAACCTGGTCGGCCTAGCCCCTCAACGGCTGCGGTTGCGCCGGTGAGACTGGAAGCCCCACTGGATAGCGCAGGGATGTCGTAGGGTCTGTCTTAAGCGAGCAGCACGGCGAACGCAGCTGCCGTGATTAACGAGAAGAACGCCACGGTGTAGAGAGCCAGGGAGACGGCGTCCGACCGGCGGCCATCGACGTACCACATAGCCGCCTTGCCGAACACCACGACGCCGAGGAACGTCGCCGACAACACGACGAGGAAGAGGTAGGACGCCACCGCGAGGGGGCCGTTCCGCGTCTTCAGCACATCCTGCCCGGCGTAGAAGAGGAACGCCACGATCACGATGTAAATGGACGCGATGGCGGCGTGGACGAAGGCGTGACGCGCCAAGGCGCGACGCCCGAGGCCGTGGTCGTGGTGGTCCATGCTCGTTAGGCGGCTTCCTGCTCGAACTCGGCGCGCAGCTCCGGGTACTCGCGCCAGATGTCGGTGTAGACGTCTGGGCCGTTCTGCTTGATGTCCAGATGGCGCAGACGCGTGATGGCTGCGTACCGAATATTAGCCGATCCGTTCGGGGCCGCCGTATGGACGATCTGATGATGCGCGAGGACCAGGTCGCCCGCGGATCCCGTGATTTGGACCGGCGGCTCGGGCATGTCCACGCGAGGCATGCCCTCGGACAGCACGCCATGGCCGTTCTCGGTGAAGTAGTCACGGAAGAACGTGTGCGACTTCGGCCACACGGTGAAATTGCCGCTGTACGGCTCTGGCACGTCGGCGAGATAGATGACGGCCAGCGCGGTGAACCCTCTGACGTATTCGCCCTTGGGGGTCCCGTTCGTGCCGCTACCGAGGCCGTCGAGGTGCCCTCGCGGCTCGCCGGGGTCCGCGCCGAGCTCGCGTGGGAACCGGAGCGCGATCTGTACACCACCCGCCGGATGCAGATTCCCCTCGCCGATCATGGACTCGGCGGCCTTGATGACGGAGGAACTGTTGAACAGGTCGGTCATGACGGGCCGGCTACGTAGCTCGTCGCACAACGCCGCTGGTCTGTATTGCGCGCTGTTCTCCTCCTGCACCCCGACGGACCCAACAGAGTGGTTGATGGCCTGACGAGCCGCGTCGACCATCAGCCGAGGTACCGCCCCCGGCACGACTACGTATCCCTCTTCGTAGAAATGCTGCTTCTGCCGTCGCGTAAGCATCGTCGCTCCTCCTTCGCGCGATTGTCCGCGTGCGATACCAATAACGGGGATTCTAGCACACGCGGCGTGAGGGCGAAGGGGTACAGTCACGACGGCGCCACGTACGCCACGACGGAGGCAGGCGGTTCCGCGCTGGCGTTGGCGCCAGGCTGTCATTCTGATATTGCATGACCTTGTCAAGTCGACTTACACCGACTGGCTCCG
>CAYYPK010000079.1:0-2385 GCA_964473525.1 uncultured bacterium
TGACGCCCGCAACAAACGCAATCTGACGCAGCACCCCGACCTCGAATACGAGCCGGACTGGTCGCCTGATGGCACGCAGATCGCGTTTGCCGCCGAGGACGGCCGGATCAGAGGCCTCGACATCCACGTCATCAATGTGGACGGTACGGGTCGTCGACGTCTGACAACGCACTTCGCGATGGATACGGCTCCGGCGTGGTCGCCCGACGGCGCGCAGATCGCGTTCCAGTCGTCGCGCGACGGCCCGCCGGGCATCTACGTAATGGATGCTGACGGCGCGAACATCCGTCGGCTCACGGGGTCGCGGCATGGCGACATCTCGCCCTGCGGGAGCCAGCCATGGCGCCTGTTGACGTGGCGGCCCGCGTCGGCCACACTCCGACAGGGGTGTCACGCGTTCGCGCCGCTGACTGGCGCCACGGAGCGGCGGCCGTCGCGTATTCCGCACGGCGCGTTGGCGCGGACGAGTCGGCACGGCACCGCCGTGTCCCAGGGCAAGCAAACGTGGCTTCTGCCACGGGGAGAGTGCGCATGTACAGGAAAGCTATGGTTCCGCTGGCGTTGATTCTCGGTCTGGCGTTGCCAGCGGTCGCTGGCGTCGATCCACTCATGATATTCGACACCGGCAACGTGCTGGTGGGCGCGAACTTCAACGACGGTCCTGGCAGCAGTGACATCAGCCTCCTCCTGCGTCTCCAGAGCGCCAGCGGCATCCACGCCGATGAAGGCGACACCGTAACGTACCTGGTTGACACGGCGCCCGACGCCGGGTGGACGCAGGTCACATTCGACGACTCCTCGTGGGAAGTGGGCGTCGCTGGCGTCGGCTTCGGTGACGGCGATGACAACACCGATGTCGGCTCCGGCAAGCTCGTCATTCTGACGCGCTACACGTTCGACATCGCCGGCGCGGCTACCCTCTCGACCATGGAACTGCTGGCGGACTATGACGACCAGTACGCAGCGTGGCTGAACGGCACACTCGTCGCGGTCAGCCCTGGCGTGTCCACCATGGTCTCCGCCGACGCCGAACCCGCACACGACATCACGGCAGCAGGTTCGGACAACCACGGCGCGACTGAGTTGGCCGCCGGTTCGCCCAACGAAGCGCGCTGGTCGGACAGCTCCATCGACACGACGGCCATCGCCGTCATTTACGGTGGCTCGTCCGCGGCAGTAGAGGCCGGCGGCAAGCTCGCCACAACGTGGTCAGCGCTCAAGAGCCGTTAGGGGCATCGCACGAGCAACGCTTCATCAGGGGCGGCCGTCGACAAGATGGCCGCCCCTGATTGCGTCGCGCCGCAGGGCGCTCAGCGCGCCTCAGCGGGCGCCTACTCCTCGACGTTCGCGCGCGTCCTCAACCGCCAGGCCAGGTCGCCACATCTAGACCGTTCGTGCATGCCGTTCGCGGCCCTCGTACGTCCCGCCGACGGCATTCCACCGTAACCGCGGACGTGTCCCGCGCATCTTCTATATGAGATGGAATCCGCTGAAGGGACGCGGGTGCATCCGCAGGTCCAGTAATGTACGTCGGTTTGCTCCCGCCCTTCGCCGATTGACCATCGCCACCGTCGTCGCATTTCCACATGTAAGCGCGTGGACCGCGCGACGGACGCGGAGGATAGATGCCACTCGACCGGAGCTCCCGCCGTGGATGGCGGGCAATACCCGTGGGACCCATGGAGATCGACCATGACATCTCTCCGAGACACGTTCCGCCTCTGCCTGGTGGCGGGCGGCGCGTTGTGCGTCGCTGCCGCGCTCCCAGCGTCGGCGGACGTGACCGCCGTTCCGAGCGCCGCCAGCGCCTCAGCCGCTGAAGCCGCATCGCCTACACAACCAGCCCTCATGGCGGACGATCACGCGCCGGCGTGGTCTCCCGACGGCCTCCGCATCGCCTTCGCCTCCAACCGGGGGCGCCAGGCGTCGACCGACATCTACGTGGCAAACGCCGACGGTTCGGATCCCGTGCGCATAACAGGCGCTGAGACGATCGACCGCGACCCCGTCTGGTCGCCTGACGGACGGCTCATCGCGTTCGTGTCTAGCCGTGGCGGCGCCTACGAATGGGACGTGCACGTGGTCGAGCCAGACGGCAGCGGTCTCACGAACGTGACACGCGCCGATGGGTGTGACCACCGGCCGTCGTGGTCGCCTGACGGGCGGCGCATCGCATTCGAGTCCGACCGCGCGGGGCACGCGGACATCTACGTCGTGGACGCTGGTGGCGGCCGTGCGGCACGACTAACGAAGGACGGCAAGGACGACCTCTGGCCGGTCTGGTCACCCGACGGCGAGAGCATCGCGTTCGTCCGCGGCGACATCTTCGTGATGGCCGCCGACGGGACCGGCGCGCGCAATGTCACTCAGACGGCTGGCTACCAC
>CAYYPK010000079.1:2435-12727 GCA_964473525.1 uncultured bacterium
GTCGCCCGATGGGCGACGCCTGGTCTTCATGTCGCTTAGAGCGACTCCGGGCGATTGGGAAATCGCGGTCGTGGACGTCGAGACGCGTGAGACTCACACGCTCACGAGCAACGCGGCGCGTGACGCGGCGCCCACCTGGTCTCCCGATGGGCGGCGCATTGCCTTCGCGTCCGACAGGGATGGGTTCCACGGCCTGTTCGTCGTGGACGCCAGCGGTGGCGCCCCCGTGAGGTTGGCGACGCAGCCGGCCGCCACGTCCGCCGTGCAGTGGTCCCCCCAGGGCCGCGACATTGTCTTCGCGGCCGGCGACTACGGATCGCGCCGCATACTCACCATGGGCGCCGACGGCGGCGGGCTCCGCGCGCTGCTCACGGGCGGCGAGGCGCCGGCTACGGCATCCGCCCCCTGAGTGACCCGTTACACTACCGACGCAGGCGCGGGCCGCCCGAGTGGCGGCCCGTGTCACGTACAGACCTGTCCCGAAGGCGAGTATCATGAGGGTACCAGCGTCGCGCGTGGGGTGGCGACGGGGAGATGGAGCGCCGAACGCACACAATGCTCGATTGGCTCATTGTTGGCGGCGGGATTCACGGCACGCACCTGTCGCGCGTGCTGAGCGCCGCGATCCCGCGCGGCCGGGACGCCGTCCGCGTGCTGGATCCACATCCACAGCCGCTCCAGAGGTGGCGGGAGTGCACGCGGAACTGCGGCATGCAGTTCCTCCGCTCGCCTCTGGAAGATCACCTGGCGGAGGATCCTCTGAGCCTGTTCCTGTACCGCCGCGACCATCCGGGCGAGGCGCCTGGCCGTTTGGCCCCTCGCAGAGGACGCGCGGCGCTGACGGTCTTCAACGATCACGCGGACGGGGTCATCGAGCGGTACGGCCTGCGCGACCTGCGGATTCAGGGGAGAGCGACGGGTCTGGCGCCGACGCCCGGGGGTCTTGCGGTGGAGACAACTGCCGGACGCATTGAGGCCAAGCGCGTGCTCCTCGCCATGGGTCTTACCGAGCAGTTGCGACTCCCTGCGTGGGCGGACCGACTCCCGAAGCCCAGCGTCGCACACGTAGGCGCGCCTGGCTTCGATACCAACGACGCAACGGCATGGCGTCACTGCGTAGTTGTCGGCGGCGGCATGACGGCCGTGCAGACAGCCGTTTCGCTGGCCAAGGTAGGGCAAGGCGCCGTCACGCTCCTGTCCCGCGGCCCGACCCGCTGTCATGACTTCGACACGGACGTCGAATGGATCAGGCCGGCCGGCCCGGAAAGGCTGTGGCGTGAGCCTGAGTTCGACCGACGACGAGAGATGATCGAAGCCGGCAGGTACCCAGGCTCCGTGACGGCCGACGTCGAGGCGTCTCTAGAGCTGGCCGTCGGCCTCGGCAGACTGACGCACGTGGTCGCGACCGTGGACGGCGCCGACCTCGCGTCTAACGGCGACGTGTGTCTACACATCGACGGCGGCGAGCCCCTCCTCACTGACCGTCTGCTGCTCGCGACAGGATTCGACAACCGCAGACCTGGCGGCGCGTGGCTCGATGAGGCCATTGAGGACATGGCGCTACCCACCGCCTCGTGCGGGTACCCGATCGTCGATGAGCAGCTCGCCTGGGGCGGCGGCGTCTACGTCGCGGGAGCTTTGGGCGAACTAGGGCTCGGGCCGGCGGCTCTCAACATCGCTGGCGCGCGGTTCGCGGGCCGTCGGCTCGCGACCGTGACGGCGTCCGACAGCTAGCGCGTCCACTTCATCCAGCGCGCGAACCATCCCTGCACCGTCGGCGTCAGTCGCGTTCGGTTGTAGGTGTCCGCGATCTGCTTGATGACCTCGGCCTGCGTGGGGTACGGGTGAACCACGTCCGCAAGCTTCCCAAGCCCCACGCCGTGCGCCATCGCCAGCGTTATCTCATTGATCATGTCGCCGGCGTTCCGCGCGACGATCGTGGCGCCGACTATCCTGTCCGTGCCGCGCCGCACGTGGACGGCGGCGACACCCTCGGCTTCTCCGTCAAGAATCGCGCGGTGCACGTCGCCCAGCTCGCGCTGGTACGTGTCGATGGCGACGCCCGCATCCGACGCCTGGCGCGCGGTGAGACCGACGGACGCGACCTCGGGGTCCGTGTACGTGCAGCGCGGGATGACGACATCGCTCAGCCGCTGTCTGCCGTGGAAGAGCGCGTTCCGAAGGACGATCCGCGCGGCTGCGTCCGCCGCGTGCGTGAACTTCTCGGCCATGCAGACGTCGCCTGCGGCGTACACCTTCGGGTTCGTCGTGCGCAGACGGTCGTTGACACGCACGCCTTCGCGCGAGTCGTAGGCCACGCCCGCCTCGTCGAGGCCGAGGCCTTCAACGTTGGGCGCCCGCCCGGCGGCGATCAGCACGCTGTCCACCTCGACGGAGTACTCGCCGTCCTCGCGCTGGAACGTCACGATCCTCCCGCCGCCAGTGCTGTGCACTCGCGTTGGCGTCGCCACCAGCTGGACAGCCACGCGGGCGCGCCGTAGCGCGCGGTCGACGAGCTTAGACGCGTACCCGTCCTCACGCGCCAGGAGCGTGGCGCCGCGGTGCAGCAGCGTCACCTCACTCCCCAGGCGACTGAACGCCTGCGCCAACTCACATCCCACGGGTCCGCCGCCGATCACCGCCAGGCGGCGAGGCAGCTCGCGCAGTGAGAACACGGTCTCGTTCGTCAGATAGCCGGCTTCCGCAAGTCCTGGAATCTTGGGAAGGGCCGCGCGAGCGCCGGTGGCGACCACGGCTTTGGCGAACCGCAAAGTCTGACCGGCAACGCTTACGGCGTCCCGTCCCGTGAATCGCGCGTCGCCTAGGTAGACGTCCACGCCCAGGTCGCGGAAGCGCACGGCTGCGTCGTCGGCGCTGACGTCGGCGCGCAGCCGCCGCATGCGCGCCATGACGGCGGGAAAATCAACGGTTGGTTCCGAGGCTTGCGCGCCGACGGCTGCCGCGCGGTGTATGTCCGCGACGGCCCGAGAAGACCTGATGAGGGCCTTCGAAGGGACGCAGCCGACGTTCAGGCAGTCGCCGCCAATCATGTGGCGCTCAATGAGCGCGACCTTGGCGCCCAGGCCCGCCGCGCCCGCCGCGCACACGAGGCCCGCGGGTCCAGCGCCGACGACCACGAGGTTGTACCGCCCATCCGGCGTGGGGTTCCGCCAGTCCGGCGGCCGCACGTTCGCCACGAGTCGGGCATCGTGCTCGTCCGGGCTGTCGGCGTCTGGCGCCATCGCGTCTCTTGCTCCCACGGTCGGTCAGCGAGTCTGAGCCTGCGCGATCACGCGCCCCGCGCGGCGGCGGAACACTTCGAGGTAGGCGGCGTCGCGCGTGTGCTCGGTGAAGCTCGGGACAATGCGCTGCTCGAACTCCTCGAGCATCCCGGCCGCGCGCGCGCCGACATCGCCACCACCTTCCGCCGCGTCGCGCAGCAGGACGAGGTATTCGTAGTCCTCCATGGCTTTGCGCACGATCTCCCACCGAATGGAGTCTACCGGCTCGTGGCTCTCCTGGGGCATGCGTGGCGGATAGAGCAGGTAGCTGTCTCCCGCCTGGAGCGAGCCGCCCGTGGTGTTGTCGTACGGGTTGTACTCTTCGGCGCGGTAGTTCGGCCGGTGCCATCCCCAGTGGTTAAGACCCCAGTGGAGGAAGCCTGGGATGCCATGCTTGAAGGCAAGCCACGTGAAGATGCGCGTGCGGATCAATGGGTAGTCGATGAACCGGTTGGGCCACGCTCCCGTAGGTCCGCAGCAGTAGTAGAACCACACGTCCTCCTTGACGACCCCGTCCTGAGCCGTGAACTCCTCGTACGCGCTTTCGAGGGGCACGGGGTGGTCGACGTACGGGGCGTACTCAGCGCGCCCCATCGCGTCGATGAGCGGGATGTCAGGCGCGACGCTCTTCACGAACTTCGCGAGGTCCGTGTACGCGTCGAATTGGTCACCGTGGGGCTCGTCGGACAGGTGCAGACAGAACCGGTCCAGCCATCCTCGCGCGTCGAGGAAGCCGCGCAGCGCGGCCAGGTACTGACCGAGGAAGCCGCGGTACTCCTCGTCGGCGGTCGATGGGAACGTCCGCCTGGTGACGACATCGCCGTCCCGCACCGCGACCGCCGATGGACGGGTCGAACCGCCAGCAAGGTGACCGCCCTCGATGAGACGGAAACCGTGGCCGAGGAACAGCTCGATCCACCGCTCGAGGTTCGCGAAGTCGAACGCGTACCCGCCGTCCGCGTCCCGCGTAATGTCGACCAGCTGATCCTGCGTGCGGCCGCCCACCACGCCGCCCGTGCTCGCCATGGGGAAGAGCGGCGTCAGCACGACGTTCTGTCGATGCGCCGCCAGGTTCCTGGCGTAGAGGGCCATGACGTCCCAGAACTGGTCGGTAAGCGGCTCGATCCCGTGGAACTTCAGTATCGGCCCGGGCAGTAGCCAGTTAGTCATCAGGAACCCAGAGGTCGCCGGGAGAGCGAACGGGGCGACGCGCACGCCAAACGCGACCTCGCGCGAGCCAGCGCCGCACGTGACTCGGACCGAGCCGGCGTAGTCGCCCGGAACGGCGTTCACCGGCACGCGCACGCGTACCCACATGCTCACCGTGTGCGGAAACTGCACGCGGCCGACGCCCCGCCACGGCGCGCGTAGCAAGGGGTCGGGATAGAACCCGGGCGCGTCGCCCTCGAGGTCGCTCGCGTCGTTCCCCGCGGAATGCCAGTGCACGGGCACGTACTCTGGATGGAGGATGTCGATGGCGTCGGCTGCGATCGTCGCGCCCGAGCCGCTGACGAGGTCCGACGCCTCTCCCCGTAGGTCGTTCAGGGCGTCTGGAGAGCCATGCACGCCTATCTGGAACGCCTCCACCTCGCCCCGAGCCGCATGCAGGAACGTAGGTTGCGGGCCGCCCGTGGGAATGTCCTGATGCGGGAAGATGCGGGACATGCAACCTTGCGTCCACACGGTCAGCGACATGCGTCGGTCTCCCTGCGTCGGTCAGTGTCGCGCCATTGTGCGGCGCGGGTTACGGGGCGGCAAGCGCGTAGCGGCGATACGATGTACCCTCTCCCGCCGACACGGCAGACAGCCCTACCGAGAAGGAAGATAGCCCATGTCAGGCGAGTGGATTGATCTCTTCAACGGCGAGGATCTCACCGGGTGGCACATGCGGAACACCGACCGCGAGCACAAGTGGGTGGTCCAGAATGGCATCCTCGACAACACCGCCACCGGCGTCGACATCGTGAGCGATGTCGAGTGCGGGGACCACGAGCTGCACATCGAGTACGTGGTGCCCGAGGGCAGCAACAGTGGGATATACCTGCGCGGCCGCTACGAACTGCAGGTTCTCGACAGCCTTGGGAAGACGTACGACTACCCGGCGGAGAACGGCGCGCTCTACAACCAGAAGCGCCCGGATGTCGAGGCCAGCAAGCCGGCGGGCGAATGGCAGACCATCGACGCGACGATTCAGGGTATGACGCTCACCGTGCTGCTCAACGGCGTCAAGATCCACGACAACGTCACGATCGACGGTCCCACGGGCGGGCAACTGGTGAATGACGATGCCCCCGAGGGACCGCTCATGCTACAGGGCGACCACGGCCCGGTGCAGTTCCGCAACATCCGGGTGCGGCCGCTGTAGAGCGCGAGGCGTCAGAACGGCGGGATCGTCGACCTCGATGGTCCCGCCGCGCCGGCAGCGAAGCCAGCGACCTGGCGACGATCTAGTCGTCGTAGAAGTCCTCGGGGAGCTCGTCTCCGCAGAGGGGGCACTTGGGGGCCTCGAGGTGGTCTCCGTGATGCACCTCCTCGACGAATCCAGCGCCCAGGATACCCACCGGCAACGCGAACATGGCGATCCCGAGCAGGGAGATGACCATGGCGAGTAACCTACCCCACACCGTGATCGGCACCATGTCGCCATATCCGACCGTCGTCAATGTGGACATACCCCACCACATGGCCGCGGGGATGCTCGTGAACACGTCGGGCTGCGCGTTGTGCTCGACGAAGTAGAGCAGCGCCGCAGATACCACGAGCAGTATCAGCTCTGCGAAGACGGCGATCCCGAGCTCCTCCTTCTTCGCGATGAACACGGACGTGAACGTCCGCAACGACGCGGAATACCGCCCGATTCTCACGATTCTCACGAGCCGAAGGAGGCGCATGGCTCGGCCGTACCGTAGCTCTGTCCAGGGTATGAAGCGCGGGATGTAGAAGGGCAGGATGACGAGCAGATCCAGGAGCATCATGGGCCCGACGACGTAGCGAAGCCGGCCCTTGACCGGGTGGGAATACTTCGGCTCCGCCGTGCACGACCACACGCGCAGGATGTACTCGACCGTGAAGATCAGGAGCGAGAACGCCTCAAACGCCTCGAGGTACGCCCCGTACGCGTCGTTGAACGACTTCACCGTCTCCATGGTCAGCGCGAAGACGTTGGCGACGATGAGGAACGCAAGGGCGATATCGACCGTGTTGCTTAGCTGGTCGTTCTCATCCGCCTTGTCGACCACCTGGTGCGTACGCAGCCGCAGGCGTTCGTAAGATGTCAGATTCGGATCTAGCTGCATGCCATCGACCTGATGAGAGCGGTACGCGGCGCCGCTATAGCTACTGCGCCGCGAGGTCGATGGTTACGCTCAGCCCGGCGGCCGCGCTCGCGCCCACGGCGCCGATCCGGCGTACAGTGACCGCTCCAGGCCGCGCTGCGCACGTGGACTCACCACGAGACCACACCGACCGGGGCGGGAGGAGTTCGCAACGCCATGGCGGTCTGCTCTCAACGCCCCGCGAGCGCCAGCGCGCCATGCGGCAGCACGGCGTGGACGCCGCGCACCCCGTTGACTATCTGCGTAATCCGCAGATCGACCAGCACGCTTGTCAACGCCAGGGCATCGGCGCGCGCGATGCCGTAGTGCGCCTGCATCAAGTCCAACACACCCTGGAGCGCCATCTCTGTCGCGACGTCGAGATCCTCATCCAGGCCGAAGGCGAGCCATCCTTCGGACGTGCGCGCCCGTGGAGCCTGGATGGGCAGGTCATCGCGCAGCCGGAACGTGAGGTCTACGCTGTCGATCGGGCACTCGATGGCCGTGCCTGACGCTTCACCGTCGCCCTGTGCGCCGTGGCCATCGCCGACCGAGAACAGCCCACCATCGACGGCGATCGGCAGATAGAGCGTGCTGCCCGCGACCAACTCCTTGCAGTCCAGGTTGCCGCCCGTTGCCCGAGGAGGACCGGTCGACAGCAAGCCGGGCTCGTCAGGGGGCATGCCCATCACCCCCATGAACGGGCTGAGCGCCACGGTATGGCCGTGCTGGTTGCGGGCGGTCATAGTCGTGGCGTCCAACGTCCACCGGTGATAGGCCCTCGCCTCGGCCTCGTCGCCACTCTCACTCACACGCGCGAATGTGAATCCCCACGCGCCCGGGCGGATGTCGCCGATGTGGACCTCGAGCGTCATCCCCCGCTTGGCGCCGTCCATCGCGATGGGGCCGCACAGCGCGTGACCGGCGTCGCCGTCGTCCCGCGGTTCGAACATCGGGGTGTCGGAGAACTCCTCACGCGGCGCCTCCATCAACCACGAGGCGTCGAGCGTGCGGAAGCGAACCGTGTCACCGTCCTGGACGGTAAGGATCGGGTCGTGGTCCCGCGAGAACTTCCCGTGTAGCGATCGCCGGTCGGGCTGGACTTCGTGAGACGCCATCGGTGTCCTATCTGAGATTGGGGGGCTAGCTCGCTGGGACAAGGCGCTCAGCGTTGCCGCGTACGAGCAGTGACATGGTCTCGCCGGGTAGGTCGAGCGTTCCCAGGAAGTCGCGCAGGTCGTTTCCGTGAGCGTCACGGCCATAGAGCAGTCGGTTGGCGTACCGCGCGATGAATTCGCGCGCGTGGTTGGCGTCTCGTCGCAGCGCGGTGAGACCCGAGCCAGCGGACAGGTCCGCGCACAGGTTCGGGTGGCGATCCAGCAGCTCGAAGAGGCGACCGCCTGGGACGATCGGTCCCGCTGGGTACACCGCCGGGTCCGAGTCGGCATCGCCGCTGATGTACCGCCAGAAGCCGGGCGCGTGCCCAATGAACGTCGTGTCTGGGCACGCGGCGAGAGCTCGGTCGAGGGCGCCAAGGTCGCCGCCGTACCAGTGCTCCTGGTAGCTGTGCCCGCCACGGCCGTCGGGCAAGTACGGCGCGTCCATGTGCAGCACGACGGGGCATCCGAGTTCACCCGCCGCCCTGAACAGCTCCAAGCTGCGCGGATCGTCCAGGAGCATCCGGTAGCTCCACTCGCCACAGACGCGGACGCCGTGGTTCTCGTACGCCGCGCGGAACAGCTCCGGCGCGCTGCCTTCGTGTGGGCAGGGGCAGTACCCCGCGATGAACCGCGTGGGATGGCGGTCTCGCGCGGCGAGCAGCTCTGGAAGCGTGGCGCCGGCGTGCGTGCCGTCTGGACGGAAGGCGGTGGGACTGAACGCTCCGTGTGTCCCGCGCACGTCCTCGGACGGTGGCAGATACCACGTCAGCAGCCACGCGACGTCGATGCCGTAGGCGTCCATCTCGCGCACGAGCGCGTCCGCGTCGTAACCGTGGTAGTTCACGTGCATGTGTGAGTCGATCACCATGCGCGCATCGTGCCCCAGCCCGCCCCGCCCGTCAATCGAGCGTGTCGCACTCGCGAACAGTTCTAGGGACGCCGCCTGAGACCACTCGTCTGAACTCGCCGAGACGGCTCGTAGCGGCCCGGCGCGCGGGCGCGTTGCTGGGTCGGGCCTCGTCTCCGCCTGGGCTCCGCGACGGATACGGCTGCTATCCCGCCGGCGTTGTCTGTGGCCGATGGCTAAGGTTCTCGGCAAAGCCCGGCTCTGTCATTCTGAGGAGCGACGCGACGAAGAATCTCGGCTTCCCACCAGGCCACGAGACTCTTGTATCTTGGTCGCATGGGACAGATGTAGCGATTTTGGGCGATTCGTGGCTTTCTTGGGGACGCTCAGGAAAGGAGGGGAATGGGAAGCTGTGGAGATTCATTAGTCAGCTTCGGGCGATTGCGGTCATCCGAAGCGGAACCCGGAGCGAAGATCAGCTCCCCTTCCCCAACCCTCATCGGTGAGACCGGACGGTATCTTGGACCCCGACCCAAGGGTCGGAGAGTCCGTATAGACAAGAGTGGTCTCGATGAGGATCTTACAGGAATCACGCAGGGGAGAGAACATCCCATGGCGCAGACGACCCATCCTCGGATGTGTGAGCTGTCCCTGCCCTCGGGCGCGGTGCTGGGCATCGACGTGGGCAAGACGAGCTTGCACCTTCACCTGGCGAAGGAGCCGGGACAGGAGCGCGCAGAACGCCACCAGGTCGTCAACGACCTGCACGGGTTTGGTGTCCTGAGACGTTGGCTCGAATCTCAGGATGTCGGGGAAGTGGACGCGATCATGGAGGCCACCGGGCCCTACTGGAAGCAGGTAGCGCAGTTCCTGCATGAACACGGCTACACGGTGCGTGTGGTCAACCCTACCAGTCTGTCCCACTTCGCGCGGAGCGAGTTGCGTCGTCAGAAGACCGACCCCATCGACGCGCGACAGATCGCTGAATACGCTTGCTGTCGCCCAACTCGACCGTGGCTTCCGCTTCCCAAGGCGGTGGACGAGTTGCGTCAGCGGACACGGCACGCTGCGGCGCTTGAGCGCCAGCTCCGGGATACACGGAACCTGCTGGAGTCCGCCGAGACCATGCACGGCGACAAGCAGATCGTCCGGTCGTTACGGCGCATGATCTCTTCCTACGAGAAGGAGATCTCCCGAGTCGAGACCCTGATAGCGGCAACCGTGGAATCGTGTCCTCGGTTGTAGCAGGATGTGGCGCTGCTGACTTCTATCGTTGGCATCGGGGGCAAGACGGCCCGCCTGCTGCTGGCGGAGATGCCTCCGGTAGAGCGGTTCTCCTCGGCCTGTCAGATGGCGGCCTATGCGGGAGTCACGCCACAGCGCCACGAGTCAGGCACGTCCGTGAAGCGCCCTTCTCGCGCGTCCAAGGTGGGAAGCTCTCGGCTACGCGCTGGCCTGTACATGCCGGCCGTGGTAGCCAGAGGACACAACCCCGTCACCATGGAGTTGGCGCGACGGCTAGAGGAGAGAGGCAAGCACTCCATGCAAATCATCGTCGCCATCGAGCGGAAGCTACTCCACATAGTCTACGGCGTTCTGAAACACCAGAAGCCCTTTGACCCGGAGCATACCAAAGCGAGGGTGTCAAGGATTCGGTGTAAACGGCCTTCTCACGTCACTGGCATCCTGT
>CAYYPK010000080.1:0-12405 GCA_964473525.1 uncultured bacterium
CTCTGGCTAAGGAACTCGGCAAAATGATCCCGTAACTTCGGAAGAAGGGATGCTCGCAAGAGCCGCAGTGAAATGGCCTATGCGACTGTTTACTAAAAACACAGGTCTGTGCTAAATCGCAAGATGATGTATACGGACTGACGCCTGCCCGGTGCCGAAAGGTTATGGTGATGGGTGAAGGGGCAACCTGGAAGCTTTGACCCGAAGCCTCGGTGAACGGCGGCGGTAACTATAACCGTCCTAAGGTAGCGAAATTCCTCGTCGGGTAAGATCCGACCTGCACGAATGGCGTAACGACTGGTGCACTGTCTCGACGGGATACTCGGCGAAATTGTAATACCGGTGAAGATGCCGGTTACCCGCAGCAGGACGGAAAGACCCCGTGAACCTTCACTGCAGCTTGACATTGGGTTTAGGCACAGCATGTATAGCATAGGTGGGAGGCATTGAAACTGTCGCGTCAGCGGCGGCGGAGCCGCCAGTGGAATACCACTCTTGTTTTGTTTGAGCTCTAACCTAGACTCGTGAATCCGAGTCAGGGACCGTGTCAGGTGGGTAGTTTGACTGGGGCGGTCGCCTCCCAAAGAGTAACGGAGGCGCCCCAAGGTTCCCTCAGCACGGTTGGAAATCGTGCGTTGAGCGCAAAGGTATAAGGGAGCTTAACTGCGAGACATACAGGTCAAGCAGATAGGAAACTAGGGCTTAGTGATCTTACGGTGCCGCGTGGAAGGGCCGTGACTAAACGGATAAAAGGTACTCCGGGGATAACAGGCTTATCGCGTCCGAGAGTCCGTATTGACGACGCGGTTTGGCACCTCGATGTCGGCTCATCACATCCTGGGGCCGCAGTAGGTCCCAAGGGTTGGGCTGCTCTCCCATTAAAGTTGGTACGTGAGCTGGGTTTAGAACGGCGCAAGCCAGTTCGGTCCCTATCCGCTGTGGGCGTAGGAGATTTGAGAAGAGCTGTCCCTAGTATGACAAGACCGGGATGGACGAACCTCTAGTGTACCAGTTGTCCCGCCAGGGGCACCGCTGGGTAGCTACGTTCGGAAGGGATAAACGCTGAAAGCATATCAAGCGTGAAGCCCACTTCGAGATAAGATCTCCCATTGGGTTAACCAAGTAAGACTCCTCCAAGACCAGGAGGTTGATAGGCCAGAGGTGTAAGCGCAGCAATGTGCTAAGCTGACTGGTACTAATAGTCGAGGGCTTGTCCAACACCCACTCTCGCTATGCATCTTCTTCTGCTGCACTCGTTCCTCGGACTCGTTCGCGTTCAATTGTCAAATAATCTTCTCCGACTTGGTTTCGGTGAGGATAGCGCAGGGGACACACCCGTTCCCATTCCGAACACGGAAGTTAAGCCCTGCGACGCCGATGATACTGCCCGGGCGACTGGGTGGGAAAGTAGGTATTGCCGAGGCCGCTATTTGAATAGCCCGTCCACTGGACGGGCTATTCTTACGTCTGGAGGCAGCCTGTCAGCCGGCGCTCCCGCCACACCGTACGGAGCCTTCACCCATGCTCATAAGCTCCACGACGAACCCCCGCATCAAGCACGCTCGCAAGCTGCTGCGTCAGCGGAAGTTCCGCGAACTGCATGGGGAATTCGTCGTCGAGGGAGTGCAGGCGGTCGCTGAGGCGGTGGCGCATGGGTGGGAGATCCGCCAGGTGTACTACCACGACGACAGCGTGCGGTCGGAGAAGGCGCTCGAGGTGCTCGACGAGCTCGACGAGCGCGTGTGCATCGAGCTGACGCGGCCGGTGCTGACGCGGCTGAGCGAGCGGCCCGAGAACCCGTCCGAACTCATAGCCGTCATCGGTACCCCAGGCGACGATCTCGGCCGCGTCGCGCTCGGGGAGAGGATGCTGGCGGTCCTCATTGAGGAGCCACGGGATCCGGGCAACCTCGGCACGATCATCAGAACCGTGGACGCGCTGGGCGTAGGCGGCGTAGTCCTCGCTGGCGCTGCGGTTGATCGCTACGCGCCCAAGACCGTTCGCGCGACGATGGGGTCGCTCTTCGCGGCGCCCGTGGCTCACGTAGACGACGTGGCGGCTGCGGCGCGGTGGGTCGCGGCAGCGCGCGACGCGGCGGAAGACCTACAGGTAGTGGCCACGGTCCCAACGGACGTCCTGCCGATCCACGGCTGCGACTTCACCAAGCCCTCGATCATCATCGTGGGCAACGAGCGCAAGGGCGTGACCGACGAGATGCGAGCGTTGTGCGATGTGGAGGCGGCCATCCCAATGTCCGGCTCTGCGGAGTCGCTGAACAGCGCGGTCGCGACATCGATCGTGCTATACGAGGCGTGCCGCCAGCGAGCCACGCAGGCCTGACCGCTCCACGAAACGCGCCACCGACCGCCGACGTATCCCATTGCACAGGAATCACAGGGATCGCGTGTGCCCACCGATCCGCCACTCGGCTCCGACTCTAGGGCGGACAATGTCCAAGAAATCGAAACGTGCGCTCCGGCAATTGCAGGAACGGAACCAGGCCCTCTTCGCCGAGGTGGAAGTACTCCACACGAGGCTGGCAGCCGCTGCTCAGGAACGCGAGGCGGTTGGGCGAGAACTGGAGACTGCACGGGGCGAAGTGCAGCATCTGCGGCCTCGCGTCGAGAATCTCGAGGGCCTCAACGAGCGGCTTACCGTGATGCTCTCGAACGAGCAGGCGCTGCGCATCAAGGCGCTCCCGCCGCCGCCGAAGGTTGGCTGGTTCGCGCGCGTGTTGGGTCGCCGGCCCGACGTCGCCCGCGTGGCGCCCGCTTCCCCCGTAGCGACTCCGGGCGTGACCCAAGGGTAGGCGGATGCACACAGCCTCGGCTGCGCAGATGGTCGCCGATGGGCATGCGATCCCCTCGTGGTTCGGCCGCCGGCCGAGACCGATCGAGGCGCTGTGCGACCGGTACGGCAACGACAACGCGCGCGGCTTCGCTGTCAGCCGCGTCGCGTCCCAGCTCTTCGAGCGGCTGCGGCCCTTCCACGCATGTGGCGCCCGATGGCTCGAACCGCTACAAGCGGCGGCCGTGCTGCACGGCATCGGGCGGAGTCTTGGCGAGAGTCGCCACGAGATGCACGGGCGGAACATCGTGATCGGCCACGGGCTCGCGGGCTTCGACACCGACCTGGCGCACGTCATCGGGAACGCCATCCTGCTCCACCGTGGGCCGCTGCATGCAGACACGGATCTCCTCGGCGACGCGCTGCCTTCCGACATGCGGCGCCCTGCCGCCCTGGTCGCCGCCATGCTGCGCATCGCCGTCTGCCTCGCGCGCGAGCCCGAGGAGCTCCACGACCTGGGCTTCCTCGACGACTCGCGGCGAACGCTTCGATTGCACGTGAACACCAAAGCCGCCGCCAAGCGCGCCACCGATGCCGCTGGTCTTTGGGACCAGGTGGCGCCGCGCCCGCTGGCATTCAGGGCCAGGGGAGCCAAGCAGTACGCCGCTCGTGCGAGCGACGGCCTCCAGGCGGCGGGGTATCGTATGGCGCTGGGTCTCATTGAGTCCATCCACGAGCGACGTGACAACGTGGCGCCAGGCGCGGACATTGAGGAGTTGCACCAGTTCCGCGTTGCGTCACGCCGGCTGCGCGCCGTCCTGCGCGCCACGCGCCCGGCGTTTGGGCGGGAGGCGTTGACCCCGTTGAACCGCGCCGCGCGGGACATGACGCGAGAGACCAACGCCGTCCGCGACCTAGACGTCATGCTGGAGGCGTTCCAAGGCTTCTCCGCCCCACGGCGGACGCCAGACCTGTGGCGGCGCATGCTAGCCGACCGCGACGACCGCGAACGAGAGATGCACCGAGCGCTCGCTGGCGACGCTTTCGCCCAGTTCCAGCGCGAGGCCGACGCTTTCCTGGCCGATCTCCACCCCATACGCCATCCCATCCCCCGAAAGTGGGCGCGTCGACGCGTGCGCGAGGCGGCGCCCGAACTTGTGGACCGCGGGCTGCACCGGGTGCTTGGGCGCCAGGAGGGGGTGTCCGCCGGGGCTGAGGCGTCTCTTCACGAGCTCCGGCTCGACTGCAAGCGCCTGCGCTATACATCCGAGCTGCTGGGCGCGGGCATCGACGGGATCAAGGAGCGCATTGTCAAGCCGGTCAAGGCCATGCAGGAGAGCCTGGGCGACTGGAACGACGCTGACGTGCACGGCGCCTACGTCGCGCGGTACGCCGAGTCCGTCGGAGCCAGCGCGCCTGACACGTCGGCCCTTCGAGACATCGTTGAGGACAACGGCCGCAAGAAACGGCTCGCGCTCCAGCTGTTCCATGGGCAGTGGTCCGAATTCGTCGACCGCCATCGAGATGGCTCCTTGCCGCCGCAACCGAGCTAGCCACTCGTCGCGCGCCCGACCCCATCGCGCCCGCACGGGCGACTTCTCGCCAGCAGACCCGCGCGACTGTCCGAGCGTCTCGGCGCCTCCAACAGGGCCCGTGTGCACGACCCGCCTCGACCCGCGCACGCGCGCCGGGCCGGTTGCTCCGCGTCATCCCCGGTGCTATCATCCGGCGTTCAATGCCGGGACTGCTCAACCCGCGTAGCGTCATGTTCTATTCGGAGGCTCGCGCCATGGTCGGCCGTAGGTTTGCTTGGGTATGTGGGGTCACTCTCGCCTTGGGCATGGGCGCGCATTCCGCGACGCACGCTCAGGTGCGTTCCCAGGAACTCAGGGCATCGGAAGACCCGGGAGAGTTCTATAGTGCCGGCATGCAAGCGGGAGACACGTACATCCTGATTGGCGAGCAGTCGTTGGAGGACCAGAAGGCTTCGGTAGCGGTGTCGGGCGACGGCGGGGCGACGTGGGAAGTCCAGAAGACCATGGCCACCGGGCGACTCGTCGGCGGCTATATGTTCGACGCGGACAACGGAGTAGTCGTGGGCGAGGCAGGCACAGCCTTAACGACGACCGACGGCGGCGCCACCTGGGACGTGCGCACGACCAAGGTGCAGGCGGATCTGCAAGGCGCGTTCCTCCTTACCGCGGACAAGGGATGGGCCGTCGGCGCGAACAGCACCATCGTCACCACGTCCAACGGTGGGAGCACCTGGCAGGTCCTGCAGGGCGGGCAGCCAAGCACGCAGGTCGGCGAGGGTGAGATCATGTTCATGGCGGCGCACTTCTTCGATGAGAAGAACGGCGTCGTGGCTGGCGCCGGCACGGCGGGCGCCATCCTCAAGACCGACGACGGCGGAAAGACGGTTGAGGTTATCCACCAGGAGGAGGACAATTTCGTCGACCTGGTGTTCGCCGACCCGCAGAACGGCTGGGCAGTCGGCAAATACGGCCTCATCGTCGGCACCACCGACGGAGGCGCGACGTGGGAGATGCTCGGAAGCCCCACCGAAGAGGATCTGTGGGACATCGACGTTGGCGCGCCGGGCACGCTCTGGATCAGCGGCGACCAGGGCGTCGTCGGCTACAGCAAGGACGGCGGGGCCTCGTGGGCGTTGGTGGAACTGCAAATGACGATCTTCGAGACCACCAAGAAGCTGACAAAGCCGATGCGTGGCGTGGTCGCGGACGGTAGCAAGGCATGGGCCGCGACGGAATGGGGACGCGTCTACTACCTCGAGTTGCAGTAACGCCTCAACCCTCTGCGGGCGTCGCCTGTTGCATAATCCCGCGCTTGCCGCGCGCAACGATCTGCTGAATACCGAGTCCGCCTTCGAAGTCCTCCACCGCGCGAGGGCCTTGGAGGCGGAGGGTCGGGACATCGTGCACCTGGAGATCGGGCAGCCCGACTTCCCAACGCCAGCGCATGTCACCGACGCCGCGTTCCGGGCGATCCACGACGGCGCCACGGGATACGCCCCGACGGTTGGCATACCGGAGCTGCGCGAAGCCGTCGCCGAACACACCTCCGCGTCGAGAGGCGTCCGAGTCGACCCCGGCCGCGTCGTCGTAACGCCGGGCGCCAAGCCCATCCTGTTCTTCGCCGTTCTCGCCTGCGTGGAGGCCGGCGACGAGGTCATCTACCCCGACCCTGGCTTCCCTATCTACGAATCCGTCATCCGGTTCGTGGGCGCGAAACCCGTGCCACTCCCGTTGCGCGAGGATCTCGGCTTCCGCTTCGACCCAGACGAGTTGCGGTCCTTGGTCACGCCGAAGACGCGCATGATTATCGTGAACTCCCCGGGGAACCCCACGGGAGGCGTCCTCGGGGCCGCTGAACTCCATGTCATCGCGGAACTTGCGACGGAGAGCCGCTTCTGGGTTCTGTCCGACGAGGTCTACTCACGGCTCCTGTACGGATCGGCGCACACCAGCATCCTGTCGTACGACGGCATGGCGGACCTGACCATCCTCCTGGACGGAGTCAGCAAGACGTACGCCATGACGGGCTGGCGGCTGGGCTGGGGCGTGATGCCCGAGCGGCTCGTGGACGCGATGGCGCTTCTCATGGTCAACTCGAACTCGTGCACCGCCCCGTTCACGCAGCATGCCGGGGTGGCGGCATTACGAGGGCCTCAGGATGCCGTCGCCGCCATGCACGCGGAGTTCACGGCGCGTCGAGACCTGCTCATTGATGGACTCAACGCGATCGACGGGATGTGGTGCGCGAAGCCAGAGGGGGCGTTCTACGCGTTCCCGAACATATCCGCTCTGGAGCCGGACGACAGGCTTCTCGCGCACGGCCTCCTCGAGGACGCTGGCGTCGCGACGCTCTGGGGCTCCTCGTTCGGGCCGAATGGCGCGGGCCGCCTGAGACTGTCTTACGCCAACTCGCGCGAGGCCCTGGCCGAGGCGTTGGTTCGTATCGCTGGATTCGCTGCAACGGTGTCGCGCTAAGCTAAGGAGTCCGACGTGGCGAACCGTCATGTCACGGTGCAGGTGCCCGCGAGTACATCGAACCTGGGCTCCGGGTTCGACGCCCTTGGCCTGGCGCTCCAGATCCACAGCCGCTACGACGTGACCTTCCGAGACAGCGGCCCGCCGTTTGAGATCGAGGCGACGGGCCTGAACGCCGAACGCATTCCCACGGACGAGGACAACCTCGCCCTACAGGCGTTCAGGAAGCTGTACGAGGCCGTTGGGCGCGAACCCCCTCCCATACGCATGCGCGTCCTGAACGGCATACCGTTGGAGCGTGGCTTGGGTGGGAG
Organism: uncultured bacterium; assembly: GCA_964473525.1. Lineage (GTDB taxonomy): Bacteria > Poribacteria > WGA-4E. The sequence continues at coordinate 7,112 of CAYYPK010000080.1, forward strand.
CGCGTCAGCGATCCTCGGCGGGATGCTCGCGGCTAACGCGGCTGTTCCCGAGCCTCTGGGCGACGAGGACGTGCTGGCTCTGGCGACGGACATGGACGGTCACGCCGATAACGTGACCGCGTCCCTGTATGGCGGCCTTCGGGTTGCGTGCCGCGACGGTCGAAAGGTAATCAGCCTGCCGATTGAGCTCACCGATGACATACAGATAGTCCTCGCCGTGCCGAGGATCAGCGTTGCGACGCGTGCGGCCCGCACAATCCTCCCCGCGGACGTGCCGTTGGAGGACGCCGCGTACAACATCGGCCGCGCGGCCCTGCTGGTTGCGGCGTTTGCTTCGCTCGAATACTCTTACCTGGATGTTGCGATGGAGGACCGCCTCCACCAGCAGCATCGCAAGCTGCTCATCCCGCAGATGGACGCCGTGTTTCTCGCCGCGAAGGAGGCGGGCGCCCTGGCGGCGGCGTTGAGCGGCTCGGGGCCGTCCATCATCGCGTACTGCACGACGGGAGCGGACGACATCGGCGAGGCGATGCGGCGGGCGTTCTCGGCGGGTCGGGTCGAAGCGTCCGTGCACACCACGACGATCGACTTCCGCGGCGCCAGCGTGACGGTCTCCGAGGACCGATAGGCGCGTCAGACGGCATCGCCGACGCCCCAGCGTCGTGCGACCGTGGCCGCCTCGTCCTACGAGCGGCCGGCAAACAGGGGTTCCAGGGAAGCTTCCATGTCCGCAGATTGGTACGCCCAGGATGTCCTCTTCCTCGTTCGGCATTTCGATACGCACCTCAAGACAGGCTTGACGCACACCGAGGCGCTGGCGCGGGTACGCGATTCCGCCAACGAGGATCTCGTCGTGCGCACGGAGCGGCCCCTGTGGAGCCTGGCGGCGGAGCAGGCGGCCTCGCCGAAGACGGCCGTCTTTGGACTCCTATCAGTCGTTGCCATCGTGTGGGCGTCTACGGGCGGGGCAGGGGGCCGTGGCGCCCCGCTGACGGTCCTCGCGCTCACGCTGCTCGATCTAGCGTTCAGGACCGCCCAGCGGGCGATCGTGGGCCACCAGTTGCGCATGGTCGAGGCCGGAGCGCCGCGCCTGGCCAGGGTTCTCCGAGATGGCGAGATCGTGGACCTCGAGGCTCGGGACGTCGTGGCGGGCGACATCCTCCACTTGCAGGCGGGTGACTATGTCCCAGCCGACGCCCGGGTGTTCGAGACGGATCGTCTGCGCGTGAACGAAATGCCCCTAACCGGCATCTCGGACCTCAGTGAGAAGCAGGACACGGTCCTCGAGGGCGTTCTTTCCCACGACGATCAGCGCAACATGGTGTTCGCTGGCACGTTCATCCACGCCGGCAGCGGGAAGGCGATAGCGGCGGCTACCGGCAGGAACCGCGCCATCGCGCAGGTCTACGCCCGTCGCCACGTGGAACTGCCAGTCACCGAGATAGTGGACCAGATCCTGACCGCCGCGCCGAAGCTGACATGGGTCGCGGCAGGCGGCGGATGCGCGATTGCTGTCGCGCTCGCGTTCCTGGGAGCGGACGCGATGGCCGAGTTGACACGGGCCATTGCCCTGGGGTTGGCCTTCTTCGCCGCGCTTACGCCCTCCGGGGTTCAGCTCGCCGCGTCCATCGTCTTCGCGCAGAACCTGCGTCAGCTGAGCCGCATGGGCGCGGTCGTGCAGGACGTGGACTCCATCGAGCAACTCCGCCAGGTGACTACTCTCTGTTTCGACCCGCGCGGCGTCATGACAGACGAGCGCATGGTCGCGCACCACATCTTCGTGGATGGGCTCGTATACGACGCCACCGGCGTGTCTGGACTCTTCCCCGACCTTGGCGTCGAGGACGAACCTGACCCGGTGGACATCGTGCTGACGGACGATCCGGCTGGCCCAGCGCCGGAGCCACCCCCGCCGCCGCCGCCACCCGTAGACACGCCACCCGACCTCTACCTGCTCTTTACCGCGGCGGCGCTGTGCGCGGACAACACCTCGCCGGGTGAGGACGGCTGGGAGGCCATGGAGCCGCTGACCAAGCGGGCGCTGCTGAGCCTCGCGGACGATATTGGCGTGGGCGTGGGGCGGTACGAAGGGGTGCTGATAAAGACCGGCGAGTGCCCTTACGACTCGATACGTCGGCGTCAGAGCACGCTCTTCAAAGGGCAGGGCGACGGCGGGACGCTGTTTGTCATCGGCGGCGGCGAGGCCATCCTCAACCAGTGCCGCTTGGTGCAGATCCACGGCGAGGAAGACGTGCTTCAGGCGCGACAGCGGGGCCGCCTGATGCAGGTGTACGAAGGGATGTGCAAAGAGGCGACCGAGGTCATCGCCGTCGCCTATCGGAAGGTGGACGACGCGAACGACGAGGCGAAGAACCCGCTCGCGTTCGAGGACGACCTCGTGTTCCTGGGCATGATCAGCTTCCGTGACGAGCTCACCGAGCGTGTGCGAGAGGCCGCCGAGCAGTGCTCGCTGGCCGGCATGCGACTCATCCTGATGTCCGACTATGAGATGGCGAACGTGTTCCGGCTGGCGCGGGAGGCGGGCATCTTGGAGCAACGCGGCCAGATGCTCTCTGACGATCAGTTGAAGCAGATGGAGGACGAGGACGTCCTGCCGCTGCTGGACAGGATCAGTGTGTACGCTCGTCTGTCCGCCGAGCAGAAAGCGCGCGTGATAGGACTGCTCCAGCGTAAGGGCAGCAAGGTGGTGTTCGTCGGACGGCAGCTGTACGACATCGCCGCTCTGAAGCACGCGGACATCGGCATAGCATCGCGACGTTGGAGCGTGGACGCCGCGGCCCACGAGGCGTCCGTACTCGTGGAGGATGTCGGGCTCGGGTCGCTATACGGCATTCTGAAGTTCGCGAAGGAGGCCGGTGAGAGAGTGCGCGCCGTGACGCAATGGGCCGTTGCGACGCACATCGGGCTGGCTACTCTCGTTGTCCTCGGTCTGTTCCTGGGTAGGACCGATCTGTTCCTGCCAACATCGCTGGAACTGAGCCACGTGCTCTGGCTCGAGCTACTGATTTTCGGCGTGCCCCTGACGTTTGCGGCGTCCGCGTTCAACCTGGCGCCCTCGCGCGGCTGGCTCACGCCCAGCAGAGGCGGCATACGGGGCATACGTTGGCCAGCGGTCTACCGATCAGGTGTTGTCCTCGGGCTGCTTGGTCTCGCGGCTGGCGCGTATCTCTACTGGTCCTACGGGCCGGTGCCGGAGGCCGCGGACATTGCTGGCTCCGTGCAACAACTTACCGCCATTGGCTTCCTCGCCGCGAGTCTCGCCATGCTGCTCAAGAGCGTGTTGGGTGAGGATACCCCGCTCCTGACGTTCCTGAGGCTGAACCCGGCGTTGCTAGCTGCGATCGTCGTGTCGCTCGTGGCCGCGGTTCTCGTCGCGGCGACGCCCCTGTCATCTCTGCTCCGCCCGGGCGCGTCGGGCGGCGTGAGCGGAGCTGCCGCGGCGCAGTGGCTGGTCGCGCCAGCGCTGGCGGTCGTTGCGTGGTTCCTGCCCGTTTCCGACTGATTGCGTTGTCCCGCGCGCCTACCGAAAGGGCGGATGCATGTCGCAGGTGAACGTAGGGCTGATCGGTAGTCAGTTCATATCCGAGATACATGCGGAGTCGCTGAAGCGCGTGCCGCGCGCGCGCGCGCTTGCCGCCGCCTCGCCGACGGCGGCGCACGTCACCGAGTTCGCTGAACGCCACGCCATACCCAACCACTTCACCGACTACCGCCGAATGCTCGAGATGGACGAGCTCGACCTCGTCATCCTGGGCCTGCCCAACGACCTGCACGCGGAGGCGACCATTGCAGCGGCGGAGGCCGGCAAGCATGTGGTGTGCGAGAAGCCCCTCTGCCTGAACCTCGCGGACGCGGACGCAATGATAGACGCCTGCGACGCGGCGGGCGTCAAGCTCATGTACGCCGAGGAGCTCTGCTTCACGCCCAAATACGTGCGGATGAAGCAACTCGCCGACGAGGGCGCGTTGGGCGACATCTACATGGTGAAGCAGTCCGAGAAGCACGACGGCCCGCACGCGCCGTGGTTCTGGGACACCGACCGTTCCGGCGGAGGGGTAACGCTCGACATGGGTTGCCACGCGTTCCAGTTCTTCCGCTGGATGCTGCCGGGAGCCGAGGTCGCCAGCGTGTACGCGGAGATGGACACGCACGTCCACGGGGACAAGACGCGCGGCGACGACAACGCCGTCATCATCGTCAGGTTCACCAACGGCGCGACGTGCGTCGCGGAGGAGAGTTGGGCGAAGCCGGGCGGTATGGACGACTGCGCCGAGGTGTACGGCTCCGAGGGTGTCGCCTACGCAGACCTGCTGCACGGGAACGCGATCCGCACGTTTAGCAAGTCGGGCTACGGGTACGCCGTCGAGAAGGCGGGCGAGACGACCGGGTGGACCTTCACCATGTACGAGGAGGCGTGGAACTACGGCTTCCCGCAGGAGCTCGAGCACTTTGTCGACTGCGTCGCCGACGACACGGAGCCGCTCGTCACGGGACGCGACGGCCGAGAAGTTCTCAAGATGATCTTCGCCGCGTACGAGTCGGCCGGGACCGGCCGGAAGGTCGAGTTCCCCTACGAGAGCGACGCGCGGCGGCCGATCGACCTGTGGCGGCCTTCTAGCTAGCCCGCGACGCACAAGGCGAGCGCGCTCCGCGAGAGGTCGGGTCGCGGCTCGGCCCATCGTCTCGCAGGCGCGCGCGAGGCTGCCGTCCGCGAGCGAAGGTCGCCTATCCGACACTGGCTCGGCACCGCCCGTCGTGGAATGCTCCCGGCTGAGGGAGCGTTGGGTCGATCACAATGTCCCCCACGGCGTTCACGTAGCCCCACCGGCTCCCGACCTCCACTGCGGCTGGTCCTTCCGAGAACGACCACACACGATCGAAGCGCGGCTGGATCACCACATCGCCGTTAGTGTCGACAAAGCCCCACTTGCTGCCAATCTGGACGCCTGCCAAGCCGTCGTGGAAGCCGTCCGCGACATGGTCAAACGTCGGTGGCGCGACCCACTCCCTGTCCTTGTCCACGAACCCCCAGAGATCGTCGGCGCGTACTGCCAGGAGCCCGTCCTGGAACTGCTCCTCGCAGTCCGTGTCAAACGTGAGCACACGTTCGCCATCCGTATTGATGAAGTACGAGCGCGCGCTATCGTGTTCCTCCTTTACCCAAGCAAGACCCCCGTGGAAGTCGAACGCGCGTGGGTATATGGGAGGAACGGACACGCGCGAGGGTGTCAAGGATTCGGTGTAAACGGCCTTCTCACGTCACTGGCATCCTG
>CAYYPK010000081.1:0-12331 GCA_964473525.1 uncultured bacterium
GGCGAACGCCAAGGAGACTCCTAGAACGCAAACAACCCAATAACCCCTGCTCACTGCCGTCTCCCTCGACGAGTGCCAACCTCTGCGACGCCACGCGACCAACGTCACCGCACTTATGTTACCCTATCCGCCGAGCAGCGCCACTCACCCAGGACGGTATCCCGATGCATCTCGGTCTCACGCTCGCGTTCGCAGTCGTTACGTCCTCCGGGCCGCAACCGTTGGCCGTGCGACTGGGATACGCTGCCGACGCCCGCCTGCTCATCGTGCACGCCGACGACGTCGGGCTGTCGCACGGAGTGAACGTGGCGACCGCCGAAGCGGTTGAGAACGGTTCGGTGTCGTCGTTCAGTGCCATGGCTCCGTCCCCGTGGCTGCCGGAGATGGCGGCCCTGTGCCGGGAGAACCCCCACTGGGACGCGGGCGTACATCTCGCCCTGACGTCGGAGTGGAAGGGGTATCGATGGTCGCCGGTCGCGGGGGCTGCTGCCGTACCCAGCCTGGTGGACGACCACGGCTACCTGCATCGAGACGTCGCCACTGTCGCTGCCGAGGCCGACGCCACGGAGGCTGCGATTGAGCTCCGGGCTCAGATCGACCGAGCGCTCGCGCTCGGCATGTCCGTCACTCATCTTGACACGCACATGGGCGCGCTCTACGCGCGCGAAGATCTGTTCGAGGTCTACTACCGCCTGGGCGAGGAGTACGGCGTGCCCGTGATGGTCACGGACCCGACCGCCGACGCCATGGCCCGCGCGATCGAAGAGGGTTACCCGATAACGGACGCGTACGCGGACATCGTTCGGCGAGGACGCCTACCAGCGTTGGACGAGTTGATTACCGGCGTAGAGCCGGTCGAGGTGGGCGCCCGCGCCGAGGCGTATCGGGAGGTCATTCGGGGTCTCGCGCCTGGTGTAACGCAGCTCATCGTGCATCTGGCGACCGACAGCGACGAGAGCCGGGCCATCACAAACGCGTGGCGCGCGCGCTACAACGACTACCGCATCTTCACGAGTCCAGAGATGGCGCGGTTCCTCGACGAGCAAGGCGTGACGCTCATAGCGTGGCGCGACCTTCGTCGCCTCGTCGATCCATGATGCCGCGACGCCTTGCGCGCGGCGGGCGTGCTGCGTTGAGTGCGTCGTCTGACGTCTCGTCTGATGTCTCGGTGGGCGTCTCGGCGCGCATGAGGCGAGTTGGGTCCGTGGACACGCCTCCGGAGATGGCGCTGCGTCGCGCGCTGTGGGCGAAGGGCCTGCGTTACCGGACGCGAAACGCCGACCTGCCGGGGAAGCCAGACATCGCCTCGCGGCGCCTGCGTCTCGCGGTGTTCGTGGACGGCGATTACTGGCACGGCGGCCAGTGGGAACGGCGCGGCTTGACGTGCCTCGAGGAGCAGTTCGCGGGAGCCGCCAGACGCGACTACTGGCTGGCGAAGATCCGGGGCAACATGGCGCGGGACGCGCGGGTGACGCGAGAGCTGCTGGACGGCGGCTGGACCGTCGTCAGGTTCTGGGAGAGTGATGTGACGCGGGACGGCGATGCGTGCGCGGACGCGGTGATGCGATCCCTGGGCCCCGACGGCGCCACGGGCCGCGAGGCGTTGGCGCGGAAGACGGTCGCCGACTTCTTCGCGGGCATCGGTCTGCACCGCTACGCCCTGGAGCGGCACGGCTGGTCGACGGTCTTCGCGAACGACATCGACCCGTCCAAGCGCGACATGCACGACGCCCACTTTCAGGACGACGTGTCGCACTATAGCGTGCTGGACGTCGCCGGTGTCGCCTCACGCGACGTACCGGACGTGTCCCTCGCCATCGCATCGTTCCCATGCACCGATCTTTCGTTGGCTGGATCTCGGCGAGGCCTCGCGGGGCCACAGTCGTCGGCGTTCTGGGGTTTCACGCGGGTGCTGGGAGATATGGGATCGCGCCGTCCGCCCCTGGTCATGCTGGAGAACGTGCCCGGCTTTCTCACCTCGCGCGGCGGCAAGGATATGGCGCAGGCGCTGGAGGCGCTCAACGGTCTGGGCTACTCGGTGGATGTCTTCGTGCTCGACGCGCGGCATTTCGTGCCTCAGAGTCGCCGGCGCGTGTTCGTCGTAGGCGTGCTCGACGGATCGGCTCCAGTGCCTGCGGGATCTGCCAGCGACAATGCGGAGAGCCACACGAGGCCTCCCGCTGTCACCGATTTCATCGCGCGGCATCCCGGTATCGCATGGCGGGTCCGACCGCTTCCCGAACCCCCGACGTGCGATGCGTCGCTCTCCGACGTGTTGGAGCTGCTGCCACCAGACGATCCGGCGTGGTGGAGCGAGAAACGCGCGGCGTACCTGCTGAGTCAGATGAGCGCAAAGCACCGAGCTGTCGCCGACGCCATGATCGGCAGCGCGGAAGTGACCTACGGCGCGGTGTTCCGACGCGTGCGAAGCGAGGGAACGCGCGCGGAACTGCGTACGGACGGCCTGGCCGGTTGCCTGCGGACGCCCCGTGGCGGCAGCGCGCGCCAGATCCTGTTCCAGGCAGGACAGGGACGCTACGCGGCGCGGTTACTCACAGGACGCGAGTGCGCCCGCCTCATGGGCGCCGACGACTACCGTTTGGATGGCACGCTGAATCAGGCTCTCTTTGGGTTTGGAGATGCAGTGTGCGTTCCGGTCATCGAGTGGATTGCGCGCTATTACTTGGACCCACTCGTGAATGAGCTGTTGCGAGGGGTTGCGCTACGCGGCCGCTCCTACGCGACTGATACGCCGGTTCGGTAGTCGATCGCTGGCGCAGAAGCAGGCATGGAGGCAGGCGGCGATGCGACGGCTGCGTCGAGCTACCGTCACGGTCGTGTGCGCGCTGCTCATGGTCGCCTCGAGCGCGCGGACGGCGCCTCCTGATGAAGCCGTGGTGGCAGCTGCGACGCAGCGTCTGTTCGAGGAGGACTGCACGCCGTGCCACGGCGCCAACGGCGAGGGCGATGGCGAGTTCGTGTACAGGCTGCGCACGAAGCCGCCGGACTTCACGATGGGCCTCTACAAGTTCCGCTCGGCTATGCCGGAGCCACGCTCGCTCCGACACGACGTGTATGGGTCCATCACGCTCGGCGTCCCGACGACCGCCATGCTGCCGCAGGCGCAACTCTCGGAGGACGAGGCGTGGGCGCTGGCGGACTACGTCTTGGGCCTGGCGCGGCGCGCGCCCTCAGCGGCATCGTCGGCAGGGCTTGCCGTCCCAGACGCGCCTGAGGTGGCGGAGAACTCGCGCCAGCGCGGCCAGGGCCTCTACTGGCAGATGGACTGCCCACGTTGCCACGGCGATCAAGGGCACGGCGATGGGCCGTCCGCATTCACGCAGACGGACACGCAGGGCCGCACGATACAGCCGCGCGACCTGACGTACCGCCCTCGGAAGACTGGCGACAGCGTGGCGGATCTGTACCGCGTGTTCGTGGTGGGGCTTCCGGGCACGCCCATGCCAGCATTCGCCGATGCCTTGCCGGAACAGGATCGCTGGGCGCTGGCTCGCTACGTCGACTCCCTGGGCGTGCGTCACTATGTGCGTGGCGCCCTGGAAAGCATCGGTGAGGAAGCTGCCGGTCTGGAAATCGTCCCCCGGGCGGCCGAAGCTCTGGCGGCGCGCGGCGGAATACGTCCGCCCCTCGACCAACTCGCGGACTGACTGTCTCCAGCCCTCCTACGGCGCGTATTCCAGGACGACCCGAGACTCAACCATGTTCGCTGGAACATCGCGACGGTATCGCGAGTCCTTCAGCTTCTCCTCGGCGAAGAGCAGCCTTCCCTGGTCGGTGTAGTGCGGCGAGGCGGGATCCTCGCTCTGGCCGAACGGCACGGCGCTGTACGATCTGACATTCCCCGGCTCGAGGCTCACGACGGTGGTGCAGAGCTGGCCGGCCCCCACGTACCCAACGCCGTCGTCCTCCCAGCGGCCGTTGACGGCGCGAAGGGTTGACAGACCGCCTTCGCCGGAGACGCCGCTGACCGGCCAGGTCTCGTCGCCACGGCGGCCTCGCCACACCTCGCCCCAAGGTACTTCCAGCCGGTCGTACGTGGCGCGCATGTGGGCGCTCGCGGCGGCGAGGGCGTCGAGCAGCGTCGCGCGTTCCGCGGCGGTCAACGCGTCCTCGCCGTTCAGCGCCTCGCGGCGGAACTCGTGCCGCGCGTTCCCCAGCGCCCGAAGCCAATGTACGAATAGCGGAGTCGCGACCGACTCGCGGTGCGCGTAGCCGTCCCACGCGCGGATGGTGTCGACCGCGTCCTGGAGTTCGTCGCGTGGCTCGGCGTCGAAGGCGCGCGCTAGCGCCTCGCGCCACGGCTTCTCACCGTGGGCGTAGTGGTCGTTGGCTATCGCCGTCGCGTCCGCCACCGTCATGTCGGTGGCGTTGGCGAGACGGTCGTTCGCGCGTCTGCCGCGAGCGTTCGCCCCCTCCGTCGAGTGCATGTACAGGTAGAACGGGTATCGATCGGCCGTCATGGGGCTATTCTCAGTCATCGTGCCCGGCGAGATGTTGCAGTTCTGCATCCAGCCTGCGGCTGGGTTGAGAATCTGCACCAAATCAGCCGTGTCGTGGATGCCCAGCCACTCCGACGCGGACGTGTCGCCTGGAACTGGACGCGTCCAATCGAAGCCCTCTGGGCGTATGGGCACGCGCCCCGTGCGTTGGTAGTAGGTGTTGCCGTGGACATCGGCGTACATGGTGTTCTGCGGTATGAGTTGCGCCATCGACATCGCGGAGAGGAAGTCGCCCAGGTTCCGCGCCTTGTTCATCCGGGCTAACTGCTCCGTGACTCCTACTTCCTCGGCGTAGGGAAGCTTGATGGCGTACGCGGTGTCTCCGCGTTGCTCAGCAACGGGCCCGTGGTGGGACGCAAGCGCCTCCCGCTTCACAGTGGTCACCCCGGAGTCCGTCTTCACGGCGATGTCGACCGTCCTGCGCGTCAGTTCTCGCCACTCGCCGTCGTAGCGGTATTGCATGGCGTTGTCTGGGTTCAGAGTCAGCTCGTACGCGTCCGACGTGTCCGGGCCACCAGTTGTCATCGCCCAGGCGATGTGGTCGTTGTGACCCAGGACTATGTAGGGCACACCAGGCACGCCGAATCCGTAAGCGTCCAGGTCGCCTCCGTGCAAGTGGCACTCGTAGAGCAGCTCAGGACCCCGCCAGCTCAGATGCGGGTCGAACACGAGTATGGGATGCCCGCTCCGCGTACGCCGGCCGGATACGGCCCACTGGTTGGAGCCGCGGCCCGTGTCGTCGACCTCCTCTTCGTCTGGGGCGTCCGCGTGTGAAAGGTCGTCATACGCCTGCCCGAGGGGCCAGCCCCACATAAAGTAGCGCGCGGCGGCGACGGGGAAATGCGGCTCCGGCTCGACCGCATACTCCGGCACGCGTCCTGGGTGTCGCTCCATATAGACGCGGATGCCCGACACGAAGGCGCGCAGAGCGTCCTGGTATCCGACAGGGATCTCGTCGAACCGTGCGCGGGCGACCTCCTCGTGCCTCCATGTGCGGCTGGTGTAGTCGTCTTCGACGTGGTCGGAGCCAAACGCCTCCGCCATGCGACCCAGCGCCATCCTGTAGAGCCGCATGACCGTAGGGAGTCTGTCCTCGGCGACGGCGTAGCCCTGAGCATGGATGGCGGCGAGCTCCGTGTCGGCGTGGATGTGCGGCACACCCCACTCGTCCCTGGTAATCACGGCGTGCGGAACGGAGGCGGCGGCGTTGAGACTCACGGTGGCTCCCACAAGCGACACAATGAACACGGCAATCGAGAATCGGCAGGTCTGGCGCATCGGCGGTCTTTCCCGTCAGGCTCTGAGGTCGGCGCATCTCAGGTATAGACGTACCCGGAGGCTGCCGCAACGGCGCGGCTTCTCGGACACGCGCAACCGTCGTAAGCTGCCACAGTGTCGGCATCGCACTGGAGGTACCGCTCATGGCATGTGACACGTTCGCCGTCGGCGATCTCACCGCCGTCATCGGAGACAACGAAGCGCACGGCGACCACCGCGCTGGGTACAACGGCGTCTTCTCGCTGACGTCGCGCCACCAGGACGAGACGCTGTTCGTGCCCGCGTATTCGGGGCTCAACCTGGAGCACGTGTTCGACGGCGCCGCGTTCGACCGCGACCTGATCTTCGAGCCCCGCGTGGCCCCCATGAGCTTCGAGCGCGTCGACGCGACGACGGCTCGCCTGCACCAACCTCCGACACCGCATTTCCGGCTCGAGAGCACGACGACGTTCACGCTGCGCGCGCCTCACTACATCGACATGACGTTCGAGTGCGTCGCACGCGAGAACGTGTACGCGCACGGATACATCGGCCTGTTCTGGGCGAGCTACATCAACGCGCCGCTGGACAAGAGCATGTACTTCCTGAGCGGCGACCGGTGGGCGCAGTTCTGCACGCAGCGGCACAACGACGAGAGCACCGTCCTGCCGAACGACGACGCGGAGCGGATGCCAGAGTTCACCGGCGACCACCCGGACATGCTCTATTCGAACGTCTCGCCGTTCCGGTTCGACGAGCCGTTCTACTATGGACGGTTCCACGGCATGGCGTACGTCCTTATGTTCGACCGGAGCAGCGGCGTGAGGTTTTCGCACTCGCCCAGCGGCGGAGGCTACTCGGAAGAGGCGCGCACCACGAACCCGGCGTGGGACTTCCAATACATCGTCCCCGACTTCGCCGTGGGCGAGACGTATGGCTTCCGGGCGCGTGTCGCGTACAAGCCGTTCGCCGGTCGCGATGATGTTCTTGAGGAAGTCGCCAAGTGGCGCGCGGAGCTGAACGGCGCCGGCTGAGGGCGCCCCGACGAGACCCGCGACGAGGGACGGCATGTCACCAGTATTTGTTCGCAAGCTCAAGCTCCTCGCCCTGATCTGCGTGTTCATGGGCGGTGTCGCCGTGCTCTACGATCTCGTGGCCGGCTTGCCAGACACCAGCGCCGCTGCCGTGGACACGCCGCACGAGCACGCGGACACGCTGTCAGGTGAGCTGCTACCCCCACACCGCCACATCCCAGAGGAAGGGGACATGCCGGCGTTCGTCGTCGGCGTCGTCCTGGGTCTCGCGTTCGGCGTCTTGGAGCTGTTCGCGCTGGAGAGGTGGGGTCGCCGACTGGGCGCGCTGGCGTTTGGCCCGCTCGTAATCGCGAAGGCTGCTATATACACGCTGGTTGTGTTCGTCGCCTCGCATACGATGGGTCTGATCGCTGGCGCCTTGCAGGGCAGAACCTTGGACGAGTTCTGGCGGTCGATGGTCTCACCCGAGACTTGGTCGGTCATCATCGTCACGCTGGCGTCCTATGCGGTCCTGGCGTTCTTCGTCCAGATCAACCGCATGGTCGGCCAGGACGTCCTGATGAAGTTCCTCAGGGGTCGGTACCTGCGCCCGACGCAGGAGGACCGCGTGTTCATGTTCCTGGACCTCAAGGGCAGCACGACGATTGCCGAGAAGCTCGGCCCTACGTACTACCGGCTCCTCAACGACTTCTTCCACGACCTGTCGCACCCCGTGATGATGGCGCGCGCGGAGATATACCAGTACGTCGGCGACGAAGTCGTCCTCACGTGGGAGCTAGGCCGCGGCATTAGGGACGCCAACTGCATCCGGGTGTTCACGCTCATCAACGAAGCCGTTGCCGCCCGCGCGGAGGAATACCACCGCAAGTACGGTGTGGCGCCGGAGTACAAGGCGGGGGTGCACTGTGGCCCCGTGATGAGCGCGCAGATCGGGGACATCAAGCGCGAGATCGTCTACAACGGAGACGTCGTCAACACCACCTCGCGTATCCAGGAGATGTGCGGAGAGCTCGGCGTTGACCTGCTCGTCTCAGGCGATGTGATGCGCCGGCTCAGCCTGCCCGAGACACACGCCGCCGAGGACCTTGGTCCGACGTCTATCCGGGGCAAGGAGCAACAGGTGGACCTCTTCGCGGTGCGTCCCGTCTAGCGGCCGCGCTCCCATCCCAGCCCGAGCGGCCTGGCGCGAGCGATTATGCCTATGCGCCGACCGTCCTCGTCCGTCCTACAGTTGAGCGTGGCAATTCGGGGGCGCGCATGGCCAGGGGCTACGAGACATACTCGGACGAGGGACTCGTGCTCGCCGCGCTAGTCGGCAGCCTCGAGGCGTTCGACGAGTTGGCGCGTCGGTACCGTCCGGCGCTGCGAGCGGCAGCGTACCGCGTCACCCGGCAGCCGGAGGCCGCCGAGGACGTTGTGCAAGACGCGCTGTTGCTGGCCTTCAAGGCCTTGCCCCAGCTCGACGACCCGGCGCGATTCGGAGCGTGGACGCGCGCCATCATGACCCGGCAGGCGCTGGAACATGTCCGGCGCGGCGGACGCGTCGAGTACCGTGAGGATGTCGACGAACTCATCCTCGCATCGACGCGCCATGTGGTCGCGAGCCCCGCTCAACTGGTGGAGACGCAAGAGGAGATGGGCGAACTGCGCCGCGCAGTGGCGACGCTCGACCGGGAGCATCGCGAGGTCGTGCAGCTCTACTACTGGGCAGACATGCCGCAGCGACGCATCGCCGCCTTCCTCGATCTCCCGGTGACGACCGTCCAGTGGCGACTACACACAGCGCGAAAGCTGCTGAGAGAAAGGGTGCGACGATGGGTGAAGGAGACGCGCAAATGACAGCGAGACCCGACGGCGACCGCGCGCGGCTACGGAACGTGCTCAGGACCATTGCGCGCCAGGCGCAGCACGCGTCGCTCACAGGCGCGTTGCAGGGCGGCGAGTCGCGTAGCGTGGGGCAGTACAACCACATCGTCGAGGTCCTCATCTCCGACGGCCTTCTCGACGACCCGGTGTACCGGGCGGCGTTCGCGCCGCTTCCCGAGGACACCGGGTACGATGGCATCGGCATGTCGGCAGGGCTTCTCCAGAAGTGCCTGGATGGAGCGCAGGAGGACGCCGAGGAGGGGCTGGCACACCCGTACCGCTCGGCGCATCACATCCTCAAAGCGGTTGGGAAGATGGCGGAAAAGAGCAGCTTGACCGGGCACCTGAGCGGGGGTCGTCCGCGTCTGGTGGCGCTCTACAACGCCGTCGAATCCAGCCTTGTCGCCGCGGGAGCGGCTCCGGCGGGTCTGTTCGACCCGCTTGACGACGAGGGCGGGACGATGGGTGAGGTAGCCGTAGCCGCGCAGCAGTTGGCGGCGTACGTCGAGGAGGCGGACGGCGACGGGGAGCCGCAGCTGCCAGACCTGCCGAGAGTCGGTCGTGAGCTGGAGGACATTGGCGGTCTCGTCCGTGAAGCGATGCCGGATTGGATGCGCGCCGAAGTCGAGGGTCGCGCGGACGCGGTGCGTAAAGTGGTACAGAGTCTTGTAGACGACATCCAGGCCGCGAGACTCACCGACGCGGACGAAATCGCACGGCGCATAGCGTCCATACAGCAGCCGCGTGTGCCTTCGCCGCCGCCGCCACCGTCTCCCCCCAAGCCCTGAGCGACCTCGGGTGCGCGCTTGACCTGTCTGCCCTGGCGGGCTACCGCTCCTAGCGAGCGATGACTCCGGTAGGGCAGAGCGGGAAAGGGGCCACCATGAACGCGCTGATCATCTCTGGCAGCCGAGATCCCGACGGAAGAACTGCACAAGCGGCGGCAGCCCTCGCCGAGGGTGTAGAGGCCGAGCGGTCGGTGTGCGAGACGGTGTTCCTGCCGACGCTGGACCTCGAGCGCTGTCGACAGTGCGACGACGACGGGTGGGGCGACTGCCGCTCCGAAGGTGTGTGCGTCATAGAGGACGACTTCGCACAGACGGTTGCGGCCATACGCGCCGCCGACTTGGTCGCGTTCGCGACGCCCGTCTACTACGGCGATCTGAGCGAGAGTCTCAGGGCATTCCTCGACCGCCTGCGGCGCATCTGTACGCACGAGAACGGCGAGCACGGCGTTGTGGGAACGGCAGCGCTCGGCATCTGCGTGGCTGGCGGCGGCGGAGGAGGAGGCCCGAAATGTACGGTGAGTCTGGAGGGCGTTCTCCACACGATCGGATTCGACGTGCTGGATATGGTGCCGGCGCGCAGACAGAACCTCGACCTGAAGGTAGGCGTGCTCCGCGCCACAGGGAGTTGGGCGGTTCGCGCTCTCGCGCCGGTTGAGATCTAGCGCGATAGGCGTGCAGCGGGTTGCCGCCAGGCTGCCATGCTGAGGAGCCGAAGGCGACGAACTATCCGCCGTAGGCGGGCCACCGCGCGCGGCGCGACAGCGGGCGAGTGCCTGAGCGCAGAGGAGATGCTTCTCTGCGCTCAGCATGGCATCGCCGGGCCGGGCGCCCGCCCAGGTCGACCCCAGGCGGGCTAGCCGTCTACCGGGTCGTCCTCGAGCGCGCGTCTCACGTTCTCGCCTAGCACTGACTGCGCCTGGTAGTGCGGATGCGTCACGATGGCGCGCAGGACCGTGCCCTCCGTGCGCAGCAGCTCCGTCTGCTCGTCGGTCATGTGGAATTTCACGTACTGGACGCTGGACACCTTGTCGGGCGTGATCTGCCCGGCGTCGAAGACGGCCTGGATGGGGTCCGTGTCGCCGATCTGAAGGAACACGTGCTCGTCGATGCCGACGAACAGCGGTAGCACTCGCTCCCGCTCCTCCTTCGTCTCATACTCGAACATGAGCGTCACGGAGATCTCGTTCGTGCGAGGAATCAGCGGGTTATAGGCTTCCAGCTCTTGGTCGATGGCCTCATCCTCGGTCATGACCTCGCAGCGGATCATCTCCTGAATCTGGTACCGCATGATGTCGCGGTTCTCGAAGTGCCAGGTCGAGTTGCCGCCCACCTGCACGACGCGGTCGCGCTTCATGGCGATGATGTTCCGGCGGAACTCCGGTCGTACAGCCTCGTACTCCTGGTAAGTCATAAGATCGTCGCGCGTTAGCAGTTCCATCGTTACGTCTCCGCTATTCCGTAGCCTGAACCTTTGTCGGGAAGCCGTCCGCGCGGTACGCCCGCGCGAGTATCTCGAACGGGTGGTACGCCTTCTTCCCGGCGTGCTGCTCTAGTTGTATGGCCGCGAGCGGGCAGTCGGTCGCCCAGATCTCCGCGTCGGCCTTCTTCATGCCATCAAACGCGCGCTGACCTGCCTGGATCGACTCGTCGTAATGCTCGACCTTCATCGCGAACGTGCCGTCGTGGCCGGTGCACTCGCTTACGAGCTTCACCTTCACGTCCGGAATGCGCCGCATGAGGTCGCGCGACCGGAAGCCGATGTTCTGCATCTTCAGGTGGCACGACACCTGGTACGCCACCGGGCCGGGCGTGGAGAGGAATCCCGTGTCGAGCTTCTTCTCGCGATGCAGCTTCAGGAACACGAACTCCGCGATGTCGTACGTGTTCTCAGCCACCGCAACGGCTCGCCGCGTCAGATCTTCCTCACCGGGAATCGCAAGTAGCTCCGGGTACTCGCGGCGCAACATGAGAGAACACGTGGGGTTCACGACGGCGATCGGCAGGCCCTGCTCGACGAGCGGGTAGAGCGCGTCGACGTTCTTGCGCGCCTGCTCCTTGGCGAAGTCCATGTCGGCGGCGTCCAGGGCGGGCATGCCGCAGCAGGCGGCGCCCGCGAGCTGGACACGCAGATGGTTGTGCGCCAGCACCTCGACCACCGCGCGACCGATGTCGGGTCCGTTGTAGTTCACGAAGCAGGAGTTGAAGAGGACGACGTCACCGTTCTCACCGGAGCCCTGCGGCGCGCTCTTGCGGAACCAGTCGGCGAACGTCTCGCCGTGGAACTGTGGCAGCTGCTTGTCGCGATGGATACCTAGCGTCTTCTCCGCGATGACGCGCAGGGGGCGCACGGTGTTCGCCCAGTTGGCGATGGACGCCGTCGGCTTCGCGCGTTCTCCGATCCTCACGGGGTCGCGGAACATCTTCTCGCGGGCGCCAAGCCCTGTCTTCTTGACCGTCTGCGCCTTGATGCGCATGAGCAGCTTCGGGAAGTCGAGCTGGAACTCGTGCTCTTCGCCGGGCGTGTACGGGCAGTTCACGTAGCAGAGCTGGCACTGGAAGCACTGGTCGACCACCTTGTCGACGGTCGCTTGCGTGGTCTTGTGGATGTCGCCGTCGTTGGCGTCGACCGCGTCGAAGAGCGTCGGGAACGACGAGCAGTATTTGAAGCACAGCCGGCATCCGTGGCACAGCTCGAACGCGCGCGTGATCTCCTTCTGGAGCGCGTCGGCGTCCCAGTAGTTGTCGTCGTTAGGGTTGTAAGAGAGACCGTCGGTAGGACCGTATCGGACGGCTTCCATGCCCGTTCCTCCTCGGACGGCGAGAGGGCACCCGCCGGGACGACCCGAACGGGCGCCCGGCGGACAAC
>CAYYPK010000082.1:0-12147 GCA_964473525.1 uncultured bacterium
CGACCCCCATGCTATATCAGCCATGGTCGTTTACACCGATCTATGTACACCCTCGTGTCTTCGCCAGAGGCCCTCTACTTCGAGGCCACACCCTAGTAGACGACGACTGTCGGCTCGTGCCGCAGACGCGGAGTCCATCGTGTCACCGACGCCGATCGGAGTTGCCATGCGAACGCTACGTCGACTATTCGCCGTTATCACGATTTGTGGAGTGGCTGGTCTCTTCATCGGTTGTGCGAGTCACACGCGAGCCTTCATCCGCACGGACAGCGGGCCCCACAAGAACTACAGACCCGGAGAGCATCCCGACGGCCATGACGTTGTCACCATTTACGCTCTGGGCGACTGGGGCACAGGCAAACCTGACCAGCACGCAGTAGCCAAGGCGCTGGGTCGCGACATGGCCAAGCTCGGCCTGCGAGACACCCCACCCGTGGTGCTAGGCCTGGGGGACAACGTGTACGAAGAGGGGTTGCCCGGAGGCGACTGGCAGAACTCCGACGGCGTCGATCCAGCAGAGAAAGCCGCCCACAGCAAGTTTGGGGATGTCTATCGGGTCGTGAAGTACAGAACCAACCCCAAGGGGGACACGGACGCCGGTTGGACGCACCCGACCTTCTTCGTGGCCCCGGGCAACCACGACTACGACAAGGACATAGAAGCGGGCGGCGTACGGATCGCTCGGGCAGAAACCACGCCCGAAAGGCTCTTCGACGGGAAGGACGGCGCCCCTACGTACGAGCACGTGCCGTTCCACCACACCACGGGGAAGGTCGACGTCCCAGCATGCGACGCGCCCAAGCCGGCTCTCACCCTATATGACTTGAACGGGGAGGACGAGTACCAGGCCATCAGGGCCGCTGTTCGTGCGGGGCGCCTCCATGAGCTCACCAGACCGCAGGAGGTCATCTCCACTGATCTGGTCCAGGTCATCGCGCTAGACACCCAGATGATCATCCAGCTGTATCAGGACGGGCACGACGCGGATGCGGCCAGGCACATGGCAGACCTACGAGACCTGTTAGACAAGTCCGACGCCGAGTGGAAAGTCGTCTTTGGCCACCATCCACTGGTCACACGCGGCCGCCACGGCGGCTTCACTTCAGCCGCCGAGTGGCTCTGGACGGGGCCGCATGACGTGCTCACCAAATATATCCACACCGGGCTGCCCCTCGTTCCCACCGCACTGGCGCTGTTGCGGGAGGGCGTGCGGCGCGTCCCATATTCTGATCGAGTGCTTGGTCACCTGTGGGGGCGTGGCATGCAGGACATCGACAACAGGCACAACCGCAAGTTCCGGGATGCGCTCACCAAGCTCATGGGAGGCGACCGGGCCGACATCTACCTCGCTGGGCACGACCACGAGCTGCAGATGCTTAGCCTTGACGACAACCCGGACACCGGCCCGTACCAGATCGTGTCGGGATCCGCAGGGAAGCTGAGCCCTGTTACGGACAAGAAGGGCACGCTCTTCGCACACGAGGCGTACGGGTTCGTCCGGCTGGACATCCAGGACGAAGAGATGTGGGTGACGTTTGTTTCCGAGGATCCCAACTCAGGTGCGTTCACGACGGAACGGGAAGACGGATGCTGGTCCAGCACGCACAAGACCTTCCTGATCAGGCGCGGCCGCTGACGCGCCTGGGGTGACCAGTGGCGCCAGGCGCGCCGGCGCATCAGACGACACGGATCACTAGAAGGTAGTCCGCGTCGTCCGGCGCCTCGTACGTTGCTGGGTTGTCGTCGGCGCGCGGTGCATCCGACCACGTTCCCGTCCGTGGATCGAACCACTGGGCCTTGCCTTCGGCTGGGATCTCGCCCGCCGCGAGAGACACGGTCCCGCCCGCTGGCGTGTAGACGACAAGCGTTCTCCCGTCGTCCGTCTTCGCGGCGGCGATGAACTTCTCGGCGTCCTCGTCACCGGGCTGCGCGGCGAGGGCGTCCTGAGCGGGACGCAGCCGCCACCAGTCAACGGACGCGAACGCCTCGGCAAGACGTCCCATGTCCGCAGACCCTGGCAGATGGATCGCGTCGTACCACGCCGGCGTGAATCCCGCACCGAGGTGGTCGGCGGGGATGCGCGCCTCCTCGTGCCAGCCCCAGATGCCGCCGCCGCCGTACGTGACCCCCGCCGTTGGGCTGACGAGCAGACTCCAGTACGATGCCCTGCGCACGGAATACGCCGTGTGTCGCGACTTCGACTGGTACGCCACGTGCGCTTCGTAGCACGGCTCCGAGTTGATCGTCGGGTGATGGGGCTCGTTCGCCCACTCCGTTGACGGTGGGCCCTCCGCCAGCCAGCGGAGCGTCTTCTCACCGTCGCCGTGCCCGCTCTGATAGATGTTGAAGCCGTACCAGCCGTCGTCGCGGAATGTCTCCGCGCACCAGTACGTTCCCTGCGGGTGCATCGTCACCGGACGGCGCGGGTTGTCGCCGAACACCTCGGCTCCGATGCGACTCCACTCATCGCCGCGCCCGTCGCGGTAGTTGCCGTCGCCGCCGAGGATCCACAGGCAATGGTGGGCGCCGTAGCGGGCAACCATGTACTTTGCCAGGACGACGCGCTGATCCTCCGGCAGGTAGTTCCCCGGGCTATCTCCGAGCGCCCACACAAGGACGGGCGACGCCACCATGCCGACGGCGTTGATAGCGTCGAAGTAGTGGTCCAGCCGTTGGAAGTAACGCGGGTTGATCCCGATCTTCGAATGGCCGGCGAAGGCGGAACGCCCCTCGCGATCGGTATAGATCATCCGCCACTGCGTGGTCACGAACTGGATTACGCTGAAGTGCTTGGTCTGCCGGTCGGAGAGGTAGGCGTCCCACGCCTGCTTGTCTGCGGAGGCGGGACCACACCACGCCGTGTCGCCCAGCCAGAAGAACGGCGTGCCATCCGCATGCGCGAGGTGCCAGCCGTTGTCGGACACAGCGACATCGCCGTGCTGGTAGAGCGCGTTGTCACCGTCGTATGCCACGCACTCGAACGAGCCGGTCCGACCGTCGAACGCTGGATCGACATCGCAGGTTGTCGAGTACGTCCACCGCCCGACTTCGTTGGGACAGAACCGCGCCTTCCACACGTAGCCACCGTCCCAGAACGCCTCGACGGTCTCCGTAGAGCCCGACGGCCCGACGAACGTCACCGACATGAGGACGTTCTGCGTGGGGTTGTCGTGCAGCTTCGAGGCTGTCCAGGTCGCTTCGTAGATGTGCCAGATAGGCGTGCTCATGGCGTTCTCCGGTGTGAGAGGCGTCGCCCTATCGTATCAGGGACGACGCCACGGCTCACGCAGCCGGACATGCCTGGATAGCCGCGCTCAGCCCCAGCGCAGTACCGCTGACGATATCAGGACGACCACACCCAGTCGCCAGCACTGATCGCACCACCATTTGCGCCGAGCGCGCAGTGCGAAGAACGCGGTCTCTTGCTCGGGGTCGGGGGCCTCGTCGGCGGAGAACAACGCGAACATCTCCTTCAGCTTCGGGTTGAAGATGAACGTCCCGAACCAGAGAATGCCGGCCATAGCGCCTATACAGAGGAGCTTCACGGCGAGAGCCACGGAACCGACCGTGCTTGTCTGGCTGAACGCCCCATGAAACGCGAAATGCACGGCGGGCATCGCGGCGCCGGTGGCAACCAGCGCCATAAGAGACATCCAGCACAACTGAGGCTGGCTCGTGATGACGTCCTCCATCAGCCGGTCTTTGTCGTAGATGATGCGTTTCTCGTACTGCGAGCGGGCCTTGACGATCCTTGCCATGTAGAACGGCCCTGCGACGCAGCCGACGATGGCAATGTTGTGAACGGCGTTGAGTGCCATGTAGATCGCGTGCTCCATACCCTTGCCTCCCCTTAACCAGGCGTCTTTGCGCGGATGTCCCAGAGCTCGATGCGCAGAATCTGGCACACCGCGTAAGCCGTAGCCTTGGCTAGCGGTGGGGTCAACCTGTGACGTGGGCGTGGCCGCGCGGAATCACTGGTCCACAACGGATCCGTCCACATGCAGCCGCGTGTGGACGGAGCGTGGCTTGTAGGGATGTCGCTCGGCGGCGTCCTCCGCGAGTTCGACGCCGATTCCAGGCGCGTCGGGGATGATGAGGAATCCGTCCTCGCTCGTGAGCGCCGTCTTCACGATCTCGCTCTTCGGCGGCCGGTCTTCGCCCGTGGGGTATTCCTGTAACGCGAAGTTGGGGATACACGCCGCCAACTGCACGCACACCGCGGTGCTCACGGGGCTCAGCGGGTTGTGCGGCACGACGCCAACGTGTCGCGCCTCCGCCAACGCGGCGATCTTCTTGGAATGCGTCAGCCCGCCAGCCATGCACACGTCTGGACGCACGTACTGCACGCCACCTCGACTCAGCAGCATCTCGAACTCATAGATAGTGTGCAGGCGTTCGCCCGTGGCGATCGGGATGTGTATCTTGTCAGCGATCTCCGCCATCGCGTCGAGGTTGTCCGGGAGCGTTGGGTCTTCATAGAAGAACGGGTGGAACTGCTCGATGCCCCGGGCCAGGACGACCGCTTCCGTGGGCGTCAGTCGCCGGTGTATCTCAATGCACAGGTCCACCTCATTGCCGACGGCGTCTCGATATCGCCCGACGGTGTCGATGGCGTCGCGCATCTTCTCGGCGTGGGTCTTGAAGTAGGGAAGGTCGCGCGACTCGTCTAGAAAGGGCGTGAGGTGCCCGACAGCCGTGAAGCCCTGCTTCTTGGCGTCGACGCATCCCTGCACGAGTTGCTCCGTGGTCGAGCCGAACACGTGGTAGTAGACGCGCGCCTTGTCCCGACACTTGCCGCCTAGAAGCTGGTACGCCGGGACGCCGAAGTGCTTGCCGGCGATGTCCCAGAGCGCGATGTCTATCGCGCTCAACGCGCCCATGATGGCGGCGCCACGGAAGTGCGTCCAGCGGTACAGCGCCTGCCAGTGGTGCTCGATCCGCAGCGGGTCTTGTCCGACGAGGTAGCGCCGGAACGTCTCGACCGCCTTCTCAGACGCCTCCAAGTACCCCCAGGCGCCGGACTCGCCGAGGCCTGTGATACCCTCGTCCGTCTCCACCTGCACGAACAGGTAACGGTCCACCGGGATCGTGCGGACGTCCGTGATCTTCATGTAGGGTCTCCCGAGCGAGTGTTTCTCGTGCGAGCCGCCTGCTGCGGATGATATTCGACGTTGCGCGGATTCCACCACCCGTCCCGCGGATCGAAGCATCGCAGTAGTAGCATCACCGATACCAGCCGCCTGGGGAACGCCAGTGCGGAGCATGGTGGCGTGCCGCCGCGCCGGCTTGGTAGTAGACTGGGACCGAACGCCCACAGAAGGTAAGGAGGCGCCATGTCCGCTGCGGAACAGAACCCACTGCATCTGACGACCGAACAGATAGAGGCGCGCGTCGACTGGATATCGGAGTCCCCGTCTGATGTCGGAAAGGTCGAGGGCATCTGCGTGCGGCCAGCGCCCGGCGAACGTGCCGAACTCGAGCAGTGCCGCTTGTCTCCCGAAGGCGGCGCCGAGGGCGACTTCTGGGCAGACAACTGCTGGAAGAAGCTCGAAGACGGGTCGTCGGACCCCTCCGTGCAGTTGACGCTCATGAACTCGCGGGCGGTCGATGCCGTCGCTGGTTCGCGCGACCGATGGAAGCTGGCAGGCGACCAACTGTTCGTGGATTTCGACCTAAGCGACGCGAACTTGGCGATCGGCGACCGGGTCCAGATCGGCCCCGCCGTCGTCGAGATATCGCCCGTGCCCCACACGGGGTGCGACCTGTTTCGAGATCGCTACGGCATGGACGCCGTGAAGTTCGTCAACTCGAAGCTTGGCAAGAGCATGAACCTGCGCGGCGTGCTCGCCCTAATCGTGGAAGAGGGCGTGGTGAGCGTCGGAGACACCGTCCGCAAGCTGTAGCCGTCCGTGTTGACGCTGCGGCATGTCGATTCTTAACTCTCGTCGAGGTACGCCAACCTTCGGCCTGGGTTAGGATTCGCGTCGATCACGGGCGTGTCGCATGCCACTCCATGCTCGATGAGCACGTCCCAATAGGGGTCGCGGGAATCGCGCAGCAGGTCGAGCAGGCGTTCCCGTTGACGCGCGCACTCGTCCGGCTGCTCGCGCGCCAGGTTGTGCTGCTCGAACGGGTCGTTGTCGAGGTCGAAGAGCAATTCGATGCGGTTCTCGATGAAGGCGTACTTCCAGCGTTCGCTGACGAGGCCGCGCCAGTCGGGCATGCTCAGGTTCCAGCGTGGGCTTCCGACCATCTCCAGCAGCACGTCCTCGGGCGGCGTGAAGGCTCCCTGGCGTAGCCTAGGAGCGAAGTCTGTCCCCTGGTTCCACACCGGTATATCAGAGCCGACGAGCCCGAGTGTGGTGGCCATGAGATCCACGAGGCTGAACAGCCCGTCCACCTGCCCTTGAGCGGGAATCACCCCAGGCCAATGGAAGACGGCAGGTATGCGCACGGACTCCTCGTGCGGGTGCTCCTTCATGTTGAAGACGCCGTGCGAGCCCATGTAGTCGCCGTGGTCGGAGAAGTAGACCTGTAGCGTGTTCTCGAATCCCGGCTGGCTCTGAAGGCACTCGTTGAGGCGCCCGATGTTCCAGTCCAGGTTCTCGATCATGGCGTAGTAGGTCGCCAGGTTCTTCCGCATCGCCGGCGAGTCGTGGAAGTTGTCGCGCACCTCCAGGGCGTCGGGATCGAAGCGCTCCCACTCGTCCGGGGCCTGTAGCGGGAAGTGTGGCGGCGTCACGGACAGTACGAGGAAAAGCGGCTCCTCGCCGTCGTATTCCCGGATGTACTCCATCGCCCTGTCCGTGAGGGCGTCCGTCTCGTAACCCTCCAGCGGCGTCGGGTCGACGTTGTCGAGCTCGTAGATGGAACTGTTGAAGTGGCGATTCAGGCTCTCGAAGCCGTACCAGTCCTGGAAGCCCCCGCGGTGCGATTCGGGCGTGCGGTTGCGCTTGCCTCCCTCGTAGACGCCGCTCTCGTCCCGCGCGACCGATCTCGGAATCTGGTTTCGTACGCTTCCGCAGTGCCACTTACCGAAGTACGCGGTGTGATAGCCTGCCTTGCGCAGTTCCGTGGCCGTGCTGGGGGCGGTCGGTTTGTACACGTCGAAGAAGCCAGCGACCGGACCGGCGTGGGCGTGTCTGCCGCTGAATATCGTCCCGCGCGAGGGAGTGCATATCGGGCAGTTGGCGTAGGCGCGCGTGAAGCTCGCCCCCTCCGCGGCAAGGCGATCCATCCACGGGGTCTGGACGTTAGGGTCGCCCGTGTGGCCCATCGCCTGGCCTCGGTGCTCGTCCGACAGGATGTAGATAATATGGGGCGCCTTCACGGCGTCTGCTCCTCGTTGATGGCCGCTTGCGTGGTCGGTGCACTCAGCGGGAGGTGGTTCAGGCTACGACGGGCACGCCATCTTCGCGGCGCCTGTGCGGAGTGTCGTGCGCGCCGGTGAGGACTTCGGCCGCGGTCCATCCCATGTTCCCGTGGCGCACGGCGCCGTAGCGTACGGTGGCTTCGTCCGCGAATGGGCGGACGTCTGGCAGGTCTAGCCAGATGCGCTGCAAGACGCGCTTGAGCGACTCGTCCTCTATGGGTTCGTGCGCGGAGCGGCCGTGGAAGACGGTGTAGTTGTTGAAGAAGGCGACATCGCCAGGGCCGAGAGGGAAATCGTAGCGGTGGGCGTCCGCGGTCTCGGCGATGAAGCGGAACATCTCTTTCTCGTCGTCCGTCAGGAACTCTCCCGCGCGGTCCATCCCTCCCCGAATCCAGCCAGCGTGAAAGCGGCATGTCACGACGCCATCTGCGGCGCTATATGCCGGTATGTTGAAGCCTGAATGGTCTGTCTCGCTCTCCGGCGTCTTGATGCGGCTCCACTTGAAGCCCTCGTAGAGGCGCGGCAGGTACTCCGGGTGTTGGCGCAGAATCTCGTTGTACACGGTCATGGAACTCGCGACGGAGCTGTGTGGATCGTCCGGCGCCTGACGCAGGCAGAAGAGCGACACACAGTCGGAAAGGTCGACGTGCAGGTTGACGACGCCCGGCCGCCCAAGAATGCGGGCGCCCTGCTGTGGACGCAGCGCGCCGTCAGTAACGTAGTGTATGAGCCCGGCTTCGCTGTTCTGTGTGACGCCCTCTCCGAGGTGTGTGCACAGACCCCAGTACAGCTTTTCCAGGTCGCCGGTCTCGTACCCGTCGTTAGGGAATCCCGTGAGGACGGCGAACCCTCTGCCGTCGCGGACCTCGTGTAGAACGCGCTGGAGAGCCTTCATAAGCGAGGGCAGCGGGAAGTCTGCCTGCTGGATCTCGGCGAACTGTAGCCTGCGGTCGTTGACTTGGTGAAGCGCCTCGTCTAGGTCGCGCCTCTGCTCATCGGTGAGGGAGATTCGCCACGACTGGTCGCGGCGCAGGTCATCGCCCGTCCACACGCTGGCATCGTCTAGGGGCTCCATGTGGGGGATCAAGCGGGCGCCTCCCTTGGTTGACGGTCAGGGCCTCGCGGAGCCCTCTCAACAGTCCTGGCGACACCGTAGTGCAGAGCGGAGCCGCAGACAACTCTCCTCTGAAGCATGGTCGGCAGCCGCGTCCCTCACATGCGCGCGCCCTCCGCGCAAGAGAATTCGCGTGTGTACGTGAGATAGGCGTTATGCCCCCGCCGGTAGGTGGCACATATAGATACCACGTCAGTAGCTCAGTGGTAGAGCACCCGGCGAGCAATCGCCGGGGCGTCCGCGCGTTCGATTCGCGCGCTGGCGTGGGGCCTGGGTACGCGGCGGTGAGTAGCTCAGCGGTAGAGCGCTCGACGAGCAATCGTCGAGAGGTCCGTGGGTTCGACTCCGCGCTCGGTTCGACATACCACCTCGTCACGTGACGCTAGGAAGTGGCGCTCGCCTTTGCGTGGCGCCATGCATCCGCCGTGTGAGTCGGTACGGCGCCACACGCACTCGGTTGCGCCTCCCCGAGCGACGCTATCTTACTGTAGGCCGCCACCCAGCCGAGTTCGACCATGCTCGACGCACAAAGGGACGATGATCTCGTCCGTCTGACGCTCGCAGGTCGTATGGCCGCGTTCACGCAACTCGCGCGTCGACATCAGGACTACGCCTACGCCAGGGCGTTCGGCGTGCTGGCCGACTCGCACCTCGCCCACGATGTGGTCCAGGAAGCGCTCCTCGCGGCGTATCGAGACCTGCCCAAGCTGCGTGATCCCAGCCGCTTTCGGCCCTGGCTTAGCGGCATTGTTCGCCACATGGCGCACCGCGCGTTTCGGGAGCTTGGCCGGGTCAGCGCCCTCGCCGAAGCGGTGGGAGAGGAGTCCCATCTTGTCGAAGGTCCACCGCGACCCGACCGGCTGATAGAGCGCGAGGAACGCCGGCAGCAGGTCCAGGCCGCGCTGCGACGCCTGAGCGGCACGAGCCGGCAGGTGGTGACCCTGTACTACATGGACGGACTCTCCTACGCCGACGTATCCGAGATGCTGGGAGTGTCCAGGACCGTTGTGCAAGGGCGTTTGCAGCGGGCGCGCGAGCAACTGCGTCGGGATCTGCTGACGTCTGAGGAAGGGCTCAGATCGGGCCGTCTTCCGCCGGACTTCTCCGCGCAGGTCGCAAGGCTGTTAGAAGAAGCCGCCTCGCGACGCGCCGACCGCGAGTCGGTGTCCAGCCGTCTGCTGGCGATGGGCGCGCACGCCGTGCCGTCGCTTTGTGAGGCGCTCGATGGCGACGCGCGTGACTCGGTGCGCACTCTCGCCGGTCGCGTGCTGTCGGAGATCGGCGACCCCAGGGCTCTCCACCCGCTGCTTAGCCTGCTCTACGCCCACCGCGGCCGCGGGATGCAGCACTGGCTGGACCGTGGCTTCCAGGCGGCGCGTCTGCTACGCATTACGGGCATGCGTGAATCCCTGCTCCACACGGTACGGACCGAACCCGACAAGAACGCCCAGTGGCTCGCCTTCGGAATACTCGCCGAGGCGCGCGAGGACGCTAAGGCATTCGAAGGCGTGTATGGAGTGTTCCGCGACCCGTCGGGCAACCCATGGACTCGTACACAGGCTCTCACCACGCTATGCAAGATGCGTCCGGGCGAAGCGCCGCGGGCCGTAGGCGAGGCTGTCACGCAGCAAGACGCTCGCGTGCGGGGCGCGGGCGTCAGGCTGGCGGTTCGGTATGGCCTGGACCCACCGCCTCTTGCCGTGTGTATCGACCTGTTCGCGCGGACAAGCGACTGGGGCGGCAAACTGTGTGTCGCGCGCCTCCTCCTGGGCCGCGCGGCCGAGGGCAGGACGGCCCTCGCGCGCTTCATGCGCGAGGGATCGCCGGGCGAACGCGCCGTGGCGACGCTCGCGCTTGCTCAGGAGCGTTCGGAGGAAGCCGTTCGCGTCCTCATGGACGAGCTGTTCCTCGCGCGTCGAGACCGACGCAAAATGAAGACCGCGATCCATGACGGCGTTCCGATGGCGGCGTTCCTGCCGCCAGCCCTGAAACGGCTCGCCCGCGAAAACCCCACACAGGTGGGGCCGCTCATTGAGGGGTTCCTCGCCGCAGGAGATCCGGGAATCCGTGTCGCGTCCCTCAAGATCCTGGCGGCGCAGAAGGGCTGCGCGTTCCTAGGCGAGTTGCGATCGCACGTGAGGGGCGGTGGGAAGGTCGGGCGCGCCGCGTTGGCTGAGATGGAACGACTCAAAGACGTTGCCATGCCCATCGCTGTGGAAATGGCAGCTTCCGACGACCACCGGGAACGCCGCGCTGGCGACGCACTGCTCCGACGGCTCGGGTACCCTCCCAACCACACCGGGTCGGACGGCTTCGACGCATCACGCGCGCGTAGCGAGACGCCTCGAGAGAAGGCAGAAGGAAGTAAACCAGTAGCGGAGACCGACTGAACGGTATACCATCCGCGCCGGATTGTGGATTGGTGTGGCCGTGAATCCGTATTCGGCGCCTTCGCGGACCACTTCTTCCATGCCCAGGTGGTACAGCGCCTTCCCGACACCTCGGCTGCGGAACATCTGGAGGACTTCGGGCACACATCCCCCGTACGTCCGTCCAAATCTGTCCTTGCCTGCGCTGCACTCCGGTAGCCATCCAATGACGAGCCCCTCGAAGAGGGCGACGAATGTCGCTTTGCCGTCGAAAGTCCGCAGGGGGCGGCGCGTATCGAAGCGATTTAGGTTGGCGAACTGCTCGTGGTCGACGCGCTCCATCTCGATGGTGTCCTCTTTGCTGAGCCGCTCGACCCTTGCTCGGATCTCCGATCCGACACGAAAGCCCTCGAGCCTGCCCCCTAGACAGGTCTGATACGCCATCGTTGAATACGCGGGACTCCAGTCGTGGTCCCACGCGAATCCCGCGTCGAGGAGGGACAGGTGGATTGGATTCTCGACCTCGATACCTTTGCTCCAGTCTGGGGTAGCTACGACGCGCGACACCCCCATGCGGCGGAATCGGTCAAGTACCTCCAGGGTCATGGCCGCTGCGGCCTCCCTGCCTTGTGCGTCACGTCGCGCGAACGCTGATAGGATGCTTCCCGCGTTCCTGCCCGAGTCGATAGACGCGATGAGAATACCCGCGACGTTCCCGCGATCTTCCGCGATGACGACGGTTTCGTCGGTGACCTCGCCGGCCCAGTGTTTCTGTGCGTCGCCACTCAGGCCGCTCCGTAGGGACGCCATGAAGCAGTCCGGGGTTGGCCCGGGTGAGGGCGCCATGTTGTCCTGATATCCGTCGGGCCGGATGACGTACGGCAACTCGGAGTAGATCGACCACCAGAACTCCGCGTACGCGTCTGCTGCTGAGTCCGTGAAAGGTGCGATTATCATGGCTGCGCCCTCCCCTTGACGTGTTGCTTACACGCCAAGGCGGATGCAGCATGCTCTGGCGATGTGTGGGCCACTCAGCATCTATTCAGAACGGGAACCTATGGCTGTCCAGCACTTCCCAGCCGTGTGGTCCGTGCTCGCGGGCGACGCCCTCGCGGAACGGGTGCTGTCGACATACCCCGTCGATGGGTCACCCACCTGTGAATTCGTCCGTAGTGGGCTCAACGACACCTACCGCGTGCGCGACGGCTCGCGGTCGTACTACCTCAGGGTGTACGTGCATGGGTGGCGCGATCTGCGCGACATTGAGGCAGAGGTAGAGCTGCTCAACCACC
>CAYYPK010000083.1:0-12135 GCA_964473525.1 uncultured bacterium
GCTGCGCCGGCCATACAGTGCGTTAGTGTTCTCAGCATTCGTCTTCGTTCCTCCTGTGGTGGTTTCCCCGCTCACGCGAGCCGCAGTGGCTCGCGACGCCGGCCGTCGAGGCCGGCGGAGGGGAGCTCGCCGTAGCGCGCGTCAGAGGAGGCACGCTACGACGGATCCCTGAACATGATCTTACCACTTATCTACTTGCGCTTCAGGTCGCCCCACGCGGCCGCGAGCTTGCCCGCTGGCTCAACAGGGGTGATGCCCATAGCCAGCCCAAGCCCGTCCTCGTAGATCGACATGATGTCGTCTGGGCCCAGCGTCACGCCGAATATGCCGACATCGTCGATGGCGCCGGTGAGGTTCAGACCACCCTCGGTGCGGCGGCCGATTTCGAGGGCGTGGTCCCCTCCGACCGTGCCCGCGTTGCCCTTGTCGTACTCGCCCATCATGACGCCGTTGATGTACGCCACCTCGTGCGTGCCATCTAGCGTCCACCCAACGTGGTACCACTTGCCGACGGTCCAGTCGGCGTCGCCGTCAGGGTGGCTGCCGGCCATGGTGGCCATGATGCCCTCGTCGTAATCGCCGGCCTGGTTGCTGGAATATGTGTGAAGCTGACCATCGATGTAGATGCCGATCTCGTATTCCAGGTAGTGCTTGCCGACGACGACCTGACGATCCGCCCACATGTCGACCATTGCCTTGTCGGAGCGCACCCAGAACACCACCGAGACCATGTCGCCCATATCGAGGCTGTCAGAGTCAGGCACGGCGACGAAACCCGAGCCGTCCAGTAGGATGGCGCTGCCGCTGTCCGCCATTGGCCCTTTGGTCCACTCGACGCCGCCGTCGAACGTCCCGTGGTTGCCGTTGGCAGAGCTATCCCCCGCCGTCGCTCCGGCGCCTTCATTGAAGAGCCACGCGCCTGCGGCGGTCGATGGATCCAGCGCGCGCGCCGAGAAGGCGAGACCCACCATGAGAGCGACGCCAGCGGCGCCACGAATCACTCGCGTCATGAAGCTATCCATTTCTCAGGTAGCGTCCAGCGCCGCAGACCCGTGGCCCGCCGTGCCGAACGGCAGTGTGGCGCTTCCGCGCCGGTATCTCACTAGCTGGGAACCCCCAGCCCACCTCCGCATCGCTCCGCGCGATGGCCTCGCCTGGCGGCGAGACGGGCCCGTCCTGACTGAGCGTCCAGGACGATCCTATTTCCACATTAGTGCAAGTGCGGGCCGTGGGTCAAGGCGGCCGGCGGGGGCGTCCGTCCACCGCCTACACGCGCGGACAGGTAGCGGCGCCGGTCTGAGGCGTCGAGAGCTCGCGCATCGCACGCTGGCGGCGGGCGCCGTACCGGGATATACTCGCCGCAGCCTCGATCACGGACCGGCGACGCACGCTAGGGAGCCATAGCCGATGTCGCGACGCGCGAAGCGTCTGATTGTGCTGGCCGCCGTTGTCGGCTGTGCGTGGTTCGCGCTAGGCAACATCGTGACGGCGCAGGCATGCCCGATGTGCCGCGAGGCGGTGAATCAGTCCGCCGTGGACGCGGGTGACGCCGCTGGGCCGGACGGGCGCGGTCTGGGCAGCGCCTTCGCATGGAGCATCTACGTAATGATCGCCGTGCCGTACCTGATGGTATGTGGCGGGGCGTTCGCGATTTGGCGGGCGATCAAGCGCGCGCGGGCAGCGAACCCATCGACCGCGATGGACGTGGCCCGCGAGGCGAGTTGAGCAGAGCCGCGACGGCGCGAAGCTAGTGGCCGGAGTCGTGCTCGACTGCCGCTTCCTCAGGGAATGTCCAGCCGCCCTGGTCGATCTCCGTGACGTCCGCCTTGATCAGAATGATGAGGATGCCCACGAACAGCAGTGGGCCGATGGCGATCCACGCGACCAGGCTCTTCTCGAACTTCACGTGCATGTAGTAGAGCAGCACGCCGGCTGCCTTCGCGCAAGCTACGGCCATGAGCAGCCATATCATCAGCCACCGAGGCTCAGACAGCACCACCGGTATGCCGAGCTCTACGAGCGTGAGCGCAGCAAGCGCGAAGAACAGACGCCAGTACGCGCCGTCGTGCGACTCGTGGTGGTCCTTGCCAGTCGATTGCATGGCGGTCTCCTTAGATCAGGTAGATGATCGTGAACAGGATGATCCACACCAGGTCGACGAAGTGCCAATATAGCCCCGTCATCTCCACGTCGCCGTACCGTTCAGCGCTGTAGGCGCCGCGTAGCGCCTTGACGTAGATGACCACGAGGGCGATGACGCCGATGGTCACGTGCGCGCCGTGGAAGCCCGTCAGCGTATAGAACACGCCCCAGAACATGTCCGTCCCGGGCGTGCTGTGCGCGAGGAAATGAGACCATTCGTACGCCTGCAACCCGACGAACGCTGCGCCCAGGAGCACCGTCAAGCCGAGGAACAGCTTGAAGCGCGCCTGCGCGCCCCGCTGGATCGCGGAAAGCGACAGAACCAACGTCATACTGCTGATGATCAGCAGGAACGTCATGAACGCAGTGAGCCCCAGGCTGAGGCGGTCGGCCGGCATGGGCCAGTCGGGGGTGGCGTTGCGCAGGATGATGTACGCGCCGATCAGTCCGGTGAAGAACATCACCTCCGACGCGAGGAACACCCACATGCCGAACTTCGCGTGTCCGATGCCGGTGTTCGGGGCCGGCGGGTCGTAGTGCCGCAGCACGTGCCGGCCTCGCCGGCCGACTGTCGTCGCGGTGGCGGTTTGCACCCTGGCTACTCCTGTTCCTACGTACGACACGGTCTCCGGCTCGAACCGGATCGGCTCGACGTCGAAGTCGCGGAAGAAGGGGCTTTCGTCACACACATTGCCCTCGAGCAGCATGTCGAGTTGGTCATGCGTCATCGGCAACAGCGATCGGACGAATGGGATCGCCAGCAGGAACCTGATGAGGAACGCTGGGACGACGACCTTGCGTCGTGGGCGCTTCCCCTTGGCGAGGGTGAGGATGTCGAGCAACTCGCCCCAGCGTAGGCGATCGCGTCCACCGACTTCGTACACCGCGTTCTTCGCGGCGTCCAGCTCGAGCGACTGCACGATCGCGGAGGCGACGTTCTCTACGGCAACTGGCTGCAGCTCGACCTCGGAGCCGGTCGTGGTCAGATTCCGCTGCGCTAGGGACCGGGCGCCCCGGCAACTCTCCGCCATCTCCGCGACAGTTGGCATGCCCGCCTTGAGGAGCGGCAACGGGCCGGGCGTGCGCAGGAGGCTATGCGTGAGTTCTGACGCGAACTCAGGCTGCCCAGCGGCGGGCCGCCCGAATATGACCGACGGGCGGAAGATGACGTAGTCCAGGCCGCTTGCCTTGAGGTGTTCCTCTGCTTCGTGCTTGGTCCATTGGTATGCGGAGACGGCGGTTTCGCGCGGCCGCGCGCCGTTTGCGCTCATGAGCACGAAGCGTTGCACGCCAGACTCGGCCGCGGCGTCAATGACGCTGCGGGAGCCATCCAGGTGGACGCTCTCGAACGTCACCCCGGAGTGGGCGTCCTCGCGGATGATGCCTACAAGATGGATGGCGGCGTCGCATTCGTCCATGGCGCCGGCGAGGCTGGCTGGATCTGCTATGTCGCCTGGGACGACTTCTACCCCGTCCGTGGTCGCTGGTATCCGGTGCTCACTACCAGGACGGACGAGCGCGCGAACCTCGTGGCCGGCATCCAGCAGAGCACGCAGCACGTACGAGCCGACGAAACCCGTCGACCCGGTCAGAAAGACCTTCATACACCCACTTTCCGGGCGTCCCCCGCAAGGTCTGTAGGCAGGGCGCAGATGTAGGCGCCTTACGGCGCGGAATGTTGATGGCGTCGCCAACGCGGGCCATGTCGTCGTCCAAACCGGCGCAACTGTATCAAGTAGCGCGGCGCGCCGCAACGCGTCGGCGACGACGACGGGCACGACAACGCGCCCGTGGGGCGTCCCCAGGGCCCGTTGCCGACGTTGCCAGACCTATTCCGACCCGGCGTATCGCTTGCGGAACTCCTCGGACGCCGCCTCACGAGCGGCCCTGTCTTCGTCGGACATCTTGCCCTGAATCCACAGGTGCTCGTCGCGGGCCATGATCTCCTCGATGAGCGCCTCGACGGCGTCAGCCCCGGCGCCCTTCCCGGTCTCCCGACCGTGCTCCACGGCTTCCCGGGCCTCGGGCAGGAACTCCATGTAGAACCTCTCCGCCACCTCGTACATCCCGTGCCATTGGGTGTAGTCGGGGCCCATCATGGACGCCCCCATGCGGGCGCGACGGCCTTCATGGTGCCAGAGGTAGAAGTACGTCCACTCGATCTTGTCGTCGAAGGCGATATTACCCGTGATGAGATCGTTGGACTTGAGGCTCTTGATGATGTCGGTCGCGGGACGGCCGAACTTGTCGTTGTACAGGTTCACGAGGTCGTCATACTGCTGGTAGAACGCCCCGACGAACTGCTGGGAGTGGCATTGGACGCAGACGTCGTTCATGTTCTCGCGACGTTCCTCCCAGGGCATGACTTTCTTGCCCTGCTTCAGAGCGACCGCGTCCACCTTTTCCGAGATGGGCGGTCGTAGCGTCCACGAGATGCGCTCGCCAACGTCGTGCGTGACGGGCTGATTGGGCGTGGCGCTCATGTGGCACGTGGCGCACGTAGGCGCCGCCACATAGTCCTCACCGACGATCCACGGGTGCGCGTCGAGGTTCATCTCGTCCTTGTGCGCGATGAAGTTGATCCCGTGCTTCGACTCGCGGTAGATCTCGTACTGCGGGTGATCCGGCCCGAGGTGGCACTTGCCGCAGTCGTCGGGCTCCCTCGCCTGGGCGGCGGAGAAGTAATGCCGGTTGTGGCACGCGGCGCACGACCCCTTGGTGCCGTCGGGGTTCAGTCGACCGATGCCGGTGTTGGGCCACGTGTTGTGGTCCAGCACCAGCACGCCGGAGTCGCGGTACATCTTGTCGCCGTTCTCGTCGAGAAGCGGCTTCACCTCGGCGCCGTGGCACTGCATGCAGCCGCTAACGGCCGCGGGCGAAGCCAGCCGCTTGCCGTGCACCACCGGCATGTGGCCTTCGACGACCTCCGCGAGGACGTTGTCGAGCGACCCAAGTATCTTGCCCGCGTCGGCGTGGTGACTACGCTGGAACTGGTCGAACTCGTTCGGGTGACATTGCGCGCAATCGCCGGGCGTCACGACAGTCGCGATCGTCTCGGCGTAGTGCGTGTACGAGTCGGGGTCCGACGCCTCGGCGCGATGGCACTCCAGACACCCTACGCCTCGCTTCGCGTGGGTGCTGTCGCGCCACTGCTGCGCGACCGTTCGCGCGTTGCTCTGCTGCTCGTGGCAACTGATGCACTTCTCGTTCTCTTGGGACACTACAATGCGTGGCTTCGCGTCCGGGATACGGCGCATGCTCTCGACATACCCAACGACGACGAACGCTCCGAGCAGGATGAACCCAAGGATCGCGATAACGACCTGCTTGAACTTCACTGATTCCATGGCGGTGTCACCATTCCACGGTTGTCGCGTCGACTAGACGAACGCTTCCCAGACTGTGAACGCGATGAGTGTCAATACCCCGAGGACGCCGATCCACATGGCAACTCCCTTGCCCGGGAACAGGCGCTCGAGAAGGCGGTCAATGAACGGCCAGAAGAGGAAGACGCCGACGAAGCCCATGGCTCCGAGGACGCCTACTTCGAACGACGTGAGCTTCAGCCACCGGAACATCGCGAAGAAGTACCACTCCGGCTTGATGTGCTCCGGCGTCACGTTTGGATTGGCGGGCTCGCCCAGAGGGGCGGGAGCAATGAGCGCGAGGACGACCAGCAGGATCGTCAACGTCAAGCCAATGACCAGCTCCGTCATCAGATGGTTTGGGAAGAACGGGAACGTCTTCCCAGCGTCCTTCTCGTCCTCGCCGTCCGGTATGGACACGCCGTGCAGGCGGATCTGTATGATGTGCAAGGCCAGCATCAGCACCACCATCGTAGGCAGCACGCCGATGTGCATCACGAACATGCGCGTGAGTGTGTTCGAGGTGATGTCCGGCCCGCCGCGCAGGAAATTGGCGAGATACGGCCCGACGATCGGCGTCGCTTCGGCGATGTTCGTGCCGACAACGGCGGCCCAGTAGGACAGCTGCTCGTAGACCAGTGAGTACCCCGTGAAGCCGAACGTGAAGATGGCGATCAGGATGCCGACGCCGAACATCCAGTTCAGCTCACGGGGCTTCCGGTACGCGCGCGTAAAGAACACGCGCAACACGTGCAGCAGCACGGACAGCACCATCAGGTTCGCCGCCCAGTGGTGCACACTTCGGATCAGCCAGCCGAAGCGGACCTCGTTCGTGATACGCCCGATCGACTCATACGCCACGTCCGGGCTGGGACGGTAGTAGAACGTCAGACTGATGCCCGTGGCGGCCAACACGATGAACAGGTACGCCGGTGTGCCGCCGAGCGCGTACCACCATCGCTTGAGGTGGTTAGGGATGGGCTCGGACGACATGTGCCGCAGCGCCTCGCCGTCCAAGGGGAACGACTGACGCAACCATTCACCGGGCGAATTGCGGGCGCCCATAATCGGCCCCTCAGGCTTGCATGACGACGAAGATGGAATCCCCTTCGGCGACCACTTCGTACCGATTCAGCGGCCTGGGAGGGGGACCGGACAGCACGGCGCCATTCGCGTCGAATGACGCGTCGTGGCACGGGCAGTGGAAGCGATTGTGCTCCGCCTGCCACAGGGCGCGACAGCCGAGGTGCGTGCAGGTGGTGGAGATGGCGCGGAAGCCGTCGGCGGCCTTGATGAGCACCGCCTCGCGCCCTGCGATGTCGCGGAAAGTCTTCTGACCCTCGCGCCGCAGCGTGGCCACGTCGGTCACGTACACGCGCTGCGGTATGGCTTCCCGCCGGCGCGGATAGACGAATCCGATGACGTAGGCAGCGGCTGTCCCGTAGGAGGCCACCAGGCTGCCAAGCATTACCAGGAGACCCAGGAACCCGCGGCGGGTACCACGTTCAGACGGCGCTCTGTCCATGACCGCTCCCGACCTGGCGATGGGCCGCGCCGTCGGCGCGGCCCCAGCGATGTGGCTCCAGACGGAGCCGCCCGCTGTCACTCGGCCCCGCCCGCGCGTTTACTTCTCGACCGTGTTCAGTTTCCCGCCAGCTATGATGACGTCGACCTCGGCCGCCGTCAGGTCGTGGCGCGCCTCGAACTCGACGCCCCGGGATGGGCTGGACACCGTAACGGTGTCTCCCGCCAATAGCTGACCTGGGAGTCCCTTAATACTTAGCCGCTCGCCGTCGACGATGCCATCGTAATCCGCGTCTTTCGCGAACAGGAGCGGCACGATGCCGAAGTTCACGAGGTTGGCATGGTGGATGCGCTCGAACGACTTGGCGATCTTCACCTTGACGCCCAGGTACATGGGGCATATGGCGGCGTGTTCGCGCGACGATCCCTGACCGTAGCTGTCGCCTCCGACCACGATGCCGTGTCCGCCCTCGTCACGCCACTCCGCCGCTCGCTCCCAGAACGCTGGCGCGTCCGGCGTGTTAAAGGCCATGAACACCGCCTCGGAGTACTTCGGGATGTTCGACCGGAACTTCAGGAAGGAGCCCGCAGGCATGATGTGATCCGTCGTGATCTTGTCGCCAGCCTTCAGCAGCACCTTGCCGTTGATGTCCTCCGGCAGAGCGTCGTTGGTGGGCGGCGATCCGATGGTCGGGCCGCGGTCGATCTCCAGTCCGTCGGCGGAATCCGCTGGCGGGATGACCATCGCGTCGTCGATGTGGAACTTCGCTGGCCACGTGAACGATGGGTATTCGACGCCCAGAATGGACGGTAGGTCTCGCGGATCGGTCAGTTTGCCTGTGAGGGCCGCGGCCACCGCCGTCTCCGGGCTGGCGAGGTACACCTCGTCCGTCGGCGTGCCCGACCTGCCAAGGAAGTTGCGGTTGAACGTGCGCACGCTGACACGGCCGTTCCCGGGCGACATTCCCTGACCTATGCACGGGCCGCACGCGGACTCGAGAATCCGGCATCCCGCCGAGATGAAAGTCTGAAGCGCCCCCTGCGCCGCGATCATCTCGAACACCTGACGCGACCCAGGCGCGATGCCCACGTGTACGCCAGGGTGCACCGTGCGACCCTCCAGAACTCCTGCCACGATCATCAGATCGCGGAAGGAGCTGTTGGTGCACGATCCTACAAGAACCTGGTGGATTTCCGTGCCCGCGACATCGCTCACTGCCTGGATGTTGTCCGGGCTGGACGGCGCGGCCGTCAACGGCTCCAGCTCGCTCAGGTCGATGTCGATGACGCGCGCGTATTCCGCGTCCTCGTCGGCGGAGAGCTCGCGCCACACGTCCTCGCGTTCCTGCGCGCGCAGGTACTCACGTGTGCGCTCGTCCGACGGAAACACGGACGTTGTCACCCCGACCTCGGCGCCCATGTTGGTGACGGTCGAGCGCTCCGGCACGCTGAGAGACGCCACGCCCGGGCCGAAGTACTCCAGCACATGCCCGACGTTGCCCTTGGTGCTCAACTCCTGAAGGACGCGGAAGATGATGTCCTTCGCCGCTACCCAAGGCCGCAGGGCGCCCGTGAGTCTGACGCCTATGACGTGGGGGCAGTCCAATACGAACGGCTCGCCGCCCATCGCCAACGCTACGTCCAGGCCGCCCACCCCGATCGCAACGGCGCCCATGCCGCCGCTGGTCGGCGTGTGTGAGTCCGACCCCAGCAGGACGGCGCCCGGGCGCGAGAATCGTTCCAGGTGCACCTGGTGACATATCCCATTACCCGCGCGCGAGAAGTGCGCGCCCGCCCTCAACGCAATGGACTGCAGGTACATGTGGTCGTTGTGGTTTTCCGGGCCGAACTGGCTCATGTTGTGGTCGACGTAGGAGACGGACAGCTCCGTCTTCACGCGGTCCAGCCCGAGCGCCTCGAATTCGAGGTACGCCATCGTGCCGGTGGCGTCCTGCGTGAGCGTCTGATCTACCTTGATGCCCACGCGTGATCCGGCCTTTAACTCGCCCGACACGAGGTGTTCGGAGAATATCTTCTCAACTAGGTTCATGGGTGCGGGATCCTCCTCTGCGGTGGCGCCGGTAGACATCCCACGGGATCGCGCCGCGGGAGCCGCCCCTGACACACGGGCCTAGGGCAGAACGGCAATAGAGGGCAAGGGATTGCCCTGGGGCTCTCTATAACTGTAGCACGCCGCGGCGCCCACGCGGCGGCGGAGGCCCGGGTCAGGTCGCCGCTCGCCATTCCAGCACGGCGTTCGCGGCGTCGATGACCGGCGCCGTCCATATGCGGTCAGCGTGTTCGCCGAGGTGTGCGCACAGCTCGCGGAAATCGCCGTCCGATACGGACAGGTGCCCGCTGCCGACGCCGTGGAACGTCAAGATCGGCCAAGTTCCGTTGGCGGCGGACTTCTCTACAAGCCCTATCATCTGCGCGCCGGACATGCGTTCGCAGGGATACGACCACAGGTAGGACAGGTCGACATGGCTTGGGTGGTTCGGCCCCTCGCCCCGGCCGCGGCCGGCCTTGAAGTGGCGCGCGACGAGTGGGACGTAGCTCTGCTGCGACGCTCCCTCGCCGACGAAGCATTGGTAGCACGGGTAGCAGAACGTACACTCCTCCTGCTCGGGCACGCCCTCTCGCAGTCGCGCCGCGCAGTCGAGGATGTCCGCCTCAATGTCCGCCAGAGTCGCGTCCTCGAGGCCGCCCGTCCCGTGCCACCCGAAGTTCCTGGAGCACGTGTGCTTCACCGTGTGGTTGCCGATCTCGTGCCCTCGGCCGTGCGCCTCACGCCACGGCTTGAGCCACTCGACGTAGTCGTCCCGCGGGTTTACGTAGAACGTGCCACGCAGGCCGCTGCTTTCGAGCACGGGTATGGCGGTCTGTAGCTGGGACGGGTGGCCGTCGTCAAACGTGAGGGAGACGCCGCAGGAACGGCCGTCGGGCCAGGGCGTAGCGTCGGGCATTGGTGAGTCCTCCATGTCGCGAGTATCGGCGACCCCAGTGTAGACGGCAACGCACACGCTCGCGTCTTGCCACGCCTCGCGGCGCCCAGCGCACGCCGCCGGCCGAGCCGGCTCCACCGCCCCTTCCCTGGATGCCAAGGCCACGCTCGCGCTGGTATGATTGCAGGCGCGAAGACACCACGCGTTGGCGAAAGGCGACACGGATGATTCAGGAAGCGATACAGGCCCTCGTAGACGGGCGAGACCTCACCGAGCGCCAGGCGTCGTCGTCGATGGACGAGATTATGACCGGCGGCGCCACGCCGGCCCAGATCGGCTCGTTCATCACTGCGTTGCGCATGAAGGGCGAGACGGTCGAGGAGGTGACGGGCCTGGCAGCCGCTATGCGGGCGAACGCGACGCCAATCGCGGCCCGTCGCTCGCCGCTTGTCGACACCTGCGGTACAGGCGGTGACGGGTCCAACACGTTCAACATATCGACGACGGCGGCATTCGTCGTCGCTGGCGCCGGAGTCGCGGTGGCGAAGCACGGCAACCGCGCGGCGTCCAGCCAATGCGGCAGCGCCGACGTGCTGCTAGAGCTCGGCGTGAACGTCGACGCGGATCCCGCGACGGTCGGTCGGTGCGTTGACGAAGCAGGTATCGGGTTCCTGTTCGCAGTGAAGTTACACGGGGCGATGAAGCACGCCATCGGGCCACGGCGCGAGATCGGTGTGCGAACCGTCTTCAACATACTCGGTCCCATGACGAATCCGGCGGGGGCGCGGCGTCAGTTGATCGGCGTGTTCGACGGTGCGTGGACAGAGCGGATCGCCAGCGCGCTGGGCCGACTGGGCAGCGAACGGGCCCTCGTTGTCCATGGCTCCGACGGGCTCGACGAGATCACGATCACCGGCCCGACGCGTGTGAGCGAGTTGTCGGACGGGGCCGTCCGCACGTACGAGTTGGATCCGCGCGACCTTGGGTTCAGCTATGCCTCCGCAGACACGCTCGCGGGCGGCGATGCGGCCGCGAACGCCGCCACGTTGCGGAGCGTCCTGGGCGGGGCCGACGGGCCGCGTCGCGACATCGTGGTTATCAACGCCGCGGCCGCTCTCGTCGCGTCTGGGTCGGCGCCGGACATGCCTCCTGGCGTTGACCTCGCGCGCGAAAGCATCGACTCCGGCGAGGCCGCCGCCCGGCTGGATAGCCTCGTCCGCGTGTCGCAGCAATCCGCGTAGCGCGCCGCCGCCGGAAGGGCAGCATGCGACCACCGGACATCCTCAGACGCATCGTGGACCACAAGAGCGAGGAGCTGGCGGGCCAGTTGGCCGCCGAGCCCTTCGCGGATGTCCGCGCGCGGGCGCTGGACACGTCGCCTCCTCGCGACTTCCGCGGCGCGATCCACGGCGCCGGCGACGTGCGACTCATCGCGGAGATTAAGAAGGCCTCCCCCAGCAAGGGTGTTATCCGCCCGGACTTCGACCACCGCGCGGTCGCGCGCGAATACGACGCGGCCCGGGTCGACGCCATCTCTGTCCTGACAGACGAGACGTTTTTCCAGGGCTCGTTGAGCTACATCGCCGACGTCCGCGCGCTGACGGAGGCGCCCGTGCTGCGCAAGGACTTTACGCTCGACGCCTACCACGTGTGGCAAGCGCGGGCGGCGGGCGCCGACGCCATCTTGCTCATCGTGGCGATTCTGGCCGATGGGCAGTTGCGCGAGTTCTCCGAGCTCGCCGCCGAGCTCCGGATGGCCTGCCTCGTCGAGACCCACGACGCGGACGAAATGGCGCGCGCGCGCAGCCTCGGGGCGGACATCGTGGGCATCAACAACCGCGACCTACGGACGTTCACTACCTCGCTTGACACCACGTTCGCCCTACGCGACATGGCGCCGCCCGGCGCCGTGCTGGTCAGCGAGAGCGGCATTCACACCGCGTCGGACGTCGACCGCCTCCGGGAAGGAGGCGTGGACGCGATGCTGGTGGGAGAGTCACTCATGGCGAGCGACTCCATACAGGACAAGGTGCGCCAGCTTCGAGGCGGCTAGCTCCCGGGTCGCCGACGTGGCCGACTAACCGCAACGACGTAGCGGCCCCACATCGTATGCATACATGGGTTCACCTTCCGCGGCCGCGCGGATACCATGCAGGACG
>CAYYPK010000084.1:0-12124 GCA_964473525.1 uncultured bacterium
GACTCCGGGCGGGGGAACCGAGCCGACGCCGCGCCACCGATGACGGGTCGCCACCAGCGCTCTACACCCTCCTGCGAGTCGTGGAACCGGCCACCGTCCGCGCCGTAGGTCTTCACCGTGTTGAGCGGCCACGGTCGGTCGGCGACGTACGCGAGCGCCCATTGCAGGTTGTCCCAGTGCTCCTGGCCGGTCTTCTGGTTGTTCTGGGAGATGTCGGCAAAGTCGTACAGTTCAGGGTGGTCCATCGTCCGTCGGTGCTCTTCCGCCTTGATGTCCCACGCGTCCCACATCTCGGTGAGACACACTTCGCGGCCCGCTTCGGCCGCCTTCGCGCGAATGTACTCCGCCCAGTATGTTGCCCACGCCTCCTCGCCGGACGTCTCGTTGTCCATGCAGTAGAGAACGTGCGCGTATCTCAGCGTGTGAGACAGCAGCTTGTCGACGTACCGCCGCTGGTGCTCGAGGACGATCTCGTTGTTGCGTTGCGCGGGCGTCGTGAAGAAGAACGGCTGTGCGTTCCTGCCGGGATGGTCCGGGTACTCCGCAGCGAGGCCGGATTCCTCGTGCGTGTAGTTCACGTTGTTCTTCGGGTTGTACGGGTGTCCGATCCAGTTGTCGCGGGAG
The DNA here is from genome assembly GCA_964473525.1 of uncultured bacterium. Taxonomy (GTDB): domain Bacteria; phylum Poribacteria; class WGA-4E. The sequence continues at coordinate 625 of CAYYPK010000084.1, forward strand.
TAGTCGAACCGGTCCCAGACCTCTATCTGCACGATGATGTCGCGCGCTTCAGTCCACTCGAGCATGTTCTCGAAGTGCTTCCAATACGCCTCGTTCCACTTGTCGAGGTCGTACCGGCCGTCTGGAAGTTGCGCGACCCGCCACGGCTCGTAGCCGCGGTCCTTGCGCTCGCTCATCGTGTTGCGGATGTAGTTCGCGCCGACGGCCGCCATCTCGTCGAGATGCGCCTCGAGCTCGGGCACGTGGAACAGACTGTCCTTCTCGCTCCCGCCCAGAAGCATGACCGTCTCGCCCTTGTATTGCCAGTAGCGTGGGTGTTCGTCGGATGGGCGTATGCGACCTTCGTCCGACGGCGTGGCGGCGCAGATCAGTCCCGCCAGGCAGCAGGAAACAGCGAACATGCCCAATACTCCTCGTGGCGTTCCGACGCGGGTGGCGGCAAAGGTCATACCATCACGGCGAGCGCAGCGCAAAGCTTAGCCTGTATAGCCGTCTCAGGCGCGGACCGTCGGTGTCTGCTGGATGGCAGTGTCGTCGGCCATGGGGTGTCTCGGTCACACGCCGGCGGCTGCTCGGTGGTGCGGGCGTGTACAGGGTTTTGACCCGCTGCACTCTCAGGGTCTACCCTGGATCCGACGACTCAGCTCGACGGGAATCAGAACGTCCGACTGGACAAACGTCGCATGTGCGACGTTCCCCACTCGCAACCGCGCGGGTGTACAGCCTCCGACACGGCCTCGCGGCCGGTACACGTCTGGGCGCTAGTGCGGCCGGGTCTCTCCGTGTAATGACGGGAAGGACGACCCGCGAATGCCACAACGACAGAGTCACACCACGCGTCCTGCCGCACGACGGTCCACCTACTCTCAACTACCGGTGCGACCCGACCCACGACTTCGCCACCACCTTCGTGAGCGGGAACGCGCTACGCCTGACCGGCGTCGAGGCGACGAGGTTGACCGAAGAGCCTGACTACCGCGCGTCCCGGATACATCCCGAGGACAGAGGTCGTGTGGGTGGCGCCATGCGCGCCGTCCACGATGACGACACGCGCACGGTGGACTACCGGTTTCGGCACGACGATGGTGAGTATCGGTGGTTTCGCGACACGATGTGCGCGAGTCGAGACGGCGAGGGGCGCCAGGGCGAGATCGTCGGCTCGGTCGTCGACGTCACAGACCTTATGCAGACGATCGAGCAACTCCGACAATCCGACAGGCTGTCCCGGGCCGTCATCGACCACATGGCTGACGGCGTGCTCGTTGTCGATAAGGACGGCGATTTCATACTGACGAATCCAGCTGCCGAAAAGCTGCTGGGGCTTGCGGAACTCGCGCGCGCTGAGGAACATCGACTGCGTGACGACGTGTACACGGACGAGGACGCCGGCGAACGCGTGTCCCCCGACGAACGCCCTCTCACCAAGATCCTGAGCGGCCAGGAAGTAAACGGCGCCGAGATGTTCCTCCAGGGGCCTACCCGGCCGGATGGGGTGTGGCTGCGCGTGAATGCGCGACCCCTGAGCGACGAGCACGGTCCCATGGAAGCAGGCGTAGCCACCCTCCACGACATCACAGACCGCAAGCGGGCGGAGGCGGCTGCGAGGGCCCGCGAGGAACGGATACGACGCGTCGCCGACAGCGTGCCTGTGCTGGTCTCGTACGTGGATGCCGACCGCCGCTACCGCTTCTGTAACCAGCTGTACGAGGATTGGTTCGGGCTGTCGGCGGAGGGCATCCAGGGCAAGCCGGTCCGCGATGTGCTGGGAGAGGAGGCGTACAGCCGCTCGCAGCCGCACATGGACCGAAGTCTACGAGGCGAGCGCCTGAGTTTCGAGACCGAGATTGTCCATCGGAGCAAGGGCAAACGCCATCTGTCTGTGGACTATGTCCCGCACGTGTCTGAGGGAAACGTCCTCGGACTGTACGTCCTCGGCATGGACATCACTGAGAGGGTCGAGGCCGAGGCGGCCGTTCGCGAGAGCGAAGCGCAACTCAGATCGATCATGGACGCCGCAGTCGACGGCATCGTCACGATCGACGAGCGCGGCGTCATCAACTCGATGAACCCAGCAGCCGGGGCCATGTTCGGCTACGACCGTGAGGAGCTGATCGGCAGCAACGTCACCATGCTCATGCCGGAGCCCTACCGTGGCGAGCACCACCAATACCTCAGCAACTATCTGGACACGGGCGAGTCCAGGGCCATCGGCGTGGGGCGCGAGGTCGAGGGGAGGAGGAAGGACGGCACGACCTTCCCTCTGGAGCTCTCGGTAGGTGAGGTCGGCCTGAGAGAGCGTCGCATGTTCACGGGCGTCCTGCGCGACGTTACCGAACGCAGGACGCTACAGGATTCGCTGGCCAGTCTCAACGCCGACCTCGAGCAGCGTGTGACCGAACGCACGGCGGCACTCGAACGCGAGGCCGAGGAACATCGAGCCACGGCGGAGCTTGTGTGGCAACAGGCTGAGGAGCTCGACCAGGTCGTGCGCGGGGCTCGATGCATCCTGTGGCGATCCCGGGTGGTCGAGGTCGACGGCTCGTACAGGTGGTCGCCCATGCGCCGACATCTGCCGGTGTTCGAGGAGTTCCTGCCCGTCGAGATCGCTGACGGCGAGGACTACCACAGCGCGTGGCGCCGAAGCATACCCGCAGAAGACCGGGAACGGATGGACGGCGTGGGTCACGCCGCCCTGCAGGAAGGGCGCGCGGAATACTCGGTGGAGTATCGCTGCGTGGACATATCGGGCAGAACGCGCTGGCTCCACGATGACGTGTCGGTCGCGCCCGTCGGCGATGGCGAGTGGCAGTGCGTGGGCGTGCTCACAGACGTCACCGAACGGAAGCGCGCGGAGCAGCTCCAGGTGGTGCTGCACGAGGTGTTAGAGGCCGCGCATACGGCGGGCTCTCTGACCAATATGTACCGGGCCATGCACGCAGCCGTCAGCACCCTCATCGACGCAACGGGGTTCGCGGTCGCCCTCGTTGAGCCGGGCGATCCTGACACGATCTCCTTTGCGTACTGGGCTGACGAGAGCGGCCCGGTCGAGGACACGAGTCGGATACACATCCCTAGGTCCAGGACAGCCACCGTCGCCCGCGCGCGACAGACGCTGTACATGACGGCGCGCCAGAGCCGCGAATACGCGGACGCAGGTGACATCGACCTGCACGGTTCGACGGCCGGCGCGTGGCTGGGAGCTCCTCTCGTCGCCAACGAGGAGCTCATCGGTGTTCTGCGCCTCGTGAACCACACTGACCCGGATCCCTACACCGCCGACGATGTCGTCACACTCACATACGTTGCCAACCAGATGGCTCTAGCCATCGACCGCAGGCGGACGCACGACGAGCTCGACAGCGAGCGGCGCCTGTTCCAGACGCTCATGGAGCACTCGCCTGACTCCATCTACTTCAAGGACGACGAGGGCCGGTTCACGCGCGTAAGCCGTGTGAGCGCGGAACGCATGGGTGCGCGCGACCCGAAGGAGGTCGTGGGCAAGACCGACCGTGACTTCTACCCAAAGGAGCTTGCGGAGACGCTCATCGACCAAGAGGCGGAGATATTCGGCACTGGTAGGCCTCTTGTGGACCACCTCGAACGGTACTTGCCGGAAGGCGGCGAGGAGATCTGGTCGCTCATTAGCAAGATGCCGTTGCGAGACGAGCAGGGCCGGGTAACTGGCCTCGTGGGGATCAACCGTCGAGTCACCGACCTGGTCCAAACGCAGGACGCGCTACGTGAGGAGCAGCGGCTGTTCAAGGGCCTCATGGACAACATCCCGGTCCTGATCTGCCTCAAGGACACCGAGTCCCGATTCCTCCGCGTCAACGGTGTCTGCGCGAAGGCGCTTGGCCTGGCCAGCGAGGAGGACGCCGTGGGGCTGAGCGACACGGACATCTTCCACGCTGCGGAGGCGCGACGATACCGCACCGAGGAGGAGGTCGTGATGCGGACCGGCGTCCCCATTCTCGGTCGCATCCAGGCCGACGGCGCCGGTAGCTGGGTGTCGACCACGAAGGCGCCCCTGCGCGATGAGAGTGGCGAGGTCGTCGGGCTGATCGCTGTGAACCGGGACGTCTCTGAAGCCATGCGCGCGCAGGAGGCGTTGCGCGAGAGCGAGACGCAGAGGACACAGCTGCTGGAACAGATGATCGCCGTCCAGGAAGAGGAACGCGCGCGCATCTCCCGTGAGTTGCACGACCAGGTGGGGCAGGAACTCACCTCGGTCCTCATTGGCCTCCGCGTCATCGAAGCCGCCGACACCACCGAGGACGCGGCCGGGCAGGCGAAGGTTCTGCGCGAAGTGACCGCCAACACGCTCGAGGACGTGCGTCAGATCGCCTTCGACATGCGGCCGAGCTCGCTGGACGATCTGGGAATGGAGACGGCGCTTAGGCGGGACTTGGAGCTGCTCTCCCGGAACGCTGGCTTCGAAGCCACCTTCCGATCCACAAACCCAGATGATCTGTCGCTCCCGACGGAGATGGAAGTCGGCATATACCGGATCGTGCACACCGCCCTGACCAACATCGTGCGGCACGCAGACGCGCAGCGCGTCGACGTAGCTTTGCAGACACGCCGCGTACGCCACGGTGGATGCAGTGTGTCCGTCATCATCCAGGACGACGGGAAGGGCTTCGACGTGGACGCCGTGCTCGCGGGTCCCGTCGAAGGGCGGTTCGGCTTGCTGTCGATGCAGGAGCGCGCCAGGCTCATGGGCGGCGAGGTCACGGTTGAGTCCATCGTCGGAGAGGGGTCGTCGGTCCTGATCGAAGTGACGAAACCCGACTGGCCGCGGTCGACGCAGACCGCAGACTGACCTTCGCTGCCACGCCGATGCCCAACCACTAGCAGCGACCATCCCGCCTGCGCGTCGGCGGCATCATCGTTCCGCGTCTGAAACCGTCACGCGCACATCCGCCCCTGCCTACCGGGCGCGTGTTGGGCTACTGCTTGCGCGGAGCCGGCCCCACGCGCCCGGCCATGGATAGGGAGCCGGCGACCATACGCCAGAAGCGATCCAGATACCGCGACCGCGCCACGGACGAGACGGCGCCGCCTCGTTTCATCCTGCGTGTGCTCGGCCTCGGTTCGCTATTGATCTTCGTGAACTGCGCGTGGTTGATAGCGACGGAGAATCACGTTGTCCACACCGGTGGACTGTCCGTGTTCTCCATCTTCCCGACCGTGCTGTTCACGCTCGTCGCCCTGACGCTCGTGAACTTCGCGCTTCGACGGTACGCGCCGACGCACTCGCTGACCGCTGTGGAACTGGCCACGGTGTATGTGATGGTCTCCGTGGCTACCTCGCTCGCGGGCCACGACATCGTCAAGCAACTCGTGCCACTGATGGGCAACGCCTTCTGGTACGCCACGCACGAGAACGACTGGGCGGCGCTCTTCCACGCACATCTACCCACGTGGCTCACTGTGCGCGACGAACGCGCGTTGACCGGCTACTACGAAGGCGGCGCCATGCCCTGGCACGCCGACATCTGGCCGAGCTGGGCAGCGCCGTTCCTGGCCTGGACTGCACTCGCCGCGATGGTCCTCTTCGGGATGTTGTGCGTCACGATCCTCCTGCGACGGCAGTGGATGGACCACGAGAAGCTCAACTACCCCATCGCGCAGCTCCCCATCGAGGTCATCGGCTCCGGTGAGACGCTCTTCCGCAGTCGACTGCTCTGGGCGGGCTTCGCCGTCGCCTTCGGGCTAGAACTCATGGCGGGACTGAACTTCCTATACCCCGCTATCCCCATGGTGAACCTGAAGGCGAATCTCGCCCCTCTGTTCCGTGAGAAGCCGTGGAACGCCATGCACGGCATGCCGCTGCACTTCTACGCCTTCGCGGTCGGGCTGGCGTATCTCATGCCGGTGGACCTGTCGCTGTCGTTCTGGGTGTTCTTCCTCACGTGGAAGGCCCAGCACGTCATCGCCGCGCGGATGGGGTGGCCGCCAGCGGACCCATGGCACGCCGAGGGACGAGCTGGAGCGTGGCTGGCGTTGGCGCTCATCGCTGTGTGGTCGGGGCGCCATCACCTTCGGCGCGTCTTCGCAACGGTGTCTGGGCGAGGACCGCGCGACGAAGACGCCCGCCTGTACCGGTTCGCCGCGTATGGCGCGCTAGGGTCGGCGGCGTTGACGCTTGTGTTCGCCCGCGCCGCGGGCCTGCAGATCTGGGCAGCGTTACTCTACTTCGGAATGTACCTCGCCTTCTGCATCGCCATGACGCGTATGCGCGCGGAGCTTGGCCCGCCCACGCACGAACTCCACAACGTCCGCCCGGATCGCCTGATGGTTCTGTTCGCGGGCACCCACGCGGTCGGCGCCCGCAACCTGACGGTGATGCGCCTCCTCTCCTGGCTCTCCTACGGCTACCGGTGCCACCCCATGCCGCACCAGATGGAGGGCTTCAAGATCGGCGCGCGCTTCGGCACGCGCGATCGCCGGCTCATCACGGCGATGATCCTCGCGGGAGCCCTCGGGGCAGTCTTCGGCATCGGCATGCACATCCTGGTCGGCTATCTGTGGCGGCCGATCTACGTCATGGGCGGCCCGTACCGCAAGCTCGGCGGCTGGCTCGCGGGTCCACGAGACCCCGACATGTTTCAGGCGGCGCGCGTCGTCTTTGGGGGCGCCGTCACTGTGGGTCTGGCGGCGCTGAAGAGACGGTTCGTGTGGTGGCCGTTCTACCCCGTCGGATACGCAGTGAGCTATGGCTGGGCCATCAGCTGGATGTGGTTCTCGATCTTCATCGGATGGGCGGCGAAGCGCGTCATTCTGACCTCGTCAGGCATTGGCGGGTACAGGCGGGCGATCCCGTTCTTCCTCGGGCTCGTCATCGGACAGTTTGTCGCCGGCAGCGGATGGTGCCTCGTCGGTGTCGCTATCCGACGGATCGTGTACAGCCCCTTCCCCTAGCCGCCCGCGTCGCTCCCGGTTGGCTATGAATACAGCACGGCGCGGCCCGCGCGTTCCTCCTGGTACGCTGACACCGCGGCCGCCTGCCAGGCCGGAGGGGAGAAGACAGGTGAATTCACGGGAACGCTTCCACGCCACGTTCGAGTACGGCGACCCGGATCGGGTGTTCATGTACCCGCAGTGGACGTTCGGTGAGACGCGGCAACGCTGGCTACGCGAGGGCATGCCTGCGGATGTCCACTTCAACACGTTCTTCGGGTACGACCGCATCGAGACCATCCCCATCCACACGGGTCTGATTCCGGCGCCGGAGTCGGCGGTCGTCGAGCAGACGGCGACCTGGCGCATCACCGAGGACGAGTTCGGCGGCCGCACGAAGACGTGGACCGATCGCGAGGTCGGGATGCCGCAGTGGATCACCTACCCGGTGCGCGACTGGGACACGTGGAACAGGTGGAAGGAGCGACTCGACCCGGACAATCCCACGCGATACCCGGAGTATTGGGAGCACCTCAAGCGGTCGTACGCGCAACGAGACTTCCCGCTTGGGATCAACGCCGGGTCGTACTACGGCTGGCTGCGCAACTGGGTGGGCATGGAACACCTCGCGCTCTGGTACTACGACCAGCCGGATCTCGTCCACGACATGGTGAACACGGTTGCGGACTTCATCCTCCGCGTGAACCGTCGCGCGCTAGACGAGATCCCCGACATCGACCACGCCGTCATGTGGGAGGACATGGCGATGAAGGCCGGGCCGCTCATCTCGCCGACGCTCTTCAAGGAGTTCATGCTCGAACCCATGAAGCGTGTCACGCGCGAGCTGAACGACTACGGCATCAGCCTCATCATGGTGGACAGCGACGGCAACCTCGACGACCTGATGCCTCTGTGGCTGGAGGCTAACGTCAACTTCGTCTATCCGATCGAACGCGCAGCCGGGTGCGACGCCGTCCGCTACCGCGCGGAATACGGCAAGCAGCTGCGCATGTTCGGTGGCATCGACAAGCACGTTCTGCGGGACGGGCGCACGAAGCGGGACATCGAGAAGGAGGTGCTGAGCGTGGCGCCGCTGGTCGATGAGGGTGGCTTCTCGCCGTGGGTCGATCATGCCGTGCCGCCCGACGTGTCGTACGAGAACTTCACGTACTACATGGCGCTCGTGCGGGAGGTGTGCGGGGGATAGCGCGCGGCGGCATGCCAGCTCTCCGCGGCCCTCGACCGGCCCCAGGGGTCAATACCTGGCGTCCGGCCCGTAGCCACTGCATTGCTTGGTGGTTCCGCCGGGGAGTATGCTGCGTGCGCCGAGGCTGCAGACACGCGTACCAATCCCGTCATGCCCGGGCGGCACGTGCTGGGGCCCGACAGCGACGAACCACACAGCCGGAGGCGGTCGATGACACCACCTGGCCATGTCGTCCGTGCACCGTTGCGGAACTTCGAGACAGATGCGCGGTGGGTCAAGGTGTCCGACTCGCTTGCCATCAGGCCGATCCGAGACGACGATCTCGGCCCTCTGGGACACCGGGCACCCGAAGTCCAGTTCATGCTTGCCCTCTATGCTGGCGTAGACATCAGCGGAATCACACACATCGTCGTGAGTGACTACGCGCCGACCCACGCTCCCGTCCCAGCGGACATGGTAACGTCCGAGGGAAGCGAGCTCGCGCGTACACGGGTGCAAGCGTTGGTAACAGCGCTTCGCTTGACGGGCCGTGGTGACGTTGGGCTCCTCGGGATGAGGGCCGGGAGGGACGCCGGCGGAGGCGGCATCGGCCAGCCCTGTGGAGACGAGCTCGTGCCGCGCGGGCGCAACCCATACCGCCTATCGCATGGCGAGGAGCGTGTCCGCACGCTCAGCGACCTCACTGACACGCTGTCGAGGGAGCCCGGGTCGCTATGCCGACTACGCATGGCGCTTCGACGATTCAACCTGTCCTATGGGCGACTGTATTTCGACGATCGGCTGGTCGATCTCGTCACGGCCCTGGAAGCAGCGCTGCTGCCAGGTGGACGAGGCGAGCTAAAGTTCCGCCTGCAGCTGAGGGCAGCCGCAGTGCTGGCCAGTCACACATGTCCCGCGGACACGAAGGAGTTGCTCAGCGCGATGTACGACATGCGGAGTGCCATCGTTCACGAGGGCTGCGGTATGCACAGTCTGCCGAAGAAGCTCGTGAAGCGGATAGAGCTGAATCACCATGATCCGTGGGTATTCGTGACCGAATGTGAAGACGTTGCCCGTCGAATCCTGCGGGAGTGCGTCTCTGTGGCGGCCGATGGCACAGCCCCTCGGGACTTCGCGTCGCAACTCGATCAGCAAGCGTTCGACGGTCTCGCAACGGACTGACGTCTCCCCTCCCCGCGTACGGCAAGTGTGCTAGCCGTAAGGATCGAATTCCAGGAACGCGTCCAGCATGATCTGCTTCTTCTCCGGCGCCACGCCGATGGCGTTCCCGTCGCCGTAGTCGGAGAGGATGAAACCGCCCTCGGGCGTGCTCCAGCACTCCAGAAGCAGTTGCGCCTCCTCGCGGATGGCGTCGGCGTCCTCGAAGGGCAGCGTGTGCTGGATGTCGCAGAGCGACTCGAAGCAGATGCGTCCGGCGAAGCGCTCGCCGGTGTCCTCGATACCCAACGCGCGGGGCTGCTGGAGGTTGACGACGTCGCACCCGATCTCGATGAGACTCCCGATGATGCCGTCCACCTTGCCGCAGGAGTGCATCCAGACGTGCCACCCGTGGGAGCGCATGGCGTCGAACAGACGTTTGTAGCGTGGGCGGAAGAACTCGTCCCAGTGGTCGGGTCGGATGAACGTCGCGCGCTCGGTGCCCCAGTCGTCGCTGAACGAGAAGCCGTGGATCTGTGCCGGGAAGCGACGCCCGATGTTCTCGATGATTCCCAGGTCGAAGTCCACGATGCGATCAGCGAGCTCTTCCATGCGCGGCGTGTCGAGGTACAGCCCGGACAGCACGTTCTCGAAGCCGTGCAGGGCGTGCATCCTCTCGAACAGCAGCATGAAGACGCCCGTCGTAACGTACTTGCCGTCAGAGCCCTCGAACCGCGCTTCCATGCCCTCGTAGAACTTGGGGTCGTCGGCGTCTGGCCAGGCGTAGCCGTCCCACGCGGACAGGTCGGCGAGCGGATGTCCCTTCACCTGGCCCATGTTGGGTTGGTCGGGCGACCTCGCCCACAGGCACCCCCACTCGTCGAGCGTCTCGTTGAGGCGTCGGTCGCCGGTGCCGACCTGGTTCCACCCGACGCCGTGCGTGTCGTCCATGCCCAGGGCGCCGAAGCGCACGGGCAGGCGATCCGGCGTCCCGAACTCAACGGCGCGGCGTACCACTTCATACGATGACATCGCCATGGTTTCACTCCTCCACCAGCGGCTCTGGTCTTCCCAGGCGCGCGATGTGGGATTCCGCGGTCTCACCCGTCAGGTCGAACGGCTTCCCCTTGCTCGTCCGTTCGTAGTATTCGACGCATCGCTGGTAGTAGTCGTCCGGGTCGGCCGCCTTCAGGTCACGCAGACTCCTGTAGCCCAAGGCCCACAGCTGCCGCACGGCGCCGCCGCTCATGAGCCACAGACGCGTGAAGTCCGCCCTGTGCGCGAGGTCCAGCGCGACTGCCGACGGTATGCCTGTATCGATCGCGACCCGCTCCCGGCCGGCTGGGGCCCGAGCCACATCGAGGTAGGCGAGGCTGTACGCCAACCTGTGCTTGGACAGCTTCACGACGTGCTCCGCAGCGGGATCCTCCGCGGCAACGAGTTGTCGCATCTGCGCGCCGAACGGCAGCAGCTTGTAGATGCGCCGGAGGGCCTCCAGCAGATCCGCAGGGGCGATGCCAGCGCGGTTACAGGACGCCCTCGCGGCGTCCACGCTCCCCACCGCGTCTAAGAACGGCATGAGCGTGGAGGTCCCCGACGTCCCTACGCGTTCGAGCGTGGCGCGCGCCGATTCCGATTTGCACCGCGCCGCGACGGTCGCCATGTCCCAGTCCCACAGCTCGCGGACGAACGCGAGTTTCGTCCGCTTCCGAATGTGCGCGCCGAACCACGTGTTGTACGGCCACTGCACGCGGTGTCCGGGCTTGGAGAAGCTCCATTCATCGACGGCGTGCGCCGCATCCGGTGTCGTCATCGTGTGCATCTCAATCGCTACGCGTGGTCCGCGCCGGTACGCATGGGGTCCATGGGGGAGTATGACCACTTGCGGCGGCGGGGCACAGGGCGGCCGGCGCGGAGCTTGCCCTACGTCGCATCGTCCGAGATGATGGCGCCGCGCATGGCTAAGAACTGCCGCGCGGCCGCGCCGCGCTGGCGACAGGGAAGGCGACTATGCTGGGCAGGGAACGAGTGCTGGCGGCGTTCGCGCACGAAGAGACGGATCGTGTCCCACGGGCCATATGGATGTTCCGCGAGGACGTGCGCGAACAGGTCGCCGAACGCTACGGCAGCGTCGACGCGTTCTTCGACTTCCTCGACCTCGACTCGTTCCAGACGTTCCCCTCCAAGGGCATGTGGCCAGGCGGCGTGCGCGGGCTGGACGACGCCCTCGACGCCACGCTCACCGACCCGGAC
>CAYYPK010000085.1:0-6584 GCA_964473525.1 uncultured bacterium
CCCAGAGCTGGAGTCGGCGCTGGGCCTATCCATGGAGTCATTCCGTCGTATCACGTTCGCTCTCAGCGTCTGCATCCGCTCCGGCCCATCCGAGTTCTCCATCGCGGAGTTAGTCTCGTTCTGCGAGAATGGCGGGCTCCCAGTTCCGCGGCAGGAGTGCGACGCCTACCTCGCCCACTACGCCGTGACGTACAGGGGTTACAGGGCAGAGACCGCCCGTGTGATGGATATGTCGGGCCGATATGGGTTCCGGATGCTACGGCGATACCCCATCATCCAGACCGAACTGGGGCCATACATCGTTCCTGTATGGGCAACCTTCAAGCGCGCCACGACCGAGGGGCTGTTCTACGCGCTGCTGGACTCGCACTCGACGAAGGCGGCCAGCGAAGCCTTCCTCGCGGCCTTCGGAGATCGGCTGCAGACCTATGTAGGCGAGTTGCTCCGACAGGCTTCGTTCGACGTAGAGGACTGCGATAAGACACTACGACTGGACAGCAGGCGGGCCGACTTCATCACGCTGAACCGCTCGATCTCAGTAGTGGTCGAGTGCAAGCGGTTCGCCTTCCTTCGTGACATGCTGACGAAGGATTTCCACACACCCAGCATCAACCAGCGTCTAAAGCGCGTCGCGGAGGCCTTCGCGCAGATCGAGCACACCTTCGACACTCTCGCCGCCCGCGGGGTAGCACGTGACGAGATGGTCGGCCTGCTGGTTGTGTTTGGAAAGTTCCCCGGCGCGAACAGCGCCAAGGTGTGGGACGTCCTGCGTGAGCAGGGGGCCGACCTGGGCGTGACAGCCCCTGAGAACATCATCATCCTCGATATCGACGAATACGAGGTCCTCATGGGGAACGACCCAGACCTCATTGAGGAGATACTCACCCACATCGTGGAACGCCCTCTGACACATGCCGACGTCGCAATACAGAGGGGCGACGTGGCAACCTACTTGGGAAAGCAGTTCCGTGGCCGCGCTACGGTTGAGAATCCGTATCTCCGCCGGATGGCCGATGACGCGTTCGAGGAGTTTGTAATGCCGGACGCCGACTCCTGGGAGACGGATTGAGAGCGACCTAGGCCACCTGGCCCGGGTCACGCACGACACGCCGCGAGCGCATGGGCACCACTGACTCCCAGCGTGGAGCTGAGCGTTGGATCGTGGAAGCCGCAGTTGCGATGCGCTCCGAGGCGCGCACGTCCCACTGTCCCGTCTGACGGCTTTGAGCTCGGTCTCCTCGACCAAGCACCCAATGCGAGGCAGCCGGTACGCAACGCTGAGCACCTGAAGGGCCACCGCTGGCTTCTCGTTAGCGGCAGAAGAGGACGCTACGGCGTCGGTTCGTCGGATAGCTCCTCGGCGATGCTCGTGAACTGCGCGAGGGCGGCTTCGAGGTTCTCTGCGATTTCGAGCGCCAGTACCTCCGGCGCGGGCAGGTTTTCGGAGTCTTCGAGGCTCTCGTCCTTCAGCCAAAAGATGTCGAGACTCGCCTTGTCGCGCGCGACCAACTCGTCATAGGTGAACGCGTGGAAGCGTTCCGACTCCTCGCGCTCGTGCCGGTTGTCGGCGTTGTAGCAGTCGACGAAGTCCTGCAGGTCGGTCCGACGTAGCGGGTTCGCCTTCAGCGTGAACCGGTTGTTCGTGCGTAGGTCGTACACCCACAACCGCTGCGTCTGAGGCTGCTCACTCGCGGGCTTGCGGTCGAAGAAGAGCACGTTCGCCTTGACGCCCTGCGCGTAGAAGATGCCGGTCGGGAGGCGCAACAGCGTATGCACGTCGCACTCGTGCAGCAGCTTGCGACGCACCGTCTCGCCCGCGCCGCCCTCGAACAGCACGTTGTCCGGCACGACCACCGCCGCGCGCCCGTGCATGTCGAGTATCGACTTCACGTGCTGCACGAAGTTCAGTTGCTTGTTGGACGTGGTCGCCCAGAAATCCTCGCGCTCGTACGTCAGGCTTTCGCGTGCCGACTGCTCTCCGTTCGCGACGATCGTCATGCTGCTCTTGCGCCCGAACGGCGGGTTCGTGAGCACCATGGCGTAACGGTCGGCGCCCAGCGACGACAGGCTGTCGCGCGTGTCGATGGGACTTTCGTCGCCGCCGATGCCGTGCAGGTGTAGGTTCATCACGCAGTAGCGCACCACGCGGTCCACGATGTCCATGCCGTGGAACGTGCCGGAGCGCAGGAACCGGAGCTGATCTCGGTCGAGGCCGACGCCCGACGTGAGGTGCTCATACGCCGCGAGGAGAAAGCCGCCCGTGCCACACGCGGGGTCGCAGATCGTGTCGCCGGGCTTGGGGCGCATCACCTCGACGATCGCCTGGATGAGCGGGCGCGGCGTGAAATACTGACCGGCGCCGCCCTTCACGTCCTCGGCGTTCTTCTGCAGCAGGCCCTCGTAAATCTCGCCCTTCACGTCCACGTCCATGCCCATCCACGATTCCTCGTGAATCATGTGGATGAGCCGTTCCAGCTTCGCGGGGTCTTGGATGCGGTTCTGAGCCTTACGGAAAATGACGCCCAGCGTGCCGCTTCGCTTCCCGAGCTCTTCGAGCAGGTGGCGGTAGTGGACCTCTAGTTCGTCGCCGCTCTTGGCGAGCAGGCTGTCCCAGTCGAGGCCTTCGGGGATGACGCGCTCTGACGATGTCGGCAGCTTCGTGCGTTCGTCCGCCATCTTGAGGAAGACGAGGTACGTCAACTGCTCGACGTAATCGTCGTAGCCTACGCCGTCGTCACGCAGGACGTGGCAGTAGTTCCACAGCTTCGAGACGATGGCGGCGGATTCGTGCGCCATGTCAGAACAGCCTTTCTTGCGGCTTCGTGCGCTTGCGATTTCGCGGCTTGGGCGCGGCTTCTGCCTTCTCATCCGCGATGCGGGCCAGGAGGGCGGACGCTGGCTCGTCGCTTGCGTCTTGCTCGACGAGCTTGCCCGCGAACGCGCGCTGGAGGATGGACTGACGGAGCCGTCCTACGCGCTGCGAGCTTGCCTCGAGGGTACTGCTGGCAGCATCCGCGATCGACAGATGTCGCTCGACTTGCGCCGCGATCGCATGCTGTTCGGCCAACGGAGGGAGTGGTATGCCGACCTCCAAGAAGTCGTCCAGCCCCAGACCACTTCGTGTCGCGCCGCGCCGTAGTCGACGGAACTGTCGCTGGCCGTAGTCGCTGGCTAACATCCACCCCAGGTACATAGCGAATACATCCGCCACTGGTCGGATCAGCGCGACGTGCTGGTTTATGTAGGCCTCGCCCAAACCTGCGGGCGCGACTGCCACCATCCCGACATCGGCGGTGACGGAGACCAAGATGTCGCCCTGAGCCACCAACGTACGCTTGGTTTCTGCGGACGCCGGCGGCAGGACCCTCTGCACGGACGACAGGTCCAGGTGCGCTGAGGCATAGTCAAGGTTGCCGACGCGAAGGAACATCGGCCCATCGTCGGCATAGTATTTCGCCCAGCCGCGCGATCCGCTAGTGATAAACGGGAACAGGTCATCGCCCCGGGCCAGTGTCCAGTTCGCAGGGAGGCCCGGCAGGTCAGACGCGTCGAGCGGCGGCGGCTCCTTCTTGGCCCGCTTGCCGTCCAGCTGCTTCTCGCGTTCCTCGCGGATGCGATCGAGGAGGACGGACGCGGGCTCTACATCCGGGTGCGCCTCGCGCCATTCGCGTGTCAGGTCCCCCTGCACCGCCGCCTTGAGGACGGATTGCCGATAGCGCTTCAGGAGTTCCTGCGTCCGCTTGAGCGCCTCCACGCCCGCGTCGAGCTTCGAGAACAGCTCGTCCAGCTTGGCGACGATGCGGCGCTGCTCGTTCAGCGGCGGCAACACGATCTCCCAGTTCGCTAGACCGTTCGCACCAAGGTGATGGATACCAACGCCCCGAGCGATTATGCTGAATCGCCCGGTGATAGCGTCGTAGTAGAAGTGCGCACGGATGTAGGAGGGCAGCACCCCGCGAGAACGGACCCGGATGAGCGTATTCTGGAAGCAGCAGTTCTCGATCTGGTCGTTCCACACCGCGGGCTTGCCAACTTCTGATAGGCTTCCCGACGCCTCGTTTAACAGGACATCGCCCGTACGCAGCCGGTAGGTATCCTGCTCCGAGGGTCTGAAGTCCATCTCTTTGACGTCCGAAAGGTCAAAGCCCGTCCATGTGACGTTCGCAGCACGCAGATACGGGCGCATATGAGGGCCGGTTGCGCGGGCTGGGGACCGCTGCCGCCCAAGCCTGACCTCCGCGATGTCCTTTACCCGCACCCGCACCCAATGCGGCGGCAGCGGCGCACTCCTTGCCGTGTCGACAGAGGGCTCAGCGATGGTCATGCGATCAACGTCTCGTTCAGTTCTTGCAGCATCGCACCGAGCTCCACGCCGAACACCTGGCCCGCCTTCACGATCCCGCCTTTGCCGAAGAACGGCGGCAACTCGAAGTCGTCCGCCTCGACCGTCACGGACGCCGCGACGTGGTTCCTAATCATCTCCAGCCACTCAACCTGCTCTGTCGTGAACTCTCGTCCTGCTTCGGCCTGCGCTTCCATCCAGATGTCGAAACGACGCCCGACGACTTCTGAATACGGCTCAAGCTCCTCGGCGGCTCCCGTGGCGAACCGCACGAGCGACACGATGTCGGTGAGCAACGTCTCCGGCCGCGCCCGCTTCACCTTCGACCGCTCCAACTGCTCGTACGCGTTCCACACGGCGTCCGGCAGCAGGCGATGCGGCGGGCGTTCGAGCGCCTCTGCGAGGCTCTTCACCTCGTCGTAAGTCAACGTCCGTCGTCCGTGCGGCTGCTCGTAGATGATCTGTAGCGCCGTCAGTTCGTCGCGGTTCTCCTCGATGAACTGCTTGAACGTCTCGATCGTGCCGCGTGCGCGTTCGGTCGCCGCCTGGTCGAATCCCGCCTGGAGCGCCTTGTCCTTGCTAAGGTCGTCGATCGTCTGGTCACTACGCGTTTTGATGTCCGTGAGTCGCTGCCGCAACGCCGGGCTATTGAGCGGCGCGCATGCTTCGTCGGCGAGCTTCTTAGCGGCGTCGGCTAGCTGCTCGTCCGTGGGCGTTGTCGCGCCCGTGTCGCCCTTCGCGCGTTCCTGCTGCGCGTCGGGATCGACAGCGTTCAGGAGGGCGTGCGTGAGGTCGTTCAGCTTCGCGCCGTCTCCGTCCTCGGCGATCTTCTCGATGTCCCTGGGCGTGAGCTTGGGTTCCATCCGCGCGAGGCGACCGGCGAGGGAACGCAACGTGTCTTCGTCGCGAATGCCTAGCGCCACGCTCTCCAGCAGCTTCTCGAACGGCACGGAACGCTTGCGCTCTATCGGCTCGGACGTGGACATCACGTGTTCCGTCACGCCGACGGCGTCCACGATGACGAATCGGTCCTTCTGCGTGGCGTCGGGGGTCACGGCGATGAGGTCGGCGTCGTTGATGGACCGCACGCCGCGGCCCTTCATCTGTTCGAAGTAGACCGCCGACTTCACGTCGCGCATGAAGAGCAGGCACTCCAGCGGCTTGATGTCCGTCCCGGTCGAGATCATGTCCACCGTGACGGCGATGCGCGGATGGTACGAGTTGCGGAAGCTCGCCAGCAGGTCCTCCGGCTTCTCGCCCGTGGTGCGATAGGTGATCTTCTTGCAGAACTCGTTCCCCTTGCCGAACTCCTCTTTGACGATCCCGACGATGTCCTCCGCGTGCGCGTCGTTCTTGGCGAAGATGAGCGTCTTCGGGATCTCTGTGCGTCCGGGGAAGAGGTCCGTGCGCACTCGGTCACGGAAAGTCTGGACCACCGTGCGTATCTGGTCGACGGCTACGACGGACCTGTCCAGTTGCGTCCCGGCGTAGTCCATCGCCTCGTCGAGCTGCTCATAGCGCATCTTCCGGGTTCGCTTGTCGCGCTGCCCGACGTGGTAGCCAGCGTCGATGGTCCCGCCCTGCTCCGTGATTTCCGTCTTGATGCGGTACACCTCGAACGGGACGTTCACGCCGTCGGCAACGGCACGCTCGTGCGTGTATTCCGTGACGAGGTTCTGGCTGAAGAACCCAAGCGTCTGCTTCGAGGGCGTCGCGGTGAGTCCGATGAGGAAGGCGTCGAAGTATTCCAACACCTGGCGCCACAGGTTGTAGATGGAGCGGTGGCATTCGTCTGTGACGATGAAGTCGAACGTCTCGATGGGGATGTCCGGGTTGTAGACGACCGTCTTCTCCGCGTCGTCGGGCTGGTACATCTCGTAGGCGGAGCGCTCCTCGATCCCTTCGTCCGGCTCAGGCTGCCCGGTGAGCATGGAAAAGAGCCGCTGTATGGTCGTGATGCAGACCTTGTTCACATCGTCCAGGGCGTTCGACGTGAGGTGCTGGACGTTGTAAAGGTCGGTGAACCGGCGGCCGTCGTCGGGCGTGCGATAGTCGGCGAACTCGCGCTTCGTCTGCCTACCCAGATTGTTGCGGTCCACGAGGAACAGGATGCGTTTCGCTTGAGCGTGCTTGATGAGGCGATAGGAGGCGGTAGCGGCGGTGTACGTCTTGCCGCTGCCCGTGGCCGCTTGAATCAGCGCACGTGGTCTCGCCGCGGCTAGCGACTTCTCCAGCCCCTCAA
>CAYYPK010000085.1:6595-11942 GCA_964473525.1 uncultured bacterium
GCTCGACAGATGGTGGCGCAGCGTGCTTCCTTGGCGGGACCACGCGTGCAGCGTGGTCGGCTGGTGGAAGGCGAAGACACGTCGTGAACTTGGCTCGGGGTCGCGAAGGTCGCGGAAGAACGTCTCGACGCCCGTGCTCTCGTAGACGAATGGGAGGGGCGAGCCGACGTTCGGGGCCGCGGGCGGCAGTCCCTCCGCGTAGTTCTGCGACTGCTCCGAGACCCCGCCGAGCGTCGCGCCGACGGCCTTCGCCTCGATCACGCCCGCCGCCTTGCCGTCGACGAATAGCATGTAGTCGGCAAAGCCGGTCGTCAGGTGGAACTCCCGCACTGCGACCCCGAGAGACGCGTGCAGGTTCAGTTCGTCCATCGACTGGACCGCCCACCCCGCTTGCGACAAGAGGCGGTCTATGTGCTGACGGGCTTGCTGCTCGGGCGTCATTCACGGCCCTGCGGTAGCTGTTGGGTCGATGACGGGCGATGCGGTCAGGGGCCACGTTAACTATGCCGTCGGGTTCTGTCAATGTCGGGAGGCCTCGCGGCAGCCCGTGCGTCACCTAAACGCGACAGTCCGTATGTATGGCAACACGGGCGCGTGTTATGCTCCCGGTGCGCCATGGCCCGCCCGGCGCGCAGGACAGCCGCCATGTTGGCACTGGTCAGGGGCGACCTGCGGATAGAGATAGGGCCTCGTCGCCAGCACGTGTGTCGGCGGAGACGAGACAGTGCCAGGACCGATCTGGGTGTGGCTGAGACAAGCAACTCACGTACCACAGGGGATAGCAATGGGTGTGCTGGAACGGCATGCACTAGGCGCAACGACAGTGGCACTGGTGTGGTGCCTCTGCGGGCCAGTGTTCGGAGTTGAAACGGCTGACATCTACCGCACGGCTGCGCCCTCCGTGTGCCTCGTCACATCGATGGACGCCTACGGACAACCGCTGTCACTTGGCAGTGGGTTCGTCGTAGACGACGCAGGCAGCGTCCTCACCAATTTCCACGTCATCGAGGGCGCCGCCGCCGTCCGCATCCGTTTCCCGTCCGGTTCAGTGCATCAGATCACGCACGTGGCAGCGTATGACACGGCGCAGGACATGGCTCTCCTTGAGTCGGATGCAAGCAGCATCCTCCCGTTGCCGCTAGGAGCATCGGCCGTCGACGTTGGTGAGGCCATCCTGGCGATCGGGAATCCGAGGGGCCTTGAGGGCACTCTGTCCGCAGGCATAATCAGCGGCGTCCGCACTTTCGGGGACGGAACGCGGTTCTACCAGATCACCGCCCCGATCAGTCCTGGCAGCAGTGGCGGACCCGTCCTGAATGAGCGCGGTCAGGTGGTGGGCATTGCCACGGCGACGCTCGACAGCGGTCAGAATCTGAACTTCGCTGTGCCCATCACGACGACTGGTTTGAGCGGCCTGCGTAAGCGTGCGGCCCCGCCGATACCGCTGTCCGCCTTGGTCGCGGGTGAGAAACCCGACCGGGGTAACACTCGCGAAGGAGGACTCGTCGGCCTGGCAGCAGAGGGCGCGCGCGAGGCTGGCCTTTACAACGGCAGGGAGGGCGTATCCTTCTCATTGAGCAGCAGCCTGCCGTATCCTGTGACCGACGTGCGCCTTCTCATAGTCTGCTACGGCCGGTCGAGCAGAGACACGCAGCCCCTTCACCACCTCCCGGTCAAAGTGTCGCGCACGATTCCGCCTGGCCTGGGAATCCGAGTCTGGGCGGCAGACGCGACGATGTACGACAAACTCCGTTTGCGTGACTGGCGCGTGGAGTTCAGGATACTGGACTGGAAGGTCCTACCCGCGAGCGGCGGAGCGTTAGAGTTCCGGGAGGCCAAGTAGCCCGCGTCGCCGGAGTTGCTCACGTCGTCCAGCGGCGCGAACAGCGGGCCCGGCGCGCCCCGGGGGCATGTCGGCGGACCTAGGTCTCTGCCGCATGGTCCCGTCCGCGTCGCAGGCCCCACGTCCCCTGCCCCGCCGAGCTATGCGGGCGTCTCAGCCCAGGCGCTCCCCTGCACCGTCTTGCCCGACCAGACGTAGCTTCCTCGCATCGTGCGGTCCCACAGGCTCTACGCCACACGCGCTACGCTGTTGGACGCTCTACTGTCGACGTTGAGTCTGCGCAGGTCGCGCGCCAGCCGCTCGCGCCGGTGCTCAATCTGCCCGCTGTCCTGGGGGTCCACGGCGCTACCCTCCTGTGCGTCGACGCTGCATCGGTGCACGATGGATGCGGTGACCTGCCCCACCAGATTTCCAAATCTGAAATGGGCATCGGGAGTCCTACCTACCCAAGCCACAGCGCGCGGCTTGCCCGCGCCGGGATCCCGCCCACGGTGCCCCCGGGCTCATTCGGGCGGCATCCTCGACGTCATCCGGCCAGTGCTGTCTCGCGTGCTCGCGGCCCCGCTGCCGTCTGGCAATACCGCGCCGCCGAACCGTGGCATCCCGTTCTCCCCAAAGACCGCCACCGATCCACCGTACGGGCCAACTCCCAGGGCGGCCCGCAGACGGATGCGGAAGGTTTCGCGGTCGGATGCATCGAACACCTCTACCGTACCGCCGTCGTCGTTCGCGCTCATCACGGACTGCCGCGCGCCGGTTGCGTCGGCGACGGTCACGCCCCCGTGGCCAGTCTCCAGCATTCCTAGCGCAGCGCGGCCGATGCCCAAGTCACGGTCGAAGGCGGTGACCGTGCCGCCCTGTGGGCGGGAGCTCAGCTCCACCAACTTCCGCCGACCGCTACCGAACGTCGTGACCACCCCGCCCGACGGACCCAAACCGATGTCGACCGCCCGTTCAGCAGCTGTCATGGAGTCGCTGCAACTCAGGCTGGGCCCGGCCTCACCGACCGTCAGGAACATATTGGCCTGCGCGTCCTGACCTAGCAGAATCAGCGCGGCCGCGTCCGCGGTTGCTCCGATAGATACCAGGTGAGGAATGCGGGGCGTTGCGTCGTCGGCCCGGTCGTTAGGGGAGGTAATCACGATGCTACGCTGGTCGAGCGCGGCGTCGAGTATGATGCCCGTATGGTCGTTGGGGCCGGTGAGCACGATGGTCCCGTCTCCTACCCCCACTCGCGTCTGCCCCGCCTCGTCGATGATCTGCATGGTTGCGGGCGTTTCCCCACCAGGGGTGTCGACGACGCCGACTCCGAGCTTCGCCCTCGTCCGCCCCATATCGTCCACGACGGTGAGGCTGCGCACCGTCAGTTCGTCTAGCTCCAGTTTTCGAGGGTCATCGGCTGCGCGCGCGTCCGTGAGCAGGTGACCCGCCAAAACCCCGATCGCGACCAGCGCGCCGCCAAGGGCCATGTCCGCAAGCCTGCGCCGCCGCATCACCGTCTCGCCCATGCTCCGTCGTCCTCCGCTATTCAGGCCGCTCCCGACGCAGTATCCACACGAACCCAGTCGCCGCGGACAGGCCCACGACCTGCATCGCCCACCTCGCCATGTCTGGCCGCTGCCATCGCGCGTCACCGGTCTTCCCCTGCTTCCATATCCAGCCGTAGCCGAGCCCCGCCTTCGCGCCGCTCGGCCCAGTCACTTGCATAGGGCCGTACGCCGTCATCAGGAGAACGACAGCGAGGTAAGCCAATACCAGACCTCGACGTGTCACCTTGGACGCGAGGGCCTGAAGCCGGTCACGAGACACGCCTGATGTGACTCCCGCCAAGGGCCCGGAGTTCAAGAATCGACCCACCGTATCCATTGGTGCCCGTTCCCGCGCGACGGATTGCTCGGAGCCTTCCTCGTGGCCCGTGTCGCGCTCCTCGCAGTCCACCGCGGCCACGCCTTCCGGCATGAACAGCCGGGACTGCCGGATGGCGTGGGAGGCTGCCACCACGCTCGCGAGCGCGGCAGCGACTGGCTGCGCCCACTCCCAGGCACGTGCTCGCATGAACGGGAAGCCGACGACCGCGAGCGCTACGCCGATTAGCACGTAGTTGTAGACGACGAAGCCCAACGGGACGTAGAGAACCCGCCAGAGGGGACTCCAGCCGCCCCGATGGGTCGCCATGCAGACGACTCCGAGTACCAGCAGACACAGCGTCGCGCAGCCCGCAGCAGCCATCGGACTCGAAGTTATGCCTGCAGTGGCAGAGACCGCGACTGCAACGAAGAGGGCGTAAGCGGTTGTCCACGCTGCGGTTGGCCGCCGGCGGAACACATCGCGGATGGCTAGGTCCTCGTCCCACCTGATTAGGTCATCTCGTCGGTCTTCCTGCATCTCTATAGCGTCCCCTGGCGACTACTTGTCGCGGCAGTCAGCAGCTGAAGCGCCAGATCGACGCTACGCAAGGCCACTCGCGTGTCCGGGCTGTCCATCAGTTCCATCGCCGCCCGCATCGCGTGGCGGCGCAACCCCTCTCCTTCGGCCTCTACCAATGTGCCGTCTTCTGCCATCCGGCCAGTGGCGTTCGCGCCATCCGGGGCGTCCGAAGACCTTCCGTTGGTCGGGACGCCCAGAGGCGTGTCCCTAAGGCTCTCGGCGTCCACCACGCGTACCAGACGATTTACGTAGGGTCGGACAGGTTCGTGCCGAACTACGACGGTCAGCTCGGGCAGCGGCGGGAGTGTCGGCAGCGGCGCGGCTGTACGTGACGCCAGACTCTCCAGCTCGCGCACCGTCAGCAGGGCCGCGCGTACGCGCTGGGCCTCCATCTGCCTCGCGTGGCTTGTTGTCCCCTGTGGCGGCGCTCCGGGCTCGTCCCGTGTCGCCGCCTGGGACGCTCGGTGGTTCTCCGACCCCCACCAGACCGCGTCCCTCACAAGTCGCCGTGCGAGGCTGAGCCTGCGCGCGTCCCGTCCTCCCCACACCTGGGTCTCGTAGAGCAGGCCCCAGCACTGCCGACACCGCCACGACCATGGCGTGCCAGCGCTCGGACGTCGCAGGTGCGCGCGTCGTCGTCCACAGCCACAGACGAACCACAGCCGCGAGCCGCCGAAGTGGCAAGGTGTCGTTGCGACCGGAAGACGCTGCGGCCCGCCTGGTGCTTCGGCGAGAACCTCCAGCGCAGCGGAGCCGTCCGGGAGCATAGGGACCCCGGCCTCGTCGCGCCCTAGCCCGTCCACTACGCCGGGTGGCAAGCCAGCACGCTGCCTATCGGCTCGGCCGTCGCGCCGGTACCTGGCCGCGATGAGGTCGGCTGCGCGCAGCGCCGCGTAGTCTTCGACGATGTGCTTGATGTGCCCGTCCCCTATTGATTTCGGGCATCGCATGCTGCAGCGCCGACCCGGCCCTGGACAGTCGCGCGGCCTATCCCGCGTCACGACGTCCCCACGCCCATGAGCGCGTTGCCCACATTGAGAATGGCGATGAGTATGTCGCCGGTGAACGTGTACCCGA
>CAYYPK010000086.1:0-10085 GCA_964473525.1 uncultured bacterium
CCCACCGTGTAGATCGAGGGGGCAACGACCATGTACGCTTCGACCGCATCGGCCGGCGTCAAGGATCGTCTACGGTTGTTCTCGGGTCGCGCCCACACGGGGCTTGCCAAGGAGATCGCCGACCGGCTCGGCGTTGCCCTCGGCAGCCTGCATGTACGTCAGTTCCCCGACACGGAGACGAAGGTTCAGATCGAGGAGAGCGTGCGCGAGGCGGACATCTTCATCGTCCAGCCCACATGCCCTCCTGTGAACGAGAATCTGATGGAATTACTCGTCATGCTCGACGCCTTCCGTCGCGCATCCGCGGCTTCCGTCACCGCCGTCGTCCCATACTTCGGGTACGCCAAGCAGGACCGCAAGTCGACCGGTCGTGAGCCGATCAGCGCGCGCCTCGTCGCGGACATTCTGACCAGCGCCGGCGCCGACCGCGTCATCTCCGTCGACCTGCACGTCGCGCAGATTCAGGGGTTCTTCGCGATCCCCATGGACCACCTGACGGCCCTCACAACCATCGCAAGTTACCTGCGCACGAAAGACCTTACGAACGCCGTCATCGTGTCGCCGGACGTCGGCCGCGTGAAGCTCGCGGAGAAGTACGGCGAGTTGCTGAACCTGCCCATCGCGCTGATGCACAAGCGGCGCTCCGGCGACGCTTCCTCGCCCGAGGTCGTTGGCATCGTCGGAGACGTCCAGGGCAAGACGCCCATTATCGTCGACGACATGATCTCGACGGGCGGCACGATCCGCAACTCCGCGGAGGCGCTTACCGACGCTGGCTCTGAGCCGTGCTACATCGCCGCCACGCACGGCGTGCTCATCGGCGAGGCGATGACGCGGCTAGGCGCGGACTGCGTGCGGGAAGTCATCGTGACGAACACCTGTCCCGTGCCTGCCGAGAAGCTCGTGGAGCTTCCCAAGCTACACGTCCTGTCCATCGCGGGTCTTCTGTCAGACGTGATAGGCCGTATCCACCGAGGCGACTCGGTGAGTGAGGTCTTCAACCGGCAGCAGTTGAACATCCCGGTCTAGGCGATCGTCTCGCGGCCGTTGAGGTCACGCTCGCCGCTCGAGGAAGCGGCCGACCGCGAAGATAGCCATGCCCGCCAGGAAGCAGAACAGCTCTATCCACATCGCCCGTTCCGGGCTCATGGGGCCGACGGGCGATGCCAAGTTCGTGTGGTTGCCGATGCCAATGAGCAGGCCGACGCTCACGGACGTGAAGCCGATGAGCTCGAGCGTCTTGCCAAGGTAGTACCGGGTCACCGGGACGGAGCCTCTAGTAGAGCGACTTCATGCGGCCCCAGCTCGTCTCGAGGAGACCGTCGGAGGAGATGCCGCTCTGGAAGCGGAACGTGCCGTATTGCGGTTGGCTGCGCGTTGGACTGTCGGGCGTCCAGCCGATCTGCTGGTCGGGGCCAGCCATGTCGACGTCGACGTAGGCGAAGTTAATAAGCAGCTCGCGCGTCTCACCCTCCGCCATGGCGTCCGTGTCCAGACTGAATTCGCAGACGCCGCCGTCGTAACTCCAGGTCGCGAACGGGACCGACGGGTCTTCGAGGGACTGGCCCTCGAACAGTGGCACGGTGTACACCAACTGCTCGTCCGAGTAGGGGTCGCCGAGGGTGATGATGAGTCGATCCGATCGCTCGACGAAGTCGCGATCCGTGACCACGCTGTCGTCGTCGAACTCCAGGGCCACGTAGACCGAACCAGCGCGCCACACCGCGCGGAATTCGCCGCTGAAGTCGAGCGTATTCGCCCAGCTCGCGCCAGACGCCATGTCGCGGTCCAACTGCTGCCGCTCGACGCCTTCCCACGCGGGGTCGTCCACGACGCCGTCCACGATGGGCGCCGTACGCGCGCGACGCACAACGTAGGCGCGGTCCTCGGCGGACTGCGTCTCGGACGCGCTTACACGCATGTTCACGGTGGCGAACGCGGCGGCGACGAGAGCGACAAACGCCACGGACAGGAATCGTTGTGCTCGCATATGGCCTCCAAGCGCGACTGTTGCGACTGGCCCTACTGTAGCACGTGGCATGCGACTCGGCAACGGCGTGCCGAAGGCCGCGCGAGGCCAACCCCTCTGTTGCGCTGGCCTGCCTGCGTCCGTATCCTTGCGCCGGTACGAGTCACCGACCGAAGGCACGGCAATGGAGAGCGCCACGATGGCCAAGAGGCCGAACATCGTCCTTTTCGGGGTGGATTCGCTGCTCGCGGACCACATGAGCTGCTACGGCTACAAGCACCTGACGACGCCGCACATCGACAAGTTCGCCCAGGGCGGCACGCTCTTCGAGCGGCTATACAGCCCGCACATCCCAACAACGAGCGCGTACGCGTCCATGCTTACCGGGATGGACACGTTCTCGACCCAGGTCGTCGCCCTACGGCACAAGGGCGGGCTGCGCGAGGAAGTCACGACGCTCGCCGAGATGCTGCGTGAAGAAGAGGACTACGACACGACGTGCGTCGGCTTCACCGGCAACCCTAGCTCACGCGGGTTCGACACGTACCTGGACTACTCCGGTTGGGGTTCCTGGAACGAGGGCCGCAGCCCGAAGGCGCAGAACCTGAACGACGTCGCCATCCCCGAACTCGAGCGGCTGGCGGACGCGGACAAGCCGTTCTTCCTGTTCCTCCGACACATGGATCCCCACGCCCCCTACCTGCCACCAGAACCCTACGAGCGCGCGTTCTACTCTGGGAACGAGACGGACCCAGAGAACAGGTCCATGGACCCGGTGATGGCGTTCAAGCCGTTCTGCGACTTCTTCGCTGCCTGGATGCCGCCCGGTATCTCGGACAAGGACTACGTCATCGCCCAGTACGATGGCGCCGTGGCGTACATGGACGCGTGCATCCAGTCCATCTTCAACAAGCTCGAAACGCTGGGCATCGAAGAGGAGACGATCGTCATCCTCAACGGCGACCACGGCGAGACGCTGTACGACCACGAGTGCTGGTTCGACCATCACGGCATCTACGACGTCACGCTGCACGTGCCGCTTATCATCCGGTACCCGGGCAAGGTAGCGGCGGGCAAGCGCGTGGGTGGCTACAACCAGCACAAGGATCTGGTCCCGACGATCCTCGACCTCGCGGAGATCGACACGGGGATCGAATTCGACGGCGCCAGCCTCATGCCGATGGCGCGTGGCGAGGTGTCCTCGCACGAGCCGGAGATGTACATCACCGAATGCACGTGGATGCGCAAGCACGGATGGCGCACGCCTGAGTGGAAGCTCATCCGCGCGCTGGAGCCGGATTTCCACTTCAAGCCGGAAGTCGAGCTCTATAACCTGCTGACCGACCCCGACGAGAACGCGAACCTCGCCGAGGCGCAGCCGGACGTGGTGGATCTACTCACGGATCGCATGGAGGCGCACATCGAAACGCGCGAGGCGCAGACGGGCCTCAAGAACCCGATCTACCACCAGGGCGATTGGCACGGTCACAAGGGCGTGGGCGCGTTCGAGACGTCGCAGCAGGCGTACGACACGATGCACATAGGCGACCCGGACGCCGCCGCGAAGCTACAGGCCAAGTCTCGCGACTAGCGCGCGAACGGCACGTCGCCGAGCTCGAAATGGCCGTGGTGGTCCGTCCCTCTCACAAGGACGGGCCGCCACCCTCGTCCGTACGAGTTGCTCTCCTTCTGCCTAACCTCGGGCGTGATATAGCGGATAGTCAGACCCGCGCGTCGCCGCGTGGAGCGGTTCGGCAAGCTCCCGTGGACGATCCGTCCGTCGTGCAGGGACATCTCGCCCGCCGCCAACGTGATGTCCGTCGCGCGCGCCTCGTCCGCCGTCGACACCGCCACCTCCTGGTTGATACTCAGCAGGTTCCCGGCGGCGTCGGCCTTCCCGTGGGCCAACACACCGTCGACATGCGTGCCGGGAATGACCTGCATGCAGCCGTTGCCGGTGTCGGCGTCGTCGATCGCGTACCAGACGGTGAGGGCCTCGGGCGGCTCTAGACCCCAGTACGTGACGTCCTGGTGCCACGCCACGAACTTCCGCCCTCCCGGCTCGCCGTACTTGCAGAACACGTGCGTAGCGAGGAGCAGGATGTCTGGGCCGATCAGCGACTCGACGCAGTCGACGACGGCGTCCATGCTCGCCAGACGCCAGATGAACTCCTCCGTGTAGTGCCGGTCCAGCAGGCCGATCTGTGACGCCTCGCGGCCTTCCCGCTCCGCCAACGCGTCGAATTGTGCGCGGTACGACGCTGCTGCGTCGGCGTCGGCGACGCGCAGCCCGCTCACGTACCCGTCGCGCGCGTAGCTGGACACTTGATCTGAACGGAGGCCCATGCCCTAATCCCTCTGGATGGGGTGTGGTGGTGAGACCGTGACCGCGAGCAGACCCCGCTCGTGCGCAAAAGGAGGATGCTATGCGGCTGACGGAAGAGCAGCGCCGATTCTATGGTGACGCGGGATACCTGGCAATAGAGAACGTCGCCTCCGAGGCGAGTGTGGAAGCCATGCGCTGCCGTATCGAGGAGCTGTGCGCCGAGTGGGACAGCGACGCCGCGCGTCGGTTGGGCATGCAGCAGGAGGCGGCCGTACGTGGCGCGCTCACGGACGACGAGACGCCGGTCACGGTGAGGAAGTTCTCCGGCCTGGTGGACCACGAACCCGTGTTCGAGCAGCACGCGCTGTCGGAATCGCTGCTCGATGCGGTCGAGGACATCATAGGCGGCCCGGTCTGTCTGTACGCTGACCAGGCGCTGCTCAAGCCGCCGCATGTAGGGTCCGAGAAGATGCCGCATCAGGACAACGCCTATTTCAAGGTCGACCCGGGCGATGCGGTCGTGACGGCGTGGTGCGCGCTCGACGACGCTACGCCAGAGAACGGCTGCATGCACTATATCCCGGGCTCGCATAGGTCAGGAGCCGTCGGACACGACGCCGTGGCAGGCACGCCGCACCTGGTGCCGGAGGGCTTCGAGCGAGACGCGGCGGTGGCTGTGCCGATCGCCGCGAGCGGAGTCATCTTTCACCACGCCGAGAGCCTGCACTACTCCCCGGTGAACCGGTCCCAGGCCTGGCGTCGCGCGTTCGTGTGCCACTACGTGCGCGCCGACGCGACGATGCCCGGCAAGGACCCGGCAACCCTCCGCACGGTGCGCGAGTAGCCCAACGGCGCCGCGCTTGACAGACGCGTGCGCCGCCCGGTTCACTGTGCAGTGGAGGGCGGCTCACGCGTGCCCGGCCCGCCCACTCTCCCAGGATCCCATCACACCGAACTGGAGGCGCCCAGCGATGATCCGCACCCCGCATGGGTTTGTGACATTGGCGCTACTCACCGTCTTCTGCGCGCTGTGTGCGCGCTCCTCGGCCGCTGCCGACGCGCGGACGCTGCTCGATGAATTCCGCGCGGTGGATTGGTACTCGCGCGCGGTCGGCCAGGACAAGGATCTGGCGGACGACGCCTGGCAGACCCGGATACGTGTGGAGCGCGAGCTCGTAACGCTCGGAGCGTCTGCCGTTCCCGCCCTGCTGGACGCCTGCGAGGACACGAACCGCCACGTGCGACTCCTCGCGGCTCAGGTGTTGGGGTACCTCGACGATGATGAAGCCGTGGAACCCCTGATCCTGATGGCGACACGGGACGAATACGCCGCCGCCCGCCTGATGGCCGTGGAGGCGTTGGGACGCCTGGGCGCGCGGGACGGCGAGCGTACCGTGAGAGCGGCGATGGACGATCAAAACCGATACGTCCGCGAGGCCGCCGGGTGGGCGTTGCCTCGTACGGAGTCGGGAGTCGGGGTTGGCGACACGCTGCGTTCGCTTGCCCTGGACACGTGGGAGCGCGGTGAGCCGGCGACCGCCGTCGTTGGACAGCCTGCGCCCGACTTCGAGCTGCGGGACGCTGACGGCCAGACCGTGCGGTTGTCGGACTATCGGGGCCGCAAGAACGTCGTCCTGGTCTCGCTCCTCGCCGATTGGTGACCCGTGTGCAACAGGGAGTTGGTTCAACTCCAGGAAGCCCACGACAAGTTCGCTGAAGTCGACGCGGAGATCCTCGTCATCGATGCGCAGGAGGCGTTCCGGGTCCGCGCGTGGCGCGACAAGCTGGAGTCGCCGTTCGTGTTCCTGTCCGACCCGACCGCCTGGGTGTCCGCGCAATACGGCGTCGCCAAGCAGATCGTCGTCCACGACGAATGGGTGAGCCTGCCGTCCGCGTTCGTCATAGACAAGCAGGGAGTATTGGCCTACGCGCACAGGGGACGTGGATGGCCCATGGAGGAACGCGCGAGCGCACAGGACATCCTCGACGCCCTGGCGCCGTACCGACCGGCCAGGCCACGTTCGACTGACTGAACCTCCGGTGGGGCGAGCACACTACAATGGCGTAAGAGCGTCGGGCTTCTCTTGGCGGTCAACCGACACGCCCGGCGCGCCGTTGCAGCGATGTTCCACGCGGCAGTGTCCATGCCGCCACCGAGGAGACGGCTAGTGGCGACCTTACCCGGGGATCGTCGGACATCCGGCAGGCTGGGCCAGCGGGCGCTCCTGCTCTCTCTCGTCGGCCACGTCATGCTAGCGACCTTCCTGCTAGTGCAATTCGTGGTTGATCGCGCCAGGGACGCGCGCGACGACGCGTACCTCACCGTGGACTTCTCCCGCGACACGCCTGAGAAGCGGATGCGTCGGCGGCCTCCGCGTCTGCGCAACGAAGTCACGCAGACATCGGCGCCGACAGCGACACACAGTATCAATACGCGCGAGGTCGCCACGGTGGCTGTGCCGGTTGACGTTGGGTATGCCCCATCAGCCCTCGTGTCGTTGGGCTGGGCAGGACCATCGGTGACTGCCGCCAGCTCCGCTCCCGTGCCTGCGACGCGCTTCGAGCCGGTGTCACGGCCCGAGCAGGCGCCGGTGGCCGCGACGCCCCTCCCGGTCGGCAACGCTCAGAGCGTCGACTCGCTGCAGATCGCGGCGGACACCTCCGCAGCTCCCACGGCCCTGCCGACGCCCCGCAGACGGCAGGCCACGGCTCCCGGCACGGCGGATGCGCCACGCTTCGACCCGTCCATGCGGGCCGCCCCGGGGCCTGGTCAGAAGACCATGACCGCCTCAGACATCGCGCGCGTGCCAGGGACGACCGGCGACGTCCTGAAGGCTCTCAGCGTCATGCCCGGCGTATCGTCGCCCATGGACATGAGCGGCGAGCTGTTCGTGCGAGGCGGGAGCGCGCAGGAGAACCGGTTCTACTTCGATAGGATACTGCTGGGATACCCGTACCACTTCGGTGGCCTGACGTCGACCATCAGCTCGGACATCATCGACCGCGTGGACGTGCACGCCGGCGGCTTCGGCGCGCAGTTCGGCGAGGCGCAGGCTGTCATCGACATCTCTTCCCGCGACCGGAACCGAGGAGGGTTCCGCGGTACGGTTGACGTCAACCCTCTCCTCTCGGAGTGGTTCGCGCAGTCTCCCGTGGGCGAGAACGGATCGGCGTACGTGGCAGGGCGCCGCAGCTACGCGGACCTGATAGTGCCCAAGATCGTCAACATCGAGCAGATCACGGCGTTCCCGCGCTTCTGGGACTACCAGGCCGGCGGCGAGGTGGATCTGTCCGACACGCAGCGCCTCCGCCTCACCACGTTCGCCGCGCAGGATTTCATGCAGCTCTTCCTAGACGCGGAGGACGTCTCAGACGACCCGGAGCTCGCCGGGAAGTTCCACTACCAGTACGGATTCTACGGGCGGGGCGGCACACTCACGTCGGACTTCGGCGACCAAGGCCGTCTTCTCAGCACTCTGTCGCAATACGGCTTTGAAGTCGACATGGGATTCGGCGACGGCTTCTTCCTCAACTTGGACCAGGATCTGCTTTCCCTTCGCCAGGACGCCTCCTTGCCGCTGAACGACGCGCACGTCCTCGAGGTCGGCCACGAGTCGATGACCGGTGACATGCGCACGTCCGGCTTCTTCTCGCTGCCGCCGCAGGAGGGCGACCCGGAGTTCGATTTCACGCAGGATCTCCTCCGTGCCGCCGATGCCACAGAGCGCTTCGCATGGGCGCAGGTGTACGCGCAGGATCGAGCGCGACTGGCGGATAGGCTAGAGCTCACGGCCGGAGGACGCGTTGGGTACTTCAACCTGACCGGCGATACCCGTGTGGACCCACGAGTTAGCCTGTCATACGAGTGGGAGACCGGGCCGACGCTACGCGCGGCGTGGGGCGTCTATCGACAGAGCCCGCAGCCTCCGGAGATTCTCTCGACGTGGGGAAATCCCGACGTCGCGAGCACGCGCGCGACGCACTACATCCTCGAGCTGGAGCGGCAGTTCTCCGACGAGCTTCTCATCAAGCTGGCGGGCTACTACAAGGAGCTGGACGACCTCATCACCCGTGATCCCGTCGCCGTGTACCTCAACCAGGGCGAGGGCTTCGCGCGCGGAGCTGAGGTGTTCGCCAAGTACACGCCGTCGGATCGGTTCCTCGGGTGGCTGAGCTACTCGCTCGGCCGCTCTGAGCGACGCGACACGCCAACGGACTCCATGCGCCCGTTCAGCTTCGACCAGACGCACGTCGCGACCACCGCGTTCAACTTCAGGCCCAACAGCAAGTGGGACTTCGGCGTGAAGTGGCAGTACTCGACCGGTCTGCCGTACACGCCCGTCCTGCGGGCGAACGCCGTCACGCTGCCGGATGGCGGAGTCGAATACGAACCGGTGTTCGGCCCTCTCAATTCGAGGCGGCTTCCGTCCTTCCACCGCATGGATGTGCGCGTTGCGCGTCGGTTCTCCATCGCGGGCGCCCCAGCGGAGACGTACCTGGAAGTGCTCAACGCGTACAACCGCCGGAACGTCTTCCAGTTGGAATACAACGACGACTACTCCGAGCAGGAGCCGCTCTACCAGTTACCGCTGATCCCCTTCATCGGCGTGTCTACGAGCTTCTGACGCCGCTCCTCCTCTTCCAGCCGCCGCGGTACCGTGTCATCCTGCGACACGGCCCAGTCGAGTGTATGGGGGAGGACCAGCTATCGATTCCTACGCGGCCACGGTTGATCGGTTCCTGTCGGTCTACGGCCCGGGCGGCCCGGTGTACGTCGCGCGCGCGCCCGGGCGCGTGAACCTCGTCGGCATGCACATCGACCACCAGGGCGGCGCCGTCAACCCCATAGGCATACGCGAGACTCGTGTCGTCGCCAGGCCGCGCCCAGACAGGCTGGTGCGCCTCACGAACGCCGACCAACGCTTCCCAGCCGCGAGCTTTGCCCTGCCCGACCTTCTGCCGCCCGGGGCGGTGAATTGGGGCGAGTGGACCCTCCAGGTCAGCGATGAGAGACGCGCGGCTGGCCATCCGGTCGAGTGGTCCGACTACGTTAAGGCCGCGCTGATCGCGCTCCAGGAGCAGGAGCGGGACCGCAAGGGGGCCTACCTGCGCGTTCTGCGAGGGATGGACATCTACGTTGAGAGCGACCTGCCGGTCGCATCGGGTCTGTCGTCCTCATCGGCTCTGGTCGTGGCGTCGGCGTTCGCGGCGATGGCTTGCAGCGGCATCGAGCACAGCCGCGAGTTGCTCGTGCGTCTGCTGGGCGAGTCCGAGTGGTACGTGGGCCTGCGCGGAGGGATAGGCGACCACGCCGTCATCCTGCTCGCCAAGGCCGGCCATCTGTGCAACATCCAACTGCTGCCAACGCACGTCGAGTACGCGCCGTTCCCAGAGGACTGCCGCGTCGTCGTGTGCCACTCCGGCGTGGCCGCGGAGAAGTCAGCGGGCGCCAAGAACACCTACAACGAGCGCGTGGCGGGATACGGTATAGGACTCGCGTGGTTGCGGCGCCTGTTCCCGTCAGAGATGCGCCGTGTAGACCGCTTCCGAGACCTTCACCCCGAGCACATGGGCGTTCCGCTCCGCGACCTGTACCGCATGCTCGCCGCGCTGCCAGTCAGGGCGAGCCGCGCCGACACCGACGCCGCGCTACCGAGCGACGCCGCGCGCCTCGCCGAGATCTACGCCACGCACGACCCGTATGCCGACGGCTATCGGCTCCGCGGCGTGTGCCTCTACGGCGCCGCCGAGTGCGAGCGCAGCCGTCTCGCGTTGACCTGCCTCCGACCT
>CAYYPK010000087.1:0-8763 GCA_964473525.1 uncultured bacterium
CGACCCCCATGCTATATCAGCCATGGTCGTTTACACCGATCTATGTACACCCTCAAGGGCGGGGAGAAGTCCCCGCCCAATGCTCACAATCCGTTCGTCGCGCCGTCCGAGAACTACATGTTCGTGGCGTATTCCGTGAGGCCAACGGCCACTTCCGCGCGTCGCAGACGGCTGATCGCCTG
The DNA here is from genome assembly GCA_964473525.1 of uncultured bacterium. Taxonomy (GTDB): domain Bacteria; phylum Poribacteria; class WGA-4E. The sequence goes on from CAYYPK010000087.1 coordinate 183, forward strand.
CTGCTCGAGCTGTCTCACGCGTTCGCGGCTGACCTCTAACTTCGCGCCGATCTCCTGCAACGTGTGGACATCGGAATCCACGCCATAGCGCCAGCGCAACACCTGCGCCTCACGCGGCGGAAGGATTTCCAGAGCATCCCGCACCACGGATTCCATGTCCTGGTGCATCACCTCTTCCTCAGGGCTGTCGTCCTGGGAGGTGAGGAACTCCATCAGCCCGCCAGCTTCCTCGTCCGAGGCATCGTCCAGCGAGATGGAGTTCGCCTGCAACTCGGAGACCTGCTGCACTTCCTTCGTCGAGATGCCGACCTCGGCCGCCACTTCCTCGTCCGTGGGCATACGTTCGAGGTCTGCCGCCAGCGCCCGACGCTTGCGGTTGTACCGACCGACTTCCTGCACCTTATAGACAGGAATGCGCACCGTATAGACGTTCTTCGCGTGCGCGCGGTTGACCGCCTGCCAGATCCACCACAGCGCGTAGGTGCTGAATTTCAGCGACCGGTCCAGGTCGTAGCGGTCGATCGCCCGCATGAGGCCGATGTTGCCTTCCTGGATCAGATCCATGAACAGGCACGAGTCGTTGCGGAACCGCTTGACGGTGAAGATGACGAGCCGCAGGTTCGCGGTCATGATGCGCTCGCGCGCGGACTGCCACGTGGCGAACGCGCGCTTCAGTTCCGCCACCTCATGCGTCATCAGCCGTGGCCGAGCGCGCCCCGCGATGCTCTGCCACGTCTGCTGCATCTCCTCGTAGCGCAACGTGGATGCCCGTAGCAGCTTCGCCTGTTCCGGCGTCAGCAAGTCTTCAAGGGGTTCCACCAGCCGGAACACCGTCGCACGCGCCTCGTAAAGGGTCGTGAACAGCAGGATCTCTTCGTCCCGGCTCAGGAGAGCCACGCGGGACACCTCGCGAATGTAGGCGCTCAGCACCGGGTCGGTGGAATGCTTGCTGACCGGGTCGCGCGAAACAGCGGCCTCGCCGGGAGATTCCGCGATCTGTTCTTCGACAACAGGCGCCGACCCCATCTGAGGGGCGGTGGCTTGTGCGGAAACGGCTGACATGGTTACGACTCCCTGTATCCTACGAACGAGCCAAACGAAGCGAACGAGCAATCAGAAGTGGCAGACAAGCGTCAGTGCCATTGAGCATGGGATGGCAAGTTCTATGCCGACACCCTTGGCATCTCCTCAAACCCGCGCTATCACTGGATTAGCGCCCTAGCTCGTCGGCTGGCAGGCGTGCGCCGGTCCGCTCCTGCGGGCGGCAAAGCCCGACATTTTGTCAATCCCACCGCCCAGCGCCGCATCTTCACTGCCATTGTGTCGGGGAGCGGCGACGCCTTCGCAGGCGCCGGGCGCCATGGCGACGCCTGCACGGGCGCTGATCGCGCTGAAGCGCGCGGCAAGCCGCTGGCAGCCCGGGCGAGAGGAATCAGGCAAGAAAAGCGCCGCGCCGATCGGCGCGCGCCGCCTGACGCGAGGTGGCATTGACAATTTGTCACGGCCCCGGCGAACATGTTCCCGGGCGACGGGCAAACCGTCGTCGGCGCTGCCTCCCTCAGATAGCTGGTAAAGCCCGTGACAGACGACAACGCTGCCCTCGACGCGCAGCAGCCGGACAGCGCGGGATCCCCGCGAACGGCGGGCACGATTCGTGCTAGTCTTGCGGAAAGGCTGGCGTACCTGCGCTTCGAGCAGACCGATGCGGATCTACTGCATTCGCTACAGCCACTCGTGCAGCAACACGCCGACGAGATCGTGCGCGCGTTCTACGAACACCTGCTCGCGTTCGATACGACGCGGGATCTGCTGCGCGACGAAGCCGTCATGACGCGGCTTGTCGAGGCACAGAAGCGGTACCTCGGCGAGATGTTCGGAGGCGTCTACGACGAGCGGTACGCCGAGGGGCGGATCATCGCCGGCAGGACGCACGAGCGTGTCGGGCTGGAACCGTCGTGGTACCTGGGGGCATACCACCTCTACCAGAGGGTGCTGTTCCCCATCGTGACAACGCATCTGGTGGAACGCGGCGCGGATCAGGGCGAGGTGAACGACGCGTTGCTTGCCATCACCAAGGCGATGACGCTCGACATGGACCTCGCCTTGGAGACATATTTCGGAGCTTACAGCGAAGCCTTGCGGAGCGAGAAGGAACGACTGGAAGTGCTGACCGACCAGCTACAGGGAAGCAATACGGCGCTCAACGACCTGACCGAGCGCCTCGAGGACAGAGTAAGGGAGCGTACCTCCGAGCTCCTGGACTCCGAGGGGAAGCTGCGCCAGGCGGAAAAACTCGCCACCATCGGCAAGATGACCTCCATGATGGCGCACGAGATCCGCAACCCCCTCAGCTCCGTGCTCCTGAATCTAGAACTGCTGGAAGACGAGATCGACGGCTACAGCGACGCCGACACGGTAGAGGCCCGCGACCTGCTTGGCGCCGTGCTGACCCAGATACGGCGCGTAGAAGGCACCATCCGGGACTACCTGGAGATCGCGCGCATACCAAAAGTGACGCTTGCCCTGGCGGATGTGAACTCCGTCGTACGCGAGCAGGTCGGCTTCATGGGGCCTGAGATAGAGCAAGCGAGCATTGCGATCACCATGGACCTGAGCGACGCGGCGCCGTCCGTGAACCTCGACACCGAGCAGTTCAGCAACGTGATCCTGAACCTCCTCAAGAACAGCATGGAAGCCATGCCCGACGGTGGCGGTCTCTTCATATCGACCGGAGCTCTGGACGCCTCCGTCATCGTTCACGTGCGCGACACGGGCGCCGGGATGGAGCCGGAGCAGTGCGAGCAGGTGTTCCAGCCCCTCTACACGACCAAGGAGGAAGGCCTCGGCATGGGCCTGGCCTATGTCCAGCAGGTGGTGCGCGACCACATGGGCGACATCTCCTGCGTCAGCGAGCCCGGACGCGGCACAACCTTCACGATTGAGCTGCCCATTCCGGGACAAAGCCTGACGGCGGGATAGGCGAGGGACAGCGCCCGTATGGCTGACGTAACCACCACGGCCGAGGTAGACGCCAGCATCCTTGTTGTCGATGACGAGGAGCCCATCCGGGAGTCCGTACGCCGCATCCTCGTCAAGGAGGGATTCGACGTACGCGTCGCAGAAGACGGCAAGCAGGGCCTGGAAGCCTTGCGCAAGAGCCCACCCAGCTTGCTGCTCGCCGACATCCACATGGCCGAGTTGGACGGGCTCGGGCTCCTCAGATCCACGAAAATGATCGCCCCCGAGACGCAGGTCATCATGATGACCGCGTACGGGACCGTCGGCGACGCCGTCCAGGCGATGAAGGACGGAGCCGACGACTTCCTCGAAAAGCCCATCTCCCGCGCTACGCTCGTCGCCGCGATCAACAAGGCGCTGGAGAAACACGTGCTCGTCTCCGAGAACCGGCTCCTACGGGCGGAAATCGAGAGGCACCGTGGCATCAGCAACGTGATAGGGCGCAGCCACGCCATGCGTGAGGTGCTCGACCTCGTGGCGCAGGTAGCCCCGACAAACGCCACCGTCCTCATCACGGGAGAGACCGGCACGGGCAAGGAAGTCATCGCGAAGGCGGTGCATCACCTCAGCTCTCGTAGCGACCGGCCGTTCGTCAGCGTCAACTGCGCCGCGCTACCCGAGACGCTCATCGAGTCCGAACTGTTCGGCTACGAGCAGGGAGCGTTCACGGACGCCAAGGGACGCAGGGCAGGGAGATTCCAGCAAGCGCACACCGGCACGCTGTTCCTCGACGAAATCGGAGATATGGCGGCGCATCTCCAGGTCAAGCTGCTCAGAGCTTTGCAGGAGGGCATGATCGAGCCGCTTGGGGGCTCGCGCCCCGTCGAGGTGGACGTGCGCATTCTCACGGCGACCAACCGCGACCTTCGCGCCTCCGTCGAGAGCGGAGCCTTCCGCGAGGATCTGTTCTACCGGCTCAACGTCGTCGGCATCGACCTGCCGCCCATGCGGGATCGCCGCGAGGACATTCCGATCCTCGTGCACCACTTCATCAGGAAGTTCTCCGACCGTAACGAGCGCGCGGTGGAGGGCATCGACGCCAGGGCGATGCGGGCGCTACAAGGCTACGAATGGCCGGGAAACGTGCGACAGATAGAGAACGTGATCGAGCGCGCCGTCATCCTGTCGACGGGAGAGGTCATCTCCCCCGCCGACCTGCCACACGACATCGCGGGCGAGGACGCGGCTCCAGAGGATGTGCTGCACATCCCCATCGGCGTGCCGTTCGAAGAGGTGAAATCCGTGGTTATCGGCGAGACGCTGAAGCGAGCGAATGGGAACAAGGAACTCGCCGCCAAGCTCCTCGACATCTCCTCGCGCACCATCTATCGATGGATCCGCGACCAGGAAGAAGCCACGACCGCTTCCGAGGAACCCGAGACCGCTACAGTCCCGTGACCTCGGCCATGCCGATCCCCGCCTCTCCGGCGACGGAATAGAGCAAATACGTCTGCCCGTCCTCCTCGAAGATACCGGGATCGCGCAGTTGCCGAACGCGGTCGCGCGACCATCCGCGCACGGATGCGACCAGCGGGAGGTCGGTTCCCTCGACTTCCGTCTCGGGCTGAATGACCGTGACGGCTTCCGTCTCCCGCCATCTATTCCAGTCGGCAGTCAGGCCGATCTGGCTGTGCAGGATGCGCTCTGGCGTGTCTCCGACATCAGAATAGAGCACGTGGAGCGTGTCTCCCCGTAGCGCGACCGCCGTGTGCCTCATGTCCTCGGAGAACAACTGCGGCCCCTGCTCGAACTTCGTGAGCCCGTCTTCTGAGCGGTAGAAGATGCCCGGCATGCCGAGAGCATACGTCGCGCCGCTCCACTCGAAGACGCGGAAGTACGACGTCCCCAGAATCTCCGGGGCGGCGTCGAAGGCGAGACCGTCGTCCGAGAGGGCGACGCGCGTCACCTGTCCGTGCCCCGGCGTTGGGCCGTGGTAGTACATGCGGATGCGCCGTAGGTCGTGGTCTACGTGCACGTCGGGCGACGCGAGGTGTCCCGAGCAATGCGAGTCGGCGAGGTCCAACACGCCCGGCTCGTGCATCCGCCACGGGCCCTGCAGGGCGTCCGCGTAAGCGAGGCGTATGTAGCCGCCCTTGTGGTGGCCGAAGTACAGGTAGTACCGGCCGAGTGGCTCCGCGACCCAGTCCGGCACGCGCATGAGCGACGGGCCGTTGATATTGGCGCCCATCCGCCCGTCCATGTCGGGTCGGATGATGGGGTTCTCGTCGAACCGTCGCACTTCGAACGTGCCGGAGTTCCTGCTACTCGCCATCGTATCGCTCGCCGTCCTTGGCTACCCACAGCCGGTCGGTGAACGCCTCACCAGTCGTGGCGCTCCGCGTGTGGGACGGGATGAACTGGACGATGTAGCCCTTCCGCACCTCGTCCGCCGTGACGTTCTGTCCGCTCCGATGCAGCAGCAACGAGGAGAACACCGCCATGGAGCCACGCTTCAGTTCCACGGCGACGCCATCGCTTTCACCGTCGTAACCAACGCGGCCGAGGTCGCTGTCCGCGTGCGGAAGCGTCCCCTCGGTGTGGCTGCCCGGCAACACCCATACGCAGCCGTTGTCTATGGTCGCATCCTGTAGGGCGACCCAGCAGGTGTAGTACTGCTCCGGGTCCACGGGCGTGTACCCGTTGTCCTGGTGCCAGGGGAACTCCTTGTGCGTCTCTGGGAACTTATAGACCGCCTGGTTCCAGTACAGCCGCACGTCGGGACCGATGATCCCCGTCGTAATGTCTACGAACTTGGGGCCCTTCACGAACTCCTTCAGGACGTCGTTCTTCTCCGCGAGGAACGCCGTGAAGACGATCTCGTTCGGCCGGCTGATGCCCGCTCCGCCGGACACCTTCAACCCGTCGTTGGCGTCCTCGACGCAGCCATCGATGATCGACTCAATGGCGTCCATCTCGTCGCCGTCGAACAGGTCTTCGGCGATGAAGAAGCCGCGCTCCACGAACTGCTGCTTCTGCGCTTCCGTTACCAACCTCGTCTCCTCTCGAGTCTTACTGCCTACCGCACGGCGCTCGCCACGCGCGATGGGGTCGCCCAGCGCTTCGGGAGAACCTTCGCCGCCGCTGTCAGTATGACGGGATTGGGGTAGCGCCGCACGCCGGCCGCGAGGCTAGGGTGTCCTCACCAGCGCCGCAAACTGTCATCTGATATGGAATGACCCTGTCAAGTCGACTCACATCGACTCGTTCCCTTCGTTCCTTGGCATCGACACGGGTCCACGAGGTAGCAGAGCGACGGCGACGGTCGATCAGTCTGATATCCGCGGGTTGGGTACCGCAATGACATCGATACGTCTGGAGCTGCCTATACTCTGAGTGCGCGGGTTCTCGACTCCTTAACGCCGTACCGCGCCAGGATCGATACCGCAAGCATGACTCGAGGGTTCTCCTGAACCAGCCCTTCTACCCCATGGGAACCATGCCGCCCGCCACGCGGCGGGTATGCGGCGTGGTTACGCCGCAGATCGTGCGATCGTGGCTTCGGCGTCGTCGGAAGCGTCCTGAGAAGCGTCCTGAGAAGCGTCCCGACACGCGTCGGTCATGATCGCCCAGATGAACCCCACCAGTTCGCGAGCTACCGCTGTGACTGCGACCTGCTTGTTCTTTCGCTGACTGAGACGGCGATACGTCTTGTGGAGGCGCTGCTGAGCCTTCCAAGCGTGCGCGACCACATGCTCCGGTTGTCCGAGTTGACGCTTCCGTAGCGTGGCGCCTACCGAGGGACGGTATTGGTAGTTCCACGCTGCTTCGATCAGTATCCGGCGACAGCCACCGTTACCGGTCTTGGTAATCCCACCGTGGACGACACGGCTACCACTGCTGGATTCCGACGGCGTCAACCCGTAGAAAGCCATCAACGCTTCGGCGCGACCAAACCGGTGAAAGTCGACCGTCTCACTCGCCAACACCATCCCCGAGAGCGTCCCGATCCCGCGAAGACATCCCAGACGACCCGTTGCTTCGCGATACAGCTCGGAGCCAGACCACTCCTCCAACTGACGATCCGCTTCCGCCAGCCGCGCTTCCTTGTATCCCAGCAGACCTAGATGCTCATCCAGCACATACTGGTCGCTACCCGGCAGATCCAGAGCGCGCAGCCATTGCCGATGCTGATGTGTCCAGTTGGACTTGCCTCGATACACGTGACCTCGCGACGCCAAGAAGCGAGACACATACTGCTTGGAGCGCACACACTCTCGCATCATCGCCTCTCGGTAGCGGGCAAGACCGCGCGCCTGTTCCTCCTCACTACTGGGAATACGCACTTCGGTCAACTCTCCTACGCGCAACCACCGCGCCAGGTGTTGGGCGTCCCTACGATCCGTCTTCACGCGGTCGCCACGACGCTTTGGGATCTTCGACAGAGCTATCACACAGCATGAGACGCCCCACTCGGCGAACTGTCGTTGGAGTGTATAGCCCGCCCCGCTGGCTTCATAGCAGCACTCGAGGTCGTATTGCTTCGCCAGGCGGCGGAAGTACCGACGGATCGCCGTGGTTTCGTTGGGCAGCGTGATCTCGTCGAGGGGCGTCTCCCCAACCTGTGGCAGAACGGCCACTCGGATCGTGTCCTGATGCACATCCATGCCTACGTAAGCTACGCTCTGCATGACCGGTTCTCCTTGTCCGTCGCGGTGGCCCTGCCACCGCGTCTGTTGCGGGCATAGACAACATACGCCGACAGGGCGAGCCGGTCATTCCATGGTGTCTGAGGAGCAAGGCGACGAAGATACCGTCTTGCCTGTCAAGCCGCTTTGGTATGCTCCGGGTCAAAGGGCTTCTGGTATTTCAGAACGCCGTAGACTATGTGGAGTAGCTTCCGCTCGATGGCGACGATGATTTGCATGGAGTGCTTGCCTCTCTCCTCTAGCCGTCGCGCCAACTCCATGGTGACGGGGTTGTGTCCTCTGGCTACCACGGCCGGCATGTACAGGCCAGCGCGTAGCCGAGAGCTTCCCACCTTGGACGCGCGAGAAGGGCGCTTCACGGACGTGCCTGACTCGTGGCGCTGTGGCGTGACTCCCGCATAGGCCGCCATCTGACAGGCCGAGGAGAACCGCTCTACCGGAGGCATCTCCGCCAGCAGCAGGCGGGCCGTCTTGCCCCCGATGCCAACGATAGAAGTCAGCAGCGCCACATCCTGCTACAACCGAGGACACGATTCCACGGTTGCCGCTATCAGGGTCTCGACTCGGGAGATCTCCTTCTCGTAGGAAGAGATCATGCGCCGTAACGACCGGACGATCTGCTTGTCGCCGTGCATGGTCTCGGCGGACTCCAGCAGGTTCCGTGTATCCCGGAGCTGGCGCTCAAGCGCCGCAGCGTGCCGTGTCCGCTGACGCAACTCGTCCACCGCCTTGGGAAGCGGAAGCCACGGTCGAGTTGGGCGACAGCAAGCGTATTCAGCGATCTGTCGCGCGTCGATGGGGTCGGTCTTCTGACGACGCAACTCGCTCCGCGCAAAGTGGGAAAGACTGGTGGGCTTGACCACAGAGGGTGTACATAGATCGGTGTAAACGACCATGGCTGATATAGCATGGGGGTC
>CAYYPK010000088.1:0-6332 GCA_964473525.1 uncultured bacterium
CAGCATGGAGAGAGGGCGAGGCGGCCCAGAAGGGGAATGTCAGTCGGGAAGGGCGGCACCAACCTTCTCGGCGGCATCCGCCAACTGTCACCAGACGGCGATCGGAACGTCGATGCCGTTGGCGAGTTTGGCTGCCTGGCTTAGTCGCTCAGGCTCGCCGGACGCCAACACCGCGTCGAAGCCTTCCGCAGGCGGGTTGTCTGTCACAGCGTCGAGGAAGGCTCGCGCGTTCCCGGTGTACTCGTCCGCAGGGAGGAAGGCGCTGACGTCGATGGCGGCGAGGAAGACGCCGTGCATGCGCGCTCGTTCAGAGTCGAAGTGCCGGTGAGTCCTCCCAGCAAGCACGTCGCCAGTGACAGGGCATAGCCCTTGTGGCCCCCGAAGATGACCGACTGCCCACCGCCGAACCAGTCGTCCGGATTCACGCTTGGCGTGTGGTTCTTGTCCACGATCGCGCCGGGCGGCAGGTCGCGTTCCTCCTCGCGGGCAACGCGTATCTTGCCGTTGGCGACGACCGTCGTCGCGAAGTCGGACACGAACGGCGTGTCGTCTCCCGCTGGCGCGCCGATCGTGAACGGGTTCGTGAGGAGCCGCGTCTCCGTGCCTCCATACGGGGCTGCTGGACCGACGCCACGCCGGCCCTCTCCCAGCGTGATCATGCTTACGCAGCCCGTCGCCGCGGCCTGCTCCACGTACTCGCCAAGCCTGCCTATGTGGGAGTAGTTGCGCAGGCTGACGCAGGCGATGCCCGTCTCCTTCGCCTTTCTGATCGCCAGGTCCATACTCCACTGCGCGGAGTAGTGTCCCCATCCGCGCTTGCCGTCCACCGAGGCTACGCCGGGTCTTTCGTCCAGCACTTCCGGCCGAGCGTCGGCGACCAGACGTTCCCGCTCCAACGCGGACATGTAGCCGATGATCCGGAACACGCCGTGCGACGGGTGTCCCGACAGGTCCGCCCTGATGACGATCTCCGCGACCCGTTCCGCGATGTCGGGCGGCGTGCCAGCGGCGAGGAACAGATCCTCGGCGAAGGAGCGGAGCGGGTCGGCGTGGATTCTGTGGTAGGCGTCAGGCAAACAAGTGGCTTTCGATGCGTTGGACGATCTTGGCGCGTCTGCGCCGGTGGTCGCCATTGTGGCAAGCCACTTAGCCGTATTGTCTGCCGCCGCCCGCGCCGATTCTATGTGAAGCGCGGGGCGGCTCCTGCAGAGGCCGCACTTTCCGATAATGTTGATTATGTCACCGAAAATCGCCTCAAACCGCCCCACGACTGCCTCTCCCCCGTCCTGAACCACAAGATGTTGGGGATTGGTGCGCTGAAATAGGCGCGAAAACCCACCGAATCGTACCGATCGCCAAATCCCAAGATGTTGGGGGAACATAAACGACCGCCAGCGGGGCATCGTGCCGTGCCCAAGGCTGGCTTCGGGACGTGGGTTCATTGATCGTCTGGTGGCGGAGACGACGCGTCTTCGGCCTCGACCTCCCGCTGGATCTCCCGAATACGCATCGCCAGGTACACCTGCGCGTCGCGGTACGCCTCCCACACCTCATCGCTGCAAGTGTCCCGCACCGCCTTGTCCGCCTCTCGCGCCACCGTGCGCGCCGCTGAGATGATCGCGTCGGCAGATTCTATGAGCCCATTGGCGTCCAGTTCGTTGGAGAGACCAAGCAGGAAGCCACCCAGCCGTCGCGCTTCGGCAGCGTGATGGACAATCCGCTCCGCTACCGTGCACAGCCTCAATATGCTCTCTGCCCGATCATCCGGTTCCGAGGAACCTCCGACGGTGTCCATTCCACTCCCTTAGAGCTGGTAGACCAGAGACCTGCCCCACGCTGCATGTGTGGCAACGTCTCACTGACGTGACCGACGGCTTTGACAAGTTGTACACGATGGCGAAGAACGGCGCACCGGTCTGTCGGTCGAAGTGCTACCGGCGTGACAGGAGGTTGCGCAAGCGTAGACCGGTGGATACAGTGGCAGCGTCATAATCGCAATCAAGCGGGACGAGCTGTTACGGAGCGCGTCCCCTTTTTGTGCACGCCGCAACTCCCCACGGCATGGGTCGTACTCGACAGGTTCTCAAGGTCGAAGGGAAACCATGACGAACGAAGAGATTAAGGCAACCGACCACGGCTTCCTCTGCGACTCCCCCTGCATGGCGTTCGACATGAAGGGCGCCTGCTACTGCACCGAGAAAATGCGCAAAGTCGTCGCGGACCTGGACGACGCTGTACTCGACACCCTCGAGGCCCAAGGGTGGAGGGATCTGCGCGCGAAGCTCCTCGCCGAGCCGGACCCCGCTAGGGTGGGAAGATACTTACCCCGCCACCCTCGGTAAGAAGCGACGCCAATAGGGTACGTCGGCAGATCGGAAGGTTCTCATGGCGCAACCACCGATGCACGACGACGAACACGTGCTCCACCACCTGGAACTGCGTAAGGTGGGCAAGGGAAGCAGGACCCAACCTGACCGCTACGAAGTCGACCTACTCGCCCGTACTGACTGGGACAGCCCGTTCCAGGTGAGGATGCGTTACAGCGGGGAAGGTACCGACCCGGGAGCGCTCTCCTGGGACTTCTCGTCAGAGCCTGCAGCGCTGCGGCACGTCCACGTGCTGGTGACCCGGCAGGAGCGACTGGGATACCGACTCAAGCGCTTGCCACGCTCGCATCCGTATCGGCGTTGGGCAGACGCGATCGAACCTGTGCACGACGACGAAGACGACCGGCAAACCCAGCTGTTCTGACTCCCCTGCCAGGCAGACCTGGTCCTCCGCGACACTGCCCTCACGCCCGTCCCGATGGAATCGACGTGATCCCGTTCCTCGTGTAGCATGTGGACTGACCGGCTCTGTCCGGGACCCATCATCTAACAGGAGTCACGCCCATGAACCGTCAGGAACTCATCGACAAGATCGCGGAATCCACCGGACTCTCGAAGAAGGACAGCGGAGCTGCCCTCGACGCTACGTTGGGAGCTGTCGGGGACGCGCTCGCCGACGGCGATAAGGTCAGCCTGGTGGGCTTCGGGACGTTTGAGGCGCGGGAGCGCGCCGCCAGGGACGGCTTCAACCCGCAGACCGGGGAGAAGATAAAGATCGCCGCGAAGACCGTGCCGGCGTTTAAGCCGGGAGCGGGACTCAAGGCCAAGGTCGCGGGATAGCTCGCGTCGCGCAATTCCGTGACGGATTCCAGCGTCCCGAAGCGTCTACATAGCACGAGTGGACTGCACGATCGGCGCTGGCGCGATTGGCGCCGACGCACTTGGTTCTAACAGTCGATGCAGTCTACGTACCTAACTGAGCCTTCTCCGGGATCACACCCCGACACTGATCGGGGTGTGATTATGTACGCCCCGTGCACGTATCCCAGCCAGCACCCAATCCGTATCCGTTGACAGCCACAGTGGCTGTGCGCACCATGCCCCGTGGGCGCGGCACGCCATAGCAGATGGACGATGTCGGGACGCAACGATCCATCTCCGGGACAGGCGACCGACGCCCTGAGCTAGAGAATAGAGACATGGCAACGCGGAAGCAGCGGAACAGCAAGCCCGAGCCAACCAGGGACGCCGCGGCGTCGCGGATATATCGGGAGATCCAGGATGCCCATCCGCTGCTGACGGTAGAACAGGAACGGGAGCTGTTCCGCACCCTTGCCGAGGGTGACGAGGAAGCCCGTGAGCAAGCACGCGAGACCCTCGTACTCTCCAACCTCGGACTCGTCGCCAAGAACGCCTCACGGGTCGCCTACGGCGTCCCTATCGAGGATCTCATCCAGGCTGGCTTTATTGGCCTCATGCGCGCCATCGAGAAGTTTGAGGTGGAGCGGGGTCACAAGTTCTCCACCTATGCCACATGGTGGATACGCCAGGCGGTCGTCCGCGCGAAGCCGGAACTGACAGACATTGTGCACGTCCCTGAGTGGGTGCGCGACCGTGACCGTAAGGTGTACTACGCCGCCGAAGAGTATCGCGCTGTTCACGGCTCCGAACCCGACTCCCAAGACTTGGCGGACGCCGTTGGCATCACCGTGGAGAAGGTGGAGAAGGCCCGGCAGGACATCGAGAACGCGGCGACGTGGTCATCACTGGACGCCTCTGTCGGGTCCAACGGGCGCTTGCTTCCAATGTCCGAAGTGCTCGTGGACCCGCTCGCGGCGGATCCCGCGCAACGCGTGGAGTGCGTAGAGGACGTCGCCAAGATCCTCGCCAACCTCGAGGAGCGCGAGGAACACATCCTCCGCGAACGCTTTGGCGTAGGACGCGAGGACGAAGAGGAACAGAACCTACGCTCCATAGGCAAAGAGCTGGGCATCTCGGGCGAGCGCGCCCGTCAGATAGAGGCTGAGGCGATGGAGGCGTTGCGGGACACGTACGCTCCTGACGCGGTACGCACGCCGCGGACCCAAAAGAAGAAGGCGCCCACGCAACCGAAGGCGAAGAAGGTCGTCAACCGCGAAGAGGAACAGCTCGCCCTCTTCAGGTAGGCCGTGCGCGAACAGCCAGTGCGACCCGCTGCGGCCATATGCGCGGCCGCCAATGCCTCCCCAGACCCCAAACAGACGTGACTGGCGTGCCCGACCACGCGCGCAAGCGCATGGGCACGCTGTACACAGCTACATACGGGTTAACGACGGGTGATACAGCGTAAATCAGCCGTCGGAATTGCAGGCCCAGTACAACGCTAGTGGCCGGCTAATACAGCGCTAGTGACCAATTCGAACAAGGCCCCGCTTGGCAGGCAGGAGCGCTCAATCCGAAGGCATGTACACGGCGTCGATGGCAAAACGCCGAGTAAGTCTAGACCCTGAGCTTCCCCTTCGTCAGAAGACGGAACACGGGACCTGCCACCGGACGACTGGCAATCGTCTCGATGTCATCGCTGATGTCCGCGAGTTGGCGCTCGCGGTCAAACAGAATCTGCTCGCGCTGCGTGAGCTCTGCCTTCGTGTCTTCGACCGCGGCCTGCAGCATTGGCACTTCTGCGGCGACGGGTTCCAATTCCAGGACGCGAGTCTGGATGTCTGCGTGCTGCTGCACGAGATCCGCAATACGATTGGCAAGCTGATGGCTGTCAGACTTACCTTCCTCGAGGACTTCACGAACCTTGGCTTCGAGCGCGGATACCTGCCCGGTGAGGTCCGAAATCCGCGAGTCACGTGAGGCGATATCCATCTCTTTTGACTCGATGATGGCACGCGACGCCTCTACTTGACCCGCACAGTCTTCGCGCGCGGACGCAAGATCTTCACCGTGCACAACCGCCGTATTTCGAAGTTCTTGCTCGCAATTCGCGAGTTGCTCGCGCAGATGAGCCTTGTCATCTTCGAGCCGATCTGCGCGCGCATGCGATGACTCCAGCTGTGACATCAGATCAGCGCGCCACTCCTCGAATGACTGACTGTCAGTCATGTCAGTAACGCTGACAGTAGCGCTGTCAGTAGGTGTCTGCATGGCAGCGGTCGCACCGACGGCGGACTTCTCAGCAGTGTCAGTAACGCTACTGTCAGCGACTGGCAGGCCTATTTCGACTCGATCAGATGCGTTCCGTCTACTGAGCAATTGCCCACGCTCGACGCGTCGATAGACAGTCCTCTCTGTGATCCCAAGTTCGGATTGAGCTACGGGCAGAGATACCCATCTGCATTCAATGTCGGCGGTGGTACTGATGGCACTCACGGCGTGTTCCTGACGTCTGACAGTCGCTTACCGACGCGTCAGTAATAACGCTGTGTTCGTCCGCAACGTTACCCATCACGTAGCCTCGGACGCGATCCCAGCCCCTTGCGCTACATCGCCCAATGGAGATGGCGGGCTGTTCGACAGTAGGCTGTCAGTAGCGTCAGTCACCTGTCGGTAACAGGCAGTAGGACAGGGACGCAAGAGCATCGCTGTTGCTGCGATGGGCGATGTACGGCACGATGGTCAGACAAACGATGTCTGAAGGACGTATCGCCGCCCAAGCGTGGAAGCTAGAAGGCGGCGATACAGAACTTTGCGGAAGCTTGGTGTCGGAAAGTCGTTGGCGCGACTAAGAACACACCCGGTTTCGGTAACAGGTGGAGTGTGTCCCGACTGCACTTATGGTAGCAGCAATGACGGGACGCGCGCAAGGAGTCGGCGACCAGCGCATCTGTACATAAGAAACCGCCGCCAGATTGAGGCTGGCAGCGGCTTCTCAGCAATCAGGCAGGAACCTGCCCGAACACTTTTCGTGCTAGTAGCCTAGCCGTTTGGAGGGTTCCTGTCCACCACGTAGGAATCATCATGGCCGCTTTGCCCGTCCGCGCATCGTCTCGTCGCGAAGGTCACAACTACATCCATCTC
>CAYYPK010000088.1:6432-8760 GCA_964473525.1 uncultured bacterium
GGGAACTCGGCCCGATGCGGAGTTCGAGGAGGTCAAGTCGGCCTCAGGCCGAGTTAGCACTCCGAAACCCCAGTCGTCATGCGGTTCCAAGCCGACTCAAGTACAACACTCCAGAACAACTCCAGATTGTCCTAAACGGACAACTGCTGTTTCGGAAGTGGGACACCGGATGCAGGAGGGTAGTCTATGCCCCAAGTGTCACAAGCACCCTCTCGAAACTCGCTTCCGCACCAACGCCGCCACGCGAACGAAGGACCGCTTCCTGGCGTGTTCCGGCTACGGCTCCGGTGATTGCACGGGCTTCACGTGGAACCTGTCCTCGTCCGCGTACAAGCCTTCTCAACGCGTTCTCTCACAGGCGTTAGCAGGCGCTCGTGACGTTCTCGGAAGACCGCGCCTGGTGCGGGACGCGCTGGCTGCACGGCGTGTCGAGGAGGCTTCGGAGACGGTGAACGGCCGGGTTTGCGAGGACTTGTCCTCGTGGTTCTCGGCGTCGCGCTATCTGCCGGTGGATCTGATGCTGGAGTCGTTATCGTCGGTGGATTCGGAACTGGCGGAACACCATCGATGCGAGGGAAGTCCGAAGCACGTGATCTTGCGGGACGTGCAGGTGCGGTTGGGGACGAGCGAGTGACCATCCATGGCGGATGGGTTGCTACGCTTGCTTCTTCTCCACCGGCGGCGTATCCCGCGGGGACGGCAGCACAGGCCGCGCGGTGGAATCCCCACGCGGGCTGCGGTGCATTTGACAGGAACCATCGCGTGATGGTCAGTGGTTGCATTTTACCACGGGGCGCCGAGGTCGTGGCGCTAGCGATGGTGGGACAAAGTGGCGGTATGACGAGGAGAGAGCCGTGTCGCGGATTCTAAACACTCAGGAAGTTGCTCTGCCGGACGAGTTCATTGGGCATGAGCGCGTGTGCGAACACTGCGGGACGAAGTTCCTGTGTGAGTCCGGGGACGTCGCGTACAAGCACGAGGCTACCCACTCGCGCTCCAACGAGCAGGAGCAGTTCCGGTCGGTTAGCGTGCCGTGTCCAACCTGCGGGAGCGTGTTGGTTCTGCGCACGTCCATTGGCGCGGGGTACCAACCTGCGCCAGGAGGGTTTTCTCGTCGATCCACGGACGATGACGATGCCTTGGGTATCCGGGGAAACGCAGCGTCGTCGATCCGGTAGCGCCACACTTGTTGCGTCGTCAGGAGACCCTACTCTGTCCCATCACGACTGGCGGCAGCGTACCTTCGGCGGTCGACGCGACCATGCGCCATGGGAAACTGTTCCGGGCCCGTCCATTCCTGGCTCCACACGGCGGCATCCGATAGTATGGTGGCTCAACAGGAGTCGAGCGCTTTGGTTGCCCTGATCGAGTTCCTAGACACGCATGAAGAGGCCCTCGCGAAACTGGCGCGAGAGGTCGTGCAGGCTTCCCGCGCGAAGGGCGCTCCGAACGATGCGCTGAGGAACATCCACCCATCAGAACTCCTCGCCCAGGCTCGAACGAATGTCCAGGGTAGACCCTGGGGTGACGGGCCCGTGCCTTGGCATATCGCACGCATGCGGCGCTTGTTTGAAGCGCACGTGAAGGCGGTTGCCACACACGCTCCAGTGCGCGTGATCTTCAAGCGCGACCCTCCCACTCATGTGGTGGTGGCCACATCCGAGGAAGACGCCGTCAGGGCTGCTGCCAAGCCTTCCCCGGAAGCGACGCCGGCTGTGCGGGTTGCGGACGAAGCCAACATTGCGACCATTCCCGACCTTGTCGGGGCGATAGAGTCGACGGTGTTGGACGCTACGTACGACAGCTTCCTCGCTATGTTTACCGCCAAGGTCGAGCGACTGGATCGAACCGTACACTGGGTTGGTGAAGTACTCGGCATGGCACAGGATGTGGACGCACAATGACCCCACCGTCGGATATGGACTCGCCTGACCAGCACTTAAGCGACCTAGCGGGGCGCATCGAGGAGAAGCAGGCGCAACAACTCGCCGCGCTCTCTCAAGCGCTTGAGCGCATGACTGTGGTCGAAAAGCAGCTCGAGGAGTTCCGGGAGGAGGTCGGGACGTGGCCACGGAATCTCCCCATGCGTCTGAAGCGCGTCGAGGAGGCGCTGGAGCGTATAGAAGCGGATCGTGGCGAGGCGGTCTCTCCCGAGCGATTCCGGGTCGTAACTGGCGTGGCGATCTTCGCCATCTTGGTCGCCGCCGGTCATCTCATTTGGGCTCTGGTAACGTAGTCTTAGAGACCCGCAACTGGCGAGCGCCTCCGACCCGGAGGGTGTCAAGGATTCGGTGTAAACGGCCTTCTCACGTCACGAGGGTGTCAAGG
>CAYYPK010000089.1:0-8518 GCA_964473525.1 uncultured bacterium
GCCGCGTCATCGGGTGAGCTGTGAGATGACGGCGACCGCCGCGTCCGTCAGCGCCTCGCCGCATCCGGGGGCAAAGCGCGATGCGCCCGATTCGTACCCGCCCTGCTCGTAGGCGATGCGCGTGGCGATGTATCCGACGTAGCCGTTGCCCATGGTCAGCGCGAACACGCAGTCTCCCCCGGCTCTCGCGGCAATGTCGAGACCGATCTCGACGAAGATCTCGCCGGGGAGCCCCAGGAACACCGCGTCACCAACGGCGAGGGCGCTCACCTCGATGGCCTCGCTTCCGCCCTCCTTCAGTGGCAGCACGAGTTGCTGGGAGGCGGATCGGATCGTCTGACCCTCGTCCGACGTCTCGATCCACTGCCACGTCTTGAGTGCTTCGCCGCCCAAGGTTTGGCCGATCATACGAGGATACGCCCCCTCGCGACGGATCGGGACTATATTCCCTGCGCATCCCAGCCCGAAGAGGCAGACGCCGCCCTCCTCGGACTCGAGGACGTTCATCGCGTGGCCCGGGTAGTCGGCGCTCAACGTCAGCATGCGGTCGGTGCTCGTGACCGGATGGCACGCGAAGTTGATGAACGAAGCGAGAGCGTCGCCGTGCGCTCCATCCACGCGCATGACGCGCACCGTGGGATCAATGGGGCCGAAGGTCAGCTGGGACGTGTCGGCGGGCATGCGGTAGTTCGTCTGCGCCTTGCCGTCCGGTAGAAGCGTGTGCCGGTTGAACGAGATGTAGTCCACGGAGCCAGCGCCGTGGCCCATGCGGGCTGGGCGCAACGCCGCGTTCGCCATGGCGACCGCGGTGGCGAGTTTCTCGCACAGCACCTCGACGTACGCCTCGGAGCTTCCCTCCTCGACGCTCGGGCCAAAGTGCGTGTGCGAGCAGCAGACCATCACATGGGCGGGCGGAATGTCCGTCGCCGCAGCAACCTTCTCCCGGACGCGGGCGATCTGCCAGGATGGCATCCCCAGGAGGTCGTTCGCTACGACTGCCGCCTTCGTCGTCCCGTCCGTGACGACCAGGGCTTTCGCGTGCAAAGGGTCTCCAACCGCGTCGCTACCGTCGTCGCGGCCAGCGTATCCCGCCATCTTGCCACCGAGTGGCGGGGTGATGTCCACCTTCGCCGCGCCTGCCATGAATCCGCTCATACGGTCCCTACTCTCACCTGAAGAACGCGTCCGGCTTGGCTTCCTCGACGGCCCACTCGTCCAGTGTCGCGCGTCTGGCGCGTCTGCGTCGCCAGTAGCCTAGCACGAGAAAGGGCGTGAAGAACGACCCCAGGGCCAGGACGCCGCCGAGAAGCGCCAGCCACTCCATCCCGTCGGTCGCCGTCTCGTGCCAGTCGAGGGCGTACATGGCGGTCGTGACGCCGAAGACTGTCGTGAACGCCGCCTCGAACTCCTCGCCACGCCTCAGACGCTCCAGCAGCGTCTTCAACTGCGAGAACGAATACCCGTGCACCAGATGGCGCACTGCGCTGAACGACTCGGCGTACGCGAGTTGCGCGCGGTCCTGGTCGCCAGGGAAGCGCTCGGTGAGGTCGTCTAACGGGATGGACGCTCGGAACACGGCGTTGCCCAGGATCGTCCACCGATGGCGCATCGTCCACGGCTCGGAGACGTGCATCGCGAAGCCCTCGTGGAACCACAGCGGGATCTCCATCGCCCGCTTGCCGATGAGCACACCAAGGCACACATGCGCCACCTCGTGCCGTGTGATGCGTTCGAGCTCGTCCAAGCGGCCGACGCCCGTTGGCTTCACGATGACGATGCGCTTCTCCAGGGGGAAGGCGTAGCCGCTCGCCCAATCGCGTATGGGAGCGTCCATGAGCGCCTCTGCGTCCTCCTGCGAAGCGACGATCCATGTTCTGATGGGCTCGGTCAATTCGAGCGGATACTGGCGGGCGATGCTAGCGTACAGATCCTCGGACGCCTCCAGGACGCGAGCGGCGTGCGCGTCGGCGCCGGGGTCTCTGCCGTCGAAGTAGACGCGGAAGTGCTCGCTGGCTTGCTCTTGCTGTCCCTGCGCGTGCGCGAAAAGCGCGAACAGCAGCGCGGCGCCGACTGCCAGCGCCAACGCGAACGGTCGGGGTCTTGGAGCTTCGTAGGTGATAGAGGGCATCGGCGCGGGCGTGGCTCCGTTGGGTGTGCGGTTCGTGCGGGACACTTCCCAATGGTGTAAGGGAGCGGGGTGGGGTTGTCAATCCGGGGTGAGGCCGGGGTGAGGGACGAAGGCGTGAAGCCGCCGCTGTCGCCAGGGCTGGGCCCGGCCCGGCGGCATGTAGCGGGGTGGCCCTTGCCGAGCAGGCGGTTTCGGGGTAAGAATGTAGCGTCTAGTGCGCCTACCGCGCATGCGTGCCTGTAGCTCAGTTGGATAGAGCGCTAGACTCCGACTCTAGAGGTCGTGGGTTCGAGTCCCGCCGGGCACGCCACTCTCCTTCCTGTCCTCCGCTACGTAGGCGCGTCCTATCTTGGCTGGCAGCCGGCGCTTCCCTGCGGACTCTCCGTGCTTCGCGGTATCTATAGGCAGCGCGCGTGGTGGCAGGAGTCGAGTATGCCAGGGATGTGGGACGGCGTAGGACGAGGCGCGCGCGCGGAGCGACGCGGCTGCGCGCTCATGAGCCTGGGCTTCGTGCTCGCAGTCGTCGCCATGTTCCTCGCGCTGGGTTCTGTCATCGCTAACTGGATTCGCGACGCGCAGCTGCTACCCAGGTAGCCGACGCATGCTCCTCCGCTCAGGCCCACTGCCGACACCACCAGCGGACAGCACGCCCCCATCACCAAGAGCCACGATAGCGCTCTGACGAAGCAGACACGCAGAGCCCGTCACGCGATTCCGTAGAAGTCGTAGAAGATACCGATGTCGCAACGCGGCTTCAGCACCTCGTAGGGGAAGCAACGCAGGCAACCGTCGACAGTGGTCTGCGCTTTCAGATCTCGCAGGAACGGGCCCGCTGTCGACTCGCGCAAGCCGCCGTCGCGAGCGATAAACTGCCCCCAGAGCGCCCAGAAGCCTGTCTCATAGCCATGTGGCTCGACCGACGCGACATACTCCGGTGGGAAGAGCCGCTGATATGCAGGGATGTTGTGCAGCCAGGAGCTGCCGCGCACAGCCACCACGTCTGGATGCGCCTCGCGGACGTGCGAGAACATCGCGCGCAATTCGGACATCCGCGCGGGTATGCGTTCTTGACTGAGCGTACCGTGTGGCGTCAAGTCGCGGTTCTCGAACTGCACCGATACCGTGGGCTCGCCACGCCATGGGTACATGTAGTGGAAACATCCCCAAGACGCGGTTCCATCGGGATCGAACAACCCATCGGCTGCTCGCCGTGACGCGAGTTCGTACGCGGCCCGCGCTGGATCATCGCCAGCTTCGACCCCCGCGATATAGTCTGTCCATACGGCGTTCGGCGTCGTGGCGTTCACACGCAGATGTAGGAGCTGGCGCAGGATCGTCCACTCCATCAGCAGGTCCGTGAGCGGGACCCGCTGGATCTCGGCGACCTTCCGCGCGAAGGTGACCTGGAGGTCATAGAACTCTTGGGCGTACAGCACGGGTGGTGTTGGCATGTCATCTCTGTCTCACAGGGCGTAGCACTCGTGCCTACCCCGTGCCGGATGCACTCCCGTTGGCAGATGGCGCGGCGCCGGAGTATCCACGAGCGGCGAGTGGGCCTGCGCGGGTTCCAATCCCCGCCCGTCGGCGCCATGCTGTAGTCGGTCGCGGCGTCGCGGCCGATAGTTGACCCCTCCCGGAGCCCGACATGGCTGACGAACGACCGGACTACACGTCGCGCGTACCGCACTACACGTTCTCGACAACGCTAGCGGAGCAGGAAGCCGAACTGGCAACCAACCCACTCCTGGCGAGGATGAACGCGTGCCGCGACGGCATGGCGGACGACCCGCACCGCCCCATCTACCACTACGTGAATCCCGAAGGTGGGCTGAACGACCCGAACGGCCTCTGCTATTGGGGCGACAAGTGGCACATGTTCTACCAGGCGTATCCGCCGGAGGACACGCGCCAGCACTGGGGTCACTGCATCAGCGACGACCTGATCCACTGGCGCGACCTGCCGTACGCCATCTACCCGGGCCCCGAGGAGTGCTGCTTCTCCGGCACGTGCCTCGTCGAGGACGACCGCGTCATCGCGATGTACCACGGGACGAAGGTCGGCAACATGGTCGCCACCTCGGACGACCCGCTGCTGCTCAACTGGGACAAGGTGACCGGCGAAGCCGTCATACCGATGAAGAGCCCGACCGGCTTCCCGCTGCCGTACAACGTCTTTGATCCGTGCATCTGGTCGAAGGACGGCGTGTACTACTCGCTGTCGGCGGGCGTGCAGCGCACCGGTCCTGCCGGTAAGCGCGTACGTGCCAACTATCTCCTGCGCTCGAAAGACCTGGCGACGTGGGAATACATGCACCCGTTCGTCGAGGACGACGCGTTCACACTCGTCGGTGACGACGGCGCCTGCCCGTACTTCTGGCCCATCGGCGACCGGCACATGCTGCTGTTCTTCAGCCACATGAGCGGTGGCCAGTACCTCCTTGGCGACTACGACACGGAGCGGGACAAGTTCGTCGTGACGGCGCATGGCAACTTCAACCACGGGTCCGTCGGGCCGGCAGGGACGCACGCGCCGTCCGCGACGCCGCAGGACGATGGATCCATCGTCGTCATCTTCAACATGAACCCCGCCATGCCCACGCCCGGCTGGAACCAGATCATGACGCTTCCCCGCAAGCTCACGTTGAGCGGCGTGGAAGACGTGCTCGTCGAACCTGCTGGCGACGTCGAGTCGCTACGCCGGGAATGTGCAAGCGTCTCCGACGTGGCGCTACCCGCCAACGGGGAAGTCGTGCTCGACGGCATTGGAGGGAACGCCGTCGAGATCGTCGCGGAGATCGACACCGGGAACGCGTCGGCGGTAGAACTCGACGTGCTGCGGTCGCCCTGCAAGGAAGAGGTGACGCGCATCATCTTCTACCAGCGTCGCGGACTCAGAAACCCCGAGAACGGACAGCACTCCAGCCTCATCAGCATCGACTCGACGCACTCGTCGTCGCTGCCCGACGCCCGCTGCCGCGCGCCTGAGACTGCCCCTGTGTTCCTCGAAGAGGACGAGGCGCTCAACCTGCGGGTGTTCGTGGACAAGAGCGTCGTCGAGGTGTTCGTGAACGGCAAGCAGTGCCTCGCGCTTCGCGTGTATCCCGGCCGCGAGGACAGCGTCGGCGTGTCCCTCCGCTCCCAGGGGCGGGACGCGACGCTGACTTCGCTGGACTGCTGGCAGATGGAGGACATCTACGCGTAGGACATAGCGTATCTCGTCGGCCTGGCGCCGTCGCCGGGCCGACAGGCGCAACGGCGTTGTGTAGCTGTGTTACCCTTGCGAGGAAGCGAGCTGCTCATGGAAGGCATCCAATTCGTCGTGGACGGAGACGGCAACAAGACTGCGGTCGTTATTGATCTCGCGCGGTACGGCGAGCTGCTCGAGGAATTCTTCGACGTAGCCGTTTCCGAGCATGGGCTTGACACCGAGAC
The DNA here is from genome assembly GCA_964473525.1 of uncultured bacterium. Taxonomy (GTDB): domain Bacteria; phylum Poribacteria; class WGA-4E. The sequence continues at coordinate 5,561 of CAYYPK010000089.1, forward strand.
ATGCGTGCCATTCGAGGATGTCGTGACGCAAGTGGAAGACGATCGAGCGTGTGCCGCTGAGGACGCGCATGCCGCCACGGTATGAAGTCGAGATCACGCCTTCTGCCGCACGCGACCTTCGCAGACTACCGTCAGCGGCCCAGGACCATCATCCCAGCCATTCGGGCCCTCGGGACGAATCCACGGCCGTCCCGCGTCAAGAAGCTCGCAGGGAGGCGAGACTTGTACCGCATCCGGGTAGGTGACTATCGCGTCATATATGCCATCGACGATTCGGTGAGGGTTGTGAGTGTCACCAGAATTGGGCACCGCAGCAACGTCTACGGCTGACGCAGAACGCCGAGAGCGGGTTGTGGCGGGCCTCCTGACAGACAGGGCTCCGCAGTCTGGACATAGCTGTCCTGCGAGGACAGCGAGGACAGCGAGGACAGCGAGGACAGCGAGGACAGTGTCGGCGTGTCGCTCCGTTCGCAGGGGCGAGACGCGACGCTGACTTCGTTGGACTGCTGGCAGATGGAGGACATCTACGCGTAGAGCCTCGCGCGTCGCCCCATTCCGGTCAGCTGTTGACATCGGGTAACGTATACACGACCCTACTCACGTGGCGCGGCTACCGTCGCGCCACCATCTCGTAGGGAGGGTCGCCGCGTGGATACACGTCTGGTCGCCGCGCTGGCCGCGACTCTCGTTCTCTTCGCGATCCTGCCCTACCGCCAGGCCCACGCGACTGCAAGCGACGGCTCGACACAGCCAGAGCCCGGCCCCTATGTCCTCAGCGTAGCGGTGGACAGATTGACGCCTCAGGACGGGTCAACGGGCATACAGGGCGTCGTGGCCGACCTTGCGGGCGAGCCCATTCCGGGCGCCTCGATCGCATACAGCGGCCCTGGCACTAACGCGGAACAGACCGTGACTGCCGGCCCCGATGGTGTGTTCCGCATAGAGGGCTTAGATCCTGGCCCGTGGGCGGTAACCGTGACAGCCAAGGGGTACACGACACGGCGTGTGGCGCCCGTAACCGTCGCCGCCGGCGTGATGGTCCCGGTCGGAGGGCGCCTGAGCAAGTCCGCCTCGTTCGGCAGCCAACTGACGCGTTTCGGCGCGGTGCATGCGTGGGTGGCTGCCATCGTGGCAATGGGTCTAGCGCTGTGGGTGCATCACAGGCGCACGGGGTCTTCCTCAGAGCCGCTTCCGGGAGCGGGCGTGCCAGTCGTGGTTGGCGTTGTCGCTGGCACCGCGCTAGGGGTCGCACTCGCGTACCTCGCTGACGCGTTCGTGCACAACATCGGCGAGCAGCCACTGTCCCCGGCGCCGGAGAGGCCCGACCTGTGGTTGGCGCGCAACGGCGGGACGCAACTGATCGCGTACGTCAGCATGTTCACGGGCGCCATTCTGGGCGTAACCGCCGGTCTGGTGGCGCGACGAGGACACAGCATGGCGCGATGCGCGCTCATCACTGCGACTGGGGGCGCCGCGGTAGGCGCGGCCGTGGCGGTCAGCCAGTCGCCGTCCAGCGCCGTCACGATGCTGCGCTTGCTGGCCATGCTGGATGAGCCGACGAGCGGGCAGATGTGGGTAGTGTACCTGAGCATCGGCATCGCCGGCAGCGCGTTGGTAGGGGCGGTCGTTGGCCTGTGTGTGAGCGGCGCAGTCGTTGGGCTGACGCGGCTGAGTCGCATCCAGGTCGCGGCCCGCTAGGAGAGTATCTGATGCGGAGTCGACTCGCGCGCGTAATCGTGCTGCTGGTCGCCCTGTGCATACCTCTGGCATGGGCCCAGGGCGCTCCCCCGCCGGCCGAGGCGTCGCAGGGCAAGAGTAACTCACACCCAACGGACGGCCTGGGGAACGGCATACCCAGTGCGGGAGCAGGCGCTAACGCCAAAGACCCCGTGGCCAACCGACTCAACCCGCCCGCGATCACCGAGGAAGAGAGGACGGTCTTCACGGGAACGGTGACCTCCCGTCACGACGACCCCATAGACGGCGCGACGGTCACCCTGGTACGGCTGGATCGCGACTCCTCGACCGCGCCATGGCCCGCCGCGCTAACGGACGCGCAGGGCACGTTCGTCGTAACGGACATCGAGCCTGGTCCTTACCAGATCCTCGCCATGGCCGAGGGCTACCAGACACACGCGTCCCTCATGGGCTACCACTTCGGAGTCGAGAGACTGGGGGCATGGCCGATTCGACTAGGGCGCCCTGGGCTGCGTTCGTCGTTCGGGGCCGTCGGCGCCCTAGAAGCATGCGTCGCGGCCCTGGCAGCGATGGGATTCGTCCTGGCGAGCGCCCATCGTTTCTGGCGACCGCACCCACAGCTGCGGGTCCCGCGCGTCGCCAGGGCACTCATCGGTCTCGGCCTTGGCGTCACCGCTGGACTGACGGCCGCACTTCTCGCAAACGGTGTCGTTCGGCTCGTTTCCAACGCTGGCCCGGCTTTCCCAGACGGAGCGGTGCTGTGGGCGCGCTACTCCGGCTATGGCGCGATCGGTTTCGCTGGCGGGGGCGTTGCGCCACTGCTTGGTCTCTGGGTCGCCATGAGCAGGCGCTCTGCCGTGGCTCCGGCGTGGGCGGCGACGCTCGCCGGCTGTGGGGGTATGGCCGCCGGGTTCTCCATGTGCCGGGCCTTGGTAACGAAGGGGTTCCACGAGTATCTGGGGATGGCGATTTCGTGTCCGCCAGTGAGCGCCCCCGTCCGGCTCACCTACGCGCACATGCAAGTGGTCTGTGTAGCAAGCGGGGTGGTTGTAGCCCTCGCCGGCCTCAGCGTCAGTCTCGTGATTCGATGGCTGAACAGTCGGCACGTGGCCTAGCGCCCTGACTGCACAGCGTCGGCAAAGAGGTCATCGCTGAAGCGAAAAGAACCCGCAAATGCGGGTTCCACGAACGCGTGGTCCAGCGATGGAAGGTGGGGTGAGCGAGGGGACTTGAACCCCCGACCACCTAATCCACAGTCAG
>CAYYPK010000090.1:0-7571 GCA_964473525.1 uncultured bacterium
TAGCCGCGCGGCTCCTGCTCGACCTTGATCATCATCGAGATGCCCGCGACTTCAGCGGCGCGGGACAGATTGTCCAGGTCGTACAGGTCGAACGGCGAATACTCCGACACGAATTCGACGTAGTCGAAGTGCCCGGTTCCACCAACCAACTCGATGAGTGTCGGCCAGGACGAGTACATGCGGGTGCCGATGGTCGGCTTGTCGTCGTTGAGAAGTTGTCGGAGCTTGTTCGGCTTCATGCTGGGCGCCTTCGGTGGATAGTTCGACCAGCCTCGATTGTCGGCCGAGGTCGCGTTGTGGGCAAGGGCGCCCTACTATCACGGGTGTGGCGGGCGGGTGCGCTCGCCCGAGCCAAGGACGTGCAGGGCGACGGCGGTTCGGTAGACAGGCGAGGCAGAGGTCAGGAGGGTGGGGCGCATGGAGACGTTCGGTATCATCGGGATGACGTTCGGCATTATGGGGTTCACGTTTGGAGTCATCGCAATGAACAGCGGCAACGCCGCCCTCGCGAAGGTGAAGGCGCTCCGCGAGGAGCTAAGCGGCCTAGGGGTGATGCCTCCACAGGACGACGCGTCGGCGTAGGCCTAGACCGGCGGGAGCCCCACGCTCTACGGCCGCGTGTACGGGTGCGACAGACACACTGAGAACAGACATGACAACCAATGGCGCGGACGCAACGGTGAATATCGGCACGATCCTCCTGGAGCCCGGCCGCTGGGCGCGTCCGAAACGGGCGACCTACGCGGTCGCGGAGTGGATGGACCGGTTCGTCACAGCGGGCTTCGATGGCGCTGAGCTCTGGGAAAACCACGCGGATGCTGACGCGCTTGGGGCGGAGTTCCCGGTCGCCATCTTCAACACCTACTGCGGGTTCGGGGACGACGAGGCAGAAGAGCGAGCGATCGCGTTGCGAAACACCCGCGCCGCCAACGCCAACGCCGTCAAGTTCAACGTAGGCGGTGAGGAGTCGCGCGCGGGGGAGTACGCGCGGAACCTAGAGGCGTGGGTTGCCGATCTGCCCACTGGGTGCCGCCCGCTGTGCGAGTGCCACGGCGGTACGATCGTCGAGACCCCCGGCGCGGCGCGCGCGTTCTTCGATGGGGTCGACATCGACTGCGGCATCATCACGCACGCATTCGCCGACCCGGAGGACCGTCTCCGCGACTGGCTACGCCTCTTCGGCAGCAAGCTGGAACTGGTGCACGTGCAGCTCAGGAATGAAGACGGGGTGTTCCTGCGGCTGGACGAGGCCGCGGATCATGCCCGGCGACGGATCGACATCCTTGGCGCCGCTGAATTCGCAGGCTCGTACACGCTCGAATTCACGAAGGGCACAGGCACGCCTGACGACACGCCCGAGGCGCTGTGGCGCGAGGCCCTAGCGGACCTCGCGTTCCTCCGCGAGCACGCCTAGGCGACAGGTCTGAACTGCGCCGCCAGAATCTCCGACCACCTGCGATTCGCGTCGATGGTGCGCCCGGCGTTGTGCGGCGTGTGCACGACGTTGTGCCGCCCTAGAAGTGGGTCATCCAACGGCAATGGCTCGATGTCGAACACGTCCGCCGACAGTGAGATTTCGTCCGCAAGGACGCGCCGTCGGATGGCATCCACGTCGCAGATGCGCGCGCGCGTCACGAGGATTACGAGGCAGCCGGTGGGCAGCGCGTTGATGTGGTCTTCGGTGACGACGTTCCGCGTGCCCTCGTGCAGTGGGACCATCGGCGCGAATATCTCCGCGTCCTTCACAAGCTCGTCCAGATGCCATTCCTTGCGCGAGCCTGCGCGGTGGAAGCAGGGGTCGGGCGCGAAGGGATCCCACGTGGCGACGTCGGCTCCAAGAGCGTTGCAGAAACTCGCGTACCTGCCGCCGATATTGCCGGCTCCCACGACGCGCACGCGTTTGCCGTGGATCGTGCCGCTCGTAAACGCTGCGTTGTCGCCGAACTGCTGCCCGCGCGCCTCCGGGATGCCGACGCCATCGGGGGCGTTGTAGTTCCACGGCGTGAGGTCGTCGATGATCTCGCGGTGCAGTTGCGGGATGCGCCGCAGTCCGCAGAGCGTCAGCGCCAAGCCGTATTCCGATACCGTCTGCCCCCAGAAGCCCTCGCTGTTGTGGCGGTAGACGGAAACCCCGGCGTCCTCGAGATGCGCCTTGGCTTCATCGGTGAACTGCGAGCTGTAGCCGCCCTGGAAGGTCGCCTCCTCGAGCTTGGGCATCGCCTTCAGGCAGTCCAGCGTGACCGGGACGCCCAGACTCACGACGCGGCGGACGTTGGATAAGTCCGTGCCGACCTCGCCTACGGATCGCTCGTCGTCGCCCGCGAGACGGATGAACTCAACGTCGCCCTGCTCCTGCCACAGCGCGTGGAAGTGGTCGGCGGCCCAGGGCCAGACGCCATCGAACCGGGCGCTGACTGCGATCAGACTGTCGCTCATGCTGGAGTCTCCATACTGATGGTTGTGCGGTTAGTTGGGGCGAGGTCTACCCGACGGATATCTTCCCAAACCGTATGAGCTGGCGCGGCATGGTATCGCTGTCGGAACTGTCCCAGACGGCGTAGAACTCACCGGGCTCGTATTCCAGCAGCGTTGGGTAGGAGTTCTTGCAGTCCGCATCGAAGAACACCCGAGCGTCCGACCATTCGCCGTCGGAAGCTTGCACGCGGTATCCCAGCGCCTTGCGCTCCCATGGGCCGCCTTCGCTGTACACGTACACATGCGAGCCGTTCTCCGCCTTGCCGTAGTACGCCTTGGAGACCGTGTTGTACAGCAGCGGCTCGGGTTCGCCTGCCGACCACTCGCGGCCGTCCATGCTGACCGACGAATAGGCGACCGGCGGGTCGAGCGGACGCCCGCCGACCTCATACGTCGCCGTCCGCATGACGATCTTCAGCTCGCCAGGAGCGTCGCCCTCCGCGATGCCACCCTCGTGCATGAACACCGGGCCGGTTTCAGGATGCGGGATATAGCCGGCGAGCTTCCATTCGAGCAGGTTCGTGCTTTCGAGGACGAAGTGCTGCCGGTCGCCCATCGGGTCGCGGCGCATCGTGTTGCGGTGGACGGGAAGCAGGTAGCGCGGCCCTTCCGCCGTGTCGAGTCGGTGGATGCCCGCGCAGGTGATGAGCGGCGAGGCATGGTGAACCGTCAACTCAACCGGAACCCACGACCATCCGCCGTCCGCCGAGTACGCGGCGCAGAGACGGCTGTCCTCGCTGTCGACGTAGTGCAGCGGGCAGCGCATGGCGAAGCACCACACGACGTCGTGCCCGGGCGGGTGATAGAGCACCGGGTTGGCGTACGCGTACCGTAGCGCGCCGTGCTGGTCGCGGTGGTCGAAGATGGGCGTCGGCTCCGACCACGTGTCGCCGTCGTCCGTGCTGCGCGTGCAGACGATGTCGCCCATGTCAGTCTTGTCGGCGAGATGCCGACCGAACGCGACTAGCAGGTGTCCTTCGCGCCATCGCTCGATGAACGGTATCCACGTCTGGTCGTACGGGCTTGGCTTGGGTAGCGTGCTGATCGTGCGCACGTCCCGGACATCGCCCTTATACGGTGCGGTCACGGTAGGTCTCCTGTTGGCGCCGCCACGGATCATAGCACTGGCTCCCGGGGCGGTCACGACGTAGCCGATGGCAGGGAAGTTGCGGTGCTAGGCGTGCGGCTGGCGGCCAGACCATCGAAGCCTGGTGGCTCGGCCGCCTGAGCGTCCACGAGGTGGACAGCTCTGCGTCACGGATAGCCACAGAAGGGCGCCTATATGCGGATCAGTCGCGTCGTCGTAGCCACGGCCGCGGCGTTCTTGCTGTCGTCTGTCTCACGCGCCGCAGAGCCGATCGTCTCCGTGGGCAAGCCACGGCTGCGCGACATCGTCTACACCCCCGACGGGACATCGCTCGCGACTCTCACGAGCGAGTACATTGAGTTCCTCGACGCGGACACGCACGCGGCGACGCGCCGCCTGGCCCGTCGTCATGCCCACGGGCTGTTGTTCTCGCCCGACGGGCGCTTCCTCGCTGTGCTGGGAGGAGGCAAGCCAGTCGACGTGCTTGATGCTGACACACTCGAGAGCGTGGCAACGCTGCCTGAGACGGCAGGGAAAGGACGGGTAGCGTTCTCGCCGGACGGCAGGCTCCTCGCGCTCGCCGCCAGGGATACCGTCGTGTTGCGGGAGACTGCTACGTGGCAGGCCGTCTCGGCGCTGACTGGCGACGACGGCGCGCTCCTGCGGTGGGAGATGAGCCGCGATGGGCGCGCCGTGGACCGGCATCGCGCTCAGCATGTCACGTCCTTGGCGTTCCACCCCGAGGGCAATACGCTAGCGGTCGGGTCGGTAAGAACGACAGTGGCGCTCTGGAGCGTCGAAACCGCCTCGATTGTGGCTCGCCTGAACATCTCGCGATCGGCGTTTGCCACCGACCTGCACTACAGCGGCGACGGGCGGTTCCTCCTCGGCGCGACCTCTGGCGCTGGCATCGCACTGTGGTCCGACGTGTCGCCTGACGCCCGCTTCGTAAAGCGCCCCGGAACGGACTGGCCTGAAGCCGTGAGTCTCGCTTTCTCGCGGGACAGCCAGCGCGCGCTCGTTGGGGATGGACAGGCGCGGCTGCGCATCATCGACACCGCGACCCTGGACGAGCGGATACTGCTTGCCCCCGACTTCGGCCCGGACCCGCCGCGCATTCAGTCAGGGCTTAACCGCCTGGACACTCTTGCGTGGCATCCAGACGGCGACCGTCTGGCGGGCGCCATCCCGCGCAGCAGCATCGTCGTCTGGAACGCCCCGGATTACTCCGTGCGGACGCGTGTGTACGGCTATCGCCAGGACTTGCCGAACGCGCTGTATCTCCCAGAACTCGACCGCGTCGTCACGGGCTTCGACAGCACGGCGATCTGCTCATGGGACGCCCGAACCGGGGAGCTCGTGGGCGCTCTGCAGTTCGGGTCGGCCATCGACGATCTGGCCGCGCATCCAGATGGCAGCCGCATCGCCGTCGACGCGCACGCGTACACGTACATGGTAGATGTCGTGTCGATGGAGGCTATTCACCGCTGGGAAGTCGGGGGATACAGCACACAGCTCGCGTTCTCGCCATCGGGCGCCCACCTCCTTCGGCATGGCTGGTTCGGGACGCACGTGTGGGATGTCTCGACGGGCGAGCGTCTCTCGCTCGTGGGCACTCACAGCGAAGGCCCGCCCGCACTTTTCACTACCGACGAGCGGGACATCATCGCGCCGACGCCCGAGGAAGAACCCATGATGGCGCACTGGGACATAGCCACGGGAGAGAGCAGGAGGGCTATGCGTGACGCGGGCCCGGTTGCTCACGTGAGGGGTATAACGCTCATGGCGCGACGGACAGGCGACAGGATCGCGTTCGTCCAGATGCCGTTTGGTCAGGAGGTGTGGAGTCTTCCGAGTCCACCCATCTTCGACACGGACGACCCAATGCACAGATGGCTTCGCTTTTCGGACACCGGCGCCCTGGTCGCGATCAACCACGGCGGTGGTGGCGGACCAGCGCCCGTGCGCTTCACTTTCTACCTGGCGCATCGCGGCCAGGCTGTCGGCAGCATCGACGGTCACGAGGACTTCCGCCTGGTGGACGACGACCGGCACATATTCCTCAGGAACGACGACGGCTCCGTGGGTCTGTTTCGGACGGGCGACATCCTGCGGCCTCTGGGTGTCGACGGGGTGCGGCTAGCGCTGACGAAGTGGGGGTCGGTGAAGCGGACACGCCTCCTGCCAAACTACCCGAACCCGTTCAACCCGGAGACGTGGATTCCGTTCGAGCTTGCCGAGAGAGGTACTGTGAGAGTGCGGGTCTACGACACGAGTGGGGCCGTCGTGCGCGACCTTCCGCTGGGCGCCCTCCCCGCCGGCGAATACATCTCCCGCGAGCGTGCGGCGCGCTGGGATGGGCGCAACGCGTCAGGCGAGACGGTCGCGAGCGGCTCGTACGTCATCGAGATGCAGGCGGGCGACCACATCGAGCGCCGTCGTGTGTTCCTCGCGAAATAGCGCGGACTTGATCGGCTGGGGCGTTCTCCCTACAGTCGTCGGTAGCGAACACCGAACCACAGAGGACGCCCGTGATGAGCGCCCGACCGCGCAGACTGTCGCTACTCGACCGCTACCTGACGCTGTGGATCTTCCTCGCGATGGCGCTGGGCGTGGGGCTCGGCTACGGCGCGCCCGGCGTCGTGAGTCTCATCACGCGCTTCCAGATAGGCACGACGTCGATCCCCATCGCCGTCGGTCTGATCCTGATGATGTACCCGCCCCTGGCGAAGGTGAGGTACGAGGAGCTTGGCGATGTCTTCCGCGACACGCGCATCCTCCTCCTATCGCTCGTGCAGAACTGGGTGATAGGTCCGGTGCTGATGTTCGCGCTTGCCATCACGTTCCTGCGCGACAAGCCGGAATACATGGTGGGGCTGATTCTCATCGGGCTCGCCCGGTGCATCGCGATGGTGATCGTGTGGAACGACCTCGCATGTGGTGACCGCGAGTACGCGGCCGGGCTGGTGGCCTTCAACTCGGTGTTCCAGGTGCTGTTCTTCTCGGTCTACGCGTATGTCTTCATCACGCTTGCGCCCGGCTGGTTTGGGCTCGAGGGCGCTCTCGTCGAGATCACCATCTGGGAGATCGCCAAGACGGTCCTCATCTACCTGGGCATCCCGTTCTTCGGCGGGATGCTGACTCGCTTCGCTCTGGTGAAGGCGCGCGGTCGCGACTGGTATGAGACGTCCTTCGCCCCGCGCATTGGGCCGGTGACGCTCGTGGCGCTCCTCTTCACGATCGTCGTGATGTTCTCGCTCAAGGGTGAGTACATCGTGAAGATACCCCTTGATGTTCTGAGGATCGCGCTCCCTCTCCTCATCTACTTCGTGGTGATGTTCTTCGTGTCGTTCCTGATGAGCAAGATGGTTGGCGCGGACTACCCAAGGGCAGCGACGCTCTCCTTCACGGCTGCGAGTAACAACTTCGAGCTCGCCATCGCCGTCGCGGTCGCGGTGTTCGGAATCAACTCCGGGCAGGCGTTCGCCGCGGTCATCGGCCCGTTGGTGGAAGTGCCTGTGCTTATCGGGCTTGTGGGCGTCGCGCTGGCGTTGGGTCGGCGGTATTTCGGCTGGACCGACACGGCCGCGTAACTCGACGGCGGCCTCCGCGCCTACGTCAAGCTGAACGGGATACCCAGAGAAGTCGCGAGAATCAATAGCCCTGCCGCCAGCCCGAATAGGAGGATCGTACGGGTGTGGCGCCACATCCGCCTCCACAAGGCATCCCTGTGCCCCGTCAGCCGTCGTTCCATCGCGTAGGCGTGCGCGGCGATGGCCGGGTATTGGTCGCCGGGCTTTGGAACATCCTGACTGTAGGCCCTGAACTGGCCCGCGTAGTATTGCCGCCATGCACTCAGATCGGCGTTGTCTAGCGCTGGACGGTCGACCGTGGGCGGGGGCGGCGATGGCGCAAAGGGTCGCGGCGCGGGTGACGGCGACCGGCTCGCAAGCGGACTAGGGCGATTCGACATTTGGTTCGATGGCGTTCTGTGCGCTATGGTACTGCC
>CAYYPK010000091.1:0-7486 GCA_964473525.1 uncultured bacterium
TCGCCCTGCGGGAGGGCGCGCGATTCCAGTATCCAGTGGTTCGTGGCATGGTCGTGGATCTACGTGTGCGAGCGGACGGCAGGAACGTCGCGTTCGACACCGGCGCGGGCAAGGTAGGAGGCGATATCGACGGGCGCGTCGTTGGCCCGTTGACCGAACTGATCTTCGACGGCGCCGTGCGTCGGCTTCAGGGCGAGTTCGCATATCGCAGGCATCGGTTCGAGATCGACTCAGGCTACGCGGAGAACCGATCGACGACGGTCTTCAATCCGACGTACGAGATCACCGCGACGTCGATGGAGACGCTTCGCGGCGTCCGAGTCGTAGACACTCAGGGGGCCAGTCACACCCGGGACGTTGACGTGTCCATCTCCGTGACCGGCACGCTGGAGAACCCGTCGCCCGAGTTCGACATCACGGTCCTAGACCGGGGGCCAGGCGAAGAGTATGCGATGACGCCAACGGAATCGCTCGCGCTACTGACCTTGGGTCAGGCAAGACCGCAGGCAAGCGGGGACGCGCTGTCCGACGAGGTGTTCGACCTTCTGGGTGGCCGCATGGCGAGCCAACTCGGCGTTACCGACCTGGAGGTGGAACTGGATCCCGACGCCCCAGAGGAGACGCGCATAGAGTTCACCAAGGAGCTGTCGGAACGCGTCGCGGTCACCTACGGCTCCACCTTCCAGATCGGCCAGGAGCAGCGTCTGGCATTCGACTACCAGATCGACCGCCACATGGCCATCTCCGGTGAGCGCAACGAGGAGGGGAAATACGGCGTGGACCTGAAGCTAGAGTATGAGTTCCGCTAACCCCCGACAGATGCTCCTCGCGGCCGTTCTCGCCCTGTGCCTGACGTCCCTCATGACAGTGGCGCGCGCGCAGGCGCAGCTTGAGCCTATCTCGGCGCAAAACATCGTGACGGAGGTGCGCTACACCGGAAACGCCCCGGTGACACCCGCGCAACTACCCACCGTCGTCACGGAACTGCTTGACAGTCCCTACTCCGAGCACAGAGCCCGCACCGCCGTCGAACGGCTATACGACACGGGACGGTACGCGCAGGTGCGCATCTATCGGCACGACACGCCCGGGGGCGTCGCGCTCGAAATAGAGCTTACGGCCAAGCTGCGCGTCGGAGAGGTCGTCTTCGACGGCGCTAACGCGGTAAGCAGTGGAGAACTCCGTAGACGCGCGCGGACGCGGGAAGACGGCGAGTTCGCGGAGAACATCGTCGAGCGGGACCGCTTGGCGCTGATCGCCCTCTACAAGGACCACGGCCACTTCGGCGCGACCGTCCGCTCTCTGTTCACGACCGAAGGCCCGGCGCGGGACGTCACGTTCGCAATCGACGAGGGCGCGCAAGCGCTTGTTGGAGCGGTTAGGACGACTAGAACGGACGGCGGGAACGCGGTCTCGGAGGAGGACATCAGGCGCCGATTGCCCATACACACCGGTGACCCATACTCGGCTCGCGCGTTCAGGCGTGGGCTAGACGACGTACGCGAGCTCTACGCTGAACGCGGGTACCTATCGATGGAGTCCTCACCGCTGGTGTTGTTCCACGACGCGGGCGACAACACGGTGGACGTCACGATCCCCATATTTGAGGGGTCGCGTGTCCACATCGAGTTCGCCGGGAACGTGGCGTACGACGACGAGTCCTTGACGCGGGTGGCGGGGCTCGGGCGCGTGAACGACTTCGCGCTTGAGGCAGCGCGCGACAATCTGATGGACTTCCTCGGCAGGCGCGGCCACCTGAACGCAACGGTGGGCAAGGCGACACAGACGAAGCGCGGAGAGGATGTTGTGGTCGCGTTCCAGATCGCCGAAGGGCCCCGCTATCACATCGACGAGGTGCGCTTCGGCGCCGTAGAAGCGTTGACGTCGGACGAGCTGTACGAGCAGGTCCGCACGCGAGAGAGGGGCCGGTTTAGGTGGATACCCCTGGTGGGTCGGCTCGTCAACGAGGGTCGATACGACCCGGACGTGTTCGAGGAGGACAGGCGCGTCCTTCAACTGCACTACCAGCGCCTGGGGTACCGCCAAGCGTACGTCCGAGGCGCGCCCGTTATCGAGGAGGATGGTAAGCGCCTGGTCGTAGAGTTCGACATCATCGAAGGGCCGCAGTCGGTGGTCTCATCTCTCGAGATCGTCGGAAACGACGCGCTGCCATCGGAGACGCTGCTGTCGCGTGTCCGCCTGAGCCCGGGCGACCCACGGGACCGGTTGCGCGAAATCGCGGGTGAGCGGAGCATCCGTGAGCTGTACGCGGCGCGAGGCCGTCCCTACACGGAGGTAAGAACGGCGTTCAACAAGGAGACGGGGGTTCTGACGTACGAGGTCGCCGAGGGGCCGCCGGTGACGATTGGACGCATCCTCATACAGTTCGAGAACGCCGACCCGAAGACGCGACCTCACGTAGTCCGACGCGAGCTCCTCATCGACGAGGGCGACCTGTACAGCGGACTCCTGTTGGATCGCAGTCGGCGCCGTCTGTTCCGGTTGGGGTTCTTCAGCCGGGTCAGCATCCGCACGCCGGGCTTCGACGAGGGTGAGGAGACCGTGGACGTCAACATCGTCCTGCGCGAACGCAGCGCCGGTTCTCTGAACGTGCGCGGGGGATTCAGCCCGTCTGAGGGCGTGCGCGGGACGTTCGAGGTGCTGCAACGTAACTGGAACGGCACGGGGCGCAGGTTGGGCGGTCAGGTGCGCCTCGGCACGCTGGGGAACCGGTACGAGCTCACGTTCGTCGAGCCGTGGACGTTGGCGACGCCGACCCGGACGACGTTCCGCGCGTTCCGCGACAACCTCGAGGAGCAGGACGACACGCTGACAACCGGCGCGCTCATCAACCTGTCGCAGTCTCTGTACACGCACAACCGCGTCTCCGTGCAGTACCGCTACCAGGAGTTCTCGATCACGGGCGAGGACAACGGCGTCAAGATCGAGGATCTGGGCATTCAACCGACGTTGAGCGCGGTGCTTGCCGCCTTCCGGCGGGACACCCGCGACAACCTATTTGCCCCTACGCGGGGTTGGTACAACGAGGTGCGCTTTGAGGTGGCTGGCGGCGCCGTGGGAGCCAAGACGCGATTCACGCGACTGACGACCGATTCGCGGTACTACCGACGGCCTGCGGGCGACATCGTCTTTGCATCGCAACTGCGGCTTGGCGTGAGTTCCAGGCGCGCCGACTTGTCGCCCATCTCATCCACGGAGCGATTTCGACTCGGCGGCAGCACGACTGTCCGCGGCTATCCCGAGCGATCGCTCGGCAAACCGGACCTCTTCGGGCACTACCGTGGCGACATCTTGTTTCAGGGGAACGCGGAGTTGCGGATACCCATCAAGGGCGTCGTCGGCATGGCGTATTTCGTCGACGTCGGGAACCTGTGGACCGGGTACGGTGACATCTTCGATGAGCCCCCCAAGGTCGCCATCGGCGGCGGCGTGCGCGTGCAGACGCCCATCGGTCCCGCCCGCCTGGATGTTGGCGTTCCGCTCAGCCGCCTGCGCGACCTCGACCAGGATCCGAGGCTGTGGGTCGCGCTTGGCAACTCGTTCTAGACTTGCCTCGGCCGTGGCTTGCGGCGTCGCGCCCTTGCCACTCCTGTTGCCTCGGTCCGCACGCGATGCGAGACTGTTGCGAGACCTTCTATATCTGAACTGATGGCCAGAGAGAGACCATGGCGCCCAAACAAGAGAGCCAAGTAGGCGCGCGCCTGCAAGCGGCGAGCGCGTGGCTAGGAGAGAGCGCAAAGGTTGTGCGCACCGGCGCGAAGGTGTCGCTGGAGACCGGCTTCCTCAAGGACATCGTCAGCCAGTGTGGCGAGGGCCTCGGCATGGCGAGCGCCCTGTGCAAGCTCGGCGCTTTCGCGCTGGATAAAGCGACGCCCGACATGTCCGCGGAGGAGATCATCGCGCATGCGGTAGCGCAGACGTTCTGGAAGACCATGGACGAGGAGTGCGCCAACTGGACGCAACCCATAACGCAGAGCGATTGGAAAGAGTACGTTCGCGAACATCTCGACGAACGCACCGCCCGAGCCCTTGCGTCTGAGTTCTCCTGGATGTCCGTCATTACGCCGGACGGGCAGTTCGCGCCTTGCCGCAACTGGCGCATAGTGACCGACTTCGTCGGGCTCGCGGAGGCGTGGTTGCACGCCACGGGTATGGAGTCCGAGGAGAAGGCGAACGTCAAGAAGGCCGTCGGCGAGGCAATCGCCAAGACGCTCAACGCCACCATCGCCAAGACGGAGGTGGAGGCGGGATTCCGCGCCCTCATCAACGATGTCGGCACGCAGGCGGTGAAAGCTCTCGTCGAGCTGCAAACGGGGATCGCCGACGCGCTCCTGTTCGGCGAGACGAAGCAGTCGGATCTGTACGTGCCATCGCGGGCCAAGATCGCCGACCTGGCCTTTGGTGACCCCTATCCCAACACGTGGGACGACGTGAAAACCGAGGCCGAGAACGCCGAGGAGGAACTGCTGACACGGTTGGGCGAGCCTGGCGCGCATCTGGTGGTCATCGAGGGCGAGATGGGCATCGGGAAGTCCTGCCTCATGCGCCGCATCACCGCCCAACTGTCCGAGGAGTACACGGTCGGTGGACGGGAGCCGATCCTGGTCCGCTGGAAGGATCTCTACGAACGGCGTCACGAACTCCAGGACGCCGTGAAGGACCACCTGCGGCGCGAACACGAAGTGTCCGTGCCGGACCTGACGCTGGGCGCCAACTCGCTGCTACTGGTCGACGGTTTCGACGAGATGGCCGACCACGACACGAGCGCCGTAGATAGCTGCTTCCGGGCCTTGGTCGATCTGCACAGGGACGGCTGCACGGTCGTAGTCGCCATGCGAACACCCGTCGTGACGTCGGGCATGAAGGACGAGTGGTCGCGATGCAAGGCGCTCGTGTGCCACGTCTTGCCGTTCGCCGAGGAGCAGGTGGACGCGTGGGCGGGAAGGTGGGCAGAGACGAACGACGCGGACGTCACCGGAGATTCGCTGCGCGCCGCCGCTGGCGACGACGAAGACACGGTGCGCTATGACGACGGCGTAACCCAGGTTCCCCTGCTGCTCTACATGGTGGCGAAGTACGTCCTGCCACGCGCGACCGGAGGGGCCCCGCTAAACCGGACAGCGGTGTTCCGGATATTCGTTGACGAGACGATCCGGGGCACGGTAGAGGACAGCGCCGCGCGACGCGGGCAGACCCCCGCAGACCACGAACAGGTGGCGTACCGTCTGCTGCTCCAGGAGTTCGCGGCTGTCGCGTCGTGGCCGAATTCCGGTGGGGTGTGCAAGACGTACAACGTCGAGCAGATGATCTCGGAGAAGGCTCGGGAGAGGTTTTCGTTTGCGCAGGGCATCACGCCATTTGTCCTCCACTTCTTCTCGCCCACATCCTCGCACGGCGAGTTCCACTTCTACCCCGAGGGGTTCCGGGAGTATCTCCTGGCCGAGTGGAGCGTCCGCCAGCAGCTCGAATGGTGGGGATTGCGCGGCGACGGACATGAGGAGTTCTGTCGCTCGGCCGACCTAGCCCGCAGATGGCTCGGCGAGTTGGCGTTGCGGAAGCAGGAGACGACGTTCCTGAATGGCATCTACGAGGAGTTGGGCACGCTCGCCCGTGAACGCTCTGACGACGTGGTGGAGCGCCTGAGAGCGTTCAGTTGTCAGAAGAAGACGGCCGGCGCCGCCGCCAAGACCGTTGAAGAGCTGTACGAGTCAGCGCGCGCGTACGCGGACTATCCAGAGCCACCGGAGCGATGGGGCGACGTGGGCGTGAGCGTGGGATCCCCTGACGCTGAGGGCCTGCCGCCGGCCTACAGCGACCTTCCGAAGGTGTTCAACGCGCTGACGCAGTGCTGGGTGGCGACGCTTGGGCTCCACCGTGGCTTGGAGGCCAGGGCGCCGGTGCTACAGAGCGACACGGGATCGTTGTTGCGTTACCTACATCTACACGCGGCTGTCGCGCCTGCCGCATTCGATGCCGGGCGGCCATCGGGCGGAGCGGGGGGAGTGGGTAGATCACGTCCGCTCGACCTGTCTGGCGTTAGGCTGAGTGGGGCGAACATGGGAGGGGGTCCGTTGGCGAGGGCGGCGTTGCGAAGAGTAGACATGAGCCACAGCAGGCTGGAGGTAGTGGACCTCGTAGAGGCCGACCTTACGGAGGCGGACCTGCGAGGGTCGGACCTGTTCGCGGCGGATCTTAGCCGGGCGACGATGGCAGACGTGCGTTTGCACAAGGCACGATTCGCATTCGCACGACTGTCCGGGGCGAGAATGGACAGCGCAGGCCTGACAGAAGCCCTGCTCAGCAACGCCAACCTGTCCGGGGCCCGCTTGGTAGCTGCGGACCTGAGCGGCGCGATCTGCCGCCGTGCCGACCTGAGGCACGCGAACCTGAGCGGGGCGAACCTGACACAAGTGGATCTGGCGGGAGCGGATCTGGCGGGAGCGGATTTGGCGGAAGCGGATCTGACAGACGTGTCCACACATCAGAACATCGCCAGCATCCGCGACGCCAACATCTACGACGTGCGGAACGCGCCCGACGGCTTCACGGAATGGGCGCTAGCGAACGGCGCCGTACAGAAGGACGCGAAGGCATGGCGGGCATTCGTGGCCAACGACTACAAGGAGCCAGACGACGAAGGCGCAGCTCCCGAAGACGAAGCCAACGCCGACACCAACCAACACTGAGCCACCAAACCAACCGTCCCTTCCCCCTTACCAGGGGGAAGGCTAGGATGGGGGTCCAGCCGCCCAGGCCCACGCCAGCACACTAGACCGGAAGCAGAAGAGATGCCGCGCAGCCCTCTGATGACTGCCCGAGCGCGCGACCTGCGGGGCGCCATGACGGACGCAGAGCAAGCGCTGTGGCGCGTCCTCCGCCGCCGACAGGTCGAGGGCTTCCGCTTCCGCAGACAGCACCCCATCGGCCCGTACATCGCGGACTTCGCCTGCCTGGAAGCAAAGCTCGTGGTAGAGGTCGACGGCGGGCAGCACGACGAGCAGTCCGACGCTGAACGCGCCGGATACCTGGCAGAGCAAGGCTACCGCGTCGTCAGGTACTGGAATCACGAGGTCCTCGGGCGCCTCGATGCGGTGGCCGAGGAGATACGGCGGGTTCTGCTGGCGCGCGTGGGGGGCGAACCGACTGCGTCCTGATCCGCACTGGACGTTGGCGTTGCTTCTGAGCCGGTGGGTGCGCCAACCCCCATCCTAGCCTTCCCCCTTCCGAAGGGGGAAGGGACGGGGCCGCTGGCGCTGCGCCTGCGTCAGTCGGCGACGTTGCGCGACCGAAGCCGCCCCATGGAGTGCCACGCGGCGTCCTGCTGGCGCGCGTGGGTGGCGAACCGACTGCTTCCTGATCGCCAATGGACCTTGGCGTTGCTTCTGAGGGGTTGGGTGCGCCGACCCCCATCCTAGTATTACAACCGTAGATATTCTTGGCTACGGTCCCAACATGGATCGGATGT
>CAYYPK010000092.1:0-7358 GCA_964473525.1 uncultured bacterium
CGCGCTTGAGGAAACAGTCGTCGTTCGCGGCGTCGCCAACCCAGGCGTTGGCGTTTCGCCAGGCGTCCTCGCGATCTGCCGGCGGGCCGCCGGCCCACCATGCTCCTGGGACATCTGGTGGAGGCGTATCGCCCCCATGACCCCAGAACCCATTCGTTGGCGCTGCCTGCGCCAACAGCCGGTCGCACGCCTGATCTGTACCGCCTTCGCCATCACGAATGTTGTCGAATTCGCCCGTCAGAGAGCCCACTGCTGGTTGCCAGAATCCCCAGAATCCGGAGGGGGTGTTATGCGCCACTTCTTCGCCAAGACGGAACGTTCCCAGCCGGCGTCTTGGACCAAGCCTTGCGTTCAGAGCCATTGAGCTTACTCCTGATTCTTGTGTTTGATAGACGCCCATGTAGCGAGCAGTTGTCCACGGGGGCGGACCTCTGTGGCCACCCCAAGGGGACGACGGAACAGAGCTTGATGGCCGTACATCCACACCGCGGGGTTGGGAGGCGCGTATGCGACAATGGGCACGCCTCCGCGTACCGTTGCGAACTCCAGTGTCCATGTCTCACCGCCGTCAGCGGTAGCGTATAGGCCGGTCAGAGACCGAATGACGCGACTGCTTCCAGGGGCATCCGCAACAGCAGCGTGGAGCCACCCGTGAGTCGCATTCGTGAATGCGACGGCATGGCCCAGCACAGGCTCTAGGCTAGACCAACTGCGTCCACCATCAGCCGTTCTGGCCATGCCCCGAATCCGACCCCAGCTCCACCCATCAGATGGAGTCGTGAAAGTCGCCCTGTCGCCGAACGTCGGGGCCGCCCCGTTTCGTGGATTGCCCTCAATGGCCTCCCACGTTCGGCCGGCGTCATCCGTGCGGAGAAGCTGAGGCAACTGGCCACCACTGGCTGGGATGCGGCCGTATTGCTCTCCGATGAACGCGATGGACACAATCGGCGGCGGCGGCCCCCACGTGGGATCGAACCTATCGTTCGGCAGAGCGCCTCCGAACACATGCATTGACCACGTGGGGCCACCGTCGCGCGTAACCAGAAGCGTGTGCCCGCGAAACACGGTGAACGTCCTGTGTGCCTGGGCCCGTGCGACGCCAGCAGTCCCGGCAACCACGCCGAACTCGGAGTTCACGAAATGCGTTGCCGACATGTATTTGCGATCTGCTTCGCGCGCCTTCGGCACATCTCCGAAGTACGCGACCTCGGTGATCTCGCCGTGTTGCAGCGCCCAGGTGCGCCCGCCATCCCACGTGCGGTGGTACAGCACTGGAGCCAGGATGCCGTTGTCCTCGCCGGGGTTGTGTCCGTCCTCCCGGTCCAGCCACAGATCCGCGCTCAGGTCGGCGTGTGCCCAGCCGTTCAGGGGGTCGGCGAAGCGCGCGCGGCGTAGCACGCGGTAGTCCTCTTCGCTGATGGGTTGCACGTCCCACGTCTCGCCACCGTCGAACGTGTCCAGGCGAAGCTGCGCTCCGTCCTGGCGTCGTGACAGCATCCACCCCTCGTCCGCGGTGATGAAGTGCAGGGCTTCGTACGTGCCCTGCCCCTCCTCCGGAATCTCCACCTCGACCCACGGCGACGCGTGCCCCGCCACGGCCAGCGTCACGAACGCCAGCAGCGCAATGACCCCCATTGTCCGGTGTAGCGCGATACGCGCGTATCTCATCATCGGGGCCACCGCCCTTTCCCGGCAGGCGTATGATTGGATCTTAGTTGGACGTCTCCGTGAGCTTCACGCCGTTCCAGATCGTACCGTCGGAAACGAAGATGTAGTAGTCGCCAGGGCCATCCTTTGCCAACGCGACATCACCCTCCATGCCAGACCCGATGGAGTCCTTCGTGTGGATCGTCTCGATGCGGATGCGGTCGCCCTTGAACGTCGCCTTCTTGTCAGCGCCCAACTCCATGGCGGGCTGTTCGTTGGCGCTCAGGAACCGCAGGACGCCATCAGCCACGGATGTGCCGATGTCCATGCGCTTGGGTGTGCTGCGGTACTGTACGAGCGCCCGGAGCGGCTGACCGCCCGTGCCGGTGGACATGAACAGGCTACAGTGCTCGGTATTCGGCGCGAGGATCGTAATGCCCGCGTTGTCGTTGTTCTCCACCACAAGATCATCGGCGTCCGGCGAGACAGTCGTCACGCCAGATGCGCCGGAGCGGACGTGCAGCTTGCCGCTGGGCGCCGCAACACTCCCAGAGAGATCCAACGGACCCACGCTGACCCGTGCGTCCGCCTGCTCGTCATGGGCAAGGAAGACGTGATTCACAGAGGAGACAGCTTTCACGCGTAGCGAGTCCACGAGCGGGGCCGTCGTGCCAGGTACAAGATCCTTACCCAGCGACTGCTCAATCGCGGTAATCTCATCGTCGCTGGCGTCCATGTAGTCCTCGTCGACGACCGTCACGTTGTTCGTGTTCGTCCGCGTCCACGTATCGCCGGGATAAGTTGCCATGTAGGCGTGCCTCTCGTTGCTATTGGGAGCCGCTGCCAGCGTCCTGGATGACGCCACCATGCTCGTCGACAGCGTAGTTAGCGTCCGGGTCAAGGTTGTGTGTCGCGCATATCGCGCGCCACATAGCCGCGCGCGACTCGTCCAGGGAGCGCACGATCTCATGCACCTCGCCGCGCGCCTGCTCAATCGAGTCCGCAAGGCGCGCGGCATCCTGCACGTGCCCGACGGCAGCTCGGTATTGCCGAGCGACTTCCGTGTCGAGTTGAGCCGCCGGGGTGGCCACGCTCGACGTATTGTGTTGGTCCATAGACAGTCCAGTTGCATACCCGCCGCTGACCGCGGTGCGGGCGTATCAGTGAGGGCGTATCAAGCGTGGCATATTATACGTATCGATATATGCGCGCGCAAGGGCCGGCGTTACCAGTGCGCGATGGTATTCCTGACCGGGCTCGCTTTCCCGCCCGTCATTCTGAGGAGCATCGCGACGAAGAATCTCTGCATCGTCACTCGCTCCAGAGATTGCTCGCTTCGCTCAGAGTGACCGAAATCGGCGTCCACCGGGCGCCAGTAACATCGCCTGTAGACAATGCCCAAGAGCCTATCCGCCGCGCTCCAGTTGCAACGTCCGGTCGCCGGCCGGCGGCCTACACCGACAGCAGATCCAGACCATTCCCACGCTTCCTCCGGCCGTGTGGTTGTGACTCTTGCGCCGGCAGCGCAGGGGTAAGCAGGACGCCCGCGAGCTCCTAGGCAGCGGTATCCTGCGCGACATTCGTGTCTGCGTAGCTGCGCGCATGGGTTCCACCGGCCCCGCGTATGGGCTATACGTACGCCTGATCTCACGGCGAGTCCGCGCGCCCGTGACGGTCCATCGGATATAGGGGGCCGAACGCCCTCCCGTAGCGACCCACGCATCCTGCGCTAGCGCGCTGCCGCGCAAGGCATGGTGGTGTGTTCTCGGACCCCATCCTGACCTTCCCCTGCGAGGGGAAGGGACGTCCTGACCCCGTGTCGGGCTGGTTACTGGGCGCCGCAACATGGTCGAGCAGTAGCGCTCAACGTAAGGCATTCCGGGAGGCAGTAGCCATGCGCTCCACGACCGGTTATCTCCTCGCCGTATCGCTGACGATCGCCGTGTTCTGGGCGCCGCCCGCCGCCGCCATGATTGTGCCTACCGAGCCCGCCGCTACCTTCGGCGCGGGCGGCGTGCCACAGGGCGTGGCTTACTCCGGCGACGGCTCCATGCTGGCGATCCTCACGAACATCGGCATCTGGCTCTACGATGCTCGTTCACTCGAGGTCGTGGGCCGCCTCGACGAGCCGGCTTCGAGGGCCGTTTTCAGCGCGGATGGGTCGATGATCGCGACCCATGCCGGAAGATCCATACGCGTTTGGGACGTCGCCACGCAGACGCTGGTGTCCGAGCCCGGCGCCCCGGACCTCCACTACGAAGCAATCGCGTTTCTCCCCTCGGGCAAGACCTTGCTCACGGCGGGATCGAACCGGATACAGATATGGGATGCCGCCACAGGGGAACGCCGCCGCTCGCGTAGAACCGACGAGTATGTGCGGGCCGTCTGCGTAAACCCGACAGGCAAGGAGGTAGCCGTCGCAGCGGAGCGGGAGATACAGATACGAAGCCTACAGAACCTGAAGGTCATCTCGACCATCCCTACGGGTCGGGCGCCGGGCTCGCTCGCGTACAGTCCCGACGGGTTGATGCTGGCCGGCGGCGATTGGGAGGCAGTGCGGATATGGGATGCCGCCACCGGAACCCGCATCGCCACCCTGGACACCGAGAGGGGCGGCCCGAGAGCGATGGCGTTCACGGCGGACTCCGAGGCCCTCACCACGGTGACGTACGGCGAGATACGCCGGTGGCGTGTCGAGGACGGCGCGTTGGAAGAGACCATCCCTTCGCCGATGCAGGTGCAGGAAGCCGCGTTCCGGGGCAACGGACAACGGATGGTCCGGATTACCGGCGCCGGGTCAGGGGTGCAGGTGGCTGGTGTCCGGGCGCATTCGCCCGTCCAGGCGCTGACGGATTTCGGCGCCTCCGCGAATTCGATAGCCTTCGGGCAAGATGGCCTTCTGGCCATATACCGGGGCTACAGCATCGACCTGTGGGACGCCAATACAGGCAGTCTAAGAACGTCCATCGGGGGAGCCTACGGAGGGACGGCGGTCTTCCCCGGCAATGCCAGCAGGCTTGCGACTCCATCTCGCGATGGTCTCCGCTTCTGGGATGTCGACTCCTGGGAGCAAGTCGGGGAGACGGCCCGCGGGTGGCGGAGTTCGTCCATCGTGTTTACTTCGGACGGTAGCCCACTGGCGACGGTTAACCGTGATCACACGATCCGCTTCCAAGATCCCGCCACGGGTGACCTGGAGCACGTCTTACAGGCGGGACGGATCGCCGCGGCGGCGCTCAGCCCGGATGACCGGTGGCTGGTATCAAGCGGCATGGACCCAGATCCCTACCTCCGCATATGGGATGTGCGAACGAAGGAGTTGGTAGCGCGAATCGAGCGGCCGTTAGTGTTCGATGCATGTCTTGCCTTCAGTCCTGACGGTTCGAACCTCGCCGAGGGGTTCTACAACTGGTCTGGGGACAACGGCGTGCGCCTCTGGGACATGGCCACTCGGCAGGTAGTCACCACCTTCGAGGAGAACAGTGGCGGCGTCACTAGCGTGGAGTTCAGCCTCGACGGGACGCTGCTGGCAGCGGGCGCGTACAACGGCGAGGTGTCGTTGTGGGACGGGGTCGACGCACGACCGTTGGCGCGGCTGCTTGGTGGCGAGCCGGCCGTCAGGGAGGTAGCGTTCAGCCGCAACAGCCGTTGGCTTGCCGTGAGTACCTCCGCTGGCCCCGTGACGCTCTGGGACTTGGCTCAGACAGGCCCTGTCATCGCGGTGGACTCAAGGGATCGGAAGCTCACGACGCTGGGTCGCATCAAGCAGACAGCTCTGCTCGCGAACTATCCCAACCCGTTCAACCCCGAGACGTGGATTCCCTTCCAACTCGCGCACGACGGGCCTGTCACGATACGCATCCACAGTCAGCGTGGCGCGTTGGTCCGCGAACTGGACCTGGGCCATCGCGCCGCAGGCAGCTACACGCGCGCCTCAGACGCCGCCCGGTGGGACGGTCGCGACGCCCGAGGCGAGCAGATGCCGAGTGGGCTCTACTTCTACCAGCTTGTGACGCCGCGCTACCAGGGGCTAAGGCGAATGGTCCTGCGTAAGTGATCTCCTGGGAGCGTAGGCAACTCCAGCCTACTTGCGTATGACCATTCTGCGGGTCAGCGACGCGTCCGACGTTTGCAGGTGATAGAAGTAGACCCCACTGCCTATCTCCTGTCCCCGATCGTCACGCCCGTCCCAATGCGCGGCCTTGTCCTGAGTGACATACGACCCGGCCGCCTTGCTCCCCAGCGGCAACCTCCGTACGAGTCGGCCAGAGGCGTCGTATATGTCGATCGTGACGTCGGCCGCAGTTGCGAGTTCGTAAGGCACCCACGTCTCGGGGTTAAACGGGTTGGGGTAGTTCTGGAGCAACGCGGTCTGCTTTAGAGCGCCGAGAGGCAGTAGCAGCTTGCCCTGCGGTTCCACGGCTACGTTGCCCGCGCCCTCGCCTAAGAACAGAGAGATCGTATTGCCGCGTGGCTGTCCGCGCTCATCCGCCATGTAGAGGTCCACGAACTGAGGGCGATACGTGGGACTGGTGGCGTGCTCTGTTACCCACTCCTCGTCCGTCAGGCGCTTAAACTCGCCAGTGACACGCTCTCGGTAGCTCATCACGGGGCCCACGAACGCGCACGGAGCCTCGGGGTCGGTGTCACAGACGACAAACGCCATGTTCAGAGGACCGGTGCCCGCGTGCAGCACCCATCCTACGATATTGCCGATTTCGTCTGTCGGCGATGTATGAACGTCGGCGACGATCAGGTCCGGCTCGTCCATCGCGCTGCCGCCGCTGTAGTAGAGCCGCGCGTACCAGCCCTGGAAGTCGGGAGGGCCGCAACCGCCTCCCTGGGTGGTGAGCATCTGCTCCAGGAAGTCCTCCTCGCCGAGAGTCAGAGACTCCCGCGCGAGTTCCTTCCGTGCGATGCCACCCAGCGTGGCTACGATCTCGCTGGTCTCCCGGAAGTGCGTCACGACGCTGTTCCGCACGCCAGGATGGTTCGCGAGGGCGTCGCCGAAGTTCACCGCGGCGTTGTCCGCGAACCGTCCTACCGCGTCGTAGAACTCCGGTATCGGCTCCACGAGGCTCTTAGGGAACGAGCAGACGATCACGCCCCCGGTGTACGACTGCTTCACGTAGAGCAGGTTGTCGTGACGCAGCTGCGCCCACGCCGCCAGTTGCGTGTTCATCTTCTCCTGCCACCACGCCGCGGTTTGCATGAACGACGGGAACATCGAGCGATCCGGTGGTGGGTTCAGTGACCTGATGGAGTTGAGCCAACCGTAGTAGAGCGAGTCCTCCCATCCACCTGGCTGATACGAGTCGACGAGGTACCTGAGCGCCGCCAGGTTGGAGCCGTACGGATACCTGGTGAGTTCCGGCGCCAGCAACTGAGCAGCGGCGTCGTTGCCCAGGGCGAACAGCACGTCGAGCGTCGACGGCAACATGCGGCGGATTTTGGCTCCGTTGTGCACGACTTTGTCGTACACGACGTTGCCCGTGACGAACGAGTCGATCACGAACCGCTGCCCAATTAGCATGAACGCGGACGCCGGTTCGATCTGCTCGGGGTTGTACAGGGAAGAGAAGAGAACCTGCGAGAGAATGCGCTGGGACGCGTACTCCTGCTCGAGCAACTCCGTTTGGTAGTCTCGCCAGCGAGGCAGAGGGTGTACATAGATCGGTGTAAACGACCATGGCTGATATAGCATGGGGGTC
>CAYYPK010000093.1:0-6952 GCA_964473525.1 uncultured bacterium
ACTGGTGGGGGAGGCCGGATTCGAACCGGCACGCCTTGCGGCACATGCTCCTAAGTTCTGCCCGAACTGTTCCGACGTGTTCCGAGACGTACAGCGTACCCGTTCAATCTTGGGGTGCGGCGTACCGGCTTGTTCCCCGCTGTTTTGCCCCGGTTGCTGTCAAAGTTGCTGTCATTGCTGTCAAGCGCTCTCAGCCCGATTGAACACCGCCTCCATCGCGTCGGCCATCTGCCCCTGCGTGCCCGGCACCGTGTGCGCGTACACGTTCATCGTCGTGCTGACGTTCCCATGCCCCAACATCTCACTCACAAGCGTCCACGGCACATTCTGACTCAGAGCGAGGCTCGCTGCGATGTGGCGTAGATCGTGAAATCGGAGCGATTCAGGCAATCCCGCCGCTGTAAGCAGCGGGCGCAGTTCACGGCGCAGCACATTGTGCCGTCTGAGCGGTTGGCCGAGCGGGCTAGTGAAACAAAGGTCCAGAGAGTTGTCCCATGCGGGTCCCACGCGGAGCGCCTCCTCCATCTGCTGCGTGCGGTGACGCCGCAGCGCCGCGACCGCCATGGGCGCTAGCGCAATCGTTCGACGTGATCTAGCGGTCTTGGGTTCCACAAGCCGGGCCTCTCCATCGAGGCGTTGCAGGGACGCTCGAATATGGATAACGCCGCGGTCAAGGTCGACCACGGACCAAGTCAATCCAAGCAACTCGGCTTGTCGAGCCGCCGTCGTCAGCGCCAGGACAAATAAAGCCTCTTGGCGATGGTCGCGCGCCGCGGTCAGCAAGTGTCCGGCCTGTTCAGCCGTGATCATCGGCAATTCCCTTCGCACGGCCCGCGGCGGGTCCGCGAGACGTGCCACATTGCGAACGACGGCTCCCCACCGAACCGCTCGTTCTAGCATGAGGTGTATCACCTTGTGGACGTGCCGCACGGTTGTTGGAGACGACCCGGTATCCAGTCGGTCGCTGTAAAGCCGTTGCAAGTGCGACGGTTGGACGCGGGTGAGTCGGACGCGCCCGAGAGTTGGTAACACGTGGACCCGAAGCAGGCTCTCGTAGTGTTGCCAGGTCGGAGGCCGGACAGTCGGCTGAATAGCTGTCAACCAATCTTGTGCGAAGCGTGCGACTGTCACCTGCTGTGACGGCAGCGGCAAACCGAGCGCGACCGCCTGTTTGGCGGACGCCAGTTTTTCCCGCGCCTGCTCCGCTGTCCGTCCATAAAAAGTGCGACGCTTTCCATCTGGCAGAGAGATCGAAGCGGCCCATCTGCCATCTTTGCGCCGGTAGACGCTGCCTTCGCGTTGACCACGTTTTCGGTTCCCCATCGTTTATTCCCCCGAGATCTCAATTAGCTTTGACACTTGGTCCCAGTTCCCGGCCGTGGCCGCGTCGCGAAACCTGTTAGCCAGGCGGTCTCGTTCGGCGACTGAACCATTCCGCCAAACGTCTGTTGCGGCAAGCGCACGAATCGCGAGGACGAGCATGTCTGCGAGCGGTCCTCCGTTGGAACCACTCAAGCCAATGGCCGTCTTCAATTCCTCTACCTCGCGGCTATCTGTTTTGTATTCCCGCCACGGGTCGTCAATGTCTCCGCCCCCGCTCGGCTCTGCTGGCACGAGGCCTAAACGCTGCGCGATCAAATACGCGGTCGCGTTGGATATCGATTCGTCCGCGGGATCGCGGGACGCGATCCGGAAAGCGAGCATCGCGTCCAGAGCCGCTGTGTCCGGAGCGGAGTTTGGTCCTGCGATGCGCTCGACCACGGAGTATTGGACAGCGAACGCATACAGAAGACCCAGCCGCCGCTCCTCTGATCCCTTGTCCTCCGGAGGTATCAGGTGCCTGAGTCGCGCCGCCCACAACGCCTGCCGGTTGGTCAGACGCTTACCGCCAATGAGCAGACGCCGCCAGAGGTCGAGAACATCAGGCAACGCCTTGGCTGGTAAATCGATTCGACCTACCGCGTGAGCGGTCAGTTGCCCGATGCTCCACGGTTCATCTAGCCAATCTCGGTCTTCAGATTTTCGCAACTCCGTCAGGTAAGCCTTGGCGGTCGAATCTGCTGGTGGGGCGTCGTATCCCCGGTGTTTCCACAGCTCGGGTCGAGCGGCCACCCAGGCGATCACATCTTCCTGCGTCGCGTCGGACCCGCATTCTTCTGCTGCCCATGTATACAGGCCAAGCCAAAACTGTTTTCGGTGCGAAGTTGTTCCTCGTGCAGGCATAATTTCTATTCTCAGATCATATTCGTTGTGTTTCCAGATGCCTTACAGACTGTCCCGGGCTATTCTACGGTATCAACTGGAACACATTCAAGCGAGGGTCGATATGGAACCACTGTTAGTCAATGTCGAGGAGACCCGCGCCGCGTGCGGGCACAAAGGCCGAGATTGGGTCTATCAACGCATCGCGTCGGGCGACTTCCGGTCGATCAAACTCGGAGCAAGACGACTGATTTTTTTCGACAGCGTACGCGCATATCTCGCTCGCATCTTGGCGGAGCAATCCGGCGGATCAGTGAGCAGTGACTGAGTTGGGATGTTTGGGTAGCACTGCCTACGAACCCGCGATACCGTCGCTCCGCAATGACGTAACGGGCTTCTGGACCACGGCGTTCACTGGCTTCGAGGCGGCGGTGACGCACTGGGCGTTGTTGTACACAGCCTTCGGTGGTACTCCGGAGGCATCGGAAGAGTGGGCGATCCGTTGGGCGGCACGCAACGGGTACTACCCGGAAGGCTACCGCCGCCGTCCTGTCGAGCGAGACCGTATCGCGGAGATCAAGGATCAACTACGGGTCGAAGACGTGGCGGCCAGGCTTACTGAACTCCGGGGCAGCGGAAATTCGCTATCCGGGCGCTGCCCGTTCCACGACGACCACAACCCGTCCTTCGTCGTCTGGCCTGATATCCAGAAGTGGCGCTGTTACGGATGCGGGCTACACGGCGACGTGATCGATTTACTCGATAGGGCGGGGACGGATGGCTGATATCGACAGGATCATGTCGGAAGAGGGATTTGTTCCGCCCGCCATTCCGGTGCCCCAGATCGACGCGTCCCTGCCCAACACCATCAAGTTCACCTGGCCCGCGCCGAGCGTATCTATCAAAGCCGAAAGTATCTGGAAGGACCGGCAAGGCATCCATTGTTTATTGTCGTTCTGGACCGAAGACAACGGCGTCATCCTCGGACCTGAGCGCATCAACCTCCAGTCCACGAGTGCCAAGGGCGCGCTTCTCAGACAACTCCGAGAACGCGAAGAACGTCCCTGGGCCGAATATCTCCAACACGTCGTCTGGCTCACGTCGGAGCATTTGAAGAATGACGGCGAGACGCTTACCGCTGCTTCATATACGCCGAAGCCCGAACCGCCGTGGTTAGTGTGGCCGCTGGTCAAGGCCGACGTGGTCAACATGTGTTTCGCAGACGGCGGCGCAGGGAAGAGCACCCTGTATGCAGCCGTGTGTCTCAGCGGCGCTGCGGGCCAGAGCGTTGTTCCTGGCCTTCGCGTGTCCGAAGCGTTCACCGTCCTCTACGTCGATTTCGAGGCGTCTGCCGACGACGTGATCGGCGCAGCCGACATGCTCGCCGCCGGTGCGGGATTATCCCCCGGATGGCGCGGACGTTTCGTCTACCGGCGCATGGGCGGATCGCTTGCCGACAACATCGAGACCATTCAACGGATCGTGGTCGAGCATGACGTGAAACTCGTGGTGATCGACTCGCTGATCGGCTCCGCAGGAAGTGACCCGAACGACGCGGAGACAGCCCGAGTGTTCTTCGCAGCAAGTAATTCTCTGCCCGGGTGTGCCATCGTCGGCCTCACCCATGTCAGCAAGGGTTCCGAGGACTCACCGCTCGGGTCCGTGATGTACCGCAACCTGCCGCGCATTGTCTGGCAGATGAAGCGGGATGAAGACTCGGACACCGTAGGTCTATACCCGAACAAGATCAACACCCTGGGCGAGAGGCCGCAGCCGTTCGCCTTATCGCTGTTAACGTCCGAAGAGTCGATGCGCTATGTCAGCGCCAATATGTCGGAATTGCCTTCGCTGTCCGTGAAGATGAAGATCTCCGACCAGATGGCTCACCTGCTCCGGCATGGAGCTATGTCAGTTGATGACATTGCTAAAGAGTTAGGCAAACCCACGGGTACCATCCGAAAGACTCTTAGCCGAGAACAGGGCAAACGATTCATCCACAACGCGACAACCGGGGAATGGGGTTCATTAAGAACAGAGGATGACGGCGCGACAGAAAGGCTCCCCCCTGTAAGGGGGGCCACTGTCGCGTCCTCTGGGTGGGACATGTCGCGCGACAAGCATGGAACTGTCGCGCAGGGTGACGGTCGTCCCTCGCCATATCCCGGTCGGTCAGCGTGATCCGTAAGCTCGGTCGCCCACGAGCATGCCCTCCTGAGGCGATCCTGGAGGTTTTGCGCCTGTCTGATCTCGGCTTTGGGAGTCGAGCTATCACTTCGGCTCTCCGCAGGCGTGGATTCGGCCTCTCACGGCGCACCGTCCAGCGCGTGGTTCAGGGACTAGGTGTGTACGAAAGAACGGGAACACTCTCTAAGGAGAAATCAAATGGAACTGATTGACCTACTCAACATGGCAGCGTGCGGATGGAAACAGGCGACAGGGAAAGCAGGCCCCGATCTGGACCTGCACTGGGCCGAAGTAGACGGCGAGATTGTCGAAAACCCGGAATGCGAACGTCACTGTTACGACCCCTTCAGCCACACGGCTGTCTCGGAGATCATCAGCACTTATGAATCCGACTTGCCCGACTTTCAGCGGAAGCGTGAGGCAGTAAGAGTCATCGATCAACTGGCCCACTGGATGTGGGGAGTTGCGTACGAGCTTCGCTCTATCGAGACCCTCGATTCCCCGGCGCCGTTGGCTGCGCCCCGAACATAGGCGCGCAGACGCCGACATGGAGAAATCATGTTGCTAATCGAACTACTGAACACAGCGGCGCGTGGATGGGATCGTGCTACCGAAGGACTTGGCACTCCACTTGAGAGCCACTGGGTGGAGGAGGGAGGGCTTATCAAGTCGAACCCTCTATGTGACATCGTCCTCATATCTGGCCCGGTCTGTGAGGATAGGGTGGGCCACGTTGCCGTGGATGAGATCCTGAATACATACGAATCAAGGAAGCCCGACGAGGACCAGATGCGAGAGGCGGCGCGAGTCGTTGAACGTCTAGGTCTGGATCTGCTGGGGATAGCATTTGAGTTACGCGCTCTGGACATGGTGCCCATCATGAACGATGCAGACACGCCTCAGAAACCACCGTTAGGCGCCTGACGGATCAGATAACGATCCCAAGCCCGACGGCGCCGACCGCTGTATCATCCCGCCCACTATGTCCCGCACCACGCGACTCAACGACGGCTTGATCGAGCGCATCGCCACACACGTCCGCAACGGCAGTTACTTGTCCACGGCGGCGCAGCGTTGCGGCGTGTCTCCCTCAACCGCCTCTGACTGGTTCCGAGCGGGCCTCGGAACGCACCCCGAGAGGGCGCAGACGGAGATTACCCGGCGCTTCGCAGAGGCGATCCTGGAGGCTGAGGCGCAGCACGAGACAGACGCAGTTGAGTACATGTCACAGCACGTGGACTGGCGTGCGCGTATGGCCGTGTTGCAGCGCCGTCAGCGTGACAAGTGGGGTGAAGCGCCAACCGACACGGATCACGCCGCAGCGGTAATGGAAGTCTTAGGCGGCTTGCTGCGCGCCCGGGAGCAGGCGACGGTTACGGTTGGTCCGGCGCAGATCGAGTGCAACGAGGTCACCGAGCGCGAGGAGGCTGAGTAGCTCGCGCGCGAAGCTGTTATGCCGACAACCGCCGAACTCTGCTGATGAGCCACGTTAGCGGAACCCAAAGCCCTCCACCGTGGTTTGTTCGTCACCAAATCGGTCAATCAATAACAGGCCGTAAAACGATGCGACCAAGATCAGCACGACAATCAACAAAAGCACCAATAAATAAGTACGGTCGGTTGCCGCGTCTAGTAACGAGTCTCGAAGTGAACGACCGGGTGTCATCAATAGCACCGTCGTGGCGAACCACGCACCTGCTCCAATATCTACCGCAAGAGCAAAATGCATGGACCGGCTACTTATGTCAGCGGCTATCCAAAGCGTCGCCGCTGCAAGTACCGCAACGCATAGCGCAGTTAGGCCGTATGAGACTTCAATTACCGGATCAGCAGCATTCGACCGAGTCCGGAGGGAATACCACTGCCACCAAGCTGAAAATACGAGCGCTGCCAAGAATAAATAGGTAATGGTCTTTGCATCATTAGGCACGAAGTCGATTCGACTCGCTATGAATGCACCTACAGCAAAACCTGCGGCGAGCAATGCGATCTCCAACATCGCCAATCGGCGTATTTTCTCCCTGGAAGCCCGTAATGCGCGAAACCGAGTGACTTCAGACTCAAATTCGGCATTCACGTCTTCTCTTCCAGTCCTCTCAGAGTCTGCAGCCACGGTGCCACCTTCCTTTCCTCTGATAACAGGAGGAATCTCAGCAGCATAATACCGAGGGCCAAAGTCTCCCACATGAAATCCGCTACCTAGTACCTACTCTTCCGGCCATCCATCAGGCCAAGGAGTAGATGCACCCCTTTCAGGGTCTACCCTGTGGCACATGCGCCTCACTCTCGCCGCAGCCGTTCTCGCCGGTCTCCTTGCCGTCGCCTGCTCTAGCGGCGATTCGACCACTACCGCTACGCCATCAGAACCGGCGATAGGAGCAGGACCGCCGCAGACCGTCATCACCTGCCCGGACTGCCCTCTCGTTGACGTGATCGGCATCGTAGACGGCGACACGATCGACACCAGCATCGGCCGTCTCCGTTTCTACGGCATCGACACTCCCGAGCGCGGGGAGGCGTGCTTCTCAGAGGCGACAGCAGCCACGGAGAGGCTCGCAGGGAACCA
>CAYYPK010000094.1:0-6615 GCA_964473525.1 uncultured bacterium
CGACCCCCATGCTATATCAGCCATGGTCGTTTACACCGATCTATGTACACCCTCTTACCGCATCGTCCCGCAAGTTACCGCAGGCTACCGCACCAATACCGCAAGTTACCGCACCGGAACCGCACCGCATGAGCGACCACGTATCTGCCATTCAAGCTGCGACTATCCTCGGCTGTAGCGAGTCTCTGATTCGCAAGCGTATACAGTCTGGGGAACTACCGGCTACAAAGCGCGGAAAGCGCTGGTACATCCTTCGTACCGATCTCGATGAACAGATACCGCCGCACTCCGCCGCCCTGGTACCGCACTCTACCGCGTTGGTACCGCACTCTACCGCACCCGCGTCGGAGTCTACCGCGTCGGTACCGCACTCTACCGCACCCGCGTCGGAGCCTACCGCGTCGGTACCGCACTCTACCGCACCCGTGCCGGAGTCTACCGCAGCGATACTGCATGCCTCCGAGTGGAGGGACGACCTGCTTGCTCAAGTGGTCAGACTTGAGGCGCATCAGGCCGAATCAGCTGCGCGCGAAGAGACATTACGTAGCGAGGCCGATAGGCGGGAGGCGGAGGCGGCGCAAAGGGAGGAACGGTCAAAGGCGCGCATCATTGACCTGGAACGCGCCGCCACCGTCCGGGAGGCCCGCATTGCCGATATGGAAGTCGCCCACGCTGGCGAGGTGGAAGAATTACGCGGACAGGTTGCCGTCCTGGAAGCGAAGGTTCGGGAGACGCTCGAGGCGCATACTGAGAAACTTGGAGACCTTGCCAGCGACATCGCCGAACTCGCCAACGCGAAGGCGCAGATGGAGGTCCGCGTCTACGAGCTAGAACCCGTTGCCAACCAGGTTCCGATGCTGCAGGCCGCTGTCGAGGAGAAAGATGCCGTCCTTTCCGAGCGGGAGAGGCAACTGGAAGTGCGGGAACACGAGCTCACTGCGGTTCGTGAGGACATCGAGGCGATTGCCAGTCGCCCGGTAACAGGCCCGGTGTTCCGCTTGTTGACGAAGGGGAAGTTGCGGCGATAGGACCGGACGCCTGCCAGGGCGCTACCGGAGGAACAGGAAGCCTTGAATGGGATCTTCGACCGTCTTTGCCAGACCATGTCGAAGAGGCCGTCTGAGAGTGCGCAAGCTCCTAGGGAAGTTCTCATCGACGATCTGACTCACCAGGGATGATCGTCGTCAACGGCTGTGACGCTGTATCCATGTGTTCTACGGCGCTTGAACAGCGTGCACGTATGTCGCGCTTCCGAGACTACCTGCTGTCCACACAAGCAGGGGTGTCGTGGTGTCGATAACTGATCGTTCAGGCGTGTTCGACATCTACACCACAGTCCGTGAGATACCGCACTGCTGTCGTGCTGTGTGCAGTGACCGTAGCGTCATTAAACGGCAGTTCCGGGTCTGCAGCCTTGGCATGAGTTAGCACTTGCCAGAAGAGCCATTTGGCAGCCACCTGGCCCGCGTCGATCGCCACTGTGAACGACCTGAAATCATTGGGGTTACCCCGCCCGCCTCCCTTGGCCAGTGCACGCCTGGCAATTTCCTTGATTTCGACGACGGAATACTGCGGGATGATGGGTAGGTCTGGTATTCGTATTCTCTTCATGACGCGGTCCAAATGGCGTTGATGAGCCTGAATATCACGGCGTCAGAACATCCATGGCGTCCGCTGGCGAGATGCTCCTATTCCGCCCCGAGAGCCTTAAAGGCGGCGTCCGCCGGGTCAGCGTAGAAGCTGGTCTGGAACTTCGCGAACAACTCGCCCGGTATCGTCGCGATGTCACCGACACTCGTGGCGGGCATGAGGACGCGCTTGGCTCCGGCGTCCAGCGCCACTTGGAGCGATTCCGCGAGGTTTTCCACGGGGATGACGTTGCCACCCAGACTCATGTTTCCGAGGACGACCATCTGCGATTGCAGCGGTTTTCCAAGGAGGGCGGAACATAGGGCGAGGAACGTCGCCAGCGTTGTCGACTCCGTCGCGCCCGTGTTGTGCAGTTCCACCATGTGGACGTGGTAGTCGTGGTCGCCGGCCTTGGCGGCGGCGCTGATGCGATGGACGTTTGCGCGGAAGTAGTCGTGACCTACCTTGAGGGATTCTCGGGCGGCAGTGTTGGACCCCAGCCCCGACGTCTGGAGGGATCCCTTACCCGGCGTGACCTGCGTCTCGAGGCGATAGAGGCCCAGGTGCGCCGATGAGCCGGTTGCGACCGTGTGAAGCGCGCCTGGCTCGAGTGGGGTGTCGGGGATCAGGGATCCGCCGCCCTGCTCCGGCACGCTGATGAACTTCTCCTCCATCGTCTCATTGTCGATGTAGCTGAAGTGGACGTCGTAGAACTCCATCCCACCGATCTTCTTCAACTGCTCCTTCACCCGTCGGCGGCTGACCAACGCGTATTCGAGGCATCGCGCGACAGCGTCACGGTCATATTCCTCATGCGGGTAGAGCATCTTCAGGAGCCCGGAGACCGTGCGCCGGACGGCGATGGTGTCGCGTTGGTTCAGGTCGCGGCCGAGCTTGAAGTAGCGGTCGATGGCGTCGGAGAAGTTCCGCTTGCGCATCTCGCGGAAGAACTCCGCGAGGTAGTCCACGATGAGGCCGTACTGGTTCGTGAAGAACTCCGGCCGCATCTTCGGAATCTCCCAGCCCGGTATGTAGGCGTGGAAGCGGTCGAAGAAGGCGGAGTCGACCATCGCGGGTGGGAATGGCGCAAACAGGTGGCTCGTCTTGACGAGGGTGTCGATAGGTTGGTTCGTGTTCCCCACGAACACCATCGCCGCAGACGCCCCAATCTCTTCACGTCCTCGGGCAAACGACCCCGAGGCCATGAAGTCCTTCATGATTTGGACGCCGTCCTTGTCCTTGAAGGAGATCCCAGCGACTTCGTCGAAGGCGACAACGTCCCATAGGCCCACCAGTCCCACGACGCGGCGCGCCATGTTGTAGAAGAGGTTCGCGACGGTTGTCTGACCACCGGACACGAGGATGCTGTTTGGACTGATCTCGCGGTAGAGGTGGCTCTTTCCCGTGCCTCGGGGGCCGAGTTCGCAGACGTTGTAGTTGTTCTCGAGGAACGGAATCATGCGGGCAAGCAGATGCCACTTCGTCGCCTCATCAAACTCCGTGGGTTCCATGCCCGACGAGCGCAGCAGGACGTCTATCCACTGCTCTTCCGTGAACGCCCTACGCCCCTGGAAGAGGGCGTCCATGTCCATGTTGGGCATCTGGATGGGCTTGAGGTCACGGATGATGAAGGGCGAGGACTTCTGCCCCTCCTCGTAGTAATACTCGAGCGTGGTGATGCACCAGATGCCGCCTACAAGGAGCTTCTCGTACTCCTTCACATGAGCGCTGCCGACCTCGATGCCGTCGGTCCCCAGGCTAGATAGCAGCGCCTCGTAAACGTCACGCTTCTCGTTGAGGCGGACGGTGACGCGGTCAATCACTTTCATGCTGCCGCGCTCACGCACGGCGGACTTCACCTTCTCGGCTTCGTCAGGACGGACGTAGTTCTCCGCGAGGATGCCCTTGACGCGCTGCAGGCCGTCCTGGATGACGACTTCGTCGTCCGAGGCGCAGTAGAGGCCTAGCAAGTACTCCAGGACGTACACGGGGACGTTGGCGCCCTCTTTGACCATCTTCGTGAGGTCTTTGCGGACGACCTTCCCCGCGAAGTGCTGGTTGAGGAGATCGTCCAAGGACGCGTCGGTCGATGCCGGTGTGGCTAGGCTGGTCTCAGAAGTCATCATCAAACGCCCGGTCTATTGTCACGCCCATTTCGACCTTCTCAATACCGTCTTCGGTGTCAACTCCCACGAGTCGATACTCCACCTCGCGGCTGTACGTACGATCACCCAGCAGCGTCAGCATGACGGACTGGGTGCGGTCGTCGATCTTGTCCGACGCACTATCGAACGTGACTGCCCGGACGTCCGTAACGGGCGTGCCTCCCTCGTAGACGGCTACGCGCAACGTAACGGGCTTAAAACGCTCGCTCACCGCCTCCGTCTGAATCAGGCGGAACCGGTGTTGAGCCGTCGTGATGGTATGCGTGGACCCCATCACGCTAACGTCAACGCGACGGACTAGGAAAGCTTCGCCTCGCACCCGTTTCACCTCTACCACCGGCACGATGACTTCCTGAGGCATGGCTCCCCCGTGGAAGAACCGCGCGCCGCCGCTGAAGTGGAAGCGTGACGTGCCATGTGGCACCCAGAATTGTTCGTCCCCGTCCACGCCGACAGTCGCGCTCAGGTCGCCGCGCAGCACACGGTCATGCTCAGGGAGACCGCGCCCAACCTTGTATCGTTTCTTGGATACGACCGCGCCTTGTGGGTCGGGAGCATCGTTTCGGTCTGTGTCGTCGGGAGGCGAATTGTGGTAGATGAAGCCGTGGTCTGCGGTGATGAGAAGGTACGAGGCGTTGAGGCTGTTCATCACGTAGGGAATCAGCTTGAGGAGGTCCTCGATCGCCTCGCGAGCGGCTTCGAACGTTTTGTGCTCGGTGCCTTCGTGGTCGCCTTCCGCGTCGATGCGGTTGTGGTAGATGTAGACGACGTCCTTGCCAGCGGTGAGTTCCCGGCCCTGCTTTGTGTTGAGGCCTGCTAAGTCCTGCGCGCGCAGCGCCATGCCGTCGACGGACTCGAGTATCGTGGTGCGCTGTACGGTGCCCGCAGTGGCCTTGCCATCTACAAGAGGCTCGCACTTGTCGTTGAGTGTGAGCGACTTGCCCGGTAGCAGTGCTGCCATTCCCAGCGCCGTATAGGACGGCAGGACACCAAGCTGTGACTTCAGCTCTGCCTGTGTTCTGCCGCTGTCAAGCCCGTTGATGTCGCGCGTGAGTTCCTCCGCGACCTCGTAGCGCAGTGCGTCGCTCACGATTACGAACACGCGGTTTCGGCTGTTGGCGCGTAGCTGCTTGTCCACGAACCGCTCGTAGAACTTCTGCTGGCTGGGGACGTTGGAGATGCGCCATGAATTCAGCAGACCACTGCTGCCTTCAAGGTGTTTGGTCCACGCGCTTGCGAGCTGGGGTAGGAACCAATTCACGTAGCACGCCTCGACTCGGTCGCTCAGCGTCGATAGCACGCCTGATGGAGCTTGATCGATGGCCTCACGGAAGCGGCGATACAACTGGTCGAAGCGGTACAAGTCCGTCGTGTACGCCTCATAGGCATCCTTGGCGCTGCCGAACTGGAAGCCATCGGTGTGGCGATTTCTCCGCTCCAGGATGGCGACGGCCGCGTCGATGGCCTGATATGCGGCTCGGTACGCGCGGCGCGGCGCGTGCTTATTGTCCGCGATATTGTCCGTGACCCAATGCTCGGTCTGTCGGCGACTGATGTAGCGGCGGATTTCTTGTCCGTCTAGGGTCTCCGCGGTGTCCAGCACGCGTTCCCGCAGGCGATTGAGCGCCCACGCTTCCACGTCTCGGAACGTGAACGTGTCGACGAAGGCCTCCATGCCGTAGCGGCTGCTGTGATCGTTCGCGTTGAGCGCCTTCGCTATCGCCGACGCAAGTGCGTCATAGGCGCCGTTGCGCTGGGCGTTGTTTCGCCACCCATTACACAGGATCGTCGTTGCGTTGGAACCCGCTGGTGGCAGGCGATGGCGTTCCCAGGCGGTAGGGAGTTCTCCACGGAGGCGCGCGGCGAAGTCTGTGACCAGGAGGCGGGTGAGTAGATCTCGCAGCCCTGGCTGCTCGCTTTCGTAACCCACCGCCTCTTCCGCGACGGACCAGAACGCCGCTTCGAGGTCGTACTTGACGACCAGGTCCCATACATCGGGCGTGTCATCCAACCGTACGGTGTCGGACTTCGTGTCGTGCAGCGCGCAAAGGGCGGCGACGATGAGCGCGTGCCGTTCATATGAATCGGCGCGCAGGACGACCGCGAGCATCTTGTGGTCTAGCGCCACTTTGTCGTCATCTGGATCGACGAAGCGCTGTAGGCGTTCTCTCCGCTGTTGGCTTGCCAAGAACGCCTTCCGCTGGGACAAGTGCTCTCGCAGCGCGTGCTGGCTCAATCCCAACTCGTCCAGGTACAGGCTAGCGATGTCCGCCCTAAATGTCCCTGCCCACAGCCGAACGTCGAGCAGCCAGTCGCCTTCAGCATCCGGTTCTTCGAACGGAGCGTACAGAAGATACCGATCACCGCGCTGCATGCTAGAGAGGCGTTGCTTCACCGCGAAAGAACCCGTGCTGTTCTCCTCCGGTGGCGCGTCGTCCTGAGCGAGCCGTACCACTGTAATGTCGTCTAGATCCATCGCTTCAAGGTCGTCGCCGAATTCGCGCTCAGGGTCGTGCCAGAAGACTACCGTCTTACCGTCTTCCGCGAAGCGGCGAAGTAGAGAGTCTCGGACCTTTTCGAGGTTGGCGTTCATTTGCCGGTCACCGCCTTCACGTCTGAGAGCAAGCTACCAAATTTCCCGTAGTTGACCTTCACGCCGTCGTCCAGGTCGAGCGAGATCTGCTGCTCGGCGTAGTGCTGCAACTGCTCATCGAACGCTCGCAGCTCTACCTGTTGGTCCGCGAGAGCATTGAGTTCCTTCTCGATCTGCCGCTTCCGTGTCGTGCTGATATCGCCGGACCTGTGTTCCGCTTGTAGCTGT
>CAYYPK010000095.1:0-6019 GCA_964473525.1 uncultured bacterium
ATCCTCTTCCGCCACATAGGCATCGAGAACGACACGAGCATTCTCGAATGGCGCAAGCATATGTCCATCGACTCGTGGTCGCTCGACACGGCGACGGGCGATCCTGACTTGCTGTACTCGGCGATATGCGAGCACCCGGTCTACGAGAAGGCGATACGCGAGTTCTGCGGGAAGATCACCGCCGAATTCCGCGCCGTATCCGACGAACTGGCGAAGCAGAAGGGCCGCGCGGGTGGCGCCGACAGTTCGGCGGCCCGCCGTAAAGCCGAGTCTCACTGGCCTGTGTAGGCCTGTAGGTCTGGGTTGACGGCGCCTCTTGGGTGCAGGGCTATGTCCGCGCTGTCCCAGTCGATCGGATTCAGACGGTGTGGCCCGCCCGGCATTGCGGCCGTGGCTGAGACAACCGCTGCGCGGATCTCGCCATACACCGCCTCCGCAGCGTCGACCTGGACATCGTCTGGCGCATTCCCGTCCCCGATCTGCCCCTCCGCCAAAGCAAATGTCCCAAGGCCCACCGCCACAAGTTGCGTGAACGGCAGCGTAACCGCCTCATGCGGCTCGGCCGCGACCCGCAGAAACAGCGCTAGGTTTCCGTCCTCCGACCACTTGGAGTGGGCACTGAACGCCAGATTGAATCCCGTGGCGCCGCCCGGCTGGTACGTGGGGTCAGCATCGACATGGAGCCCCAACAGGCGGAACTGTGCCATCAGCAGGCGTCTAGTTCGCATTCACGGACCACTCCATGACTCTGCTCTCAGCGTAGCCCGACGCCGCGTCCGGCCGCAGGGCGTCGTATAGGACGCCGTCGTACCCGTGCTGGGCAGACCCGAAGCTGACAGTAAACGACAACGCGGTAGTTCCTACGGCCCCGTCCTGGGAATCCGTGGCGAGCGCCTCGTGCCCCTCCTCGACTGCGGCGTGTCCAGCCCACCGCCGGTATCGTTCCGCCGCCGCGTCCGCAAGCCCCTGCTCTCGGTCGAAGTTGACGTGGACGTGGGCATCAAGGGCGAGGGCGAGCTTGATAAGCGTCTTCAGCTGGAAGTTCGAGGCGCCGCCTAGCAACTGAGTGACGTACGCGGCGGAGTGTCCGATGCGCTCGGCCAACTGCGCCCGTGTCACGCCCTCCTGGTTCATCAGCGCGTTGATCTGGTCGCCGATGTCCTCCGCGAGGTCGGCGAGCATGTAGTCCGGCTCGCGTTCCCATCCGTCGGAGCCTTCGCCCCACACGGCAAGCTCATCCGTGTTTCCCTCGGCCGACGACATGGCCTAGTCTCCTTCACCTATGGCGAGCAGCGTCGAGCTGCTCTACGTATGCCTGGAACTCGGCATAGCGATCGCCTATCGTCTCCCTGTCGGCTCGGCTGTACGCGTCGCGCTTCTTCTTGAGGGCATGGATCACGTAGATGTCGTCACCCATCTGCACATAGGGGAGTCGTATCCCACTACTCCCCATTTTGATCGCGCGTACGCCTCGCACCCCGGTGTCGTGGATATGCTGCGGGTTGTAGAATCCACCCGGTTTGGTTCCCTGGTTGGCGACCCGTTCCACCCGCCGCTTCAGTTCCTTCGCGTCCTCGCCGCCCCGCCTGATCCACCCCCGCACTGTCTTCCACGCAGCGTCTCCGACGACGTGGATCGCTGCACCATCGCCGCGCGCCAGGAGACGTACATCCATCAGCGTGCCTATGGTTAATGTACAGCTTAACTCGGGTGCCAGCAACATGTTCTGGGCCGCAGCAACCAAGCACAGACCGCGCCTCCGAGGCCCAGTCAGCATCGTCCGCTATATCAATGACTGGCACAACTCCAATGTCTGTTGCTCTATGTTCGGACATGGCCCCTGGAGGCCGGAGCGGATTGACGAACGCGCGCGTGGACCGCATAGTGAGACCAGGGCCTCACAAGCCCTTCCCGACTAGAGACCACCACGGCCGGCCTTCGCGTCCACCAACCGTGCGACGCCGGTCAGAGCTCCGCGAGGCGATGCTATGCGCAGGCGCCGGCCCGGAGGTGATCCCAACGCCCGCCAACGGAGCAACGAGTGAACGCCACCGTCGTCGAAGCCAGGACCATCCTGACGCCCACGCACGGCCGCGGCTTCCTAGGCGGCACGTACACCCATTCGCTCAACACGAACGTCGGTTGCGCCTACGCCAACGCCGCGTGCGGCGTGTACTGCTACGCCCAGCACTTGCCGCAGCGGCGTGGACGCGAGTGGGGCTCCTTCATGGACACGAAGAGCCCGGAGTCGGTCGTCCGGGCGTACAGGCGGCAACGCGCGAGTCTGTCGCGTAGGGGCGAGCCGTTGCGCATCTACATGAGCAGCGTGACGGACCCGTACGTCCCGCAGGAGCGCGTGGTGGAGACCCTCCCGCGCCTCTACGACGCGATGATCGCGGACCCGCCGGACGCCCTCGTCGTGCAGACGCGCAGCCCGCTGATAACGCGAGATGTAGACCGGCTCGTAGCCCTTGCGGACGCGTGCCACCTCGTCGTGAACGTGACCGTCGAGACGGACACCGACCCGCTCCCAATCCCTGGACTAGAACGCCACGCCACGCCGATCGCCAGCCGGATAGGGGCGCTCGCCACGTTGCGCGCAGCGGGGGTACCCACGCAGGCGGTGGTGAGTCCGTTGTTGCCCGTTGCGGACGTCGAGACGTTCCTGGAGACGCTGTTCTCCGTAGCCGACCGGCTAGTGATCGACCACTACGCCATTGGCGACGGCTCGGGGTCGGGCGCAAGGAGGCAGGTAACAGGCATGCCGGAGCTACTCGTCGCGGCAGGCTACGAGTACTGGGCGCGCGTACAGGCTCTCGACGATGTCGTAGCGACGGCGAGCCAGATGGCGCCGGGCCGCGTGCTACGAAGCAAGGCGGGGTTCAGCGACCTCCGGCCGTTCCATCCGACGCACCACGCGGTGGCGAACCGACGCGCCGAGCCGGATCTCACTCTGTTCTAGAGGACGTTCCGGCCGCGCCCGCGTCAGTACCCCAGCGCCAGCCCATCTCGCCGCGGATCCGCAGCCCCCAGCAGCGGCCCGTCCTCGGCGATGCGTATGACCTGCGCCGCGCCGATGGACCCCGCGTCCCGCACTACGAACCCGCGGGCGCGCAGCCCCGCCACGAGGGCGCCGTCAGTGAACAGCCGAGATTCCAGGTCCACCGCGCCGTTCCGCGCGATGACGCGCGGCGCGTTCACGGCTGCCTGCGGGTCCATCTCGAAGTCGAGGACGTTGAGAACCACGTTGAGGGTGGTCCCGATGATAGTGCTGCCGCCCGGCGAACCGGCCGCCAATACGGGATGTCCATCCCGCAGCACAATCGTAGGCGCCATGCTGCTCCGGGGCCGCTTGCCGCCCAGCGTCTTCGCGTCGGCGCCCAGCGCGGTGCGCCGCGGCATGACGCCACCGGCGGGCGCATTGGCGATGGGATGTCCGTCGGCGCTGATGGCGCGCGTCTCAAAGTCGGTAAGCTCGTTGTTGAGCAGGAATCCGCGTCCTGGCACGGTCATCGCGGAGCCGAAGTAACGCTCGATAGTCGTCGTTACGGACACGACGTTGCGGTCCCCGTCGACGATGCTGAAGTGCGTCGTGTGTCCTCCTTCAGCCGATCCCAGACCATTGGCGACGCCGAATTCCCCAGGCGCGACCGGCGTGGCGACGGCGTTCAGGGGTCGCATGAGGCCGCGGCGCACGCGCGCGTAGTCCTTCCGCAGCAGCTCGGTGAGCGGCACGGTCACGAAGTCGGCATCGCCCATGTACGCGTTGCGATCCGCGAACACGATGTTCTGCGCGTCGGCAATCCGGCTGACGGCGCCAAGACTTCCCCACGCCATGGAGGGCAGATCGACGCCCTCAAGCACGTTCAGCATCATGGCGAGGCTCGCGCCCCCGCTCGTGGGCATGCTCATGCCGACGACCTCGTAGCCGCGGTAGGAACTCCTCACCGGCGTCCGGTAGACGGCGCGATACCTGGCGAGATCGTCCGCCATCATGACACCGGGATTCACCGGCGCCAGTCGTACGGCGCCGACGATGTCCTGCGCGAGCGCGCCCGTGTAGAACGCCTCCACGCCTTCCCTCGCCAACAGATCGAGCGTCTCGGCGAGATCCGGGTTGCGGAACGTCTCGCCCGCCGCCTTCGCATTCCCGTCCTCTGTCAGATAGATCGACGCGGAGTGCGGGAACCGCGCCAATCGCGCGCTGTTCGCGGCTATCTCGGCGGAGAACCCGCGGTCCAGGGAGAACCCGTCGCGAGCCAGGCGGATGGCGGGAGCCGCCAGGTCCGCGAACGCCATCGTCCCGTATTCGTCGAGCGCGCGCGCCATCGCCGCGAGCGTGCCGGGCACGCCGACGGGCATCCCGCCCGTGCTTCGCTCGTCGAACGGTATCGGGTCGCCGTCTTCGTCGAGGAAGACGCCACCGTGGTAAGCCTTCGGCGCCTCCTCGCGACCGTCGAGCGCGAGCGTGTCGCCGCTTGCCGCGTCGTGCAGCATGATGAAGCACCCGCCACCGATGCCGCTGGCATACGGCTCCGTGACCGTAAGCGCCAACTGCACTGCGACCATGGCGTCCACGGCGTTGCCGCCCGCCTGTAGGATCTCCAGGCCGACGAGCGTAGCATAGTGGTTCGACGTGCTGACCATGCCCGTCTCGCCGACGACCGCCTTGCCAGGCCCGCCCAGCCGTCCAGCTGCGGCGGGTGGCGCCAGGGCGAATGCCAATACAGCCGCGACGACGATATTGCGCCAGGCCAGACCCCTACTCCATGCCATGTCTTCCTCCGCTGCTAGGGCTTCGTCAGTCCGGCTCGACGGCCACCAACTCAGAGTTCGCGGTTACGCGCTCGAAGGTCTGCTCGCGACCGCTCGGCCATTGGACGCGCACCCGGTCGACGAGGCTG
Organism: uncultured bacterium; assembly: GCA_964473525.1. Lineage (GTDB taxonomy): Bacteria > Poribacteria > WGA-4E. The sequence goes on from CAYYPK010000095.1 coordinate 4,905, forward strand.
GCGTCGCCCAGGCCGAACAGCGTTCGCGGGTCGTGGCTTGCCAGGTAGCTGTATCCCCGCTTTACCTCGCGGACCTGCTCGCGCCCCGCCACCGTGACAGTGACTCGCGCGCCGATGCTCCTCGCGCCGGGCGCGGTGACGCGCAGCCAAGACGCGTCTCCGCCGTCGTTCCGCAGAAGGCGCGCGGCTGCGCCCGAGTGCGTGAGGACAACGTCCACATCGCCGTCGTTGTCATAGTCGCCGAAGATCGCCGCGCGCGCCACGCCGTGGCGCTGGAAGTCTGGACCCATGTTCGACGTGGCCTCCTCAAACTCGCCTCCCCCAAGATTTAGGAAGGCTTGCGTAGGCTGCGCATACTTCACAGTGTCTGTCATCTCCTCGATGTTGGGGAGGATGTGCCCGTTCGCCACGAACAGATCTAATAAGCCGTCGCTATCTAAGTCGAGTAGCCCCACGCCAAAGCCTACGTAGAGGTAGCTCTCCTCGCCAACGCGCGCAGCGTAGGCGTCGTCGTCGAAGTAACCGTGTGCGGTGTTGCGGTAGAGGGCGTTCGTTTCATAGGACAGGTTCGTGACGACTAGATCGATGCGCCCGTCGCCGTCGTAGTCACCGGCGTCGACGCCCATTCCCGCCTGCGCGACGCCGTCGCCACCGTACGCGCAGCCGGACAGAACCGCGACGTCTTCGAAGCGCCCGTCGCCGTCGTTCTGCCACAGGTAGTTGGGTGTGTCGTCGTTCGCGACGTAGAGGTCCGGCGCGCCGTCGCCGTTGAAGTCGGCAGCGACGACGCCAAGTCCTTTGCCAGCATGCGGGCCGCCTGTGTCCGCGATGCCTGACTCGGTCGTGGCGTCGAAGAACGTCCCGTCGCCGTTGTTCCTGTAGAGAGTGTCTGGGGCTCCGTCGAAGTGTTTCGGGTGGCAATACGTCTGGAGGCCTGCTTCGAGGCAAGGGCGGTGGTCGGTGGCGATGTCGTAGGCGACGTAGTTCGTGACGTACAGGTCCAGATCGCCGTCGCGGTCGACATCGGCGAACGTCGCGCTCGCGCTCCAAGCGGGGTCGTCGACGCCAGCGGATGTGGACACCTCTGTAAACGACCCGTCGCCGTCGTTCCGGTA
>CAYYPK010000096.1:0-5980 GCA_964473525.1 uncultured bacterium
CCCCATGCTATATCAGCCATGGTCGTTTACACCGATCTATGTACACCCTCGCGTAATTGGCAGTATACCGTGTCTGGCAGTGGAGAAGTGGCACGGCGTTTAGAACCTCAGTCCTGCGTGTCGTCTTCGTTGCTCACAGACCCGTGTATCCTCAGAGCGCCCACCTATCGTCAAGTCGCGTCAACGCCCTGCCCATACGTTCGAGGCACCACAGACATGCGCGCGTATCGCGCGCACGTCTGGCTTGTCGGCATGGAATGTGCGCGCTCATGCTACGATGCGCAACGGATGGCCGAGCAACTCGCACAGCCCCTCACCACAGAAGAGTGGAGAGTCCGTGAAACTCCCCCTCCAGGCAAAGGCAACACTGGCCATCGCCTTGCCGGTCGCCACCGCGTTGGCGATCAGCAGTTGGCTCGCGTACTTCGCCGCACGGCGAGCACTGCATGTCGAGATGGAGGCGCGTATTACGTCCATCGCGGAGATGGCAGCCACGCAGTTCGATGCGGACTACCTGACGGTCATCGAGCCAGGAGGCGAGCAAACGCGCTTGTACCAGAGCTATCGCACGCAACTGCGGTCAATCCAGGCAGCCACGGACCTTCGGCGCATCTACGTGTTCGCGCCGGATGGCAGCAGCCTGGTGGACTCTCAGGACGACGTCCCGATTGGAGCGCCTTACCGGTTTCTAAGCGGCAACCAGGTGCACATTGACGAGGCCCTTTCCGGGGAGCCAGCCGCGTCGATTGCGTTCACCGGCGAGGACGGGACGTACTACCGGTCAGCGTACGCCCCCGTGGCCGACGGGGACGGCGTCCCCGTCGCCGTGCTGGGCGTTGACGCGAGCGTGCTGTTCCTAGGGACGCTGAACACGATGCAGCGAGCGATGCTGCTTATTGGGCTTCTCAGCACGCTGCTGGCAACCGGGCTCGGGGTCATCTACGTGCGCGCGATCGTAGCGCCGATCAAAGGGCTGTCGCAGGCCGCCCGCCAGATCATGCGCGGCACATTCGGCGCAACGGTCGAGGTCACGAGCAGTGACGAAATCGGGGTGCTCGGAAGCAGCTTCAACGAGATGAGCGCCGCTCTGGCCGATCGCGACCGACGCGTTTCCCGCTTCGCAGAGGAGTTGCGGCAGATATCCTCCGGGCTCGCCCACGAGATACGGAACCCGCTGAACGGCATGCGGCTGTTTCTTGGACTCCTGCAGCGTCACAGCGTGGACGCCGAGACCTCTGGTCTTATCACGAAGGTCGACGAGGAGGTGCAGGCGCTCGATGACCTCGTCACGGAGTTCCTCAATTTCGCGCGTCCCTCTGACCCGACCTGGAATGAGACCCTGGTAGCGACGATCGTCGCGGACGCGCTGGACATGTGCCGAGCCGACATTGAGGACGCCGGCGTCATAGCGAGTGCCACGGCCCCGGACGACGTTGCGATAGAGACGGACGCGCGCGAACTCCGACGCGCCCTCCTCAACCTCATTAGTAACGCGGTGCACGCCATGCCTACGGGCGGTCATCTGACGATCGACGCCTGCGTTGACGCGGAACACGGCGCGGTACAACTAGACATCTCGGACACTGGCGTTGGCATGTCAGCCGACACCGCCGAACGCGCGTTCGATCCGTTCTTCACGACGAAGGACGACGGAACCGGCCTGGGTCTTGCATTGGTGCGGAGGATAGTCGAGCGACACGGCGGGTCTATCAGGTGCGCCGCCGTCGAAGGCGAGGGGTCCACCTTCACCGTTGCGTTGCCGATGAGGCAGCTTAGGGACTGACAGGAAGACCATGAGCCGAATACTGATAGCGGACGATCACAAGGGCACGGCCGAAGCCATCTCTCTCGCGCTGGACGCGCTTGGTCACAGATCGTCCGTCGTCCACGATGGCGAGGCGGCCGCCAAGGCTGCAACCGATCAGTTCTACGATTTGGCCCTCCTTGATGTGCGGATGCCCAAGATGGACGGCATCCAGACGTTGGCGGCCATCAAGGAGCAATCGCCGGAAACTGCCGTTGTCGTCATGAGCGCGCATGGGACGATCGAGATCGCCGTGGATGCCATGCGTCAGGGAGCGGTCGATTTCGTGACCAAACCGGTGACGCTGGAAGAGATCGAGGTGAAGGTAGCGAACGCGCTCCGTCAGCGCATGGTGTCGATGGAAAACGCGTACCTTCGCGAGCAGGACGGAGGGGGCCGCGGATTCGACTCGATGGTCGGCGCCGGGGAGGCGATGCGTCTGGTCTATGACCGCATTCAGGCAGTAGCCCAATCGAACGCGACCGTGTTGGTCTTGGGCGAGACCGGTACGGGGAAGGAACTCGTCGCGCGAGCCATACACGAGAACAGCCGGCGCGCCGCGAAGCCGTTCGTGCGCGTAAACTGCGCGGCCCTCGCCGAGGGCGTGCTAGAGAGCGAGCTGTTCGGACACGAACGTGGCGCGTTCACCAACGCGAACCGCCAACGCGCCGGAAGGTTCGAGCTCGCCGACGGAGGCACGCTCTTCCTTGACGAGATAGGCGAAGTCGCGGTCTCCACACAGGTGAAGCTCCTGAGAGTCTTGCAGGAGAAGGAGTTCGAACGCGTCGGCGGCGTATCCACCATCGGCGTGGATGTGCGAATTGTCGCCGCGACAAACCGTGACCTGGTAGCGATGGTCGACGCGGGTGACTTCCGCGAGGATCTGTACTACCGGCTCAACGTTGTGCCTGTGGATGTACCGCCGCTCCGAGATCGACGAGACGACATTCCCAGCCTCGTCGCACACTTCCTCCTGAAGTACTCGGCGGAGACCGCGAAGAAGATCGCAGCGGTGCACCCAGATGCAATGCAGAGCCTCGTCAGACACGCGTGGCCAGGCAATGTACGTGAGTTGGAGAACACGATTGAGCGCGCGGTCGTGCTCACACAATCGGACACTCTCGTGCCCATGGACCTGGGCCTGATCGACCGGCGCGCGCGGCAGCGCGACGACCCGGTGGACGTCGTCCCCATGGAGGGGGTCTCGCTCACGGATATGGTGGATAGGTTCGAGAAACGGCTACTGTGGACTGCGTACGTTCGCGCCAACCGCGTGAAAGCGGACGCCGCGAAGCTACTTGGAATCGAACGCACGACGTTCCGATACAAGTTCGACCGACACGGGTTGGCGGAACTCGATGAAACGGCTCGCTAACGTTGCTCGCCTATGCCGGCTCGTGGTGGTCGTTACCGCCCTCCTCGTCGCGGGAGCCACTGCGCGCGGGGAGGAATCTGCAACTCAGAGTGATCTGGAATCCCTGCTCCACGACATCGTCGCTCGTGTGGAAGAAACCACGCGACAGCAGAACACGCTTCTCAGGCGCAGCCGTGTCCTTTCCGACAGGATTGACAGCGCGAAGCGTGATCGGGCGGACGACGGCGACCCGTCAGGCGATCGGGCGCTACAGCGAGATCTGCGCTCGGCGCGGCTGGTAGCCGACCAACTGCAGGGTCTAGACGCCAGCATCTACGCGCTCACACAGGAGGGGGTAGCGACTCGGAAAGCGATCATGGCGCGCTTAGACGACGCCATCGCGAGAGCCATCGCGCGATCGGACGCCGCGGTCACGTCGGAGGAAAGGGAGCGCATTCTCGCCGACGCCATCGCACTCAGATCAGAACGAGACGTGCATGCCACATATGTCCGGGCCCAGTCACGCGAGCTGCTGCTCGGCCTTGATGTGACAGTGGCGGACACGGACGGCCCCGACGTGATCGCCCAGAAGATTGAGGTAGTTCAGGACCAGCTGGACATCGTCGACGAGGGCATCGTCGCCCTGGCCGCGGAAATCCTTGCGGCGGAAGAGAAGCTCAGCCTGCTCCGGGGAATGCTGGAGTTGCTGCAGGAACTACGCCGCAGCGAAGACGACGAGATTGATCTGGACAGGCCCCTCCGCGCCGCTGAGTTAGAAGGCAATATGTCCGAGCTGTCCAATGAAGTCCTCGCGCTACGCGCGCGGCAGGAACGACGGCGTGCCGGTATCTCGCCGCTACGGGCCAAGCTGGCGCGATTCCAGGCGATAGCCTCCGAGATGTTGAGACCCGCAGAACTCGGGAAGGACGACTGATGACGAAGGCCGTGACTATTGCGCTCGCGGGCGCCGTTACCATCTTGTGGGTGATGTCCCCGCAGACCGTCACCGCGGCCACGTCCGGCGTCAGCGCTACAGGGTTCCTGCACACGCGCGCGAGATATGAGACGAACGTGCTCGAAGCGCCGAGCGCTTCGGGTCCCAAGGCAGACAGCGTAGCAAATCTGTGGGCCGGGTTCAGGCTGAGCGTGGATCCTGACGACACATCCAGGCTCACCGCGCGGTACGAGGCGGCCCCGCGTCGATATGGAAGCTACGACCGGCAGAACCGCCACGACCACCTGGCGTCGGTCACATACCGCAGGCGTGTCGCGTCGAAGCTCACGGTCCTCGCCGTAGGGTCAGCCGGCCTCCGCGTCCAGCCTGCTAACGCCATCCACGAGTATTCGAAGCAGGCTGTATCGGCGCAAGGTCTCTACCGATGGGATCACGCCTGGACCAGCTCTATCTCAACCGAGCTGCGGCACAAGGCGTTCCCCAACTTCAGCCGGGGCGACTACCAGAGTGTCATGGGATCCGGGCGCGTCGTACGACGCTTTGGGGGGCTGTCGTCCGTTGGGGCGGAGTATCAGTTGCGGTCATATACAGGAGCGATCGACCCGCGCGTGTTGGTTTCCGACATCAACCGAGACATGTCGGGAACCCGGCACGCCGCCGGCTTATGGGCGGAACACATGGTCGGAGAACGCGTCCTCGCACGCCTCGCCTACCGCCTTGAGGTGGATAACGCCGCGCGCGCGCTTCAGGCCCAGGAGCGATACCGCCAGGAGCCTGAGCAGGACGACAACGACGGCGACCATTACGACGACGACCATTACGACGACGATGGCGACGACGGCGACCATTACGACGACGACGTCTACGCGGACGGCGACGAACACGGAGAAGGCGAAGACGTGGACTTCAACTTCACGAACCACCGGTCGTCGCTCACCCTGGTGTGGCGGGCTCCGGCGCGGGCCACCGCTCGCCTGTCAGCACGGCGCCACGCGAAGTACTTCCACGACTGGGTTGTACGTTCGACGGGCTCGAAACGCCACGACAGCCTCACACTCCTACGCGCCGCCGTGAGCCGGCCGGTGGGTGCCTATGTATCAGCCCAGCTCGAATACGCCTTCCGGCGGAACGTCTCCAACGACCCGGCGCAGGAGTACGCGGCCCACGCGTATTCCGCTCAGATCGGCTTGCGTTTCTAGCGGCGGAGAACTGCCGCAGCGGCGGATTTCCGTCGGCGCTCCCGACCATACACGCCCTGTACAGGCGCATATCAGCCCTGCAGCGGCACGCGTGAGTCGGCACGATCGTTGCGCTTCTCCATTCGACCAATTCAGCATGCCAATTCGGCAGGCGAAGAATGGAGAACACCATGATTCGTAATCGCGTGGCGACACTGAGCGCTGTCGCTTGCCTCGGCCTCGGCCTCGGATGTGGCGATGAGTCTACAGACCCCCTCTCGGTTGTCGGCCCCGGGCCGACTGCGGCACCCGCGCAAGCTCTCGCTGGCCCCATCGATCTGGACCAGGCGGAGCAGATCGCCCTGGCCGCCGTGCCCGGCGAGGTCGTCGGAACGGAGACCGAGACCGAAGACGACCGTGAGCTCATCGAGGTCGAGATCCAGACCGCCGATGGTCTCAAGTCCGTCGAAATCGACGCAGCCACCGGCGAGATTGTCGACATCGAGGACGAGGATGTGGACGACACAGACGAGGACGAGGATGTCGAAGGCGAGGACACTGACGACGACGATGCTGAAGGCGAGGACGCTGACGACGATGATGCCGAAGAGGTGGCTGCAGTAGGCGTCGCATTCGCGGCCGCCCAAGGACTCGCAGGAGCTGCTGGCATTGAGGAGGCGGTGCAGATC
>CAYYPK010000097.1:0-5736 GCA_964473525.1 uncultured bacterium
CGGCGACGTCATCGAAACAGAAAGCGAGATGGAGCACGGTCGGGAGGTCATCGAGGTCGAGATCCAGACGGCAGACGGCGTGGTGTCCGTCGAAGTCGATGCAGCTACCGGGGAGATACTCGAAATCGAGGAGGAGGAACAAGACGATGAGGACGACGAGGACCAAGATGACGACGAAGAGGACGACGCGCTAGACGCCGAAGCCGACGGCGAAGATGAGGACGAAGCTGCCTAGCCCACTGGATGCGGTGCCACCCACACTTGGGCCGTTCGCATGCCGGCCCCACCGACAACGTTCGGTGGGGCCGGCTGTTCGTGCTCTCTGTCCTATCCCGCGTTGGGCGCTGGCAGGACAGTTGCCAGGGAGGACTGGCGATAGCCTTATTTCTGTATCCGACACGATCCGTGTCGGAGCCGTGTCATAAGTGGCGCGCTTACCAGCCCGATCAAGATCAACGCCATCGACAAGATGAGAAGTCGTCCGCGTACGCTGTATAGCATCGCTTCTGATCGGCCCGTAGGGGCCGACCCCCTACGGGGGGCGACCAGCGAAAAGTCCTATGAACACTGGCGCGTACCACTTATGACACGCCTCGTGGATGGGCCAATACTGAGCCTACCGGAAGTCGGTCGGTCGATCGGGTTGGGATGCCAGCGACAGTGTGAAGAAGAGTGTGGCGCCCTTGTCCACTTCGGCTTCCGCCCAAGCGCTTGGCCGTCAACACTACATGCTATGGGCCACTGTTGAGCGATCCCATGGCGGCCTCTATCTGAAGCAGGACACTCTCAGTCGCCTCCCCGACACAGCGTTCTGGGTGGGAGCGATGGTGGGATGGGCTCGATGCCCCCTGCGTCGTTGAGCCACTCATTAAGGGCCATGCGTGTCCCAAGGGCCGCGGTCGCTGAGTCGGACACCGGATCGGGCACATCCAAGACGTGCACGTACCCATTCCCCGTCCCAGCAATGTGCGTCCTCCCATCAGCGCTGAAGCACCAGGACCGTGTGGCTCATCTGCGGCGCTGTGACGGGGAACACGGCGGTTCCAGCGGGCGCGTCAGCCGCGACATAGTACTCGAAGTCGTCCGGCTGCGGCGCTATCGACGCCACGTAGACGCCGCGGGCGCGGTGGGTCGCGGCGATCCTCACGTACTCATCCGCGCCCAGCGGCCGGACGCGCAGCGTGACATCGCGCGGATCTCCGACCACACGGATGGTGAGATGCAGCGTCTCGTCGTCGAATGCGTGCCCTCGCGCGGGGGTGACATACACCCTTGGCGGCCCTGTGTATTCGTGTGACGGGTTCGCGTCATCTGGGATAGGGTGGCCCAGCCCTCGCGCGAGCCGCCGGTCCCACCGGAGCATCATAAGCTGATGCCAGTTGAGAATATCGAGGTTCATGATCTCGCCGAGGTCGCTAGCGTTCACGACGTTCCGAACCTCGCGCGCGATAACCCCTTCCCACAGACGCGCCATGCGTCGTCTGGTGTCCAGGGCCGCCTGATATCGCTCCTCCTCCATCTCGCGCTCGAAGGCCCGGCGCAGCGATGCGTATTCGCCCATGGCGCGCAGGCCCGTGAACGCTGCTAGCCAGTAGTCGAATCGGTCGGCGTTCCCGACGCCCACGACGGATGTGCGTAGGGCCGCGAGTTCGTCGACGAACGCGTAGCGCTGCTCGTCCCAGAGCGTGTAGTCCTCGTCTTCGTTGTACACGACCGCTCCCGGGGCAGGATCCCAGCCCTGCACCTTGGGGAGCGCCCCCGGGCCGTCCTCTCCCGCGAGATCCACACGGGCGAAGACCGCTGCGATCGGCGCGGCTGCCTCGGGCCCGAACTGGCGGGTGGCCCAGTCCAAGTACGCATCGTGAATCCATGCACCACGATCCGCTGGAACAGAGGGTTCGGGTGGTTCGCGGGTCGTCCCACGGTTCCACAGCACGCCAGCAAGCGCCGCGGTGTTGGCGCCGACTGCCCGTGTCCTCCAGTGCTTCGCGATCAGCCCGTCACAACTCTTGTCGAAGGCGGCGGCAACATCGGCGTGGATGCGGGCAAGCTCAAGCTGTGGCTGTGCCAGGCCCCAATCCTCTTCGAGCCAGGTCGCCGGCCACTTCACGCGGTCATCGCTCAGATCCTCAAACCCGTCGGCTTCGTCCCAGAGACCGTAGAACGGCGCCGTGGGCGGGAGCGCGTCCTCGAACTCCGCGGGATCGTTGGCCGTGCCCAGCACCCACCCAGCCAGGGCCAGCTGGAACGGAGCGTCGATTTCGCGTAGAGCCTCGTGAGCCAGCTTGATGTCTGCCTTGAACGCCTGGATCTGTCTGCTCGATACGCCGTGGCGCGACCATACCTCCCAGGCCCATAGCCAGTAGTAGTCCAGGTGGTGCGTGCGCATGATGCGCGTGAATATCCCCTCGTAGACCTTCCGGACCACGGCTGGGTCCGTCGGGTCGAGACCTCGCTGCTCCAAGCGGGTCTGGAGATGTCTCGGCATTCCCCGCACCCAGTCGCGTCCCACTTCGGGGCCAGAAGGTTCGAGTCCCAGTGGAAGCTCCGTGCCCAACGCCGTCCGGACGCCGAGAGCGTGGGCGTGGGCAAATGCGGTGGCCAGCATGGCGCCGACCCGGTCGAAGACCGCGTTGCTAGTCTGCGCGTCGGAAGGCATGGAGGAGCCCATGACGTCCGAGCCGTACGCGTCTCGCTCGAAGAGCTCGCTCGCGCCGGCAGAGAACTTGCTCGTATCCCAGGTGGCGAACCCCCAGATTCGGTGTGGGCGGCGCGTGTGCGCATAGTAAGCCGGATAGGACCATGCCACCGTGCCGTCAGGGTTCACGTCTTCGGGGAGACCGATCCACACGGTAGGCTCGGGGCCTTGCGGCAGTCCGACGCCACCTGCCTCGCCCGTCGTCGCCTCCTCGGTGGTCGACCACTGGGGATAGGTATGCAGCCCGATGAAGTTCATGCCCAGCTTGGGCAGTTGAGAGATCGTGGTGAGGTAGTCGTCCGTGTTCCATAGGTCCGGGCCCGCAGGGAAGTCGTGGAACGGCAGGATGCCCCGGGTGGGGAACAGTGGCCGGCTCACCTCGTCGATCCCGGTGATATCCAGCGTGATCTGCGCGTCCGGGATGGCGTCTCCCGCCAGATCGAACCCTATCCCGAGGCGTTCGGCGTAGCGGTAAGCACCGTGGAGCGTAGCCGTCGAGTCATGGCCGGCAATCACGAGGACCACTCGTCCGGCGTCCGCGACGCTCTTGATCAGATGCTCCCCAGCGCGAGTGGCGTAGGCGACCCTGTCGCGGAGGGCGTCGATCATCGGGTCATCGTCGTTGGCGACGACAATAACGTCGCCCGTATCCGGTAGCGCGTCGCAGACGACAAGAGGCAGGAGGAGGCCCGATCTCACGTAGACGTACCGACGGACCTCTTTGGCCGCGAGGACTCCGGCGGCGTCCGCGTCCGGCGGGACGACGATTGCACACGAGGCCGCCGCCGTCGGTGTGGGACCATCGTCTGTCGCCGCGACGGAAACTACCGGCGCCAAGGGTCCGCACGCAGCGTACAGAAGCAGGTAAACTGCAATCCTGGCTACGCGCGTCATCCCGTAGCATTGGGACCGTCGGCCGCCCACCTTACAGCCGCGAGCGCCCGGAGCGGCGTGCACAGATTCCATATCGATCGTCCACAGGTGGAAGGTGACATCGTCACCGCGCTGCAGGCGTTCCCACGACGGCGCGCGGTATGGGTGGAACGGGTCCTTGCTCCATCACCACCGTGTGGGCTCCAGACGAAGCTCCCCACGGAGCGGCTTACCTGGTGAGCGAACCTTACTACACGGCTTCGTCACACGCGACGCCGTGACATAACTTCTATCGGAAGCGCGTGCCGCTCGGCGCGCAACGGAGGGGCTAAACAGAACAACAGTGCGTTCGCGTCCCTTCAAGCCGCGTTGGAGCCCCCCTTTGACTGGCGCCACGTCTTCGACCGTCGCGCAAGGACGTAGCGCGGACGCTTCCAGCGATACCCGAGATCTCGCAATGTCCGACGGAGCGTCGTCACACTCACGTGGACATCCTCGACCCGAGCCAGGTGCGACCGCAGAAGCGGAACGGTCCACACCGTGTGCCGGGCACCCTCCTGAACAACAGCATGACACAGGCCCCGGACTTACGGCCAGCTACTTAGGAGGGCGCTCCACCCGACCTCATCCTAACCTTCTCCTGCAAGGAGAAGTCATTCACGCCTCGTTGGACAGGTAGCGGATCTGGCACGATCACTGTGGTGGACCACTAGCGTGCGTCGAGATGCCGCTTCATCACGGCGTCAATGGCGTCGTGTCCCACGGGGTAGCTCGACAGGCAGTCGTCCAGACCTGCGCTGACAAGCGCGTCGATGACGCCGCCGTAGTCCACATCCGTGTATTGGCGCGCCTCTGTTGCGCTGTAGATGGCGTAGCCCGCGGCGGACGAGTTGTACGCTGGGTCGATCATGTCGACCGGGTGCCCGTGTTCTATCAGCAGTCGGACGACTTCGGCGTTCCCGCTCCACGACGCGTTGTGCAGTGGCGAATACGCGTGGTTGTGTTCTGGGATCCCCAATGGAAAGCCACACTCGACCATCAGCCTGACCGCTTCGGTCTCGTTGTTCGTCTCCCAGCACGCTTTGGCGAGGAGCATCTTGTCTTCGTCGTCTAACTCATCAACAAGCGTCGGGTGCGCGTCGAGTAGCTCCGTGGCCAACTCCCTATCCGCCAGCATGCCCGCGATGAGGAGCTTGTACTTGGGTGGCGTCGTCTCCATCAGCAGGTCGTAGACATCCGTATGGCCGCGCCGCATGGCGACCTCCTGGGCGGACTGGTTGAAGCCCAGCGTCCACTGGAGAATCGTCCCGCCAAGGTCCTTGATGCCCGCGAAGGGGCCCGCGAAGGGGCCGCTGTTCACACCTATGCGGTAGGTGACGCATTCCGGTGTCGTCTCCACGCATGTGCGCGCCACGTCCAAGTCGCCTAGACCTGCCGCGAGGAACACGTCGGGCAGCGCGCCCCGCTCTAGCAGAAGGCGGGTCACGTCCGGCGACACCTTCACCCGCCACTGTGCTGGGGTTGAGTTGTGGTCGTCATCGCGGGCGTCTAGGTCAGCGCCTGCGTCGATGAGAAGCGTCGCGACGTCCACCGTGCGCGCGAAGTGGAGAGGCGTGCCGCCATCGCCGCCCGGCGCCGATACGAGCGAGGGATCTGCCTCCAACATCTCGCGGACCGTTTCCGCCAACCCCAGGGCAGAGGCTGCGTGGATGCTTGTTTCGGCTCCCGCCTCAATGACGCGCTCCGCGACATCGCGCGGGACCTCATCCACCCAGAATCCCCGCCTCCAGAACTCCGTTATCGCCGCCGCGTCCGCTCCCTCGCCGAGCAACATTTCGACCATGTCCACGCTACGCGCTTCGACCAACGCGGGTCGCCCGTACGGGAACATGCCGGCGTCGATCTGCTCTCGTGCCTCACTGCTCTGCAATGCTGATGCGGCGGCCGTTACATCGTCGCTCGTTACCGCAGCCTTGAAGACATCAACCTGGGTCGCCATCCCCTTGTCCCCCAAATGCTTGCTATCGCACGGGCCGCCACGCTGCGGCCCTATCCCTGATGTATTACGGGTATAGGCCGATGTAGGGGTGCATGTGTAGCCACGCGTCGGCAGCATGGAGAGAGGGCGAGGCGGCCCAGAAGGGGAATGTCAGTCGGGAAGGGCG
>CAYYPK010000098.1:0-2866 GCA_964473525.1 uncultured bacterium
CATAATAGCAGGCACGGTGAGCGTAGCTCAGTCGGTAGAGCACCTGACTGTGGATCAGGTGGTCGGGGGTTCAAGTCCCCTCGCTCACCCCACCTACCGGTCCCCACGAACCCGCATGAACACTGCATGTATCGGATGACCTCCCGGGCGGCCTCTGCCGTAGATGCGCGAGGGCAAGTCGTTTCTTTCCTGGCGCTTTCCCGCCATTCAGCGGTAGAATAGGAAAGAATCAGGAAAGCCTGGAGGTCCTCGCCATGCGGAAGCCCACCGGAACCCGTCAGCACATCCGCCTCCTGCCGAACCACCGCCGGACGTCAGGACTGTTCAAGCGTAACGGCGAGTTCATCGCCGACATCAAGCCCGACGACGGCAAGCGCGTGATACGGAAGCTGGGGACGGATTTCGCGCAAGCCGAGGCCCGGTTCGACGACCTGCTCGGGGAACTCAACGAGGCCGCCGCAGACGCGGACAGCCCGCGTGTGGCGGACTTCCTCCTCTCGACCTTCCTGCCGACACAACGCCGGCTCAAGTCCTATGACAGCAGCGAGTGCAGCGTGCGGGGCGTTGTGCGGTTCCTGGAAGCGACGGAATCCGAGCTACGCCTGCGGGACGTGGGGCCGCAGCACGTCGAGCGTCTGCGGGCGTTCTACGTGGAACAGGGCCATGCGCCGCGCACAGTCAACATGTTCACGCAGAAGCTCAAGCAGGCGCTCAACCACGCCGTTGACCTGGGTCTGCTCGCGGCGAACCCCATCGCCCGCGTGAAGCTGCTGCGGGTGGACAACCGACGCGTCAAGTTCCTGTCGCTCGACGACTTCGCCCGCCTGCTCGACGCGGCGTCCAGCACCGGTGCTTACGACCTGTTCCTGACCATCGGCCTGACGGGGCTACGGCCCTCAAACGTGCGGCTGTTGACCGCGGACGAGGTGGACGGCGACATGATCCGCATTCCGCCGGAGAAGATGAAGGGCGGACGTTGGGGCGAGGTCCCTGTCTCGACGCTCGCGCGGAAGCTGCTTGCCCGTCATGAGCCGAAGCCGTTCTACTACCCTGCCTGCGGGTGCTTCGATCGCCCCAAGGGACTGCGGAACGTGCAACGCGCCTTCGCATCGGCGGCCCGACGTGCCGGGCTGGAATGGTCAACGCTCTACGACCTACGGCACTTCTTCGCGTCGCAGCTGGCGAAGCACGGCGCGACCGAGCAACAGATAGGGCGTCTGCTCTGCCACGTGGGAACATCCGTGACGAGCCGATACGTGCACCACGACATTGACGACCTGCGCCCGTTCGTCGAGGCCCACGGCGAGCGCGTGCGCGTCGCCCTCGGTGGATTGCCTACGCTCGCGCGGGTCGAGAGTGACACCGCGATCCGCGTGTGATGGCATGTCCTGCCCGCCTGCCGATCTCGAACGCCGTCGCGGGCCCGCTCAATCGTGTCGCGGCGATGTCGGACGCCGCCGAGCGGGTTGCCCGGCAGATGGCGGCCGCTGTCCGACACTTGTTAGCCAATCGGGACGCGATGTCGGACACAGATGCCATGCTGTCGCTCACCGCCGGCCAGCAGCAGATGATCCAGACGAAGCGCGCGGAACTGCGTGCGCCGCCCCCGCTGCCAGACCCCGAGCCGGAACCCGACGCCGGCGTGACGATTCGGGGGCGAGGCGGCCGTTCGGCGCGCGCCTGCGCACCCGCGTGGCGCGTTGAGACAGTGGGACGCCCGGGGCGCAACGCTACTCCTCCTCGTCCCCAACCAGCATGGCGGCGCCGTCCTCGCCCGCGCCATGTATCAGCTGCACGAGGTCATTCGCCGAGAGGACAGGGAGCATGTAGGGCCCGTGCGGCATGGACCCCGTCGCTGACGAGATGTGGCCCCGCAGCGTGCTGAAGAGCACTATAGGCAGCGATACGTGCAATGCGTTCTGCGACTGTTCCTCCTGCAATGCGTCGCTTAGGTGTGCCGCCGCGGCGATAACCGCCACGATGGACTGGAACGGGCACTCGGTCCCTTCGACGGGCGTCGCGTAGACGGTAAGCTTCCCGCGATACAGGTCTACCGCGTCAGCATGGGGAGTCACGTTATAGCTCAGGCCCAGGTTCCACTGGATCTCATCCGCCAGGCTGTAATCCATGTTGGCTTGGATGCTGAGGGCCTCGAGCCAGAGTTGCAGGATTTGGTAGGGGGCGGACATGGCTAGGCCACCTGTTCGCGCAGTTCATACGAGCCCGAGCCAGGTGGCGGCCCGGACTCCTCGGTGTCCTCGCCAGCTTCTGCCCTGATGTCCTCTGCATCCACCCACATGATCGTCCCTACGGGCCGGGTAGCTGCGGGGCTCGCAGTGTTCGTCAAGATCGTCTTGTGATCGAAGGGCCCGTCCTGCAAACCCAGCATGCCGCCAGACCCAGCTAACGGTGACCCGCCGGCCTCCGCGCTCTCCACAGTGCCGAAGTGAATGACCCCTGTCGCCATGCCATAGCCTGCACTCACTTGGCGCGTATAGTGACCGGTCTGCTTCTCACGCACGACAACTTCCTGCTGATCCCCAACCAGGCGTAGCGTTGGCGTCAGCCCGACAGCGTGGGCAAGCCGCGCCACAGTATTGAGAGTGACATTCGGCTCGTTCTCCGCGTCATCCGCCATGAGCCTGCTGATCTGCGAGGCGTGCATCCCAGCCCCCGCCGCCAGCTCTGTCTTCGACATGTCCCGTGTGTGCATGGCCGCCTCAATGGCGAGCACGAAATCCAGATACATCTGCGCGCGCGAGGCGCCCGGGTCGTCCATCGCCTCCGCCATATGCGGATCCAAGATCATCTCGTCTCCCCCACCTGCCCTCGCATGCGAAGGTAGTCCTCGAAGTAGCGGCTAGCC
>CAYYPK010000098.1:2876-5435 GCA_964473525.1 uncultured bacterium
GTAACGAGGGGAACTTCTTGTCGGTCTTGTAGAAGGTCTGGGCCAGTATCAGCGCGCCGGGGTCCATCCCTTTGGGAGGGTAGAACCACACGAACCGCCAGTAGTTACTGCCGGTTCTGATCCTGAACTCCTTGAGTCCCACACCGTAGTTCTGGATGCGCAAAGAGCCAAGATCGTCGATGAAGCCCGCAGGGGCATCGAGGTTGTCCGCGAAATGCTGCACCCACGTATAGAAGCGGAGCCGCACTGGCTGAGTAACGCGTTCATCAGTGGTCATAACCGTCTGGAAATCCGCATCGCGGCCCGTATCGAGTCGTGCGATGAGCAGCCTGCTGCCCTGATACACATCGACTAGGCTGACCTTTGCCTGCGAGCCACCGCTACCCACGGCCAGTCTCCGGCCATATTAGCATATATGTCAAGCCGTCTGCAATGGGTTCGACTCCGAGGTGTTGCCAGCTTGAGACGACATTCTGCGCTGACCGCCCGAACCACGGCCTGCCATTCTGAGGAGCTCGGTGACGAAGAGTCTCCCTACGGCAGCGACATCTGCCGCCTCTGGCCCCGTCGCGCACGACCGCTGATCGTGGCTCACGGGCACCCATTATCATCATCTATGGAGGATACCGACTCCGACATCCGCCCGCGCCGTCGCGGCATCCTCCTCATGCTGGTCTCCATTCCCAACGAATCCATGGGGCCACGATCTGTCCTGCGAGGCCAAACGGCACCGAGGCGGACCCCCGGATCGTGTCGGTGTGGTCCGGTGTGAGCAGGAAGTCGTCGAAGGTCTCGGTGGCGAGCGCGAAGTCGTTCGCATCTCTCCACTCGATGGCCGCCTTGACACGCCAGACGGAGCTCGCTCTGTTTCGCAGGACGATCTGGTAGGCGTAGGTCCAACCGTCGGAGTCGCGGCCGATCACCTTGATCTTCACGCGGTCCACGACGACGGGATAGCCTTCCTCTTCTTCTTGCGGGTTGAAATCCTGCGTGAGGACCCGGGGCGGCGTGATGGGGATGCTGAACCCGGTCTCGATCACCAGATCGTCGCGGAACAGGATCTGGAATGGCCGAGGGTCCGCGGTAGCGAGGCAATCGTATTCCCACAGGGACTGTCCCAGAGACCACGTCGCCGCTAGGTTCCGCGTGTGGAGAGGGGGTCCGAATAGGTCGCGGATCTCTGCCGCGGACATGCCTACCTGAATGCTGCTCGCATCTACGCACGGGTCGATCAGTTCCGGCCCGTCCTCGCCGCAGGCGAGTAGCGTGAGCGTGGCCAGCATGGCGAGCAGCGTCCGCATGGCGTGCCTCCCTCGTTGCGAGGATAGCACGACATGCCTGTTACGCGAAGCGTTCCGCCTCGACGCCGGGCAGGGCAGGGCGGCGACGCTACCGGTCGCGCGGATACAGGTTGTGGTCTGGATCCAGCCACACTACGTAGAACGTGTAGCCCACGAGGAAGCCATGCACGCGACCATGCGCGCTCTGGCTTACCTCGAACTGGAAGGCTCGCTCGTCGTTCTCCTTGGCACCCCCGAAGCCGTCCTCCGATACCCGCTTCTCCTCGAAGTGGATCTGGTGGAAACGCCAAGACCGCGATTTTGTCGCGGTCAGCTCGCTCACCGGGATCTGACACGCTGCTTTCAGACGCTCCATCAGCTTGAGAAGATACTTGGGGTCTCGATTGCCGATGTCGAACTTCGAGTGCCGAGGCTGTAGATGACGGAAACTGAACACAGGCCGCCCGCCATCGGGGTCGGAGCGTGGTCCTGCTACACGCGGCTTACTCTTCGATTTGCTCGCCATAGAAGTCCCGCATGGTGCGCCGGGAGATACGTGTGGTGCAGCGCTCCGAGGGCTCCAACCCCTCACGAGCCTCAACCCAGGGCCTCTCCTGATGCGTCAGGCGCTCCAATGCCCAAGCCCCGAGTCCCATGTAGGCATCCGCCACCATTTCGAGGAGGCCCTGCGTGGGCTCGTCAAAGACGCTCAAGGCTGCATCTAGCGACTGCTGCAGCTCGACATCGGAAGCCGTGTCCGCTCCTTCGGCGAGTATCGGCTGCGCGCCCAGGTGGCTGTATTTGCGATATAGCCCGGGAATCACGGGACCATGCACCCATGCCTGAAAGTCCGCATCGAACAGCGGCCCCCATCGGTTGGCGAGGTGCCATGCCTGGGCGTAGTAGACAAGCTTCTGCAGTCGCAGATTCGTGACGTTGTCATGGCTGGCGTTGCCGAGGGCGATGAAGTAATCGGCGACTTCCTGGTAAGTGCGCTCTGCCATCCATCCCGCCCCCTGCACGTGGGCCCTAAGTGCCAACACCATGGCGCACAGTTCATGCCTTGTCAACCACGGGCCTATCGGCGATGGCGGCCGAATGCTCCACGCCAACCGCGCCGGGCCCGCGCCGCGTTGTGCCGACGAGCCCGCCCAGGACGGCCAGCGGCGGCCGGCACCGTGCGCGATGACTATGGTGCTGTGGGTGCCGCCGCGTAAGCGCCGCCCACGCCCGCGTAGGCGCGCTACGTCCCAAGGCGCGATCTGTCGGGTTCGTAGCC
>CAYYPK010000099.1:0-4388 GCA_964473525.1 uncultured bacterium
ACCTGAGCGAGGAGAGATTTCGCGCAACGGTGGAGGCAGCCATCCTCGGAGCGCTGTCCGAGCGTCTGCGACCTGTGAACCCGCGTGGGCAGATTGCGACCACTTGGGGCCGCTTGCGAGCGCGGTAGCCTGGTGATCGACCACGCTGCATTTGCTGGGGCGCCCGCCAATCGCATCCTATATTTCCCCTGCGAGGGAAGGGATTCGTGATCTTCGTGCGCTGCATCGGATTCACCGCTATCACTGTGGTGGACCACCAGGATGCGCGGACCTGGTCGGAGCGCGCGAATGGCGAGACCAGGCGAGCTTCCGGAGGCGAATCTTGACGGAGCCGCTCTATGCGATGCCCGGTTGGAAGGTCCACGTTTCGTCCGCGACGGTCTGCGGGGCTGCGATCTGCGCGACGCCGTCATGGCCATGTGCAACTACGCGACGCGACGTACGACGTCACGACGGTCTGCCCGCGAACGTTCGATCCGGCCGTTGCTGGCATGGTCGAGGCCCATGCGTAGCTAGCGTTCCAACCGCCAAGGTCGTTCCCAGAGCTTGGCCACGTGTTCCCTTCATAAGGGTAGTTGATCATCCAGCAGCATCGGAATCGTCCCTCTTCCGCTAATCCGTACACCGTCGCACTCGACCAAAGCCTTAGATCCAGTGGTAGGGCGCGTCTACAGGTGTTCCGCGGGATCGCCGTCCTGACGATACCCGGAATCGCTTAGAACTTGTGCTGAATCTCCCAAAAGCGATGGTATCGCTCCTATAGACGCCGCTCGCCAGACCGCGAGGCGAGGGAGCCGGGTGGCGTCATCCGCTCCCGCGTAACCCTCTGCCCGTAGTGTTCGTGCTCATCTATATCCGTGGTTACCAATCCTCAGCGGAAGATAAACACTCGGTCGCGCGTCGCCTCACCGATGCGCGACCTGTTTATGTCCACGCCAGGCTACCAGACCAGCTCGCCCACAGACGCCGTGAAACGCTTGCGACGAATATGACTGCATAGCGCTTACCGACAGACCAGCTTCGACCGCGCCTCCAGTCCGAGGTCGCCTAGCTATCGGGCAGTCGCAAGGGGATGTCCGCGACGCATGCCAGGTCTGCCCGACGCGCATCGTTCACGCGGAAGTTCGCCTACCGACCCCTGGGCTGACCCCGACCCCAGCACGCGTGTCGCGCACGTATTCGTAGAGCATGTCTGTGATGGCGTCTCGTTCCTCGTTGCTGTATTCGTGTCCCATGGCTGCGGGTAGTTCTTCGACGTATTCCGCGACCGCCTGTCGTGGGTCCTCGCTCTGGGCGTACATCAAGAACTCCCGTGGGGTGGAGCTTCCGACGAAGGTTTTCCACGCGGCTTGGGTGGTGTGTATACCCACCAGGCGGGCAGAAGCGTAAGCAGCCAACACAGCGAGCCTCCTGTTCTTGATGTCGCGCGTCCCTCTCTACAGACGCTTGAGCATACCGACATCCGTCACTGGAATCGCTCTGCACGTGCGGTCGGGAAGGGCGCCCGGGTCGGGGTCATTCGTCAGAATCGTCGTCGAGTCGCACTACGACCCACTCGGCGCCGGTGTACGACTGCGGGTCGAAGGTCGCCTCCGTCTCATGTGCTTCGGACAGGGTGAGTTTTCCCCTCTTCCGCAACTCGGTGCGCTTGCTAGCGGTGGCGTGTCGTATCGCCTGTTCCGGCGATTCGAAGGACTCGTCCACGCGGATGTATCCCGCGTGCATCTGTGTTGCGGATCCAGGCAGGGGAGGCAGTCCGCGATAGAGGTGGTAGAGGGGCATCATGACTCCTGGTCGTGGATGGGTCACACGCTCAGTGTCGCCCTTTACCGACGTCCCAGCCAACACGGCGTGTGGCCGCGCGCTTCTCCGCGCAGTTGACACCACGGTCGATATGGCAAACCTTAGGATTGCCATGGTCACGGGGCAGCGCGTCGTCACGACAGGTTGGCGGTATCCATGAGTTCCGATTCGACGTTTGCGGCGGAGATCGAGATGTTCATGGACTACCTGCGCATCGAGCGCGGTCTGTCGGAGAACACGCTCAGCAACTACGCGCGGGATCTTCGTCAGGCTGCGGCGACGTTCCTGGACCACGGGCGGGAGTCGTTCACGACGGTGATCTACCCCGAGGTGGCGGACCACCTGAATCGGATGCGTTCCCGAGGTTTGTCTACGAAGACCATCAGCCGTCGCCTGTACGCGCTGCGCTCGTTCTTCAAGTTCCTGGAGGGCGAGGGGATGCTGACGGAGAACCCGTCGACGAAGATCCAGCCCATCAAGACCTGGAAGACGCTTCCCGAGGTGCTGACGCCGCAGGAAGTGGACCGCCTGCTTGCTACCAACAAGCCCACCGGCGACCGCGCGTACGAGCTTCGCACGCACTCCATCCTCGAGACGTTCTACGCGACGGGCTTGCGTGTCTCCGAGCTAGCGGACCTGAAGGTCGAGGACGTGCATGTCGACGTGGGCTACATCCGGTGCATCGGCAAGGGCAATAAGCAGCGCCTGACGCCCATCGGCAAGTGGGCTATCGAGCCCATCGTGACGTGGGTCGAGAAGGGTCGTCCTCAACTGGTGGGGGAGAACGTCCAGGGGTGGCTGTACGTGAATCGTGGTGGCGGTCAGATGTCGCGTCAGCAGTTGTGGATGCTCATCAAGAAGTGCGCGAAGAAGGCCGGCATCGAGCGTAAAGTCTCACCGCACACACTGCGTCACTCGTTCGCGACGCATCTTCTTCAGCGGGGCATGGACCTTCGCGCTTTGCAGGAGATGCTGGGTCACGAGGAGATCGTGACGACGCAGCTGTACACGAAGATCGACACGGAGCGCCTCAAGGAAGCGCATCGCTCTTTTCATCCTCGCGGCTGAGAGTCTCCACGGGATGAGAGGCCATCCAGCGCCGATGCGCTACACGCGTATCGGCCCTGCTTCGCCCATCTCGCGTATATAGCTCAGCAGCAAGCGGCGTATGTCGTGGAGTTCCTCGTCTCGGTATTCGCATCCCATGGCGGCGGGGAGTTCCTCGACGTAGGCTTGCACGGCGTCTTCGACGCTCTGCTCCGGGGCGTACATCAAGAACTCTCGGGGCGTGGTTCCCCGTCCCACATAGACTTGCCACGCGGCTTCGAGTGCTTCGATATCGCGCAGGCGTTTGGCATCGCTCGTTGGCGCCACAGAGAGCTCCCTAGTCTTTGGGTCGACCACTCGTCTTCGAGTCGTCCCTGCTGTGGGTTCTTTGTCCTACGAGGATACGCAGCGTGATGTGGCTAAGCTACGCATCGTTGGCGCCGCTGTACAATTCGGCGTCCCCAACGAGTATCCGACGATGCGCCGCCCAGGCTGGTGGACGAGGCCCGTGTCTACTGCCTCTGCTGCCGACCCAGGATGGGTGACCAGTCGATGATGTGGAGTTGGGAGTTACGTCGGTCGGTGATCTGCCCTTTCTTCGAGCCGTCGGGAGCCATGACGCGTATCTGCGCGTTACGGAATGCCCCGGCCAGGTATGCGATGCGCGAGCCATCCGGAGAGTAGGTGGGCGACCAATGGTGCGCCTCGCCATCCGTCAGCTTGGTGACCGAGCCGTCTGAGGGGTTGGCAGTGTAGATGTGGCACCAGTCGCCGACGGGCGCGCAGAACGCCAACGTCAGCCCGTCGGGAGACCATGCCATGGGTGGCTTCGTGACTCCTGCGGGGAAGTCCTTCACGCGTGTGATCTGCCGGACGCCCATGCCATCCGTGTCCATGACGTAAATCTGGAACGTCCCGCCTCGGTCCGACACAAACGCAATCGTCTCCCCGGTTGGCGACCATGCCGGGTAGCGTTCGTCAATGGGTGTGTGAGTGATGTTCTGGGGTTCGTTGTCGCGGACCTCCATCGCCTCGCTGCGGTTCAGTCGACGCACGTCCAGGATGAAGATGTCGTCGTTGCCGGGCTTGTTCGACATGAAGGCTATGTGAGAGCCGTCGGGAGACCATGACGGATACGAGTCGTCCCATATCTCAAACCGCGTGTACCAGTCGAGGTCCATACTGCTGGGTGCGACGCTCCACAGGCTCAGGGTGTCTCCCCATCCGTCGGCGTAGAGAACTCGGTCTCCACGAGGAGCCCAGGCGATGCCCTCGATGGGTCGCTCCTGCATCGTGAGGAGACGCCTGTTCTGGTCGTGCAGGTCGATGGTGTAGAGAGTGTGTCGTCCCGTCCCGTGCGTGTCCCACGCAAACTCCGTGTACGCGAGGCGAGAACCGTCCTCTTGCCACGCCGTTGCAGGTAGAGTGACAGCGACGAAGGTAGCTACTGAGCACCAGAGGACGCACGCTCGGATCATGGCAGGTTGGCGCGCGTCGCGCGCGCGACGATGTCCGGCGTTTTGGCGACAGGCTCGATC
>CAYYPK010000100.1:0-3937 GCA_964473525.1 uncultured bacterium
CAGGATGCCAGTGACGTGAGAAGGCCGTTTACACCGAATCCTTGACACCCTCCGGTTGGACAGCTTCGCGGCCTTCTTCGCTTCGTCCAACGGTGACGCCGTCGTAGAGAACGGCTCGGTGGTCGCCTTCCAGCTAGTTGCGGCAAGTGGCTACGCGCTGGGGCCGCCAATCGCACACGTTGTGGGCGCCGCCGACATCCGTCTGGCATCGATGGTCGTTGAGATAGATGCTGCTCCTCAGGCGACACGTGCCCTGCCAAACTACCCCAACCCCTTCAACCCAGAGACGTGGCTTCCCTTCCAACTCAACCAACAGGCTGACGTGGACATCCTCATCTACGACGCCAGCGGCTCCCTCGTCCGGCGGTTGGAGCTAGGCCAGTTCAACGCGGGCTACTACGTCTCGCGAGACAGGGCAGCGCGCTGGGACGGTACGAACGAGGCGGGCGAGACGGTCGCCGCAGGCGTCTACGTCACCGAACTGCGCGTTGGTGAACGGAGACTCCTGCGGCGGATGGTCCTCGGCAAGTAGGACGCGCTACGCCAGCGACACCGGCCGCCCCGTCTTGCACGACTCGTCGGCGGCGAGCGTCACGCGGATGGCGTTCACGCCGTCGTCGTAGTTCCCCTGGATGATCGACGCGTCGCCCGTGCTGACGGCGCGGATAAAGTGATCGTCCTCGACTGCGAAGATGTCGTCCTCGCCAGGAATCTCCTCGACGTTCTTGCCGCCGTCCGTGAGGATGCGCACGGAGTGCTCCCAGCCGGTGAACTGCGCGGTCACGTCGTTCGCGTAGACGTTCAGCGACACGCCGCCCCCGCCGCCGTTCGTCGAGCAACTGGACCACAGGTTCGCGATCGCGTTGTTCGCGAAGCGCATGTTCAGGACCATCGCGTCCTCGATGTCGTACTGCGGCGCCGTGTCGCGGTTGAGACCCGTCGCGGCGTAGGCGTGTACCTCGACCGGCATCCCCATCAGCCAGATGACGACGTCCACCGTGTGCGTGACCTGCTCGTGGAACTGCCCGCCGCTGCGGTCCTTCACGGGCCACCAGGCGCCGATGCCGCTGCCACCGGAGCCACGCGGAGTGCCGCCGATCCATCCACCGTGCGCCATGATCCCGGGGTCGTCCTGAAGCATCGCGCGCACCCGCTGAATCCCCGCGCGGTAGCGGTTCATGTAGCCGATGGCGGACATGACCCCCTTCTCGCGCGCTGCCGCTGCGATCTCCTCCGCCTGGCCGATGTACAGGTTCACCGGCTTCTCGACGAGGAACGGAATGCCACGCTCGATAGCGAGCAGCTCGTCCCCGTGGGCGAAGGGAGGCAGGCAGAAATACGCGGCGTCCATCTCGACGCTACCGAACATGTCCGAGGCGGAGCCGAACGTCTGCGCGTCCTGGGCGCCGTACTTCTCCTTGACGACTGTCAACCGTTCCTCGTTCACGTCCGTGAAACCGACGAGGTCGACATCGTCGCGCTGGGACAGCGGACCTAGGTGCGCCTCCGCGATGCCACCGCAACCAACGAACCCGACCCTTGTCTTAGCCATGGAGCTCTCCCGTAGGCGTATGCAGCCTTGTCCCTTATTGCGCGTCTGACTAGCATTGTCACCGGATTCGCGGATTGTAGCACGGCAGCCGTTCATCACCCATTGATGGCCCAGTGACCAGGAGTCGCGGATCGTGCAGAAACGCCTCTACCGACGGGCAGCGTTCGCGTCGTGGACTACCCTCGCCACGCTCCTGCTTTCGGTCCCCGCGGCTGGTCAGGACGCGCGCGTGTTCACCCTCGACGAGGCGGTCGAGCACGCGTGGGCGCATCACCCGGACGTCGGCCTGGCGCAGGAGGCGATCCTCGCCGCCGAGGGACAGGTGACGCAGGCGCGCGCTGGCTACTACCCGTCGCTAACTCTCACCGGGTCGTACACGTACAACGGCGTGCTGCCCAAGTCCGTGCTCGACTTCGGTGGTGGCGCGTTCCCCGGCATGGGAGACCCATCCGCCGTAGACCAAACCGATCCGACCGCGGCGCCGCCCGTGGAAGATCCCGCCGCATCCGACGTTATTGAGATCGAGTTCGGCACGCGGGACGACTACCGCGCGATTGCGCAGACGCAGTGGTCGGTCTTCACGTGGGGCAAGATCGCGAACGGCTATCGACAGGCGCAGGCCGGGATGCGCGCTGCCGAACATCGTCTGACGTCCACCCGTCACGACATTGCGTTGCGCGCTACCGAAGCGTTCTACGGCGTCATCGTCGCGGACGAAGCGGTGGTCGTCGCCGAACGCGCGCGCGAGCAGTCGAGCAGCCGGCTGGGGATCGTACAGAAGCGACTGGACGCTGGCGTCGCCACGCAGCTGGACCTGCTGCAAGCGCAGGTGGGACTCGCCAACGCGGACGCGCAGCTCATCCGCGCCAGGAACGGAGGCGAGTTGTCGCGCCGTGGCTTCGCCCTCGCGGTTGGTCTGGATCCCACGGCGGATGTCACCGTCGAAGGCAGCCTCGATTTCGTGGCGACGGACGATGGACTGCCCGCGCTCACGGAGGCAGCGATGGCGCAGCGTTCCGAGCTCATGGAACTGCGGGAGCAGGAGGTCGCCACGGACATGCTGGCGCGCGTTGCGAAGGCAGCGAACAAGCCCAATGTCGCGCTGACCGGCACGTACATCTGGAACGACACGGAGAAGCAGGATCCACAGAGGACATGGTCCGTCGGCGCGGGCGTCAGCTTCCCCGTATTCGATGGATTCGCGACGCGTGGCAGGCGCGAGCAAGCGGAGTCAGCGCAACGCCAGGTAGCGCTCAGCGCGGAATCGCTACGCCGGGGAATCCGCTTGCAGGTGCAGCAGGCCTACCTGGACTACCACGCGGCACATGCCGTGCTGAGCGCGCAGGAGGACGCCGTGACACAGGCGGCTGAGGCGCTCCGCATCGCGAACCTGTCGTTCGAGAACGGCCTGATCACGAGCGTGGAACTCGCCGATGTCGAACTCGCGGGCACGCAGACGCAACTGGCGCATCTCCAAGCCCTGCACGGCACGGTCGTTGCCAGCGCGCGCCTTGCGAGGGCGACCGGGGATGAGCTTCCCTAGCCCCACTTCCGCGTGCCGACGTCAGAAGTAGAGGAAGTTGTACCCGCGCCCGGTGAAGAGCCCGATCACCGCCCACACGCCCGCCACGCATGCCTCCCCTAGCACGACGCCGAGGAACACCGGGCGCGCGTCGCGGTACCCTTTCAGCCCACCGGAGCGCACGATGACCGCCTTGATGAGCCAACCGAGGAAGATCGAGAACCACACGTTGTTCATCGGGAACTGACCCGGCGTGATGAACCCAATGGGGTGTAGCGGCCACCAGATGAACTGGTACCGCAGAGCGAGCAGCGCCAACATCACCCCGCCGCCGACGCCCACGAAGAGCAGCGCCGGCAAGTCTGTGGACGTGGGGTTGTCAGGAACCTCTGGAGCTCGTTGAACGGCTCGCGCGGCGATATCGTGTGGATCCAGCCACGGCCCAGGTTCACGCCGCCGCGCAATCCCACGCCTGCGGACGCTACCGGCGCAACGCGCCCCAGGTCGTGGCGAGCCCCTCCCCGGGCGTGGCGACAGACGTCGGGTGGTACGACACGGGCGACAGCACGACGTTGCTGAGAAACCCAATCGGATTGACGAAGGCGGGTCCTGTTCCTACAGACGAACTCGACACGACGGTGCGATCCCCAGTCGTCGTGTCGACGGTCAGGAACGCGTTGCCGTCGTAATCGGCTGTGTACAGCGTCCCATCCGCATCCACGCCCAAACTGTACCGCCCGCCTAGAATGGGCCCCGTCCCCACGTCACGGCCCGACAACGTTGTGCGATTGCCGGTGTCTGCGTCCACGCGGACGATATAGACCTCGACCGCCAGGCTATTCGAGACGACGTAGTCGCCGTCC
>CAYYPK010000101.1:0-3641 GCA_964473525.1 uncultured bacterium
GGCCGCGACCACCAGACGTGAGCCACGCATTGCCATGAGGTCCGGCCGGGCCTCGCCGCCCCTGCCGCTGCGACTCGCGAGGAACGTGGAGAATGCCGTCTTGACGCCGTAGTCGCCCAGGGCCTGCAGCATCATCTCAACGAACGTGCTCTTACCACTCCCGCCGGGGCCGAGCAGCAGGAACACTACTTCTTCGGATGTCGCGCCGACGAGCGTGTAGCCTGCGGCCCGTTGGAGGTAGTCGTGGAACGCGCCATCGCCGGCCGTCGCGTCATCGAGGAACCGCTGGAGCATTGGCGAAGCCGCATCCGCGTCATAATCCACGGGAGCCAGCTTGGTGATCCTGTCGCCGGGGTCATGGGCGCGTAGCCGGCCCGTCCGCAGGTCCAGCGTTCCGTTCGAGACGTTCAGCAACCACGGGTCGCCGTCGAACTCGTCGGGCGTCGCCACGACCTCGGCCTCAGTCTGCGCAAGCTTCACCATCGCGTCGAGCCGCGTTGCCGACTCAGACCTGAGCGCCCACTGCACCAATCGCGCCCGTCGGTCGCGGTCCTCAGCCGCCGTGGCCTCCGCGTAGATCGCCATGGCGGTGGACTTCGCGGCCCTGTGGACTTCGCCGCTCGAATCCGCGGCCCATCGTTGACCGTCGTAGTGAAGCCAGCCGTCCAGGGGCGCGCAGTAACGGAACCGTGCGCCGTGCTGCCTCACGAGCCTTCGCGCGTTCCCGAGGTCTGTCTCGTGGTAGCCGTCGGAGCCGTCCGCAGACACAGTGGAGTCGGGCGCGTCTTCGGCGGCCTCTGCACTCGTCGTCGCCGCGTCGAGCCCGAACTTCTCGCAGGCGTCGACTGCCGCCTCCCTGCCGCCTGCGCCATAGGCGATGCTGACAGCCTCTAGCTGTCTCTGGACGATCCCGTCAACGTCGTCAGGCATCGGGCCCGGAGGGTGCCCGTCGAGCACGTGTCGAATCCACGTCGACACGGCGCGTCCAGTCGGCGCGGCGGAGGTCATCGCGCACGCCCCTCACGCCCGACGGCGTCGGCGAGTTCCTGGACATCGGTAGGGGACAGGCCCAACGCGTCGGCGATCCGC
Source organism: uncultured bacterium (assembly GCA_964473525.1). Lineage (GTDB taxonomy): Bacteria > Poribacteria > WGA-4E. Next base: position 1,090 of record CAYYPK010000101.1, read on the forward strand.
CGCGCCTGGTCTGCCCCGAGCGCGTATCGACCCCGCTCCGCGAACCCAAGCAACGTTGGTGACACGCCTGCCTTTCCCGCCAGCCAGGTCTGCGTGATCCCGACGGCCTTGCGTGCATCCTTGAGCGTCATGGCTGCCATGTCGTTCCTCTCCGTCAGTTGGTTGCTGTCACCGTCACTGGATCCGTATCCGTATGCATCTGTATGCCATAGGCTCTGGAAGGGCCCACAAATGCATATCGACAGTAGCTACGATGCGGCGCGTAGGCTCGGGAGCGCAGACGAGGTGCGCAAACACCTAGAGGCGGAATGGCGCCGTCCGATAGGGGACCACGACTGGTGGTTCCTGTGCCGTCACTTCGACGACACGCTTGACGCGCTGGTGGGCCACGCCCCGAACGAGGCAGGCTTCCAGGACGCGGCCGAATACGCGCGAACAGTGGTCAGCCACCTTGCGGGCCGCCGTCAGAGCCAGGACTCAACGGCGGTGGCGCGACGCGAGGACGCGACGCCACGAGCGAGCGGTATGAACCGCTCGCTTGCAGTGTCTGCGATGTGCGCCCTCCACGCGCGCGCTCGGCCCGACGTTGTCCAGTTCCGGCGCGACGCCTTGGGCGACAGTCTTGTGGCGGCTGATCAGGTCCCGGTGTGGATTCAGAAGCAGGTCGAGGAGGAACCGTATCCGCCCGTCGCATCCCGACCCCTGGTCGCAGGACGTAGGCGGCGGTTCCGGCCCCTGCTGTCGTATCCGTCGCCGTCAGGTTGGGCGGAATGCATACCCGTCGGGGAAGGCACGCTAGGCTGGCTCAGCGACCTCGCCGAGACCCTTGTGGACACCTATGGTTGGTCCGAGCCCAACGCGGTGGGATTCGTCCTGACCGACCAGATCCCGCGGGTAGGGATGCGCTCTGCCACGCACATCGAGTGCAAGTGGACGGTCACTCTGACCATTCCCTACTGGACTTCCGGGGCCGATGTGGAGGCTGCCTACTTGAGAGGACGCCGAGAACTGCTGGATACCGGGCTCCCGGAACTGCGCCCAATGAATGAGAATAGCGCCGCTCTGGTCCTGTTCGTCGTCCAGACCCTCGACACCAATGGACAACCCAGACAGGGATGGCCGCGCGTCTGGCAGGAATGGAACGAGCGGCACCCACAGTGGAGATACTCAGACTGGCAGGCCCTGAACAGCCGATACCGCCGGCTCGAGAAAACCGTCTGGCCGTCGCCAGCCGGCAACACGGATGTTGGTCCGCGGCTCGACAGCCTGGAGAAGCTGCTGGGGCCCGTGCAGTGAGCGACGGCCTCGTCGCGCGTCCATGGGCGGCTGAGCGCCCTTCACGCAGGCCGCGCTCGGCCCACAGCACGCGCTGGCGAGCGGCTGACGCGCCCCGTTGGCCGCAGGACCCGGACGACGGGCTGACGGGCCGCGGCGATTCGCGCGTCGCTACCGCGTCCGGTCAGGGAGTCTGACCCGCGTGGAAGCTGTCCTCGTCGCGGATGACGGCCACCTCAATAGTGACGGTCCCCGCCTGGAAGCCTTCCCAGTCCGCCGCGAAGGCCCATAGCCACGCAGTGCCGTGTTGGCCTGGCGCTATGTAGGTGGGCTCCTTCGTGGGGTCGGGGATCAGCGGGATAAGCAGTGTCCCGTCGTCGATATCCACCAGCAGTCCATCGACGCGGACCAGGTAGCGCAGCCGCATGCCTGTGACAGGCCCGTCGCCGTTATTGATGACTTCGACGCGCCCGTGCGCCTTCCCGTGCTCCTCTCGCCACGCGATGTCGGGCAGGATCGTGAGCGCCCCGACTGGCACGTCCAGCCCGAAGTTCTGCGAGACGACAACCAGGTCGGCGATGTCCACCGTCCCGTCGCCATTCACGTCGGCGGCTGGGATCGCCCCCTGTGCCTGCCATTCGAGAAGCAGGATGTCGGCACGGTCGACAGGCGACAGGCCGACCGTGTCTGGGAGCACCGGGTCGCCAACGTCACATCCAAGCACCCACAGCAGGCATAGGATCGTGAGACTTCCGCGCATCACGTGTCTCCCTCCAGCAGCATTCAGGTTGCCGTTCCCGGGCGTTCCAGACCCCACGCGCTTGGGCTCGCCGCCGGGATAGGTGCTTCTCGTCGCCGCCCGCGAGACACCGTGTTGGCGACCTCCGCACGCGTCAGCATCACCGCCGTGAGTAGAAGCGAAGGGCATCGGCCAGCCACCCATTGGCCGCCGGCGGCTCACCCTCGCCAGACGGTTGCCCTGCCATCGTCGCCCTCCAACCCCTGCCCCGAGCATGACAGTAGCGCAGGCCGGGCTCGAGTGCTAGCTATTGACTGTCGATTGGCTCGCACACGTGGCCGATATTGCCCGCATGGACGCGCGAGCGATCTTCGGACGCAATATGCGACGCATCCGTCAGGCCCGTGGATACTCCCAGGAGAAGCTTGGGGAACTCGCCGGACTCCATCGCACCTACATAGGGGCGGTAGAGCGCGGGGAGCAGAACGTGTCGCTGCTCAACATCGCCCAGATCGCGGCCGCGTTGCATGTGCCTGTG
>CAYYPK010000102.1:0-3379 GCA_964473525.1 uncultured bacterium
ACAGCGTCGCCACGTCATCCACGTTCAGGTATCGTTCGCCATCCATGGTAGTCGTCCCCTTCCTCCCCTGAGGCCGTTCTGTCGTCGTTGTCATCCGCTTGTGCCTTCGCCACTCTCCGAACGCATCGTGTCGTCCCGCAACGCCGCCACGGGCGCCCTGCCGCGTGCCGTGGTCGTCTCAGAGCCTTTCGTCCCGGCTGAGGCGTGGTTCACGCCCGCGACATTCACTGTCTGGCTCTGGACGACGTTGACCATCTCGACCGATACCCCCAGCAACTTACGCACTTCCGCAAGCGCCTTCAGGGCGGACACATAGCGCCTATGCGCGCGATCGAGCGCGCGTTGGTAGTAGTCGCCCGCTTGGAACGGTATATCCTGATCGCTCTTCGCAACCCACCGCATCTCTGCGACGAACACATGGGTCCAGCAAGTGAGGATGCGCTCGATGAGCAGGTCCTCCAAGGAGGACGAGGACTCCCCCTGCAGCCGCCGCTTCATCTCCGCGATGCGTTCAGGGATGGCGTGTCTGCTCGGGTCACTATCGCGGGTCGCGGCCCGGAGCAGATGCGTTCGAACCGACTTGTCCCAGTTCCGCGACCGTGCCTCGGCTGGCGGCGAATCCAGCAGCCGGGTCAGACTCCGTCTGGCGTCTCCGCTGCCTTCCTGCGCCTCCTCCATGACATCCTGTATCGCGCCATACCACTCGTCGAACGACAACTCGGCCGCGCGCTTGGTCGGGAGCTTATCCGCCACGTCGCCGCCTCCATTCACCCCGGTTGTGCTGATGGAACCCTCGCGCCAGGAGGCCGGCCCGGATGAGAGTGCCCAGCGTCGCGTAGGCAACCGAGGCCGCATCCTCGACCGCGTCCCACGACTCTCGCTCGGCCCGCAACGCCGCTCTCTTGGCTTCGCGCTCGCGTCGGCGCCGCGCATCCTCACGCGCCGCGAGTTCCGCGATCGGCCCCGTGCCGATGTAATGACGCACGACGCGGCCGCCGACACGCTCCGACCGCGTAAAGTAGCGACCGACTCCCCTGCGGTTCTCCCAAGCCATGGGCATGCCTCCGGTTGTGTTACGTGCATACGTCTGCCCCGCTCGTCGGTCCCGCGTCAGCGGGTCGGAGCGCGCGCCACCGTTGGGCCACGGACCCGGCGCGTAGTCAGCATGTCTCCGCCGTTGCCGTTCGTTGGCTGGCTCGCCCACACTGTTGCCCTTCCGGCCCGACTGGGCCGCCGACCTTGACACCACTCACCCGCCGCTCAGAACGGGATGTCATGTGCCACGTGAGGCCCGGCGCCAGCGGTCGGCCCTGATCCAACTTCGCTGTCCCTCGCCTGGCGCGCAGCATGGAATGCCCTCAACAGGGCGTCCTCAACGTCGGCGCGCAGGGACGTGGGGAACTCCACCGTCGGGCAGTAGTCGTCGCCGATCTTCCTCGCCGGAGGGTTCACGTAGTGTCGCACGCCGTTCGCGCCCTCGTAGCGTCGGATGGTCCAGAACCGGAACCGGGAATGGCCGAGCTCGAAGTCAACCGACGCGACATCCCTGTTGTCGGCGTCCCAGTCGAACCGCGTGACCTTCACCCTCTGCATGGCCCTGCCCTTCCGTTGAACGTGTCACCGACTCGACGACGCCAGCGCGTGTGCATGAGCCACCGAAACGCCCGAATCCAGGCAGATTGCCGCGCGCTCGCAGTGCGCTTCGGTGGCCGCGTCGTCTTCTACCGTGTCCAGGCCTTCCAACACCCACCGTCGCACGCCCACGTCGCCCTCGCGCACCCACATGTCGGACGGATCGCCCGCTGGCGATGGCCACGCCCGAGCCGTCGGGAACACATCGAGCCAGTAGTCGCATGCCGTCCGACCACCTTCGTCGGCGTCGAATGCCAGCAGCAGGCGCGGAGCCCGTGTCAGAGCAGCGAACCACTTGGGCCGCCGCGCTCCCGTCGTCGAGAGCGTCGCCACTGGTGTGACTAGGTCGCCGGCCGCTTGGTCGACGACGAGCGCGTCGAACGCTCCCTCGACGATCATTGCGGGCATCACAGAGGACAGGTTCTGCGCCCCGTGGAGCGCGTTGACACCCCCGGTCACTGCCACGTATCTCGGCTCGGTATCGGCACGTCGGATACGGACGCCCAGCAGGTGGCCCCCTTCGCCGATGACGGGCATGACGATGCCGGGAGGCAGCCATACCTGGCCGCCGCCTTCGAGACCCCATGCCCCCCGATCCTCGCGCAACTCGCTCACGTTCAGCCCCAGCCGCATGTCGCGCATCGCTGCGTCGGATATGCCGCGCGCATGGAGGTAGTCCAGCGCGCGCCTCCCCTGGGGCTCGCGCAATGCGCCTTCGCACGGCGCGACGAAGGCCTCGGCCCGAGCGCGCCACTCGTTCGTCGGCTCGTCGAGAGAAGTGGTTGGCACAGGCGCGAGCCGCGCGGGCGACCCGGGCCAGACGTTCAGGACTCGACACGCGTCGAGGAACCCCACGCCGTCGCGGCGTCGGACGTAGTCGATGCCATCGCCGCTCGCGTCGCACCGACGACACCACCACCGGCCTCGGCCGGACGGATGCGCCGGCCATACGCGGAACCGGTCGCGTCCGCCTCCGCAAAACGGGCAAGGCCCCGCGTGCTCGCCCCCGCTGGTCGTGCCCTGCCATGTCAAGGGCACGTCGCGGCACACGAGCGCCAGGATGTCGACGCGTCCCGTCTTCGCGGAGCCGCCCAGGCCATCATGTGTTGCATTTAGCGACACTATTCACCCGCCGTTGTGTCTGACCACAGATCGTTGTGTCCACGAGCGCACCCGCACTATCACTGATGTCACGGCGTGTCTCCTCGTGTCATGGACACAACGAATGCCGTTGCCAGGAAACTGTTCCTATGTCCACTCGCGTAAAGACTTTGCCGGAAACGCCGTTCGTTGTGTCCGTTGTGTCCGGCTCTCATTCCTCGTCCTCGCCACGCGCCAGCCGGATGCCGCACCAGACCGTGGCCTTCGGCGTTCCGGCGCGGGTCGATACGCATCCCCGCAGCCTGAGACGTTCGCCCCATTCTCGGTTGCCGATTGCCTTGGCCCCCTGTGCATCCGCCCATCGCACGTATGCCGCCCGAAGTCCCTTAGCGCTTGACTCGAACTCACAGCGTTCGTCGAAGAACTCCGCGAGCGGATCGAACTGGATGCGTAGGTCCGCCGTCGCCCCAAGGACCGCGTCCGGCGGCTTCAGCCGTCCGTCCGCGCTCCATGCCAGGCAGCCCTTAACGGCCCATGCCAGCGCCGCGGCGAGACCCTCGGGTGTCCGCGTGAGGTGTTCTTTGATCTTCGGTTCCTGGCGTGCCTCGGGCACCGCGTGCTCGAACGGCAGCGTCTTGAGCCTGCG
>CAYYPK010000103.1:0-2732 GCA_964473525.1 uncultured bacterium
AGTTACTTCAGTGGGCGCTGCTGGACTCGAACCAGCGACCCCCTGCTTGTAAGGCTCCTTGAAAACACCCCCGTTTTCACCGATTTGGCGAAAGTGAACATGTAGAGGAACATGGAAAATCGGACGCTTTCCCTGTTCCTGCCGACGAGCGGTCGTTAGGTCTTCCGGACCGGAACACCTGTCGATCGATGTACACCGACCGCTGAGAGCTGCAATGCGCAACCCGTGGAACACCCTCCGCTTCATCGGCGCAGTGACCGCCGTGGCGGCGTGCGGTACGCCCGATCCTGCCCCCACCCAGGGCGTCGAGACTGCTCTCGATCCGACAGCCGCGTCCGTGCTCGCGCTCAAGGAGCTCTCGTACGCCCTGCCCACCGGCAGGGATACCACGATGGCGAAGCTGGACCTCTACCGGCTCGACGACGGCCACCCCCGCCCGCTGGTCCTCCTCGTGCACGGTGGGAGCTGGATGGGGGGAGACAAGTCCAACTTCGCGGAAGCCGCACCCGCCTTTATCCCGTGGTGGCTGGAGCGCGGCTACACTGTGGCCGCAGTCAACTTCCGTCTCGCGACCCGACCCGGTAGCAGCTCCGAGGTTGGACCAAAGGATCAGGTGAGCGACATCGCGCACGCCCTCGCCTGGCTCCTGGCGGACGCGGAGGCGCATTCCATCGATCCGCAAGGAGAGGTCATAGCGGTCGGGTACTCGTCGGGAGCGCACCTCGTGGCCTTGCTCGGCGCGGACGGACGGTACTTGGAGGCGGCGGATCTTGCCGAGACAAGGCTCCAGGCAACGGTTTCCCTCGACGTGCACGCCTACGATGTGCCGTTTGCACTCTCGCTCATGCCGGGCAGCGTCGTGGAGGCCAACATCCCACTCATCGAGCACCTGTTCGGAGAATCGGAGCAGGAACAGTTAGCCGCTTCACCCATCCACTACTTGGACGGCTACGTTGCGCCTGCCATGCTCGTCTCAGTGCAGCCCTCTCCGAGCGAGCGCGGGACCCACGGCTACATCGTGGCGGAGGCCGCCAAGCGATACTCCTCGGCGCTGCGGTCGCGGGGACACACGGCGGAGACGTTCCACGACAGCAACGAGACGCACGGCTCTCTCGCAATAGGCTTCGGCGAAGACGGAGACGCCGTGACCGCCGCCGTCGCAGCCTTTCTCGACGCGCTGAGGAGAAGCCCCGATGAGCTTCCTTAACGGGCCGGCGAGAGGTCGGAGCGTGAGAATGGGCGCGGTGCTGCTGGCCGCCGTCGGGACTGCCGGGGTCCTTGCGTGCGCGGAGCCGCTTCGGGTCAGAAGCGATCCCGATTCCCTATGCCCCCGAAGCGTGTGTTGACGACGTTGTTGAAGATTGAGCCGAATCGGTAGCGGAACCCGAAGCTGAGCCCTGCCTGGTAGTCCGTTTCGAGCTGCGTGCGGCGTAGGAGAACCTCCTCCAGGTCCGCGTCGCCCTTCCGCAAGTTGAGCTGGTCGCGGATGAACTCGAACGAGCCTCCGATCTCGATCGAAAGCCCCTGGGTGATGCGAACGTCGACAGCTCCGCTGAACTGAGCGCTGTAGCGCGAGAGATCGTGCAGATACTGCGACGCGTCGATGCCGACGTCGACATCGCCCCACGGCTGGATGACTCGGTAGCCCACGTTGAGGATCTGCTCCGGAAGCAGCTGCTCGGTCTCGTTGTAGATCGTCGAATCCCGATACTGGATGTGGGATGCACCGACGCGGTAGGCCACAGTGAATTGGCGTCGCGTCGCCTCCTGATACGGATACAAATTCCACTCGATGGCGGGCATCAGACGGTAGCGTAGGTGGACGTTGGCGAACGTCTCCGTCAAGACGTCCCCGTAACCCCCGATCGACCAGTGCGGCGAGATGCTCCGGACGACGTAGCTGGTGAAGCCGTCTCGGTGCGACGAGCTCTTGATGATCTCGTCATCTCGATCAAAGCGGTCGTAGTTGTAGTTGAAGAACGGCCGAAACTGGAGCTTCCAGTCCTCCGTCACGCGGTTGATATACACACCGTAGCGCGTGTCGAAGGCCCGCTGCTGGGACTCGAAATCTGCGCTGCCGTCCCAGTACATCTCGATTGTCCAATTGTCCCATGGATCGTCTTCGGGCTGCGTCTGCTGGCTTGCGTCCTCCTCCGAAGGAGCGACGTCGACCCGCAGTCGGTCCCGCATCGACGTTTGCATCAGGTACGGCACGAGGGTCGCTCGGAGCGTGCGGAGGAATCCATCTCGTGCCTCGGCCTCCGTCGCGTCCACGTTGATGGTGTGAAGCGTCGAGAAGTCCATCCCCTGGAACGGACCCAGGCCGATGAGGTCGAACGTCTGCGCCTCGCCGCCCGCGCCCGTGTCCTCTCGGGTCACGAGGATGTGGACACCGGCGACCTCGCGGTCGCGGACGTGGTCCACATAGGTAAGCTCTTGTCGGACGAAGGCTTCGTCGCAGAAATCGCAGTCCAGGAAGATGGCAAGCCGTGCGGGCGTTTCCGTCTCGACGTCCTGCGACGACGCCGGTTGGGTGGACGCTCCGAGCACCACAAGGACAGCAAGCCAGGCGACCGTTGCGGGAGACCGTTTGAGATTCGTGCACCTCTTCGACTTGGGTGTTGCGGAGAATCGAGGCATGCGTGATCTGGGCAGGGGGGTCGGGGCCGCCGTCGGCGCGTCGGCGTGCAACAGCACGTTCGCAGTGTAACCCGCGTTAAAATGAAACGCTG
>CAYYPK010000104.1:0-2731 GCA_964473525.1 uncultured bacterium
GGTTGGTGCGCTGGTGCGTTGGCTGGTCGGTCGGTCGGGCTGCCGGTCGGGCGGGCTGCCGGTCGGTCGGGCTGCCGGTCGGTCGGTCGCGTCGTCGTCGAGCGTGATGGTGTCGACGTCCCCGCGGGCGATGCGCCACTGCCGGTTCTTCTTTGTCGCGTTGAGCTCACCACGTTTGATGAGGCGCCGGATGTGGGTTTCGGAGCACCCCACCAATTCGGCGGCCTCGGCGGCGGTCACGTGTTCCGGCATGCTTGGCCTCGTCCTGTCGGTCGGTTGGTTGGTCGGGCTGTCGGTTGGGCTGTCGGTCGGTCGCTCACCTGTAGGACGAGCCAGGAAGCGAGTGCGTTACTGAGCGCACGGGAACGACCCCGCAGATCGAACCTCTACTGACCGTCGAGGAAACGGCAATCCGGGAACACCGTCATGACGTTTCGTGGGTCCGGGTAGGTATGGACACACTGCATCCACGCCGTGGTCGTCTCATATCAGACCGGCGTTGCGGCGTTCGATGTGGACCGCAGCGTTGTAGTGTGCCGCGTCGACCCACAGCTCGGGATCAGGCTTCCCTCGATACCGCGACCAATATCGGTCGATCAAGTCACTCAGGTTCGGGAAGTTCGTGATGGAGGCGTACAGCTGCTGGTAGTCGTCGGCGCGTTGCGCGCGCAAGTCGCCGTCGGCATACCACACGAGCCAGCCAGCTTTCCACCGTGCCAGCGCGCGGCGCAGATCCTCCGCTGGGGTAGGCGTAGGCACTCGCGACGCCTTCGCCTCCCGAATCGCCTCCTCGCGACGTCGACGGATTTCGTCACCGAAGTCCATCTGCGAGTCTCGACGATTCATGGCGACCCCTCCGCCGACATCCTCAACTCCGCCCCTGGGCAATGCTACCCGACGCTATGCGCGACCTCACATCCCTCAGGATTTCGGTCTTCTCGCTGCGCTGGGCGCGATGATGCTCTGCAAGGTCCGCGTCGACGTGGGCAAGCTTGTCTAGGAGATGGTCGACGGGAACATAGCGGAAGCGTTCCCACAGGTCCATCATGTCCGTCGGCAGGCTGACATCCTCGGCCGCTGGCGTGTCGTCCTGGACACGCTGCGCCGCGGAGAACCTGGCTCCCACAAGTGGCGGTCTGCCAGGCACGTCCGGCGCGCCGGCGAGCGCTTGCTTCCGGACCCGCTGTGAGGGCGTGTAGGCGGTGGAACTTAGGTTCCAGGTAAAACCACGGCAACCGCCAACAGAATGACCAGAGCAGGCGAGGAACCGCTGCTTTGTACGCGACGCGGTATCCGTCTTAAACCTCACCATCAGTCGATGCGTATAGCACTTGGGGCACAGATCGCCTTCACGCAGTCCTCCTCCCACTTCTGGAACACGAAGTTGTCCGCCAGGACAATCTGGAGGTTGATTCTGGAGTTGTACTTGAGTCGGCGCCGATGTGGGCGGCCGCTGGGTTTCCGCATTGTCGTGTCGGCAAACTGCCGACTTGGCAGTTCTTGACCTGGCAGACTGCCGACTGCCAAGCCTGCTCAGAGCCTCGTAGTCGATGCGGATCCGCACCGCTGTGCGACGGTCCTTGTCTTCCTCGACGGTTCCCAAGTGCAGCACACCCGCGTCGCGCAGCTCCTCGAGTGCACGCTTCACGGACCGCGTCGACGTCGCGGACTCGTCGGCGATCTCCGCTTCGTAGAGCGTGATGGTGTCCGGGAACCACATCTCGTTGGCGATGTCGAGGATCGTGTAGAAGATGATCCGGTAGGACGGAGTGAGTGTCCTCCATGCCCCGTGTCGCTTCCACCCCTTCGTCAGATGGAACCAGTTCCGCCTGGGCGTATCGTCGCGTGTGTCGACAGTCTTCGCGTGCTGAGCCGCCATGCCGCAGTGCCTTCCTCTTGCGGCGACCACTCTCGTGCCGTAGGCTGCCCATAACAACTGAGAGCACGGGCGAGAGATCGCCTGATGTTCGAGATGCCCCGCGGGCGGTCGCACGCCCGCGGGGTTTCTTGTGCTCGAGTCGCTTCCGTTCGCGTTTTGTAGCTTGCGCTCAGCATGGCTCTGAGATAGAATCAGAGTGCCTGTGAAGCGCGTACGCAATTTACCGGTATGCCGTGTTTGTCGTTGGCGCGACTAACACAGCTCTTAAACCAGCTTCGAGAGACCGCCTGGGTTTGTCCGACCTTTGGGCGGTCTTTCTACTTCAGACCTTGTTTGTACCCGCCACCTGGGCGGTTGCTAGCATCGTCCCGTACGGTTCCCCTGTAGTCAACAGTCCTGTGCACGCGCGTAATTGCCGTGTGCCGACCGAGATTGTGCGCTGTCCGCCCACCAGTTTGAAGGCCCCGACCGACCCCCAACATCTTGTGATCTCGTCTTCGGACGGTTTCAGGGCGATGTCGGGCGCGTTCTGGCCGCGTTTTGGTTGGGCAATTCCCAACATCTTGTGCTTGGGTGGGCGATTTAGGCAGTCAGGGGTGGGATCGGGGAGGATTCAGGCGGATTTCGACGACATAATCAGCGTTATCGGAAATCGGGCGTGGTCGCCCGCGCTGCGGTCCGTCCCCACGTGCGTAGGGAACACGGCGATGTCCGTCCCGAGTCTTACATAGGCGTCGGTCCATCCCCACGTGCGTGGGGAACACGCCTCTGCGACGAGGAGGGGTGGTCGCACCACGGTCCATCCCCACGTGCGTGGGGAACACGGTACTTCTTGCGTGGCATGTCGTCGTC
>CAYYPK010000105.1:0-2515 GCA_964473525.1 uncultured bacterium
GGTCGTGCGTGATGAGCAGGATCGCCATGCCCATCTCGTCTTGCAGTTCGTGCATCAGATCCAACACTTGCGCCTGTATCGTCACGTCGAGCGCGGTGGTGGGCTCGTCGGCAATCAGTAGGTCCGGCTTGCAGGAGAGCGCCATCGCGATCATCGCGCGTTGCCGCATGCCACCGGAGAGCTGGTGAGGGTATTCGTCCACGCGCTGGCGTGGCGCTGGTATACCGACGCGCTCCAGCATCTCGACGGCGAGTTCCTTGGCCTCCTTACGTCCTAGGTTCTGGTGGAGGCGTATCGCTTCGCCAATCTGGTTCCCGATCGTGTAGACCGGGTTCAGCGACGTCATGGGTTCCTGGAAGATGATGGCGATTTCGTTGCCGCGTATAGCCCGCATCTGCTCGCCACGCGGTGGCAGTTGGGCGATGTCGATGGCATCCGAGGCGCCGCCGGGGCGATAGAGTATCTCGCCCGACTCGATGCGCCCGGGAGAGGCTACCAGTTGCAGGATGGAGAGCGCGGTGACGCTCTTGCCGCAGCCACTCTCGCCTACGACCGCGAGGGTCTTGCCTGGCGGTATGTCGAAGCTGACGCCGTTCACGGCGCGGACAACGCCTTCCTCCGTGGGGAAGACCGTGTGTACGTCGCGGAGCTCTATAAGCGGCGTCGGCAAGTCGTCTCCTTACGCGAGGCTAGTGCGCGCGCATACAATAGGAGACCTCGCGCAACGGGGCAACCGCGCTGGCAGAGAATCCGCAGCTGATCGCGCAGCGCGCGCAGGGCTTCACCGGCAGGGAACCAGATGATTCGTCGGTCGGTCGCGCGTGCGGGCATCGGGGCCGCCGCATGCGTCGCAATGCTCGGAATCGACGCCGCCATCGCACATGGAGACGAGACGTTACCGTCGACAACCGCGCCGCCGGTCGTGCGGGAGATCGAGTCCTCCGTCGACCACAACCACTGCACCACGCGGCAGTTCCAGCACAAGACGTTCCTGCACGAGGGCGTGTGGTTCGTGTTCTACAGCGACGGGTCGGACTTCATGTACCAGACATCCTACGACGACGGCGACACGTGGGAACGCGGCGCCGAGACGATCGCTCCCGCGCCCAACGGGTCTACGAGCTTCGATGTCCTCAAGGTCGGCGTTGAGGTCTTCGTCAGCCACGCCCACTATCCGCTGGGCCGCTACGACGTGAACGCGCCCTACGCGAAGGATCCGGCCCAGCGCGGCACGTACACACACGAAGGGCGCGTCAAACGCGGCGAGATTGACGGTCGTGAGATCCACTGGACCCACGACGTGAATCCAGGCTTCACGCCGGATTACTCGAACATCGTCCAGAGCTCGGACGGGCACTTCTGGGTGTTCACGCGTTCTACGGGGCAGGGCGTAGCGCATCAGAGCGTGCGACCACGCGACATCGCAGAATGGGCGGAGCCAACGGTCTGCATTCCGGAGGAAGGCCGCCACGCGCTTGATGTCGCGGCATTGGCTGGCGGCAAGCTGTACGCCGCGTCCGTCCTGACGGAGGAAGGGAAGCTGTACGGATCGCTGTATGACGGCGCGTCGTGGCAGGCCGCTTCGACGCTGATCTCCGACGCGATGACGACCGTCGCGGGCGACGACCGGCGCCTGTCACTGGAGTTCGACCCCACGAACGGGCATCTCCATCTGCTCTACGTCGACGGCGAGGGCGTGCTACGGTATCGCTCCCTGGACGCCCCGTATGCCGGTACCGACTGGACTCCAGGGCTCGCCGAGGACGGAGCCGCACTCGCGACGGGCGTGTTCACATCCGCGCTGAGCGTGGACACGTCGTTGGAGCCGTACGGGCTCGTAGCGACCTACGGCGTTGAGCGACACGTAGGCGCCGACAAGCGCGAACGCACCGGGGAAATCCACGCTCGCGGGCTGGTAGATGGGGCTTGGGTCGGCGACGCGTTCGCCGTTACCCCGCCGGGGACGATTCACAACTGGTACCCAAACGTGAACCAAGACGTCAGCGGCGGGCTGTGTGTCATGTACTCGCGCTCCGTGGACGAACAGAAGCTAGGAGCGCCGCTCGCCGTGATGGTGAGCGTCCTCGGGCGGACAGGCGACTAAGCTGCAACTCGCCGCGTCACACGCGCGTGCAGAAGGTACGGACATGCCACACTACCGTCGCCTTCGCCGCTCGCTGTGTCTCGTCATCGGGTGCGCCGTAGCCGCCTCAGCGACGGGCGCGGAGGCGCGCGCGGACACCGTGGCGTCGATCCGCACCTTTCACGGCCACACGAACTTGGTGCTGTCGGTGGCAATCTCTGGGGATGGGCGGCGGCTTGTCACCGGCTCGTACGACCATACGGCGAAGCTGTGGGACATAGACTCGGGGCGAGAACTCCGCGCGTTCGAGGGTCACACGGACGGGGTGTGGTCGGTGGCGATCTCTCCAGATGGGCGGCGGTTCGACACGGGCTCGGACGACCATACGGCGAAGCTGTGGGACATCGAATCTGGGAAAGAACTCCGCGCCTT
>CAYYPK010000106.1:0-2318 GCA_964473525.1 uncultured bacterium
CGGTGTACGGGTCGTCAGCGTCCAGAATAGTCGACCAGACCCGCCACGGCCCCTCGGAGGGCGACCCCTCGTATTTCACTGACCGTGCCTCCCGAATGGATTCGCGCTACTGCGCCTGCCCGAACTGCTTGAGCCAACCCCACTGGAATAGCGCGCGATGCGCGGGCGTGAACGCCGTCGAGTACCGCGGGTCGAACCAATCCGGGCCGTAGTCTGAGCCAGGGTGGTTCGTCAGGTTCCTGAAGCCAGCCCCATCACGGTCTATCACCATGATGTCGCCCGCGAGACCGAAGGCAACATGCGTCCCATCGGGCGACCATGTCGCCCCTCTGAAGACGCTATCGAAGTGCGCGATTTCGCGCAGGTTCCCTCCGTCTGCGTCCATGAGGTAGAACCCGCGACCACCACGGCGTTCTGGGTATGGCGTGTTCCGCAGGCCGCGACTTCGAAGAATGAGGATCTCACGGCCGTCGGGAGACCACGCGGGTCCACTGTCGTTCGCGTTGTGGTGGGTAAGACGACGCTGGTCGGAGCCGTCAGGTTCCATGGTGTATATCTCAGCCACCGCATCGCCACCCGCGAACCTATCTCGCACGGATGTGAATGCGATGCGCGTGCCGTCGGGGGACCAGTCCGGTTGCATATCCAGTGTCGGCAGACGTGTCAGGTTGCGAACGTTCGTGCCATCCGCGTTCATTGCGAACACGTCCTTGCTGTGCCCATCGTGGCGGGTGGAGACGAATGCAATCTGCGAGCCGTCCGGGCTCCACACGGGGCTCGTGTCTGACTCGGGATGTTGTGTCAGGTTCCGGCGCTGCGTACCATCGGCGTCCATGGCGTAGATGTCGCTGCGATCCCGCTCGTCGCGCTTGCTGAACGCGACCCGCGCGCCGTCGGGGGACCATGTCCCGTTCGGTACGGCCGGGAAGCTTAGGGTCTGCTCACCCGTCGCCAGATCAATGCTGTAGAGACCTGCTCCTTCGGCCCGGGTAGAGCCGAATGTGATCCACCCCGGAGAGGTCATCAGTGGTGACGCCATCACTGATAGCGGCAGTATGACTGCCAATACCGTAACGGCTCGGCATTGACCCATCGCTCCCTCCTTACGGTTGCTCTGGCTTCTGAAACGGGAACGACGACACTGAGGTCGGGTCGTCGTCAAGGATAAGATCGGCCCGGTATTGCACGGGGTTATTGGGATCACCCGGAGCGTTCTCGCCAGCGTTGGCGCCGTTGTCCCAGAGCCCGTCCCAGTATGCGCGCGTCCCTAGGAGCAGGTCGGTCGCTGCCTCGTCCGCCCGCACCTCGAATCTGCCGTGTGACTGATACCTGGGCGGAGGGTAGTTGTCCTCGGCGTAACCCTCGGTGATGGTCCGTACCAAGACCTCCTCAGGTAAGTCTGTCCGAACTATCCTGATCTCCGTCTCAGGCCGTTCCCCAAGTCAAACTCGCCCAACACCAGCCTATCCGGGTCGTCCGGCGGCTGCATGGTCGTGCTCGGCGCGATGTGGTGCTTGATGTAGAAGCCCTGAGAGTTGCACGCACGCTTCATTGCGCCCGCCCGAACTGCTTCAGCCAACCCCACTGGAACAGCGCGCGATGCGCAGGGGTGAACGCTGTCGAGTACCGCGGGTCGAACCAGTCGGGAGACATGTCGGTGGCGACATGGTTCGTGAGGTTTCGCACGCCCGAGCCGTCGCGGTTCATGACGTATACGTCGTTGGCAGCGAACTTGCCCGGCTCATTCTGTGTGGAGCGATGGAACGCGATCTGTGTGCCGTCAGGAGACCACGTCCCGCCGCCGAAGGCCTCCTTGAAGTGCGCGATCTCACGGATGTTCCCGCCGTCGGCGTCCATGATGTAGAACCCGCGCCCCCAGCGGCGTTCGCTGTATGGCGTGCCCTCCACATCGCGACCTCGCAGAATCAGAATCTCACGGCCGTCTGGAGACCACGCCGGCTCGCCATCGAAGGAGTCGTAGTGCGTCAGACGACGCTGGTCGGAGCCGTTCGGGTGCATCGTGTATATCTCAGGAACCGGATCCCCGCCCCCGACGCGATCGCGGTGGGAGCGGAACGCGATGCGCCTGCCGTCGGGAGACCAGTCTGGCTCGGTGTCGAAGGGCGAGCCCCCAGTGAGGTTGACCTGGTTGCTACCGTCGGCGTCCATGACGAACACGTCGTGTGTGAACCCATCTTGCCTCGTTGACACGAAGGCGATCTTCGACCCGTCGGGAGACCACACGGGTCTGGAATCCGCTCCTGGATGGTTTGTCAGGTTGACTTGTCCGGCGCCGTCGGCTGCCATTGCGTAGATCT
>CAYYPK010000107.1:0-2023 GCA_964473525.1 uncultured bacterium
ACTCCTTCTGGAGTCTCCTTCTGGATGACGGTTCCTACACAATCCACGCGCGGTACCTCGACGACCAGAATACCGTCCCTGGCCCCAAACCATTTCCGTGCCGCGCTAAGGAATCGCTTTGGATTCGGGGTGTATTCGAGAAGACCCCAGAATGTGATCAGATCGTACGCCTCTCCGTCGCACTCTGCGTCGACGAAATCATCAGCCTTCAAGTCGACGTCGAACATGTTCTTCGCGAACTGACGCGATCTGCCACTGATCTCGTACCCACCTATCCTCATCCCGGCACGCCGGCACACTTCAAGAAAGTGCGCTCCAGCAGCGCCGACGTCCAGCGCACTCAGCGCCCGGCGTCCATAGCGCTGCTCGAAGATACGTGACACCCAGTCGAGCTTCGGGCCGACAACGTGAGCCAGTCGGATCTCAATCGCTTCACGGTCGGTGTAGGTGACGGAAGACTCCTCGTAGTACTCCGTCAGGGCGTCAAGGGATGGCTGAACCGGGACGAAGCAATGCCCGCACGCCAGGCAGCGCTTGTACGTCACGCCGAAGACACCCATGAAGTCCGGGGCCTCGCCAGTGTCAGCATCACAACACGGACACGACGCGATACGCCTCATCGGTTGCTCCAGGTCGTACAGCTTAGCGGCGCTCGCGGACAAAAACTTCGCGTACGAGTGAATGTCCTCCAGGGATGTCCCTTTGAGTCCCACGACATCCAGGCGCTTGCCGACCGTGACCTCGACATCAAACGACGCGACGACGCGATCGTCGTCGAAACAACGCCACGTTTCCTCGACCGTACCCGAACCGTCGCTTCCGAGCGCGGTAGTCCGTGTCCATTTCTTCAAGAGGCGACTCCTGACAGGACTCGTTCGCGTGGTTCAATCGCCGCCAGTCTGACCGCCCGTGTCACTGGGAACCACGAAGGCACGCAGCGTGCACTTGGTGCTGGGTTCAACTACACGTTCCATTGTGCGGACGGTGAATCCCGCACGGGTGGCCAGCAGCGCGAGGGAGGCCATACTGAAGACGTGATGGTGCTCAACGAAGAACTCTTCGCGCTCTGGTCCCTCCCGCACCGCCATCTCGCCGTCCGGCAACTCTACGTACACGAATCCCCCTTCCCTCAGGTGCGCGCGGCTCTTGGCCAGCATAGCAACAGGCTCTTCAACGTGCTCCAGTACTTTGTTGAACGAAATGACATCGAAACTCCCAAGGTCAGAGGCGGTCATAAAGTCGCCGGCCAGCGCCTCGACGCCCACGACGTCGCGCGCATGCCGTGCCGCGCGCGAATCTGGATCTAGCGCTGTGCAGCGCCAGCCGGCCTGCTTCATCCGATGCAGGAACACACACAAGCCCGAGCCGACGTCAAGGACAGTTGGCTGGCGGGCCTCTTCTGTGGGCGTCTTCGAGCCGCGCACGAAATCCAGGATCCGCTGCACCCGGCCCACGTTGTCGGACGAGGCTGGGTCCAGCGCCGTGATTCGGTCGAAGGCGCGCCGCAGGCCATCGGAGCCATACGTCGCCGCGACGTAAGCCTCCTCGTAGAAACCGGCTGTGTCCATCGTGTGCAGCGACTGAAAGTGACCGCATCCGTCACAGCGGAACACCTTCCGGTGGTAGCCCGTGCCGGAGAAGTCGAAGCGCACCTCCCCGGGTGGCGGTGCCTCGTAGACAAAGACGGTCGCGAACCGAGTGCCGTGGCAGAGCGGACACAGGTCCGCAATATCACCGCCCATCAGGCTCCTGGGAAAACGTCCTGTCCAGTTTCGACAGGTCGTCCTGGTTGTCGAACCAGCACAGCGCGCTAAGGCGCTCGGATGCGAGGTACTCCTCGAACCACGCTTCCTTGCCGACTTCCACGAGCATCACAAAATACTGACCGATCCGATTCTTGACCAGGGCCGAGCGGAGACCGAATCGCATCAGCCGCCCGTTGGTCGAGGGTGTCGCATAGAAGCCCCAGGACTTCCGCGTCACGTCATACTCGCCCCCTGATCCAGTCGTGAGCGTGACCTGT
>CAYYPK010000108.1:0-1993 GCA_964473525.1 uncultured bacterium
GTACCATAGCGCACAGAACGCCATCGAACCAAATGTCGAATCGCCCTAGTCGTCGATATCCAGCTCACGGACGAGCCGCACGAGGTTGGGCCGCTTCATCGACAGCATCTCCGCCGCCCGCGTGCGGTTGCCGTCGCATGCGCGCAGAGCGTCCTGGACCACCTGCCTGCGGAACGCCGCCACCGAGTCCTTGTAGCTGAGCCCGCGCGCCCGTATCTCCGTAGACAGGGCGTCCGCGCCGGTCATCTCGATCGGGAAGTGATGCCGGTCCATGGGGCCCGACGCTGGGGCGAGCGCCGCCGCGCTGTGGACGGCGTTCTGTAGTTCGCGGATGTTTCCCGGCCACGAGTACGTCAGCAGCAGCTCCGCCGCCTGCTCCGTGAACCCGGCCACCTCCTTGCCCATCTGCTCGCAGATGTCGGCCAGGAACCGGTCGGAGAGCATCGGAATGTCCTCCCGGCGTTCCGCTAGCGTTGGCACGTGTATCGTCAGCACGTCGAGGCGGTAGTACAGATCCTCGCGGAAGCGCCCGGCGGCCACCTCAGTGGGGAGGTGTCGATTCGTGACGGCGATAACGCGCACGTCCACCGGACGCGTCGTCGTCTCGCCCAGCCGTTGCACCTCGCGCTCCTGCAACACGCGCAAGAGAATCGACTGAGCGTCCATCGCCATCTCGCCGATTTCGTCGAGGATGAGGGTGCCGCCGGTAGCTGCTTCGAACAGGCCCGCGGCGTCGCGATCAGCGCCCGTGAAGGCCCCTCGGCGGTGTCCGAACAGTTGGCTGGCGATCAGGTCTCTGGGAACGGCTCCGCAGTTGAATTCCGTCGCTGGCGCGCCACCGGCGCCTCGTGGACTGTGGTGGTGAATCGCCTGCGCGATAAGTTCCTTACCCGAGCCGGTGGGACCGGTGATGAGCACGGTCAGGCCGGAGTCGATGGCGGCTTCCATCTGCGTGTACACTCGCTGCATGGCAGGCGCCGAGCCTACGATCGCTTCGAAGTCGTACTTCCGAGCGACGGCGCGCCGCAGGTCACCCACCTGAGACTCGAGCGCTTGTATCTGCGCCTGGCGCGCCGCCTCCATGAGCTTACGTTCCGTGATGTCCTCGACGATGGCGACGAACTCCGGGTCGTCCTCCGCCTCTCCGACGCGGAACGTCACCCGAACAGGCACGAATTCGCCGTCGCTCCGCCGTAGCGAGCACTCGTGCGTCGCCTTCGTCACGCGGCCGCGCTGACGTCGCGCCAACTGCTGCCGGAGACCCTCGACCCCCTCGGCGATGAGGTCGAAGGCCGAGGCGAACGCCTGTAGCTCTTCCTCCGTGTAGCCTGTCAGGCGGCAGAATGCCTCGTTGGCGCGCACGATGTGGTCCCCGAGCAGGACGACCGTGCTGACGTCGAGGCCACCGAGCATTTCGAGGAAGATGTCCTGGCGATGCTCCGCCGTGACGCTGTCGGTGATGTCCTGGAGGTTCAGGACGATCCCCTCGATCGATGGGTCAGCCAGATGGTTGGACGCGACCACTTCCACGTGACGATAGCGGCCGTCCTGGTGGTGGATACGGCTGTGCAGCGTTAACGTCTCGCCCGGCGACATGACGATGTCGGCCAGAGCGGAGAGCGCCCTCGCCTGGTCCGCAGGATGGACCAACTCCATCACGTTCTGCCCCTTGAGGTCGAGCAGCGTGTACCCCGTGACGCCCTTACCCTCGGCGGAGGGCACCGCGTACACCAGCCGCCCTGTTTCGTCGATGACGACAATGTCGTTGGAGCTGTGTTGGGCGAGCGCGCGTAGCCGCGACTCGTCGTGTATCTGCACGATGGCGCCCAATGGGGTGTGGTCGTCCTACCTCGGCGTCTCGGATTTCCAGCAACATCTTCGTGCCCGCATCCTACCACAGCCGCGCGAGACCCGGAATCGACGGGCCTGCTCGGGCGCGCTCACCAACAGTTGGCGGCGACCGACGTGGCACGTGCGCTCGTTCCAGCCGGGC
>CAYYPK010000109.1:0-1960 GCA_964473525.1 uncultured bacterium
CCGACGTTTGCCGGACCGCCCTTCAGCCTGGGGGTCGCGTCCGGTGATCCGTCGCCCGACGGTGTCGTGCTCTGGACCCGTCTGGCCCCGGTGCCACTCGAAGGCGGGGGCATGCCCGACGAGATGGTCGAGGTCGATTGGGCGCTCGCGCGTGACGAGCGAATGACGGACGTCGTGCGCAGCGGCACCGTCGTGGCAATCCCGGATCGGGGGCACACGGTGCATGTCGAGGTCGGTTCCGGTCGGGGGGCGAGGCGAGCCGTGTCGGACGCACACGGACGCTGCCGGCGCCCGGCGCTCCGGTCGACCGGTTGCGCATGGCCTTCGCGTCCTGCCAGCACTACGAGACCGGGTTCTTCACCGCGTACCGGCACATGCTGGAGGACGACCTCGACCTGGTCTTCCACCTGGGGGACTACATCTACGAGTACGAGGGACGTGACGGCCGGGCGCGCAAGCACACGGGCGACGAAATCGAGCTGCTCCGGGACTATCGAAACCGCTACGCGCTCTACAGGATGGACCCGGATCTGCAGGCGGCGCACGCGCGGTTTCCCTTCATCGTGACGTGGGACGACCACGAGGTGGACAACAACTACGCGGCGGATGTGTCTGAAGAGGAGGGGTTCCCGGCCGAGCTGTTCCTCCGCCGCCGGGCGGAGGCCTATCAGGCGTACTTCGAGCACATGCCGCTGCGCCGATCGGCCACGCCGGTGGGCGCGCAGATGCAGCTCTACCGGCAGTTCACCTACGGGAACCTGGCGTCGTTCTTCGTCCTCGACACCCGGCAGTACCGCACCGACCAGCCGTGTGGCGACCAATTCGGCGCGCCCTGCGCCGAGGTGAGCGCGCCGGACGCCACGTTGCTGGGGGAGGCGCAGGAAGCGTGGCTGGTCGACGGGCTCGACCGGTCGTCGAGCCAGTGGAACGTGTTGCCGCAACAGGTGATGATGGCGCGCGTCGACCACGCACCGGGCACCGACGAGCGCATCAGCATGGATCAGTGGAGCGGCTACGAGCCGGCGCGCCGCCGGTTGATGGAGTTCCTGGCCGCGAGGCGACCCACCAATCCGGTGGTGCTGACCGGGGACATCCACAACAACTGGGTGAACGATCTGCGGGTCGACTATCGTGACGCGGCGTCGGCGGTCGTCGGCACCGAGTTTATCGGGACCTCGATCTCCTCGGGCGGGGATGGCGGCGACACCCGGGCGACGACAGCCGGCATGCTGGCGGAGAACCCGTCAGTGC
Source organism: uncultured bacterium (assembly GCA_964473525.1). GTDB lineage: Bacteria > Poribacteria > WGA-4E. The sequence goes on from CAYYPK010000109.1 coordinate 1,252, forward strand.
GGTTCTTCAACGACCAGCGCGGCTATGTCCGGTGCGCGATCACGCCGCGGTCGTGGACCGCCGACTACCAGGTGCTGGAATACGTCACCCATCAGGGCAGCCCCATGTCCACCCGGGCGTCCTTTATCGTCGAGGATGGGCGTCCCGGCGCGCAACGGGTGTAGCGCGTTCGCGTCCGTCGGCCATCGGCAGACAGCCACGCCCAGGCGACCGCATCCGACCCATCCTGCGTTGCCAGCGAGTGACAGTGCAACGGTGACCGGGATGCTGGAGTGACGGGGTGTAGGCGGCGGCAAACCGCGTGTTTGGGCAGGTGGCTAGATAGTCCTGCGGACCCGATGGGCACACAAGCGGCCACGTCGAGGTAATCGCGCTGAATCGTGAGCCTATGACGAAGCAAGAGGTCGCATCCAAGAAGGGCGGGGAGCCTTGCCCGGACGGCGCAGGTCCGCGCGCGCACCCGCACGGGACAAGGAGAGGAAGGAACGCCAGTCGGCATTGCTCCAGTTACTTCGCCATGGTCTGGCCGCGCACGGTCGTAGCGAGGAGCCGCTCGCAACGGGTCAGGAAGCTGTCGTGCTGTCCGACTTGTCTGCCTCACGGTCGAGCCACTTCTCGATCCGCTGCGAAGCGATCCCCGCTTCCAAGCCGTTCGCCGGACACTGCGACTGTGAGCAAGAGACGATGGTGAGAGTCGTTTTCAGCAGTC
>CAYYPK010000110.1:0-1837 GCA_964473525.1 uncultured bacterium
GACGTTCACGATATAGGTCACAGACGGGCGTCGCTCAGGGCACGCGACGTGTCGTAGGAACCCGTGACGTCGGCACTCGCGAAGCGTGCCGGTCCTCGGCCGGGTTGTCTTCGAGGTGGGCGCATTCGCCGCGGCAGACGGTAACGGGAAGGAGGCGCGCTCGATGACAGAGCCCGCGCGTACCGCCCTCCATCGCGCAGTTGAGGTCATGGCACTACTGGCATTCGTAGCGCTGGCCGTGGTGGGGCACGCGTCGCCGTGGGTCGAGGTGGAGATTCCGGAGGAGGGGCAGGGCACGTACGAAGCCCTGCACTTCATCACCGCGGACGAGGGGTGGGTGCTGTCGCTTAGAGACAGCGGACGAGAGCGCCTACGCCTGGACACGTTCGACGGCGGAGAGACGTGGGACGTGCAGTCCATCGGCGAGGACGAATACCGCGTGCTGCATCGCGCGCGCTTCGCCGACCCCCTTAACGGATGGGCGCACGCGGACCTGACAGGCGACCTGTGGTTCGACCGCGTGGATGGACACAACCCCGGTGAGGACAACTCCATCGACGCGCCTGTCACGTTCCTTCGGACGTGGGATGGGGGCCGTACGTGGTCGCACGAGGAGGGCATCATCGACGAGGTCACGTACTTCGGCGATGAGGACCTGGCGCGCGATGCCGATCGTCGGTATTTCTCGGTCGTGCGGTTTGCGAACGAGCAAGTGGGCATCATGGCGGGCATTCTTGGGGCGGCCCGAGAGTACGAAAGCGGACGGCAGTACGTCGTGTACCGCGGTCACATCCTGCTGGCTACACGGGACGGAGGCGCGACGTGGGGAGCCCACATGTATGGCGACCAGTCGCCCGACGACTGGGTCGACCCGACGTGGGGTCCTACGACTGCCATCGAGTCTATCGCGATGGTCGACGACCAGTACGTGCGTATTCCCGCCAATGGTGGGGAGGTTCTGCACTTCTTCCGCTCCGACGACGCCGGACGGACCTGGGAGGCCCTCGATGGCAATCCTCGAAACGGCGTGGCGCCGACGTTTGGAACCCGTGTGAGCTTCGCTACCCCTTCCAACGGGTGGAGTTGGCGACACACAAGCGGCCCCACTTTCACCCGGGACGGGGGACGTACGTGGGAGTTGTCCACCGGCCCTGCGCAGATCGGATTCCACGCAGCGTCGGATTCCGAGCTGTGGGGCGTGAACGGTGAACCCGTACTTGACGCCGATGGCATTGTCCGATCGGCACACGCCGTACAGCATTCCGCCGATGGCGGCGCGACCTGGACACGCGAGTACCTCACGCCTCAGCTAGGCGGAATCACGCGATGGGAAACCCTTGGCACGGTGAAATACGATAGCGGGACCCGGACATTGTGGGCCTACGGGTTCCGCGCGCTCCTCGCACGACGAGGGATAACAGCGGCCGCCGGCGTCGGCGATTCAGTGCCGACCCAATGGGCACGGTTACGCATGGAAGGACCGAAGTGATGCTGCAAGCCAGACTGAGCCCACGTCGCCGGCTGGGGACGTTCAGGCTAGGTGAAGAGGTCGCCCACAACACCCCATCGGGCTTCTGGGGGTTCTGGCAACCAACCGCCACCCTTTTGGCAGGCGAATTCGACGACATTCGTGATGGGGAAGGCGGGACGTACCAGGCCTGCGACCGGCTGTTGGCACAGGCTGCCCCCACGAGTGGCTTCTGGGGTCACGGTACCGATGTAGCCCCGTCCACGTTCTGGCCAACGCAAAGCGATCAGGACGAAAAGAACGACGCCTGGCGCAACGCCAACGCCTGGGTTGGCGACGCCGCGAACGACGACTGTTTCCTCAAGCGCG
>CAYYPK010000111.1:0-1750 GCA_964473525.1 uncultured bacterium
ACCCCCATGCTATATCAGCCATGGTCGTTTACACCGATCTATGTACACCCTCCCGACCCGAACGCGTTGTGGTTGGCTTCCGATAGCGTTGTCTTATGACACGCCTTCGACACGCCTCCAAGGCGTGTCATAAGTGGGACGCCAGTCTATGGTTTGGGTGGATTTAGAGTTTCTTGACGGCTTCCAGTGCCTCACCGATTGTGGCGCGTAGTTCGTCTTCGGACTGCACCTTGGTCAACTTGCCCATGGTCTCCCCGGTTGCTGGGTTTACGAGCAGCATAAACCCGGTCTTCTGGTTCTTAGCCAGCACGTCTTTGTAGCCGACCCACGACGCGAACAAAACGGACTGTGCCTGCGTGAATTCGTCGGTCAGGTCGACCTGCGTGAACAGCACGCCTTGGTCCTGGAAGTCGCGCTTGACGGCCTCTAATTTGGGGTCCAATACCTTGCAGCTACCGCACCAGTCGGCGTGGTGCAGCACACCCACGAGCAGCGGTTGCTGTGCTTCTTCTTTGACAGCCGTTGCTGCGTGTACCACGAAGACTCCCAGTACCAACGCCGCCCCTACGGAAGCGAGTAGTCCGATGCGCTTCATGTTTAGACCTTTCGTGTTTCTTCTAGCTATCGCCTTTGGACATCGCGAGCAGGCAGGCTTCCTGGTGCGGGCAGTGCCCGGCTCGCAGTAGCGCACGGCGTGTGCCGCGCACCACGGGAGTATACGGAGCGATCACACCAAAAGTCCGCAGGGGCCGGGTCCCGCTGCCAAACCAAACCGATCCTTGCCGCGTCATGGGCATGCATGCTGTCGGGCGGCGGGGATGAAGGATGCGGAGCCGGACGAAACTGACGGTGTAGACACCCTCAAAGGGCACCCCCTTCTCAGCGCTTCGGACCGCATGCACGATCTGTCACATCGGCGCGAGGGGGACTTTGTCAGTAACGACGAATTCGAAGAACAGAGCAAGCGGCTGATCGCACAGGTATAGGCCGTGCGCCGATACCCATCGAGCCCTGATATCACTTCCAATATAAGGGCTTATGGCGCAGTTTATCCAGCGTGGTACCCGGCGGATATCGCTGTGCGGAAGGGCACCGGTAGATGCCCTCGGCGGGCAAGACCACGGTTGGTGAGGGATCCTCTCGGGAGGCAGGCGTCAGGCAGTGGGCGTTGGGACACACTGTCCGAGCGGGGTACTCATGGGGACGGACAGCGGCACGTGGACTGCGAGGTATCAGCTCCCAGGAAGCACCATGAATCTTCACACGACGCGCATTGCCATCCTCGCGCTCGGGATCTTCGTGACGACCGCAGCTCACGCGCGCGAGACAGCTCCCGCCTTCACGCTGCCGACACTCGATGGCGCCCCCGTGAGTCTGGCAGACTACCGAGGCGATGTCGTTCTCCTGAACTTCTGGGCGTCGTGGTGCCCGCCCTGCAAGGCGGAGATCCCCCTACTCGTCGAACTTCACGCGCGCGAGTTGCCCGGACTCACGATCGTCGGCGTCGCGACGTATGACGAGTTGGAGGATGCGCGCGTTGGGGTGGTCGAGTTCGGGATGGAATACACGATCGTGTTCGACGCGGTCGGAGACATCTCTATAGCCTATGGTGCGCGGGGCATACCGACGAACGTCGTCGTTGACCACGCCGGCCGCGTGCACAGCACGCATCTAGGCTACCTGAGCGAGGAGAGATTCCGCGCAACGGTGGAGGCAGCCATCCTCGGAGCGCTGTCCGAGCGTCTGCGAC
>CAYYPK010000112.1:0-1745 GCA_964473525.1 uncultured bacterium
CGCCCTCGAAATAACCGCGCAACACGTCGCGGTCCTTCACGACAAGCCAGGTGGGCAGGTGGTGGCCGAAGAGCGCCGGCCACTCGTTCTCGGGGGTCGCGAACCAGTACGCGTGCTCGAGCGCCGGGAGCAAGTAGCCCATCATCGTGTGGCCGCTGATGGTCGAGATGATGACCACCATTGCGTACAGCACGAGGATCTCGGCGCGCGTCGGGGCAACGCGCGGGGCAATCCAGCGCACGGCCATCGACCCAAGCACGAGCAGGAACAGCGTGAACACGGCGTTGAAGAACATCGACGCGATGGTCAGTTGCGTCGAGTGCCACACCTCGCTCCCCAGCATGACCCACCACGAGTTGAGCGCGATGAGACCCACGCCGACCGGGAACACCTGCCAGCGCACGCCGGTCGTCGTGACGATCTTCGGGCGGGACGTGTCGCGGGCGGCGTGGTGCGAAGTGTCGATGAGCGCCTCTCCGGCGTCGGGCGCCAGGCAACCTGCCTAGCAGTAAGCCGCCCCGATGTCGCGCCATTGCACGAGCCTGATGCCTTCGTCCTCGATCAGCGCGCGCGTAGACGGGTCCGAGAACGCGAGAAGGTCGTTCACGCGGTCGATGTGTTCGGGCATGATCGCCGTCATTTCGTCGCTGTCGGTACCCAGGTGCAGCGTTATCTGCGTAACGCCGGGCTCGAGCGCGCGCAAGGCGTCCTGATACTCCTGCATCCTTGGCTCGAAAGCCACGGACTCAACGCGGCCGGGCGAGCGCAGGACGACCGGCGCGTCGCCGGAGTCGATGTGCGACGCGACGGCCGGGCCTATCTGCTCCCGCCCGGACGCGGTGAGCGGGCCCCGAACGGTCACCGGTAGCCCGTAGTCCGCCGCAAGCCGGTGGTACGCCTCCGCGTAGGCGGGCGAGTAGCCCATGACACCCATGTGTGTGTCGATGTGCGTCGGGCGGATGCCGAACTTGATCGCGCGGTCGATCTGCGCCCGAGACTCACGCTCGACCTCGTCGGCGGTGGCGTGGTCGGCTACCCCGGGGCCCTGGCGCCAAAGGTAGCCTTCGTCGTCGACGAGGCCCGGCACGTCGGAGGCCGGCAGCACCGGCCCCCAGCGGTATTCCTGCCACTCGGCGGTGTGCGTGAGGTGGACGCCGACGTCCCACTCCGGGTGTTCTCGACACATCGCCGCGAATTCGGGGAACCAGGGACAAGGGACCATCACAGCGGTGGAATTCACCGCGCCCGAGTTCAGGGCGTCGCGTGTGGCGACGTTCGCGCCGTGACACATGCCCGAGTCGTCCGCGTGAATGATGAGGGCGCGGGTGTCCGTCGCGAGGCCGAGGCGCTCCAACATGTCCATCGCGTGTGTCTCCATTGCCGTCGCGCGCGCTACCTGGTGATGACAGCGACCCAACCACGGTCGTCCGGCGCCTCGACGGCTAGCGGCCCGCCGCCCGCGACCGGCGCGTCCGAGCCCCACTCACCCGAGGTGACGTCGAGCCACCGTAGCCTCATCTCCGACAGAGCGTCGCTCAGATCGACTGTCACCTGACCGCCCTTGGTGAAGTAGAGCGCGTACGTCTCGCCACGCTTGACGGCGACGTAGGCTTCGTTCTCGGCGCGGTCGCTGAGCCGGTCGTTCGCGGCGGTCAGCTCCCAGAACGGGGTGACAGCCTCCAGCTTGCGGGCGGCGCGGATGGACGCCTTCGCCTTGTCCGACCTGCCTAGCCCTGAATCCGGGC
>CAYYPK010000113.1:0-1563 GCA_964473525.1 uncultured bacterium
AACGCCAACGCCTGGGTTGGCGACGCCGCGAACGACGACTGTTTCCTCAAGCGCGTCGCGAGCCGGAACGTGGTAGACCCGACCAAGGATCCTGGTCCAACGAACGCGGCGACCGGCTCGTTCCGCGCCGTGATCTCCCGCTCATTGTTCGGGCTCAGCCGGGGCCATGTAGACAACTTCGACCCCTGGTCGGATGCGAAGCTCGCGGCGTACGTAGATCGCATCCGCGAGCGTCTGACCGAGGACACCGCCCTCGCCCGGAACATGCGGAACGCCTGCGCTGGCTGGTTCCTCGAGGACGACACGTTCGGAGGCATCAACGGGGGCTCGATTGGCGGCGGCGGCGCCCCGGGCTCAGGGACGACGTTCAACCCAGCTGCCGATCTGGTCAAGTGGAAGGACATGCTGAAGGCGGTCCAGGACGCGCAAATGGCGCGTTCAGCGATCACTCGGCCCGGGTCGGAACCCATCAACCTGCCGTTCTTCTGGAACTGGGAAGTGTCGACGACGTGGCACAACGCTCCCCCGGACCCAACCTGGCCGGTCGTGAAGTCCGGCGGACAGCCTGCATCACAGCCCGACCCTCCTGGTCCGCCGATCTACCGCAAGTACGATTTGCCGTGGTGGGCAGACAAGGCGATGGCCAAGGTATCCGACCCAGCGGGAGGCTCCTTCCCCGACGACGCCATCCGCTGTCCTCAGCCATACCGGTATCTGTGGAACGCCGGCGACTGGAACGATATCGGCTCGCTACCGCCCTGGTACATCTGGCGTGCGGTAATCCAGTACCTTGATGAACGGTTCGACTACGATGCCGTCGTCAACGGGGAGTACCTCAATCGGGATCTCCAGATCCATCCGATCATGGAAGGCGGCAAGCACGTGGTGTCGTCCGTGAACGTACCCGGCCACATCGACATGCACGCGCAGATACGCGTCATGATGAACATGGGCTGGAAGACCGCGACGGAGACGTACGAGCAGGTGCAGGCCCGCATCAAGAAGCGCATCAACAGCATCTCGGTCGCTCCGTGGAACGGATCGGGCTGGCAGCAGATAGGCAAGAACCACTGGAAGGACGTTGGCGCGACGAAGACGGAGCGCTGGGCGGAGGCGTTCCAGACCGAGATCGGCGACGACGTCACTCAGCCTTCTACCGAAGGGATCACCGCCGCGCAGCCGAGCACGACAGAGCTGCTGGCGCTGCCTGCCTCATGGCCGGGCCGTATCGACTACCAACTCGCCACGGCAGGCGTTGTGCGCTTCGACATTGAGCTGTGGCAGAGCTCCAGCTGGGTCGTGAAGCGCGTCATTGACAACGGGTATTGGGGTCCATCACCGGCGGGCTACTACAAGCGCGCGCCGGACGCCACCCTCACGGACACGAACAAGCTGTGGGGCACGTCCTCGCAGTGGGACAAGTATCTGGACGGCACGACGAGGACGCTCGCCGGCGCCGGGTCTTACCGCATACGGATGTACGTCGATGGCTCCGTCGTGGATACCAAGACGTTCACGATATAGGTCACAGACGGGCGTCGCTCAGGGCACGCGACGTGTCGT